>NZ_JBXAND010000001.1:0-1787910 GCF_058801345.1 Allobosea sp. GW822-FHT03F07
CATAATGGCTGCGATGATCCAGAAATCCTCCCTTCCCGAAAACCCCTAAATGGTCTCAAGAGCGCTGACGCCGGACATCCGCCCATGCCTTTTCAAGAGCGGCCTCGGCACGCGCTAGGTCGATGGGATCGGTCAGCGATGAAAAAGGCATGGCTTCCTCTTGGCATGCCTAGGAGATTGCGGCGTTGGGACAGGGCACCGCGGAAGCCGCGGCGCCCTCGATGCTCAATAATCCATGCCACCGGTGGGCATTGCCGCTGCAGCTTCCTTCTTCGGAAGCTCCGCGATCATCGCCTCGGTGGTGATCAGCAGCCCCGCGACCGATGCCGCGTCCTGGATTGCAGTGCGCACGACCTTAGTCGGGTCGATGATGCCGGCCCTGACCAAGTCGCCATAGGTGCCCGTCTGCGCGTCGTAGCCGTGGTTGTAATCGGCCGCTTCCAGCAGCTTGCCGATCACGACCGCGCCGTCATCGCCGGCATTGTCGACGATCTGTCGAGCCGGGGCGGTGATCGCCTTGCGGACGATCTCGATGCCGGTCTTCTGGTCGTCATTGCCGGCCTTCAGGCCGTCCAGAGCCTTGACGGCGCGCAGCAGGGCGACGCCGCCGCCCGGCAGGATGCCCTCTTCCACGGCCGCGCGGGTCGCGTTCAGGGCGTCGTCGACGCGGTCCTTCTTCTCCTTGACCTCGACCTCGGTCGCGCCGCCGACACGGATCACCGCGACGCCGCCGGCGAGCTTGGCCAGGCGCTCCTGCAGCTTCTCACGGTCGTAGTCCGACGTGGTCTCCTCGATCTGCGCCTTGATCTGCGCGACCCGGGCCTCGATCTCCTTCTTCTTCCCGGCGCCGTCGACGATCGTGGTGTTCTCCTTCTCGATCCGGACCTTCTTGGCGCGGCCGAGCATGTTGAGCGTCACGTTCTCGAGCTTGATGCCGAGATCCTCGGAGATCGCGGTGCCGCCGGTGAGGATGGCGATGTCCTCGAGCATCGCCTTGCGGCGGTCGCCGAAGCCCGGCGCCTTCACCGCGGCGATCTTGAGGCCGCCGCGAAGCTTGTTGACCACGAGGGTGGCGAGAGCCTCGCCCTCGACATCCTCCGCCACGATCAGCAGCGGCTTGCCGGTCTGCACCACGGCCTCCAGCAGCGGCAGCATGGTCTGCAGGCCCGAGAGCTTCTTCTCGTGGATGAGGACATACGGGTCCTCGAGCTCCGCGATCATCTTCTCGGAGTTGGTGACGAAGTAGGGGGACAGATAGCCGCGGTCGAACTGCATCCCCTCGACGACGTCGAGTTCGGTCTCGGCGGTCTTGGCTTCCTCGACCGTTATGACGCCCTCGTTGCCGACCTTCTTCATCGCCTCGGCGATCATCTCGCCGATCGCGCGGTCGCCATTGGCCGAGATCGTGCCGACCTGCGCGACCTCCTCGGAACCCGTGATCTTCTTGGAGTGCTCGCCGAGCGACTTCGTCACCGCCTCGACGGCGAGATCGATGCCGCGTTTCAGGTCCATCGGATTGATGCCCGCGGCGACCGCCTTGGCGCCTTCGCGGACGATCGCCTGGGCCAGGACCGTGGCGGTCGTGGTGCCGTCGCCGGCGGCGTCGTTCTGCTTCGAGGCCACTTCGCGCACCATCTGGGCGCCCATGTTCTCGAACTTGTCGGCGAGCTCGATCTCCTTGGCGACGGTGACGCCGTCCTTGGTGATGCGCGGCGCGCCGAACGACTTCTCGATCACGACGTTGCGGCCCTTCGGACCGAGCGTCACCTTCACAGCGTTGGCCAGGGTATCGACGCCGCGCAGCATCCGCTCGCGGGCGTCTTGCGAAAACTTGACGTCTTTCGCAGCCATGATTCCTCACTCCTTCAGACTTGAGGTTTCAGGTTGATGGACAGATTTGCGACTGGGAGCAGGCCCCGATCAGGCGGCCTTCTTGAGAGAGGCGGTGGTCTCGACGACCCCCATGATGTCGGACTCCTTCATGATCAGGAGATCCTCGCCGTCGATCTTCACCTCGGTGCCCGACCATTTGCCGAAGAGCACACGGTCTCCGACCTTCACCTCGAGCGGCACGAGCTTGCCCTGCTCGTCGCGGGCGCCTGCCCCGACGGCGACGATCTCCCCCTCCTGCGGCTTCTCCTTGGCGGTGTCGGGGATGATGATCCCGCCCTTGGTCTTCTCCTCGGCGTCGATGCGCTTCACGACGACGCGGTCATGTAGTGGCCGAAACTTCATGAGTTCCTCCGTTCATGTCGGTCACAGGTCAAAGCAGGCGACGCCCTGGCGGCGCGGCTGAGGAACCGCGGCGCCCTGCGGCACGTTCGCCCGCGCGATGATTTGGTTTCGCCGATTTCGCAGTTCAAGAGGCCGGCAGCACTTTTTTCGATCGAGTGCTAACAGCCTGAAAAGGCAGCGGAAACACAACCTTTCGGCTTGCGCCCGCGTTGAAAATGCGCTGCCATCGCAGTGCTGTAACCACGGAGCGGAAAGGCATGGCTTCAAGCGACTTCGCCCGCCAGATCGCGGGCTATGGACTGACCACCGCAGGCATTCTCTACCGGATGCCCGACCACCCGGCGATCCTGCAGGAATATGTCTGGCAGGACTACGACCTCGCCCCGCGCTTCCCCGAGCTCAACAAGTTCCTCGCCTTCTGGCAGGCCAAACTCGACGGCAAGCTGTTCCGCATCACCGTGGCTCATAAGGACCTAATCGGCCCCGCCGACCTCAGTGCGGTGAACGGCGAATTCCGACTGCAGTAAGGAGGAGATTGGAAGGCGCATGACCTCACCCCCAGCCCGGCCTACACCGTCATCAAGGCGGCGTCCGAGTTCAAGGACAAGACGACGGCGCCCAACCAGCTTTGGCAGACCGACTTCACCTATCTGAAGATCACCGGCTGGGGCTGGTCCTATCTCTCGACCGTCCTCGACGACTTCTCGCGCTATCTCGTCGCCTGGAAGCTCTGTGCCACGATGCGCGCCGACGACGTCACCGCCACGCTCGATCTGGCGCTGGCGGCATCGGGGCTCGACCGGATCACGGTCGCGCACCGGCCGAGGCTGTTGAGCGACAACGGCTCGTCCTACATCTCGGCCGACCTCGCGACCTGGCTCGACGGCAAGGGCATGCAGCATGTTCGCGGCGCGCCCTACCATCCCCAGACGCAGGGCAAGATCGAGCGCTGGAACCAGACCCTGAAGAACCGCATCCTGCTCGAGAATTACTATCTGCCCGGAGATCTCGAACGGCAGGTCGCCGCCTTCGTCGAGCATTACAATCACGACCGCTATCACGAGAGCCTCGGCAACCTCACGCCCGCCGACGTCTACTTCGGCCGTGGCCAGGCCATCCTCACCGAACGCGAAAGGATCAAGCGCCTGACCATCCAGAAAAGACGCTTGCAGCATCAGTTGCAGGCCGCATAGCCTCAAACCCAGATGAGCCAGAGCCTCCGTTCCTGAGAAACGAAAACGGTCTCAAATCATCTGACGGCGGACATGTTGTAGGTCGCAGGGGCATCGGTCATACGGCGACCAACCGCGACATCGCCGAGCCGTCGGAGTTTCGCGCTATCGCCACATGCCCCGCATTTGGGCCCGGATGTCGATCCTAGGGCCCGAGCTCGCCGATCGGCCTGGATCGGCGACGGCCTGCGGCCACTGGCAGCGCTCGAAGTGCTCGAGCATCGCGTTCGGGATGAAGCGCGTGCGGTTGGCATAGACGTGGCGGTCGCCCGTCGACGACTGGCCGTGCGTGAAGAAGCGTTGCGGCACCAGGAGCCTCAGGTCATCCTTGGCGCGGGTCATAGCGACATAGAGCAGGCGCCGCTCTTCCTCGATCTCCTCCGACGTGCCAATCCCGAGGTCGGAGGGAATGCAGCCATCCACGACGTTCATCACGAAGACCGACTTCCATTCCTGCCCCTTGGCCGAATGGATCGTCGAGAGGACCAGATAGTCCTCGTCGAGCAGGGGCACGCCGGCCTGATCGCTGGTGGCGTCAGGAGGGTCCAGCGTCAGCTCGGTCAGGAAGCGCTCGCGAGACGGATAGCCGCCGGCGATCTGTTCGAGCTGCACGAGATCGGCCTGGCGCGTCGAAGCATCCTCGTGCATGCGCCCGAGATGCGGCTCATACCATCGCCGCGCCCGCTCGATCTCCGCCGGCCAACCGGCGCGCCCCGAACGGAGCTCGGTGACGGCGCCGACGAAGCCCGACCAGTCGTCGCCCGCGCGAGGCGGTGCGGGGGCATCGGCCAGCCCTTCGGCGAGATCGGCGGCCGTCCCGACGTGATCGAGCACGCGCTGGGCCGATGTCGGCCCGACACCGGGCAGCAATTGCAGCACGCGGAAGCCGGCGACACGATCTCGCGGGTTCTCGACGAAGCGCAGCAGGGCGAGCAGGTCCTTCACATGCGCGGCGTCGAGAAACTTCAGGCCGCCGAATTTCACAAAGGGAATGTTCCGCCGCGTCAGTTCGATTTCGAGCGGGCCGCTGTGATGCGAGGCGCGAAACAGCACGGCCTGCTGCTTCAGCGTCGAGCCGCCCTCGCGATTCTCCAGGACCTTCTCCGCGATGAAGCGGGCCTGGTCGGCCTCGTCCCGGACATGGACCAGTTGGGGTCGGGCCCCGCTCGCCCGATCGGTCCAAAGGTTCTTGGTGAAGCGTTCCGCGGCGAGGTCGATGACCGCGTTGGCGGCTGCGAGAACGGCGCTGGTGGAGCGGTAGTTCTGGTCGAGGGTGACGACCTCGGCTGCCGGTGTGAAGGCGGCCGGAAAGTCCAGGATGTTGCGCACTGTCGCAGCTCTGAACGAATAGATCGACTGGGCATCGTCGCCGACGACGGTGAGCCCCCGGCCGTCGGGCTTCATCGCGAGCAGGATCGAGGACTGCAGGCGATTGGTGTCCTGATACTCGTCGACCATGACGTGATCGAAGCGACCGCCGATATTCGCAGCGATCGCGGGTACGGTCATGGCCTGGGCCCAGTAGAGCAGCAGATCGTCGTAATCGAGGACGTTCTGCGCCTGCTTGGCTTCGACATAGGCGGCGAACAGCTCCTTCAACTCGGCGGCCCAGGCGACGCACCAGGGATAGGAGCGCCCCAGCACGTCCTCGATCGGCTGCTCGGCGTTCACGCAGCGCGAGTAGATGGCGAGGCAGGTGCCCTTGGTCGGAAAGCGCGCCTCAGTCTTCGAGAAACCGAGCTCGTGCCGGACCAGATTCATCTGATCGGCGGCGTCCTCGCGGTCATGGATGGTGAACGCCGGGTCGAGGCCAAGCTGCTCGGCCTGATCGCGCAGGATGCGTGCGCCGATGCCGTGGAACGTCCCGGCCCATGTCAGCGCATCCGCGAGCGCGCCGGCTCCGTTGCCGAGCACCTTGCGCGCAATCCGTTCGACCCGCTTCGACATCTCGGCGGCGGCGCGCCGGGAAAAGGTCATCAGCAGGATGCGGCGCGGGTCGGCACCGCTGACGAGGAGATGGGCGACGCGGTGCGCCAGTGTGTTGGTCTTGCCCGAGCCGGCGCCGGCGATGATCAGCAATGGCGGCGCCGGTGCCGCTCCGCCGCCATGCGTTACCGCCCGCCTCTGCGCCGGGTTCAGGGCATCGAGATAGCGAATCGGTGTGACAGCGTTCATGCAACGCTGTTCTACCTTGGTTCTCACGCGCGGTCGCCCTGTCAAATGATGTGGCGGGCAACGCGGCGGCCACAGCGACAGGAAGGCGGACGATACATTCCGCCCTCCCGTAGCACTCCTGAAGCCTGTCAACGGGCGAAGAGGTCAATTCCGTCATCGCGATGACGCCCGCCCAGCATGGCCGCGAGATAGGCAGCGGCGGCCCCGACGAGCAGGACAGCCGCCGTTATAAAGGCGACGATCACGCCAGTCTTGCGTGCCTTCTCAGCCTTCAGCATGAGGATGATGAATTGAGCGTACGCGTGAGTCCCATTTTGCGGACGAATAATGCGCAGGTGCTGATTGCCTCGTTGTGCGACGGTCGCGGTGTCGGGCCAGTGCAGCATCCCCTCGTGGCTGATGATCTCGCTGCGGGGCGGCTGGTTCGTGTGCTGCCCGGCTACAATATCAAGTCGACAGAGGCATTCCTGGTCTATCCATCGGTGCGGTACATGCGTCCCGTGATCAGGGCGTTCACGGATTTTGCCATGGCTCGCCTTCGCGCCGTCGACGGCATCAGCGCCACCGCCTGAAGGCGCCAGTTGCAGACATTGGCTACTGGCCTGGAAGCCGACTTTCGCAGCCGGGTGCATAAAGTCAGATCCCGAACCATTCCGAATCCTGACAAGTCCGCTCACGCGAGTTCTGGCTCGCAGGACGGGCGACGATTGCGGATAGGGCGAATTTCCAAGGACCCTGTGGAGCTCCTTCATAGCTGGATGCCATACATCACAAGACGTGAGCCATAGACGATCCAAGCGGCACGGCTGTCCGGCGCAAAGCCAACCGCCCATTGGCTCGCGCTAGGGCTGGGTATCTCGTGCAGCACCTCGCCCGAACTCATGGAGATGCTTGCGCAATCACAGTGCTTCGAGTGCGAGCGCAATGCCCTGGCCGCCGCCGATGCACAGGGTGACGATGCCCTTGGAAATGCCGTCGCGCCGCATCGAATGGAGGAGCCGTGTGGTCAGGATCGCACCGGTGGCGCCGATTGGATGCCCGTGGGCGACGGCCCCGCCTTCCACGTTGACGATGTCCTCGGGCAGGCCAAGCTCCTGAATGATCGCGAGCGGCACGGCGGCGAAGGCCTCGTTGATCTCAATGCGCTCGATGTCGCCAAGGGTCCACCGGGCTTTGTCCAGCGCCTTGCGGATGGCCGGAACGGGGCCGAGACCGAAGAAGCCCGGCTCCAGGGCCGCGACTCCATAGCCGGCGAGACGCGCCATGGGCTCGACGCCCTTCGTCTCCGCGAAGCCGCGCTCGGCGACGATCACCGCAGCCGCCGCGCTGTTCAATCCCGGCGCGTTGCCGGCCGTGATCGTGCCGTCCGGGCGGAAGGCGGGCTTCAACCGGGCGAGCGTCTCGATCGTGGTATCTGGCCGTGGCGCTTCATCGGTCACGAAACTTTCCGTTCCCTTGCGCCCCTTCACTTCGACAGCAACGATTTCATCCGTAAACCGGCCGGCCTCGCGGGCGGCGGCGAAACGCTGCTGGGAGCGTGCGGCGAAGGCATCTTGCGCCTCGCGCGTGATCTGGAGCTTGGCGACGAGATCTTCCGTGTGCCAGCCGGAATGCTCCCCGGAAAAGGCATCGTTCAGTCCGTCGGTCAGCATGCTGTCGAGGATTTGGGCCGGTCCCATACGGTAGCCCCAGCGTCCGCCGTCCATCAGATAAGGCGCCCGGTCCATATTCTCCATGCCGCCCGCGATCGCGGCATCGCTGTCGCCCGTGGCGATCTCGAGTGCTGCCGACAGGATCGCCTGGGCGCCTGATCCGCAGACACGGTTGACGGTGAGCGCCGGAACGGACACCGGCAGACCGCCGCCAATGGACGCCTGCCGGGCTGGATTCATCCGGTTGCCGGCCTGGATGACATTGCCCATCACGACCGAGCCGATGTCGTCGCCGGACAACCCGGCGCGACGCAGCGTCTCGCGGATGGCGATGGCACCAAGTTCGGTGGCGGGCACCCCCTTCAGCGTGCCGTTATAGGCCCCGATCGCGGTGCGGACGGGATGGGCGAGGACAATTTCAGGCTTGCTCATGTCGGATCTCCTCTCAGGCCGCGCATGCGGCTTTAAGCTCCTGTGTCAGGCAACGGCGCGCGTCGTCACCCGAGGCGGAGCACCCGCGGGCGCGCTGGCCGCATCGAGGCGCGCGATCTGCTCTGCCGAGAGCACCAGCGCCGCCCCGCCCAGATTGCTCTCCAACTGGTCGAGGGAGCGGGGCCCTATGATCGGCACTGCGCCATGCGTCATGGCCCAGGCGATGGCGACACGATCGGGACTGCTGCCGGTCTCCTCGGCGACTTGCAGCACCGCGTCGATGGTGGCCGTGCGTCGCGGCGTGTTCTCGGCCTGAAAGACGCGGCCGCCAAAACCTTCGGCACGCCCGGTCTCGCCCTTGCGATACTTGCCGGTCAACACGCCGCCGCCCAGCGGCGACCAGGTAACGGCGCCGATCCCCAGCGCGTCGCAGGCGGGGATTAGGTCGCCTTCAGGCTCGCGATGCACAAGGCTGTGCTCGAACTGCGCGGCGGCGATCGGCACGGCGCGCGTCAACTCGGCCAGGGTCGCCGCGCGCGCCAGCCGCCAGGCCGGGAAGTTGGAGAGGCCGGCATAGAGGATCTTGCCGGCGCGCGCGAGGTCGTCGAGGCCGCGCACAATCTCTTCCATCGGCGTCAGGCCATCGGGATGATGCACCCAGTAGAGGTCAACGCGATCAGTCTTCAGCCGTCGCAGGCTCGCCTCGACCGAGGCGACCATCGCCCTGCGGCTGTTGCCCGTCACCAGCCGGTTGGCGTTCGGCACGGCGCCATTGGTGAACTTGGTGGCGAGCACGAAATCCTCGCGCCGGCCTTCGAGCGCCTTGCCCAATATCTCTTCAGATTGGCCGAACTGATACACGTCGGCAGTGTCGATGAAGTTGCCGCCTGCCTCGGCGTAGGCGTCAAGAATGGCGATGGCGGTTTCGGGTTCGGCGCCGTAGCCCCAGCCCGTGCCGAAATTGCCGGTGCCCAGCGCAAGCCTGGAAAGCTGAAGGCCGGTCTGGCCGAACGTCGTATGGTCCATCATCTGTGTCCTTGTCGGGGGAGGCCCGCCTGTCAGCTGGCCAGGAACGCCTTGGCCTTCGCCAGGAAGGCCTCGTGATACTGGAAGATGCCGCCATGCCCGGCGTCGGGATAAATGACGAGCTCGGCGCCGGGGATACGGCGCGCCATCTCGGACGAGTTCACGCTCGGCACCATGATGTCGTGATTGCCGTTCGCCACGAGGACGGGCGTGCGGACGGCCTCCAACTTCTGAGGCGCCTGGAGACCCCAGGCCTTGATCGCCTTCAACTGGCGCAGGAAAGCAGTCAGCGAGACCGCCCTGTCACGATCCCGCGTCCGCTCCTTCAATCGTGCAAGGAACGCGGAGGCCGCTCGCCTGCCTGCCGCGCTCGACGTGAAAAAGAGATAGAATTTGGGATCGCGAAAGGTCAGCAGCCCTTTGATGATGAGTGGCCACGACACCGGACCGACCCGCGCTATCCCGGTTCCGCCCGCAGGGCCCGTGCCGGCGAGGATGGCTCGGCGGACGAGATCGGGCGCGTCGAACAGGATCTGCTGCGCGACGAAGCCGCCGAGTGAGAAGCCGATCAGATCGACCGATTTCAGGCCAAGTGCACGGATCGTGGCGATCGTGTCGCTGGCCATTTCGGCTATGGTCAGCGGCGCTGCGCCATCCGACATGCCGATGCCGCGATAGTCGAGCGCGAAGACAGGTCGATCCGCCGCCAGACCCTCGACGATGCGGGGATCGAAATTGTCGAGGTTCGCGCCCCAGTGATTGAGCAGCACCACCGGCATACCGGCATCAGGTCCGAGGCGGCGATAGGCGAAGCGCGTGCCGGCAGCCTCGACACGTTGGTTGGGCGTCGTCTTCCAGTCTGCGCCGCCGATATGGGGAGCCATGATGGATTCCTTCTCCTGGGAGATCGCGTCACTTGAGCGTGACGACGACCTTCCCCTTGGCGCGACCGGTTTCGATGTAGGCCAAGGCCTCGTTCAACTGATCGAAGGGGAAGACCCGATCGAGGACCGGACGGATCGTGCGGTCCTCGATGAGCTTCGCAATCCGGCCGAGTTGCTCGCCGTTGGCGCGCATGAACAGGAACGAGTAGTCGACACCCGCGCGCTTCGCCTTGCTCCGAATGCCCGCGCTGAGCAGGCGCACGACAAGCCGAAGCACGACATTCAGACCCTGTGCACGGGCAAACGCGGGATCGGGCGGGCCGGAAAGGGAGATCAGCTTCCCGCCGGGCTTCAGGATCTTGAGCGATTTTTCCAGCGTCGCGGCATCGAGGCTCGCGAGGACGACATCGTAGTCCGACAGTTCTTCCTCGAAGTACTGGCTGCGATAGTCGATGACGACATCCGCCCCCAGCTCCCTCACCATTGCCGCGTTGGCGGCGCTCGCCGTCGTCGCGACGGTGGCGCCGAGATGCTTGGCGAGCTGGATGGCGAAGGTGCCGACACCGCCCGATCCGGCATGGATCAGCACCTTTTGCCCCGGCTTGATCTGAGCGTGCTCGACCAGCGCCTGCCAGGCCGTCAGCCCGACCAGCGGGATCGATGCGGCCTCCGTCATCGAGAGATTGGCGGGCCTGAGCGCAAGATCGTCTTCCTTGACGGCGATGCGTTCGGCGAAGGTGCCGATCCGCCCGTCGCGCGGTCGCGCATAGACCGCATCGCCCGGCTTGAAGCGCCGTACATTCGCACCGACCGCCACGACGGTCCCGGCCAGATCATGGCCCATCACGAGCGGTGGCTTATAGGGTAGGATCAGCTTGAACTCGCCGTCCCTTATCTTGGAGTCGAGCAGGTTGAGACCGGCGGCCTCAACCTCGACCAGCACATCGCCGGGACCGGGCTCCGGCTCCGGCATGTCACCGAGACGCAGCGCCTGTTTCTTGCGGTACCGATCGAGGATGAAGGCCTTCATGATACTGTTCTTTCGGATCAGGCGTCAGCTGGGACCGTGGCGGCCGGATAATCGGTGTAGCCCTCGGGGCCGCCGCCATAGAGCGTGGCGGGGTTGAGCTGGGCGAGGGGCGCGCCGCCTTTCAGGCGTTCGACAAGATCGGGATTGGCGATGTACGGGCGCCCGAAGGCGAAAAGGTCCGCCGTACCGTCCGCCAAATGCGCGTTGGCGAGTTCGACGCCGTAGCCGTTGTTGGCGAGATACGTATTGCGGAACGCCTTGCGGAGCGCGCCAAAGTCGAACGGCACTGCGTCGCGCGGGCCGGCTGTCGCGCCTTCCACGACGTGGATATAGGCAATACCGAGCCCGTCGAGCTTTTCGACGACGTAGCCGTATTGCGCTTGCTCATTGCCCGACAGCACGGATCCACCTGCGGGCGAGACCGGTGAGAGTCGGACACCTGTGCGCTCAGCGCCGATTTCCTTCACCACGGCTTCCGTGACTTCGATCAGCAGCCGAGCTCGGTTCTCGATCGAGCCGCCATAAGCGTCCGTGCGGACATTCGCGGTCTCCCGCAGGAATTGGTCGAGCAGATAACCATGGGCGCCATGCAGCTCGACCCCGTCGAAGCCCGCCTCGATCGCGATGGCCGCCGTTTGACGGAACGACTCAATGACACCGGGGATTTCGTCCAGTTCCAGGGCGCGCGGCTCCGACACCTCGGCGAAGCCGTTGTTCACGAAGGTTTTGGCCTCGGCGCGGATCGCGGACGGCGCAACGGGGGCCTTCCCGCCATGAAGGTCGACATGGCTGATTCGGCCGACATGCCAGAGCTGGACGAAGATGCGACCGCCTTTCGCATGAACCGCGTCGGTCACCTTGCGCCACTCTGCGACCTGTTCGGGCGTATAGAGACCGGGCGTGTCCTGATAGCCCTGTGCCTGCTCTGAAACCTGCGTCGCCTCGGTGATGATGAGGCCGGCGCTCGCCCGCTGCGCGTAATACTCCGCCGCGAACGGGCTAGGCACCAGACCCCCGCCGGCGCGGTTGCGCGTCAGTGGCGCCATCACGATCCGATTGGAAAGGGTCAGAGAGCCCAGTGTGTAGGGCTCAAACAGCGATTTGCTCATCATAAGGTCACCTTGGTTCGCCCCATGACACTGGGGCCGCTGTATCGATGGTTTGGTCACGTATCAGGCGATGGTGCGATAGCGCTCGGCCGGCCGTGCGTTTCCATAGTTCGGCAGCATCGCCTGGCGCGCCGCCTGGAGCGCGTCCCACTGACCGGCGTCGGGAAGCGGAGGGATCGTCACCGCCTCGCGGCGGTCGAAGCCGACCAGCGCGGCGTCGACGAGATCGCCCACCTCCATCACGTTGGACAGCGCGTTGACGTCGGCGCCGGCGTGCCCCCAGATTTCCGTTCTCGTGGTTGCCGGAAGCACCGCTTGAACATAGACGCCCTTCGGGCCCAGCTCGGCACTCAACCCCTGCGACAGGAACAGAACGAAAGCTTTAGTCGCGCCGTAGACGGTCATGCCGAACTCGGGCGCCAGGCCGACCACGGAGCCGATATTGACGATCGCCCCTTCGCCCGCCTTGGCGAGACGCGGGGCAATGGCGCCGGCAAGTCGCAAAACCGCGGTGGCATTCAGGGCGACCAGACGTGTCATGTCGTCGACGCTCTGCTCGATGAAGCTTCCACCGATGGCCGTTCCGGCATTGTTGACGAGGATCCCGATCCGAGCGTCATCGCGCAGCCGCGCCTCCACCCTTGCAAGCTCGGCAGGCTCGGCCAGATCAGCCTGGAGGATGTCGACGGACACATCGTGTTCCTCGCGCAGGCGAGCTGCCAGAGCCTCCATTCGCGCCGCGTTGCGGGCAACCAGGACGATGTCGTGGCCGCGTTTCGTGAAGCGCTCGGCATAGCCGGCTCCGATGCCTGTCGAAGCGCCGGTGATAAGAACGGACGGAAGCGCGGGCATGGGGTTGCTCATTTCGCGGACAAAACTTACATTCATGATAATCATCATGAATGACTCCAAATATGATATCCATCATGTTTATGTCAACGGGGCTGGCGGAGAATTTTCGAAATGAAGGTCAGTCGAGACCAGATGGCGAAGAACCGGCTCAGAATCCTGGAGATCGCCAGCCGGCTGTTCCGTGAAAAAGGGTTCGACGCGGTCAGCGTGGCGGAGGTGATGAAAGCCGCCGGGCTCACTCACGGCGGATTCTATGGCCATTTCGATTCCAAGGACGACCTCATCGCTCAGGCGCTGGCGCATGTCCTCGCGGCTGGCGAGGGCGGCGGCGGCGACCTGCGCAGTTATGTGGACGCCTATCTTTCACCCCGTCATCGCGACGACTGCGCCGGCGGCTGCCCGACGGCGAGCCTTGCCGCGACTGTCCGCCTTCAGAGCCCGGCGGCGCGCTCCGCCATGACGGAAGGCCTTCGATCGCAGATCGATCGTGCCAGCAAGGCGCTCCCGGAGTTGGATGCGTCGGACAGGCGCCGCGCGGCGGTCGGGAGCTTTGCGGCGATGGTCGGGGCCGTGATCCTCGCGCGGGCGGTCGACGATCCCATGCTTTCGGACGAGGTTCTGGAACAGACGCGTGAATGGATTATCGCAGGCATCGGCCCGCAGCATGCCAGCGTGAGATGAGCGTGTTCGCAGTCGCAGCAGGCGAACGATCTGAACTGATCCACCTCAAACGGTGATCGAGCCTTTCCGACGTTAGATCAAGCCTCACGCATATCAGCTCGGTTTGGTGGGATTATCGTCGTTGCAATTCCGTCTGCACCCTTTTCCGGGCATGCGCGACGCCCCCTGTCGTCAGTCCACCATCTGCGGTCACCTCGCTGCCCGCATCGCCTCCGGTGAGTATGCGGCGAACACACGGTTGCCCGGCGAGCACGATCTCGCGGCGCTTTACGGCGTATCTCGCCCTGTCGTTCGCGAGGCGCTGCGCCGTCTTCGCGACGATGGGTTGGTTTTCTCGCGCCAAGGCGCCGGCACATTCGTGCGGGGAGCGGACGCGGAAAAAGGCAAGGCGCTCGCTTTCGCACCGGTCGGCACCATCGCCGATGTGCAACGATGTTATGAGTTCCGGCTCTAGGTCGAGCCAGCCAATGCCTTTTACGCCGCGAAACGGCACAATGCCGCGGCGTTCTCAGCGATCGCCAGCGCACTCGAACTGATGTGCGATACCACCCGAGCTCATGGCTATCGGGAGGACGCCGACTACGCTTTCCATACGGCTATCGCCGAAGCTGCGAACAATTATTTTTCTTGTCTTCGATGCAAGCTCTCAAGGATCACATCAATGTCGGCATGAAGTTGCACGGTCTGTCGCTGCTCGGGCCTGCCGGAGGGCTGGCGGGCGTGCTGGATGAGCATGACGCGATCTTCGCTGCCATACGCGACCGCAGAGAGGACGACGCGCGCGATGCGATGCGCCGGCACATCAAGGGCTCATACGATCGTCTTTTCGAAGGCGAGGTGCTCGATCTGTCCATGTGAAGGATGTGTGAGTAGCGCCAACTGCCTGATTATTTGCCCGCCCCCTGTTGGTTGGAATTCTTTAGTACAGGCCCTTAGCCGTGCGCGTAGAACGCGCCGTAACCTGACCTTCGATAGCTGCCATAATGCGGACGCTCGTGGGCGAGCGGACGGGGTTGGTCTCTGGCCCCGAGATGCCTCCAGCAACCTTCCCTGGAGGCATCTCAAGCCGAGTAGGGCATTCCGAATGGGTGACGCTTCCTTTCCGATTGAGATTAGGCGGCGCCTCGGGCCTTGCTTACCCATCCGTCAAACGCAGCTTTGTTCTGGGCGATCCATTCGTCGGCCATGCGGTTGATGTTGGCGCTGCTGGCGCCATTCTTGTTGATGTTGAATTCCCAGGCCGACCAGGTCGCAAGCGGGAATTTGATCTGCTCGATCAGCGTCTTGATGGCCGGGTTGGCCGCGACGAACTGCTTGTTCGCGACAGAGGCCCAGTTCCAGGACGACATCGCCATCCGGCAGGGGTCAGCGCCGCCGGCGCAGCCCTTGACGCCGGGCACCAGTGCCGAACCGCGGTTCGGCACGTTCGGCGGCAGCGCATCCTCCGGCGTCGGCAACCAGACGACATCCTCGCCCGGGATCAGCGCATTGTTCACCCAGGACGGGCTCCAGGCATAGAAGAAGGCCGGCTCCCCGCGCTTCACGCGCGCCACCGCCTCGACCATCAAGGTCTCGTACTTGCCGCGTACCGAGCGAACGGTGTCCTTGAGGCCGAATTTGTCGAGTTGGAAGTCGACGACGTCGCCGCAGCTCCAGCCCGGATCGCAGTTGATAAGGTCCGCTCGCCCGTCCTTGCCGAACAGGGCGGCGACCTTGGGATCCTTCATCTGCGCGAGCGTGGTGATGTTGTGGGCGGTCGCGGTCTTCTTGTCGATGAGGTAGCCGTTGATGCCACCACCGACGATCATGCCACTGCCGAGCAGCTCGGCCTGCTTCTCGACCGCCCGGAAGGCGGGCTCGCGCTGGGGCATGTTGACGTCGGTGGCGAGATCGAGATCGCCCTGTCCAGCGGCCTGGAAGAACAGCGTCGTGTTGAGCGTCGAGATCTTCACCTCATAGCCGAGTTCCTTCATCGCACGGCTGATGATCTGGGCGGTCACGTAATTGGCGCCGAGGCTATCGCTCTGGGCGTAGCGCACGGTCTTGCCCTTGCCCGGCAGGGTCTGCGCGAAAGCCGCTCCCTGCAGGGTGACGGCAGCGAGCGCCGCCGCGGCAACGGTCTTGATAAACGGTCTGGCTGACAGGCTGATCATGACGTTCTCCTCTTCGGTTATGACTGGTCTTGTCCCCTGTCCGCCCTTTGCGGGCGGGTTCTTCGTCGAAATGGGTCGGTCAGGCCGCCTGTCGGCTGGCCTCCGGGGGCGGCGGCGCGGCGATCTCCTCGCGTCGCCCTCCCCGGAGGAACCGCGCCAGCACCTGAAGCAGCGGGGTGCGCTGGCCACGCTTCGGTTCGGCGAGCTTCTGGGTGATGCGGTCGAGCATCATCGCCAGCAGCACGATGGCGATGCCGCCCACTGCCGCGCGGCCGACATCGAGACGCCCGAGTCCCTGCAGGACGACCAGGCCGAGCCCTTCGGCCCCGATCATCGCGACGACGACCGACATCACCATCGCAGTCAGGACGGTCTGGTTGAGGCCGCCGAGGATGGTCGGGATCGCGAGCGGAAGCTGGATCTCCCAGAGGAGCTGGCGGCTGTCCGCGCCGAAGGCGAGACCCGCCTCGACGATCTCATGCTCGACCATGCGGATGCCGAGATTGGTGAAGCGGATCAGCGGCGGTGCGGCTGCGGTCACGACCGCGACCTCGCCCGGCACCGTGCCGACGCCGAACAGCATCACCACCGGCACGAGGTAAACGAAGGTCGGCGTCGTCTGCATGATGTCGAGGATCGGGCGGACCACGTTCCAGACCCGGTCGCTGCGGGCGCAGAGGATGCCGATCGGAATGCCGATCACCGCGCAGAACACGATCGCGGTCGCGATCAGCGAGAGCGTCGTCATCGCCTCGGACCAGACGCCGAGCATCGCGATAACGATCAGCGAGACGACACTGAAGATGGCGACGCCCCTGCCCGCGCTGCGCCAGGCAATCAGGCCGATCAGCAGGAGCATGGCGGGGAACGGAATCGCGTGCAGGACCCAGTCGTTGAAGCCGAGCAGGCTTTCGACCGGCCATTTGATCGCCTGGAACAGCGGCCGCAGGTTCAGCGCGAGCCAACGCACCCCGTCCTGGATCCACTGGTCGACCGGGAAGATCGCGAGATCGTCAGCCTTGATCATGGGGCTTCTCCCGGGCTCGGCAGATTGGCGATGCGGGCGAGGATCTGCTCGGCCCCAAGCAGCCCGACGAGCCTGCCGCTGTCGTCGACGACACCCATGGCGCGACCGGCGCGATAGCTGCGCGCTACGTCGACGAGCTTGGCGCCCTCGGGAACGCAGAGATGAGGGCTGCGCCCGGCCGGCAATTCGCCGGTCTGCTGCAGCGTGGCGATCTCGGCCTCGTTCAGCCCCGCGACGACCTGCTCCTGCTGGTCGAGCAGGAAGCCGCCCTCGGCGCTGCCGACCACGATGCCGGCCGGGCCGCGCCAGAGTTCAGCCGGCGGCTTCATCACCGAGCGTGCGTCGAACAATCGCGCCCGATCCACCTCGCGGGTGAAAGCGGCAACGTAGTCGCTGCCGGGCTCGAGAACGATTGATTGTGGCGTGCCCTCGCGGACGAGCTTGCCCTCCGACATGATCGCGATGCGTGTGCCGAGCTTCAGCGCCTCCTGGAAGTCATGGGTGATGAACAGAATGGTCTTGTTGAGCGTGCGTTGCAGCCGCAGCAGCTCGTCCTGCATCTCGGTGCGGATCAGCGGGTCGAGCGCGCTGAAGGCCTCGTCCATGATCAGCATGTCGGCGTCGGTGGCGAGCGCGCGTGCAAGCCCGACGCGCTGGCGCATGCCGCCCGACAACTCATGCGGCAGGTGATAGCCCCAGCGCGCGAGCCCGACGACGGAGAGGACCTCCTCGGCACGCTTGCGACGCAGGGCGGGAGCGACGCCACGCAGCTTCAACCCGAACTCGACATTCTCGATGACGCGCTTGTTGGGCAGCAGCGCAAAGTGCTGGAACACCATCGACATCCGCGTGCGCCGGACCTCGCGCAGCGCCTTCTCGGAGAGCGGTACGATGTCCTGACCGTCCAGCAGGATACGCCCGGCGCTCGGCTCGTTCAGCCGGTTGACGCAGCGCGCGAGCGTCGACTTGCCGGAGCCAGACAGGCCCATGATCATGTACATCGCGCCGGATGGGACGCTGAGCGAGACGTCATCCAGCCCGACCACCTGACCGAGCTTTGTGGAGACGCTGTCCTTCGTGCCGCCGCCACGCAGAAGCTGCAGCGCCGCGGTCGGGTCCTTGGTGAAAACCTTGTAGAGGTTTTCGATACGCAGCCTTTCGCTCACCGCTGTTCCCCTTCTGGTTGTTATCGCGGGGCGGCCTTCGGCCTTTTCTCCCGAGAGCGCCGCGCCGTCAGCGCAGCGGTGAAAAGTCGGTCGGCAGCAGGATCTTGTTTTCGGCCTGCTCGATGTTCTCCGAGAGCTTCGGCAGGAAGGCCTGCCAGCGCGGATCATCCATGAGCTGCTGGCGGCGGCGACGGCGGTCCTCCAGATTCTCATAGGCCCAGAGATGCGTGACCTGGCTCAGCGCGCCGATCTCGGTGGTGAAGTATCCGATGAGCCGGCCGAGGATCGGCTGCTGGATTGCGAGCCCCTCTTCGCGGACGAGCTGCAGATAGCGGCCCATCTTGCCCATGCGGATGCGATAGATGCGCTCCTCGACGATCACGCGCGGCTCCCCTCGTCGGCTTCGGTGAGAAAGTCCCGCATCAGCGCCGCGACCTGATCCGGAGCCTCGTTCAGCAGGGAATGGCGCAGCCCCGGCAGGATGTGCAGCCGGGAGCCCGGGATGCGCTCATGCATGTAGCGCGACATGCGCGGGTTCGAGCCCAGGTCGTGCTCGCCGGTGGCGATCAGCGTCGGCAGCCGGATCTGGTCGATCAGCCCGCCGAAATCGGTCTCGGCCAGGACGCGATAGGCCGAGGCGTAGCAATCGGGATCATTCTCTGCATTGCGGCGCCGAAGCTCCGCAATCAGTTCGGGATTGCGCGCCTGAAAGTCCTCGGTCAGCCAGCGCGACAGCGAAGCGTCGTAATGCGAACCGCGATCGCCGGCCTTGAGCGCGGCGAGGCGCGCCAGCACGCGCTCGCGCTCCTCGTCGGTCCGCCCCGAGACCGTCGACAGCAGCACGAGCCGGCGCAACCGCTCAGGATGGGTCAGCGCGAGGCGCTGGGCGATCAGACCGCCGAGCGAGAAGCCGGCGAGATCGAAGCGGCCGAAGCCGGCATGATCAGCTAGCGTCAGCACGTCCCCGGTGAAATCGTCGATCTCGTAACGGCCCTTGACCCGGTCCGAGCGTCCATGCCCGCGCAGATCGAAGCTCAGCATGCGGAAGTCGTCGGACAGCCGCGCGATCACGCCGTCCCAGGCTTCGCAGTACGAACCGACGCCGTGCACCAGCACGAGCGGCCGACTGCCGGAGCCGTTCAGCCGGTAGTTCAGCGCGACGCCGTCGCGAACGAAGATGCCGTTCACGTTAGGCGACTGCGCCAGGATCACAGCTTCGGTCATCGGCGTCAGGCTCCGATGGCAGCGAGGCGCGGCCGGGCGGCTTCGCGTTCGCGGGCGGCGAAATGCGGCATCACCTCGTCGATGAAGAGCCTGAGCGTCCTGACCTGCAATTCGAAGGGCAGGTTGTAGGAGAGGCCGAGGCAGAACTGGTCGACGCCGGCGGCCTCGTAGACCTCGAGCTTGGGGATGACTTCGTCGGGCGTACCGAAGACGAGGTTGTCGCGGATCGCCTTGGGATCGTAGTTGCCACGATTGGCGACGGTCTCGAACGGCACGGCCTCGGGGAAGCCATTCGTCACCGTGCCGATATTCTGCATCAGGTTTTCGAAGTAGCGCCCGTAATCGACGCTGTAGCGGACGATTTCCTGCCAGTCCTGCCGGCCATCGTAGACGCAGGTGCGCCGCTGCATCATGAATTTCGGGCGCGGTCTCTCGGGATGATCGGCGCAGGCCTTGCGGAATTTTTCGGCGAGCACGCCGATCTCAGCCACGGGGGCCGCGAGCGGCGTCGACAGGATGCTGGCGCCGACGCCGACGGCCCAGTCGAACGTGCCGGGATCGCGCGCCGCGACCCAGATGCGCGGATGCGGCTTCTGCAGCGGCTTAGGCACCGAGGTCGCGAGCGGGAACCGCCAATACTGACCGTCATGGGCGTAGTCGCCGGCCCAGAGCTTCTGAACGGCCGGGACGAGCTCCTTCATATAGGCGACGCCCTCCTGCTGGGGCATGCCGCCGGCCATGCGGTCGAACTCGTATTGGTAGGCGCCGCGCGCGATGCCGAATTCGAGACGGCCGCCGGTCAGGTGGTCGCAGAGCGCAGCCTCCCCCGCGAGCCGGATCGGCGACCAGTAGGGCGCGACCAGCGTCGCCGTGCCCAGCCTAATCCGGCTCGTATGCTGGGCGAGCCAGCCAAGCGTCTGAAACGGGTTCGGCGAGATCGTGCATTCGATGGTGTGGTGCTCTGCGGTCCACAGCGTCTCAAAGCCGCCCTCGTCCGCCATGCGGGCCAGCGCCAGCATGTTGGACATGGCATCCTGCATCGATTCATTGGGCGAGAAGCGCTCCATATTGATCGAGAGAGCGAATTTCATGTCTTGCCTCCGTGCAAATATGCGGGACAGCGCATCAGCGCAGGCGGATGACGAACGGGTCCTGCATGGCGCCCGAGTAGTCGATGACGACGTTCTTCAGGCGCGAGAACTCACGCATGACCTCGAAGCCGCCGCGGCGGCCGTAACCGCTCTTCTTCGTGCCGCCATTGGCGGACATGAAGGCGGCGGAGCGATAGGTGTTGATCCAGACGGTGCCGGCCTCGACATTGCGGGCGAAGCGCATCGCGCGGTCGATGTCGCGGGTCCAGATGCCGGAAGCGAGGCCATATTCGCTGTCATTGGCGAGCGAGATCATCTCCTCCTCGCTCGAAAAAGGCACGACGCCGACGACCGGTCCGAAGATCTCGTTGCGCATGAAGGTCATGTCGTTGCGCGCTTCGGTCAGCACCGTCGGCTCGTAGTACCAGCCGCGCGCCAGCGCCTCGTCCTGGGGCTTGCGGCCGCCGACGGCGACTTTCGCTCCCTCGCGCACGCCGGAGCCGACGAAGTGCTCGACCTTATCGAGCTGCGCCGCCAGCGCGAGCGGCCCGATATCGGTGTCCTCAGCCATCGGATGGCCGACCCTGACGCGTTTCGTGCGCTCGACCAGTGCCTCGACGAAGCGCTCATAGACCGGCGCCTCGACGAAGCAGCGCGAGCCGGCGACGCAGGTCTGCCCCGCTGCGGCGAAGATGCCGGACACGACGCCGTTCACTGCGCGCTCGATGTCTACATCCGAGAACACGACATGAGGCGACTTGCCACCCAGCTCCATCTGGCAGGGCACGAGATTGCCGGCCGCATTGCCGGCGATCTTGCGGCCTGTGTCGGTCGAGCCGGTGAAGACGTATTTCGCGATGCCGGGATGGCGGGTCAGCGCATCGCCGGTCGTGACGCCGTCGCCGGTGACGACATTGACGACGCCCGGCGGGATGCCAGCCTCGATCACCAGTTCCGCCAGTGCCAGCGCCGAAGCCGTGGCGTGTTCGGAGGGCTTGACCACGATCGTGTTGCCGATGGCGAGGCAGGGCGCCAGCGTGCCGGTCAGCATCATCAGCGGCGAGTTCCAGGGGATGATCATCCCGACGACGCCGATCGGCTCGCGCAGGTTGAAGTTCAGCGTGTCGAGCTTGTTGACCGGGATCGTGTCGCCCTGGAGCTTGTCAGCCATCCCTGCGAAATAGCCGTAGGAGTCCGGGATCGCCCGCATCTGGGCGCGCATTTCCTTGATCAGCTTGCCGTTGTCGCGGCATTCGAGCTGGGCCAGTTCTTCTGCATGGGCGAGCATGAGGTCACCGAGCCGGCGCACAAGCTTGCCGCGATCGGTCTGCGTCATCCTCCGCCAGACCGGGTTGATCAGCGCGGCGCGAGCGGAGCGGACGGCCGCATCGACGTCGCGCGCATCGCCCAGCGCAAATTCATACCAGGGCTCGGCCGTGGTCGGATCGTAGCTCGGCGCGTAGACGCCGCTTTGCGGCGGGACAAACGCGCCGTCGATGAAATGCCCGATGCGCGAGCCCTGAAGGGTTTCGACCGTCGTCTTCATGATGCGCCGCCGCGCTCCCAGAGTTGCGGAATGCCGGCCCAGGGCCGGGTGTCCTCGACCATCGCGAAGCGCCCGCCATCATGGGAATCGATGTAGATGCCGAAGCGGCGTCCGCTGCTCTCGCTGACATAGCGGCGCAGCACGCTGCGGGTTTCTCGCGTCAGGATCTGCTCGTAGGGCAACTCGTCGAAGCCGAAGAAGCGCACGCCCTCGGGCAGGGAGATGCCGCCGGCGTCGCCGGCGAGCCGCGCCCGATAGACGAGATGGCCTGGATCGCCATCGGCGACGTCGAACACCGAATAGAGGAAGGTGTCTTCCGGCAGCAGCGGCAGGCTTTCGCCATTGGCCAGCGGCAGCCTTCCATCGAGAATGCGGCGCGTCGCCTGCGGCAGGGCCCAGCCGCCACCGCTTTCGCGGCAGAGCAGCAGCTTGCCATCCGACTCGACGAGGTAGTTCACGACCATGCTGCTCGAGGCGAGCCAGCCCGGCGGCAGAGGGTCCTTCACCGCCGCGTAACGTCCGCGGCAGAAGGCCAGCGGCGCCGAGGGGCTGGTGCCGAACGCCTGCACCTGGCCGATCAGTACGATATGGTCGCCGGCATCGACGCGCTGGTGCAGGCTGCAGTCGAACCAGGTCAGGCAGTCGCCGAGGACAGGCGCGCCGGTATGGACGCTGTCAAAGGCGACGTCGGCGAATTTGTCAGGCGATTTGGAGGCGAAGAGGTTGGAGAGATCCTTCTGATCCTCCTGCAGCAGGTTGACCGCGAAGCAATCTGCCCTGTCGAAGGCCGGAAAGCTCGATGCCCCCTTGCCGACACAGACCAGCAGCAAGGGCGGATCCAGCGAGACGGAGGTGAAGGAATTCGCCGTCATGCCGCGCGGGCGGCCATCGGCGTCATGCGTCGTGATGATCGTGACGCCGGTCAGGAAGGTCCCGAAAGCCCGCCGCAGCGCGACGGGATCGATCGTGGCAGAGTGTTCGGGGGCCGTCGCCAGCATGGCGATCCTCTTCGGTGCTTGTCACCAGTGAGGACGAGGCTAGGCAGGCGCGTCTCGGCTTTCTTCCTCCGGAACGGAGGACAGGCACGCAAAAGAATTCGCCGCTTCAGGGATGAGAGGCGGTCCGGCTTTCGATGATGCCGTGCATCTTGAGCGCCAACTCCAACGTGAAGCGCCGTTCCGGCGTATCCGCATTGATCTGGAACAACTCTTCGATCCGGGCGAGCCGATAGCGTAGCGTGGTGACATGCAGCCCCATCGCGTCGGCGCAGGGCTGACTACGGCATCCGGCGCGCAGATAGGCGGTCAGCGTTTCCAGATAGGGCGTGCCGTGCTCGCGATCATGCGCCGCCACCCTGCCGATGCTGCCCTCGACGAAGGTGCGCACCTCGGCCGCGTCGGCGGCGCCGATCAGCATCGGCAGCGGGCCGAAATCGAGCGCCGAGAGCACGCCACTGCGCCGGAAGCTGCGCGCGATCCGCAGCATGCGCCAGGCTCGCTCCCACTCTCCGGAATAATCGTCGAGCCCGTCGCAGACGCCGCCGATGACCGCGATGGGCTCGCCGCGGAAGCCGTGGCGCAGCGTCTCGACCAAACGCTGCGCGAAGCGATCGAGCCGCTCGCGATCATCGCCCGGCTGCGTCGGCAGGAGGCAGACCAGTCCGGTGCCGATGGCGATGACGTGGCAGCTCAGGCCATGTTGTCGCGCGAGTCGCTGGACACTCTGGTGAGCTTCCAACGAGCCGTTGCGCGCCCCGCTGGCGGCTCCAGGAAAATCGACGACGAGCATGCGCAGCGCGCGCGATAGCGGCAGGCCGAGATGGCGTGCCCGGCGGGCGATGTCTTCCGGATCGCGCCAGCGTCGTTCGACGATCTCGAAGAACAACTCGGTCAGCGTGCGGGTCTCGAAGCGGAATTGGATCACGCTGCGCATCATCTGGACGCTCAGCGCGAATTTCGCACTGTCCAGCATGAGCCGGCGCAGATCGTCGCCCGGCTCGGCGTCGAACAGGACGAGGGCGCCGACGGTCTCCGCATCGACGCTCAAAGGCTCGATCAAAGCAGGCAAGACCAGCTTTCCGCCGCTGGCATCGATTGTGACGCTGCCAACTTTCGTCTCGCCGTCGGCGACCGCAGCCTTGACCGTTGCGATGACGGGATCGGCCTGCCCCGAGGCCAACAAGGTGCGCCACGCAGCCTCGTCATAGGCGACGGGGACGGGCGAGCCTGCGGCGACGAGCGCGTTCTCGGCGAAATCCACCACTAGCACAGCACAGCGGAGGAGCTCGTTCAGCCGCACCGCCAGCGCGTCCGCCGATCCGCCCGACAGGACCTCCTGCAGCAAGGCGCCCTGGGCATGCAGCGCGCGGCGCTGCTCCTCGGCTGCGCGCCGCTCGGCCCGCAAGCGATGCTCGCGTTCGACCGCGATCGCGCCCAGGTGGGCTATCATGCCCATATAGGCGAGGTCGTCGGACGGCAGCGGCTTGCTCTCCCGCGAGATCAGGCTGAGCACCATGGGACGCCCATCGGCATCGGCGCTGGTCAGCGGCATCACCAGAACCGAGCGGTAATCCCGCTCGAAGGCCTCGCGCCGATAACCAGGGAACTCTTCCGATGCCCGCGCATCAGGGATGTAGACCGGCTCGCCAGTTCGCAGCGCGACGAGCGCCGGGCTCGTCGCCAATTCCCAGCGATCCTCGAGCTGGCGCCGCAGCAGCGTGGGGTCGTGACGGACCGAGACATGCGCGTAGCCATGGGCGACGTCCACGGACATAATCGAGCCCATGCTCCAGCCGCCATGCTCGCAGGCGGTCTTGACCAGATCGAACAGGATGCCAGGGAGATCGACGCCGGAATTGATCCGACTCGCCACCTCCCTGAGCGAGTGCATTTGCGAAACAGGCGTGAGCATGCACCTCGTCCATGTCCGATCTTGCGCAGCCTTGCAGCATTCCAGACATCAGACTTCCTCACAACCGTAGGAAGACAGCGGCGTTCGAGACAGTAGCCTCGCCGACATCGGGACTGAACTGTCGGGAGAAGGCCATGGACATCGGGGTGCGCAAGATTGCGACCTTCGTCGAGGAGACGATGATCGAGGGCGGCAAGGCCGCGCCGCGTCCGATCACCATGACCGTCGTCGCCGCGGTTGTGAAGAACCCCTGGGCCGGCCAGGGTTTTGTCGAGAACCTGCGCCCGGAGATCCTTCGCATCGCGCGCCCACTCGGACTGGAGATGACCCGCCGGCTGATCGCAGTGCTGCCGGACGAGCGCGTGGAGGCCTATGGCAAGGCCGCGATCGTCGGCGTGAACGGCGAGATCGAGCACGCCTCGGCGCTGATCCACACCCTGCGTTTCGGCAATACCTTCCGCGAGGCGGTGTCGGGCTCGACCTTCCTGAGCTTCACCAACACCCGCACCGGGCCGGGCGCGCTGATCTCGCTGCCGATGATCCACAAGAGCGAGACCGGCAAGCGCTCGCATTTCATTACCGCGACCTTCCAGATCGCTGACGCGCCGGGTCCGGACGAGATCGTCGTTGCGATCGGCGCTTCCGATGGCGGCCGCGCCCATCCGCGAATCGCCGACCGCTTCGAGGATATGAAGGAGATGGAGGCCGAGTTGCACGCGCGTGAGGTCGTCAGCGTCTGATCGACACCGACGGTCAATGACGTCCGTCGGCCTCGCGCCAAGTGCGGACGTTGAACGCCTGCCCAGAAGCGGAAATCAGAGGCTTGAGTTTTTGAAGCGGCGCCTATGACGCGCCCGATGAAGATCGTGCAGATCGAACTGCGATTCCGAGCGCCAAGCCGATTAGGCATGCGGCCGTTAAAAAGGTCAGGCGCATCCCGGTAGCAATCGATCGAGCACTCGCACCGACCAGCTCGGCGCTGCCAACCCCCGAAGCGAAGACGGCGCCCATCAGCCAGGCCCCTGCGATCAGTCCGAGATTCCGCGAAAACCCGAGCCAACCGGCAACGAGGCCGCGTTGCCGCCTCGTCACTTCAACCAGGGCAGCCGTGTTGTTTGCCGCCTGAAACAGCTGGTATCCTGGCGTCAGCACAAGCAGGGCCGCCAGGTAGCCGATGATGCCGGCCAGATCCGGCAATAGCGCCAGAAGGACGGCTCCGAAGGCCATGAGGGCAAGCCCGCCCACGATCATGCGTTGGTGCCCCCAGACATCGACCAATCGCCCGCAGGGAACGCCGCTGAGGATGGCGATCAATGGGCCAGCCGCCATGACGAAGCCCACCTGGGCAGCGCTCAGGCCCAGCCCAAGCGAGAGGTAGAACGGGCCAACCACCAGCGTCGTCATCATGACGGCCGCAACCAGCAGATTGACGAGCAGATGCGGCGCGATGTGCCGATCAGGGGAGAGCCAAGTTCTTTCGGTCCCGCCTCCCGGTGGGCCGTCCTCGGGCAACGTTGCGAAAGCCACAGCAAGCGTCCCGCTGGCCAACAGGGCCTGAACCCAAAACAGGGTTCGCCATCCCATGGCGGAGATGAGGAGCCCGCCGAGCGCAGGCCCGAGTGCGGTTCCAATCGCTGAGACCGTCCCCAAAAGTCCCATGGCGCGCCCGACATGCTGTTCCTCCGCAGTCTCGCGCATCAGGGCCATAGCGGTCGTCATCATGAAAGCGCCGCCGATTCCCTGCAGGGCACGGGCACAGCTCAATGCCCAGAGGCTGCCGGCAACGACGCAGAGCATCGAAGCGACAGCAAAAATCGCCAAGCCTACGATCAGCATTCGTCTCAGACCGAACCGATCACCCAGTCGGCCTGCAACGACAACCGCGATCGTCATCGTCCCGAGATAGGCGACGACGACGGACTGCACCTGGTTGAAGGGCGCAGCGAATGCCTCCGTGAGCGTCGGCAGCGCAATGTTCGCGATGCTCGTACCCATTGACGCGAGAAGCGCCGAGCCCGGCAAGGCCATGTAGAGGGCTGCCGAATTTCGTTTTACCGGACGCAATTTCAGCTTTTCCATGAGGTGGCCTCTTGCTTCGATCCCGTGTCGAGAGCAGGCTGCCACTTCAAGTCCACTTGAGGTCAAGCATGAATTTCATGGACATCGGCGAGGTTGCGCGGAGAAGCGGAATCAAGCCTTCGGCTTTGCGCTACTATGAAGAGATCGGGCTTATTGCCTCGGTTTCGAGGCTCGGCTTGCGAAGGCAATATGCGCCCGAGATACTGCTCCAACTCAAGCTAATCGTTTTGGGGCAGATGGGTGGCTTCTCCCTTGAGGAGATCACCACCATGTTTGGGCCCGATGGCAAGCCGGACTTGCCTCGCGCGGGACTCCACCAGAAAGCTGAAGCCATCAACCATCAGATCGTCAAGCTTAAGATGCTCCGCGAAACGTTGCGCCATGTCGCAGACTGTCCCGCACCGTCCCACTTGGAATGCCCGACGTTTCGACGCCTGTTGGAAGCCGGAACCGCCGGACGGCGTGGCCGGGCCACGACGAAACGCAAACGCTTGTGAACTGCAGCGAACCTTCCAACGGGCCTGGCACTATAAATCGCTCTCCTGAACCGCGCCACGTGCGGACATTCGCCGTCCGCCAGGAAGCGGACATTCCGAAGCAACCCCTCGCGGGGACCACTTTTGGCCCTTAGGTCCATTCAGTGGTGAAAAAAGCCTCGGCTTACATGACGACGGGGCCTCGCTCCGCTTGCTAGTTTACTGAGCCAATGGCCGACCGAATTGCTTTGGCGCGCCGACCGCAAGATCGGCCGATCAGGACCCAAGGCGGCCGTTCGGCTCAGCCTTCGAACCTTGCCGCGACTTCGACCTGGGCGATCAGATCCGCGACCTCTTCCTCGCGGTTGAAATAGTGCGGGGATGCCCTGACCACCGGCGGGAGATTGCGCGCGAAGGCGTCGATCGGCGTGCTCGCGGGCGGCGACACCGAGACGTTGATGCCCTTTGACGCCAGTCTCTGCATGACCTGCGGAGCCTCTATGCCATCGACGGTGAACGAGACGATGGAGGCGTGATGCCGGCCGAGATCATGCAGGCGAACACCGCGTATCTCGGTGAGCCCGCTGCGCAGTTGGGCTGAGAGCTGCCGGCAGCGCTCTTCGATCGGCGCGAGCCCGATGGCAAGGGCGTAGTCGGCCGCCGCGCCGAGCCCAAGTTTGGTGGCGTAGTTCGTCTCCCAGGTCTCGAAACGGCGCGCATCGGGGCGCATCTCGTAGGCGCCCAGGACCTCGACCTTCGCGCCGAAGACATCGAGCATGACCGGCTCGGTACGGTCGAGCAATTCCTTCCGCATGTACAGAAAGCCAGTGCCGCGCGGTCCTCGCAGAAACTTCCGTCCGGTCGCCGTGAGGATGTCGCACCCCAAGGCCTCGACATCGACCGGCATCTGGCCGACCGCCTGACAGGCGTCCAGCAGATAGGTCACGCCGCGCGCCCTCGCCACACGTCCGACATCTGCCGCAGGATTCACCAGCCCGCCATTGGTGGGAATCCAGGTGATGGCGATCAGCCGCACGCGATCATCGATCATGCGGTCGAGGGCTTCAGGGTCGAGCGCGCCCGCGTCGTCGTCAGGGATGACTTCGACCGACGCACCTGTGCGTTTGGCGACCTGTAGAAAAGCGATGTAGTTCGCCGCGAACTCGGCCGACGTCGTGAGGATGCGATCGCCGGGCTTGAAGGCCATGGCGTAAAGCGCACGCTGCCAGGCGACTGTCGCGTTCTCCGTGATGGCGACCTCGTCGCGATGCGCTCCGATCAAGCGAGCCACGCTGGCGTAGACGGCCAGAACGCGATCGGCCGCCTCTGCGGAGGCTTCGTAGCCGCCGATCTCCGCTTCGCGCCGAAGATGGCCCATAGTCGTTTCGATCACCGGCTGAGGCATCAGCGCCGCGCCGGCGTTGTTCATGTGGTTCCGGTGCAGCGTGCCGGGGGTATCGGCACGGATGCGGGCGAGATCGATCAAGGCGACACCTGCTCTGACGGGAGAAAGCCGGCGCGGCAAGGCGCTCTATCGCCGGGCGAAAACGTCACTGACGGCGGCGATCGACGATCAAGCGCTCGACAGCTGCGGCCACTGCGTCCTCTGAGGCTGCCGGAAGCGCTTGGATCGGAAGCGGCGGAGCGCCCGGGTTCAGGCCAAGCCGCTGGGCGACGGCATACATCACCCGCAAGCTCCCGTGCTGGCGGAACAGCGCCCAAAGCGGCTCGAACGCCGCCTGGATCGCGAGCGCCTCTGCCCGGTCGCCTGCCTGGGCAGCGCGTGTCAGACGGAGCGCGGGCTCCGGCAACAATCCCGCGACGACGCTGTACGAGGCTTCCGCCCCGGCCAGCAGGGCGGAAGCCGCTCCCCAGTCACCGCTGTACCCGATAGCGAGCCCGTCGCGGCAAGAGCTTCGCAGCCGCGCGATCGCGCCGGCAAAGTCGCCATCGGCCGGCAGCGGCATCTTGATGGCCGTGATGGTCGTCAGCTCGGAGAGACGGGAGACGAGCTCAGGCGTGAAGCTGAAATGCGTCGTGGTGGGATTGTTGTAGATGCAGATCGGCAGGCCGGTGGTGGCCGAGACGGACTCGAACAATCCGAACGCCTCATCCTGCGTCAGCGGCGTGTACGACATCGGAGCCAGCAGCAACCCGTCGGCCCCAAGCCGCTCGGCGTCGCGCGCCAGTTCCCTGACCCACGAGGCTCGCAGCGCGCCGATCCCGACGATCAGCGGCACGCGGCCCGCCACGGCCTCCGCCGCGGCGGCCACGGCACGCGAGCGTTCGCCGCGATCGAGATAGGCATAGGTGCCCGTGCTGCCCAACACGGCGACGGAATCGACTCCGGCCGTGACGAGCCGGTCGACCATGACGGCGAGGGCCTGCGTATCGACCACGCCGTCCTGATCAGCCGGCGTCAGCGGGAAGGCCGATAGCCCGCTGAACAGCTTCGCTTGGTTCATGGCAGCCTCCTCAGCCAAACCTGTCCGCCTTCAGTTCGCGAATGCACCCTGCAGCAGGCCGACCGATAGAGTCAGCATCATGATTCCGATCGCGATATCGAGAATGCGCCACGCGATCGGCTTGGCGAAGAGCGGCGCGAGGATCCGCGCGCCGAAGCCGAGCGAGGCGAACCAGGCGAAGCTCGCGCTTGCCGCGCCGATAACGAATGGGGTCCGCTCGGCTTGAGGCAGGCTCGTCCCCATCGCGCCCATCAGCAGCACGGTGTCGATATAGACATGGGGATTGAGCAGGGTGAATGCCGCCGTTCCGGCAAGGGCCGCGCCGAGCGTGACGCTGCCCGCCCCCTCCACGACCAAGGCCAATGAACGCGCTGCTCGCTGAAGAGCGGAGATCCCGTACCAGGCGAGGAAGGCAGCGCCGCCCAGGCTCAGCGCCATCGCAAGTCCTGGAACCAGCGCGAGCGCGGTACCAAGCCCGTTGACGCCGGCCACGATCAGGCTGGCATCGGCTGTCGCGCAGAACAGCACGATGGGCCAGACATGCTCGCGCTTGAGGCCCTGGCGCAGCACGAACATGTTCTGCGCGCCGATCGCGGCGATCAGGCCGAGGGACAGGGCGAAGCCCTTGGCGAAGGGAGGAAGGAGAAATGCGTCGGTCATGCCGTCTTGTGCGCGGGAGCAGCACGATAGGCTAGCTAAATCTGCTTAACCGAGATTAGAGTGACTAATGCTCGACTACCTATCGCTTTCTGCCGTTGCAGCCGTGGCCCGCGAAGGCAGCTTCGAGAAAGCCGCGGCTTCGCTTGGCGTGACGCCATCGGCCGTCTCGCAGCGGGTCAAAGGCCTTGAGGATCGTCTCGGCGCGATCGTTCTGGTGCGTGGATCGCCTTGCCGCCCGACCGAAATCGGCGCTCGGCTCTGCGCCCATGTCGAGCGGGTTCGGCTGCTCGAAAGTGACTTTGCTCAAACGTTGCCCGGCCTGACATCTTCCCCCGAGGGAGCCCCGACGATTCGGGTCGCCGTCAATGCCGATAGTCTCGGCACATGGTTCCCGCGCGTCGCCGTAGCCTTTTCAGACCAGACGGGCGGGCTACTCGACCTCGTCCTCGATGACGAAGGACACACAGCCGAGCGACTTCAGAGCGGTGACGTCCTCGCCGCGGTGACGGCCGATGCCGAGCCGGTCACGGGCTGCCGGATCCATCCATTGGGCCAGATGGCGTATGTTGCCGCCGCGAGCCCTGCCTTCGTCGCGAGCAACTTCGCCGGGGAGCTCGATGCCAACCGTTTGAACGCGGCTCCGATGCTGCGTTTCGATCGCCGCGATACGCTGCAGTTTCGCTGGGCGCAGCAGGCCCATGGCGCGGCGATCTCGCCGCCTACCCATTGGATCCCATCGACCCAAGGCATGCTCGACATGACCCTGGCCGGCTTGGGCTGGTCGATGGTCCCGGTACAGCTCGGGCAGCCTCTCATCGAACAAGGGCGTCTGGTCGAACTACCGCCCGGCAAGCGCCTCTGCGTCCCGCTCCACTGGCAGCGAACTCGGCTCGGCGCCCGGCTACTCGATCGACTGACCGACGCAGTCCGCACCACGGCGAGACAAGAGCTCGAAACAGCAGCCTGATGAAGGCAGTCAGATGAACTGCCCCACTCAATCTGCATGAACAGGCGCCCATGCCTGCTTGCTGGGCAGAAGTGTGTCTGGCCCCCAGCGGTCGCCTTAAATACAGAACAACTCTGTTCCGCCCCGCGCCGGAAAGCGGACCTACGAGCAGGCCGATCTAAACCCGGTATCGCAGCGCCTCGACGACTACCTTGAAGGCTGGGAGGTTCTGGCGGCGACTGGGATAATAGAGGAAGTAGCCGTCGAAGAAGGGCGACCAATCGTCGAGCACTTGCGTCAGGGCGCCGGACGCGAGTTCCATCTCGACGATGTCGTTCGGGACGTAAGCGATGCCAAAGCCGCTGACGGCCGCGTCGATCATCACATAGGAGTTATTGAAGGTGAGCTGGCCGCCCACACGCACCCGCAGCTCCTGGCCGCCCTTCTCGAACTCCCAGGCATAAAGGCCCCCCGCGCTTTCATGGCGCATGTTGATGCAGGTATGCCCGACCAACTCCTTGGGATGGCGGGGCCTGCCGCGGGCGGCCAGATAGGTCGGCGAGGCGACCGCGACCAAGCGCCAGTCCGGCCCGATCCGAACCGCGATCATATCCCTCTCGACGCTCTCTCCGAGACGGACGCCGGCGTCGAAGCCCTCCTCGACGATGTTGCGAAAGGTGCTGTCGAGGATCAGCTCGACGTTGATGTCTGGGTAGTCCTGCAGGACCGTCTTCAGTTTCGGCCAGACCACGCTGTACAGCGCGTGGTCGGACAGCGTCAGCCGGATCGAACCGGAAGGCCTGTCACGAAACGCGGAGAGGGCGGCGATCTCCTCGTCGATCTCGGTTAGGCGCGGCGCGATCGTCTGCAGGAGCCTGTCGCCCGCCTCCGTCAGCGCGACGTTCCTGGTGGTCCGCGTCAACAGCCGGATGCCCATCTGGGATTCGAGCTGCTTTATCGTGTGGCTGAGCGTCGACTGGGCCACGCCGATCCGGGCGGCGGCGCGCGTGAAGCTGCGCTCCTCGGCTACGAGCTGGAACCACCGAAGCCTGTTCAGGTCGCCGATCGACATCGCGGGTCCTCCCCAGCGAGATTGATTATTCGACCACTTCGATCAGTTCAATCCGTCGAGGGCGGCTAATCGAAGGATGCAGGGAGCGCTAGATCGTCCCCATTGAGATTGGGGAGGCGCTCGACATGGCAGCCGTGACCACCGTCGCCGAGGGAAAGCCCGTCGCCGCTTGGGGCGCCGTCCTGTCGATGGCGCTCTGCGTCTCGATGCTCATCGCGTCGGAGTTCATGCCGGTCAGCCTGCTGACGCCGATAGCGGCCGGCCTGAATGCGACCGAGGGCCAGACAGGGCAGGCGATCTCCGTCAGCGGGCTGTTCGCCATCGCCGCGAGCATGCTCGTCACGACCGCCGCCGGCCGGCTCGACCGCAAATGGGTGCTCGTCGCGATGACCGCCCTGATGCTGGCCTCGCTCGTCCTGGTCGCGTCGGCTCCCAACTTCGCCATGCTGATGCTGGGCCGCGCGCTGCTCGGGATCTGCATCGGCGGCTTCTGGGCCCTGGCCACGGCAGTCATCATGCGTCTGGTCCCCTCGGCCGACGTGCCGCGGGCTCTGGCCGTCATGCATGGCGGCCAAGCGATCGCCGCCGCATTCGCCGCGCCGATCGGAAGCTATCTCGGCGGCCTGATGGGCTGGCGTGCCGTGTTCTGGGCGCTGGTCCCGATCGTCGCCGTCAACCTCGTCTGGCACCTCGTCTCCCTGCCGTCGCTGCCCGCCCGCGGCCGGCAGGATGTCCGCGGCATGCTCGGCCTGCTTGCCCACCCGCATTTCCGGCGCGGCCTCCTCGCCGCCATGCTGTCTTGGGGCTCGGCCTTCACGATGTTCACCTACCTGCGCCCCTTCCTGGAGCAGGTCACGGGCGTCGACGTCGCCGTCCTCTCGACGCTGCTGCTCATGCTGGGATGCGCCGGATTCGTCGGCACCTGGGGCGCCGGCCGGTTCGTGACCGGCAGCGTCGCGCCCTTGCTCAGGCTTCCTGCGCTCGTCATGGGCGGCTGCACGCTCGGCCTGCTTTTGCTGGGCCGGTCGGTCGTCGCGGCAGGGCTGTTCCTGGCGATCTGGGGGGCGATGAACACCGCGATGTCGGTGGTCTGGATGACCTGGATGTCCCGGACCGTCGACGAGGCGCCCGAGGCCGCCGGTAGCCTGATGGTCGCCGCGATCCAAGCCTCGATCCTGTCGGGCGCGGTCCTCGGCGGCGTCCTGGTCGATGGCATATCCATTTCCGCGACCTTCGTAGGAAGCGTCGTGCTCGCCGCCTTGGCCGTCCTGCTGATCGGCGACGGCCGTTCCCTTCACAAGCCGAACTGACGCAAACCCAAAGGAACATGCCATGACAAAGGAACACGCCACCTCCGATCGACCCGACCGCCTGGACCGGCGCGGCCTCATGAAGCTAACGGGCGCGGGCGTGGCCATCGCCGCCGCGGCCTCGCTCGGCCGCGATGCGCAGGCGCAGACGCAGGCCCCCTCCGCCGGCTGGGACAAGACGTTCCCGCGCAGCGAGCGGGTCGACCATCGCAAGGTGATGTTCAGGAACCGCTACGGCCTGACGCTCTCGGGCGATCTCTACCTGCCTAAGGCGCGGGGCGATGGCCGGCTCGCGGCTATCGCGGTTGGCGGCCCGTTCGGCGCGGTGAAGGAGCAGTCGTCGGGACTCTACGCCCAGACCATGGCTGAGCGCGGATTCGTGACCCTGGCCTTCGATGGCTCGTTCACAGGCGAGAGCTCGGGCGAGCCGCGCAACGTCGCCTCGCCGGACATTAACACCGAGGACTTCAGCGCGGCCGTCGACTTTCTCGGCCTGCAGCCCATGGTCGACCGCGAGCGCATCGGTGTGATCGGCATCTGCGGATGGGGTGGGATGGCGCTGAACGCCGTCGCGGTCGACAAGCGGGTCAAGGCCGTGGTCGCGAGCACGATGTACGACATGACCCGCGTCATGTCGAAGGGCTACAACGACAGCGTGACGCTCGACCAGCGCACGAAGGCGCTGGAGCAGCTGAGCCGACAGCGCTGGGAGGACGCAGCCAAAGGCGCACCGGCCTACCAGCCGCCCTACAACGACCTCAAGGGCGGCGAGGCGCAGTTTATGCTCGACTATCACGACTACTATCGCACCAAGCGCGGCTATCATTCGCGAGCGGTGAACTCCGGCAATTCCTGGACGCAGACCACGCCGCTGTCCTTCATGAACATGCCGGTCCTCACCTACATCAAGGAGATCGCGCCCCGGCCGGTCCTGTTCGTCCACGGTGAGAAGGCCCATTCGCGCTACTTCGCCGAGACCGCCTTCGCGGCGGCGGCCGAACCGAAGGAGCTGGTGATCGTCCCCGGCGCCAGCCACGTCGACCTGTACGACAAACCGGACGCGATCCCGTTCGACAAGCTGGTGGCGTTCTTCGACCGCCATCTCGTCGCGTGATGCCGACCGGACGGGAGGATCGGGCCGTCGCTCCTCGCGTCGGCCCGAGGGCCTGCGCCGCCGGGCCATCGATGGACGGCGGCGAGATGGCGAACGAAATTCTCTTGGGAGGACCGGACAATGCCGTTCAGGACCATTCGCATCGTCACGGCGATATTCCTCGGAACGATCGGAGCAGCCATGGCTCAGGAACGCATCAGGATCTCGTCGGAGTGGGGTTCGGTCACGGCCGAGCTCGTCGACAACGCGGCCACCAAGGCACTGCTCGGCATGCTGCCGCTGACCATTCCCATGACGGATCACCTTCGGCAGGAGAAGACGGGAAGCCTGCCAGCCGGCCTGCCGGCCGCACCGCGCCAGCGGGCCTTCGCCAACGGAACGATCGGGCTATGGGGCCCGGACCACTTCGTCGTCTACTATCGCGATGGCCAGGTCCCGCAGCCCGGCATCGTCATCCTCGGCGAGGCGAAGGGCGGCGCGTCGATCTTCGATAGGCCCGGGACGGTCTCGATCCGCGTCGAGCGCGCTGATTAAAGATGGCTGAGCCCATGCGAGCAGCCAACCGCCGTCTGCTAGGGCTGCAGACGAGTTTGACGGCGCTGTGCGCCAATAGCGGAACCTGGATTGTTGCCCGGAACCGGACCTTCCTGATTCGGCCGCTGCGATCGGCGCCCAACGGAACTGAATCAGGTGGCCGCCTCTGCCGAGAGACTCAGCAAGCGCCGCGCTTCCATCGCCGTTGCCGGACGCCGGCCGTATTCGGGGCAGAGAGCGACGATGCGTTCGACCAGCGCAGCATTCGACGGGGCCAGCGTGTCACGGTCGAGCCGGACATTGTCCTCAAGACCCGTGCGACAATGGCCGCCAAGTTCGAGCGACCAGCGGTTGAGCTTGATCTGGTCGCGGCCGATGCCGGCGCCGGTCCAGGTCGCGTCGGGGACGAGGCGTTTCAAGGTCGCGATGTAGAACTCGAACACGGTGCGGTCGACCGGCATGGCGTTCTTGACGCCCATGACGAACTGCACATGCAGCGGTCCCTGGATCGCTCCGGAAACGGCCATCTCGGCTGCCTTGAAGATCATCGACAGGTCGAAGGCCTCGATCTCCGGCTTGACGCCATGCGCCTTCATCTCGGCGGCGAGCCAGTCGACCAGTTCCGGGCTGTTCTCGTAGACCCGAGTCGGGAAGTTGCAGGAGCCGGTCGAGAGCGAGGCCATGTCGGGCTTGAGCGGGATCATGCCGCCGCGCCCGCGCCCCGCGCCGGAGCGACCGCCGGTCGAGAACTGCACGATCATGCCCGGACAATGCTTGCGCAGGCCTTCGAGCAGGCGCCCGAAACGCTCGGGATCGGACGTCGGCGCGCCGTCTTCGCCGCGGACATGGCAATGGACCAAGCTCGCCCCGGCCTCGAAGGCTGCCTGGGTCGATTCGACCTGCTCGGCGATGGTGATCGGCACGGCCGGATTGTCGCGCTTGGTCGGCAGGGAACCGGTGATCGCGACCGTGATGATGCAGGGCGTGGTCATGGCGAGATGTCCTGAAGGGCTGCGGGCGTAGGCGGCTCCGGTCACCCGCCGAACAATCTTGCCGGCCAGGTCACAAGCATCGGGAACAGGACCATCAGGAATAGCACGACGAGCTGCGCCAGCATGAACGGCCAGACGCCCTTCATGATCTCCTCCATGCTGATCTTGGAGACCCCGGCGACGACGTTGAGCACCGTGCCGACCGGCGGAGTGACCAGCCCGATGGCGTTGTTCACGATGAAGAGCACGCCGAAATAGACCGGGTCGATCCCCGCCGCCTTGACCACAGGCATCAGGATCGGCGTCAGGATGAGAATCGTCGGCGTCATGTCCATCGCCGTACCGACCACGACCACGATCGCCATGATCGCGAACAGCAGCAGGGTCTGGTTGCCCATGAAGGGCTGCAGCAGGTCGACGATCGCGGTCGCGGTCTCGGAGATGGTGATCAGCCAGGACGATACCAGGGCGGCGGCGACCAGCAGCATCACCACGGCGGTGATCTTGGCTGAGTTGACGAAGACTTCGAACAGCTCCGACGGCTTGAGCTCGCGGTAGACGAAGACGGCGACCACCAGCGAATAGACCGCCGCGACCACGGCCGCCTCGGTCGGCGTGAAGATGCCGAACTTCAGGCCGAAGATGATGATGAAGGGCAGCATCAGCGCCCAGACGCCCTCGCGCAGGGCGCGGCCGATCTCGCCGGCGGAGCGGCGCGGCGGGCTCTCGATCGTCTCCTTGCGCACCTGCCACCACCAGGCGGCGGCCAGACCGAGACCGAGCAGCAGACCGGGCACGATACCGGCGAGGAAGAGCTTGGAGATCGAGACGCCGCCGACGACGCCGAAGATGACGAAGCCGATGCTCGGCGGGATCACGGGGCCGATCACGCCCGCTGCCGCGATCAGGCCGCAGGAGCGGGCCTTGTCGTGGCCGGCCCGGACCATCATCGGCACCAGCAGCGCCGAGAGCGCGGCGGCATCGGCCACCGCCGATCCCGACAGCGCCGACAGGATGCAGGCCGCTAGGATCGCGACATAGCCGAGCCCGCCCTTGACGTGGCCGACCAGAGCGAGCGCGACATCGACGATGCGCCGCGACAGTCCGCCGGTGTTCATGATCTCGCCGGCGAGCAGGAAGAAGGGCACCGCCAGCAAGGGGAAGGAATCGGCGCCGTTGATGATGTTCTGAGCGACGATCTGCGCGTCGAAGATGTCCATGTAGTACATCAGCGCGATGCCGCTGATCAGCAGCGCATAGGCGATCGGCATGCCCAGCGCCATGGTGCCGAGCAGCGACCCGATGAAGACGGCGATGGTCATGGCCGCGGCTCCCCCTTGCCAAGTGTCACAGGCGCGGCCGACAGCTCGCGCCGGTCGCGCTCGGCGAGCTCGCGCTGGAGCGCCTCGAACTCCTCCTGCTCCTCGGTTTCCTTGATCATCACGAGTTCGTCCTCGCTGAGCCTGCCGGTGAGGACACGGCAGAGGTCGTGCAGCAGGACCAGGCCCGTCGAGACGCCGAAGACGATGCCGACGCCATAGAACCAGCCCATCGACAGGCCCGACGCCGGCGCCGCTACGTCCCAGTTGATCATGGTCTGCTGCCAGCTCCCCTGGAGCAGCAGCCAGGTGGCGAAGAGCATCAGCAGCAGGCTGAAGACGAGGCAGGCCTGCTTGCCGGCCTTGGGCAGGAGCAGCAGCAAGGTGTCGACGCCGAGATGGCCATGCTCGCGCAGGGCGATGATCGCGCCGAGGAAGGTCAGCCAGACGAAGAGCCAGCGCGAGATCTCGTCAGAGACCGTGATCCCCGAATTGAAGCCGTAGCGCAGCACGACATTGCCGAAGACGAGCACGACCATGATCGCCAGGAACAGGGCGATCAGGCTCTTCAGCAGCTTGAAATAGCCCTCGACGATCATGGTCATCGCCGCCTCCTCCCCATTGTTCTCATTCTTTGCAGCCGGCGCGCCGGAGTGTTCGCCATCGGCTGATCGGCGGCAGCAGCGCGCGCCGCGACCGATCGACCGGGACAGGACCGGCGGCCGACGCCGCCGGTCAGAGCCTCGTCGCGATCACTTGCGGCCGGCAGCGAGGGCCGCATTGATCTCCTTGACGAGATCGGGGGCGACCTCGTTGGAGAACTTCTCGATCACGGGCTTGGCGGCATTGCGGATGCGCGTCATCTCGGCGTCGGAGATCGTGTTGGCGGTCATCCCGCCCTTCTGCAGATCGGCAAGCGCGGCGGCTTGCGCCTCGCGCGAGGTCTTGCGCTGGAAGCCCTGGGCCTCCTTGGCCGCAGCCTGGAACAGCGCCCTTTCATCGGCCGAGAGCTGATCCCAGAGCTTCTTCGACATCAGCAGCGACTGCGCATTGTAGATGTGCTTGGTTTCCGAGACGAACTTCTGGACCTCCTGGAACTTGTTGCCGAGGATGGTCGGATAAGGGTTCTCCTGGCCGTCGACCACGCGCTGCTCGAGCGCGGTGTAGACCTCCGGGAACGCCATCGCCACGCTGTTGGCGCCGAGCCCGTTGAACAGCTCGATGAACAGCGGCGACTGCAGCACGCGCAGCTTGAGCCCCTTGAAGTCCTCCAGCTTGGCGATCGGGTGCTTCGAATTGGTCACGTTGCGAAAGCCGAGCTCCCAGAAGGAGAGGCCGACCAGCCCCTTGTCCTCGAGGCTCTTGTGGAGCTTCTCACCGATCGGGCCGTCGACGATCTTGTCGGCTTCCTCGGGATTGTTGAAGAGGAAGGGCAGGTCGAGCGCGGCGAAGCGCTTGTCGAGGCCGACGAGCAGGCCCGCATTCAGCAGCACGAAGTCGATCGTGCCGCCCTGGACGGCCGAGACGTTCTGGAGGTCGCCGCCGAGCTGACCGGCCGGGAAGGTCCTGATGTTGATCTTGCCGCCAGACTTCTCCTTCACCAGTTCGGCGAACCTGGTCATGCCCAGGCCCTGCGGCGTGCTCGCGACGTTCTGGGTGGTGAAGCGCAAGGTGCGCTCCTTGATCTGGGCGAAGGCGCCGCTCGGGATGAGAGCGGTCGCGAAGGCGGTCGCAGCGATCAGATGCTTGATATAGCCCATGGTGTGTCTCCTCCGGTTGGTTCTGGTTGTTGCCGCGTCTTCTTGCTCAGGCTCCCCAGGCCTCGATCGTGGCTTTCGTGTCGGGCAAGGTGTCGCGCGAGATCACCTCGATGATCGCGACGCCGCCGAAATCGATCTCTTCCAAAGCTGCTCGAACCCGGTCGAAGCGGACCGTGCCGAGCCCGGCGCGATCGTGCTTCCAGGAGGTTCGCGTCGCGTCGGAGAGGTGAACCTGCGCCAGCATCGGCTGCAGCCGCCTGATCGCTTCGGCCTGGTCCTCGCCGATGAACTCGGCATTGGCGACGTCGTAGGCGACGAGCAGCCGGGCGTGACCGAAGGCTTCGACAAAGGCGACCATGGCTTCGGCCGTGGCGATCGCGGTCTGGGGATGGGTTTCCAGCAGCAGGTCCTGGCCGGTCTCGTCGGCGACCTTCAGCAGAGCCGCGATGCTGTCGCCGAGCCAGGACAGCGTGTCGTCGCGGCGTGGCGGCAGCAGGCCGGAGACACGGCCGGGCACCGTGACCACGCCGCGACCGCCGAGATCGGCCGAGAGCCGCAGCGCGTCGGCATAGCGCCCGATAGCATAGTCCCGCACCTCGGGAAGGCAGCTACCGAGGTTGAAATCGAGCGCCGGCAGGTTCATCGACTCGACCCGCAACCCGTCCTGCGCGAGGTCCTGCCGCAGGCGGCGGCGAGCCGCACCGTCCAGCTCGTCCGGCCACAAATGGCCGGGCGCCATGATGACGTCGAACTCCCGCAGCCCGAGCCCGCCGATCCGCCGCATCGTCGCCAGTGCCGGCTCGCTCCACATGAAGGAAAAGGTCGTTCCGCCCAGTCTGATGCCCATCGGCGTTTCCCCTCGTCCCGCGCTAGCCGCGCACCGCCGCAGCGACGCGTTTTGCCGTCGCGGCGCTGAAGTCGTGGTCGCCGAGGCCGAGATGGGCGGCCATCGCCGCGAGCTGGTGATCCATCATCCCGGTGCCGTCGATCGTCCGGCAGCCGATCGCAGCGGCCCGGCGGAGCAGCTCGGTCTCGTGTACGATGACGTCGGCGACGATGCTGCCGGGCGCGATGCGCGCGGCGTCGACAGGAAGCGGATCATCGTCCTTCATGCCGACGGGCGAGGCATTGACCACGAGTTCGAAGCCGTCGGGATCGGGCGCGCCGGCCCGTGCCGGCCAGCCGAGCGCCACGAGCCGTTCGGCCAGGCTCTCGCTGCGTGCGGTGTCGCGATCATGGAGGACGAGCTCGGAGACCCCGGCTTCCGCCAGAGAGAAGGCGATCGCGGTGCCGACGCCGCCGGTCCCGACGAGCAATGTCCGCCGCCCCGCCGGATCGGCGCCGTTCGTCTTGAGGTTCTCGACGAAGCCGATGCCGTCGACGATATCACCGAGCCAGCCGCCATCGGGGCGAATGCCGATGAAATTGACGGAGCGGACGATGCGCGCCCGCTCCGTCAGGTCATCGACGAGATCGACGCTCGCCGGCTTGTGCGGGATGGTGACAATCATCCCCGCAAGGTTCCGCAGGCGACGCATCCCGGCGAAGAAGGCCGGCAGGTCCGCCGGCGCGACATGATATGGCAGGCACAGCAGGTTGAGGCCGTGCAGGTGGAACAGGCCGGTCCAGACCTCGGGCGCCCGCACCTGCGCGATCGGATCGCCAACGATGCCGAGGATGCGGGTCGCGCCATCGACGACGGGGCGTCTGCTCATGGCGATGGTGTCTTGCGTCATGGCGCGATCAACCCGTCGGCTCGAGGCAGAAGGCCATGTCGTAGACGGCCGTTTCCGCCGGATTGACGCTCAGTCGTTTCGCCTTGAGCTGGGCGGTGATCTCCGGCATCAGCGCCTCGAGCTCGCGGCGGCCGACGGCGTCGACCAGGACGACGGCGTCGAAGACATTGTCCCTGGTCATGCCGCGCAGCTCGGTCTCGCGGGTCTTGGCGCCGGTGACGTCCGGTCGGGCCGTGCCGAGATGGACCGCGTTGACGCCCTCGAGCGCCAGAAGCTCGTCGGCGAGCGCAGGAGCCAGCGTGCGGAAGGCGTCGGCATCGATGCCCTCGAAGGGCACGCGGAAGGTCGCCATCGCGCCGCCGACGCCGCGCCCGACCGAGACGGCGATGTCGCAGGCCGAGCGGATGAAGTTGAAGAAGGTCGGCTGCGTCCTGAGCGTCCAGGGCGTCGGATTGTTCAGGCGGGCGAGGTAGTCGGGTGCGCCGAAGGTGGCGAGGCTCTCGCCCTCGTAGAGGGTCAGATAACGATGCCGGTCACGGGCCCAGTCGACGCCGCGGCGGCCGCGCAGGAAGCCCGGCACGCCGAGCCGTTCCGGCATGTGCTCGCGCGTGTGCCAGAGATGGTAGTCGCTCTCCCCCTCCGCCCGGATGTCGTGCCAGACGATCATGAAGGCCTTGCCCCTGAGCGGCATCGAATGTCTCTCCTCTGGATGTGCCTCGGCGATGCGTTGCCGGCAAAGTTACCGGATCAGGCCGTGCGCGGCTGCGGCGCCAGGACGAAGTCGTAGTGAAGGTGGCGATAGGGTCGCTCGACCCGCGTGCCGTCAGACGCGGTGCCCGCCGGCATCTCGGCAAAGGGACGGATCAGCGAGTCCTTGACGCCGAAGACCACGTCGGAATCGAGATAGGCGTCGCCCTCGACGAAGACATGGGTGACGAGCTGCTCATGCGCCGGCGCCGCGATCATGAAATGGACATGCGCCGGCCGGTAGGGATGGCGCCCCTGCGCCGCCAGCATCTCGCCGACCGGCCCGTCATTGGGAATCGGATAGGCGGCCGGCATGATCGTCCAGAAGTGAAAGGCGCCGTCCTTCGCCGACCTGAGCCGGGCGCGCATGGCGAGGCCGTGGTCCTCGTCGAGCTGCTGGACGTCGTAATAGCCGTCGCCGTCGGAATGCCAGACATCGACCGCTGCGTCGGCCAGGGGCAACCCGTCTGCTGCGCTGACCGAGCCGGTGACGAGCAGCGGCACGCCCTCCAGCCCGGGCGAGATATTGGCGCCGAGCGGCAGTTCGGGCGGCTCCTGCACATAGAACGGGCCGAGCACCGTGGTTTCCGTCGCGCCGCCCGGCAGGCGATGGTTGAGGGCGTCGACCAGCATGGAAACGCCGAGCGCGTCCGAGAGCAGGATGAACTCCTGCCGGTTGGCGTCGCACATGTGCCCGGTGCGGGTCAGGAAGGCGATCGCCTGTGACCACTCCTCCTGGGTGGGCTCGATCTCGCGCACGAAGTCGTGGAGATGGCGCACCAAGGCATCGCTGATCTGGCGCGCGCGCGGATCGCTCGCCTGTCCGACCCGCTGGCAGACCGCGGCCGTGATCGAGCGCTCGTCGAAATTCCTCACGCTGTCCTCCCTGGCATCATCGTCGTCGCTCAGCCTTGCGGCGCGTCCCCGGCCCAGGCGCGCGCGATCAGGCCGTGAATGGCGTCGCGCTCCAGGGGGCGAGGGTTCGGGTACGGGTTGCGGGTCACGATCTCGGTCGCCTGCTCGATGCCGCTCTCAGGCATGCCGAGATCGCGTAGGGCGCGGGGAGCGCCGAGCCGCCGCGCGAGATCGTGGACGCCCGTCGCCGCCTCATCGGCGCCGAGGGCGCGTGCGATGCGCTGCATGGCCTCCGGTGCGCTCGCCGCGTTGTAGGCGATGGCGTGCGGTAGGATGACGGTGTGGGTCTCGGCATGCGGCAGGTCGAAGGCGCCGCCCAGCACATGGCAGAGCTTGTGATGCAGCGCCATGCCGACCGCCCCGAGGCAGGCGCCGCAGAGCCAGGCGCCGTACAATGCGTCGGAGCGGGCTCGCAGTTGCGACGGCTCGCGCATGATCGACGGCAGCGCACGCGCCAGCGCTCCGATGCCCTCTTCCGCCATGAGCGAGACGATCGGATTGCCGTCCGGCGCATAGAGCGCCTCGACCGCATGGGCGATCGCGTTGATGCCGGAGGTCGCCGAGAGCTCCGGCGGCAGGGTCAGCGTCAGCTCGACATCGTAGATCACCGTCTCCGGCAGTATCTTCGGGCTGCGCTGCGTCGTCTTCAGCCCATCGCTCGTCTCGCCGAGGATCGGCGTCATCTCGGAGCCGGCATAGGTCGTCGGCACGACGATCTGCGGCAGGTCGCTGCGCAGGGCGATGGCCTTGCCGAGCCCGATGGTCGAGCCGCCACCGACGGCGACGACACCATCGACGCCGAGCGCCGCGACCTCGGCCATGGCGCGCTCGGTCACCGCAACCGGCGTATGCATGACCGCTCCGGCGAAGACCCCGGCAGCGCGCGCGCCGAGCGACGCCGCCAGCCGCTCGGCTTCGCCTTGCTGGGCCGGTGTCGCCAAGACGAGGACGCGCTCGAGACCGAGCCGCTCGACCTCTTCGCCCAGCCGCGCGAGCGTGCCGGCTCCGAAGATCACGCGGGCCGGAAGCGGCTCGTAGACGAAGGGCCGGATGGCGACGCTCGTCATCTTGGCCTCAGCTCGCCAGCGCCGCAGGCTGGTCGGCCGGCGCACCTTTCAGCCAGCCGGCACCGCGGGCATAGAGCGCCTCGACCTCGCGGCCGATCAGCCCGGGCATGTCGGGCTTGACCTTGTAACCGATACGGGTCTGCAGATAGGCGAGATGGCGATAGCCTTCCGGAAAGCGCAGCAGCAGCTCGCGGTCGAGCGCGAGTGCGGCGGACGGATCGACCGGATCGATCCGGTCCTTCTCGTAGATCGGCTGGCGCAGCACGATGCCCCAGCGCCCGTCGCGCTTCTCGAGGAAGTCGTAGAAGCGGCCGGTGCAGACGACGTCGCAGACGACGCCGTCGACCTCGGCGCGCTGGCTGATCGTCATCTTCGTCTGGGAGATCGCCCGCGCGCCTGCGACGTCGACCGCGATGCCGCCGAGGAAATGCAGGATGCGGACGCCGCGTTCGAAACCCTCGCGGCTGACGCGAATGAACTCGTCGCCGGTGCCCTGGAACCAGGTCGCCATCATCCGCCCCTCCGGGTGCCAGACGGCCCGGAAACGCTCCCAGTCGCCGGCGTCGCGCCAGACCACCCAGTTCTCGAGGAGCTCGCGGATGGCGCGCCGGTCGGCCTCGTCGCTCGCTGCGGTCATCTCCGGTCTCCATGTTTGTTCATTTACAGAAACTAGTTTTATATGGCGATCAAATGATGTCAACGAGGACCTGCCAAATGAGATCGATCTCGCTCGCACATCTCACGGTGATCGATGCCGATCCGCTGACGCTGATCGATGCCGGCGCGGTCGGCGGCTTCGACGCGATCGGCCTGCGCATCGTGCCGCCGCTTCCGGGGGATAGGATCGTCCCGGTCGTCGGCGACATCCCGCAGCAGCGCAGCATCAAGGAGCGACTCGCCGCGACCGGTCTGCGCATTCTCGATATCGAGGCGATCTGGCTGTCGCCGCAGACACAGGTCGACGATCTGCAGCCCGCTCTGGACGTCGGGGCCGAACTCGGGGCGCGCTACGTGCTGACCGTCGGCTTCGATGCCGAGCCGGCTCGGCTCATCGACAACTTCGGGCGCTTGTGCGCGCAGGCGAACGCGCGCGGGCTACGGCCGATGCTGGAATTCATCCCCTATGCGACGATCGCCGATCTCGGCAGCGCCTATGAGCTGCTGCGGCAGGCGGCGCCCGAGGATGCCGGACTCCTGGTCGATGCGCTGCATCTCAGCCGTTCGGGCGGCAGTCCAGCCGACATAGCCCGCTACGACTCCGGCCTGTTCTCCTATATCCATCTCTGCGATGCCCCGGCCTTGCCTCCTCCGGCCGCCGGACTCCGTGCCGAGGCGCGCGGCGAGCGGCTCTATCCGGGGCTCGGAGAGCTTTGGCTCGACGCTTTCCTCGACGCCTTCGCCCCCGATACGCCGGTCGGGATCGAAGCGCCCTCCGCCGCCTTTGCCACGCTGCCTCCGGCAGAACGCGCCCGGCACGCCGGCGAAGCCACGCGGCGGCTGCTCGCGCGGAACGCCGCCGAGCGACGCTGATCCCCCGCTTCCCCACAGGCGGCGGGCTTGCTAACCTGTTCACACTGATGAACAGAGGGGCTGGCATTGAAACACGAAGGGCTGAACGAGGATGCGCGCAGTGCCGTCAAATCGGCCGACCGGCTGCTCGACCTGTTCGAACTGCTGGCGCGCTTCAATGGCGGCCTGTCGCACACCGCGATCACGGAGGCGCTCGGCATCCCGAAAAGCAGCCTGACCCAGCTCCTCAAGACCGCGACGGGGCGCGGCTACGTGGCCTATTCGGCTGCCGGCAAGAGCTACCGCCTCGGCGAGCGCTTCACCAGCATGGCGCGCCTGACCTCGCGCCGGCAGGACCTCGTCGGCCTGGCGCAGCCGGTGCTGGAGCGGATCACCGCGCAGACCGGCGAATCCTCGGCACTCAACATGCTCAAGGGCAACGAGGCCGAGGTGGTGGCGACGGTCAGTTCCTCGCAGCGGCTGGTTTCCCATATGCGGCTCGGGGACCTGGCGCCGCTCTATGCAACCTCCGGCGGCAAGATCATTCTCGCCCATATGTCCGAGAGCCGGCGGAATGAGTACCTGGACGGCGTCAGCTTCCAGCCGATCACGGCCAACACCTTGTCCTCGGCGGCAGAGCTGCGTCGGCAGCTCGATAAGGTCCTGCGGGAGGGCATCGCCTATTCCCTCGAGGAGTTCACCCCGGGCATCATCGGATTGGCGAAGGCCGTGCTGGGCGAGGACGGGGAGGCGCTCGGCTCTCTCAACGTCGCGCTCCCGGCGGTCCGCTATAATCCGCGGGCGGAGGCCCTGATCACAGACGCGCTAGACGAAGCCGTGGCGACGCTACGCCGCCAGCTCGCAAGCACGGGCGGATAGCACGACCTCCCCCCGGCGCGCCGCGTGACAGCTTGCCCAGGCGCCGCCCGATGTCGCCCTCAGTGCTTGCTGAGGATTTCGCCGAGGAACTTCCGCGTCCGCTCATGGCGCGGGTTGTGGAAGAACTCCTCGGGCGGCGCCTGCTCGACGATGGCGCCGGAGGCCATGAAGATGACGCGGTTCGCCACCTGCCGGGCGAAGCCCATCTCATGGGTGACGCAGATCATGGTCAAGCCCTCTTCGGCGAGGCCGATCATGGTGTCGAGCACCTCCTTGACCATCTCGGGATCGAGCGCCGAGGTCGGTTCGTCGAACAGCATGACCTTGGGCTTCATGCAGAGCGCCCGCGCGATGGCGACGCGCTGCTGCTGGCCGCCCGAGAGCTGAGCCGGATATTTCTCGGCCTGTTCCAGTATCTTGACCCGGCCAAGGAACTTGCGGGCGGTGGCCTCGGCCTCCGCCTTGCTCGCGCCGAGCGAGCGCATCGGCGCCAGCATGCAGTTCGCCAGCACGGTCATGTGCGGAAACAGGTTGAAATGCTGGAAGACCATGCCGACCTCGCGGCGGACCGCGTCGATGGTCTTCGCGTCGTCTCCGAGCCTCGTGCCGCCGACCCTGATCTCGCCCTTCTGGTAAGTCTCCAGGTGGTTGATGCAGCGGATCAGCGTCGACTTGCCCGAGCCCGACGGTCCGCAAAGCACGATGCGCTCGCCTTTGCGGACCGAAAGGTTGATGTCGGACAGGGCCTGGAACTCGCCATACCATTTGTTCACGCCTTGCATCGTGATCATCCGCGTCTCCGCGTTGGCGGCTTCTTCGGTCATGGCGGGCCCCCCACGATCTCGTCAGCTAGCGACGAACGGGATGTCCGGGACGCTGTCCGGGAACGTCGGCAGCGGGTTCTTCATCCATTTCGGATAGATCTTGGCCAGCTCGCCATTGGCCTTGATCTTGTCGATGAAGGCGTTGACCGTCGCGTTGATCTCCTTTTCGCCGAGGCGAGTGCAGGCGCCGTTGTAGAGCGTGGTGAACTGGAGCTTGTTCTCGTACACGCCGGGCTTCGTCTCCTCGAGCCGCGGGATGTAGAAGATGTTGCCGCCGACGGCCTGGACCTGGCCGGAGAGGAGCGCCTGGATCGCCGGCGCATCGCCGTCATAGCGGCGGATCGTGGTGCCGGGAGGGGCCGTGCGCGTGACATCGCTGTCCTGCACGCTGCCGCGCGCGACGCCGATCGTATACTTGCCCATATCGGCATGCGTCTTCACCTCGACATCCTTCGGCGCGATGAAGGTGATGACGTTGGCGGCATAGGGCTTCGAGAACTGCACGGCCTTGGCGCGCTCGGGCAGCATCGCCATGGTCGCGAACAGCACATCGACGCGGCCGGAGGTCAGCGCCGGGATGCGGTTGGCGACGGCGAGCTGCACGAACTCGACGGGAACGCCGAGTTCTTTCGCGAAGAGTTCGGAGATATCGGCGTCGAGACCGTCCTGCTTACCGGCGCTGGTGACGAAACCCCACGGCGGGTTGTCGCCCTGGATGCCGATGATGACCTTGCCGCGCTTCTTGATCTCGTCTGGCGTCACGGCGAGCGCTTTCCTCGAGATGAGCGCCGGCATCGCCAGCGCGGCGGCACCTGCAATGAGGACATTGCGGCGGGTGGTCTTGATCCTCGTCATGCTTCTCTCCCTTTTCGTGTTTGGTTGGTTCAGGCGGTGAACGGGGGTGTCAGCGCGCGGCGATGGCCATGCGACGCTCCAGATGCGAGCCGTAGAGCGAGAGCGGCCAGCACAGCAGGAAGTAGAGGATGCCGACGATCCCGAAGACGAGGAGCGGCTGGAAGATCTGGTTGGAGACGATGTTGCCGGCCCGCGTCAGCTCGGTGAAGCCGACGATGGCGGCGAGCGAGGTGCCCTTGATCAACTGGACCAGGAAGCCGATCGTCGCCGGCAGCGAGATGCGGATCGCCTGAGGCAGGATGACGTCGCGCATCCGCGACACGTAATTCAGGCTCAGCGCCTTGGCGGCCTCGGTCTGGCCCCTCGGCACGGCCTCGATCGAGCCGCGCCAGATCTCGCCGAGATAGGCGCTGGCGTGGAGCGTGAAGCCGATCGCGACCGCGACCCAGGCATCGAGCTTCAGCCCGACCAGGGCGAGCCCGTAATAGACCACGAAGAGCTGCATCAGCAGCGGCGTGCCTTGGAAGACGGCGATATAGCCCGCCGTGATCCGCTCCATCAGCGGCCGGCCGGAGACCCGCATCAGCGCGATGGCGAGCCCGAACACGCCGCCGCCGACGAAGCCGACCAGCGAGAGCAGCACGGTCCATTTCAGGCCGGTGAGCAGGAAGAGGAATTCGTTCGATCCCATCGCACCCTCACTTCACCGGATAGCTGAAGTAGCGGGCCGAGATCGCGTCGAAGAAGCGCATCATCACCCAGGAGATCACGAGGTAGAACAGCGTGATCGTGCCGTAGACCTCGAAGGAGCGGAAACTGTCGGACTCGATCCGCTGCGCCACCGAGGTCAGTTCATAGGCCGAGATCGCCGAGGCGACGCTCGTGGTCAGCGTCAGCAGCACGAACTGGCTGGTGAGCGAGGGGAAGATCGCCCGGAGCGCCGGCTTGAGCACGATCAGGCGGAAGACCTGGGCCTTGTGCAGCCCGAGCGCCAGTCCCGCCTCGATCTGGCCCTTGCCGATCGACTGCACGCCGCCGCGGATGATCTCGATGGCATAGGCGCCGCCATTGATGCCGAGCGCGATGATCGCGGTCGGCGTCGGGTCGAGCTTCACGCCGATCAGCGGCAGGGCAAAGTAGATGAAGAAGATCTGGACCAGGAAGGGCGTGTTGCGGATCAGCTCGACGAAGGCCTTCACCAGCCAGCGCACCGGGGCGATCTTCGAGTCGCGCAGGACGACGCCACTGATGCCGATGACGATGGCCAGCGCCATGCCGCACAAGGCGAGCAGGAAGGTGCCGAGGCAGCCCATCAAGAGATCGGACAGCCCATCGATCACCGGCGTGAAATCGAGCTTGTAGTTCATGGCTCCTCCCCAGCGGCCGACCTTCTCAAAGGGGTCGATCCGAATTCATTGGCCTAGCCGCTCCCGCGGGCGCTTTGTCCTCGGTTCCGACGTTGCAGCCGGCATTTGCCGGCGCGCTTTAGGCGCGCATTTGGGTGGCGACCGATTTTGCCTGCAAGCGCGCTGCTGCTTCGATCGCCAAGTCGTAGCCATCCGAGCCGAGGCCGCAGATCACGCCGGTCGCGGCGAAGGCAATGTAGGAATGGTGCCGGAACGCCTCCCGCCGGTGCACATTGGCGATATGCAGTTCGATGATCGGCCCGGCAAAAGTCTTGAGCGCATCGTGGATCGCGATCGAGGTATGGGTCAGGGCGCCGGCATTGATGACGATCGCATCGGCCTCGTGCCGCGCCTGATGGATCCAGTCGACGATCTGCCCCTCATGGTTGGATTGCCGGAACACCAGCCCGTGGCGCAGCCCCGCATCAGTTCCGCGGCAGCGCTCCTCAATGTCGGCCAGCGTCTCGTAGCCGTAGATGTGCGCGGCTCGCGCTCGCCCAACAGATTGAGGTTCGGCCCGTTGAGTACGTAGATCGGCTTCAGACTCATGATGCCCTCCGCTGTTCGTCGGATTGGGAGCGGAGCAGGGTCGAGTAGCGATCGCGCAGGTCGATCCGCTGGCCCGTCGCGGCAGCTTCGGCGACGGCGAGCGTCGCCAGCAGCGTGCGCGCCCCGTCCTCGACCGGCTGCAGGGAGGCAGCCGTGCCGCGGACCACGTCGCGGAAATGATCGAGCTGGGCGATGTAGGGATCGAGCGTCGGGGCATGGATCCGCCGGGCCTCGATCGGTTGGTTCCAGTCCGGAGCGCCGCCGCCGGCCTGCGTCCACTGCACCAGGTTTGGAAATTCGAGCGCGCCGCGGCTGCCCATGAAGCGGTAGCTGCTCTCGCCGCTGAACGGAAACTCCGGGGATTCCCCGACACCCTGCTCGGTCGTCCAGGGCGAGACGGCGCTGTCGCTGACGAAGAAGGTTCCGACCGCCCCGTTCTCGAACTCGATCAGCACGCCGGCCGTGTCCTCGACGGCAAAGCCGCGCTGACGGTTCGAGACGACGGCGCTGACCGAGACGATCTCGCCGACCGAGAAACGCAGGAAATCGATCTCGTGGATCAGGTTGATCAGCACGGGCCCGCCGCCGGCCTGCGTCCGCCATGGCGCGATCTTGAAATAGGGATCCGGCTTGTACACCGACCAGATAGCGGAGACACCGACGAGATCGCCGATCCGGCGCTCCACCAGCAGCGACCGCAAGGCCGCGACCTGGCGATGGTGGCGACGGTGATGACCGACCAGCGATTGGGTGCCGGCCGCTCGGATCGTATCGATCAGCGCGTTCGCCGACTCCAGGGTGTCCGTGACCGGCTTCTCGATCAGGATGTGGATGCCGCGACGGGCGCATTCGATGCCGGTCTCGGCATGAAGCTGATTGGGCGAGGCGATGATGACGGCGCTCGGCCTGGCCTCGTCGAGCATTGCGCGATAATCGGCGAAGACGCGCGCGCCCGGATTCTGCGCTGCGACCGGCTCGACATTGACGTCGGCGATCCCGACCAGGTCGAAATCGGGATGCTCCGCGATCTTCGCCAGGTGCTTGCGTCCGATCAGCCCGGCGCCGATCACGCCGATTGCGATGTTCGTCATGCTCTCACTGATTCCTGTGTTCTGGGGCGGCGTACGTGTTGCCGACCGCGGACGCCTCACGCGCCGGCAAGGCATCAAGCAACCGCCGCGTCGCGGTGTAAGCGCTCACGATGCGCGAGCGCGCATCGAGCCCGCGCATCGGCAGCTCGACGCTGAGCGTCGCATCGGCCGGCAAAGCCCGGACCAGAGCGGCGAGCGGCAAGGAACCCTTTCCCGGAGGCAGGCGTCCTTCTCGGGCTTCGGCGATGGCGTCTTCGTCGGTTGCCGGCCGGGCCGGAACCGCGTCGCAGAGCTGGGCGGCACGCAGAAAATCCGGCGGCAGGGCTGCCAGATCGCCGGGAACTCCACCCGAGCGGCTGAGGTGCAGCGCGTCCATCAGTACGGCGCCGTTGGGCCTGCCCGCCTGGCGCACGATCGCCTCGGCCTGCGCCACGGTCCCGACCACGCGCCAGCGCATGAACTCCAAGTCGACCCGCAGGCCGAACTCGCCGGCGAGGTCGCACAGCGCAGCAAAGCTGGCGACCAGGCGCTGGCGATCGGCATCATCGCCGGAGACGGTGACCGCTCTCGCGCCCAGATCGGCCCCTGCTTCGAACAACGGTGCGAAGGAGGCGATGTCGAGCCCGGGCGTCAACTGGATGAATTCGATCTCGTTCAGGCGCACGCCTTCCGAAGCGAGGATCGCGCGCAATTCGCGCTGCGCCCATGATCCGGCCCGGATCGGATAGGCGACGCCGCCCGTCATGGCCGGATGGGCGCGCACGCCTATGGAGGCAAAGCCGGCACGCGCCGCCTCTCGCGCCAGTTCCGGTGGCGGCAGCTCCAGCGCTGTCAGGTGCGCGAGGCCGAGCGCGGTCATCGGGCCGCGAACTTTGCCGGGGCGACAGGCCAGGCGGCGAGCCGAAATCGTGGCCCAGCAATCCGCAAGGACGAGCCGACACGCGTGAGCTGACCGGATGCCGCGATCGCCATGGGCGTCATTTCCCTATAATTAACCTATAGGATAGTTGTCGGTTAATTAATCGGTGGGATAATTGCTGTCAAGCGTCTTCCAAATCGGTTATGAAGGACGGGCACCATTCTCGGGGCAGGCAGCCGGTATTGCGGGATGACAACAGACAGCACGCACGCGCCCGCGAACGCCAAACCCGGGGTGCGTGGCCGCGACCGCGAAAGAACGAAAGCCGAGATCCTGCGGATCGCCTTCGAGGAATTCGCCGAGAACGGGCTCCTGGGCGCCAACGCCGACGCGATCGCTGCACGGGCCGGGATCACCAAACGGCTGATCTTCTACTATTTCAACTCGAAGGAAGAGCTGTTCACCGCGGTGTTGGAGATGGCTTACGGCAAGATGCGCCTGGCGGAGGAGAGCCTGCATCTCGATGCGCTCGAACCAGAGGCCGCGATTCGCCGGCTCGCCGAATTCACCTTCGATTTTCACCAGGCCAATCCGGAATTCGTCCGGCTCGTCGCGATCGAGAACATCCATCGCGGCCGGCACGTCCATAGCAGCGAGACGCTCAAGCAGATGACACGGCCGGTCATTGGCCAAATCGAGCGCATTCTGGCCAAGGGCAAGGCTCTGGGCGCGATCAGGCCGGGGATCGACGCCCACGAACTCCATGCCACGTTGAACGCCCTATCGATCTTCTCTGTCGCCAACCGGCACACCTTCGAGGCGCAGTTCCGCTGGGACATGACGTCGCCCGGCGCGACGGCCCGCCGCCGGGCGGAGATCACCGAGGTGCTGTGGCGCTATGTGCGCGGAGACTAGGCGTCAACGCTTCCCGCTCAAGGAGCGGGGGGCGCTTGATCGCTGATTTTTGGCGTGTCAGAAAAGTCCAGTTTTGCCCTCCGCTGAACCGCCATATGCACGCCCGAGGGCGGACCCTGTCAGCGTCTGAAACGGGCCAAACATACGCCTGCCGCCAGTCACTGAGCTGCACTGCCTGAAAGCGGCCCTTCCCAACGTCCGCAAGGCGACATTATCCAAGCTCAGAAACGGTGGATTCGTGGGCTCGGACGCTGCCTTAGCGGTTGCGGCGGCCCGCGTCCTCACGCTGTTCTGCGACTGGCGGGACTTAGACGCACTGCCGGCGAAAACGAGCCCGGGTGACAATCTGAATGCGCTACGGTGACAAATTTTGCCCTCGGGTGACAAACTCTCTGCTACCCGACAAGAAACCATCAAGAGCGGCGTCCGACTTGACTTGGTGCGCAGTCTTCGGCATGAGAATGAACGTTCATTCTCATTGCTCCAAGGTATCGCGTGTCACCTTCTGCCGCCATCCCCGCGCCCGACCGCGCCCCGTCGGAACGCCAGACCCGCATCCTTGATGCGGCCGAACGCGTCTTCGCGCGCGCCGGCTTCCATTCGGCGACGATGCAAGACGTCGCCGCGGAGGCCGGCATGAGCCCGGGCAATCTCTACCGCTACTTCGCTTCCAAGGACGCGATCATCGCCGGCATGGCCGAGCGCGACCGCACCCTGATCGCAGCCGATTTCGCCGAGCTCGACCCTGCCAAGGGTAACGTCCTCGACCAGCTCGAGGCGCTCGGGCGCAAGCATCTGATCGAGGAGCCGCGCGAGAAATCCATCATCTGCATGCAGATCTGGGCTGAAGCGGCGCGCAATCCGCAGATGGCGAGCATGTGCGCGGCGATCGACAGCACCGTCGTCGGCGGGCTCGGCTTTGCCATCGCTGGCGCCAAGGCCAGCGGCGAGCTGCCGGCCAATCTCGACGATGCCCGCTTCCTGCAGGCGATCTTCATGATGGCGGACGGCTTCTTCTGCCGCCGCGCCACGGATCCCTCCTTCGACCCCGTGATGGCCGCCGACACCCTGTTCAAGGCGATGCGCGGGCTGGCGCAGGTGCTGCTGCTGCCCGAATCCGGGAGCACCCAGCCGTGATCGCCTCCTTTTCTTCCAGCCGGAAAGTTCGTCCGATGTCCCCCGCTGCCACCGTCTTCCGCATCGCCGGCCTGTCGCTGCTGGCGCTCGCCGTCGGGCTCGTTCCCGCCGCACAGGCGCAGACGCCGGCCGCCGCATCGGCTCAAGCGGCCCCCGCCTCCGGCCCCTCCGTCACGGTCACGACCGCGAAGGTTTCGGAGATCGTGCAGAGCGTCGTGGTGTCCGGCTCGATGATCGCGCGTGACGAGGTCATGGTGCAGCCCGAGGTCGATGGCCTGGCCATCGTCGCGATTCTGGCCGAGGAGGGCGACCGCGTTGCCGCCGGCCAGGTGCTGGCGCGGCTCTCGCGCACCACGCTCGAGGTCCAGAAGGCGCAGAACGACGCCCAGATCGCGCGGGCGGAAGCCGCCGTTGCCCAGGCCAATGCGCAGATCGTCGAGGCCGAGGCCAATGTCGTCCAGGCCAACAACGCGTTCGACCGGACCAAGGCGCTGCGCGACAGCGGCAATGCCAGCCTGGAGACCTTCGACCAGCGCGATGCCGCCGCCCGCTCGGCCCGCGCTCGCGTCAACTCGGCGAGGCAGGCGCTGGCGATCACGACCGCCGACCTTGCTCTAGCGAAGGCTCAAGGCCGCGACATCGAGGTCAGGCTCGCCCGCACCGAGATCAAGACGCCGCAAGGCGGCATCGTCAGTCGCCGCAGCGCCAAGCTCGGGGCGATGGCCTCCATGTCCGCGACCGAACCACTGTTCCGCATCGTCGCCGACGGCGCGGTCGAGCTCGAAGCCGAGGTCGCCGAGGTCGAACTGCCGGGCCTCAAGGTCGGGCAGCCCGTCGCGGTGACACCGGCCGGCGCGACGCAGGCGCTGGCGGGCACGATCCGCCTGATCGCACCCGAGGTCGACAAGGCCTCGCGGCTGGGGCGGGTCAGGGTCGCGCTGATCGGCAATCCGCCGGTCGCGATCGGCTCGTTTGCGCGCGGCGTGATCGAAACCGGCCGCAAGACCGTCGTCACCCTGCCGCTCTCGGCGATCACCTATGCCCGCTCGGGCGCCACCGTGCAGGCGGTCAGCGGCGGCAAAGTGACCACCAAGAAGGTCGAGCTCGGCCTGGCCGGCGATGGCCGTGCCGAGATCGCATCCGGCATCGCTGCGGGCGAGACCGTAGTGGCGCGCGCCGGCACCTTCGTGCGCGACGGCGACGTCATCACGCCTGTTGCGACGAACTGACGGGAGCGGCGCCGGTGAACATCAATTTCTCCGCCTTTTCGATACGCAAGCCGGTTCCGGCGATCCTGCTCTTCGTCGTGCTCTGCGTGCTCGGGCTGCTCTCGTTCTCGAAGCTGCCGGTGACGCGCTTCCCCAACATCGACGTGCCGCTGGTCTCGGTGACGATCACCCAGTCGGGTGCGGCGCCTTCCGAACTCGAAAGCCAGGTCTCAAAGCGCGTCGAGGACGCTGTCGCCAACATCACCGGCGTGAAGCATGTGATGTCGACGCTGACCGACGGCTCCTCGGCGACGGTGATCGAGTTCCGGCTCGAAACCAACACCGACCGCGCCGTCAACGACGTCAAGGACGCGATCGCCAAGATCCGCGCCGACCTGCCGAGGACCATCGACGAGCCGGTGATCCAGCGCATCGATGTCGAGGGCCAGTCGATCCTGACCTATGGCGCCTCCTCGACCGGCATGACGCTGGAGCAGCTCTCCTGGCATGTCGACGATGTCGTCGCGCGCGAATTGCAGGGGCTGAAGGGCGTCGGCCGGGTCGAGCGCTATGGCGGCGTCGATCGCGAGATCCGCATCTCGCTCGACCCCGACCGCCTGCTGGCGCTCGGGACCACGGCGGGCGAGGTCAACCGCCAGATCCGCGCCACCAATGTCGATCTCGCCGGCGGGCGCGGCGAGGTCGGCGGGCAGGAGCAGGCGATCCGCACGCTGGCGGGCGCACGCACCGTCGCCGAACTGGCCGAGACCAAGATCACGCTGACCGGCGGCCGCGAGGTCCGGCTGAAGGAACTCGGCCGCGTCGAGGATTCCAATTCGGAGCCGCGCGCCTTCGGCCGGCTCGACAAGAGCCCGGTTGTTTCCTTCGCGGTGTTCCGCTCGAAGGGGGCGAGCGAGCTTTCGGTCAAGGATGTCGTCGCGGCGCGCATCGCCGATCTGAACAAGCGCTTCCCCGACATCGCGCTGAAGCCCATCGACGACGCGGTCGCCTATACGCATGGCAACTACAAGGCGGCGATGGAGACGCTGATCGAGGGCGCGGCGCTCGCCGTCATCGTGGTCTTCCTGTTCCTGCGGAACTGGCGGGCGACGCTGATCACCGCGATCGCCCTTCCGCTTTCGGCCATCCCGACCTTCTGGGCGATGGAGCTGATGGGCTTTTCGCTCAATCTCGTCAGCCTGCTCGGCATCACGCTGGTCACCGGCATCCTGGTCGACGACGCGATCGTCGAGATCGAGAACATCGTCCGGCACATGAAGATGGGCAAATCGCCCTATCGCGCCGCGATGGAGGCGGCCGACGAGATCGGCCTCGCGGTCATCGCGATCACGCTGACGATCGTCGCGATCTTCGCGCCGGTCTCCTTCATGGGCGGCGTCGCCGGCCAGTATTTCCGCCAGTTCGGCCTGACGGTTGCGGTCGCCGTCCTGTTCTCGCTGCTGGTCGCGCGGCTGATCACACCGATGATGGCGGCCTATCTGATGAAACCCGTCGACCATGCCGATCCGAAGGACGGCATCGTCATGCGCGGCTATGTCGGGCTGCTCAAGGCGACCACGGCCTCCCGCCGCATCCCCCTGCTGCCGCGCTTCGACGGGACCGGGCTCTGGCGCTCGCTGCCCTTCAACATGTCGTATCTGACGCTGGTGCTGGGTTTTGCCTTTCTCTGGGGCTCGATCCACGCCACCGCGCTGCTGCCGACCGGCTTCATCCCGGACGAGGATACCTCGCGCGTCGTGGCCTCGGTCGAGCTGCCGCCGGGCGCGACGCTGGAGGACACCCGTGTCACCACCGACAAGCTCGTCGATGCCCTCAAGACGATACCCGAGGTGACGAACGTCTTCGTGCTCGGCGGCGCTTCGCCGACCGGCCAGCGCGAGGTCCGGCGCGCCGCCGTCACCATCCTGCTTAAGCCGAAGGCGGAGCGCGAGGCGCGCCAGAAGGACCTCAAGGTCGTCATCGCCGACAAGCTCGCCAGCGTGCCGGACGTCCGCGCCTGGTACGTCAACGAGCGTGGCGAGCGCGAGATGGCGTTCTCGATCCTGTCCAAGGACGGGCCGGCGCTGGACGAAGCCGTGGCCCGCATCGAGGGCCGGATGCGCAAGGTCGACGGCTATCTCAACGTCGCGACCTCGGGCTCGCTCTCGCGGCCCGAGCTGACGGTGAAGCCCAAGCTCGAACAGGCGGCCAATCTCGGCGTCACGCCCGAGGCGATCTCGGAGGCCGTGCGTGTCGCGACCATCGGCGATGTCGGCGCCAACCTCGCCAAGTTCAATGCCGGCGACCGGCTGGTGCCGATCCGCGTCCAGCTCGACGAAGCCGCTCGCGCCGACATCCGCAACATCGCGGCGCTGCGCGTCACCAACGCCAACGGTGTCTCGATCCCGCTCACCGCCGTCGCCGAGATCGGCTTCGGCGAGGGCCCGAGCTCGATCGACCGCTATGACCGCGTCCGCCGCGCCGCCATCGGCGCCGATCTGAAGCGCGGCTTCGAGCTCGGCACCGCGCAGGAGACCTTCAACCAGATCGTCAAGGAGGTGGGGCTGCCCGCGGGCGTCTGGATTGCCGCGACCGGCGATGCCGAGATCCAGGGCGAGGTCGTCGACGGTTTCGTCCAGGCGATGACGACTGGGCTGATGCTGGTCTTCGTCGTGCTGATCCTGCTCTTCGGCTCGGTCTTCCAGCCGATCACGATCCTGCTCTCGCTGCCGCTCTCCTTCGGTGGCGTGGTGATCGCGCTGCTGGCGACCGGCAACCCGGTCTCGATGCCGGTCTATATCGGCCTGCTGATGCTGATGGGCATCGTCACCAAGAATGCGATCATGCTGGTCGATTTCGCGGTGGAGGAGGAGGGACGTGGGCGTGACCGCCGCACCGCCCTGCTCGAGGCCGGCCGCAAGCGTGCCCGCCCGATCGTGATGACCACCATCGCCATGGCGGCGGGAATGCTCCCCTCGGCCTATGGCGTCGGCGATGGCGGCGAGTTCCGCGCACCGATGGCGATCGCGGTGATCGGCGGCCTCCTGGTTTCGACCGTGCTGTCGCTGGTCTTCGTGCCATCCTTCTACGCGGTGATGGACGATCTCTCGAAGCTGACGGGGCGGATCTTCGGGCGCTTCTTCAGCAAGCCCGAGGATGAAAGCCTGTGGGAAGCGATCCATGAGCCCCACGCGCACCAGGCACCGGGTGAGACGAGCGGGAAGGTGCTGGGCAAGCTGCCGCCGCCACGCCTCGCGGCGGAGTGAGGCACTGGCGCTTGCCGACGTCTCACGGAACCACCCCGTCATTCCGGAGAAGCGGCCCTCGGGTCCGATCTTCGATCGGCCCAAGGACAAGCTCCGCCGCGCCGATCCGGAATCCATCATAGAGCTTCGGAGCCCCCTGATGGATCCCGGGGCAAGCCCGCGATGACGGCGAGGTTCAGAAGCAGACATGGCAAGCTCGCCAGAGCGACTGAGCCCGCCAGCGACGCTACGAGCCGCCGGCGGGTGCGAAGAGGCAGAGCATCTCGCCCGCATCGTTGATGCACAGATGCCATTTCCCGTCCGGCGACAGGCGCGCCTTGCGATAGGGGATTTCGAGAACGAGGAGCCGGCGGCGGTCCTTGGCCCAGATCGGATGCTCGCCGGGGGCGACCGTCACAATATAGGCGTATCGGCTCTCCCTGACGGCCCCCGCGTCGATCTCGGCGCAGTCGGCGCCGGAACAGCACTCGAACGGATAGTCCCAGCCGCTGGCGGCCTCGTGCGAGCAGGCTTGCGTGGTTCCGGCCGTCAGCACCAGCGCCGCGGCGATCGAGGTAAGAGCGCGCATGGGCCTCTCCTCGCGTCAAAACGCCTGGCCGATGGCAGCGGACGAAGCGCGCTCGGGACGGCGAGGCTCCATTGCGTGGAGGGCGATCCTACTCCCGATCCGCGCGGGCTGACAGGGAGGGCGCGCGGCGGGGCGCGAGGATCAGGTCTCAGGCATGATCTCGAGCGGGAACGGCGTCGGCTCGTAGATGGCTTCGAGGCGGTTGCGGGCGACGAACTCCTCTTCCCAGCGATGGAGCAGGGCCGCGACGTCGGCACGATTTCCCGCTGCCACGAGAGCGCCCAATCGGCTGGCTCGCTCAAAGCGAGGCTGCCATCCATCCGTCATCGTCAGGTGACGGTCCTTGATCTTCTCATAAATGGGGAGAACGTCTTCGAAGCGCCCCTGCGCGGCGAGGATCGAGATGCGAAATGGATCGTGGTTGAGCCACCCCTTGTACTCGAAGGAGCCGGGTTCACCCTCGACATGGTCCATGTCCTCAATTCCCTGTACCCGCCGCAGCATGGGCAAGATGCGATGCTCGAGCGCGTCGAACACCGTTTCGAAGAAGCCGTTCTGCGACCAGCGGTTCGGCTTGCCGCGCTCGAGAAAGATCGGCTCAGGGGCTAGCCCGGCCCGCGATCCCACGGGATCGCATGCATGTCCGATGTGCCAGTAAAAGCGCGGGTAATCGGCATCCCAACTGCGGTCGATCGAAACCGACCGCATGACATGCCGTTGCGGCTTCAGAATCACGAACCGATCAGCGAGAAAGAGGTCGTCGTGCCGTGCGAGCAGTTGCGACCAGAGAGCGTTGATCTGCTTCTTCGTCGTCATGATGTCGGCCTGACCTCCGTCACGATGACCCGCCGAACAGGAGCTAAGCCCCTTGCGGCGGCGGTCGCCAGAATTTCAGCGCGCCGATCTTTAAGGACAGATCTGCCCGTCTTGAGATCATTGACGCACAACGTTCCATCATCACGATATTCGCAGGCATCGACCCGGATCGTGCCACTGCGACCGTATGGGATTTCGCCGTCGGTCGTTTCGCCTTGTTCTTTCAGGAAGGACCGCTCGGCGCGAAATTTTAAATCATATTGATCGTCAACGTAGATTTTGAAGCGGCTGTGAACCGCTGTCCCGTATACTGCTGTCGAAGGATACTGCGAGACCGGTCCTGCCGCATTGGCGGCCCTTGCCGCGAAGCCCTCGACCTGGCGCCAGCGATAACAGGCCGCTTCGACCTCCTCTTCGCTCAATTGTCCGACATAGCCAAGCTGGAGGCTATCGGTGGTGCCGGGCCTGAACTCGCGGGCGTTGAAGCCGATGACGGCTTGCAGCCCATCGCCATTCTGCGACGACAGCCAGCCGAAAAGGATCGCTCCGTTTGCGAATAGTTTGTCGGCGAAGACCGGCTGTACCGTAACCTGCGCCACCGGTCCATCCGGCATCCAGACTGACCTTGCGATCACTTCGCCGTCGGGTCCTCCTTCGCGGATCGTCTGGGTCTTGCCCGTCGTCTCGAAGACCGTCTTCTCGCCCTCGGGCGTCGTGACGGTGTGGCGCTCGTCGAAGCCTGCCGCGCGCGAGCCGGCGTATTCGGAATGGATCGTGCTGCCGTCGCGGTTGACGATGGCCCGCTCGGAGACCCCTCCGTCCGCGCCCGTGCTTTCCTCGTAGAAGGACCAGGCCTCGTCGCCGGTCTCGTCGATGACGAAGCCGTCCTCGGAGGCAAATTCGGCAAGGCCGCCTTCTTCGCCGAAGCCGGGCATGGCGCTACCGCCGCTGCCGCCACCGCCGCCCGTGCCGCTGGTCCATTGGCCGCCGCCGGGGCCGCCGGCCGGGACGCGGGGCTGCGAGGGGTTGTATTTGCGCTTCAGGACATCGCGGCGCAGTAGCCGCGCTTCGTCCTGAAGGCGGATCAGGCTGCGGCGCAGGCGGATGATCTCGCCATGTCCGGTGGTTTCGACGAGATGGCGATCGGATCTGACGGACATGGCGGGCCCCTGGTTGAGGGCACCATCTTCAGGCCATCTGAATCGGCGGGGATAAGTCGGGGTGGCGAAGCACTTTGCCCCTGCGTCCTTTCACGCCGGCATTCCGGCAGCAGCGGAGCGGAGGCCCGGAAGCCATTCCGAAGCATCTGCCATCTGCGTTCAGGCATGGCTTCCGGATCGGCGCCGCTTTCGCGGCTTGTCCGGAATGACGCGCGCTTCAGAAGATCTGTTCTTATAGCGACGGCGAAATCGGCGAGCTTCCGCCCGACGGCGTCGAGGGCTGTTGCTGCTGGTTGCGGCGGCTGAGCATTTCGCCGCGCGACTTGACGATCTGGGCGACGACGACGTCCTGGACGCTCTGCGCGGCCGCACGGCGCACCGCCTCGCGATCGACCGGGCGGCTCGCGTCGTGCTCCTGGATCTCGATGATCGCCTGGGCGAGCGAATCGACATCGGTCCTGCAGAAGATCATCGCCGCCTTGGCGACGACCTCGGCCTCCTCGTCGGTCGCCAGCATCGGACCGCCCTCGCGGCCGATGCAGGTCAGCATGCGCGTGCGGATCAGGTCGCGGGTTTTTTCCAGCACCGCCCGCTTCTCGGCCTTGGCCTGGATCTCGGCCTCGGATGGCTTGGCCGCGTTCTGGCCGGCGGCCGGATTGACCGGCCCGCGGATATTGGCGCTCTGCTTGGCGCAAGCGGCGAGGGCCGGCAGCATCTCGCCGGTCGAGGTCAGGGCGAAGGTCAGGCGCTGGTCGTTGGCGACGAGTTCCAGATAGCGGCCATGGCGGAAGGCGTTGATGAGTTGCGAGTCGTCCGGCATGGGGATGGCCAGCAGGGTCGGCGTCTTGGCTTCCGCGGTGACGTCGATCCGCGTGCTGCGATCGAAGACGAGCTGCAGGTTCAATTTGCTGCCCTGCTTCAGCTTCCAGTTGGGATGGGCGAAGCCGACCAGCCATTTGAGATCGCCGGTGATCGAGGTGAACATCCGCGTGCCGTTGCGATAGCCGGCGTTCACGGCGCAATGCGAGAAGGCGCCCGTCGCGTCATTGGTGAAGGCGCCGCCCTTCCAGTTGCCGACGATGATCTCGCCATAGGGCCCGGCGGCCTGCGCCGCCGGGGTCAGCAGGATCGTCAAAGCCAGGACCACTCCGCGCAACATGCTCACCTCGGCCGGTTGAGGCGCCAAGGATGACGCGCGGCGCCGCTTATCGCAATCCCGCAACGGCATGCCGGTTCCTGAGCCGCCGCTCCATGACCTGCCGACAGCGAAAGCCCCGGCCGGCTCGCGCCGCGGGGTTCCTCATGGTCTGCTGCCCGGAAAGGGGTGCGCGGAGCCCGGTGGCAGCGCGGCCTGACCGCGTGCCGATGTCGAGTGTCGATGTCGAGGTGTCGATTGCAGCGGGGGTGGCCGCCACCGGACTCCGCGCGCGGTTCTCTTCTAGGTTGGCGGGCATGCAGCGCTTGACTGAGGCGAGCAACGCCAGCGTTCCCTCCATGGCGGCAGCCCGCAACGGCAACCCTCATGAACACCGCCATTCCGCCCGGCCGCACGATGCCTCGCGACAGCCCCCTTGGTCGGGCGGAATGCGCGCAGGATAGCCACGGGCTGAGTGAGCGGGGATAAGTTCGTCGTGCACGGTGCGGCAGGTTGCCGAACGAGGAGGACAGGATGGCCAAGCTGATCGTCTGGAATCTCGTCACGCTGGACGGGCTGTTCGAAGGGCCGACGAAGTGGGATCTCGCCTTCCACAACGACGCCTGGTGCGACGAACTCGCCGAGCTCAGCAAGGAATTCGGGGAAAAGGCGGGGCTGCTCGTCTTCGGTCGCGTTACCTATGAAGGGATGAAGGCCTACTGGACGACGGCGGAGGAGGAGGGCGAGGTCAAGGCCTTCATGAACGCCCTACCAAAGCTCGTCGCCTCGCGCAGCCTGACGGCTTCCGACTGGAACAATACGCAGGTCACGGCCGACATCGCCGGTGAGATCGCGCGGCGCAAGGCCGCGCTGGCCGAGGACATCTATGTCTTCGGCAGCGCCCAGTTGACGGATTCGCTGCTGCGGCACGGGCTGGTCGACGAGATCATGCTCTGCGTCGCGCCAGTCTTGCTCGGGACCGGGACGCCCCTCTTCAAGCCGGGATCGCCGGCGCGCAAGCTTTCACTGACGCGGTCGCGCCCGCTGAGCAACGGCGCGGTGATCCTGAACTATGCCGTTCCGGCCTAACCCTTCCGCACCATCAGCACGGCGGCGAGGATCGCGATGCCGCCGAAGGCCTGGACGGGGGAGGGCTGCTCACCGAAAAGCGCCCAGGCGGCGAGCACGGCGACCATCGCGGGCCAGACCATGACGAGCGAGGCGGCGCTGGCGCCGTAATGGCCGAGCGAGAGCGTGATCAGGCCCTGGCCGAGCGCATGCGAGACGAGACCGAGCGCAATCACCGCCAGCCAGCCCTGCAGGCTCGCCGGCATGATCGTCTCGCCCAGAGCCAGGGCGGTGAGGAGGCAGAAGGCGGCGCAGACCGCGCTGGCGATCAGGCTGATGCGTCCGGCCTCGGCACGATCGCGGGCGCGGCGGACGGCGAGGATATAGGCGGCATAGGAGATCGCGGCGCCGATGGCGAGGCTGTCGCCGAACAGCCCACCAGGCGCCGGTGCGGCTGAGCCCACGAATTTCGGCAGAACCAGCATCACCGCCCCGCCCAGCGCCAGTGCCAGCGCGCCGAGGATGCGCCGGCTCGGGCGCTCCGCGAAGAGCAGCCAGCCGCCGAGCACCACCGCGACCGGTGAGAGATTGCCGAGCAGCGAGGCGTTGGCGATGGTCGTGAAGGCGAGCGAGGCGTTGTAGAGCACGACGTCGACGCCGAAGGCGAGGCCGGCCAGCGCGATAGGAAGCAAGGCGCCCGCAGCCGCCGCCGGGCGCCCCGGCCGGCGCTGCTCCAGCCCCGTCCAGAGGCCGAGCACGGGCAGCGCGAAGGCCATGCGCCAGAAGCCGGCTGCGGCCGGGCCGACATCGGCGAAGCGCACGAACACGCCGGAAAAACCGATGCAGGTCGCGCCCAGGAGCAGCGCGAGGAACATCGCGAGCGCGGGAGCGGTCGGGGCGGGTATGGCAGGCGTCGAGGACAGGGCGGGGGCGGACATGAGGGACCTTCGGGATGCTGGCTCCCGAACCTCCGCGTCATCCCGGGCTTGCCCCGGGATCCATCATAGAGCCAAGCCCGTGACTAGGATTCGCCCTACGATGGATCCCGGAGCCGCGCGGCGTCGCCGCTTGTCCGGGATGACGCGGAGGTTCGTGCATTTGATCGCTCTCGGTCTACGCCCCTTCCTTCCATCGGAAAAACGGATTATTCTGATTTAACCATTCTTAAAATCGATTGATGGGAGATGTGCCATGTCTGCGCATTTCGATCTCGCGGCGCTCGACATGCTGGTGGCGGTGGTCGAGAGCGGCGGCTTCACGGCGGCGAGCGCCCGGCTCGGGCGAACCCAGTCGGCGATCTCGGTCCGCATCCAGGATCTCGAGAGCCAGCTCGGCCACAGGCTGCTGGAGCGTTCGCGCCGCGGCGTGGTGCCGACCCAGGCAGGCGAGCGCCTGATCGCTCATGCCCGGCGCATGCTCGCGATCCAGCGCGAGGCGCTCGACGATCTCGGCGGCAGCAGCGCCTCGGGGCGGCTGCGCATCGGCATTCCCGACGATTATGTCGATGCCTTCCTGCGTCCGCTGATCGCGCGCTTCGCGGCCGAGCATCCCAAGGTCGAGCTCGAGCTGCATTGCGACCTGTCGAAACGGATCGAGCCGGCGGTGGTGGCCGGCGAATTCGATCTGGCTGTGGTGACGCAGGATCCCAAGCGCCCGGTCGGCGAGGTGATCAGGCGCGAGCCCGTGGTCTGGATCGCGGCGCGCGGGCACCGGCCGGAATTGCAGGAGCCCCTGCCGCTGGCGCTGTTCTCGGAAGGCTGCCGGGTCCGGCCGCGGCTGCTCGCAGCACTGGCCGATGCGGAGAAGGATTATCGCCTCGTCTTCTCCTGTTCGCACACTTCCGGCATGCTCTCGGCCGTCGAGGCCGGCTTCTGCGTGACGGCGGTCACCGAGAGTGCGGTGCCGGCCGATATGCGCCGGCTCGGCCCGGCGGAGGGCCTGCCCGCGCTGTTCGACCTCTCCGTCGGGCTGATCATGGGGCCGCAGCCGGGGCTGGCGGCGCGCCGCTTCGCCGACGCGCTGCGCGAGGAGATGGCGGCGCCGAGGCTCGCGGCGTGAGCGGGTGCCGGGGCTCTGCCGTCATGCTCGCCCTTGTGACGAGCATCCCCGTCTTGAACACGACTCTCGAGCAGTGAAGACGTGGATGGTCGGGACAAGCCCGACCATGACGGGAAGGGCGGCGAATGGAAGGCCCGCTGCATTGCCCTTTCCCCTCTCCATCACTACTGAGAAGCCATGAAATTCCTCGATCAGGCCAAGATCTATGTGAAGGCGGGAGACGGCGGCGCCGGCTGCGTCTCGTTCCGCCGTGAAAAGTTCATCGAATTCGGCGGGCCCAATGGCGGCGACGGCGGACGCGGCGGCGATGTCGTGATCGAATGCGTGCAGGGCCTCAACACCCTGATCGACTTCCGCTTCCAGCAGCATTTCAAGGCCAAGATCGGCGGGCACGGCATGGGCGCCGACCGGCACGGCGCCAATGGCGAGACCAAGGTGCTGAAGGTGCCGCCGGGCACGCAGATCTTCGACGAGGACGGCGAGACGCTCGTGGCCGACCTGACCGAGCCCGGCCAGCGCTTCGTCCTGTGCAAGGGCGGCAATGGCGGCTTCGGCAACGCCTATTTCAAGACGGCGACCAACCAGGCACCGCGCCATGCCAATCCCGGCCTGCCAGGTGAGGAGCGCTGGGTCTGGCTGCGGCTGAAGCTGATCGCCGATGCCGGGCTGATCGGCCTGCCCAATGCCGGCAAGTCGACCTTCCTCGCGACCGTCACGGCCGCCAAGCCGAAGATAGCCGATTATCCCTTCACCACGCTGCATCCGGGGCTGGGCGTCGTGCGCGTCGACGGACGCGAGATGGTACTGGCGGATATTCCCGGCCTGATCGAGGGCGCGCATGAGGGCCATGGCCTGGGCGACCGCTTCCTCGGCCATGTCGAGCGCTGCCGCGTGCTGCTGCATCTGGTCGAGGGCACCAGCGAACATGCCGGCAAGGCCTACAAGACTGTTCGGGCCGAGCTGGAAGCCTATGGCGAAGGTCTGGCCGAGAAACCGGAGATCGTGGCGCTGTCGAAGGTCGACGCGCTCTCGCCCGAGCTGCTCAAGGAGCAGGTCGCCCGGCTGAAGCGGGCCGCCAAACGCATGCCGATCGTGCTGTCATCGGCTTCGGGCGAGGGCGTGGAGGCAGCGCTGCGGGCGCTGTTCACCTATGTCGAGGACGCCCGCAAGGAAGAGGCGCGCGAGAATGCGCCTGCCGAGGACACCGGCTGGCGGCCGTAACCGCCGACCGGCGCCGTCTTTCAACGCGTCGCGCGGCGGGTTGTGCGGACGACGGCGGGTGCGGTGAGGGCCCCGGCCGCGCCGCCGACGACCGCGCCGACCGGCCCGGCCACGAGGGCGCCGGTGCCGGCGCCGGCAGCAGCGCCGCCGATGCGCTGTTCAGTGGTGTTTCCGCAGGCGCCGAGCGCGAGCGTGCAGGTGGCCAGCAGGCCCAGAGTCGTCAATTTCATATGGCTGAATCCCCAGCATTCGAGTGAGCCGGCAACGCGCGGCCCGTAGCTTAAGTTCCGATCGCTAGAGCCTGATTCCGGCAGGGTCCGCAATAGCGAGGGCTTTTCCTCGTCGGTGAGCGCCTTGCACCCTTGCGATCTTCGGAAAAATCCGTATACAGCCGGCATCGCATCAGCCGCACCATCCGCGTGGTCGATGTGGGCCGGTCTCCGGTTCGCGTCGCTGAGTGTGATTTGGCTGTGTTCGTTTTTGACCGATTCGTCCATGTGGGGCGGATCGATGGAGTTGAGACCATGAAGATCCGTAATTCGCTGAAGTCGCTCCGCGCCCGTCACCGCGACAACCAGCTCGTGCGTCGCAAGGGCCGCGTCTACATCATCAACAAGGTCCAGAAGCGCTTCAAGGCGCGCCAGGGCTGAGGTTGCGGCGGCCTTCCAGCCGCCTGTCTCACCTTGTGGCCGACGACAAAGCGGGTCGCCTGCGGGCGCGCCCGCTTTTTTGCGTTGGCGCTTCTCCGAGATGTGATCCTTCCGCGAATTGACCTGCCGGCTCGCGCGGCTAAACTCCTGGGCATGATGATCGCGCGCCCGCTTTCCATCGCTTTCCTGCTGGCTGCCGCTCTGGCCATGTTGCCTGCAGGCATCGGACCGCCCGCCTTGGCTCAGGCGCAGGACAGCGGCCCGTCGCGGCCGGGTGCGGTGGCTCCCGCGGACAAAGACGACAATCCAGTGGCGGCGCCGACGCCCTCGCGCGGGCCGGCCGCGACGCTGGAGCGGCTGTTCGAGCGGCTGGCCTCCGCCAAGACGCCGGAAGAGGCCAAGGGCATCGCCAACCTGATCCAGCGCCGCTGGGCCCGCTCCGGCTCGGCGACCGCCGATCTGCTGATGACCCGCGCCCAGACGGCGATGAAGGCCAAGCAGCTCGAACTGGCGATCGAACTGCTCGATCGCGTCATCACTCTTGAGCCGGATTGGGCCGAGGGCTGGAACCAGCGCGCCAATGCGCTCTTCCTCGCCGGCGACCCGATCCGCTCGATGCTCGACATCGGCGAAACCCTCAAGCGCGAGCCGCGGCACTACGGCGCAATGATGGGGCTCGGCACGATCCTGCGCCAGCAGGGCGACGATAAGCGTGCCATGGTGGCCTATCGCCGCGCGTTGGAGGTTTATCCGCAGCTCGAAGCGGTCAAGAGTGCGGTCGATTCGCTCAAGATCGACGTCGACGGTCGCGACGCCTGAGATCTTCACAGAACCGAAACGGCGATGGCTGCGTATGCGCAGCATGCTGACCCGTTCGGTTCTCGTCCTGTTCGTCCTCGTCGTTGCCGCCGGGCTGGTGCTGTGGTCGGAATGGCTCGGCGCGCAGGCTGTCCGACGCCATCCGCCGGTCGGGAGCTTTGTTCCCGTGGCTGGCGGGCGGCTGCATTATCGCGAGAGCAGGCCGAGCGCCGAGCCGCGCGGCACGGTCGTCCTGATCCATGGCGCCTCCTCCGACCATGCCGATCTGCTGGCAACGCTGGGTCCCGATCTCGGCCATTACCGCATCGTCGCGATCGACCGGCCGGGACAGGGCTGGAGCGACCGGATTGCGGGCGACGCCATGGCCGATCCGGCGCGGCAGGCCGAAATCCTGTTGCAGGGGCTCGATGCGATCGCGCCCGAGCGCTTCGTGCTTGTGGCGCATTCGCTGGGCGGGGCGGCCGCGACCCGGATTGCGCTCGACCGGCCGGAGCGGCTGCGCGGGCTCGTGCTGCTCGGCGCCGTGACGCATCCCTGGCCCGGCGGCATCGCCTGGTATCACCATGTCACGGCTTGGCCGGTGATCGGCCCGCTCTTTGCGCGGCTGGTCGGCGTGCCGGGCGCGCGCGTATTGCTGGAGGCCGGGGCGGCCAGCGTCTTCGCCCCGCGGCCGGTGACGCCGGGTTATCTCGAAACCGGCGAAATCGGGCTCCTGCTGCGGCCGGCAGCCTTCCGCGCCAATTCGCAGGACATCGCCGCCGCATTCGACTTCGTGAGCGCGCAGGTTCCGCGTTATCGCGAGCTGAAAGTGCCGGTGGTCGCGATCACCGGCGACAGCGACGCCATCGTCTCGCCGGTCATTCATTCCGCTGCGATCGCTCGGCAGGCGCCGCAGGGCCGCTTCGTGCTGCTGCCGGGCGTCGGCCATATGCCGCACCATGCGGCGCCCGAGATCGTGGTCGAGGCGATCGACCAGATCGTCGGGCCGCGATCGGGGCTGGCGCTGAACTAGCGCCGCCGCCCCTCACGCCTTCTCGACATGCTCCTTCGCGACGAAGGCGATGCGGACCATGTTGGTGGCGCCGGGCGTTCCGAAGGGCACGCCTGCCACGACGATGATGCGGTCGCCGAGCTTGGCGAAGTCTTCGCGCACTGAGAACTTGCAGGCGCGCGAGGCCATGTCGTCGATGTCGCTGGCGTCCTTCGTCACCACCGCATGCACACCCCAGACCAGGGTCAGGCGGCGCGCTGTGGCGCGATTCGGCGTCAGCGCCAGCACAGTCGAGTTCGGCCGTTCGCGCGCGATACGGAAGGCGGTCGAGCCGGACGAGGTCCAGGCGGCAATGACCTTGAGGTTCAGCGTGTCGGCGATCTCGTGGGAGGCCTTGGCGATGGCGTCGGCGCCGGTCTCCTCGGGCTCGGCGCGCTGGGCTTCCAGGATCGAGCGGTAGATCGATTCGCCTTCGACCTCCTCGGCGATGCGGTTCATCATCGCGACCGCTTCGATCGGGAACTGGCCGGCCGCGCTCTCGGCCGAGAGCATCACCGCGTCGGCCCCCTCAAAGACGGCGGTGGCGACGTCCGAAACCTCGGCGCGCGTCGGCACCGGCGCGGTGATCATGCTCTCCAGCATCTGGGTGGCGACGACGACGGGCTTGCCCTTGCGGCGACTCAGGCGGGTAATGCGCTTCTGAGTGCCCGGCACTTTCTCCAGCGGCATCTCGACGCCGAGGTCGCCGCGCGCCACCATGATCGCGTCCGACGCGTCGATGATCTCCTCCAGCCGGATCAGCGCCTGCGGCTTCTCGATCTTGGCCAGCGCCAGGGCCCGGCCGCGCACGATCTTGCGAAGATCGGCCATGTCTTCTGGCCTCTGCACGAATGACAGCGCGATCCAGTCGACGCCGGCCTCGGCGGCGGCCTCGGCATCGGAGCGGTCCTTCTCGGTCATGGCGGAGACGGCAATGGTGGTGTCGGGCAGGCTGACGCCCTTGCGGGAGGACAGACGGCCGCCGACGACGACGCGCGTCACGGCCTGCTTCTCGCTCGCCTTCTCGACGACGAGGCGCAGCTTGCCGTCGTCGAGGATCAGGGTGTGGCCGGGCTCCAGCGCGGTCAGGATTTCGGGATGGGGTAGGTGGACGCGCTTGACGGTGCCGGGCGCCGGATCGGCGTCGAGAATGAAGCGGGCGCCGTTCTCCAGCGTCACGCCGCCATCGCCGCCGAAGGCGCCGACGCGCAGCTTCGGGCCCTGAAGATCGGCTAGGATGCCGACCGGGCGGCGGAACTGGGTCTCCAGCGCGCGCAGCATCGCCACCTTCTCGGGCAGGGTTTCGCGCTGGGTATGGCTCATATTGATGCGGAAGACGTCGACGCCGGCCTCGAACAGCTTCGCGCACATCTCGGGGGTGGAGGAGGCCGGCCCCAGCGTGGCGATGATCTTGATACGGCGCTCGCGCTTCATGTCGATGTCCCTCAGGGCCGCGCGGGCGCGCCGCCGGTGGTGTCGGTGAGCTGGATCGTCCAGCTCTTCTGTTCGCCGGTGTCGACCTCGAAGAAGCCGGCGCGGTCGTAGCCGCGGGCCAGACAATCTTCTATCCCGCGAATGGTGAATTCCTTGTTGCGGGTACACATCACGGATTTGCCGGTCCACTCGCCGCCGCGGTCGTAATCGATGGCATGGACATAGTAGAAGCGCGCGGCCAGCGTGCCGCGCAGCAACGTCTCGCAGGCGCGCGGGCCGATGTTCCACCAGCCTTCGGTGGTCCAGCCCTGCGCGTCGCGATAGCCGATCGCCACGCCGACGCGGCTGCCTGTGGTGTTGCACATGCGCAGATCGGCCCAGGCTGGTGCAGCCCCTGCGAGCAGGCTGCCGGCCAGCAATGCCAGGCCAAGGATCGAGCGTTCGAAACGGTTCATCTCAGGGTTCGATCAGGATGACGCGGCAGTCGTTGACATTGGTCAGGGTCGGGCCGGTCCGGAGGAGGTCTCCCAGCTTCTCGAAGAAGCCGGTCGAATCGTTGTCGTCCAAGGATCGGGCAGGAAAGAGGCCGAGCGCGCCTGCGCGTGCGAGCGTCGTCTCGTCGATGATCGCTCCGGCGGGGTCGGTCGCCTCGCCACCGCCGCCATCGGTACCGTCAGTGTCGCCGGACAGCGCGACGATGCCGGACGTGCCGGCGAGAGCGATCGCCAGTGCCAGCGCATACTCCTGGTTGGGGCCGCCACGGCCCTTGCCGCGCAAAGTCACGGTCAACTCTCCGCCCGAGAGGATCGCGGCGCGCTTGCCCTCGCGCTTGAGCGAGAGGGCGAGTTGAGCATGGCGAGCGGCGACGTCGCGGGCTTCGCCTTCGAGATCGGGGCCGAGATCATGGACCTCGTAGCCCAGGGCTGCTGCTTCAGCATGGGCTGCTGCAATGGCCTCAGCGGGGCGCGCGATGATGCGGAACTCTGAACGGGCGAAGGCATCATGGCCGGGTTTGGGCGTCTCGCTGGCGTCGTCTTCGAGCAGCGCCTTGGCCGCCGCCGGGAGATCGAGACCGTAGCGCGCGACGATTGCGCGGGCCTGTTCCATCGTGCTCGGGTCGGCGACGGTCGGCCCCGAGGCGATCGCGGTCGGCTCGTCATTGGGGACATCCGAGATTGCGAGCGTCAGCAGCCGCGCCGGCGCTGCGGCGAGGGCGAGCCGCCCTCCCTTGATCCGCGACAGCCGCTTGCGGACGATGTTCATCTCGCCGATCGGTGCGCCTGAACGCAGCAGCGCCTTGTTGACCGCCTGCTTCTCGGCCAGCGTGAGCGACCCCGCAGGCGCGACCCAATTGGCCGAGCCGCCGCCCGAGAGCAGCACCAGAACGAGATCATCGGCCGTTGCCGAAGCGGCCAATTCGAGCGCGCGGGCGGCGCTGTCGATGCTGCCCTGGTCGGGCACGGGATGGCCGGCCGCGACCATCGGGATGTGGCGCGTTGTAGTCTCATAGCCGTGGCGGGCCACGGCGTGGCCTATGAGACGCTCGGCTGGAAAGCCTGAAGCGAGATAATGCGCCTCGGCCAGCGCCGTCATGCTGCCGGCGGCCTTGCCGGCGGCGAGCAGGATCAAGCGGCCCGTTGCAGGCGGTGGTGGCAGATGCTCCAGCAGGCAGCCGGCGGGATGGGCGCGCGCCACCGCTGCGTCGAAGATCGCGCGGGCCTCAGCTCGCATCCGATCAAGCAGGTTCCGGTCAGCCAGGTCGTTGGATCGCTGCAAGGCCGCCCCGTTCCGCCCAATTCTTCGGCCGATTGGATCGACCTTCGTTACTGATTCTTTTAAGTCGCGCGGCGGCCGACGTCATCAGGCTTTTGTTTATATAATCATACTTTTTATGGCTTCGCCGATGCGCTCCGCTCGGGCCGACGCGCTGCGGCGCAAGCGTCACGCGACTGTTGAGAGATGGCGGCGGCGTCCGGCTTGCGGCTTGACGGCAGGGGGCGTGCGATGCGAACCCCTCCGGCCAAATCCCCACATCATCGAGAAGGACATCAGATGGACGATCCGGTTGCTGGCGACCAGCTGAAGAGCATCGTGGAGCGCATCGAGCGTCTCGAGGAAGAGAAGAAGACCATCGCCGACGACATCAAGGAGGTCTATGCCGAGGCGAAGGGCAACGGCTTCGACGTCAAGGTGCTGCGCAAGGTCATTGCCATCCGCAAGCGCGACGCCAATGAGCGCGCCGAGGAGGAGGCGATCCTCGACCTCTATCTCCAGGCCGTCGGCGAGAGCGCCTGAGCGATCTGTTGCGCTGCCCCCCGAGGGTAGCGTCTCGGTCAGATGCTGGACTGAGCGGGCCGAGACCGGCCGGCTCATTCTCCGGCTGCAGCAGGAGCCCTGACCAGCGGAACCATCTGATCGCCCCAGTTGCCGCTGCCATCGTGAAAGCGCGAAACGCGAACCAGCTCGATCGAGAGGCCTGTCTCGACGGCGCGCTGCACGGCTTCGTTCAGTCGATGGACGGCGTCTGCCAGTCGCTGAATGGCGCGTTCCTCGGCGCCGAGATCGGGCGTTTGAAGCACTTTGAATTCCGCCTGGCTCATATCTGTTCTCCCGCAAGGCAAGCCGGCGCCGTCAGCGCCGGCTTGCAATAAGGTTTAAGCCGCTGCGAACTGGTTCATGGTGTTGGCATGGCCACCGGCCTTCAACGCGCGATCACCGGCGACCATCTCCTTGAAGGTATCGCCGAGGTCGGAGCCGACCTCGTGCTGGTGCTTGACCGCAGAGATGCCGCGACGGATCTCCTCGCGCTGAACCGTATTGACGTAGGCCTTCATCCGATCCTGCCCGAAATAGCCGCGGGCGAGTTCGTCGATGCTCTTGGCGGTCAGGTGGAAGGTCGGCAGCGTGATGAGGTTGTGGAACACGCCGGCCTGCGCCGCGATGTCGACCTGGAAGCGGGCGAGTCTGGCGTCGGCCTCGCGGCCGAGTTCGCTGTCGTCCAGATCTGCCGCCATCAGCATATTGCCGTCCGGGTAGTCCTCGGCCTTGATGCGGCCCTCCTTCAGCCATTCGGCGCGGACCTGCCTGCGCAGGTTGAGCGTCCAGTTGAAGGAAGGCGAGTTGTTGTAGGCGAGCTTGGCCGACGGCGCGGCCTTGCGGATTTCCGCCACCATTGAGGCGATGTCCGCGACATTCGGCGTGTCGGTCTCGATCCAGAGCAGGTCCGCCCCGCCATCGTTGATGAAGGCGATGCAGTCCTCGATGACGCGCGCGCGCCCCGATCCCTCGCGGAACTGAAAGAGACCGTTCGCCAAGCGCGCCGGCCGCACAAGCTTGCCGTCCAGCCAGATCGCGACGTCTCCCTCGCGGAGCGGTGCGGCTGCTGTAACCGGCTCGATCTTAAGCCATTTCGTGTACTCGGAAGCCAGGTCGCCCGGCTTCTGGCTGACGGGAATCTTCTGGGTGAGACCGGCGCCCAGGCTATCGGTCCTGGCGACAACCACGCCGTCGGTGACGCCGAGTTCCTCGAAGGCGAGCCGGCACGCACGCAGCTTTTCGACGAAGTCCTCACGCGGGACAGTGACCTTTCCATCCTGGTGGCCGCATTGCTTGGCGTCGGAGACCTGGTTCTCGATCTGAAGACAGCAGGCGCCGGCCCTGATCAGTTCCTTGGCGAGCAGATAGGTCGCGTGCTCATTGCCGAAGCCTGCGTCGATATCGGCGATGATCGGGACAACATGCGTTTCAAAACCATCGATCGCAGCGATTGCGGCGGCCTCGCCATTGCTATCGCTGGCGGCGCGCGCATCCTTGAGCGCCTTGAAGAGGTCATTGAGTGCGACCTCGTCGGCCTGGCGAAGGGAGACATAGATCTCCTCGATCAGATCGGCGACGGCGGTCTTCTCGTGCATCGATTGATCGGGGAGATGGCCGAACCGATTGCGCAGGCCAGCAATCATCCAGCCGGACAGGTAGACATAGGAGCCCTTGGCCGTGCCGCGCAGGCGCTTCACCGATTTGATCATCTGCTGCGCATGGAAGCCGGACCAGCAACCCAGGGACTGGGTGAACTGGGACGTGTCGGCCTCGTAAGCCGACATATCGCGGCGCATGACAGTGGCCATCTCGCGGGCGATGTCGAGATGCGTGTCGAAGGTGTTCTGCAAGCGCAGTTGAGCGATATCGTCGATCGCCACGCCTCCGGGGGCAAAGCCCGACGGATAGCGCGCCAGAAGTTCCAGCCTCAGTTTCCCATAGGTCGGTCGGCGGCGGCTGGCGGCCGTAAAGGATGCCGGCGGTTGCACGATGGCGTTCATAGCGAATGGTCCTTCGACTTTGGGCTTGGAGGATTTTTGGGGCGTGGAGGATTTGATGCGGCCGGGCGGCATCCAAACCGAAATGCCGGACCACCATCGGCAGACGGATCGCGCCATCAGCTGACGGATGGAGCGGAGCCGGCTTCGGACGGGCGAGCTTCCGCTGCGCCGAACCTGCAGCCGGCGGGGGCGATTTCACCACGAGCTGCATCGACCGCATGTGATTAGGGAGACTGACGGGGCGAAGCCTCGCTGTCAGATCCGGGCCGTTACTCAGGCGTCGTAGCCGTGTGCGGCCTCGTTGATCACGATCGCCGGCCTCACGGAAAAGTCGCTCGAGCGGGTGCGTCTCGTCTCAGGATCGTGCTGCAGGGTTTCGAACGCATCGACGAGCCGTCGCATGGCCTCCTGTGCGGCAGGCGACTGCCCGTTCAGGTGAAGTGGCTCGAGACAATGCTCGATGATCTCGCGGGGGCGCTCATGTCTGGTCATCGGATCTCTCCCAAATCGCCGTTCTTCGTATGAAGAGAGCGAGCGAATGCCGGTTGGTCTCACCCGCCCGTCGTTCGAAAAGCTCGCCCCTTACGTCTTTCGCTAGGGTGATGCCATGTTGACAGAGTGAGCTTGTGAAGCAAGAATTACTTGAAAATCAACGTGTTAATATGAAAACACTTGTCAAATGCAGTAGCTATTCAGTCAACGTTGTAAAAGGTTCGACGTGCAGCAGTTGAACGTTCAGATCGGCGGTCGCATCAAACGGTTGCGCCGACAGCGCAAGGTCAGTCAGTCGGCCCTGGCGGATGCGCTTGGAATTTCGCCGAGCTACCTCAACCTGATCGAACACAACCGGCGTCGGGTAACGGTTCCTCTCCTTTTCAAGACGGCGAGCTATTTCGGCGTGGAGCCGGGGGAACTCGCCGAAAGCGAGGAGCCGAGGCTGGCAGGCGATCTGATGGAGATCTTTGGCGACGATCTGTTTGCCGATAGCGACCTGACGAACCAGGACATCAGCGATCTCGCGACCTCGAACCCGGCGGTCGGCCGCGCCGTGCTGCGCCTGTACGATCGTTTCAGAGCTCTTGGCGCCGGTGGCCTTTCGGCAACGGCTCAGATCGAGGCCGGCGATTCCGTGACGACCGATGCCGTCTCGGACTTTCTGCAGGCCAATGCCAACCACTTTGCGATCCTGGAGGCTGCCGCTGAACGCGTCCGGGCAGATATCGACCACGCGTCGGACTCGTTCGAGCAGGGTCTGCGGACCTATCTGCACAACGTATTCGGGTTGCAGTGGCGTCTGGCTTCCCTGCCGGCGGGGATGACCCGAAAGGTCGATGCCGCGCGCGGGGAAATATTGACCGCGGACTTGTTGCCGGCCGAGACGGCGGCGTTCACGGTCGCACAGCACCTCGGCCGTCTCGGTGCCGGGGACGCGATCCAGCAATTGATAGCCGAGGCGTCTCTGCCGGAAGAGGCGGAACCGATCGCGCGCAACGCGCTGACCGCCTATTTCGCCGCCGCGCTGATGATGCCCTATGAGCCATTTCTCCTCGCCTGCAAGGAGACGCGCTACGACATCGAGCGCATCGGGCGCCGCTTTCGAGCCAGCTTCGAGCAGGTCTGTCATCGGATGACGACGCTGCAGCGGCCCGGTCGCACCGGCGTGCCGCTTCACCTGGTCCGCACCGATATCGCCGGGAACATCTCGAAGCGCTTCGCATTGTCGGGCATCTACATCCCGCGCCATTCCGGCGCCTGTCCGCGGTGGAACGTCTACGGCGCCTTCCTCCACCCCGAGCGCATCAATGTGCAGATCAGCCAAATGCCCGATGGCCAGCGCTTCTTCTGCATCGCCAAGGCCGTCACCAAGGGTGGCTATCGGCACAACGAACCCAAGAGGCATCTCTCGATCGGGCTCGGCTGCCACATCTCCTATGCGAGCGAACTCGTCTATTCGGACGGCGTCGACATCTCCAACATGGAGCTGGCTGTTGCGATCGGTGTCGGCTGTCGCATTTGCCCCCGCACGGGATGCGCCCAGCGCGCCTATCCGGCCGCGGGCCACCGAATGACTTTCGACGAAAGCGCGCGATCGGAAAATTTCTATGCCGGCACATGATGCCGACAAGCAAACGCCCGTCCCGGGGGACCGGGGCGGGCGCTTCTGCCTGGTCGGCAAGGGCTGGATCAGGCCGCGACCTTGGCGAGTTCGGCCACGGCGTCGTTGATCGCCTGCTGGCGCGCCTCGGGGCCGTAGCCCAGCTTCTCGGCGCGCACGAAAGTGACGTCGGTGATGCCCATGAAGCCGAGCAGCGTGCGCAGATGCGGCTCCTGCGAATCCATCGGCTGGGCCGGGCCGGAGCTGTAGAGGCCGCCGCGGCTGAGCACGACGATGGCGCGCTTGCCGGTGACCAGCCCTTCCGGACCTGCCTCGCTGTACTTGAAGGTCAGCCCGGCGCGGAGCACGTAGTCGAACCAGGCCTTCAAGGTCGTGGGGATCCCAAAATTATACATCGGCGCGCCGATGACCACGGTGTCGGCGGCCTTCAGTTCGGCGATCAGCGCGTCCGAAAAGGCGCTGGCCTCGACCTGCGCGGCCGTCCCGGTCTGGCCCGCCCTCAATGCGGCGATCGTCTCGCCATTGAGATGGGGCACGGGGTTGGCGTCGAGGTCGCGCTCGACGACCTGAAGCGACGGAGTCTTGGTCCGGAGCTGTTCGACGGTGGAGGCGACGAGCTGGCGCGAGACCGAATCCGGACCGGAAGCGCTGCTGTTGAGGACGAGAACGGAAGCCATGATGGTAATCCTGTCAGGCTGGTTGAAGACGATGCCGGCAAGATAGAGGTTCTCTATGGGCAACATAATGCCTATGATGAGCATCAGACTGTTGCTTCAAGAGGAACGCGATGTCCGAACTCGACGACATCCGCAGCTTCATCGCAGTGGTCGAGAGCGGCGGCTTCGGACGCGCCGCGCAACAGCTCGGCCTGGCCAAATCGGTCGTCAGCCGCCGGATCGCACGGCTCGAGGCTGATCTCGGCACGCGCCTGCTGAGCCGGACCACGCGCGGAGTGGCGGCAACCGAGGCGGGCCTCGAATTCAAGGCGCGCGGCGAGCGCATTCTCGCCGATCTCGTCGCGGCGCGTGAATCCGTGGCGCAGGCCTCCGGCGTCGCGGGCCGCCTGCGCCTGTCGATGCCGCTGACCTTCGGCAACCGCCATGTCGCGCCCGTTCTGGGCGAGCTCGCCTCTCTCCATCCCCGGCTGGAGATCGATGTCGAGGCGAGCGATCGTTATGTCGACCTGATCGGCGAGCGCTTCGATGCCGCGATCCGGATCGGTACGCTGAAGGATTCGAGCCTCGTCGCCCGCAGGATCGCGCCGGTGCATGGCATCATCCTGGCCAGCCCGGGCTATCTCGCGCAGAGGGGCTGCCCGGCCAGTCCGCTCGACCTCGCCGAGCATGAATGCCTGATCTATACCGGCACCAACACGCCCGACTGGGCTTTTCGGATGGGCAAGCGCCGCGTGTCGGTCCGGCCGACCGGGCGGCTGCGTTCCGACAGCGGCGAGACGCTGCTGGACTGGGCGAAGGCCGGGCTCGGCATCGTGCAACTGCCGACATTCATCGCTAGCGACGCGATCCGTGCGGGCGAGCTCGTGCCGCTGCTGTGGGAGTATCCGATGCAAGAGCATGCCCTCTATATTGTCCGCCCGCCCGGCGCCTATGTGCCGGGCAAGGTCCGAGTGCTGATCGACCTCTTGGTCGAGCGTTTCGGCGGCACGCCTTATTGGGACCCGTGCCAGATCGCGGCGCGGGAGCACGGCGTCACACTTGGCTTCAACTCCGGATTCGAGGTCGAGGGCGAGGCGCATCAACTAGCTTGATCCACAGCATCACCCGATTTGGTGTGGCTTTGCGCGCGGCTGCCGGCAATATCCCCATCGGATCGCAACGGAGATGAACGATGCTGCTCGTGGGAATGCTGGATAGCCCCTATGTCCGCCGCGCCGCGGTGACGGGCACGCTGCTCGGGCTCGAATTCGAGCATCGTTCGGTCTCGGTCTTCCGGCACATGGACGAATTCCGGGCGATCAACCCGCTGATCAAGGCGCCGAGCCTAGTCGCCGATGACGGCACGGTGATCAGCGAATCGCTGCTGATCATCCAGCATTTCGAGGATGTCGCCGGCCGTTCGCTGCGGCCAGTCGAAGGCGGCGCGCGGGTTCGCGACCTGTCGCTGACCGGCATCGGCATCGTCGCGGCCGACAAGGCGGTTTCGGTCGAGTACGAGCGCAAGCGGCCGGAGGCGCAGCGCTACGCGCCCTGGCAGGAGCGCATCGTCGCTCAGCTCCATACCGCGCTCGACCTGCTCGACGCAGCGGCCGCGCGCGGCGAACTGACGGCCGGGCCGGAACTGCTGCCCTGTGACATCGCGGCCGCGATCGCCTGGGGCTTCTGCCGCTTCGTGATCCCGGAATTCGCTCCCGAGGACCGCTGGCCGGCGCTGGCGGCCCAGGCGCAGGCGTGCGAGGCGCTCGACGTCTTCAAGGCCTGGCCGATCGATCGGGAATAGTTCGGCTGAAACTCGACACGCGCGCCGCTTCATTGTTCGCGTCGCACAAAAATGCTGCATCTGCGAACATTCTGCATCTTGCAATCCAGCGGCAAAGCGCCATTTTGCGGGCCAGTCAGGGAAGAATCGCCTCCTGGGGTAGCGCATTCCAGCGCTGTTAGCAGGAGATGACATAATGGCTCGTTCCAAAATGACGGCCGCCAAGAAGTCCGGCGCGATGACCGGCCGAGGCGAGGTCCGCCGGCTCTGGCCCGCGGAGCGCGATCTGTTCAAGGCCCATCTGCTGAGGCTCGACGACGTCACACGTCGCGAACGCTTCGGCACGGCCGTAAACGATGATTTCCTCGAGAATTACGCCGTCACCACCTTCGGCGTCGGCGGGTTGGTCTATGCCTATATCGAGGACGGCAAGGTACGTGGCGCCGCCGAACTGCGCGGGCTCGAGGACATCGTCGCGCAGACGGGCGAGGCGGCCTTCAGCGTCGAGGGCGGCTGGCGACGGCGCGGTATCGGCGGCACACTGTTCCAGCGCCTGATCACGGCGTCGCGGAACCGTGGCATCCGCACGCTCTACATGACCTGCCTGCCGGAGAACGCCGCTATGCGGCGGCTGGCGCGGCGCTTCCAGGCGGATCTCGCCGGCGGCTATGCCGATGTCGAGGGGGTGATCTCGACCGGCGGCCCGACGCCCTTCACCATCCTCGACGAGGCCTTCGACACGGCGCGCGGTTTCGCGGCGATGGCGCTCTCGGTGCAGCGCCGCTTCTGGCGCCCGGCCTTCTTCGGTCGTTCGATGGGGGCGTGAGCCCAGGTTTCAGCGGCTGAGGCTCAGTCCGGCGCCCGATTTGGTGATGGCACCGTCCATCGAGCCGCCGCCGCTGCTGCGCAGCCGCGCCACCACGGTGCCGCCCTGCTGGTACAGATAGACCTCGCCGTCGCGATAATCCCAGGCGGTGACCTTCTGGAGGTCGCGATTGGCGCAACCTGCGGCATTCGCGCGGTAGAGGTCCAGTGCGGGCGAGCTCGAAAGCTGCACCTTGCACGAGCTGCCGGTGGCCTCCTTGGCGGTCCAGCTGCCGATGACGCCATCGCGTGAGGACACGGTGGGGCGGGTCGGGCTCGAACCCGAGCCGAGCGTGGCGATCTGGCCGCTCCCGCCGCGCAGTGTCGGGACTTCGCCGGGCTGAGGCGCTGCGGTTGCCGGCGTCTGCTGCGGCATGCCCGGAGCGGAGGGGCTGTAATACGGGTCCTGCGGCGGCGGCAATGCGCCCGGCTGGGCCGAAGCGGCGGGGTAGCTGCCAGGCTGCCCGCCGGCGGCCGGATAGCCGCCCGGGGGCGGCAGCGGCTCGGAGGTGACCGGCGCGGAGCTGATCGGCGGCGCAGGCTGCAGGCTCGGCTGGCCATAGGCGGAGCCCGGGCCCGGACCGCCGACGAAGCGCTGCGAACCGGCGCAGGCGGTGAGCGCCAGCAACGGCAGCAGGCCGGCGGCTTTCAGGGTCATGGCCATGGTCGCGGTCTTCTTGGTCATGCGGCGTCGGTTCCGATCGGTCATGCAGTGTGGGCCTGAGACGTGGGGCCCGATTGCGTTTGGATTCTAGACGATTTCCGTGAACGTGACATGAGCATGATCGCGGCTCGCGTCCATACGGCACTCGACTTCGCTTGCGAACCCGGCGCGCGCGATCTGGTTCCGGGCAAAGCCTCGGGGCATAGTCGCTCTTCCTCGCAGGAGATGCCGATGACGCTTCCAACCTTGACGCCGCTCGCCCCGGCTTCGATCGCAAGACCCTTCGCGCGCTACAGCCATGGCATGGCGGTGCCGGCGGGATACCGGCTGGTCGCCTGCTCGGGTCAACTCGGCGTCGCCGCCGACGGCACGATCCCCGAGGATGCGCGCGCCCAGGCCGATCTCTGCTTTTCCAACATCGCCGCGATCCTGGCCGAGGCAGACATGAAGCTCGCCGACATCGTCAGGCTCAACGCCTACGTCACCGACCGGGCCCATATGAAGGGCTATATGGAATCGCGCGACGCGCATGTCGCGACACCGCCGCCCGCCTCGACGCTGATGATCGTCTCCGGCTTCACGCTGCCGGCCTTCAAGGTCGAGATCGAGGTGATCGCGGCGGCGCCGTGAGTCCCTGGACCACCTGATCTCCTGAACCTCCACGTCATCCCGGACGCAGCGAAGCGGAGATCCGGGATCCATCGGAGGGTGCTGCGCTCTACGATGGATCCCGGGTCAAGCCCGGGATGACGGTGTGGTTCTGAGCCAGGACGACGTTCGCACTGGCCCCGAGCGCCTCAGCCCGCCTTGCGCTTGTTCTGGCGGTTCTCGATCAGGTCGTCGACGACGGCGGGATCGGCCAGGGTCGAGGTGTCGCCGAGTGCGCCGAACTCGTCCTCGGCGATCTTGCGCAGGATGCGGCGCATGATCTTGCCCGAGCGCGTCTTGGGCAGGCCGGGCGCGAACTGGATCAGGTCCGGCGAAGCGATCGGCCCGATCTCCTTGCGGACATAGGCGACGAGATCCTTGCGCAGCGCCTCGCTCGGCTTCTCGCCGCTCATCAGCGTGACATAGGCGTAGATGCCCTGGCCCTTGATGTCGTGGGGATAGCCGACGACGGCCGCCTCCGAGACGGACGGATGCGCGACCAGCGCCGATTCGACCTCGGCCGTACCCATGCGATGGCCGGAGACGTTGATCACGTCATCGACGCGGCCGGTGATCCAGTAATAGCCGTCGGCATCGCGCCGGCAGCCGTCGCCGGTGAAGTACTTGTTCGGATAGGTCGCGAAATAGGTTTCCTCGAAGCGCTTGTGGTCGCCATAGACCGTGCGCATCTGGCCGGGCCAGCTCTCGGCGATGACGAGGTTGCCCTCGCAGGCGCCTTCCAGAATCTTGCCCTCGGCATCGACGATCTCCGGCTTGACGCCGAAGAAGGGCCGCGTAGCCGAGCCGGGCTTGAGCTTGGTCGCGCCCGGCAGCGGCGTGATCAGGATGCCGCCGGTCTCGGTCTGCCACCAGGTGTCGACGATCGGCGCGCGGCGGTCGCCGACGACGCGGTGATACCATTCCCAGGCTTCCGGATTGATCGGCTCGCCGACCGAGCCGAGCAGGCGCAGCGACTTGCGCTTGGTCTTCTTGACCGGCTCCTCGCCGGCGCCCATCAGCGAGCGGATCGCGGTCGGGGCGGTGTAGAAGGTGTTGACCTTGTGCTTGTCGATGACCTCCCAGAAGCGCGAGATCGTCGGATAGGTCGGGATGCCCTCGAACATCAGCGTGGTCGCGCCGTTGGCGAGCGGCCCGTACAGAATGTAGCTGTGGCCGGTCACCCAGCCGACATCGGCCGTGCACCAGTAGATGTCGCCGTCATGGTAGTCGAAGACATATTGGTGGGTGATCGAGGTGTAGACGAGATAACCTGCGGTGGTGTGCAGGACGCCTTTGGGCTTACCCGTAGAGCCCGAGGTGTAGAGCAGGAAGAGCGGGTCTTCCGCCTTCATCTCGACGGGCGGGCAATGGCCGGAAACCTTGGCGGCCTCGTCGTGATACCAGACGTCGCGGCCGTCCTGCATGGTGACCTGCCCGCCGGTGCGCTTGACGACGATGACCGTGCCGATGCCGCCCTTCACCTTGGCGTCGGCGGCGTCGACATTCTTCTTCAGCGGCACCGAGCGACCGCCGCGCAGGCCCTCATCGGCGGTGATGACGATCTTGGAATCGGAATCCTCGATGCGGCTCGCCAGCGAATCCGGGGAGAAGCCGCCGAAGACGACCGAATGGATCGCGCCGATGCGGGCGCAGGCCAGCATGGCGTAGGCGGCCTCCGGGATCATCGGCAGGTAGATGGTGACGCGGTCGCCCTTCTTGACGCCCTTGGCCTTGAGCACGTTCGCGAACTTGCAGACCTCGGTGTAGAGCTGCCCGTAGGAGATCTTCTTGGATTCGGAGGGGTCGTCGCCTTCCCAGATGATCGCGGTCTGCTTGGCGCGCGTCGCAACATGCCGATCGACGCAGTTATAGGCGACGTTGGTGGTGCCGTCCTCGAACCACTTGATGGAGACCTTGCCGGGCTTGTAGCTGGCGTTGCGGACCTTGGTGTAGGGCTTGAACCAGTCGATCCGCTTGCCCTGCTCGCCCCAGAATTTGTCGGGGTCCTTGATCGAGGCCGCATACATCTTCTTGTACTTGGCGTCGTTCAGCCAGGCCTTCTTGGCCCAGGCGGCGGGCACGTCATAGATGATCTCGGTCATATCAGGCGTCTCCCCAGACTTGGGCCGTCCCCTTCCGGGGCGTCTGCTTGGTGTTTTCTGAAGCCGGCCTGCATGGCGGCGTGCTGCAGTCGGCGCCCTTGGAATTGCGCGCATCATACGGAGGGAATGGCGCGCGGCAAGCCGCCGGGCATCGCACTTTCGTGGCAGAACGACAGTCCCTCGCGCGCACTCGGGTGCCATCAATCCCCGGCCTGTTCGACCTTATGCTAGGATGCCGGCGCTGGAGGGCGGGCATGGCGCGCAACATCTGCATCTTCTCGGACGGCACCGGCCAGGCCGGCGGCGCCAACCCGATCAACTGGACCAACATCTACCGCCTGTTCATGGCGACACGCGAGATCGCCCCCCAGGGCCAGATCTGTTTCTACGATCCGGGGCTCGGCGCCAATCCGGATGCGGGCGAACAGCGCAGCCTGTTCCGCCGCTTCAAGGACACGCTCGCCCAGGCCACGGGCTACGGCATCACCGACAACATTATCGATTGCTACGCCGCGCTGCTGGTCAGCCATGAGCCGGGAGATCGCATCTTGCTGTTCGGCTTCAGTCGGGGTGCCTATACGGTTCGCAGCCTTGGCGGTGTGCTCGGCCTTTGCGGCGTGCCGACCGGCCTGCCGAAGGTCACGAACTGGGGCGATTTCGCCGCTGCCATCGTCGATCCCGTCGTGCGCAAGCTCGCGACGCAGGCCGTTAGCGATGTCTACATGGTCAAGGACGCGACCGAGCGGACGCGCGCGGCCGAGGCCTTCCGACAGGAACACCGCTCGAGCCCGAGCCCGCCCTTCTTCGTCGGTGTCTGGGACACGGTCCGCGCGCTCGGCCTGCCGGCGATCGGCAGCCTGCCGGGGCGGCACAAATTCCACGATCCCGTCCTCAACCCACGTGTCCCCCATGGCCGCCAGGCCCTGGCGATCGACGAGAATCGCGAAGTTTTTGCGCCCGAACTCTGGGACGAGACGCAGGCGCCTCCGGGGCAGATCAAGCAGGTCTGGTTCTCCGGCGTCCATACCGATATCGGCGGCGGCTACGGGCTGCAGATGGGGCTGTCGGACCTGACGCTGTCCTGGATGATCGAGGAGGCTCGCGCGACGGCGCATCAGCTCGAGGTCGAGCCCTGGCTGCTCGCCGAATTGCGGCCCGATCCGCACGGCCTGCAGCACGACGAGCGGGCAACCTCCTGGCTTCCCTGGCGAGAGGGGACGCGGGAGCATTTCGTCGGGAACCGCTTCCAGCCGCTGCCGGCGGCGATGGCGACGGCCGTCGAGCCGCGCCTCAAGGCAGCGGCGGTTCCGATCTTGAAGACGACAGCGCCCTATCGACCGCGCGCCTTGCGGGTGCACCCGCCCTTCGCGTCCTACTACCGGAGCTGACGGGCAGCGCCGTCCGGCTTCAGAGCCCGCCCATCTTGCAGACGATGTCCCATTCTTCGTCGGTCACGGGCTGGACGGAGAGCCGGAAGGAGGTCACCAGTGACATCTTGGCGAGCTTGGGCTCGGCCTTGACCTGCGCCAGGCTCACCGGTTTCGGCAGCGGCTTCACCGCCTTGAAATCGACCAGCACCCAAGGCTCGCCCGGGATCCAGTTATAGGCTTCCTTGATGACCTCGACGATGCCGACAACTTCGAGGCCCTCGTTGGAATGGTAGAAGAAGACCTGCTCGCCCTGCTTCATCGCCATCAGGTTGAGCTTGGCGGTGTGGTTCTTGACGCCGTCCCAATGCGTGCCCTTCTCGCCCGCGGCGACCTGCTGCTCCCAGGACCATTTCGAGGGTTCGGATTTGACGAGCCAGTGAGCCATGGAATTCTCTAGGATAGAGGGGCGGATGATGTCGGTGGGATAGCCAATTCGCGCGAGGCTGCCTATCGGTTATCCGGCGCCGGTTTCGTCCTCGGCCTGCGGCAGCGGCGGCTTCGAGGCCTCGGGGCCCTGCTCGTTCCAGAAGCGCACCATCTCGCGGGTCAGGGCGGCATAGTCCTTGGGCTCAAGTTCGACGCGGACCTCGGCCTCGCCGAAAGGCAGGATCAGCACGAAGCGATGCGTGCCCTCGGCGCGGCGACGGCGATGCTGGATCACCGGGCCGGCGATGCGCCCGGCCAGCGGCACGGGCTGGCTCTCGGCGACGAGCTCCGAGCCTGTCGTCTTGCGCACTTCGGCAATGCCGCGCGCCACACGCTTCGTCAGGTCGGACCAGTCGCCTGCCATCGTCGTCTTCCTCTACAATTCAGCCTTGAGCGGACGGGCGAGCAGGCCCGCGACCGCATCGCGCACGCGGCTCTCGCCGGCGATGATGGCCGACACCGCTTCCGCGATCGGCATCTCGACATGGCGTGCCCGGGCCATCTGTGCCAGGACGGAAGCGGTGAAGGCCCCTTCCGCGAGCTTGCCGCCGGTGGCTTCCGCCACTGTTCGACCCTGTCCCAACGCCAATCCGAAGGCGAAGTTGCGCGACTGCGGTGAGGCGCAGCTCAGCACGACGTCGCCCAGTCCCGACAGCCCCATCAGCGTCTCGCCCTGCGCGCCGTGAGCTTCGCCGAAGCGACGCAGCTCGGCGAAGCCGCGCGCCACCAATGCCGCGCGCGCGCTTTCGCCATAGCCCAGCCCGATCGCGATGCCCGCCGCGATGGCGAGCACGTTCTTGGCCGCGCCCCCGATCTCGACACCGCGCGGATCGACGCTGTGATAGATGCGGAAGGCCGGCGAACTCAGCGCCTCGGCCAGGGCCGGCGCCAGGTCGGGGTCCTCGGCGGCCAGCGTCACCGCTGTCGGCAGGCCCTGCCCGATATCGGCTGCGAAGCTCGGACCCGACAGGATCGCCGGCAGCGCGCCCGGAAAGGCCTCTGCGATGACCTGCGTGGTGAACAGCCCGGTCTTCTGCTCGATGCCCTTGGCCGCCGAGATCACCGGCTTGCCGGCAGGCAGGGCGCGCGCCAGCCCTTCGCAGACCTCGCGCAGGCTCTGTGTCGGCACCGTCACGAGGAGGGCGTCGACCGCGCCGAGCGCCGCCAGCGACGCCGTCGGCTCCACCGTCTCGGGCAGCTTCACCCCCGGAAGTCGCGGAGCCTCGCGGGTCCGGGCAATCGCCGCGACCGTCGCCGCGTCGCGGGCCCAGAGCAGAACCGTGCGGCCGGCGCGCGCCGCTGCGAGGGCCAGCGCCGCGCCATAGGCGCCTGCGCCGACGACGCCGATCCTGCCGATGTCGCTGGTCCCGGTCATCCGGCGGCGCTGTTCGCAACCGGCGCCGCACCCCGCGGCCTGAGCTCGTCGAGCGGCCAGCGCGGTCGGGCAAGCGCGCTCATGTCGTCGACCATGCCGAGGCGCAGCCGCTCCAGCCCGGCCCAGGCGATCATCGCGCCATTGTCGCCGCAGAGCGCCTGCGGCGGCGCGACCATCGGTAGGCCGGCCTCCGTGGCGAGCCGGGTCAGCCCGCGCCGGATCGGCTGGTTGGCGGCGACGCCGCCGGCCACCACCAGCGTCGTCGGCGCGATGCCGGCCGCATTGCAGGCGCGCAGGCCCGCCCGGGTGCGGTCGACCAGCACATCGACGACGGCGGCCTGAAAGGAGGCGCAGAGATCGGCGACGTCTCGGTCCGAAAGCGGCGCGATGCGCTCCGCTACCAGCCGCACCGCGGTCTTGAGGCCCGACAGCGAGAAGTCGGGATTGGGCCTGCCCTGCATCGGGCGCGGGAAGTCGAAGCGCTCGGGGTCGCCCTTCGCCGCCTCGCGCTCGACCGACGGGCCGCCGGGATAGGGCAGCCCGAGCATCTTGGCGATCTTGTCGAAGGCCTCGCCGACGGCATCGTCGATGGTGCCGCCGAGCTTCAGGTAGTCGCCGACGCCGCGCACGGCGAGAAGTTGGGTGTGCCCGCCCGAGACCAGCAGCAGCAGGTAGGGGAAGGACAGATTGTCGGTCAGCCGCGCCGTCAGGGCATGGGCCTCAAGATGGTTGATGGCGATGAAGGGGCGGCCCGTCACCAGCGCGATCGCCTTGGCGGTGGTCAGTCCGACCATGACGCCGCCGACGAGGCCGGGGCCGGCCGCGGCCGCGACCGCGTCGATCTCGCCGGGCTTCACGCCGGCGGTCTCGAAGGCGCGCTCGACGATGCGGTCGATCGCCTCGACATGGGCGCGTGCGGCGATCTCCGGGACGACGCCGCCATAGGCCGCATGCGCCGCGATCTGGCTCAGCACCTCGTTCGACAGGATCCTGGTCTCGCCGGAGCGCTCGACCGACACGATGGCGGCCGCGGTCTCGTCACAGGTCGTTTCTATCCCCAGAACACGCATGATCGATCGACTAGGTCTCGGGAAAGTGTGGAGGGGGCAATGCCGGCGGATGATCGCCCGGCGATCGCGCGCCGGGACTTACCCCGTATAGTGTGCGAGCGCACAGAAGGCCAAGGGGCTCGGCGGCGGCCAGCCGCGTCGGGAACCCGGACGTGGATCCGCGACTTTGACAAGCTGTGCCCTGGGCGACGACTGTCGTGTCGGCACGCCAAGCGCAAGCACCGGCTTGCACGTTGCGGCGGCACGCGGAATTGATGCGCCGAGGGCCTGACACAAGGCCCGGGCGACGAGGGTGGACGGCGAGAGGAGACCGCATGCGCATTTTCGTGTTCCGCCCGCCGGCCGAGGCCGAGCGCACCGCCGCCGCGATCCGTGCGCACGGACATGAGCCGGTGCTGGCGCCGCTGTTTACGGTTTCGCGGCTGCCGGAGCCGGCACCCGAGGGACCTTTCGCCGCGATCGCGTTGACCAGCGGCAATGCCGTGCCCGCGCTGGCCGAGCTGCCGCCGGCCTGGCAGGACCTGCCCGTCTTCGCTGTCGGCGGGCGCACCGCGGGCAAGGTGCGCGAGGCCGGATACGAGGATGCGCGCAGCGCCGACGGCAATCGCGACGACATGGTCGCCCTGATCCGCGACAATCTGAAGGCGCCGGCGCGGCTGCTGCTGATCGTCGGGCGCGACCGCCATGAGGATGTCGCGGACAAGCTCGCGGCCGCCGGCTTCGAGGTCGCGACCTGGGTCGCCTATGCGGCGGAAGCGATCGCTGCTTTCCCGACGCCGGCGCAGGAGGCCCTGCGTCAGGGCGGTGTCGATGGCGCCCTGCATTATTCGGCGCGCGGCGTGCGGACCTGCCTGGAGCTGGCTCGCGAGGCCGGTGTGATCGAGCCGCTGCTCGATCTGACCCACGTCGCTCTCTCGGCGGATGTCGCTGGGCCGCTGATCTCGGCGGGGGCGAGCACGGTTCTGGTTGCCGAGTATCCCGAGGAGGCCGCCCTGCTCGCTGCGCTGGACCAAGTGTCCGCTCGCAATCGCGCAGGCGGGGATGTTACAGAAGGAGTGGTTGCGCCCAATGGCGTCGAGACGGACAAGGACGCGATGAACGATCCCGTGACGCCGAGCGCCACTCCTGACGGCAAATCCGATCTTGGCGACAAGTCCGACGCTGGCGACAAGGCCGGCAACAAGCAGCGCAGTCTGTCAGGCCGGACGCCGCCGACGATCGAATTGACGGCGCAGGACACCGGTGCGGCAGATGCCAAGCCGGAAGCCGCGTCGCTGGGCGAGGCCGAGGTCGCGCCCGAGGCGGTGCTGCCGACGGAGGCGCTGCCGCAGGAATTCAAGGGCCCGACCAGCATGGGACCCGCTCCCGGCGAGGAACCGGCGGCGGTCGCAGCGCCCCCGCCCGAGCCCGCCGGATCACGCCTGCCGGCGCTCGCTTTGGCCGGCCTCGTCGGCGGCGTGGTCGGAGCGGGCATGGTCCTGCTGGCGATGAGCCGTATGACGCCGTCCTTCGTGCCTGAGCAGATCGCCGCGTTGCAAGGCCGTCTCGATGCGTTGCAGAGCGCGGCGACCGAACTCGACCGCAAGGCCGCGGCGGCCTCCGAGGCCGCCGCCAAGGCCGGTGCGGCCGCCCAGGCGGCGGCGGCTCGCGCCAGCGAGGTCGCCGCAGCCCAGGCTCCCGACGCGGCTGCGATCGCCGGGCTGAACGCCCAGGCGCAGCGCGCGGAGGCCGCTGCCGGCACCGCCCGCCAGATGCTCGAACAGGCCTCGGCGCGGATCGGCAATGTCGAGTCCCTGGCCAAGGCGGCGGCCGCGCCGAGCCCGCAGGCGCTCGCCGCCGCGCGCATCGTGCTGGCCGAGCGCGTCCAGTCGGCGCTGGCCTCCGGCCAGCCTTTCGCCGGCGACGTCGTGGCGCTGGCCAAGGGCGGGGGTTCCGCCGAGCAGCTCGCCGCGCTGAATGCGGTGGCGGCCAGCGGCGCGCCGACGAAGGAAGTGCTGCTGTCGCAACTGCGAACCCATCGGGCGATGTTCGCGCGGGAGCTGATGCCGGCTTCGGCCGGCTGGCAGGATCGATTGCTCGGACTGGCTAGCCGTATCGTGAGCATCCGCCCGGTCGGCGACACCGGCGCGAACGATCCCGCGACGCTGCCGATGCGGCTCGAAAACGCGGTTGCGAAGAGCGACATCGTCGCGGCCGCTGCCTTGTGGGCACAATTGCCCGAGCCGGCGCGCCGGGCCAGCGCCGATTTCGGGCAGTCCCTGCAGAAGCGGGCGGCGGCGGATGCGGCGATTGCGAAAATCGCGCAGGATGCAGTGGCTGCGCTCGGCGCGGCCGGCTGACGGAGGATAGGGGTTCATGGTTCGCGTACTGCTCTATCTTGCCGTCTTTGCGGCGCTTGCTGTCGGCGCCGTCTGGCTGGCCGACCGGCCGGGCGAGGTTTCCGTGCTCTGGCAGGGCTACCGGATCGAGACCAGCGTCGCGATTGCAGCGATCGGCGTGGTCGTGCTCGCCATGCTGGCCATGCTGGCCTGGGCCCTCGTGCGCTTCGTCCTGGGGTTGCCGGGCGCATTCAGCTTCGCCTCGCGTGCGAGGCGCCGGGCGCGCGGCTTCGAGGCGGTGTCGCGCGGCATGGTCGCGATCGGCGCAGGCGATCCGATCGCGGCGGGCCGCCATGCCGTGGATGCGCGCCGTTATGCCGGCGACGAGCCCTTGACGCTGCTGCTGGAGGCGCAGGCCGCCCAGCTCTCGGGGGATCGCGGCCGGGCGGAAGCCGCCTTCAAGACCATGCTCGACAAGCCGGAGACCCGCGTGCTCGGCCTGCGCGGGTTGTTCGTCGAGGCCAAGCGCCGGGGCGACATGGCGGCTGCGCGCGCTTTTGCCGACGATGCGGTGCGGCGCTCGCCCTCGCTGGCCTGGGCCAATGACGCGCTGCTCGATTTCCACACCAATGCCGGCGACTGGCAGGCGGCCCGCACCGCCGTCGAGCGCCGTGCGGCGCTGCGCCTCGCCGAGAAGGCCGAGGCCAAGCGGCAGCGGGCGGTTCTGCTCGCGGCCGAAGCGCTGGACGCACGCGGCAGCGAGCCGGAAAAGGCGCTGGCGGCGGCGCTCGAGGCGGTCAAGCTGGCGCCCGGCCTGACGCCGGCGGCTGCCCTTGCCGGGCGGATGCTGGCCGAGCGCGGCGACGTCCGCAAGGCGGTCAAGCTGCTGGAGGCCGCCTGGAAAGAGGTCTCGCATCCCGACATCGCCGCGGCCTATCTCGATGTCCGACCCGGCGACAGCGCGCAGGACAGGCTGGCGCGGGCGACGACGCTGGCGAAGCTGCGGCCGTCCGATCCGGAAGGCGTTCTCGCACTGGCGGGCGCCGCGATCCATGCCCGCGACTTCCAGAAGGCGCGCGAATCACTGAAGCCGCTTCTGGCCGGCGGCGCCTCGGTGCGCGCCTGCCTGCTGATGGCCGAGCTCGAGGAGGCCGAGCACGGTGCGGCAGGCCGCGTCCGCGAATGGTTGTCGCGGGCGACGCGCGCACCGCGCGATGCCGCCTGGGTCGCCGATGGGCTGGTCTCCGACAGCTGGATGCCGGTCTCGCCGATCTCGGGGCGGCTCGACGCCTTCGTCTGGACGGTGCCGCCGGCGACGCTCGGTAGCCATGCTCCGGCGCTCGACGACGTTTTGGCGGATCTCGACGATTCGACGCCGCTGATCGAAGCCAGGGCCGAGACGGTCGAGCCGGAGCCGGTCGTGACGGCGGTGGTCGCTCCGCCTCCGCCGCCGCCTGCGCCCGCACCGGTCGTGGAACAGCCGAAGCAGGAGGCCCAGGTCACTGCCGCGCCGGTGCCAGAGCCCGCGCCGAAGCCAACCCCTGGCGCTGCCCCCGCGCCCGCCGAGGAGCCGAAATCGGCGCCGAAGAAGGTCGCGGCCGAGCCCGTCGCGGCAGCCGCCCCACTCGACGGTCGCCTCAAGCCGGTGATCTTCCCGGTCGCGCATGCGCCCGATGATCCCGGCCCCGACGAGGTGCCGCCGGTCGAGGACAAGAAGAGCAAGTTCCGGCTGTTCGGCTGAGACAGCCGGCGGCCCGACGCGAAAAGGCGTGCGGCTGGGCGCTGCCCAGCCTATAGCGTGCGTCATGACATCCGAAACGAACGTCGAAGCGGCGCCGGCAGAGACCGGCGTCACCTTGCATGTCACGGCCGAGCAGGCGGGCGAACGGCTCGACAAGGCGCTGGCCATGCTGGCGGGCGAGATCTCGCGGGCGCGGCTGCAGCAGGTCATCAAGGAGGGCGGCGTCCGGCTCAACGGCGTGGTCGCGACCGACGGCAAGCGCAAGGTCGTCGAGGGCGATGAGATTGCGCTGGTCATGCCCGCGGCGAAGCCGCCCGATCCCATCGGCCAGGACATTCCGCTCGATGTCGTCTATGAGGACGACGACCTGATCGTCATCGACAAGCCGGCCGGGCTCGTGGTCCATCCCGCCGGCGGACATGAGGACGGCACGCTGGTCAATGCGCTGATCGCCCATTGCGGGATGAGCCTTTCGGGCATCGGCGGCGTCCGCAGGCCGGGCATCGTGCATCGGCTCGACAAGGATACGAGTGGGCTGCTCGTCGTCGCCAAGAACGACCGCGCGCATCAAAAGCTCGCCAAGCAGTTCGCGGACCATGGCCGCACCGGGCCGCTGCAGCGCGCCTATCTCGCCATCGTCTGGGGCGCGCCGCGTTTGCGCGAGGGCACGATCGACGCTCCGATCGAGCGCTCGAACCGCAACCGCGAGAAGATGGCGGTGGTGAAGGAAGGCCGTGGCCGCGAGGCGATCACGCATATCACGCTGGTCGAGCGCTATCCGCCGCTGCTGAAGGGGCTTGACGAAGCCGAACCGCTGGCGAGCCTGGTCGAGTGCCGGCTCGAAACGGGGCGCACACACCAGATCCGCGTGCATATGAGCCATATCGGCCATCCGCTGCTCGGGGACCAGCTCTACGGCTCGGGTTTCGCGACCAAGGCCGGCCGCCTGCCGGAGCAGGCGCGAGAGGCTCTGACCACGCTCGGGCGGCAGGCGCTGCATGCGGCGGTGCTGGGTTTCGAGCATCCCGTCACCGGCGAGGAGATGCTGTTCGAGTCCGATCCGCCGGCAGATTTTGCAAATCTGCAAGCAGCGCTCGCGAGTCTGTGAGGCAATCTGGCTTCGCCGCCACCTTTCCGCCAAGCTCCCTTGGCATATACTGGAGGTCGGATGCGGATGGCCAAGGGGGCGCCGCAAAATGACCGGACCGGCCCGAACCCTCGAAGGGTTTCCCGCGTTGAATCCGATCATGACATCCGAGCCTGCGCGAAGGTTGATCGCGCGGTGGGTCTGCCGCGAAGCGGGGGCCCGACAAGGAGAACGAGCATGGCGAGTGCTTCGCTGCCCGTCCTGTCCGCTGAAGGCGGACTTTCACGTTACCTCGACGAAATCCGCAAGTTTCCGATGCTGGAGCCGAACGAGGAGTTCATGCTGGCCAAGCGTTGGCGCGAGCATGGCGACCGCGATGCGGCGCACAAGCTCGTGACCTCTCACCTGCGGCTCGTCGCCAAGATCGCCATGGGCTATCGCGGCTACGGCCTGCCAATCGGCGAGGTCGTGTCCGAAGGCAATGTCGGCCTGATGCAGGCCGTCAAGCGCTTCGAGCCCGACAAGGGTTTCCGCCTCGCCACCTACGCGATGTGGTGGATCAAGGCGTCGATTCAAGAGTACATTCTGCGGTCATGGTCGCTGGTGAAGATGGGCACCACGGCCAACCAGAAGAAGCTGTTCTTCAACCTGCGCAAGGCCAAGAGCAAGATTTCGGCGCTTGGCGAGGGCGATCTGCGCCCCGAGCAGGTGAAGCAGATCGCGACCAAGCTCGGCGTCAACGAGCAGGACGTCGTCGACATGAACCGCCGGCTCGGCGGAGACGCTTCGCTGAACACGCCGCTGCGCGAGGACGGCGAGGGCGAATGGCAGGACTGGCTGGTCGACGACAGCGAGAGCCAGGAGCGGCGGCTCGCCGATACGGAGGAGGCAGACAACCGCCATTCGGCTCTGCGTGAGGCGCTGGAAGTGCTGAACCCGCGCGAGCGGCGCATCTTCGAGGCACGCCGCCTGGCCGACGACCCGATCACGCTCGAACAGCTCTCCGAGGAGTTCGGCGTGTCGCGCGAGCGTGTCCGGCAGATCGAGGTCCGGGCCTTCGAGAAGGTGCAGGACGCAGTCAAGAAGGCGCTGGTGCGGATCGAGTCGCCGCGCGCGGCTTTGCCGGCGGCCTGACGGCTTTCAACTGGTGAAGAGATTCAGGGGCGCGGTTTCCGCGCCCCTTTTTCGTCCACCGTTGAGGCCCGTTGCCGCTTTCAATACAGCGCCGGCAGCGGCTGCAACGGCAGGCGGATCGGGCCGAGATAGACGCGGCCTTCGCGCAGCACGATCGGCGGCAGGGCGTTGAGGCCGGGTGCCACGCCCGGCAGTTGCGCGCTCAAACGGCCCCCCAGCAAGCCGCCGAGTCCGGCCGCGATGCCGCCCACGGGAATACCGGCGATCTGCCGGATGCCGGCGAGCGAGGCCTGGACCTGCCCGGCCGGGCGATGAGTCTGATCGATCAGGAACTGGCCGGTCGCCTCGATCCGGGCCGTTCCCTTGACCGAAACCCATTTGGTGACGTCGATCTGGCCGCCGGCCATGCGCCAGGCTTCGAGCGCGTCCGGGTTGAGACCGATGCGGAAAGCCTCGCTCCGGGTCAGAGTCGCCTGGATGTCGACATCGCCGGGCTCGGTGGTGCCGAGCAGCGCATCGAGCGCGGGCAGGACCGAACCCTTGGCGGTGATGGCGAGATCGACGGCCTGGTCGGCAGCCGGCCGGGTCGGGCTGCGGCGCAGATGTGCTTCCAGCGCCGTCGCCTGCCAGGTCTCGGGGCTGAGACCCGGCGCGGTGAGGCTGGCGCTGGGGCCGGTCAGCACCAGCGAGACGCGCTCCGGATCGCCGGCGCTGTGCGTCAGGCTGGCCTCGAGCCGCGTCCAGCCGAGATCGAGCTTGCGCCCTTCCGGCAGCGTCGCCTGCAGCGGGCCGGTGATCTGCGCGATGACGAGGTTGGGGGTATAGATCTGCCCGACGGCGAGCGCCGGCCCGGTCTGTACGCGCACGGCCTCGCCCCAGCGGGCGGAGGTGAGCGCCAAGGCGCCGCAGCGGAGTTCGACGCGGAAAGGGAAGCCGGTGACCGTGCGATCCGCGCAGGTCCAGCTTCGCCCGAGTCCGGCTTCCTTCGCCAGCGCCGTATCGACGGCATCGATCACCCGGCCACGGACCACGAACCAGAACCCCGTCCAGCCCGCGACGAGCAAGGCGAGCAGGACGAAGGGGGCGTAGAGCCAGAAGCGGCTGCTGCGTCGCCCGGAAGTGGTAGCGGTCATGCGGTGGCGATCCATTGCTCTCAGGTTGCCGCATTGCGCGAAAAACCGGTTCCCAGTTTTTCGCGCAATGCTGTATGGCCGGGAGATTGTTAGCTCCCGCAGGATGCGGGCGCCAGCCGAGGGGATGGCGCAGGCGACCCCGAACATCAAGCAGGCCGGCGGGGCCAAATTATGGGCCGTGCGGTTATTTGGGAGCGACATGACCACGCATTTCGGCGCCACGGAGCTCTGGGTCTTCGGTTACGGCTCGCTGATCTGGCGGCCCGGCTTCGATTTTGAGGAGAGTGTCCCGGCGCGGCTGCATGGCTATCACCGCTCGCTGTGCATTTTCTCGCATGTCCATCGCGGCACGCCAGAGCGGCCTGGCCTCGTGCTCGGGCTCGATCGCGGCGGCGTCTGCCGGGGACTCGCCTTCCGGGTGGCGGCGAAGAAGGCGCAGGAGACGGTCGATTATCTGCGCGCCCGCGAGCAGGCGACGGCGGTCTATCTCGAACGCCAGATGCCGGTCAGGCTGGAGGACGGCCGCAACGTCACGGCGCTGGTCTATGTCGCCGACCGCAAGCACCTGCAATATGCCGGGCGCCTGCCGCGCGAGCAGCAGCTCGAACTGGTCCGCCATGGCCGCGGCAGCTCGGGCGAGAATCCGGACTATGTGCTGCTCACCGACGAGCATCTGCGCAAGATGGGCATCTTCGATCCGGTTCTGGCCGGGCTGGCGCAGGCGCTCGCGCCGGGCGCGGCACCGCGCCCGAAGCATTAGAACCTCACACCTCGGGCATCAGGTCGAGCAGTGCGGCGCGGCGGCTGATACCGTCCTCGGCCAGGAGATGGACGTGGATTTCGCTGGCGCCCGCCTGCGCCACCGCTTGCTGCCAGCGCGTCAGCGCAGCCTCGATGCCGAACGGGCCGCTGTCACGGGCCGCCAGGATGTGCCTGTCCGCGGAGACCGCCAGCAGCACCGCATCGATGAAGCCGAGCGCATGGTCGTCGCCGATGGCGAAGACCGAGGCGACATAGCGCCGGCCCGAGCGTCCGCGCCAGGCGGTGAAGCGGCGCTCGCCCAGCCCGGCGGTGCTGCGCATCGGCAGTTCGCGCGCGGCCGGCGCCGGCTCGTTCTCGATCGACAGAGGCTGTGTGAAGAGATCGGTCTGGTACGAGGCGATGTGGTGGTCGTGGCGTCGATAGGCGAGGGCAGCCATATCGTTCCTCCTTTGTTCTTAAAACAAAATGAGAACGAAACGGCCCTGAGTCAAGGCCGCGCCGTCAGGCTCGGTCAGGCGGGGATCGGCCCTGCTGCCGTCGCATGTCAGGAGTCTTCGGGCGTCAGGCCTTGGCCAGCGGGTCGAGACCCAGCTTCGCCAGTTCGGCGCGGCCCTGGGCGAGCAGCCGGTCGCTCGCCGTCTCGATGGTGTCCTGCAGGCGCGCCTGGAACGCGACCTTGTCCATTCCGGGTGCGATTGGCGGCAGGATCTCGAGGCGGATCGTTCCGGGCCGGCGCAGGAACTTGCGGCGCGGCCAGTAGAGCCCGGAATTGAGCGCGATCGGCAGGCAGGGCAGGTTCAGCTCGGCGTAAAGATGGGCAACGCCGAACTTGTAGGCCGGTGGCGCGCCGGCCGGGCGGCGGGTGCCTTCGGGGAAGATCAGGAGCTGACGGCCATTGTCGCGCAGCTCGATCTTGGCGCGGCGGGTGACCTGGGCGAGCGCGCGGGCCCTGCCGCCGCGATCGACCGGGATCATCCTGAATTTGTGCAGGCACCAGCCGAAGAACGGGATCCAGGTCAGCTCGCGCTTGAGGATGAAGATGGGGTCCTCGAAGAGCGTCATCATCACGAAGGTCTCCCAGAAGGACTGGTGCTTCGCTGCGACGATCATCCCGCCTGCGGGGATGTTCTGGCGTCCGGTGATCTCGTAGCTCGTCCCGGCGACGACCCGCATCAGCCAGAGCGCCGTATGAGCCCAGGCGACCGTTACGGCGAGCAGGGCGCGTCTTGGCAGCAGCAGCGCCGGAAAGGCCCCGAAGACCAGCCAGAGGGCGAGGTTCACGTAGAACAGGAGGTTGAAGACAAGAGAGCGCAGGATCAGCATGGCGCGCAAAGAGCTTGCGGCCCCGCCGCCGTCAAGCGGCGAGGCAGGATTCAGCCGTCCTGCCGGTTGTTTTTCGCCTCGCTGCGTCTTTCCTGCTCTGGCCCCATCAACTCGGCGGGCTTGGCGGAGACGGGCTTGCGGCCGCCGATGATGATCGAAAGCCGCGAGGTCTCCGGGTCGCTTTCGACGGTGCTGCGCAGGCGGGCTGCGAGATATTTGGCGTATTCGGGCATGAGCACCTTCATCGTGCTCCAGCGGTTCCACCAGCCGCCGATGTCGATCTGGTCGGTGACCACAGGGTGCGGCACAAGGCGGATATTGGGCATCGCATGCGCGAACTCGGCGATCGTGCGGGGCATGTGGTAGTTCGAGGTCACGACCAGGAGCGAGCGGAAGCCATGCTTGCGCTGCCAGCGGCGCGCCTCGATGGCGTTGCCGATGGTGTTGCGGGCGCGATAGTCGAGATCGACGCAGCAGGCCAGGAGCTCGCGGGCCGAGGGGTTGAGCTTGGCCAATTCCTCGCGGCTCGTCTTTTCGTTGACGCCTGATATCAGCAGGCGCGAGCCTCTGTCCGCGCCGAGCAGGCCGATAGCATCGCCGATGCGTTGCGAACCGCCGGTGACGACGACGATGGCGTCCGTGCGCGGCACCGCGACGGGTTCGCGGCCAGCGATGGCGGAAGCGAAGCGGACATAGCCGAAACCAAGCGCAGAGCCCGCGACGACAAGCAACACAACAGCAGCCTGCAACGCGATGCGCCAGAAACGCACACGCCATCCGGCGGCGTCAGCTGCCGGGCTTGGGCTACCTGCGACATAGGCCAGCCGCTCGCGTGCCAGTTGCTCGTGCCTGGTACCGATCATCGCCATGGTATCGCCAAGCTAAGATGGCAATCGGGCATAACGACGGCAAAACGGGCACAACTGGCGCTGCATCCTTGCCGCGCATTGATGAAAAGCGTCGGCAGCCTCTCGAATCCACCTGTGTCGATCGACATCAGGCTGCCCCCCCGGCCAGCACGCGCAGATAATGCCTGACGGTGAAGCGCGAGACGAGCCCCGAGATCGCCGCCACGACCACCGCCACGAGAATGACCGCGACATAGCCTGACCAGCCGATCTCGAAGGCTCCGAACATGGCCTGGAGCTGCTCGGCTTCGGGCGCTGCGCTCCAGCGCGAGGACAGCCAGCCGAGCAGGACGATGACGACGATCGCCGCCAGCCCGCCGACCGCTCCGCCTCTGAGGCCCAATCTGACGAAACGGCTCTGGAACTCGCGCGCGATGAAGGCGTCGTCGGCGCCGACGAGATGCAGGACCTCGACGCTGTCGCGGCTACCGGCCATGGCGCCGCGCGTGGCGAAGGCGACCGCCAGCGCCGCTGCCGTCAGGACCAGCAGCACGATCGCCGCGCCGGACATGATAATGGTGCTCGCCATGGTCGAGAGCCTGCGGACCCAGAGGCGGTGGTCGTCGAGGGTCGCGGTTGGAACCTCGCGCCGCAACGCCGCCCCGAATGCAGCAAGATCCGGGCCGGCGCCCGACCTGAGCTTAAGCACGATCAGGCGCGGCACCGGCAATTCGACGAGATCCAGCCCCGCGCCGAGCCAGGGTTCGAGCAACTTGTCGGATTCCCTCCTCGGCACGGCGCGCACGGCTTCGATGCCGTCGACGGCCCGGGCCATGGCCACGGCGCGGGTGATGTCGGCTTCGATGTCGCGGCGCGAATCCGGCCTGATCTGGATCGTCATCTCGTTGGCGACGGCACCGCGCCACTGCTCGGAGGCGCGCGCGGCGAGAACGGCGGCGCCCGCGCTCAGCGCGGCCAGGAAGGTCAGGATCGCGATCACCGCCATCAGCGCACGGCCCGCCACCGTATCGACGGGCACCAGCGGCTGGTCGCGCCGCAGATTGCTCGGCAGTGCCCGCTCCTCGCGATCATGGTTGCGGGGGTCAGGCATCGACATGGAGATGGCCGTCGGCGAGGACGAGGCGCGGCGCGTCGTAGAGTTCCATCAGGGCCAGATCATGCGTCGCGATCACCACCGCCGTGCCAAGCGACTGCAGCTCCATGAACAGGCGCAGCAGGCGCCGGCCGAGCGCGGGATCGACATTGCCGGTGGGTTCGTCCGCGAGCAGAAGCTCCGGCCGTCCGATCAGCGCACGGGCGATAGCGGCCCGCTGCTTCTCACCGCCCGACAGCACCGGTGGGACGGCATGCATACGCTCGCCCAGGCCGACCCAGCGCAGCAGTTCGACGACTTCGGCGCGATAGCTCGTCTCCTCCTTGCCGAGCACGCGCAGCGGCAGCGAGACATTCTCGTAAACTGTCAGGTGGTCGAGCAGGCGAAAGTCCTGGAAGACCACGCCCATGCGGCGGCGAAACGCGGTCAGCGTCGCCGCATCGAGGCGCGAGACGTCCTGGCCGAACAGGTTGACGAGCCCGCGCGTCGGCTGCAGCGCCATCAGCACGAGGCGCATCAGGGTCGTCTTGCCGGCGCCCGACGGCCCGGTGAGATACTGGAACGACCGCGGCGCGATGCTGAAGTTGATGTCCTTCAGCACCTCCGGGCCCATGCCATATCGCAGGCCGACATTTTCGAACCGAACCAAACCCCGTGTCCTCGCCCAGCGTTCCCGGCAAAGGCCGCGAATCTCTGCGGCCGATCCTACACCTCTTGCGCGGCCTCGCGGAAAGCGGGCGCGAGGGCGAGCATGGGGGAGAGTTCTTCACGCGGCGTTAACCATGATCACGGCCAATTGGGGATGCGTCCGCGGCAGCGGCGCCGAATACTCGAAGCCCCGGCATCGCACGAGGAGCCGCCGACCGACGCCATGCTGATCGTTTGCCCATCCTGCGCCAGCCGCTACGAACTTGACGGAGCTAAGCTCGGCCCGGACGGCCGCAAGGTCCGTTGCGCCAGTTGCCAGACCCTGTGGCACGTCGCGCCCGAGCCGGAATTGCCGGAGGTGCCGAGCGCCGAGGAGACGCAGGCGCTGCTCAACGAGGAGCTGGAGCAAGCGGCGGCGATTGAGGCGCAGGTGTCGGCGCTCGCCGCCGAGCAGGCCGTCGCCCCGCGGGACGAGCCGCCCGTTCGGACCAGGCGCAGCGCGGGCCGGGCTACAAAGAAGAAGCCGACGAAGAGCGCGAAGGCTCGGCTCCAGGCGGTTTCGCCGCCCGTCGCAATCTCCCTGGCGGGACTTGCCCTGCTCGGGCTCCTGCTCTGGCAGCGCGATCATGCCGTGCGTGCGGCACCCCAGCTCGCTTCCGCCTTCGAGATGCTTGGATTCCCGGTCAATATCCGCGGGCTCAAACTGAGCGCGGTCGAAAGCGGCCTGGTCGAGGACATGGCCGGCCGCTTCCTCGTCGTCGAGGGCGACGTCACCAACATCGCGAAGGGCAACACCAGGGTTCCGCCGATCGAGGTCGCGGTGAAGGATGCCGTCGGCCAGACGCTCTATAGCTGGAAGACCGACCCGCCGCGCAACGAGCTGCAGCCGGCGGAGCTGATGCGTTTCCGGGCCCGATTGGCGGCGCCGCCTGCGGCTGGGCAATCGGTTCTGGTGCGCTTTGCGAGCGCTGCGCCGGCTGTGGCAAGTGGGCATTAGCCATCGCGCTGCGGCTAGGGCGCATGGCCCTATCCACACAGGCTTCGGCGCTTTACATCTCCTGACACGGTCATTGCATGAACCGCGCTCGCGCCCGGCCCAGACGAGGAGGGGCGGCGACGCAGCGCGAAAGGACGACGAAACTATGTCTGAGCCACGGCGCATCAGGGTGCTATTCGACGAGGCAGCCATCGCACGCCGCAATGAGGAAATGGCGGAGGCCATCGCCGCGACCGCGCCGCCGGACCTGCTGGTCGTCGCGGTGCTTAAGGGCAGCTTCATGTTCGTCGCCGACCTGATTCGCGCCATGCATCGCGCCGGCATGTCGCCGCAGGTCGAGTTCGTGCATCTGTCGAGCTACCGCGCGGCGACGGTTTCCTCCGGCCAGGTCGAGATCCTCAGGGATGTGCAGAGCGACGTCCGCGGGCGCGAGGTGCTGCTGGTCGACGACATCCTCGAATCGGGCCGGACGCTGACCTTCGCCAAGGATCTGCTGGCGGCGCGCGGGGCCTCGAAGGTCTCGACCGTCGTGCTGCTTGAGAAACCGGGCAAGCGGGCGGTGAATCTGACGCCGGACTATGTCGGCTTCGAATGCCCCGACTATTTCGTCGTCGGCTACGGCATGGATGTCGCCCATTCCTACCGGCAATTGCCCTATGTCGGCGTCGTCGAGACGGCCGATCAGGCCGGGCTTCCCGGGATCTGAACAGATGTCGCGCATTCTGGTCGTCGATGACGAGGAGCCGCTACGGACACTGGTGGCACGCGGCCTGACCATGGACGGGCATAGCTGCATGACCGCGTCCGACGGCGCCGAGGCGCTCGACGTGCTGATGGCGGAGAATGGCCGCTTCGACCTGCTCCTCACCGATATCCGGATGCCCCTGATGGACGGGATCGCACTGGCGCTAGCCGCCAAGCAGGCCTTCCCCGATCTTACGATCATGCTGATGACCGGCTATGCCGAGCAGCGCGAGCGTGCCCGCAGCCTCGACGCCATCGTCTCGGAGGTTATGACCAAGCCCTTCACCATTGCCGAGCTGCGGGCGACGGTGATGAACGTGATCGAGCGTTCGATCGGCTGATGGAAGGCAGCTGATCTAGCGGTTCAGCCACCAGATCGAGACGTTGAGCAGGGTCGCGAAAGAGACCCAGGCGGCATAGGGCCAGAGCAGCCAGGCCGAAATCCGGTCGATGCGGCCGAAGGCCGCGATCGTGGCGAGAATCGTCCCTAGCAGCGGCAGGATGACGAGGATGCCGCCCAGCGGGCTGTTCAGCCCGAAGAACACGCAGGACCAGAGCAGGTTGAGCGCGAGCTGGACGTGGTAGGCCGTGAGGGCCCAGCGCTTCTCCACCTTATGCCTCAGGATACGGAAGACGGCATAGGCCATCATCGCGAAGAGGGTCGTCCAGACCGGCGCGAAGATCCAGTTCGGCGGGTTGAAGGGTGGCTTGGCGAGCCCGGCATACCAGCCCGGGATCTGCCGCACCGTCGTGGCACTACCGATCACCGACGCCAGGATCACGGGCACAACCGCGATCAGGACATCCGGCCAGAGCGGCCGGCGGGGAGAGGCTGAGTCGGGAATGGCGCTGTTCATGAGCGGATGATGGGGGCCGGTTGCAGGCAGGACAAGGTCGCGGCCTTGCGTCCGCACTGCACCATGCTCCAGATGGCATTCCGGTCCTACTCACCGGCCCTTTCGGAACTTTTGCGGATTCCCCATGCCCCAGCGTCAGCTTCACCCCCGCTCTCTCGCCGCGCAGGCCATGGGCAAGATCGACCCGGTGACGAAGGGCGTCGTGCCGCCGATCCATGTCTCGACGACCTATATCCGCGACGAGGACAATGGCTACTCGACCGGCTTCATCTATGGCCGGCCGGACAACGAGACGACGCGGGAGGCCGAGAGCGTCCTTGCCATGCTGGAGCAGGCCAAGGCCGGCGCGCTGCTGTTCGGTTCCGGCATGGCGGCGGCGACGGCCGTCTTCCAGGCGCTCTCGCCGGGTGACCATGTCGTCGCCTCCAAGGTGATGTACTGGGCGCTGCGCGCCTGGCTGCTGACGGAGGCGACGCGCTGGGGCCTCGTCATCGAATTCGTCGAGACTGACGATCTCGCGGCGCTCGCCGCCGCCGTGAAGCCTGGGAAGACCAAGCTGGTCTGGGCCGAGACCCCGTCGAACCCGCTCTGGACGATCACCGACATCGCGGGCGCCGCCGAGATCGCCCACAAGGCCGGCGCTAGGCTCGCCGTCGATTCGACCTGCGCCTCGCCGGTGCATACGCGCCCGCTGACGCTCGGCGCCGACATCGTGATGCATGCGGCGACGAAGGTGCTGAACGGCCATTCCGACGTGGTCGCGGGCGCGCTTTGCGCCCGCGAGGACAACGAAATCTGGAACCGCATCAAGACGGTGCGCAAGGGCCAGGGCGGCATCCTCGGTCCGTTCGAGGCTTATCTGCTGATGCGCGGCATGCGCACGCTGCATCTCCGGCAGGAGCGCCAGAGCGCCTCGGCCATGGCGCTGGCGCAGCGGCTCTCAGCCCATCCGCTGGTGGCGCGAGTGCTCTATCCCGGGCTACCGCAGCACCCCGGCCACGATATCGCCGCGCGCCAGATGGAAGGCGGCTTCGGCTACATGCTCTCCGTCCAGGTTGTCGGCGGCGAGGCGGCCGCGGTGAAGGCGGCGGCGCATGTCGAGCTGTACAAGCGGGCGACCTCGCTCGGCGGCGTTGAGAGCCTGATCGAGCATCGCGCCTCGATCGAGGGAGCCGGCTCGCCCTGTCCTCCCGACCTGCTGCGGCTCTCGACCGGCATCGAGGATCTCGAGGATCTCTATGCCGATCTCGACCAGGCGCTGAAGGCCGGGCACGCTTAAGTTCGGCGGGAAGCGTCAGGGTCGGGCTTGACCCGGCCATCTCGGTGGCCTGCGCCTTCTCGTCACAAGATTCTCGGGTCTGCGCTTTGCTCCGCCCGAGGATGACGGGAATCTCAAACCCAGATCGCCTTCGCCGCCGCGAGCAGGCGCGTGCGCTCGGCCAGCCCGTTGCGCCCGCCATTGATCAGCTTCGTGACGGCGGCGATGTCGTCGGCGTCGGCGGCCTTGTTGCAAGCGCGATCGCGCCAATAGGCGAAGGCGACGGCAAGCGAAATCGCCGGCTCCTTTGCCCGTTCCGGATGAGCTTCGAGATCGACACCGATCAGTTCTCCATAGCGGCGATAGTTGGAGCGGCCGGTGAGTTGGAAGATGCCGCGGCCGTGATAGCGCGCGCCGTCGCCGGCCTGCGTGTTGCCTAGGTCGCGCCTGCCGTCATAGCGCGCGAAATACGCCTCGCCGCCATATTCCTCCAGCGTGCGGAAGCGATCGGTCTCATGGGCGGCCTGGGCCAGAAAGTGGCAAAGGCGCAGATGGGTGATGATGCCTGACGCCCCGGCGAGTCCGTCGAAATGGGCCGCGATGCCGTCAACGACCGCGGGCTTGCCCGCGGGGGCAAGGCGCAGGAGGCGCTGGGCCGTCACGGCAAGCGCGGGCGTGACGATGGGCAGGGCAGGCGCGGATGCGCCGGATCCTCGCATGGACATTGATGGCTCCTCCTTGGCGAGGAGCCATCATCGCGCCGGGTGCAGGTCGGGGGATAAGCACGCCGGGTTGTCCCCGCGGCAGGGGAGAGATCTCAACCGCCGACGGCGGTGTATTCCGTTTCGATCGAGGAGGCGTGGGCCTCGTGGTCGAAGCCGTAGATGTGGATCGAGATCGCGTCCTCGCTGCCGAAATTGCACATGCGGTGGATGTTGGGCCCGCTGGGCAGCATGCAGGCGACATAGCCGGGCAGACGGTCGTGCTGGGCTGTCGCGACGGCGCGCTTCTCGTCGATGGCGCGATACCAGGTCTCGGTGACGGTACCGGAGACGACGCCGAAGCAGCAGGAGCAGTGATGGTCGTGGATGGAGGTGGCCGCACCCGGGCTCCAGACCATGGCCCAGACGCTGACGGCATCGTTGCCGGCGAGCAGGTTGCGGGCATAGCCGCCGGGCTTGCGCTCGAGCGGCAGGCGCTGGACGAGGTCGGGCAGGGCGACGAGCTCACGCAGGACGGTGCGGGCGGCTTCGAGATAGTCGCGCGAGAGCGTGCCTTCATCCGTCCGCAGGCTGCGCAGCACGTCCCCGCGCCGCTCCTCGTTCAGAAACCCCTGCATGCCCTCGCCCCTGCATATCCGATGACCCTGGAAGGATACCGCAGTGCCGCGAAACGGGTTTGCGATCTTGCCGCGATCGGGGCGAGAAGCGAAAACGATTGTCAATCTTGCTGCATAAGTTAGAAAATTTTCGCGCGTTATCGACTGCGGTCGCGCCTTGCATTCGGATTCGGTGGAGAGGCCATGGCCAAGCTCGACGCTTTCGACCTTCGTATCCTGGCGCGACTCCAAGAGGACGCGAGCCTGCCGCTGGCGGAGTTGGCCGAAGCGGTCGGCCTGTCGGCGACACCGTGCTGGCGGCGCGTGCAGAAGCTGGAGGCGGCCGGCTATATCCGCAAGCGCGTCGCTCTGCTCGACCGCGACAAGCTCCAGGTCGGTGTCACCGTCTTCATCGCGGTGAAGACGGCGCGGCATTCGATGGAATGGCTGGAGCGTTTCCACGCTGCGGTGCAGGACCTGCCCGAGATCGTCGATTTCTACCGCATGAGCGGCGAGATCGATTACCTGCTGAAGGCCTGCGTGTCGGACATCGCCGCCTATGACGCGCTCTACAAGAAACTGATCTCGCGTATCGACCTCAACGACGTGACCTCGATGTTCGCGATGGAGGAGCTGAAATCCACCACCGCGATCCCGCTGGGGTTCGCGGTGGCGGGAACGTGAGCCGGCCTCAGAAGCGATAGGTGACGCCGGTGCCGATCAGCCAGGGGTCGATCTTGACCTTGCCGGCGATGAGGCCGTTATTGATCTTGACCTTGGGCTCAAGGAAGATCTTCTTCACGTCGAAGTTGATGCCCCAGTGGTCGTTGATCATGTAGTCGAAGCCTGCCTGCAGGGCGAGGCCGAAGGTGTCCTTCAGGTCGAAGCTGGTGAAGCCGCCCTTGGCTTTCTCGTTGAAGAAGATCGTGTAGTTCACGCCGACGCCGAGATAGGGCTTGAAGGCGCCGAGATCGGTGAAGTGGTATTGCAGCATCAGGGTCGGCGGCAGCAGCCAGGCGGAGCCGATGCGTGCGCCTGCGAGCGTGCCGGCGCCCTTCACATTGTGCGGGGTGACGCCGAGGATCAGCTCGACGGCGATGTTCTTGGTGAAGAAGTAGCTGATGTCGAGTTCGGGAACGACCGAGTTCGAGATGTTGACGTCGCCGCCGACGATCGGCGCGCCGCCGAGCCTGAGTTTGGCATCCTCCTGCGGAACGACGACGAGGGCGCGGCCGCGGATCATCCACGGGCTCCACTGGGTCATGATCGGCGCGATCGGAGCCGTCTTGGCGGAGGGGAGGTCGGCAGCCTGCGCCGAAAAGTGAGATGCCGAGGTCAGTGCGGTCGCGGCGAGCAGCGCGGCGCAGGCGGAAAGGCGGATGGTGCGTGACATGGCGGAAGCCCCCAGGGATCGAGAGCGCGAGGCGCGACGCGCCGGCAACTCATCTCCCCAACAGCCCCGATTCCGCCCGAATTGATTTGACCGGGATCAAAGGCGAAAGCGGGTCCGCGGCGCTGTGACATTTGCGTCACGTGTGGCGCGGCGGGCTCAGGCCTTCGCCACCTTCTGGTAGTCCTTCACATCCGAGAAGATCACGTCCGGCGCGCGTTCGGCGTCGTATTTCAGCGTGAACTGGCTGGAGGCCATGAAGACCGGGTCGCCGTCGAGATCGTCGGCCATGGAAGATGGCTTGAGTGCCACGAACTTCTGCAGCGCCGCCTTGTCCTCCGAGGAAACCCAGCGGGCGATCGAGAACTGGCAGGGCTCGAAATCGACGGGCAGCGAATACTCGACGTCCATGCGCTCCTTGAGCACATCGAGCTGCAGCGCGCCGACGACGCCGACGATGGCCGGGGCGCCGTCATGCGGCAGGAAGATCTGGACGACGCCTTCCTCGGCCATCTGCTGCAGCGCTTCGCGCAGCTTCTTGGCCTTCATCGCGTCCTTCAGCTTGACGCGGCGCAGTATTTCCGGCGCGAAGGACGGCACGCCCTTGAAGACGACGTCCTCGCCCTCGGTCAGCGTGTCGCCGATGCGCAGGGTGCCATGGTTCGGCAGGCCGACGATGTCGCCGGCATAAGCTTCTTCGGCGATCGAGCGGTCGCGTGCGAAGAAGAACTGCGGCGCGTTCAGCGGCATCGGCTTGCCGGTCCGGACGAGCTTGGCCTTCATCCCACGGGTGAGCTTGCCGGAGCAGACGCGCATGAAGGCGATGCGGTCGCGATGGTTCGGGTCCATGTTCGCCTGGATCTTGAAGACGAAGCCGGTCATCTTCGGCTCGTCCGCCTCGATCTCGCGCTTGTCAGCGACCTGGGCGCGCGGGCTCGGAGCGTAGCGGCCGAGTGCATCGATCAGGTCGCGCACGCCGTAGTCGCGCAGGGCCGCGCCGAAATAGAGCGGTGTCAGATGGCCCTCGCGGAAAGCGTCGAGATCGAAGGGCTTCAACCCCTCGCTGGCGAGGAAGACCTCCTCGCGCCAAGTCTCGGCGGCGCCATGCGGCAGGAGCTCGTCGAACAGCCTGTCGTCCCAGCCAGAGACCTTCTGGTCCTCGGCGGTCTCGTCGCCCTTCTGGTTGCGGCGGAAACTGTTGGCCTTGAGATCATAGGTGCCGACGAATTCGCGGCCACGCCCGACCGGCCAGGTCATCGGCGCAACGTCGAGGGCGAGCGTGTTCTCGATCTCGTTGATCAGGTCGAACGGGTCGCGGGTCTCGCGATCGACCTTGTTGATGAAGGTGACGATCGGGATGTCTCTGAGACGGCAGACCTCGAAGAGCTTCTTCGTGCGCTCCTCGATGCCCTTGGCGGCGTCGATCACCATGATGGCGCTGTCGACCGCGGTCAGCGTGCGATAGGTGTCTTCCGAGAAATCCTCGTGGCCCGGCGTGTCCAGCAGGTTGAAGACGTGCCCGCCATATTCGAAGGTCATCACCGAGGTCACGACCGAGATGCCGCGCTGGCGCTCGATCTTCATCCAGTCCGAGGAGGTCTGGCGGCGGCCCTGCTTGGCGCGCACCTCGCCCGCGAGCTGAATCGCGCCGCCGAAATAGAGCAGCTTCTCGGTCAGCGTGGTCTTGCCGGCGTCGGGGTGGGAGATAATCGCGAAAGTGCGCCGGCGCGCATGCGGGGCGGCGAGGGCTGCCGGCGCATCGGATGTCTGAATGTCGATCATGGCCGTTGTGAGAACAGGATGAGGGCGGCGAAGTCAATCGACCGGCTGCGAGAAGGCCGTCGCCAGCCCTGTCCCGAGGGGGTTAGTCACCCTTAACCCTTTGTGTGCACGATCCAGCAAAACGAGGACGCCATGCGCCTCGACTGGGAAGCCCTCCGCGATGATCGGCCCGCGCAAGATTTCAGCTCAGATCTTCGGCGCCTTCGCCGTGTTTGCGCTCGCTGCCGGCCTCGCCGTCGGAATCGGAGTCCAGACGCTCGCCCGCTATGCCGCGATGACGACCGAGATGGAGGCGGTCTCGGATCGCACATTGCTGGCGGAGCGGCTGAACGGCCTGGTCAACGCCGTCGTCATGGAGTCGCGCGGCATCTATATGAGCGCGAACGCTCAGGACAGCGAGCGCTTCGCCTTCCCGCTGATGGCCAATCTCGATGAGATCACGGATCTGGCCAAGCGCTGGCGCGCCTTGCTCCGGTCCGGCGATCAGGCGGCGTTCGAAGCCGTCGCGACGCAGCTCGACACATTTGTCCGCTTCCGAACCGAACTCGTGAGGCGAGCACGCGAACAGGGGCCCGCCGCCGCCAATCAACTCGGAAACAACGAGGACAACCGAAGCAATCGCAAGGCGTTGAATGCCGCCTTGAAGCAGGTCGCGGTGCTCAACGAGAGCCGCGGCGACGCGACCGAAGCCGAACGCGATCTGTTGCAGCGCTACAGCCTGTCGCTGCTGGCGGTCGGCGGCGGATTGTTGATCGCCTGCGGCCTCGGCGCCGCGCTGGCGCTCGTGCATTTTCGCGTGGCCCGTCCGCTGCGTCGCCTCGCGGCGACGATGCACCGTCTCGCGCGGTCCGAGGAGATCGGGGAGATCCCCGGCGTCCGTCAGCGCGACGAGATCGGCGACATGGCTCGCTCCGTCGCGGTGTTCCACGAGACGGCTGCGGCGCGGGCCTCGCTGGAGGCCGATGCCCGTGCTTCCGACGCGGCGCGGACGCGGCGGCAGGCCAAGCGGGAGCAACTGATCGCGGATTTCAACGTCCGGATCGATTCCGTCCTGAATACGGTGAGGGTCAGCGCCGAAGAAATGGAAGGAACGGCGCGCAGCCTCAATGAGGTCGCGACGAGCGCGACCTCGCAGGCGAACGAAGCCCGGGGCGCGGCGCTCGACGCCTCCGACAATGTCCGCTCGATCGCCGCCGCTTCCGAGGAACTGTCGGAGTCGATCTCCGACATCGCGGATCGCATCCGCCAAACCGACAACGTGGTCAGGACCGCAGCAAACGACGCCGCTGGGGCGCGCGCCAATGTCGTCAACCTGTTGGGCGCCGCAGAGAGCATCGCCAGGGTGGTCGGCTTGATCCGCGAGATCGCGGCCCAGACCAATCTGCTCGCGCTCAATGCCACGATAGAGGCGGCACGCGCAGGAGAATCCGGACGCGGCTTTGCCGTCGTCGCCGGCGAGGTCAAGCTGCTCGCGAGCCGCACCGCGCAGGCGACCGATGAGATCGCCGAGCGCATCGCGGCCTTCGAGAGCGAGACGCAAGGTGCTGTCGCGGCGATCGAGACCATCGCCAGCGTCATGGGCGAGGTGGCGCAGCACACGCTGGTCATCGCGGGTGCGACGAGCCAGCAGATGGTGGCGACCTCCGAGATCGCCAGCAGCGCGCAGGCGACGGCGTGCGGCACCGCCGGCGTCGCCTGCCAGATGGAGGGCGTGACCTCGACATCGCAGGCGGCGATGCTGTCGGCGAGCCAGGCGCTGTCGACCGCGGAGAACCTCGCGCGCGAAGCCCAGATCCTGCGCGGGGCCGTCGGGACATTCTTCGCCGAGATGAAGGCGGCCTGAGGCCGGTTGGGGCCTCAGTTCTTGAGGCGATAGCCGGTCCTGAAAATCCAGCCGACGATGGCGGTGCAGATGAACAGGAAGACGAGGGTCATGCCCAGGCTGATGCCGACGCCGACATCGGCGATGCCGAAGAAGCTCCAGCGGAAGCCGCTGATCAGGTAGACGACGGGGTTGAAGAGCGCGATCGTCCGCCAGATTCCCGGCAGCATGTCGATCGAGTAGAAGGAGCCGCCGAGGAAGGCGAGCGGGGTCACGACCAGCAGAGGGATGACCTGCAGCTTCTCGAAGCCATCGGCCCAGATGCCAATGATGAAGCCGAAGAGGCTGAAGGTCGCGGCCGTCAGCACCAGGAACAGCAGCATCCAGAGGGGATGCTCAATCCTGAGCGGCACGAAGAAGGTCGCCGTCAGCAGGATGATCAGGCCGAGCACGATCGATTTCGTCGCGGCTGCCCCGACATAGCCGATAACGACTTCCCACCAGGCGACAGGCGCCGAGAGCAGTTCGTAGATCGTGCCGGTGAACTTCGGGAAATAGATCGCGAAGGAGGCGTTGGCGATGCTCTGCGTCAGCAGGGTCAGCATGATCAGGCCCGGCACGATGAAGGCGCCGTAGACCACCCCGTCGATCGCCTGCATGCGCGAGCCGATCGCTGCGCCGAAGACGATGAAATAGAGCGACGTCGAAAGCACCGGCGAGACGACGCTCTGCAGCGGCGTGCGCAGCGTGCGGGCCATCTCGAATTTGTAGATCGCGCGGATCGCGTGCCAGTTGATGCCAGTCGTGCTCATCTGCGATCCTTCACCAGGCTGACGAAGATGTCCTCGAGCGAACTTTGGCTCGTCTGCAGGTCGTTGAAGCGGATGCCGGCCTCGCCGAGCGCGTGGAGCAGGGCGGTGATGCCGGTGCGCTCCGCCTTGGTGTCGTAGGTGTAGACGAGCTCCTCGCCGCCTGCGGCCAGTTCGAGACCATAGCCGGAGAGCGCTGCCGGCAGGTCTGTCAGCGGCTGCTGCAGGGTCAGGGTGAGCTGCTTGCGGCCGAGCTTGCGCATCAGCTCGACTTTGTCCTCGACCAGAATGATCTCCCCCTTGCTGATCACGCCGACGCGGTCGGCCATCTCCTCGGCCTCCTCGATGTAATGCGTGGTCAGGATGATGGTGACGCCGCTGTCGCGCAGGCGGCGCACGAGCTGCCACATGTCCTGCCGCAGTTCGACATCGACGCCGGCTGTCGGCTCGTCGAGGAAGAGGATGCGCGGTTCGTGGGCGAGCGCCTTGGCGATCATGACGCGGCGCTTCATGCCGCCCGAGAGCATGCGGATCTGGCTGTCACGCTTGTCCCAGAGCGAGAGGTCCTTCAGGAGCTGCTCGACCAGAGACGGGTCCTTGCGCTTGCCGAAAAGGCCGCGGCTGAAGGCGACGGTGGCGCGCACGGTCTCGAAGGCGTCGGTGGTCAACTCCTGCGGCACCAGACCGATGGTGGCGCGGGCGGCGCGGTAGTCGGCGACGATGTCGTGGCCATCGGCCTTCACCGCTCCCGTGTTCGGATTGACCAGCCCGCAGATGATGCTGATCAGTGTCGTCTTGCCGGCCCCGTTGGGGCCGAGCAGGGCGAAGATCTCGCCCTTATGGATGTCGAGATCGACCGACTTCAGCGCCTGGAAGCCGGAAGCATAGGTCTTGGAAAGGCCGGAAACGGAAATGATCGCTGGCATAGGCGGCATATAGGGCAGTTCCGGTGACGATGCGATGGTGGGCTGGCGCAATGCCGCGATGCGCGCCCGTCTGACAGATGGTGCTGTCAGGCCATGGCGGCAAGGTCGCGCCGCCCGGAAACGAAGATGGCCGGGACGAGCCCGGCCATGTCGATCCAGTCGATGAGCGAAGGCTCAGCGCATGAAGAACCAGAGCAGAATGATGATCGGGATCGGAACGCCGAGCAGCCAGAGAGCAATCGAACGCATTGGAGCACCCCCAAGGTGGTTGTGACGATGTATGCGGGGGAAACGCCGTTTCGCTGCCAAAAGTTCCTTACTCGCGAAGGCTCAGAACCGCCGTTATTCTTGCGATGCAATGCGAGACTCAATCGGCTCATGGCGATGATCTTGCCGCCCGTCCTGCGCTCGGATGCCAGAGTGGCTGGAAGCCATGGACGAGCGCCGCCAGGGATGCAGGCGGGGTGAGTACGGAGACGATTCCGTTCGGGCGGGGCAGGCGGGCGCCATAGCCGCCGGGATGCCACAGCAGTGCATCGCCATCGCGCAGGGCGAGCCAGCGCGTGCCGTCGGCGATCATCGCCCCGTCGGGCAGATCATCGGCAGGCAGGTGATGGACGAGTTTGTTCCGCCCCAAGCGCCGCTGCCCGTCCAGGAGCCGATCAATCTCAGGGAAGGATGGCGGGACGACCAACCCCGTTCCGCGCATGAGCGCGGTGCGATAGGCGAGAGCGTCGCCGCGGCGGCATTCCATGCAGGGCCGGTGGCCGGCGGCGAGCGCGGTGACCTCGTCGCAGAAGAACAGCTCCGTATAACCGCGCGACCAGACCTGCCTGCGCCTGCCCTTGAAAGATAGCCGGCAACAGATCCATTGCCGGCTGGCATCGATCCGGTGCGGCAAGGCGCGACTCTGCGGATCGTGGAAGCGCCCGCCACGATTGCCGAAGAGCAGGCAGCGGGCCGGGTCGGCAAAGAGGCTACCGTCAGGGGCGACGCGGTTGGGCAGCGGCGTGTCGGGTGGGGTCATGGCGGAAACCTCGGGAGTCACGGAAACCCTGCGCACCCCTGACGCGTTCCGGCAGGCGACGCGCTGCAGATCGATGAACTGGCGCTACCGATTCCCGCGCCGTGAGGGAGACGATCATGCTGACCTTCTATCATGCCCCGCAGTCACGTTCCTTCAGCATCCTGTGGCTGCTGGAGGAACTGGGTGAACCCTATGCGATGGAACTGATCGATATTCGCGGCGAGGGCGGCGCGCCGGAATCCTATCGCGCGATCCAGCCGCACAAGAAGGTGCCGGCGATCGCGCATGACGGCGTAATCGTGACGGAGCGCGCCGCGATCTCGCTTTATCTCGGCGACGCCTTTCCGCGCGCCGGGCTCGCGCCTGCGATCGGGGACCCGGCGCGCGCCTCCTATCTGACGGCGTTGGTCTACACCGATGCCGTGCTCGATCCGGTGATCGCGGCGAAGGCGCTCGACATCGTCTATCAGCCGCGCAGCGTTTCCTTCGGCTCGCTCGACGACGCCGTCGCCCATCTCGAGAAGCTGCTGGCGAACGGCCATGCCGCGGGCGGGCGCTTCACGGCGGCCGACACGCAGCTCGGGACCGCGATCCATTACGGTATGAACATTGTCGGTGCGCTGCCGAAGCGGCCGGTCTTCGAGGCCTATATGGAGCGCATGCTGGCGCGCCCGGCCCTGCAGCGGACGCTGGCGAAAGAGCAGGAGATGGCGAAGGGCGATTGAGGCCGCACGCCATGCCGTCGTGACGCCATTCGCGATTGCCTCGGAGGGTTTCCGCGATCCCGTCAGTCTTATCTTAACGTTACGTCGAGGTAAGAGCCGCAGCGTAAGGCATTTGAAGTATTTTCCGCGCCATCCAGAGGCCCGACGACAGCCGAAGCCCGAAGACTTCCTGACGGCAAAGACTTGCGGAAAAGCCCCAGCGCCGATGAATGCCTATATTCCCCTGATCCTGTTCACCGTGCTGACCAATGCTGCGGCCCAGCTCATGTTGAAGCGCGGCATGACCGGGGTGGGCACGCTCGACGTTGCCGGCGACGGCCTGATCTGGACGATCTTTCGGGTGGTCTTCAACCCGTTCGTCTTCGCGGGGCTGTGCACCTTCGTCGTCAGCATGGCCTCGCATCTCGTCGTGCTCTCGAAGGTGCAGATCTCCTACGCCTACCCCTTCCTGAGCCTCGCCTATGTCGTGGTCGCGGCTTACGCTTACTTCGTCTTCAACGAGGATCTGAGCGCGGCGCGGATCGCGGGCATCGGCTTCATCGTGCTCGGCACCATCTTCATCGCACAAAGCTGAGGGACATCATGGATTTGATCGTTCGCCTGTTCCTGCGCCTTGGCGCCCTGCTCGAGCCGAAAGCCGCGCTGACCCCCATTCCCGTGCCGGTGCGCAACCAGCGCCCGCGCCTGCCTCGTTGAGCCGGAGAGACCGCACGTGAAGCACATCATCATCGGCGGCGACGGCTTCGTCGGATCGCATCTGGCGGCAGACCTCTCGGCCATGGGCGAGGAGGTGCTGGTCGCCGACATCGCCCGGAGCAGCCACGCCCATTACGCCACCGTGCCGTTTCACAAGATCGATGTCACCGATGCGGAGAGCGTTGCCTCGATCCCGCTGGACAAGGACGACCTCGTTTACAACCTCTCGGCCAAGATGCTGTCGCCGATCGTGACCCGGGCGGAGCGGCACGATTTCTTCTGGCCGGTGAACTATCATGGCACCCAGAACATCCTGAACTGGATGGAGAAGGGCGGCGCCAGCAGGCTCGTCCACTTCACCACGGACATGATCTACGGCCATTCGGTGACGGTGCCGCAGGACGAGGACCATCCGGCCCGGCCGCTGGGCGAATATGGCGAGAGCAAGCTCGCGACCGAGACGCTGGCCCAAAGCTATCGCGACAAGGGTTTCCAGATCCCGATCTTCCGGCCGCGCCTGATCATCGGGCCTGGCCGCCTCGGCATCCTGGTCAAGCTGTTCAAGCTGATCGACCTGAACCTGCCGGTGCCGATGATCGGCTCGGGCAAGAACCCCTACCAGTTCATCTCGGTATTCGACTGCGCCAGCGCCTGCGTCGCGGCCTGGAAGGCGGGCTTCCCGAACAGCGCCTATAATCTCGGCTCCGACGATCCGCCGCCGGTCAGGAAGCTGCTCGGCGACCTGATCAGGCATGCCGGCTCGAAGTCGATCCTGCTGCCGACGCCGGCGCCACTGGTCAAGCTGGTACTGAACGCCCTCGATGCGGTCAACATGCCGATCATGGATCCCGAGCAGTATATGATTGCGGACGAGATCTGTATTCTCGATACTTCCAAGGCCAAGCGCGAACTCGGCTGGACGCCGAAGCACCGCGACGAAGACATGCTGCTCGCTGCCTATACGGAATATCGCAAAGCCAAGGACGCTGCTGTCCAGCAAAGGGATCTCGCCGCATGAGTACGCCCGCTTTCGATTACAAGGACATGGCCGCCGGCGAGACGATCGTCCGGCCGAAACTCTATAGCGTCGAAGACGCCAAGCAACTCGATGCCCAGACGGTGAAGGAACTCTTCACCAACCATATCAATCCGGGCCAGGTGCACTTCCTGAAGCTGCTCGGCTTCGACAAGATCATCGTCGACCGCGCCGAGGGTATGCACTACATCACCAGGGACGGCCGCAAGATCCTCGATTTCTTTGGCGGTTTCTGCTCGGTCGCCTTCGGCCACAACCATCCGCGCATCGTCGCGGCCCGGAAGAAATTCCAGGACGAGAACCGCCATGAGATCTGCATGGCGTTCATGTCGCAATATGCCTCGGCGCTGGCCGCCAACCTCGCCGCGATCGCGCCCGGCGATCTCGACATGGTCTTCCTCGGCTCGACCGGATCGGAGGCGATGGAGGCGGCGCTGAAGGTCGCCGAGCAGGCGCAGGGGCCGGGCAGGTCGAAGATCCTGCACGCGGCGAACTCGTTCCACGGCAAGACCAAGGGCGTGCTCTCGGTCACGGATTCGACGCTCTACCAGTCGCAATTCAAGCTGGTGGAGAACCGGGTCAAGGTGCCGTTCGGCGACATCGAGGCCGTGCGCGCTGCGCTGGAAAGCGATCCCGCCATCGGCATCGTGGTGATGGAGACCGTGCAGGGCGGCGGCGGCATCGTCGAGGCGCCGCTCGGGTTCTGGCGCGAATTGCGCGCGCTCTGCGACAAGCATGGCGTGCTCTGGGTGGCGGACGAGGTGCAGTGCGGGCTCGGGCGCACCGGCCAGTTCTTCGCCTTCGAGCGCGACGGCGTGGTGCCGGACGTGACGGCGCTCGCCAAGGCGCTCGGCGGCTCCAAGGCTGCGATTGGCGCAATGATTGCGCGCCGCGAGATCTACATGAAAGCCTATGGCAAGCCGAAGACCGCGCTGATCCATGCCCAGGCCACCTTCGGCGGCATGGGCGAGGCCTGCATCTCGGCGATCGAGGGGCTGAACGTGCTCTATGAGGAAGACCTCATGGGCAATGCACAGCGCCAGGGCGACTACCTGATCGCGCGGCTCAACGAGTTGCGGGTCAAGCATCCGAGCCTGCTCAAGGAAATCCGCGGGCGCGGCCTGATGATCGGCGTCGAGTTCCAGGACATCAGCGAGACCATGCCCTTCGGGCTCAAGCACATGGTCGCGCTGCTCGACGACAAGCTGAAGGGCTCGCTCTGCGGCTTCGTCGGGGCGCTGCTCCTGAAGGACTACGACGTGCTCGTCGCCTTCACAGAGTACAACCGCAACGTCATCCGGCTCGAGCCGCCGCTGATCGCGACGCGCGAGGATTGCGACACCTTCATCAACGCGCTGGACGATCTGCTCTCGCGCGGCATCACCCGCATCGTGACGGACTATCTGCGCAAGGTCGCGGTGTCGAAAGCCTGAGCTGGCTCCACAAACGTCCGCTTGGCAAAGGGCTGGTTCGCCGGCCCTTTTTCGTTGGCTCCAACGGCAAAGCGGCCTCCCGGGAGGATCGGGAAGCCGCTTGCGAACAGGGTCTGCGAAATTCGTTGGTGCTTGGTCGCGGCCCTGCGGGTTCCTGGCCCCGGGCCGCCTGCACCATGGTTCTCAGTAGTAACCGCAGACGCGGCGGTAGCCGACGATCTCGCCGTAGCGGTTGATGCGCTCGACCATGTCGCAGCGGCGGACGGGGCCGTAGGCGTAGTAGCCGCCATAGGCCGGGCGGGTGGCACTGGCGATGATGGCGCCCGCGGCGAGCGCGCCGACGACACCGGCTCCGACGCCCCAGCCATATCCACGGCGACCCCAGTACCCGGCTTCGGCGGAGGTCGCGGTCAAGGTGGAGGCCAGCGCGAGAGCGGCAAGGGTGGCGGTCGCGATCTTCTTGAAGCGGGTCATCGTCTCGGTCTCCCTGAATTCGTTCGGGGCGAACCATTCGCCCTCCATGCCCGTTGGTCGCGGCGGATGGCGGGGAGGTTCAAGGCGATGCGAAGATTTTTTACGGCCAGCGGATGAGGCCGGTTCAGCCGGCCGTGACGCGCCGCCAGAAGCTAGAGGAGAAGCCCGGGTCGATATGTTCCGCGAAATTGCGCCAGTGCGGGAAAGAGGCCTCGAAGGTGGCCGGCGACATGCGGGCGTCCTTGTAGGGGTTCACACGGCCTCCGGCCGCGAGCGTGACGCGGTCGAGCTCGTCGAGCAGCCTTTCCGTACACTCGCCGCGATTGGGGAAATCGAGCGTCAATGTCGCGCCGGCGATGGGAAAGGACATCATGCCGGGCGAGGGCACGTCGCCGAAGAGCTTGAGAACGGTCAGGAAGGAGGCTTCGCCGGCGGCGAGCGTCCGCCTCAGCATCTCCTCGACGGCATCGCGCGCATGGGCCATCGGTACCGCGCATTGGAACTGGCGCAGGCCGCCCGGCCCATAGGCGCGGTTCCAGTTGCGGACCCGGTCGAGCGGATAGAAGAACGGGCGATAGGCGATGCGCCTCGGCTCGGGCGAGCGTGGCTGCGCGGCGCGGTAGAGCAGGTTGAAGGCGCGCAGCGTCAGGCTGTTGATCAAAGGGACCGGCGGCCTGATCGGAAAGGGCAGGCTGCGCCGGGGGCGGCTCGGCGGCTGGTGCGAGGCCGGAGCATGGTTGGCGCGGAAGAACACGCCACGTCCGAAGCCGGAGCCGCTGGCCAGGGCATCGATCCAGGCGACGGTGTAGTCATGCGTCGCATCGGAGTCCGCGGCGATGGCGAAGAAGCGGTCGAGCCCGCCGAAATGGATGGTTTCCTGCTGCATCTCGGCGGAAGCCACCGGCATGAGCTGCAGCGTGACCTGCGTGATCAGGCCGGTGAGGCCCATGCCGCCGATGGTGGCGGCGAACAGCGCGCCATTCAGGTCGGGCGCGCAGGTCAGCCGGCGCCCGTCCGAGCGCACCAGTTCGAACGCGCGGACATGGCGGCCGAAGGTGCCGGCCCGGTGGTGGTTCTTGCCGTGGACGTCGTTGGCCATCGCGCCGCCGATGGTGACGAGGCAGGTTCCGGGTGTCACCGGGGGAAACCAGCCGGCCGGCACCACGAGCTTCAGCAAATCGTCGAGGAGGACGCCGGCCTCGCAGGTGACGAGCCCGCTGATGCGGTCGAAGGCGAGGATGCGGTCCATGCTGCGCGCCATGATCAGCCGTCCGCCATCGTTCAGGCAGGAATCGCCATAGGAGCGGCCATTGCCGTGGGCCAGGACGGATCCACGCTGTGGCGACGGGTCTGCGAGCCAATCTTCGGGGCTAAGCAATTGGCTGTCCCGCGCGGCCAATCCGCCCCAGGAGCGAATCTCCGAAGGCGCGTCGCTCACGGCAGCAGCGTCGCAGCGACCATGATCACGAGCACCGTCGCGCCGGTGACCTGGCTGCGCCAGTCACGGATCATGAAGACGAGCGGATCGTCGGGCATGAATCCTCGCCTTGCGAGGAACCAGATTCGCGCCATCTGATAGAGGATGATCGGACAGACCAGCCAGATCAGCTCCGGGTGGCGATAGAGTTCCTTGACGGCGGCGCTGTCGACATAGAGCGCCATGATCAGCGCGCAGGTGCAGCCCGAAGCCATGCCGAGCTGCGAGAGCGCCTCGATATCCTCGGCCTGATAGCCGCGCCCTGCCTTCTTCAGGCCGGACTGGTCCTGGGTGATGCGCAGTTCCGCATAGCGCTTCACCAGCGCCAGGCTGAAGAAGAGGAAGATCGAGAAGGCCAGGAGCCAGGAGGAGATGGGGACGTCGGCCGCCATGTTGCCGGCGATGATGCGCAGCGTATGCAGCGCCGCGAGGGAAAGCACATCGACCAGCAGCTTGCGCTTGAGCACGAAGAGATAGGCCAAGGCCAGCACGAGATAGGCGCCGAGCACCAGCAGGAAGAGCCGCGGCTTGGGCAGCAGCCAGGACAGTGCAAAGGATGTGGCGAGCAGGATCGGGACGGCCGCATAGGCCTGCCGCTCCGAGATTTCGCCTGCGGCCAGCGGGCGCTTGCATTTGGTCGGGTGGCGCCTGTCGGCGTCGACATCGACGATGTCGTTGAGGAGATAGATCGAGGACGCCATCAGGCTGAAGGCCATGAAGGCGACGACGCCATGACCGATCGCCGCGATGTCGAAAACGTTATGGTTGAGCAAGATCGGAACGAACACGAGTCCGTTCTTGAGCCAATGATGCGGGCGCATCGCTCTGATCATCGCAGGCAAAGACATATTCCTGTCTCTTCTTCCCTTGCGCCGTTATTGCGTCCGGGGCCCGATGATATGGTCCGGCGAGCGTCTTTCGACGGTGGGCCATTCTGGCTCCGGTCTTCCTCGCTGACAAATCCTAAGCTTGAGTGGATGCTGTGGAGCAAGGGGCGGCCATTCGGCTGCTATGATTAACAGCCGGCTGCGACCTCGCCTCGATTACCGTCGAATGGACAAGCCTTCCGGGGCGCCGCACTGCCCCGCGATGCTCGCGCGGGCGACGCCTTCACCACACCGGGAGTGTGGTTAATGATGCGAGTGCGCGTCAGAGGTCGGTGTGCGTCAGACCTTGGCCGCGCTGGCGGCGGCGTCGATGTTCGCGACGAGCTCGGCGTCGAGACCGAGCGAGGCCGCGAGGCCGGCGAGAAAGTCCTTCTCCTTCGGCGTGTCCGGATTGATGGCGATACGTGCGGCCGTGTAGATCTGCGCCGCGAGTTCAGGGCTTTCCGCTCCTTCGACCAGCGTCTCGACCGAGGCAGGGCTGGCCATTTCCTGAGCCAGCCATTCATTCGCTTCCGGGTCGAAGCCGGCCTCGCGCAGTCCGCCGAGGATCGCGGCCCGCTCGTCGGCATCGATCGACCCATCGGCCGCGGCGGCGGCGATCATGGCGCGGATGAAGACGAGGGCCGTCGCTTCGCTCGCGGCCTCCGGCTCGAAGCCGGTGCCTGACGGGGCGGGAAGAACTTCCGGGCTGCCGATATCGAGCATCGGCTTGCCGGACTGGTAGTTCTGATAGGCCTTGTAGGCGAGGCCGCCGATCAGGGCCATGCCACCGAGCCGGGCGGCGGAGCCGACGATGGCGCGGCCCGTGGAGGAGCCGAACACCAGCGCGCCAAGGCCGCCGAGCACAGCGGTCGCCATCGCAGGGTTCTTGTCGAACATCGCCTTGGCCTGGGCCAGCACGTCCTGTGTCGAGCGGCCGCCGGTGACCTGGCCCAGCGCCTCGCCGGCCTTCTGCTGCACGCCGGTCTGGCGCGCGGCGTCACCGAGCCCTTGCGTCGCCTGGGTCAGAATCTGGCCCGCCATGCCGGCGAGCCCGCCAACACCGCCGCTCTTCTGCACCTGCTCGGTGAGCCCGCCCAGAATCGAGCCGAGCGTACCCGTCTGTCCCTGGCCGCCAGGCTTGCCGGCCTGGGTGCCCGCGCTGACGAGGGCATCGAGAAGCGATTTGGCGTTGAACATCGGGAAGTCCTCTTCGCACGGTCGGGAACGATACCGGCCGCAACTAAGTACGGGATTGCCCAATCGCTAGGCTTGATCCGCGACTCTTCGATGACGCTCAAATTGGTGGCAATGCGGGAAGCCGGTTGAGGCTCGTGGTCAGTTCCGCGATGGCGTCGCGGCTACGGTATTTCGTCAAGGTGCCAGCCTGCGCAGCAACAGCGGCGCCCCGACCGCGGGGTCCTTGCGCCACTGGCCATTCTCGAAGACGAGTTCGACGCTGTGGCCTTTCCGTGCGACGAGGGCGAGCCGGCCTGCCGCATAGCGCCAGCCGACGGGGTCGAAGATCGCCAGCCCGGTATCCCCGCAGTTGCCCTCGAACGCCGCCGGAGCACGGGCCTGCGCGCCTCCGGAAGCCGGGCTCAGGACGATGCGGCAAGCTTCGCGATTGGCCTGGCGCATCACGGCGTAGCGGCCGGGCAGGCTTTCGGGCGCAGGCGCGCTGGCGGGGTCGACGACCGTCGCGCGCTGGGCCGCGGTGGCCGCCGCCTCCGCTCGGCTGACGGCGGGGCGTCGCGCGGCGCGCGGATGGCTCTTGGGATCGAGCCAGTAGTCCTTGCCGTCCGGTCCCTTGCCCTGAAGGCCGGCATCGCCGTTCTCGCGGAAGGCGATCACTGCCTTGCCGAGCGCATCGTTGAGGCGCGGCGACCCGTCGGCCCCGACGTTCCAGGAGACGATGCTGTCGAGGATCGGCAAGGCGCGACGGCAGGTCGCGGGATAGCGGAGCTGGCGGCCATGCACGGCTTCCTCCACTCCGAGCGTGATCGTGCATTTGCGCGAGGCGCCGATCTGCTCGAGATCCCAGGCGCCGACCAAGGGAGCAATTGCAGGCGGCGCCTTGTCCGCGCCGCGCGGGGCTGGCGCGGTCTGCGCCGATGCCGCTGCCTGGCAGGCGAGCAGGATGCCCGCCGCAAGCAGCTGTGATCGATGCGCTGCCGCGCCGGGCAAGGCGCTCAGGCCTTCTTCCAAGGGGTCTCGGGCACCGGGGTCAGCGGCCCCTTCCCATCGAACCAGGAGGCGAGGTTGTCGACGACGAGCTGGCCCATCGCCTCGCGGGTGTGGACCGAGGCCGAGCCGACATGGGGCAGCAACACGGCATGCTCGATCGCGATCAGCTCGGCCGGGACGCGCGGCTCGTCCTCAAAGACGTCGAGGCCGGCCGACAGGATCGTCTTGTTCTGCAGCGCCTCGATCAGCGCCTTCTCGTCGATCACGGTGCCGCGCCCGACATTGATGACGATGCCATTGGGGCCAAGGGCCTTGAGCACCTCGGCATTAATGATGTGATGGGTCGAGGCGCCGCCGGGCGCGACCGAGATCAGCGTGTCGACATCCTGGGCCATTTCGACCAGCGAGGGATAGTAGCGATAGGGCACATCGGCCTGGCGCGAGCGGCCGTGATAGACGACCGGCAAGCCGAAGGCCTCGATGCGGCTCGCCACCGCCTTGCCGATGCGGCCGAGGCCGACGATGCCGACCGTGCGCCCGCGCAACGACGACGTCAGCGGATAGGCGGCCTTCAGCCACTTGCCCTCGCGGAGATAGCGGTCGACCTGCGGCAACTGCCGGACGGTCGAGATCAGCAGGCCGAGCGCGAGGTCGGCGACCTCGTCGGTCAGGACGTCGGGCGTGTTGGTGACGACGAGGCCGCGCTTTCCGGCCTCGCCGGCATCGACATGGTCGTAGCCGACGCCGAAGCTCGAGATGACCTCGAGGTTGGGAAGCGCGTCGAACAGCGCGCCGTCGACCCGGTTATGGCCGCCACCGGCCGCGACGCCGCGCACGCGGCCGGAGATTTCGCGCAGGAAGGCCGCCTTGTCCTCGGCCTTCCACAGCTCGTGGACGGTGTACCGCGCCTTCAACTGGTCGGCGGCATAGGCCATCAGCGGGCCGGTCATCAGGATTTCGGTGGCGTTGGGCCGTGTCATGGGGGACGGTTCCGTAGGCTTCGGGTGATGGTCGGGCAGCTTGATCAGGCGAATATGAATCGATTAAATGACGGATATGACGGCTGGATGGAAGCCGCCGGCTCGCTGGGATCGATCGCCGGGCATCCCACCACGCCGCGCGCCGCGGGAAAAGCGCCGCTGGCGCATATATAATATGACTTAATCACGCGGTTTTGTGGATCGTCGCCGACGCAGCCGGGGTCAAGAAGGCGAGCGTCGTGTTCAGGCTGTCGATCACCAGCGTCGTCATCCGCGCCGCCGCGAGGTCGCCGTCACGCTGGATGATCGCGTCCAGAACGCGCTCGTGATCGACCAGAGAGGCGATGAAGAAGTCGCGATCATCGACCGATTTGAGCAGCAGGGACCATTGCACCGTGGCGGCGACAGCGCTCGCCAGACACATCAGCGTGGCGTTGTGCGAGGCGATGAAGACGGCTTCGTGGAAGGCGAGATCGGCGCGGATCGTCGCGTCGGCATAGGGCTGGTTGTCCGACATGCCGCGATAGGCGGCCTCGATGCGCGCGATGTCGGCAGGTGTTCGCCGCTGCGCCGCCAGTCCTGCGGCGGCAGGCTCGGCGAAGCGGCGCAATTCGAAGAGATCACGGATGAATTTCTCGTTTGGATCAGCCTCGAAATGCCAGGAGAGAACATCGGGATCGAGCAGGTTCCAGCTGTCGCGCGGCGCCGCCCGGGTGCCGCTTTTGGGCCTGGCTTCGACCAGGCCCTTGGCGGTGAGCACCTTCACCGCCTCGCGATAGGCGGTGCGCGAAACCGAGATGTCGGAGCGCAGATCGTCCTCGTTGGGCAGCAACTCGCCGGCCTTGACGGAGCCTGTTATGATGGCAACGGCGAGCTTCTGGGCGACCTGGCCGAAGAGGCGGTCGGGATTGAGCGTCGTTGGCCGCGAATAGTCGCGCACCCGCATCGTCTGGCGCCTCCTCCGTTGCAGCCGGCGTGGGATGGGAGCCGCTCCCCGCCTAGCGTCCGGCGCTTGACACGCCTGTCTATATCGTATGACTTTATCGCAGATGAACTCCGGCGCAAGGGACCGTCGCTCCTGAACGAGGCGCGGTTCTTAGCCAACGGCAACCTTCATCGATCGGTCGCAACAGGCCGGTATGCGATGCGACTTGGACTCCGCCGGAAGCGGCGGACCACCGGGTCCACGGGGAAACGAATTTTAGGAGAGGGCCCAGATGGCCTCAGTCCAGATTGCCGACGTGCGCAAGGCTTATGGCGCGACTCAGGTCATCCATGGTGTCGACATCGACATCGATGACGGCGAGTTCGTGATACTGGTCGGGCCGTCCGGCTGCGGGAAATCGACGCTTCTGCGCATGATCGCCGGGCTGGAGAACATCTCCGGCGGCGAGATTCGCATCGGCCCGCGCGTCGTCAACGACGTGCCGCCGAAGGAACGCGACATCGCGATGGTGTTCCAGAACTATGCGCTCTATCCGCATATGACGGTCGCCGACAACATGGCCTTCTCGATGAAGCTCAGGAAGGCGCCGAAGGCCGAGATCGACGAGCGCGTCGGCAAGGCCGCGGGCATCCTGGGTCTCGACAAGCTGCTCGACCGCTATCCGCGCCAACTCTCCGGCGGCCAGCGCCAGCGCGTCGCCATGGGCCGCGCCATCGTGCGCGATCCGCAGGTCTTCCTGTTCGACGAGCCGCTCTCCAATCTCGACGCCAAGCTGCGCGTGCAGATGCGCACCGAGATCAAGGAATTGCACCAGCGCCTCAAGACCACGACGGTCTATGTCACCCACGACCAGATCGAGGCCATGACGATGGCCGACAAGATCGTCGTGATGCATGACGGCATCGTCGAGCAGATGGGCGCACCGCTCGAGCTCTATGACCGGCCAGCCAACCTGTTCGTGGCGGCCTTCATCGGCTCACCCTCGATGAATCTGCTGAAGGGCACGATCACCGCGGCCGGCTTCGAGACCGAAGGCGGTACGCTCTGGCCGATCGGCAGCCATCCGGCCGATTCCAACGGCAAGGCCGCCGTGCTGGGCATCCGCCCCGAGCACATCAAGCTCGATCCGAACGGTCTCCAGGCCGAGGTGGTGGTGGTCGAGCCGATGGGTTCGGAGACGCAGGTGGTGGTTCGCTGCGGCGGCCAGAGCCTGACCTGCGTGTTCCGCGAGCGCATTACCGCCGGGCCCGGCGAGAACCTCGGCATCACGCCCGATATCCATGTGACACATCTCTTCGACGCCGGCACGGGGAAGAGAATCGTGACCTGAAACGGCCGGACAACCCGGTTCAAGGCGGCCGCTCAAAAGAGCCGTCGGACCATATCCAGGGAGGATGAACATGCATTTCGATCGCAGATCACTGCTCAAGGGCGGTGCCGCCCTCGGCCTGGGCGGCAGTACGAACCTGCTCGCCTATGCCAAGGCCTGGGCGCAGGCCTCGCCCTTCAAGGTCGAGCCCAACGCCAAGATCAACCTGATGCGCTGGAAGCGCTTCGTCGAGGCGGAAGACGCCGAGTTCATGAAGCTCGTCGCCGCCTTCGAGGCCGCCACGGGCGCCAAGATCACCGTCACCAACGAATCCTATGACGACCTGCAGCCGAAGGCCTCCGTGGTCGCCAATACCGGGCAGGGGCTCGACCTCGTCTGGGGCCTGTACTCGCTGCCGCATCTGTTCCCGCAGAAGTGTCTCGATCTCACCGACGTCTCGAAATATCTCGGCGAGAAGCATGGCGGCTGGTTCCCGTCGGCTGAGGCTTACGGCAAGCTCGGCAACAAGTGGATCGGCATTCCGATCGCCGCCAGCGGCGGCCTGATGAACTATCGCATCGGCGCGATGAACAAGGCCGGCTTCAAGGAATTCCCGAAGGATACCGCTGGCTTCCTCGAGCTGTGCAAGGCGCTGAAGGCGAACAACACCCCGGCAGGCATGGCCTTCGGCCACGCCTCGGGCGACGCTAACACCTGGATGCACTGGCTGCTCTGGAGCCATGGCGGCTACCTCGTCGACAAGAACGACAAGGTCATCATCAATTCGCCGGAGACCGCCAAGGCGCTCGAATACGGCAAGGCGCTCTACGACACCTTCATCCCCGGTACGGCCTCGTGGAACGATTCCTCGAACAACAAGGCCTTCCTCGCCGGCGAACTGCACACCACCGTCAACGGCATCTCGGTCTATGTCACCGCCAAGCGTGAGAAGCCCGAGATCGCGGCCGATATGGACCATGCCTATCTGCCGATCGGCCCGGTCGGCAAGCCGACCGAACTGCACCTGCCCTTCACGATGCTGGCCTTCCAGTTCACCAAGGTGCCGAACGCCTGCAAGGCCTTCATCGCCTTCATGCTGGATACGCAGCAGTACAATCCGTGGATCACGGCGGCGGGCGGCTATCTCTCGCACTTCCTTGGCGAGTACGACAAGAACCCGGTCTGGACGGCCGATCCCAAGACGACGCCCTATCGCGACGTCGCCAAGCGGACGCTGACGCCGGCGGGCCTGGGCACGCTCGGCGAAAAGGCGGCCTCGGCGATCGCGGACTTCATCGTGGTCGACATGTTCGCCAACTACGTCACCGGCCGTGACGATCTCAAGGGCGCCATCGCCGGCGCCGAGCGGCAGGCGAAGCGCATCTATCGCTGAGCCGCGACAGCTGACGGGGGCGGCCCGTTCGGACGGGTCGCCCTTCGCATCCAACGCGACACGACACCACAGTCCGGCCGCGAGGCCGGACCGATTTACCGCATCACATCGGAACCGCGATGGCCAATTCCGCATTCGAGATGCCGACCCGCCTGTCGCCCGCCAGAAGCGAGCGCACGGCTTGGCAGAAGCTCCAGGCCAGCCGCAACTGGCTCGGCTTCTGGTACATGTTGCCGGCCATGGGCATCCTGATCCTGTTCCTGGCCTATCCGCTGGGGCTTGGTGTCTGGCTGTCCTTCACCGACACCAAGATCGGCCGCGCGGGCGAGTTCATCGGGTTCGAAAACTACGAGTGGCTCTGGGATGACGGCGTGTTCTGGACCTCGGTGTTCAACACCCTGCTCTACACGAGCGTTGCCAGCGCCGCGAAATTCGTGATCGGGCTCTATCTGGCACTGCTGCTGAACAAGCATCTGCCGTTCAAGGCGTTGATCCGCGCGGCCGTGCTGATCCCCTTCATCGTGCCCACGGTGCTGTCGGCGATCGCCTTCTGGTGGATCTACGATTCGCAATTCTCGATCATCTCCTGGTCGCTGCGGCAGCTCGGCTGGATCGACCACAACATCAATTTCCTGGGCGATCCCTGGAATGCGCGCTGGTCGACGATCTTCGCCAATGTCTGGCGCGGCGTGCCCTTCATCGCGATCACGCTGCTGGCAGGCCTGCAGACGGTCTCGCCCTCGCTCTACGAGGCGGCGACACTCGACGGGGCGACGAACTGGCAGCGCTTCCGGCACATCACCTATCCGCTGCTGACGCCGATCATCGCGGTGGTGATGACTTTCTCGGTGCTCTTCACCTTCACCGATTTCCAGCTGATCTGGGCGCTGACCCGCGGCGGGCCGGTCAACGCGACGCATCTGATGGCGACGCTCTCCTATCAGCGCGCCATCATCGCCGGGCAGCTCGGCGAGGGGGCGGCGATCTCGACGGCGATGATCCCCTTCCTGCTCGCGGCGATAGGCATCGCCTGGTACGGGCTCCAGACGCGCAAATGGCAGCAGGGTGGCAGCAATGACTAGCATCGATGCCGGCCAGCGGCCGCACACCGCCGACCACAGCGAGGGCATGGCCTATCTGGAGACGCTGCCGCGGCGCGTCGTCACGACCTATATCCCGCTGGTCCTGATCCTGATCGTCCTGCTCTTCCCGTTTTACTGGATGGCGCTGACGGCGGTGAAACCCGACCATCAGCTCATCGAGATGGACAAGGTCAGCCCGTTCTGGACCTGGGAGCCGACCTTCAAGCACATTCACAAGCTGCTGTTCGAGAGCGAGTATCCGCGCTGGCTCTGGAACACGATGCTGATCGCGACCTGCGCCACCTTCATCTCGCTGGTCGCCAGCGTGCTCGCCGCCTATGCGATCGTTCGCCTGCGCTTCAAGGGCGCCGTCACGGTCGGCGCGCTGATCTTCCTGGCCTATCTCGTGCCGCCCTCGATCCTGTTCATCCCGCTCGCGACGGTGATCTACAAGGTCGGCCTGTTCGACACGCCGCTGGCGTTGATCCTGGTCTATCCGACCATCCTGATCCCATTCTCGACCTGGCTCCTGATGGGCTATTTCAAGACCATCCCCTACGAGCTGGAGGAGTGCGCGCTGATCGACGGCGCGACGCGGGCGCAGATTCTGATCAAGATCATCCTGCCGCTGGCGGTGCCTGGCCTGATCTCGGCCTTCATCTTCTCCTTCACCCTGTGCTGGAACGAGTTCATCTACGCGCTGACCTTCCTGTCCTCGACGCAGAACAAGACCGTGCCGGTGGCGATCGTGAACGAGTTCGTCGATGGCGACATCTATCGCTGGGGCTCGCTGATGGCGGGCGCGCTGGCGGGCTCGCTGCCGCTGGTCATCCTCTACGCCTTCTTCGTCGAGCACTACGTGTCGGCGATGACCGGGGCGGTGAAGGAATAACGAGCCAACAGCGCGGCAGGCCATGCTGGCAGCCGCGCCACCATCCGAGCCGAAGCAGGGGTGCCACGCAGTGCCGGGGGGGCCATTCCGGAATGTCGCTCGGATAGGCTCAGGCATGGATCCCGAGGCTGCGCTTCGCTGCCACCGGGATGACTGAGCAGAGGATAGAGCGAGCAGATGCCGACCACCCCGAAATCCATCGCCTTCATCGGGCTCGGCGCCATGGGCGCGCCGATGGCCGAGAACCTGGTCAAGCGCCAGTTCCGCGTCACCGGCTTCGACATGCGGGCCAGCGCGCGCGAGGCGCTGGTCGCAGCCGGCGGGCATGATGCAGGCAGTGCGGCGGAGGCCGCGGCCGGTGCCGAGGCGCTCGTGCTGATGGTCGTCAATGCCGCACAGGCGCGCTCCGTGCTGTTCGAGGCCGGTGCGCTCGAGGCGCTCGCGCCCGGCGCCGTCGTCATGCTGATGGCGACATGCCCCCCCGGCGAGGTCGAGGCGATCGCGGCCGAGGTCGAGAAGAGCGGCCGGCGCTTCGTCGATTCACCCGTATCGGGCGGCGTGGTCGGAGCGAGGGCGGCGACCCTGACGATCATGGTCGGCACGCCGGACGAAAGCTTCGCTCTGGCGCGGCCCGTGCTCGCGGCGATGGGCGACAAGGTCTTCCATGTCGGGCAGAAGGCCGGGCAGGGCGCCGTGGTCAAGACGGTCAACCAGCTCCTCTGCGGCGTGCACATCGCCGTCGCTGCCGAGGCGCTGTCGCTGGCCGAGAAGGCCGGGGTTGATGGCAGGCTGCTGTTCGAGATCATGGGCGGGTCTGCCGCCTCGTCCTGGATGCTGAAAGACCGCGGTCCGCGCATGCATGAGCCGGATCCGGCGGTGACGAGCGCGGTCGACATCTTCGTCAAGGATCTCGGCATCGTGCTCGATGCGGGCCGGGCCGCCCGGACGGCGCTGCCGCTGGCGGCCGCTGCGCACCAGATGTTCCTGGCGACGTCGGGCCTCGGCCATGGCGGGCGCGACGATTCGCAGGTGGTGCGGGCCTATCGTGCGCTCAACGCCAAGCCCGCGAATGATGCCTGAAGCGCCGGCCGGTCGTTCACCCGCGCGGCGGCGTCGTCGTCCCGCGGATGACGAGGGCCGGCGTCAACAGCAGGCGGCGGGGCGGGGCGCCCGGCTCGGCGATGCGGCTGATCAGGAACTCGGCGGACTTCCTGCCCATCTCGTCCTGGAAATTCCGGATCGTCGTCAGGGCCGGATACCATTGCGCCGCTTCCTGGACGTCGTCGCAGCCGACAATGGAGAAGTCCATGCCGGCCTCGCGCCCGCGATGGCGCAGCCCAAGCATCGCCCCGAAGGCGGCGAGGTCGTTCATGCAGATGGCGGCCGTCGGTGGATCGGACGCATCGAGCACCGCCTGGATGCCCTTCGAGCCGTTTTCGCGCGTGCCGTAGCCGGAATAGACCAAGCTCGGATCGAGCGCGATGCCGTAGCGGGCCAACACCTCGCAATAGCCGAGATAGCGGTTGCGACCGGTCGAGATGCCCTGATTGGCGCAGATGAAGGCAATGCGGCGATGGCCGAGGCCGATCAGGTGCTCCATCGCCAGGATCGTGCCGTGGCGGTCGTCGGAGCCGACGAAATCGAGATCGCCGCTGATCTCGCGCGAGAGCTGCACGATCGGAACGCCGGCCGCGATCAAATGCGCGAAGGTCTCGGGCGTGCTGCCGCCGGCCGCGCAGAGGATCATGCCGTCGGGCCGATATTCCTTGAGCGTGCCCAGCACGCGGTCCTGCCGTTCCAGGTCCTCGCCATAGGTGCCGAGCAGGATCGAGCGGCCGTTCGCCGTGGTGGTCTCCTCGATCGCGGCGAGGAGTTCGGCGAAATAGGGGTTGGTGATGTCGTGGAAGCCGACCCCGAGGATGTTCGTGCGGTCGGTGCGCAGGGACGCCGCGCTGCGGTTATAGCTGTAGCCCATCTCGCGGGCCATCTGCTGGACGCGGGCACGCGTCGCCTCCGCCACCAGCGGCGAACCGCGGAGCGCCAGCGACACCGTCGCGGTCGAGACGGTCAGGCGATCGGCGATGATCTGCAGCGTAACCCGGCCACGCGCACCGGGAGCTGCTGTCGGCGGCTTGACGGGAGACCCTGCTCTGACGGGGCCGCTGCTGGTCATGACGCTGTTCTCCGGCGCCGGCAACACGACCTGGCGACCGGTTTCTGGTCAGGCGTTCCGTCACATCGACACGTCATTCTCATATAAACAGGAGAAATTGAAGATGACTGCAACCAAAGAATCGGTCGGCTTCATCGGCGTGGGGCTGATGGGGCAGGGGATGGCGCGAAACCTCGTCGATAAGGGCTTCCCGCTCACCGTGATGGGGCATCGCAACCGCAAGCCGGTGGAGGAACTGGTCGCCGCCGGGGCGAAGGAAGCGAAGACCCCGAAGGAACTGGCCTCGAACGCCACGATCATCTTTCTCTGCGTGACCGGCTCGGCCCAGGTCGAGGCGGTGGTCAACGGCCCCGACGGCATCGTCGCCGGAGCAAAGCCCGGGACCGTGATCGTCGATTGCTCGACCTCGGACCCGACCGTGACCGTCCGCATTGCTGCTGAACTCGAAGGCAAAGGGCTGCATCTGGCCGATGCGCCGCTCGGCGGCACGCCGGCGCAGGCTGCGCTGGGCCAGCTTTCGGCGATGGTCGGCACGACGCCGGAGGTCTTCGCCCGGATCAAGCCGGCGATCGAGGCCTGGGCCCAGAAGGTCGTCCATCTCGGCCCGGTCGGCGACGGCCACAAGATGAAGCTCCTGAACAACTTCCTCTCGATGGGCTATGCCGCGATCTATGCGGAGGCGCTGACATTGGCGTCGAAGATCGGCATCACCCCGCAGACCTTCGATAGCGTGCTGCGCGGTAGCCGCATGGATTGCGGCTTCTACCAGACCTTCATGCAGTATGTGCTCGAGCGCGACCGTGACGCCCACAAGTTCACGCTGGTCAACGGGCTGAAGGATGTCCGCTATCTCGAAAGCGTGGCCAATGCCGCCGGCGTCCCCAACCCAATCGGCAATGCCGTGAAGAACAGCTTCGCCTCCGCCGTCGCTGCCGGCCGGGGCGACGACTATGTGCCGATGCTCTCGGACTGGGTCGCTTCGCAGAACGGCATATCGCTGGCCAAGAAGGGCTGAGCAGGCTCGCTCAGGGGCGGGCGAGCAGCCGCATGAGGCTTTCCGTAAGGCCCGTGCTGTCGATCGGCGCCGGCAGGGAGAGATCGCCGCTGCCGGGCTTGGCCGGCGGCTCGCGCAGCGCCGACAGCACGGCCTGCATGCCGGCTTCGACCGAGCAGATCACGGGCACGTCGAGATGGGGCTGGATGCGGGCTGCCAGGCCGGCCAGCCCCGCTCCGCCGAGGATGACGGCGCCGGCACCGTCCCGCTCTGCCGTCAGCCTGCAGGCCTCGGCCAGGAGGGCGATAGCGCTACCGGGATCGCGCGCGATCTCGGCGCCGGTCGGAGCAACGGTTTCGATCGCAGCGAGACGGTTTCCCAGGCCCAGCGTCGTGACGAATTCTCGCAGCATTGGCTTCCAGCGCTCTCCGCCGGTGACGATCGAGAAGCGCTCCGTCCGGGCGGCCGCCGCGAGGCAACTGGCCTCGGCCATGCCGATCACAGGGATGCGGGCCAGTTCCTTGAGAGCGAGCAGGCCGGGATCGCCGAAGCAGGCGAGATACACGGCATCGCAATCGCGGCCATGCTCGGCATAGGCCTCGATCGCAGCATGGCCGGCAATGGTGGCAGCGGTCCGGCTGGCGATGTAGCGCGCGCCGAAGCGGCCTGTGACGGGAACGAGCGTGGTGCCGGCGGGCAGATGGGGCGCCAGCACCCGTGCCATCAGGGTGGTCACGTCGGCCGTCGTGTTCGGATTGATCAACAGGATGCGCAAGGCGGTCTCGGGGAGGGGCAGCGACTGATGGCCAAGGCTTGGAATTGGCGGCAAAGGCTCGCCCGCAGGCGACGTGCCAGTCTGCTCCCTGCGGGAGCGGCAAGGCAAGACCCGGACGATCAATGGCCATCAGATCAGTGAAAGCTGCCGTTCAATGACGGTTCGCGCAGCCGAGAAGCTTGCTTGCCCATGCGGGACGGCCGCCTGTTGCTGTTCCAGAAGCAGGAGGGCAGACTCATACACCTCTCGAATGTCGGCTGGTTGCAGTACGCCATTCTGAATGAGGCAGCGCAGCAACCCGGCCATCGTCGCCGAGGAGACCAGATTGCTGGCCGCCATCGTATCGGATGTGGTCATGTGCATTGCCTCACTGAGCCGGATGCGCCGGCTCCGGCACGTCGTAGCCATCGGCGGCGTAGGAGCCGATCTTGTTGCGCAAGGTGCGGATGGCGATGCCGAGCACATTGGCGGCATGGGTGCGATTACCACCCGTTTCCCGCAGGGTTGCCAGAATCAGCTCTCTTTCGACATCGGCGACAGGCTGGCCGACAAGCTGTTCCACGACGGTCTGCTCAGGGTTGAGCTCGTGCATGGTCACGGTCCTTTCCAAGCCCCCCAAGGCCCATTGGACAATGCAAGGGGACGCCCGGATGGTTAAGAAATAGTGAATCCACTAGCAACCGAGGATCTACCGGCGCATCTGCCGGTTAAGGTCGAGACCAGAACCAGTGATAAGGCCGCTGGCCGGCCAAGCCACTGCAGCCGATGGGGCGGCGCCGCAGTGAAAAATGGTGCCCCTGGCCGGGATCGAACCAGCACTCCTTGCGGAACTCGATTTTGAGTCGAGCGCGTCTACCAATTCCGCCACAGGGGCCCCTTGCGAGCGGCCGGACTATAGCGATCGGCGGTGCCCGGTCAATCTGTCGCGGCGCAGCAAAAATGCGTCGGGCGCGGATGGACGCGCCGATGCCCTGACGCTAGAGCAGCGCCATGATCAAGCGCCTCTATGAATGGACCATGTCGTTGGCCGCGCGGCCGAGGGCGGAACTCTGGCTCGCCATCGTCGCCTTCGTGGAAAGCTCGTTCTTCCTCATCCCGGCCGATGTGCTGTTCGTGCCGATGGCGTTGGCGCGGCCGTCGCGCGCCTATCGCTTTGCGCTGGTCGCAACAGTGTTCTCGACGCTGGGGGGCATCGCCGGCTACGCGCTCGGCTACTATGCCTTCGAGGCGCTGGCGCGTCCGGTGTTGGCCTTCTACGGCAAGCTCGGCGCCTTCGAGGCGTTGCGCGCCTGCGCGGGGCCCGACACCACGCTGATCCTGCTGACGACGTCGGGGCTGGCACATCTGCCGCCGATCAAGGTCGTCACGATCCTGGCAGGCGCGGTCCATATCGGGCTGGGCTTCTTCGTCGTGTCCTGCGTGCTGGCGCGTGGCTTCCGCTTCTTCGCGCTCGCCTTCCTGCTGCGGCGCTATGGCGCGACGATCCGGCACTTCATCGAACGTCGCCTGAAAGTGATCGCGGTGGTGGCTGCTGCCGTGCTGATCCTGCTGTATTTCGGCCTCAAGCTGGTCGCAGGATCGGGCCAGCTATTCTCCTGCTGAGCGCCGGCCCGATGACACCCGTCTCGACATCCGTTTCCGCTCCCGCCACCCCGGCGCGAGCCTTGATCGCCCCTTCCCGCCTGATCCTGCTGATTGGGCTCGGCTGCCTCGCCCTGATTGCCGGAGCGTGGTTCTTCGAAATCGTCTGGGGTCTTCGACCCTGCAAGCTCTGCCTGGAGCAGCGCGTGCCGCATTATGCCGCGATCGGGCTTGCCGCCGCGGCGCTCGTCCTGGCGCGGTCGGCGCGGCTGCAATGGCTCGTTCTGCTCGCACTCGCCGGGCTGATGGCCTGGAGCACCTGGCTCGGCGTCTATCATTCCGGCGTCGAATGGGGCTGGTTCGCCGGCCCCAATGATTGCGGCGGCGCGGCCGCGCCTGCGGCAGCCGGCATGCAGGACTTTATGAAGCAGCTCCAGACGACTCGCGTCGTCGCCTGCTCGGAGGCAGCCTGGCGTTTCCTGGGCCTGTCGCTGGCGGGCTGGAACGCGCTGGCCTCGCTCGGCCTGCTGGGACTGGCTTTGATGGGCCTGTCAGGCGGCCGCTCGGGTAGGGCTGCGGCTCACGGCTCCAGCTCGGAATCCCAGTAGAGATAGTCGAGCCAGCTTTCGTGCAGGTAGTTCGGCGGGAAGAGCTTGCCGTTGCGGTGCAGGTCGTTGACCGTCGGAGCGTAGGCCTTCTGCAGCGGGAACATGTCGACGGCGGCCGGCATCTTATCGCCCTTGCGCAGGTTGCAGGGCGAGCAGGCGGCGACGACGTTCTCCCAGGTCGTCAGGCCCCCCTTGGATCGCGGGATGACGTGGTCGAAGGTCAGCTCGTCACGCGTGCCGCAATACTGGCAGGAGAAGCGGTCGCGCAGGAAAACGTTGAAACGGGTGAAGGCGGGCGTGCGCGAGGGCTTGATATAGGTCTTGAGCGAGACGACCGAGGGCAGCCTCATGTCAAAGCTAGGGCTGCGTACCACCGTGTCGTATTCGGAGACGATGTTCACGCGGTCCATGAAGACCGCCTTTATGGCGTCCTGCCAACTCCAGAGGGAGAGAGGATAATAGCTCAGGGGCCGAAAATCGGCATTGAGGACCAGCGCCGGACAACCGTCCGGTGAGGCCATCGGATGCATTACATGCGCCGTCACCCGTATCGCGCCTCCGCTCCTGCAAGCCGCACGAATCCCGTGAGGATTAGTGTAAGCGCGAGACGACAGGAATGTGAAGGGGAAGCAGCGCTAGGTGCGGCACAGGACGTGCGACACGCTGGCCAGCGTCGCGGCGTCATCCCGGACAAGCCGCGTAAGCGGCGCCGATCCGGGATCCATCATAAAGCTCTGTCGCGTCTTACGATGGATTCCGGGTCTTCGCTTCGCTGCGCCCGGAATGACGGCGCGTGTGCTCGTCTGGGGTGAGCTGTTCGCTCAGCGCGTTGGAACCGGCTTCTCGCCACGGTAATCGTAGAAACCGCGTTTGGTCTTGCGGCCGAGCCAACCGGCTTCGACATATTTCACCAGCAGCGGGCAGGGGCGGTATTTCGAATCCGCGAGACCGTCATGGAGCACCTGCATTACGGACAGGCAGGTGTCGAGGCCGATGAAGTCGGCGAGCTGGAGCGGGCCCATGGGGTGGTTGGCACCAAGCTTCATCGCGGTGTCTATCGCCTCGACGGAGCCGACGCCCTCATAAAGCGTGTAGACCGCCTCGTTGATCATCGGCAGCAGGATGCGGTTGACGATGAAGGCGGGGAAATCCTCGGAGACCGATACCGTCTTGTGCAGCTTGCCGACGAAGTCCTTTGCGAGCTCGAAGGTCTCGTCGTCGGTGGCGATGCCGCGGATCAGCTCGACGAGCTGCATCAGCGGCACGGGGTTCATGAAATGGATGCCGATGAAGCGCTCGGGACGATCAGTCGCGGCGGCAAGGCGCGTGATCGAGATCGAGGAGGTGTTGGAGGCCAGGATCGCGTCGGGCTTGATGTGCTGGCAGGCGGCCGTGAAGATCTTGCGCTTGGTCTCTTCGCTCTCGGTGGCCGCCTCGATGACGAGGTCGCAATCGGCGAGGCCTTCCAGGCCCGGGGCCGCCGTGATCTTTGCCATGGCGTCACGGCGGATTTCGTCGCCGATCGCGCCCTTGGCGACCTGGCGGGCCATGTTGCCGTCGATCGTCGCCAGCGCCGCCTTGATGCGATCCTCGGCGAGGTCGTGGAGTTTGACGTCGAACCCGGCCACCGCCGCCACATGGGCGATGCCGTTGCCCATCTGGCCCGCGCCGATGATGCCGATCGTCCTGATCGCCTGAGCCGACATGGTCTGTTCCATCTCCGGTGTCATCGCTTCGCCTTCGGAAGCGATGCGGGCCGCCTTGCGTGGCAGCCCGGTTCTTGTTGCGAGGCCGTCTCCCGCGGGATGCGGGCTATGCGCCGATCTTGTTTGCCGATCTCACTTGCCGATCTTGGCGAGTTCGGCGTCGAGCTCCGGCAGGATTGTAAAGAGATCGCCGACCAGGCCGTAATCGGCGACCTGGAAGATCGGCGCCTCCTCGTCCTTGTTGATCGCGACGATGACCTTCGAGTCCTTCATGCCTGCCAGATGCTGGATCGCGCCGGAGATGCCGACGGCGATGTAGAGATCCGGCGCCACGACCTTGCCGGTCTGGCCGACCTGCCAATCGTTCGGGGCATAGCCGGCGTCGACCGCGGCGCGCGAGGCGCCCATCGCGGCGCCGAGCTTGTCGGCGACGGGCTCGATCACCTTGCCGAAGTTTTCCGCCGAAGCCAGCGCGCGGCCGCCCGAGATGATGATCTTGGCCGAGGCCAGCTCCGGACGGTCGGACTTGGCGACCTCCTCGCCCTTGAAGCTCGACAGACCGTCATTGCCGGCCGTCGCGACGGTCTCGATCGGCGCGCTGGCGCTACCGTCGCCTGTCGCCTGGAAGGAGGCGCCGCGTACGGTGAGGACCTTCTTGGCGTCGGTCGCCTGAACGGTCTGGATGGCGTTGCCGGCATAGATCGGACGCTCGAAGGTGTCGGGCGAGACGACCTTGGTGATCTCGGAAACCTGCATCACGTCGAGCAGGGCGGCGACGCGCGGCATCACGTTCTTGCCGGTGGTGGTGCCGGGGGCGACGAGGGCGTCATAGGCGCCGGCGAGGGCGACGATCAGCGCGGCGAGCGGCTCGGCCAGGCGATGCTCGTAAGACGCGTCCTCGGCCAGCAGCACCTTCTCGATGCCGTCGAGCTTGGCGGCGGCCTCGGCCACGGCCTTGGCGTTGTGGCCGGCGACGAGGACATGGACCGGCGCGCCGAGGGCCTTGGCGGCGGTCAGGGCCTTGCGGGTCGCCTCGTTGAGGCTCTTGTTGTCGTGCTTGGCGAGAAGCAGCGTCGTCATGATCAGAGAACTCCTGCTTCGTTCTTCAGCTTCGAGACCAGCTCGGCGACCGAGCCGACCTTGACGCCGGCCGAGCGGCCGGCGGGCTCGACGGTCTTCAGCACCTTCAGGCGCGGCGCGACATCGACGCCGAGCGCCTCGGCGGTGGTCTCGTCGAGCGGCTTCTTCTTGGCCTTCATGATGTTCGGCAGCGAGGCGTAGCGCGGCTCGTTCAGGCGCAGATCGGTGGTGACGATCGCCGGCAGCTTCAGGCCGACCGTCTGCAGGCCGCCATCGACCTCGCGGGTGACGTCGATCGCGCCGTCGCCGACCACGACCTTCGAGGCGAAGGTGCCCTGCGGCCAGCCGAGCAGCGCCGCCAGCATCTGGCCGGTCTGGTTCGAGTCGTCGTCGATGGCCTGCTTGCCGAGGATGACGAGCTGCGGGCTCTCCTGCTCGACGACCTTCTTCAGGAGCTTGGCGACGGCGAGCGGCTCGACGGTGCCGTCGACCTTGACCAGGATGCCGCGGTCGGCACCCATCGCCAGGCCGGTGCGGATCGTCTCGGCCGCCTGCGCCGGGCCGATCGAGACCACGACGACCTCGCTCGCCTTGCCGGCTTCCTTCAGCCGCAGCGCCTCCTCGACGGCGATCTCGTCGAAGGGATTCATCGACATCTTGACGTTGGCCAGCTCCACGCCCGAACCATCGCCCTTCACGCGGATCTTCACGTTGTAGTCGACAACCCGCTTAACGGGCACAAGGATCTTCATCGTCTTCATCACCGTTCAGAAAAGAGGCTGTCTTGGCCGGATCCCTCGCCCCCTCTTGGGCCGCGCCGTCTCCGGCGGCAGGATCACGGCATCGCGGCTCTCGGCTGGAATGCGGAGGGACCGTAACGACGCCCGTTTGCGCTTGTCAACGCCGCCATTTGCCCATGCGCGATGCCTCAACCGCACCGCTCAGCCCCGCGCCACGCGCCCAAACAGTGCGACGCCGCGATGGATGAAGAGCGGCGTCAGCGCCGCGCCGGTCCCGAGTCCGCCGAGATGCGCCCACCAGCCGACATGGCCCTGCGGGTCCAGCAGCGCCTGGACGAGCTGGAACAGGATCCAGGCAGCGATGGCATAGAGCGCGGTGATGTGCAGCGGGATCCAATTGAAGGCGAGGCCCCAGATCCGGACGCGCGGATAGAGCATCAGATAGGCGGCGATCACGCCGGAGATCGCTCCGGAGGCGCCGATCAGCGGCTGGTCCGAGGCCGGATTCATCAGCGCATGGGCCAGCGAGCCGCCGAGCCCGCAGAGGAAGAAGAACAGCAGGAAGCGGGCATGGCCCATGGCATCCTCGACATTGTCGCCGAAGACCCAGAGAAACAGCATGTTGCCGAAGAGATGCGCCAGGCTGACATGCAGCAGGATATTGCTGAACAGCGTCACCCAGGGCGGAGCTTGCAGCAATTCGGCTGGCAGCTGCGCAGCGCCGAACAGCACGGAAGGGATTAGCCCGAAGCCGGCGGCGATCGCGATCTGGCCTTCGGCATTCTGGCGCAGCGTCACCAGCAGGTCGAGCGCGATGCAGGTCGAGACCAGCCCGTAAGTGACATAGGGCGCGCGCATGAAGCGAAGCGGGACGCCGTCATGCAGGGGAATGAACATGCGTCCCCCTAACGGTTCTGTCCGGGGACCCAGAGCACGTCGCCCTGCGTCCTGGCGTTGAGGAAGCGAGAGGCGACGAAGAGGAAGTCCGAGAGGCGGTTGATGTATTTCAGCGCCGCGTGGGAGACGATCTCACCCGGCATCTGGGCCAGTTCCGCCATTAGCCGCTCGGCGCGCCGGCTGACCGTGCGGGCGAGGTGCAGATGGGTGGCCGCCGGCGTGCCGCCCGGCAACACGAAAGAGCGCAGCGGCGCGAGATCGGCGTTCAACTGGTCGATCTCGCCCTCGATGCGGTCGACCTGGGCCTGGACGATGCGCAGCGGTTCGTAGCCGAGCGGCTTGCCGGTTTCCGGCGTCGAGAGGTCGGCGCCGAGATCGAAGAGGTCGTTGCTGATGCGAGCGAGCATGGCATCGACGTCTGCATCCTCGGTGGCGGCGTGAAGCCTTGCGATACCGATGCAGGCATTGGTCTCGTCGACCGTGCCGTAGGCGGCGACGCGCAGGTCGAATTTCGGTCGGCGCGGCCCGGCGGCCAGCCCCGTCGTGCCGTCGTCGCCCGTGCGCGTGTAGATTCGATTGAGCTTGACCATCATCGCGTTATAGCGCGGCGCGGGCCAGACGGAAGGCGTCTTCGCGCAGGGTCAGGCCGGGTCGAACGGTGCTAGCCTAGAAAGTGTAGCCGAGCCTTGCGCCGACATTGGCGGGACCGCGCGGGTTGCCACGGTCCGAGCAGCCGGTCGTGCTGAAATGCTCCAGCGTCGCGACCAGGCTCCAGCGGTCGTTGAGGCGCACGCCGAGCGCGGCGGCCTCGCGCGTGCCGGCATTGCAGCCGACATTCAAACGGTTCTCGGGGACGATCGCGCCGGTCTTGCCGTCGTTCAGGGCGCCGCCGAGGCTGGCCTCGACGAAGACCGTCTTGCTCAGGTCGACGGTCCAGGTGGCGCCGGCATAGGCGTAGCGCGTGCCGTTGAAATTCGCACTCGCGCCGAGATGGAAGCGCGGGACGAAGGCGTTGGCGAAGCGATCCGTCAGGGTGAACGGACGCGGCGTCGCGATCTCGCCGCTGAAGTTGAGCAGTCCGCTCTCACGCCCGCCGGGATTGGCGATGGCTGCGCCGACACGGGCTTCCCAGGACAGGGCGGGGGACGGTTCGGTGGCGGGAGCATAGCTCGACACTCCGGCCGGGAGACCCTGGGCCTGCGCCACCAAGGGCGAGGCTGCCAGACAACCAACGAGGAGCAGCAACGCGACGCGAACCATATGGAATTGTTCTTCTTGTCGGACAAGCGGAGGTTAAGAAAGCACAGAGAGTCGTGGCGGGAATAGGGCAAAATTGCGGCAAACGCCGCTTGGTTGTCGCCGCAAGCAATTATAAAATCATTTAAATCAATGGCTTGAGAGATTTTTGTGGATCGTCCGAGGCGCTTTCAGAGCCCCTGGGGATATTGGCTTTGCCTCAGCCGGAGCGCCACCACAGCACGCCCAGAATCACCAGGATCGCGACGAATTGCAGGATGACGCGCAGGCGCATCAGCCTCTGGGAGGTGTTGGCGCTGCCGCCGCGCAGCATGTTCGCCAGCCCGAGCAGGAGGACGACGGCAACGGCGCCGACGGCGAGCGGGACGAGTGAGCCGGAGAGTGTCATGCCTCAGCACATAAAGGGGGGCCGGCTGATTGACCAGAGACGCGGAGCCGCAGGCCCCGCGGCGCCGGATCAGCGGTAGCGGCGCTGGACGATCAGGTTTGCCGCGACAGTCAGGATGATCGTCGCCGTCATCAAGATGAAGGAGATCGCGCCGCCGAAGGGCCAGTTGTTCTGCTGGGCGAACTGGCCATAGACCAGCGGGCCCATCATCTGGAATTTCGGGCCGCCGAGCAGGACCGGCGTGGCATAGGCGTTCATCGCGAGGATGAAGGTCAGGATCGTGCCGGCGAGGATGCCGGGCAGGGCCAGCGGCCAGAGCACGCGGCGGAACATCGCGGCAGGCCCGGCGCCGAGGCTGAAGGCCGCTTCCTCGACATTGCGCGGAATGCCCTCGATCACACTCTGCAGCGTCAGCACCATGAAGGGCAGGTTGACCGCGATGATGCCGATCAGCACGGCGTTTTCGGTGAACATGATCTCGAACGGCTGGTCGATGACGCCCAGGCCCATCAGCGAGGCGTTGAGCGCCCCCTTGCTGCCGAAGGCGGTCATCCAGCCGGCGGCACGTACCGCGTTGCCGACGAAGAGCGGCAGGATCACGGAGATGATCAGCAGGTTCTTGAAGCGGCTCTGGGTGCGCGCCAGCACATAGGCCAGGGGGAAGCCCATGATCAGGCAGACGGCCGTGCAGATCACCGCGACGCGAACCGTGCGGATCAGCACGTTGAGATAATAGGCGTCGGTGAAGAACTTGACGTAGTTCTCGATCGTCAGCCCGTCGACCATGAACTGGCCGGGGATGAACTGGTTCAGCGAATAGCGGAACAGGATCGCGATCGGGCCGAGCAGCCCGATCGCGACGAAGAGCGTCGCCGGCACGACGAGCAGGCCGGCAAGGCCGGTGCGCGCGCCGGCGACGGGTTCGGGAGCGGTCGTGCTCATGGCAGGGCCTCAGCGCCATGGTCGGGCTTGTCCCGACCATCCACGTCTTGAACGCCTGCCGTGACAGGCTGTGATGCCTGGAGCGACCGGGTCCAGCCACGAGACGCGACCCATTCTCCATCCGCGTCGCAAGACGTGGATGGTCGGGACAAGCCCGACCATGACGGGAGAGAGGAAATGCTCATGACGCCAGCGCCCGATCGCAGTCGCATCAGGACTTGAAGACCTTGTCCCACCACTCCTTCATCGCCGAGTCGTTCTTGGCGAGGAAGCCGTAGTCGAGATCGCGAAGCTTCTTCTCCTCCTCCGGCGTGAAGCCGATGCGCTTCTGCAGGTCGGGCGCGACGTTGAGGCCGGTGACGGTGCCGTTATAGCCCATGTCGACAGCGAAGGCCTCCTGCGGCGCCTTCTCCAGCATCGCGTTCATATAGGCGTAGGCGTTGTCCTTGTTGGGCGCGTTCTTCTGGATAGCGAAGCCCGAGACATAGGCCGGGATGCCTTCAACGGGCGAGACCGCTTCGCAGGGGATGCCGGCATTCTGCCACTGGACGACGCGGGCCTTCCAGATCGCGCTGATGCCGATCTCCTCGTTCTTCATCGCGGCGGCGAAGGCCTCGTTGGTCGGGTAGACGCGCGCGCCGGCCTTCTTCACGGCCATCAGGATTTCCTTGGCCTTGTCGAGGTCGTTCATGTCCTTGCCGCCGGTGGCGGCCATCGAGGCGGCGATCATGATCGACTGGTACTGGATATCGATGAAGCCGATCTTGTTGCCGTGCTTGGGGTCGAGCCAGTCCTTGAAGCCGGTCGGGGCCGGGTTGATCAGCTTGGGATTGTAGATCACCACGTTGCCGGAATAGATGTGCCCGACCCCGTAGGGGTACTTCATCGCCGGCAGCAGGTTCTTGGCGTTCGGGATCTTCGAATAGTCGAGCTGCTCGATGACGCCGGCCTCGTTCATCTCGTACATGTTGGCCGCGGAGAGGCCCTGGATGTCGACCGTGCCGCGCGGCAGGCGGCGCTCGGCGACCATTTTGGCGCGACGCGGGGCGTCGCCGGCCTGGTCCTGCACCACTTCCATGCCCTTCGGCTTGAGGATCGGGTCCTCGATGTTCTTGGTCAGCAGGCGGGCATAGTCGCCGCCCCAGGTGCCGACGACGACCTTGCCGGCCGCCTGCGCGAAGGCCGGCGTGCCGAGAGTCGAAGCCAGCGCTGCGGCGCCGGCGCCCTTCAGAAGATCGCGTCTGTCGAATGTGGTCATGGTGGGAACTCCCCTGTTGGACGCCCGTCGAAACCTGGATTCAGGCTTCGCGCGGATAGACGAGCCCGGCGTCTTCGGCCCAGCCTATCGTGATGGTCTCGCCCGGCTTCGGCTCGGCGATGCCGGCCTTGTTCGGGATCTGCAGCAGCATCCTGTCGCTTCCGGAGAGGCTGACATCGATGTCGAGGATCGCGCCGAGATAGGAAGCGTGCTCGACACGAGCCTGGAAGTGGTTGTGCAGGCCTTGCGCCTCGCCGGCGACTGCGATCCGCTCCGGCCGCAAGGCCAGAGTCGCCGCCCCGGTGCCGGTCGCTGCCGCGCAAGCGATCTCGATCCCGCCCTTGGTGCGGAAGCGGCCGGGCGCCGTGATCTCGCCGTCGAGGAAAGCGCTGCGGCCGATGAAGCCGGCGACGAAGCGGTCGGCGGGCTTCTCGTAGAGTTCGCGCTGGCTGCCGATCTGCCGGACCTTGCCCTTTTCCATGACGACCAGCCGGTCTGCCATGGTGAGCGCTTCTTCCTGGTCATGCGTGACCATGATCGTGGTCAGGCCGAGCTTGCGTTGCAGGTCACGGATCTCGACGCGGACCTCCTGGCGCAGCTTGGCGTCGAGGTTGGAGAGCGGCTCGTCGAGCAGCAGCACATCCGGCTCCATGGCGAGTGCACGGGCGAGGGCGACACGCTGCTGCTGGCCGCCGGAGAGTTGGCGCGGATAGCGCTCGTCGAAGCCGGCGAGCTGCACGAGACGCAGCGCCTCGGCGACGCGCGGTGCGCGGTCGGCCGGGGAGATCTTGCGCATCTCGAGGCCGAAGGCGACGTTCTCGGCGACCGTCATGTGCGGGAACAGCGCATAGCTCTGGAAGACCAGGCCGCAATTGCGCTTCCAGGGCGGCAGGTTGGTGACGCGACGTTCGCCGATGGTGATTTTGCCGGCGCTGGGGGCGATGAAGCCCGCGACCATCCGCAGCGTCGTGGTCTTGCCGCAGCCGGAGGGGCCGAGCAGGACGAGGAACTCGCCATCGGCGATGTCGATGTTGACGTCGTCGACGACGGTCAGGTCGCCATAGGTCTTGCGGAGGTGTTCGATTGAAAGCCTTGCCATCGCGTCAGACCACCCGGCTCAGCTTGACGTAGCGGTCGGTGACGATCATCGCCACTGCGATCAGGACGATCTGGATCAGGGATGCGGCTGCCACGGTCGGATCGATCTTCCATTCGAGATATTGCAGGATAGCGATCGGCAGGGTGGTGCGGCCCGGTCCGACCAGGAACAGGCTCATCTCCAGATTGCCGAAAGAGGTGACGAAGCCGAAGAGCCCGGCCGCGACGATGCCGGGCCGGATGCTCGGCAGCGTCACCCGCCGGAAGGTTGTGAAGGGGCCGGCGCCGAGATTCTGCGCGGCTTCCTCGATGGTGCGGTCGAAGCCGGCGAGGCTCGCGGTGACCAGACGCACGACCCAGGGGATGACGACGAGCGTATGGGCTGCGATCAGGCCGCCGAGCGAGCCCATCACCGGCAGGCCAGTCGCGATCTCCGTCTCGATCTGGAAGACATAGATCGCGGTGCCCAGCACGATGCCGGGCATCACCAGCGGCATCAGCAGGAGCGTGTTGAAGACGGGCCCGAGCACGATGCGGTGGCGGACCAAAGCGAGACTGGCGGGTACGCCGACGAGCAGGCCGAGCAGGGTCGCGGTGATGCCGACCTGGAGGCTGAGCAGGAAGCCGTTGATGAAGGGCTGGTTGTTGGCCGCGGCCTTGAACCATTGCAGCGAGTAGCCCTCCGGCGGAAAGGAGGGGATTTCCTGCCGGAAGAAGGCGAGCCAGGTGACGAAGATCAGCGGCAGGAGGATGTAGAGCAAGGCGAGGCCGGCGGCGCCGTTGAGGGCGATGCGGCCGAGGCTCGGGCGGGACGCGCTCACGCCACGCCTCCGCGGCCCAGCGGTGACCAGCTTGCAGCCTGTGTTTCCCTGACGCCGCTCAACGATGCCACCCCGACCCTGGCCTTGCCCAAATCCCGACGTCCGAACTTTTGCCGGATCGCGTCCGAAGGCTGCGGATGCACCCTCGGACAGTCAATCCGATTCTTCCCTATGCCTCGCATCGCCGTTCCCTATGCGCGGCAGCGCCCCGGGAGAGGCGAGGCTCAGTTGAGCATGTTCTTGTGGAACACGCCGCCCTTCATGATGATCGGTAGCCGCGCTCCCTGGTCCTGCAGTAGGGCCAGGTCTTCGAGCGGGTTGCCGTCGATCAGGATCATATCCGCGAAGGCCCCAGCACGCAGCGTGCCAAGCTTGCCTTCCATGCGCAGGAGCTGGGCGCCGACGGTCGTCGCCGAGCGGATGATCTCGATCGGCGACAGCACCTCGCGACGCAGCAGGAACTCCCGGGACTGGTCGACCTGGAGCTGGCCGAGCAGGTCCGAGCCATAGGCGACGGGCACGCCGGCGCGCTTGCAGATCTCGAGTGAGCGCAGGCCGCCGTCGATGACGAGGTCGTTCTTGGCGAGCATGTCGCCATTCATGCCGAATTCGGCCGCACGCTCCTTCATCGCGTAATAGGCGACGAGGTTGGCGGTGAGGAACATGCCCTTCTCGGCCATCAGCCTGGCGGAGGCGTCGTCGATCAGATTGCCGTGCTCGATGGCGCGCACGCCGCAATTGGCGGCACGGGTGATCGCCTCCGGCGTATAGGCATGGGCGCAGACATAGCGGCCGAAGGCGGCGGCTTCCTCGACGGCGGTGCGGACCTCGTCGAGGCTGAACTGGAGCGAGTCGAGCGGATCGTAAGGCGAGGCGACGCCGCCCGACATCATGATCTTGATGTGGTCGGCGCCGAGCCGCATCTGCTCGCGCACCGATTTGCGCACCGAGGAGACGCCGTCGGAGACATTCATCGTATAGGCCATGGCGTTGCAGCACTGGCAGCGCGTGCCGAAATCGGTGCGCCGGCGCGGGTCGCTATGGCCGCCGGTCGGGCCGATCGCCTGGCCGGCGATGAACAGGCGGGGCGCCGCGACATGGCCGGTCTCGACGGCTTCCTTGATGCCCCAGTCGGCGCCGCCGGTGTCGCGCACCGTGGTGAAGCCGCGGTCGATCATGCCTTTCATCAGGCCAATGGCGCGCGCCGTCATCAAGGTGAGCGGCATGCTCTCCATCGAGCGGATCACGACCTCCGACAGGAAGACATGGACATGGCTGTCGATCAGGCCGGGCATCAGGGTGCGTCCGCCGCAATCGACGATGTCGGCCGTCGCGGTCCTGATCGGCTTGTCGGAAAGCTCGCGGATCTTGTCGCCTTCGATCAGCAACTCGTAGCCTGCGCGGACTTCGCCATGGTCGGGTTCGAGCAGGGCGAAGTTCTTGAACAGCAGCGTGGCCATGGCAGGCATCTCCTCCGGAACGGCGTCGCTGCGACGCCTCCGATCTCCCGATCGCTGATATATTGAAAACTTTATCCGCGCTTGTCCATCGCCCGCGGTGGCGATGCGGCGGAGGGTCGGGACCGGCGGCGCAGGCTAGCTCGTCACCGCAGCGTTCTGGGCCAGCAGGCGGCCGCGGATCGGCATGGAGAGGTTGTCGGCGAGCGCGCGGCTGATCGCCGGCAGGCCGTCGAGCAGGCTCGGCACGAAGGCCTGGGACGGCGGGGTGCGCCGGGGCAGGGCATGCAGGGCGGCGGCCATCACCAGCGGGTCGCGCTCGGCCTCGCCGTTCTGCGAAGGGTCGTGGAGCACGGTGATCAGCGAGAGTTCGTCGGCCCGCTCGGCGCGGATCGCCTGTTCGAGGCGCGGCTTGACGCGCGGCACGATCAGCGCCGGCTTGTCGAAGGAGAGCACCTCGCAGAAGGTGTTGTAGCCGCCCATCGCCACGACGCAGTGGGCGCGGTTCATCAGCAGTTCGAGACGCGGCTCGAAGCCCAGGCTCTCCAGCTTGGGGATGCGGGCGATGCGCTCGGCGAAGTCCTTGCGGCGTTCGCGCGACATGAACGGCCCGAACACGATCAGGGCCGGCAAGGCTATCGTCGGGTCGGCCTCATAGGCCGAAATGACCCAATCGATCACGCCTGCGCCATCGCCGCCGCCGCCCGGCGTCACCAGGATGAAGGGGCCCTTGGTGATGCGCGGATAGCGGTTCGGCGGCATCGGGCTTGGCACGGCGCGCTTGAGATAGCCGGTGTAGCGCACCTTGTGGGCGAAGAGATGCTGGTTCGGCAGGCCGCCGAGCGGCTGGTAGATGCCCTCCAGGCCGTAGACGAAGATGTCGTCATAGGTCTGGTCGAGCGCCTCGAGCGCGCCGCTGTGGCGCCATTCCTCGTAGAGCTTGGCGGGTTCGTCGAGCACGTCGCGCAGGCCGAGTACGATGCGCGCGCCGCGGCGACGCAGGATGTCGAGCGCCGGCACGAGCTCGCCGCGGAGCCCGACCGGCTCCTTGTCGACGATGACGACGTCGGGATCGAAGGAGAGCACGACCTGCTTGATGATGTCGGTGCGCAGGCGGATCGTATCGTTGAGGTCGAGATTGAGATGGTGCGGCCCGTAGCGGCCGTCGCTCTGCTTCTCGATGCCGGGGATGCGGACATAGTCGACGCCGTCGCCGAACTGGAAGCTCGAGATCACCGACGAACCCGAGACGATGATCACTGATATATGAGGATAGCTCGCGACCAGCGAATTGGCGATCGCGCGGCAGCGGCGGATATGGCCGAGGCCGAAGGTGTCGTGGCTGTAGATCAGGACCCGCGGCGCATGCGGGCTGCGCGGCGCACGCTCCGCGCCTGCGAGGTCGACGACATTTGATGGCATATCCGCGTCGCCCCCCGCAGATAGGTCAGACGACCTCGTAGCGAGGACGAACGCACCTGAGAATACGCAGCCCGCTTATAGCGCGTGGTCCGGTCCGATCCAAGCCCGCTGCCGTCGCCAGGGGAGAATGATTCCAATCAGGGACAGGTATAGCCGCCGGCGGCGGGCAGGCAGCGGCTGCCATTGGGTAGCACCAACGCGCCGCGGGCATCGCGTGCGACACGTTCGCCATTGGGGAGCAGGAAGCCGCCAGCGGGGTCGAGCGTCGAGCGCGAGCCGTCGGGCAGAGTTACTTCGTTGCCGACGATGATGATCCGTTTTGTCGGCGAGGCGGGCGGCGCCTGCTCGACGCGCTGCAGGCGCGAGGAGGTGCAGGCTGCGAGCGTCGCAGCGACGGCGATGGCGGAGATCAGCTTTTTCATAAGCGCTCAACGTTGCGATGCAGGGCCGGTTCCCCGGAGTGTAGCCGAGGTGAGCCGGGCGGCAAACTGGGGAGGCCTGCTTTCCGGCATTGCCGGGCCCTTCACGCGAGCTGGAACAGCGAGCGCGGATCGATCGCAATCACCGCCGGATGCCGGGTGGCGCGCGCGAGAAAGCTTTCGAGGACGCCCCAGGCGGTCGCGTCATGATCGCGATGATGCATGAGGACACCGAAGGCGTCTTCGCTGGCCGCGGAGGCCTCTCGCTTCGCCGCGAGAAGGCGGCAGGCCTCGGCGACGAGGTTCTCGGGTCGGCGACCGGTACGGCTGCCCCAGTCGATGACATCGAGATCGGTGTTGCCGAGGTGTGGGCCGCCGGCGGGGCCGAGCTTGTAGCCGCGAAAGCAGGAGAGGCCCCGGAAGCCGAGCGCCGGCAGGAGCGCGGCATGGCCGGGGTCGATCCGGTTCCAGGGCGGCACGAAGACAGGCAGCAACTCCGAGCCGAACAGGTTCTCGAGGCGGCCACGCGCCTCGCAGATTTCGGCGCTGATGGCAGCGGCGGGACGCAGCCCGCCGAACTCGGATTTCTTCGCTCCATCTGCCGCGTGGTTGCGGTGCCAGCAGCCATGCTGGCAGGGCCGGAGCGAGGGCATGTTCCGCAACGCGCTCGCAAGAGCCGGCTCCGCCAGCATCGGGATGACGGCGAGCAGAACAGGCAGGCCGAAGCGCTCGCCGAGCCCCCCAAGCCGGTCGAGTGCGGGACTCGGTTCGATCGCGTCGTCGTCGCGCAGCCAGAGCCGGATCTGCCGGTCGGCCTCGCTCCAGCGGTCCAGCTCGGCTTCGAACGGCAGCCAGAGCGCGTCGTCAGAAGCCGGGCTCATGTCCTCGGCTCGACCGTCGCGGCATGCGGGCGCGCAGCGCGATTGGCGACGGCCAGCGCCAGCCCGCGTTCCAGGATGAGCGCGGCCTTCTCAGGATTGCGCTCGATCAAGGCGAAGCGGCGCGCGGCCCGTCCCATCGAACGGCGCAAGGCCCTGTCGTCGAGCAGGTTCAGCAGCGCCGCGGCCAGCGCGGCCTCGTCGCCCTCGGGCGCGAGCAGGGCGGTCTCGCCGCTGCGCACGGTGGCGGAGACGCCGCCGCTGTCGAAGGCGACGATCGGCAGGCCGACCGCCTGCGCCTCGAGATAGACCAGCCCATAGGCCTCGCGGACGCCCGGCCAGATGAAGACGTCATGGGCGGCCATTTCGGCGACGACGCGATCATGTGGGATGGCGCCCAGCCAGCCGATCCGGCCTTGGGGCAGGCCGGCAAAGGCGCGCTCGATCTCGGCGCGCTGGCGGCCGTCGCCGATCACGGTCAAGGTCCAGGGGCGGTCGGCGACATGGCCGAGCACGCGGGCGAGCGTTAGGTAGCTGTTCTGCTTGGTGCCCTCGCGCATCATCGCGACGGTCACCAGGCGTGGCACTGTCGCGTCGCCGACCTGTCGGGGCGGTTCGTCCGGGAAGGCGATGAAGGGCGGCAGTTCGAGGAGGGCTGTGTGCGGCGATCGCCAGGGCTCCAGCCCCTGCCGGTCGCGATCGGTGAAATGGAGGTGCAGGTCAGCAGCGCTCAGGCCCGCGCGAACGATCCTTGTGTGGGCGGCCCACTCACCACTGGCGCGGCGTTCGGCGTCGCTGGCCTCGGCGACGACATACGGGATGCCGAGCTTCCCGACGATGGCCGGCCCGAGCAGATCAGGCGCCTTGTAGTAATTGTGATAGGTGAACCAGAGCTCGGGAGCAGGAGCGCCAGCGCTCCACTGTGCCAGCATAGCCTCCGCATGGCTGGCTGCCGCATCGCGATGGCGCGCCAGGCGCTCGGCATCCGCCGTCGGCATGAAGTCGCGCGCCGCCAAGACCGGCCGGACGACGTGACCGAGCCCTTCCAGGACCGCGACGAGCTGATGCGCCATGCGGCGGTCGCCGGAGATGCGACCGTCATCATAGGTATTGAGCGGCGTGTGAAAGGCGATGCGCACCGGGGTCGGGTTCAGAAAGGGCTGCCGCGCCCTCAGCGATACGGATCGGCCGCGTCGCGCAGGCCGTCGCCGAGGAAGTTGAAGGCCAGGATGATCAGGATCACCGGAACGACCGGATAGAGCAACCAGGGATAGAGCGCCACCACATTGATGTTCTGTGCCTCGTTCAGCATCACGCCCCAGCTCGTGATCGGCGGCCGGAGGCCGAGGCCGAGGAAGCTCAGCGCGGTCTCGCCGAGGATGGTCTTGGGGATGGTGATCGTCGCCGAGGCGATCAGATGGCTCATGAAGCCGGGTATCAGGTGCAACCCGATGATGCGGGCGGGCTTCGCCCCCATGAGTTGGGCCGCGACGACGTAATCCTCCTCGCGCAGCGAGAGCAGTTTCGAGCGCACGGCGCGGGCAAGCCCGGTCCAGTCCATCAGGCCGAGGATGACCGTGATGCCGAAATAGACCAGCAGCGGGCTCCAGGAGGGCGGCATGATCGAGGCCAGCGCCAGCCAGAGCGGGATATGCGGCAGCGACTGCACGATCTCGATGAGGCGCTGGACGAAGAGGTCGACCTTGCCGCCGTAATAGCCCGCGATGCCGCCGATGATGACGCCGAGCACGAAGGAGACGGCGACGCCGAGCAGGCCGATCGAGAGCGAGATGCGGCCGCCGTAGAGGATGCGCGAGAGCATGTCGCGGCCGAGCCGGTCGGAGCCCAGCAGGAAGAGCGTTCCGTCCTTGGGCGGGCAGACGAGGCGCCAACTGCCGGGGATCATCGCCCAGAAGACGTAGGTGTCGTCGCCATGGCAGAAGAAGCGCAGGGGCTGCGGCCGCGTGCGGTCGACCGTATATTCGCGCTTCAGATTCTCCATATTGAGCCGCTGGACGTAAGGGTAGACGAAGGGGCCGATGAGCCGGCCCTCATGGAAGAGATGCACTTCCTGCCGGGGCGCGCGGATGAAATCGGTGTTGCGTGTCGTGTAGTGATAGGGCGCCAGGAACTCGGCGAAGGCGGCCATGGCATAGATCACCAGGATGACCACGCCCGAGATCAACGCGAGCTTGTGGCGGCGGAACTTCCACCACATCAGCTGCCATTGCGAGGCGAGGTAGACGCGCTCCTGTTCCGGCGTCATCACCTCGACCGCCATGGGCTCGAAGGGCGCGGTCGAGGCCGTGTGTGGCAGAGCCGCGCCGTCCGGTGGCAGGGGCGATGCCGAAAGCGTCGATGTCGAAGCCTGGGTCACTTGGTCGCCGCCCCCTGCAGGCGGATGCGCGGATCGAGGATCGCGAGCGCGATATCCGAGATCAGCACGCCGATGACGGTCAGGAAGGAGAGGAACATCAGGAAGGAGCCGGCGAGATACATGTCCTGGCTCTGCAAGGCGCGGATCAGCAGCGGGCCGGTCGTCTGCAGCGAGAGCACGATCGCGACGATCTCGGCGCCGGATACGATCGAGGGCAGGATATCGCCGATGTCGGAGACGAAGAAGTTCAACGACATGCGCAGGGGATATTTCCTCAGCGCCTTGCCCGGAGGCAGGCCCTTGGCGCGGGCGGTGACGTAGTACTGCTTCTGCAACTCGTCGAGCAGGTTGGCGCGGACCGAGCGGATCATGCCCGCCGTGCCGCCGGCGCCGATGATGATCACCGGAATCCAGAGATGCTCCAGCACGGAGCGCACCTTGGCCCAGCTCCAGGGCTGATTGAGGTATTGCGGGTCGACGAGCCCACCTATCGAGGTACCGAACCAGACATTGGCAAAGTACATGAAAACCAGCGCCAGCAGGAAGTGCGGCACGGCGAGGCCGATCAGCCCGATGAAGGTCAGGCCGTAGTCGCCCCAGCTATATTGATGCGTCGCCGAATAGATGCCGATCGGGAAGGCGACGACCCAGGTGAAGATGATCGTCACGAAGGAGACGATCATGGTCAGCAGCAGCCGGTCGCCGACGACCTCCCGAACCGGGCGCTGATACTCGAATGAGTAACCCATATCGCCCTGGAGCAGGCCTGCGACCCACCAGAAATAGCGTTCCGTCACCGGCCGGTCGAAACCGTATTCCTTCTTCAGGAACTCGATGCGGGAGAGGTCGGCCTTCTCGCCTTGCGCCTGCATCTCGGCGGCGAGCGTCTCGAAATAGTCGCCTTCGGGCAGATTGATCACGGTGAAGATCAGCATGCTGGTGATCAGCAGCGTCGGGATCATCACCAGGATGCGCTTGAGAATGTATTTCAGCAGCACGGTTCAGCTCTTCGCCTTGTCCAGGCTGGCGGTCTTCAGCAGGTCGAACCAGAAGGTGTCCGGCATGTAGCGGCCAAAGAAGGCGCCGGGCTCGAAGCTGTAGAGACCCTTCTGCGGCACGTTGCGCAGATTCCGGGAGACAACGACAGGCTGCAGCGTGCCGTTGATCACGCCGATCGCGAAGAGCTGTTCGGCATTGATCTGCAGCATGCGCTGCCAGATTTCCCGGCGCTGTCCATGGGTCACGCTGGCGCGCCATTCGTTGTAGAGCACGACGAGTTCGCGGACCTCGGCCATGTCGGGCTCCTCGCCTTCGCGGCCGCCGCTTTCGAGATACTGGCCCCAGCGCGGCCAGTTGAACTGCGCCGTCGAGGTCGGCGCCAGCGCGTCAGGCTCCATGTCGGCCGAGACCAGGCCGTTGTCCATGCCGGCCCAGGCCGACATGATGGTCTGGCCGGCGATGATGCGGCGGCGGAAGACGTCGCGCTGGGTCGAGCGCGGATAGACCTTGATCCCGACTTCGTAGAGATCCTGCTTGATCAGGTCGAGGATGTCGGTCTCCTCGGTGCTCTCGCCGGCCGTCTCAATGGTGAATTCGAGCTTGCGTCCGTCCGGCAGCAGGCGGATGCCGTCGACGCCTCGCTTGGACAGGCCAGCCTCGTCGAGAAGCTTGTTGGCGAGCGCCGGGTCGTGCTGCATCCACATCCGGGCATAGTCGGCGTTGTAGAGCGGGCTTTCGGGCAAGGCGGTGTTGCCGCTTTCCTGCGCCAGGCCGAAGAAGATGACCTTGTTGATGTCGGTGCGGTTGAGCGCCACCGACAGCGCCCGGCGATAGCGCAGGTCGCGGTTGAGATCGCGCCAGACGGGGTCGATCGCGTTCATGTTGGGCATCAGCGCGAAGTAGGAACCTTCGGCCCGCTTCCACAGCCGGACATCGAAGTTCATGCGCTTCGAGGCGTCCTTCAGGAAAGTGTAGTTGTCGAAGCGCAGATAGCGCGCCTGCAGATCGGCCTCGCCGGCGGCTGCCTTGGCGGGCACGAGCGAGCTGGTGCCGACCGTTAGCGTCGTTTCGTCGACATAGGGGAGCTGTCGGCCGTTCTGGTCGATGCGGTGGAAATAGGGGTTGCGCTGGAAGGTGAACTGCTCGGCCGGCAGCGGCGTGACGTTCCGCCAGGGGTCGAGGGTCGGGAGGTCCGGATTCTCCGGCCGGTACATGCGCGAGAGCCGCTCATGTAGCGCGCCCCAGTCGCGAACGCGGGCCTGCTTGACGCGCGAATGCAGCGTCACGGGGTCGGCATGGTCGATGTGGAACTGCTTCAGATAGCCCGAGGGCATGCAGATATAGGTCGGTTGCGCGCCGGCGAGTGAAGGCAGGAAGATCGGGTTGGGCTTGGCCCAGCTGTAGCGGATCTCGGTCGGGCTCAGCACCTCGAAGAGAGGAGGCTCGCCGCCGGCCAGCAGCGCCTGGGGCGGGCCGCCCGGCGAGAGACGCCGGTTGTTGGCGACATGGACCCACCAGTAGCGGAAATCCTCCGCCGTGAACGGAGCTCCGTTCGACCAGCGATGGCCGGGGCGCAGCCGCAGCGTGAAGATTCGGCCTTCCTGGACCTCGTAGCTCTCCAGCACGTCCGGCGCGATCTCGAGGTTCTGGTCGTAGCCGACGAGCCGTGTGTAGCCGTAGAGCGTCATCATGCGGATGTCGCGCTGGTCGCCCATCAGCATCCGCATGGTGCCGCCATGGCGGCCGGGCTCGCGGTCCTCGCCGGAGACATCGACGATGCGGGGCGCCAGCGGCACGCGCTGCTCGATCGGCGGCAGGGTTCCCGCCGCGACCTGCCGCGCGAGGAAGGGGCTGTCGATCAGCTCCGTCGGCTTCGTGGAGGCGGCTGGAGCCAGCCGCGGCAGGCCGGCCGCGGCGAGTGCGGCGGAACCGAGCAGCAAGGCGCCGCGGCGTGTCGGACGATGCGCTTTCATCGAGCCACCTCCCACATCAGGCCATCTCCCGAATATCGGCGTTCGGGCGGGCCAGGACGAAATGCCCGTCGCCGAGCGCAAGGTGCGTCAGGGCCTCTCCGTCGCGATCACGCCTGAAGGCGGGCGCCCAGTGCGTGGCGTCGGAGGCCCCGCCCGGCGCGGCAAGTTTGAAGTCGAGCTTCCGGTCGAGATCGGCGTATGGCACCGAGCGCAGAAGCGCCCTGGTATAGGGATGGACCGGCCGCGAGAACAAGGCATGGCGCGGCGCGATCTCGACGATGCGGCCATTGGCCATCACCGCGATGCGGTCGGCCATGTAGTTCACCACCGCGAGGTTGTGCGAGATGAACAGGAAGGTCAGGCCGCGCTCGGCCTGGAGATCCTTGAGGAGATTGAGGATCTGGGCCTGGACGGAGACGTCGAGTGCCGAGACGGGCTCGTCGCAGATGATGAGGTCCGGATCGAGCGCGAGCGCCCGGGCGATGCCGATGCGCTGGCGCTGGCCGCCGGAGAAGGAGTGCGGATAGCGGTTGAGGAAGCGCGGATCGAGCCCGACATCCTCCATCAGCGACTTCACTCGCGCGGTCTGGTCGCCGCCGCTGCCCTTGTCGTGGATGGCGAGCGGTTCGCGCAGGATGTTCATCACGGTCATGCGCGGCGAGAGCGAGGAGACCGGGTCCTGGAAGATCATCTGGACGCGGGGCCGGAAGGCGCGCAGTTCCTCGTCCTCGAGAGCGAGCACATCGGTCTCGCGATGGCCGTCATCGAAGTGGATCGAGCCGGCATCGGGGGTAACGGCGCGCATCACGATCTTGCTGACGGTGGTCTTGCCGCAGCCGCTTTCGCCGACGAGGCCGAGGCATTCGCCACGCCTGATGTCGAAGCTGACATCGTCGACGGCGAGCACCGTATGCTGCGTGCCCTTGCCGAAGAAGCTGCGCGAGCCGGTGGTGTAGGTCTTGCGCAGTCCGCGCACGCTCAGCAACGGCTGGGCCTCGCCCTGGCGTGGCGCGGTTTCGACGGGGCGCGGCGCTGCAGGCGGCCGCGGCCTCGCTTCCCGCAGGGCGACCAGCCGCTCGCCCTCCTCCATGTCGAAATGCGGCGAGGCCTTGAGCAGGGCCTTGAGATAGGGGTGGCGCGGGCGGCGGAAGATGTCCTCGACCGGGCCGCTCTCCATGATCTCGCCGTGATAGATCACCACGACCTCGTCGGCCATGTTGGCGACGACGCCGAGGTCATGGGTGATGAGCAGGATCGCCATGCCCATCTCGGCCTGGAGATCGCGCATCAGGTCGAGCACCTGGGCCTGGATGGTGACGTCGAGCGCAGTTGTCGGCTCATCGGCGATCAGCAAGGCCGGCTGGCAGATCAGCGCCATGGCCAGCATGGCGCGCTGGCGCAGGCCGCCGGAAAGCTCGAAGGAGTATAGGCCGAAGGCGCGGGCGGGGTCCTTGAAGCCGACGCGGCCGAGCATGGTTTCGATCAGAGGGCGCGCCTGTGCCTTCGGCATCGGCCGGTGCAGCAGCAGCGCTTCCTCGATCTGGTTGCCGATGGTGTGGACCGGCGAGAGCGAGGACATCGGCTCCTGGAAGATCATGCCGATGCGCCCGCCGCGCAGCGCGCGGATCTCCTTGCCCTCGGCGGGCAGGCCGGCGATGTCGATCGACGTCTCCGGTGCGAGCGGATCGCGGAACAGGATCTCGCCGCCGGTGATGGCGCCGGCGCGCGGCAGGAGCCCCATGATCGCCTGCGAGATCACCGATTTGCCGGAGCCGGATTCGCCGACGAGCGCGACCGTCTTGCCGGCGGGCACGCGCAGGCTGACGCCCTTCACGACATCGCGAGCAAGCCCGTGGACCGTGAAGCCGATACGCAAATCGCTGATCCGCAGAATATCCATCAGCCGCCTTCGCCGGAACGCCTATCTGCCCGCCACAAGATCACAATGTCACTAGACGTGGAAAGTGCCGTCTTGCCAACGGCTTTCGACCGACCGTGTCACGGCGGCGGGGATTAGCGCGCGAGGATGACGGGCAAGCAACGGTCGGCGAAGCGGAATTCGCCCTGGCCGATGTCCCGATGTGGAGCTTGGCAGCTGCGCCAATGATGGCGGGCACGATGCGGCCGTCGGCGCCAGCCTCCATTGCGCTCGGCGCTAAGCTGACACACATATGATCGCACCAGGTCGAGAGACGGGCGCGCGGCCTGGCGCGCCGGACAGGATTGCCGTTGGAGACCAACCTCTTCCGATATGTCTGGGAGAAGAGCCGCGGCGAACAGATCATCGTCCTGCTGATCATCCTCGCCTCGATCCCGTTCACCTGGGCGTCCTTCGACGTACCGAAGCGGATCGTCAACGACGCCATACAGGGCGGGGCGTTCAAGGGCGGCAAGACCACAGCCACGCTGCTCGAGTTCACCGTGAGCCTGCCGTCCTTCCTCGGCGGGGCCAGCTTCAGGCTGTTCGAAGGTTTCCAGGTCGGCCAGCTCGGCCTTCTGCTGGGCCTCAGCGGCTATTTCCTCTTCCTGGTGCTGGTCAACGGCGCCTTCAAATATGTCATCAACGTCCGCAAGGGCATTCTCGGCGAGCGCATGCTCAGGCGCATGCGCTACGACCTGTTCAGCCAGCTCATGCGCTTCCGGCCGGAGGATATCCGCGCGGTCAAGCCGGCCGAGGTCGCCAGCATGATCAAGGACGAGGTCGAGCCGATCGGCGGCTTCGTCGGCGATGCCTTCATCCAGCCGGTCTTCCTGCTGTCGCAGGCGCTGACCGCGCTGGTCTTCATCATGGCGCAGAGCGTCTGGCTGGGCTCGATCGCGCTCCTGATCGTCCTGGCTCAGGCTATCATCATCCCGATCCTGCGCCGCGAGCAGCTACGCCTGGGGCGCGAGCGGCAGATCGCCTCGCGCCAGCTCGCGGGCCGCATCGGCGAGATCGTCGATGCCGGGCCGACCATCCAGGGCCATGGGGCTACGACCTATGTGCAGTCCGATATCGCCGGGCGGCTGGGCCGGCTCTTCGACATCCGCTACGCGCTCTACAAGCGCAAATTCGCGGTCAAGTTCCTCAACAACCTGCTCGCCCAGATCACGCCGTTCTTCTTCTACGCAATCGGCGGCTTCTTCGCTCTGCAGGGCCGGCTCGACATCGGCCAGCTCGTCGCCGTGATCGCCGCCTATCGCGACCTGCCGGCGCCGATCAAGGAGCTGATCGACTGGGACCAGCAGCGCAACGACGTCACGATCAAATACGAGCAGGTGATCGCGCAGTTCAACAATGATGAGACGGTCGAGCTGGACGAGGCCGACGGCGTCACCCGGCTGCCCGCGAAGGGCGAGATCAGGCTCGACGGCGTGCAGATGCTGGACAATCGTGGCCAGCCCCTGCTGACACCGCTGTCGGCGCGCATCCCGCGCCCCGGAATGGTCGCCGTGATCGGCCCGCATGGCGGTGCGATCGAGGTGCTCGGGCGCATCCTGGGCCGTCAGGCGATGAGCTATTCGGGCCGCGTCGTCATCGACGGCGTGCCGCTGTCGCGGATGTCGGTCGAGCGGGCGAGCCATCTGATCGGCTATGCAGGCCACGAGACCGAGATCATCGCGGGTACGATCCGCGACAACATCCTGCTGCCCCTGAAGCGCCGCCGTCCGAGCCTCAAGCCGGCCGGCAAGGTCTCCTCCAGCGAGCATAAGCGCTTCCTGGAGGCGATCCGCTCCGGCAATACGCCGCTGCCGTTCGAGGCGGACTGGACCGATTACGAAGGTGCCGGCGTGGCGGACGACGTCGCGCTCGCGGATCGTGTCAGGGCCGTTCTCGATGTGCTCGGCTGCGCGGAGGATGTCTACGAGCTCGGCCTCGACGGCAAGGTCACCGCCTCGCTGCGGCCAGAGGCCAAGGCGCAGATCGTCGACGCACGCTGGGCGGTGGCGGAAGAGCTCGCCCGGAGCAAGCTCGCGGGGCTGATCACGCCCTTCGACCCCGAGCGCTACAATGCCAATGCCAGCATCGCCGAGAACCTGATCTTTGGCGCCCGCATGGGGCCGCGCTTCGCCAACGAGACGCTGCTGTTCGAGCCCTATGCGCATGCGATCCTGAAGGCGGAATCGTTGATTGAGCCGCTGGTCGAGGTCGGCTCGCGGATTGCCGCGACCGTCGTCGAGATCTTCGCCGGGCTGCCGCAGGGCCATGCCTTGTTCGAGCGATACTCCTTTGGCTCAGGACTCGATTTCGACAGGCTCGGCGAGCTCGCGGTGCTGCTCACGAAACACGACATGCGGACTCCGCTCGATGCGACGGCCGAGCGGGACCTCGTCGCATTGGCGTTGGGCTATATCGAGCCCAAGCACCGGCTCAACCTGCTCGACGAGCGCCTGCAACGACGCATCCTGCGGGCGCGGGCGAGCTTTAAGGAGCACCTCCCGGCGGATGCCGCGGAGGACGTGCATTTCTACGACCCCGACAAGGTCATGCTCGGCGCCAGCCTGCGCGACAACCTGATGTTCGGGCGCGTCGGTCACGGCATCGCCGACGCGAACAGGAAGGTCGCGATGATCGTGCGCAAGGCGCTGGCGCGGGCGGGGCTCGACGGCGATCTCTACCGGATCGGCCTCAACACGGATTGCGGCATCCGCGGCCGCTTCCTGCCGACCAGGCTGAAGCTCGCCGTGCCGCTGGCCCAGGCCCTGATCAAGGCGCCCCAGATCGCGGTGCTGGATATGGGCTCCTTCCTGTCGACATCGAGCGAGCCTGACAAGGTCCTGGCCCGGTTGCGCGAACATTGCGCGGGCATGACACTGTTCCTTCTCGTCGGGGATGCTAGTCTCGTCGATGGCATTCCGTTGCGGATCGTCTTCAACGGCCCGTCCGGGACGATTGAAAGCGGGGACGGCGCGGATGCCGACGACGCCGCCATCGCCCCCTTGCGACGGCGCAACGGCGTCGAGCGGATGGAGGCGCGCTCATGACACTCGAAGCGGATATTTCGTCCCTGGGCCGGCTTCCCCTGTTCCGATCGCTCCCGCCGCCGCGGCTCAAACTCGTCGCGCTGATGGGCGAAAAGCTCCATTTCGATGCGGGCACGCAGATCATCGCAGAGGGCGAGACGCCTGAAGGCGTCTACGTGGTCCTGCAGGGCGAGGTCGAGATCTCGCATGAAAGTCCCGATGGGCGCGGCCCGAGGCTGCAGCTCAACTCCGGCAGCATCATCGGCGATGTGCCGCTGCTGTGCGGGCAGAGCTATGTCGGCGCGGTGACGGCCAAGAGCGACGTCAATGCGCTGCGCCTGCCCAAGGATCTGTTCTTCGAACTGCTCGAGACGATCCCGGATTTCAGTCTGGCGCTGTCGCGCGACCTGGCCTCACGGCTCTACCGTCTGGCGGACTACACGCTTCACGGGGAGAAGGTGCATTGACGAAGCAGGTGCCGGCATGAGCCTGCAGCAGACTGCAGGAGCGCGGCGTACCGGCATGGGCGCCGGCATGGAGCAGGTTTCGTCGTGGAGCCGGGATGTCCGCTTCGCGTCGGGCATGGTGCTGCTGTTCTTCGCGACGACGCATTTCCTCAACCATGCGATGGGTATCGCCGGCGTCGAGGCCATGGAGCAGGCGCAGGAGTGGCGCTATTGGCTCTGGCATTCCTTGATCGGGACGGTGGTGCTCTATGGCGCGCTGATCGTGCATCCGCTCTTCGCACTGATCCGGGTGGCGCAGCGCCGCACCTTCAAGATGCCGGCGCGCGAGATGCTGCAGATCGCGCTGGGCCTGGCGATCCCGCTCTTCCTGATCGACCACATCGTCGGGACGCGGGTGATGGGGAGCTTCTTCAATCTCGACGAAAGCTATCGCGCGGTGCTGCGCCGGCTCTGGCCGGGGCTCGCGGCGGCGCAATCGCTGCTGCTGCTGCTGGTCTGGGTCCACGGCATCATCGGCCTGCATTTCACGCTGCGCTCGCGCGACGGCTATCAGCGCTGGCGCGACCCCTTCCTGCTGCTGGCGATCCTGATCCCGATCCTGGCGTTGATCGGCTTCGCGGTCGGAGGGCGCGAGGCCGGCGGCATGGCGGTCGCGCCGGATTTTACGACCGATGCGCAGATCGTCATGTTCAACCAGAACGTGACCTGGGCGAAGGGCGTGTTCTACGGGCTCGTCGGCTGCTTCATCGGATTCGTCGGCATCCGCGAAATCCGGGTCCGGACGACCAGGCAGATCACGGTGCGCTTCGTCGGCCATGGCGTACGCAAGCTTGCTCCGGGGCTCACCGTGCTGGAGATGTTCCGGCGCTTCGGTATCCCGCACGCTGCACTCTGCGGCGGTCGGGCGCGCTGCGCCACCTGCCGCGTGCTGGTGCTGGACGGGGGTGACAAGCTGCCGCCGCCAGGCATGAACGAGGCCAAGCTGCTGCGCCGGATCGCGGCGCCCGAACGTGTCCGCCTCGCCTGCCAGATCAGGCCCCGCGACGACGTGCAGGTCCAGATCCTGCTCGCTTCGCGGCTCAAGGCGACGACGCCGGGCGAGCTCGAGCCGGATGCGAGCGTCGGCCGGCGCGGGCTGACGGTGGTCGTGGCCGACCTGCGGGCCTTCTCGGCGCTCTCCGAGCGCCAGTTGCCGCAGGAGCTCATCGGCCTGCTCAACCGCTTCTTCGACGAGATGTCACAGGCCATCACCGCCCATGGCGGCCGGATTGACGCCTTCTATGGTGACGGCTTCATGGCCGTCTTCGGGCTGTCGGACACGACCGCCAAGGGCGCGCAGGCGGCGATCTCGGCCGCCGGCGACATCGTGCGCGCGGTCGAGGCGCTCAATCGCGAGTTCGGCGCGGCGCTGCCGTTGCCGCTGCGCATCGGTATCGGCATCCATAGCGGCCAGGCGATTACGGGCGCGGTCGAGAATGACAGCATGGGTCGGCGCGAGATCACCGTCGGCGACACCGTTGCGGTTGCGGCGCAGCTCGAATTGGCGACGCGCCGGGTGCTGGCCGACATTCTGGTTTCGGAGGAGACGATCCGGATCAGTGGACGAAGCTATCGCGGCACGACAGCGCTCAAGATCACGATCCGGGGGCGGGAGAAGCCGCTCGGTGCGCTCGGCTTCGCCAGCGCGCCGGAGATCGCGGATGCGGAGCAGGAGAACGATGCCGCCCCCGCCATCCTCGACGCCAGGGTGGATGTTCCTGCTGGTATGACCGATGTCGTCGCGAGCGAGACCGTCGCGGTCGCCGTCCAAACCGTCGACCTCGCGGCGCATGAGGAGGAAGCCCCGTCGCGGGACCCCGTCCCCGTGGCCACTACGGCAGCGCCGGGACGGTCGTCGCGCAAGAACGCCGCTACCAGGAAGCCGAAAACACCCGTCGGGGACGAGCCGTAGGCATCAAGCTGGACCGAAGGCGAGGAAACGCCTGCGGTCGAAGCCTGCGGCGCGCAGGGCCTCGTTGTTGATGGTCAAAGCGAGATCGATGATCGGAGGAGCCGGGCGGGTCGCCGTCAACGCGCCGATCTGACCCTGGGCCCGGTCCAGATCGAGCGCGTAGTCGATCACCAAGATTTCGGCCCCGGCGGCGAGCGCGAGCAGTTCGGGCGGGGTCGCAGCCTGGCGCCCGAACGGCTTGAGGGAGAGCCCGAGCAGGACCAGGGCGTAAGGGCCCGCCGGCGCGATCTCGATCTCCTGCACCTTGGCGGCGCGATGGCGCAGGCGGCAGGGCGCGCCGTTCAGCGTCGTGGCGGAGAATTCCGGGATCTTCGGGTCGATCACCGTGACGGTCTCGGGACGATGCGTGAGGAAGCCGGTGATCGGCAGGCCGGCGCCGCCGATCTCGACGATATGGGCGCAGTTCCGTACGGCATGGGCCGCGAGAACCTGGCGCAGGGCGGCGGCCGGACTCGCGAGATGGGGCAGCAGGGTGCCGGCGGTCGGCGCGGCCGGGTCGCTGGCCTTTACCGGCGCGCTTGCATATGGTCCCGCCGCTTTCATACTGCTTCCCGCATTCCGATACGGCATGACACGCGACACGCCTCCCGACGCCTTCTATGACATTCTGCGCGGCGTCGCAGCCCTCACCGGCAACGGCGTCGTGGCCGATCTCGCTCGGCTGATCGCCGACGAGATGCCGCCGGAGATCTGGATCGCCTTCAACCACAAGCAGATCGCTTCGAAGCGCTGGCTGATCGATGCGCTCGCCGAGACGATGCAGCGACCGCAGGGGCCGGTCTGGGTGCTGGGCGCGTGGTATGGCGTGCTGGGCGCGATGCTGCTCGCCGACGAACGGCTGGCGATCCCGGCCGTGGTCAGTGTCGATCTCGACCCCTCCTGCGCGCCCGTAGCCGAGCGGCTGAACCGCCGCCACGTCGCGGCTGGCCGTTTCCGCGCGCTGACCACCGACATGATGGCGCTCGACTTCAGCGCGCAGGAGCCGGCTCCCGGTCTCGTCGTCAACACGAGCTGCGAGCATCTCGACGATGTGCCGGGCTGGCTCGCGACCCTGCCGCCGGGTCTGCCCCTGCTGCTGCAGTCGAACGATTACGTCCGCGAGCCCGACCATCGCAGTTGCGTCACTTCGCTCGAGGCCTTCCAGGTTCAGACAGGGCTGTCGGAGACGCTGTTCGCCGGCGCGCTGCCGACGAAGAACTATACCCGTTTCATGCTGATCGGCCGGCGATGAACGCGCGGCGTCGGCCCGACGAGTGGAATGAGGTCGCCCGCCCAACCGATGCGGCCGACCAGGCTCCTCGCATTGCGATTGCGATGAAGGGTTATCCGCGCCTGTCGGAGACGTTTATCGCGCAGGAACTTCTCGGCCTGCAACAACGCGACCTGCCCTTCGCGATCTGGTCGCTGCGCCGGCCGACCGATGTCGCCCGGCACCTGATGCACAACCAGATTGCGGCGCCGGTGAGCTACCTCCCGGAATATCTGCACGAGGAGCCGGGGCGGGTCGCCCGCGGCGTGCTGCGCGCATTGCTGCGACCCGGCTTCGCGCGGCTGATGCCGACGTTCCTGCGCGATCTCGCGCGCGACCGGACGCGCAACCGTCTGCGCCGCTTCGGCCAGGCCTGCGTGATGGCGCGCGAACTGCCGGCCGCGATCACCCATCTGCATGTGCATTACCTGCATACGCCGGCCTCGGTGATCGCCTATGCGGCCAAGCTGCGGGGCCTGAGCTGGTCCTTCTCGGCCCATGCCAAGGACATCTGGACGACGCCGGATTGGGAAAAACGCGAGAAGATCGCGGCGGCCGCCTGGGGCGTGACCTGCACGCTGGATGGGCACCGCGAGTTGCAACGCTTGTCCGACCGGGCCGACAAGGTGGCGCTCGTCTATCACGGGCTCGATCTCCAGCGCTTTCCGGCGCCGCCTAGTCGGGCCGGCCGCGATGGCAGCGACGCGGCCGACCCGGTGCTTTTCGTCACCATCGGCCGGGCGGTCGAGAAGAAGGGTTTCGACGATCTGCTGGACGCGTTGGCCAAGCTGCCTGCGGATTTGCATTGGCGGCTGACCCATATCGGCGGCGGCGAGAAGCTGAAGGCCCTGCAAGCGCAGGCGCTGGCCTTGGGCCTCGCTGGGCGCGTCACTTGGGCAGGGCCCAAGGCGCAGAGCGAGGTCGTCGCCGCGTTGCGCGAGGCCGATCTCTTCGTGCTGCCCTCGCGGCAGGCGGGCGACGGGGACCGCGACGGGCTGCCGAATGTCGTGATGGAGGCGGCGAGCCAGGCCTTGCCGATCGTCGCGACCGATTTCGCCGGCATTCCCGAATTCGTGCGCGAGGATGTCGAGGGGGTGCTGGTGCAGCCGGGCGATGTCGACGGTTTGGCGCAGGCGCTGGCCGAGCTGTCGGGTTCTCCGGAGCGACGTGCGATGCTCGGCCGGGCCGCGCATCAGCGGTTGACCGGAGCCTTCTCGGCCGATGCCGGTCTCGACAGCGTCGCCACCCTGCTACGCGCCTCGGCCGGGCTCCCGCCATGAGCACGACGGGGGCGAGCGGGACGGTCCTGATCGCGGTGACGCATCTGCTCGGCAGCGGGCATCTGGTGCGCGCGGCGCATCTCGCCCGGGCGCTGGCGGGGAGCGGCTTTGCGGTTACGCTCGCGAGCGGTGGCATGCCGTTGCGGAGCATGCAGGGCGAACCCTTCGCCTTCGTGCAGCTTCCGCCGGTCAAGACCGAGGGCGTCGATTTCCGCAATCTGCTCGACGAGGCGGGCCAGCCGATCGATGCGTCGCGCCTCATGGAGCGGCAGGCGCTGCTCACCGGGCTCGCGACCTCGCTCCGGCCGGACGTGGTCATCACCGAGCATTTCCCGTTCGGTCGGCGGCAACTGGCGAGCGAATTCCTCGGCCTGATCGCGGCGGCGCGCGACGCCAATCCGAAGGCGCTGGTGCTGTCCTCGGTGCGTGACGTGCTGGTGACGCCGCGACCGGAGCGGATCGCCGAGGCCGAACGCCGGCTGAGCGAGCTGTTCGACGCCGTCCTGGTCCATGGCGACCGCTCTTTCCTGCCGCTGGAAGCGTCCTGGCCGGTGGCGCGGGAACTCGCGGATCGGCTGCACTACACGGGCTATCTGGCGCCGCCGTCATTGCGAACGGAGCGAAGCAGCGACGAGGATGGCGAGATTCTGGTCTCGGGCGGCGGTTCCGCTGCGGCGCTGCCACTCTTCCAGCTGTGCGTCGAGGCGGCCCGTCTTCCGGCCTCCTCGCGACGCTGGCGAATTCTTGTCGGTCGTGGCGTCGCAGAGGCTGATTTCGCGGGCCTGCGACGATCGGCCTCGCCCAACGTCACCGTCGAATGGGCGCGCCCGGACTTTCCGGATCTGCTGGCCGGCTGCGCGCTGTCGATCAGCCAGGCCGGCTACAATACGGTGCTCGATCTCGTCGCCGCCGGTCGGCCGGCGATCGTCGTGCCCTTCGACGAAGGGGCGGAGACCGAGCAGGCGGTGCGCGCGGAAGCGATGGAACGGGCCGGTCTCGCGCGATGCCTGCGGCTTTCGGCTCCAGATGCCGCGACTCCGGCCGCCTTCGCCGCGACCGTCGAGGCGGCGTTGCAGACGCGGATGCCGGAGCGGCTGGACATCGATCGCGACGGCGCGGGCGCGATCGCCGGCATCGTCGGAAGGCTCCTCGCCGGGCGGGCCTAAGGAACGCAGTACGACAGCTTTCACTGCCATCCGACCCGTTGCCGGCATGTCTCTTGCGAAAGCCCGACCCGGCGCTTTGCGAATTGCCGCTGCAAGGCTTTCGCTTTAATTAGGGTGGCATTGCCTCCCTCCTCGGTCGGCGTTGGGACAACCGGGCCTTGCCCGGCCATGGTCCCACGCCCGGAGATCTGATGATGACAACGACGAATGCCGCCGGCCTGCCCGACATGAAGCTGTCGGTGCGCCAGACCTTCGGGATTGATTCGGATCTCGAGGTGCCGGCCTATTCCAAGACCGAGGCGCATGTGCCCGATCTCGACCCGGACTACCGCTTCGATCACGACACCACGATCGCGATCCTCGCCGGCTTCGCGCATAATCGCCGCGTGATGATCTCGGGCTATCACGGCACCGGCAAGTCGACCCATATCGAGCAGGTGGCCGCCCGCCTCAACTGGCCCTGCGTCCGCGTCAACCTCGACAGCCATGTCTCCCGCCTCGACCTCGTCGGCAAGGACGCGATCGTGCTGAAGGAGGGCAAGCAGATCACCGAGTTTCAGGACGGCATCCTGCCCTGGGCGCTGCAGAACAACATCGCGCTGGTCTTCGACGAGTATGATGCCGGTCGCCCGGACGTGATGTTCGTGATCCAGCGCGTGCTCGAGCAGTCCGGCAAGCTGACGCTGCTCGACCAGAAGCGCGTCATCCGCCCGCATCCCGCCTTCCGCCTGTTCGCCACCGCCAATACGGTCGGTCTCGGCGACACCTCGGGCCTCTATCACGGCACGCAGCAGATCAACCAGGGCCAGATGGACCGTTGGTCGATCGTGACGACGCTGAACTACCTGCCGCATGACAACGAGGTCGCGATCGTGCTGGCGAAGTCGAAGCACTTCCAGACCACTCCGGAGGGCAAGGACGTCATCAACAAGATGGTGCGCGTCGCCGATCTCACCCGCAACGCCTTCATGAACGGCGACCTCTCGACGGTGATGAGCCCGCGCACGGTCATCACCTGGGCCGAGAACGCCGCGATCTTCGGCGATATCGGCTTTGCCTTCCGGGTGACGTTCCTGAACAAGTGCGACGAGATGGAGCGCACGCTGGTGGCCGAATTCTTCCAGCGCTCCTTCGGCAAGGAACTGCCGGAGAGTGCGGCGAATGTCGTGCTGAGCTGACGCGTTCCCGCGATGGCTACCCTCCAGCGCGAGACCGATGTCGCGGCGACGAGGGAAGCCGTCATCGGCGGCCTCAGCGCCTTCAACGCGGCGGTCGTCGGAGCCCGCAACAGCGTGCCTCTCGCGCTCAGCCTGCGCGACGAGGCCGACGCGATCGTCGGTGGCCTGATCGGGGAGCTGAAATGGGAATGGCTCCATATCGACCTGCTCTGGATCGACGCGGTCCATCGCGGCAAGGGCCATGGCGAGGCCCTCGTCGCCATGGCTGAGGATACTGCACGGGAGTACGGTGCGCGCGGCGTCTATCTGAGTACGATGAGCCTCCAGGCGCCGGATTTCTACCCGAAGCTGGGCTATCGGCAATGCGGCCTGATGGAGGACTATCCCGTGGCCGGCCATCGGATCCACCATTTCGCGAAGGCGCTATGAGCATCTCCAACCGCAAGCCCGGAACGACCAAGGAAGCGCCGGCGGAGCCGCTGAAGCGCGCCATTTCCTCGGCGATGAAGGCGATCGCGCGCAAGCCGGAGATGGAAATCGTCTTCGCGGCCGATAAGCCCTCGCTCGTCGGCGAGCGAGCCCGCCTGCCGGAGCCGCCGCGCAAGCTGACGCGCGAGGATGTCGCGGTGCTGCGCGGGCACGCCGATTCGATGGCGCTCAGGCTCGCCTGCCATGATGCGAGCGTGCATCGCCGCGCCGCGCCGGAAGGCGATGCCGCCCGTGCCGTGTTCGACGCGGTCGAGCAGGCCCGCGTCGAATGCGTCGGCGCGCGGCGCATGGCCGGCATGGCGGGCAACATCACCGCGATGCTGGAGGACCGCTACCACCGTGGCGGGCGCTATGAGGAGATCACCGACCGAGCCGACGCGCCGCTGGAGGATGCACTCGCCCTGATGGTGCGCGAACGGCTGACCGGCCTGAAGCCGCCGAAATCGGCGCAGAAGCTGGTCGATCTCTGGCGCGAGCAGATCGAGGCCAAGGCCGGCGCCGATCTGGACCGGCTGTCCAAGGCGGTGGAGGACCAGCGTGCCTTCGCCCGCACCGTGCGCGACATGCTGGCCTCGCTCGACATGGCCGAGCAGAGCTCGCAGGGCGAGGATTCGGAGGAGGACGAGGACAATCAGGACCAGTCCTCCGACGAGCAGCAGCAACAGGAGGGCGAGGCCGAGCAGGAAAGCGCCGGCGAGCGCTCCGAGGTCGAGGTCTCGGACGATGCCACCGAGGAGTTGCAGGAGGGGGCGAGCGAGGCCTCCGATGCGCCCTCGGGCGACTGGGATGACGAGGACGAGAATTCGGACGCCGAGGAGGCGGGCGAAGCACCGCGCCCGCGCGAATCCAAGAACGATGGCCGCCCGCAGACCGATTACAAGCCCTATACCGTCAAGTTCGACGAGACGGTCACGGCCGAGGAGCTCTGCGACGCCGAGGAATTGACGCGGCTGCGCGCCTATCTCGACAAGCAGCTGGCGCATCTGCAGGGTGTCGTGGCGAGACTTGCAAATCGGCTGCAGCGCCGCCTGATGGCACAACAGAACCGCTCCTGGCAGTTCGACCTGGAGGAGGGTGCACTCGACCCCGCGCGCCTGCCGCGCATCATCATCGATCCCTACCAGCCGCTCTCCTTCCGGCAGGAATCGGACGTCAATTTCCGCGATACGGTGGTGACGCTGCTGATCGACAATTCCGGCTCGATGCGCGGCCGGCCGATCACGGTGGCCGCCACCTGCGCCGACATCCTGGCCCGGACGCTGGAGCGCTGCGGCGTCAAGGTCGAACTGCTCGGCTTCACCACGCGGGCCTGGAAGGGCGGGTTGTCGCGCGAGGCCTGGCTGCAATCGGGCAAGCCGACCAATCCCGGCCGCCTCAACGATCTCCGCCACATCATCTACAAGGCGGCGGATGCGCCCTGGCGCCGGGCGCGCAAGAATCTCGGGCTGATGATGCGCGAGGGCCTGCTCAAGGAGAACATCGACGGCGAGGCGCTGGATTGGGCCCATAAGCGCATCCTGGCCCGGCCCGAACAGCGCAAGATCCTGATGGTGATCTCGGACGGCGCGCCGGTCGACGATTCGACGCTGTCGGTCAATGCCGGCAATTATCTCGAACGGCACCTGCGCCACATCATCGCCGAGATCGAGACGCGCTCGCCGGTCGAACTGATCGCCATCGGCATCGGCCACGACGTGACCCGTTACTATCGGCGCGCTGTCACCATCGTCGATGCCGAGGAACTCGGCGGCGTGATGACGGAGAAGCTCGCGGAGCTGTTCGAGGAGGATGCCGGGCTGAACGCGAGGTCATCGAACGGGTCGCGGCGGCTGCATTGAGGGGCGGCCTGGCTCCATGCGCCTGACCCGCCGCGCGGCGCTGGCCGGCCTTGCCGGTACCGCCGTCACTCCTGCCTTGGCCGAGTCGGTGGAAACCGGCCGCATTCCGGTCGCCGTCTCGGTCCGGCCGATCACCGCCTTCGAGCCGCGCAGCCCCGACAAGGCGCGCTTCGGCAAGCTGACCTTCCGCAGCGGGCTCGTGCTGACCGGCAACCATTCGCGCTTCGGCGGGTTCTCCGGGCTCTGGCGTGGACCGAACGGCACTGATCTCGTCGCGGTTTCAGACAACGGCTTCTGGCTGACGGCGAAGGTCGCATCCCGCAACGGCCGGCTGGAGGGTCTGGAGCAGGCCGAGCTGGCGCCGGTCCTGGGAGCGTCCGGCCGGCCGCTCTACCGCTCGCGCTATTACGATACCGAAAGCCTCTGCATCGCCGAGGGCGTCGCCTATCTCGGCGTCGAGCGGACGCATGACGTGCTGCGTTTCGACTGGGCAGGCGAGGGCGTCATGGCGCGGGCGCGGGTCGTGCCGGTGCCGCGCGAGGTCAAGCGCCTGCCGAACAATCGAGGGCTGGAGGCGATCGGCGTCGTGCCGGCCGGCCAGCCGCTGGCGGGCGCGATCGTCGCGATCGCCGAACGATCCGGTTCCGACGACGAGCCGACGCAGGGCTTCATCCTGGGCGGTCGCCAGCCGGGGCTGTTCAAGGTCGTCAGGCATGACGGCTTCGACATCACCGATCTCGCCTTCCTGCCAGATGGCGACCTCTTGCTGCTGGAGCGCTGGTATCGCCCGCTGCGCGGCGTCGGCATGCGGATCCGCCGCGTGCCGGCGGCAAGCCTGAAGCCGGGCGCGCTGCTCGACGGTCCCTATCTGATCGAGGCCGATCTCGGCTACGAGATCGATAACATGGAAGGGCTTTGCGTCCATCTGGAGCAGGGCCGGACCGTCCTGACCCTGATCTCGGACGACAATTTCTCGTTCCTGCAGCGGACCGTGATTCTGGAGTTCGTGCTGGGTTGAGTGCTGGCCTTGCTCTTCTCCCGCGAGGGGAGAGCGGAAACAAAACGAAAAAAGCGGCCTTGCGGCCGCTTCATTCAATCGCGACGTACCGCCCCGCTCAGGCGGTGGCGAGCTTCTTCTCAATGTCGCGCTTCAGCGTCAGGGCGCCGGTCGAGAGATCGCCGGCCGGAGCCTTGATCAGGAAGGCGTCGAGGCCGCCGCGATGATCGACCGTGCGGAGCGCGTTGGCCGAGATGCGCAGGCGCACGGAGCGACCGAGCGCATCCGACTGCAGCGTGACATTCACGAGGTTCGGCCGGAAGACGGTCTTCGTCTTGCGGTTCGAGTGGCTGACGAGGTGGCCGGTCAGGGTGGCCTTCCCGGTCAGTTCGCAACGGCGCGCCATGGTATCGTTCCCTAAATCCAACCGGTTGGCTCAAACAAAAATGCCGACACGCGACGTGCCGGACATGAGCACCGGAAGTCAAATTGAAGTCGCGGTTCCATAGCCAAGCCTGGCGGGCGCGTCAAGGAAAAGTCATGCGAACTCCGTTCTTATCGCCGATGTGATGGCGAGAGGGCAAGCCGACTTGCTTTGGCGCTCGCCAAATCGGGCAAATGAGGTCACGATTCAGACCGATTCGCCGTGCATATCCCGATGAACGCCAAACTCCGGAGGAAGTGGATGAAGCCCGCCATCGCGTCGTCCCTGGCCGGTTTCTTCGCGCTGGGAATCGCCTCTGCTGTAAGCCTGCCGGCTTCGGCGGCCTCACTCGATGCGCGCTACGATGTTTCCCTTCTCGGATTGACGCTCGGGACTGCCAGCCTCAGCGGCGGCATCGATGGTTCCAGCTACAAGCTCGATGTCGCAGCGAAGCTGACCGGGCTGATCGGCGGATTCACCGGCGGGCGCGGCTCGGGTGCGGCCAGCGGCAGCTTCAGCGGAGCAAAGCTGTCGCCGACGAGCTTCGCGGTCAGTTCCGCCAGCTCCAGCGAGAGCCGCACGGTGCGAATGGCGCTCGACAGCAACAGCGTCGCCGCCGTCGAGATCGAGCCGCCGATCGAGTCCAAGCCCGACCGGGTGCCGCTGAATGAAGGGCACCGGCGCGGCATTGTCGATCCGCTTTCGGCCTTCCTGATGCCGGTCAACGGCAAGGGCATGGCGAACGCCTGTAACCGCACGCTCCAGATCTTCGATGGGGCTGCGCGCTACGACATCAAGCTCAGCCATGCCGGCACGCGCGAGGTGAAGCTCGAGGGCTATAGCGGCCCGGTCGCGGTCTGCCAGGTGCGCTATGTGCCGATCGCCGGCCACCGGGCCTTGCGGCCCAGCACCAAATTCATGATCGAGAACAAGGACATCAGCACCTGGCTGGCGCCGGTGGCGGGCACGAACCTGATGGTGCCGGTGCGCGTCTCGGTGAGGACGATGATCGGCACGGCCGTGCTCGAGGCGTCGAGCTTCAAGGTCGATCCGGGGATGACCGCGAGCACGGCCCGCCGGGATTGAGCGTCGGCCTGCGCCTCAGTGCGCGCTCGACTTCGAGAACAGGTTGATCACCAGGACGCCGGCGACGATCAGCGCCATGCCGATGAGCGCGGGCGCGTCGAGCTTCTGGCCGAACAGGATGCGCGCGATCACGCTGATCAGGACGATTCCGACGCCCGACCAGATCGCATAGGCGACGCCGACGGGAATCGTCCGTAAGCACAGCGACAGGAACCAGAAGGCGCTGACGAAAGCCGCGACCGTGACCAGCGAGGGCACGAGGCGCGTGAATTCGTTCGAGGCCTTCAGCGCCGAGGTGCCGATGACCTCGCTGACGATCGCCGCCGCGAGATAGAGATAGCTCACGCCGCCTTCGCGCTCGCCAGGAAGGTGCCCATCCGCTCCAGCGCGCGCTCGATGTTCGGCAGCGAGTTGGCATAGGAGAGGCGGATATAGCCCTCGCCATGGACGCCGAAATCGGGGCCGCCGATCGTGGCGACGCCAGCATCCTCCAGCAGCGCCGAGGCCAGCTTCTTGGCCTTCCAGCCGGTCTGGGAGACGTTCGGGAAGGCGTAGAACGCGCCCTTGGGCACGATGCAGGAGATGCCGGGCAGGGCGTTCAGCCCCTTGACCACGGCCTTCCGGCGCCGGTCGAACTCGGCGAGCATCGTGGCCACCGCATCCTGCGGCCCGGTGAGGGCAGCGAGGCCGGCCCATTGCGCCGGCGCGTTGACGCAGGAATGCGAGTTCACCGCGAGCTTGCGGGCGTTGTCGTAGAGCGGTTTCGGCCAGACCGACCAGCCCATGCGCCAGCCGGTCATGGCATAGGTCTTCGACCAGCCGTTCAGCAGGATCAGCCGGTCGCGGATTTCAGGGTAGGAGAGCAGGCAGACATGCTCTTCGCCGTCATAGAGCATCTGGTCGTAGATCTCGTCGGACATGATCGCGACGTCCGGGAATTTCGCCAGGCCGGCGACGAGCTTGTCGACCTCGGCCTTGGGCGTGACGCCGCCGGTCGGGTTCGCGGGCGAGTTGATGATGAGCAGTCGCGTCTTCGGCGTGATCAGCGCGAGCGTCTCTTCGGCCGAGAAGGCGAAGCCGTTCGCCTCGCGGATCGGCACCGGGATCGGCGTCGCGCCGGTATATTCGATCATCGAGCGGTAGATCGGGAAACCGGGGTCCGGGTACAGGATTTCCGCGCCGGGTTCGCCGAACATCAGGATCGCCATGAACATGGTGACCTTGCCGCCGGGCACGATCATCACGCTTTCGGGCGAGACCTCGACATTGAAACGCTTGTGCAGGTCGGCCGAGACCGCCTCGCGCAGCGGCAGGATGCCGTTCGCGGGGGTGTAGCCGTGATGGCCGTCGCGCAGGGCCTTCACGGCCGCCTCGACGATATGATCCGGCGTCGGGAAGTCCGGCTGGCCGATGCCGAGATTGATGATGTCCTTGCCCTGGCGCTGCAGCTCGGTGGCGCGCGCCAGCACGGCGAAGGCATTCTCCTCGCCGATGCGGGCGAAGGACGGGACGACATGGAGCGGCATGGCGGCGTTTCCCTGGGCGTGGTCGTTTCGGTGGAGGCCCGCTGATACCGGGCTCTTGCCTTCTCTCGGCTGCAAACTCTTGGCTCCAAAACACACCGTCACGCAAGCCCGTGCGCCGTGCCGGCCAAGGCGCGGCGGCGCATCCGGCCTGCATAAATAGTATGACTATCTCGCGTTTGGGGGCTTGCCCCGGCAGGGCCGATCGGCATGATGGCCTGATTACAATCGTTTCAAGATAACCCGCGTTTGAAGAATGACCGGCAAGCGGCCGTTAGCGCCGCGTCCGCGCGAGAGGAAGCACGAGGATGGCCAAAGCACCCGCAGGCAAGAAGCCCGTCCGCAAGATCAAGCCCGAGCAGTTGCGCTCGAAGGCCTGGTTCGACAACCCCGCCAATGCCGACATGACCGCGCTCTATATCGAGCGCACCATGAATTTCGGCCTGTCGCGCGAGGAGCTCCAATCCAGCCGGCCGATCATCGGCATCGCCCAGACCGGCTCCGACATCGCGCCCTGCAACCGCCATCACCTCGAACTCGCGCCGCGCATCCGCGACGGCATCCGCGAGATGGGCGGTGTGCCCTTCGAGTTCCCGATCCATCCGATCCAGGAAACCTGCAAGCGCCCGACCGCGTCGCTCGACCGCAACCTGCAATATCTCTCGCTCGTCGAGATCCTCTACGGCTATCCGCTCGACGGCGTCGTGCTGACCACGGGCTGCGACAAGACCACGCCGGCCCAGATCATGGCCGCCGCCACCGTCGACATTCCCGCGATCGCGCTGCCGGGCGGGCCGATGCTGAACGGCGACTTCCGCGGCGAGCGCACGGGCTCCGGCACCATCGTCTGGAAGGCGCGCCAGATGATGGCGGCCGGCGAGATCGACTATCGCGGCTTCGTCGACCTCGTCGCCTCCTCGGCGCCTTCGGCCGGCCACTGCAATACGATGGGCACGGCCTCGACCATGAACGCGCTGGCCGAGGCGATGGGCATGACCCTGCCGGGCGCCGCCGCGATCCCCGCGCCCTATCGCGACCGCTACGAGATGGCCTATCTCACCGGCAAGCGCATCGTCGAGATGGTCTGGGAGAACCTCATCCCGTCGAAGATCCTGACCCGCGAGGCCTTCGAGAACACCATCGTCATCAACTCGGCGATCGGCGGCTCGACCAATGCGCCGATCCACGTCAACGCCATCGCCAAGCATATCGGCGTTCCGCTCGACAATGAGGACTGGACGAAGATCGGCTACGACACGCCGCTGCTGGTCAACATGCAGCCGGCCGGCGAGTATCTCGGCGAGGACTACTACCGCGCCGGCGGCCTGCCGGCGGTCATCGCGGAACTGCTCGAGAAGGGCAAGCTCAAGCCGGCGATCACGGCCAACGGCCGCACCCATGAGGAGAACTGCAAGGGCTTCTTCGCGGTCAACCGCAACGTCATCAAAAGCTATGACGAGCCGATGAAGAAGGAGGCCGGGTTCCTCAATCTCTCCGGCAACCTGTTCGACTCCGCGATCATGAAGACCAGCGTGATCACGCCGGAGTTCCGCAAGCGCTATCTGGAGAACCCGAAGGACCCGATGGCCTTCGAGGGCCGCGCGATCGTCTTCGATGGGCCGGAGGACTACCACCACCGCATCGACGACCCGGCGCTCGCCATCGACGAGCACTGCATCCTGTTCATCCGCGGTGTCGGTCCGATTGGCTATCCGGGCGCGGCGGAGGTGGTGAACATGCGGCCGCCGGATTACCTGATCAAGAAGGGCGTCACGGCGCTGGCCTGCGTCGGCGACGGGCGCCAGTCCGGCACCTCGGGTTCGCCCTCGATCCTCAACGCCTCGCCGGAAGCTGCGACCGGGGGCGGGCTCGCCTTGCTCAAGACCGGCGACAAGGTCCGCATCGACCTGATGAAGCGCACCGCCAACATCCTGATCTCGGATGACGAGCTGACGCAGCGCAAGACCGAGTTCAAGGCGAATGGCGGCTACAAGTATCCCAAGAGCCAGACGCCCTGGCAGGAGATCCAGCGCAAGATCGTGGGCGAGCTCTCCGAGGGCATGGTGCTGAAGCCGGCGGTCAAGTACCAGAAAATCCACAAGAAGTTCGGCGTTCCGCGCGACAACCACTGAGGTTGCAAGGGATTCTTTCGAATCTCGACCGTCATCCCGGGCTTGCCCCGGGATCCGTCGCAGAGCGCAGTTCCCTACGATGGATCCCGGAACTCTGCTTCGTCCGGGATGACGGCGCGGGTGTGGCGGTCGGCGCTATTCCGCCCGCGCAATGGCGCCGCTCCTGCCGCGCGCGCCGAGAGGGCTGACAAAATGGCGCAAGGCGGACAGTATGGCGCCCCGCTGAAACCGGCTCGTTTGAAACGATTTAAAATGACCTTCTCCCCTCAGGTCGACGCTTTCCGGACGCTGCACGAAGCCGGCTGCCTCGTGATGCCGAACCCGTGGGACATCGGCTCGGCGCGCTGGCTGCGCGGACAGGGCTTCAAGGCGCTGGCAACGACCAGCGCCGGCTTCGCCTTCACGCAGGGGCGTGCCGACCAGGACGTGCCGCGCGACATGATGCTGGCCCATATCGCCGAGATGGTGAAGGCGGTGCCGGACCTGCCGATCAATGCCGATTTCGAGAACGGCTATGCCGATACGCCGGACGGCGTGGCGGCGAACGTCAAGCTCTGCGTCGCCACCGGCGTCGCCGGGCTTTCGATCGAGGATGCAACGGGGCGGGCCGAAGATCCGCTCTATGCGTTCGATCTCGCCGTCGCGCGGGTGCGGGCGGCGCGCAAGGCGATCGACGAGACCGGCTCCGGGGTCGTCCTGACGGCGCGGGCCGAGTGTTTCCTGACCAATCACCCGGATGCGCTGACTGAATCCGCTCGGCGCATCAAGGCTTATGCGGAAGCCGGCGCGGATGTGCTCTATGCGCCCGGCCCGAAGACGCGCGAGCAGATCGCGACCATCGTCGCGGCGGCCGGAGGCAAGCCGGTCAACGCCCTCGTCTATGGTGATTTCGGCCTTACGGTTGCCGATATCGCCGCCCTCGGGGTGCGCCGGATCTCGATCGGCGGGGCGCTTGCCCGGGCGGCCTGGGCCGCCTTCATCGAGGCGACCCGGCTGATCGCCGAGGAGGGCAGTTTCCGGGGCTTTGCCGGCAATGGCCCGTCCGCACCACTGAACCCGTTCTTCACTGAAGACCTGAAGGCGCGCTCGTGAGCGGGACGCTCCTGATCGCGCCGGCCTGGCTCGGCCTGAGCGGGCTCTGGACGCTCGACGCCAAGGGCAGGCGCAAACCCGTCGATGCCGAGGATCTCGGCCTGTCGGAGGAGCTTGGCGACCGGCTGGAGGCATGGATGGACGCCTTCGACGCGATCTATGAGGAAGAGCAGGAGGCGCGCTCGCGCTTTCCCAGTGCGGCGGAGCAGCGCGCCTGGGAAGCCGAGGGACAGGCGATCGCCGCTGCCGTCGCGGCAGAATTGGGCCCGGACTGGTCGGTCTCGACCGATCTGACGGGCTGGCAGGAGATGACCAAGCCATGACGACCCAGACGGCTGCGACCGCCAACCCCGTGCTCGAAGGCTGGACGGCGCCGCCCTTCCCGCCCGCGCGCGTGCTCGAAGGGCGCTATTGCCGTCTTGAGCCGATCGATCCGGCGCGCCATCTCGACGAGATCTGGGCCGTGAATGGCGGCCACGACCATATCTGGCAGTGGATGCCGGCCCAGCCGCCGCAGACCCGCGAGGCCTATGGCGATCTGCTTGCGACGATGGCGGCCAAGGCCGGCATCGTGCCCTTCGCGATCATCGACAAGGCCGACGGCAAGGCCAAGGGGCATCTCTGGCTGATGGAGATCCGGCCCGAGCATGGCGTCTTCGAGGTCGGCTACATCACCTATTCGCCGGTGCTGCAGAGGACACGGGTCGCAACCGAGGCGATCCATCTCTGCGGCGCCTATGGCTTCTCGCTGGGCTATCGCCGCTTCGAGTGGAAGTGCAACAACCTGAACGAGCCCTCCAAGCGCGCCGCACTGCGCTTCGGCTTCCAGTATGAGGGCCTATTCCGTCAGCATCAGGTGGTGAAGGGCCGCAACCGCGATACCGCCTGGTTCTCCATCCTCGACAGCGAATGGCCTGCCGTCGCGGCGGCCTTCGAGGCCTGGCTCGATCCGGCGAATTTCGATTCCGAGGGGCGCCAGAAGGCGCGTCTCGAGAGCTTCAGGGCCGGCAAGGGCTGAATTCCAATCCAGGACATAAGGTAGCGAGGACATCATGGCGGGACGTTTGAAGGGCAAGATCGCGGTCGTCACGGCAGCGGGGCAGGGTATCGGCCGTGCGATCGCGGAGGCCTTCGTCGCGGAAGGCGCGACGGTCTGGGCGACCGACAAGGACGTCGCGCTGCTGGAGGGAATTCCGAAGGCCAAGAAGCGCAAGCTCGACGTGCTCTCGAACAAGGCGGTCGAGAACTTCGCCGAGAAGGTCGGGACAATCGACATCCTCGTGAACGCCGCCGGCTTCGTCCATCACGGCACCGTTCTCGACACCGACGACAAGGCCTGGGACTTCTCCTTCGACCTCAACGTCACCTCGATGCACCGCACGATCAAGGCGTTCCTGCCGGGCATGCTTGCCAAGGGCTCCGGGTCGATCGTCAACATCGCCTCGGGCGCCGGCTCCGTGCGCGGCATTCCCAACCGCTATGCCTATGGCACCACGAAGGCCGCTGTCATCGGCCTGACCAAGGCGGTCGCGGCCGACTTCATCAAGAAGGGCATCCGCGCCAACGCGATCTGCCCGGGCACGATCCAGTCGCCCTCGCTCGACCAGCGCATCAAGGACCTCGCCGCGGCGACGAAGACCACGGAAGCCGCCGCGCGCCAGGCCTTCATCGACCGCCAGCCGATGGGCCGGCTCGGCACGGCCGAGGAGATCGCCTGGCTCGCGGTCTATCTCGCCTCTGACGAGGCGAGCTACACCACCGGCCAGATCCATCTCGCGGATGGCGGCTTTGCTCTCTGAGAGCCAGCAAAAAAATAGGGAGGAAGCCCAAATGCATATTCTCGTTCTCGGCGGCGCCGGCATGGCCGGCCGCAAGTTCATCGAGCGGCTGGCCAAGGACGGCCATTTGGGTGGCAAGACCATCTCCAAGGTCACGGCGCAGGACGTCGTCGCGGCGCAGGCTCCAGCCGGTGCCGCCTTCGCCTTCGAGACGGTGGTCTCGGACCTTTCCGTGCCGGGGCAGGCGGAAGCGCTGATCGCATCGCGCCCTGAGCTGATCGTCCATCTCGCGGCGGTGGTTTCCGGCGAGGCCGAGGCCGATTTCGAGAAGGGCTATCGCATCAATCTCGACGGAACCCGCTTCCTGTTCGAGGCGATCCGGCTGGCCGGGGGCTACAAGCCTCGGCTGGTCTTCACCTCTTCGGTCGCCGTTTTCGGCGCACCCTTCCACGACAAGATCGACGACGAGTTCTTCACGACGCCGCTGACGAGCTACGGCACGCAGAAGGCGATCTGCGAATTGCTGCTCTCAGACTATTCGCGCCGCGGCTTCTTCGACGGCATCAGCATTCGCTTCCCGACGATCTGCGTGCGGCCGGGCACGCCGAACAAGGCGGCCTCGGGCTTCTTCTCGAACATCATCCGCGAGCCGCTGAACGGCATCGAGGCGGTGCTTCCGGTGTCCGACCAGGTGCGCCACTGGCACGCCTCGCCGCGCTCTGCGGTCAACTTCCTGCTCCATGCCTCGACCATGGATCTCGGCCTTGTCGGGCCGCGCCGGGCGCTGACCATGCCGGGCTATTCCTGCACTGTCGCCGAGCAGATCGAGGCGCTGCGCAAGGTCGCGGGCGATGGCGTCGTCGCCCGGATCAAGCGCGTGCCGGACCCGGTGATCGACAGGATCGTCGAGGGCTGGCCACGCAATTTCGATCCGCAGCGCGCGCTGGCGCTCGGCTTCAAGGCGGAGTCTAGCTTCGACGAGATCATCCGCATCCATATCGAGGACGAGCTCGGCGGCAATTTCGTCAAGTAGGTCGGAGCTCGTCATACCCGGGCTTGACCCGAGCATCTCCGGATAGCGATTCTCGGGTCGGCGCAGAGCGCCGCCCGAGAATGACGCGCGACCTCACGCCGGGCAGGGCTCGCCCGGCGCCTCCGCCAGATCGACGGTGTCGATCTCGGGCGCGTGAGCCCAGCCGCTGGCGCCCCAGCTCTTCAGGGCCGCCCAGGTCGAGCGGTCGAGCCGGAACTGCTCGCAGGGGAACAGCCCGCCGCGCGCCGGCAGCGACTTGAGGAACGAGCCCTCGGCCCGGAAGCCGGACTTTTCCAGCACACGCCGCGAGGCTGGGTTGATGACGCGCGTATCGGCCTCGATCGCGGGGATCTCGATCAGGGTGAACAGCGAGTCGATCAAGGCCTGCACCGCTTCGGTGGCGTAGCCCTTGTTCCAGTGCGGGGTGCCGAGCCAGTAGCCGATGAAGGGCACGCCCGTCGCCTGCCTGTGCGCGCCGATCATGCCGATCAGCTCGTTGGGCTTCGACCGTGGCGTGATCGCCAACACCAGATGCTCGCCCAGCGCATTGCCCTTGCGCATGGCGAAGACGAAAGGCTCGACCGCATCCACCGGATAGGGGTGCGGAATCGATGCCGTCATCTCGGCCACGGCTTTCTCCCCGGCCTGGCGCAGAATGGCGGAAGCGTCCGCCATGCGGGGCCAGCGCAGCCAGAGACGGCGGGTCTCGAGCCGGAAGACGTCGTCGCGGGTCAGTTCGGGGAACATCGGTCTCTCCGTCGGCGCAAACGAGAAAAGGGGAGCTGGGTTTTGCCCCATCTCCCCTTTTCCTTGACCTTCGGGAAACCCGTGTAGGGTCTTTACCCTTGATCCGATCCGGTTCGATGGAACCGGCGGATCGAGGAAGTCCCTATCCGCCGTCTTATTCTGCGGCCTCTTGGGCCGGGACTACGTTGACGAAAGCTCGGCCGAGTTTCGTCGTGAAGCGGACTCGGCCCGCCGTCGTCGCAAAGAGGGTATGATCTTTGCCCATGCCGACATTGACGCCGGCATGCCAACGCGTGCCGCGCTGGCGAATAATGATGTTGCCGGACACGACCGCCTGGTCGCCGAAGCGCTTTACGCCGAGGCGCTTGCTTTCGGAGTCGCGACCGTTGCGGGACGAGCCGCCTGCCTTTTTGTGAGCCATAACGCCCTACCTCAAAACTGATGTGTTCTCTCTAACCCGAATCGGCGGCAAAAGCCAGCCGGTCCGGGCATCGAAGGCGAAGTCAGACTGACAGGAGCCGTCAGTAGTCCTCGCCGGAAGCCAGCTCGGCCTGATCGGCCTTCGCCCGGGGGGGCTTGCCGGCCAGCAATTCCTTGGCCTGGATCACCCATTCCTCGCGCGTCGCGCGGCCGCGGAGCTTGAGCTCCTCGTCCCACTTGGCAACGTCGGCCTCGGTCCAGGCGGCGATGTCGTTCCAGGAGGTGATGCCCGCGGCGCGCAGCTTCTTCTCGATGGTCGGGCCGACGCCCGAGATCAGCGAGAGGTTCGAGGCGTCGAGTGCCTCGGCGGTCGCGGCAGCCTTGGCGGCCTTCGGAGCGGTCTTGCCTTTCGCCTCGGACGAGCCGGCCTTGAGCGCGAGGGCCGAAGCGTCACCCTTCTTCATCTCCGGCTTCTTGCCGCCGGTGAGGATGTCGGTGATGCGCACGACGGTCAGTTCGGCACGGAAGCCGCGCTTGCGCTTCGAATTCTGGCGACGGCGCTTCTTGAAGGCGATGACCTTCTCGCCACGCGCCTGCTCGACGATCTCGGCCGCGACGGTGATCTCGGAGAGGGCCTTGGCGTCCAGGGTGGTCTTGTCGCCGTCGGTCAGCATCAGCACGGTCCCGAAGGCGACGGTGTCGCCAGGGTTGCCCTCGATCTTGGCGGTGGTGATGCGGTCGTTGGCGGCGACGCGGAACTGCTTTCCGCCGGTCTTGATGACTGCGAACATTTTATCCTCCATGTTCGGCCCTGCCCTGTCATGGCCTCCGAGAAGGCCTGTGCGGGACAGCTTTTTGGCAGTCGTTACGGGTACGGGTTCGCTCTTGCCGGCCCGGGCGCGCGCACTCGCGAAACCATGAGGCCAAAAGAGATCGGGCGCGGGTTTCCCCACGCCGGACGAGGCTCGATAGTCGCATGCCCCGGTCAGGTCAAGGGAAAGCGTGTGTGCGAGGCCCGAATTATGACGGGCACAAGACTTGTCTTGCCCGGGCACCGCGTGTAGTAACCAGCCCGCTTCGACCGAAGGCGACCGCGGACAGGTGGCAGAGTGGTTGAATGCACCGCACTCGAAATGCGGCATACCCGCAAGGGTATCGGGGGTTCAAATCCCTCCCTGTCCGCCACTTCCTGTTTCTCAAGCATCCTCATACTGCAACCGTCGGATTTTCGCCGCAAGGCGAGTTCCGGAGGCAGCTCTATGCCCGGTCAGCGTCGCTCGACGCGCCGGCGGCGATCAAGTGCTCGGCCGTGGCGATTGCGCGGGTCCGGCCCTCCGGCGAGACCATGGCGGCGAGCAGCGCCGGGACCCAGGGCGGAACCGGAACTTCGTCGGCCAGCCATTCGCGAACGCGCTTGACCCTGCCGTTGCAGAACAGGTCGGCAAAGCGTTCCGGACTGAGCTTGACCTCGTCCAGGCCGAACTGAAACTGCGCGCCGTCGATGTGATGGATTTTCGACTTCGGCAGTCGAAGGGGGCTGGCCATGCAAATGCTCTCCGCGGGCGCCCTCGGCACGCGCCGAAGGCGCGAATGCGGGGTCGCCATCGCCATGTGATCGATGGCGGCAGCCATAGCAGGCGCGACGATGATCGTCAGCCGTTTCCGACAGGCCCGGCGATGTACCTGCTGTGTGGCGGCTGCGATTGCCGCTTCATGCGGCCGTCAGTTTGTCGATGCCGTAGGTCGCGTTGAGGATGAGCAGCGCCACCACGGCGATCAGCATCTGGACTGTGCTGATGGCCGCGATCGACGGGTCGAACTGCGTCTGCATGTAGCTGAGCATGACAACCGGAAGCGTGTTCGCCTGCGCCGTGCCGAAGAAAAAGGACAGCGGCAGGTTGTCGAGCGAGATCAGCACCGCGAACAGGCTACCGGCGAAGATGCCCGGCCGGATCAGCGGCAGCGTCGTATGGCGCAGGGTCTGCCAGCGCGTGGCGCCCAGCACCGAGGCGGCCTCCTCGAAGTCGGGCGGCAGCGCGCGATACACCGCCAGCACCGTGCGGGTGATGTAGGGGATCGAGACGACGGTGTGGCTGATCAGCAGGGCATTGAACGAGATCCCGAGCCCGAGCGCCGACAGAAGATAGAGCAGCGAGAAGCCCAGCACGATCGCCGGCACCGAGAGCGGCGCCAGCAGCAGATTGGCCGCCATCCCCGCGAGCGCGGTTCGGGAGCGGGCGATCCAGAGCGCGGCCGGCACGCCGATCGCGATACCCAGCAGCGCCGAGCCGATCGCGATCTGCAGGGACGTGATCAGCGAGTCGATGAAGGGGCGATACTCGAAGATGCGAGCATACCAGCGCAGCGACAGGCCGGGCATCGGGAAGGCGATATAGGTCGCAGACGAGAAGGAGACCACCACCACCGCGATGATCGGCAGCAGCAGGAAGACCATGAACAGCACGACCCAGAGGCCCAGCCCCCAGGCGAGCAGGTCCGGCTTGCGGCGGCGGCGCTTCAGGCTCACATCGCTCGCTCCTTGGCTCGCTCCTTGGCTCATTCCTTGATCCTCATTCCTTGATCCCCTGGCGCTTGAGGAAGCGGCCCTGCAGAGCGACGCAGGCCATGGCGGCGACGAGCAGCACATTGCCCATGGTGGCGGCGAAGCCGACGTCCTGTGTCAGGTTGAACTGCTGGTAGATCAGCAGCGACAGCGTCTGGACCTTGCCGCCGCCGAGCAGCAGCATCGTCAGGAAGCTGCCATTGGTGATGACGAAGACCAGCGTGCAGCCGGTCGCGATGCCGTCGAGGCTGAGCGGCAGCGTGACGTTGCGAAAGGCCTGCCAGCGCCCGGCGCCCAGCACCCGCGCCGATTCCTCCAGGCGCACGTCGATGCCCTGCAGCACGGCCGTGATCGACAGCACCATGAACGGGACCATCACATGGATGAGCCCGATATAGACGATGAGAGGGTCGTTCAGGATATCGATCGGCCGGTCGATCAGGCCGAGCTCGGTGAGCCAGACATTGAGCAGGCCGCGGCGGGCCAAGAGCACGCGCCAGCCGAAGGTGCGCATGATGATCGAGGTCAGTAATGGTGCGATCAGGCAGAACAGGATCAGGCCGTTCCAACGGCCGCCATAGCGCACCATGAAGTAGGCGACGGGGTAGCCGACGATCAGCGTGCAGACCGTCGTGATCAGCGAAACCTTGAACGTGTTCAGGAAGATGCCGGAGTAATAGGCGTCGAAGAGCAGCTTCTGGTAGTAGACCCAAGGTTGCTGCGCCGCCTCGCCGAGCGTGACGCTGCGGATGAGATTGGCGGACAGCGGAACGATCAGGAAGGCGATCAGGAAGACGATGGCCGGCACGGCCCAGAGCGGGCTCGCCAACCGGAAGCGGCCGCGCTTTCTCGGTGCGTTTGTGGCTGGTGCCGCGACGGAGGCGACCGCGGTCATGCCCCGGCCTCCAGCATGATCGCGCAATCGGGATCCCAGCTCAGCTTGACCGCGCTTCCGGCGGCCGCAGGCGTGCGGTTCTGGCTGTAGACGAAGATCGGTGTGTCGCGCCCCTCGGCGTCGAGCTCATAGGTCAGGAAGGAGCCGCGGAACACCACGTCGCGGATACGGGCCGGCAGGCCCAAGCCGTCTGGCGAGTCCATCGTCAGGCGTTCCGGGCGTACGGCGAAGGCCAGGGGCTGCCCTGGCGATAGCGGCTTCGTCGCGGTGACGGTCACCTCGACCGACTCGCTTCCGCTCAGGGCGACGCGCCAGACGCCCGCCCCCTGTTCGGCCACGGCGGTGCCGGCGAAGACGTTGGCGGTTCCGAGGAAATCGGCGACGAAGCGCGTGGCCGGCTTGCCGTAGATGTCCGCAGGGGCGCCGATCTGGACGATCTGCCCCGCCGACATCACGGCGACGCGATCGCTCATGGTCAGGGCCTCTTCCTGATCATGGGTGACCAGGATCGAGGTGATGCCGAGCCGGCGCTGGATGGCGCGCAGTTCGAACTGCATGCTCTCGCGCAGGTTCTTGTCGAGGGCGCCCAACGGCTCGTCGAGCAGCAGGATCTTGGGGTCGGTCGCGAGCGCGCGGGCCAGTGCGACGCGCTGTTGCTGGCCGCCGGAAAGCTGGTGGATCTGCCGACCGCCGAACTGCTCAAGGCGCACCATGGCGAGCAGCTTGCGGGCGCGCTCGTCGCGCTCGGCGCGCGAGGTGGCGCGCATCTTGAGGCCGAAGGCGACGTTCTCGCCGACCGTCATATGAGGGAACAGGCTGTAGTTCTGGAACACCATGCCGAGGTCGCGCCGGTTCGGCGGCAGATCGGTGATGTCGCGCTCGTCGATGAAGATCGCGCCGGTGTCGGGCTGCTCGAAGCCGGCGATGGCACGCAGCGTCGTCGTCTTGCCGCAGCCCGAAGGGCCGAGCAGAGCGATCATCTCGCCGCCCGCGACCTCGAGACTAAGCGGCTTCAAAGCCTGGACCTGTCCATAGGATTTGCTGATGCCACGCAGGCCGAGCGGGACGCTGATCATGCGACGCCTTTCCTAGGGTGTGTCTCTACACATGTCGGTCGACCGAGATGGAGCCGATGATCCAGAGGACCTTGGCGGGGGTCGTGCCGGGATTGGTGAAGCTATGGGGGAGGGAGCTGTCGAAGACGAAGCTGTCGCCCTCCTTGAGATGGGATTCCTCGTCGGCGACCCGCAGGATGAACTCGCCTTCCATCACGAGCCCGGCCTTTTCGGCCTGGTAGCGCATCGGTTTGTCGCCGGAGGAACTCCCGGCGGGGATGTGCAGGATCATGAGTTGAAGATTGTGCGGCGTGCCCGCCGATAGCAGCTCCTTGCTGATATAGCCGAGCTCAAGCCGCGGCCGCTGCGTGGCGCGCCGCACGAACATGGGATCACGAGGAGCAGGCTGAGCCGTTTCCTGGAAGAAGGCGCTGGCGGGCAGGCCCAGGGCATTGCGGATGCTCGTCAGTACGCGCAGGGACGGGTTGACCAGATCTCGTTCGACCTGGCTCAGCATGCCGACCGAGACGCCTGAGCGCTCGGCCAGCTTCTGCAGCGAAATGCGGGCCTGTTGGCGGCTCTTCCGGATCATGGCGCCGACGCTGCCGCTATCGGCAACCTGTGGCGAGGCGTTGGCGATAATGGACGTGCTCACGCTCATCTTCTGTTTCAGTGGCAGATCAGGGTATTTCATTATCTTAAAAAATGAGAGATCGCAATGATCTGTATCTCGAACCTGATGGTACCGGCAGGCCAGTGCGACGCTATGCTTAAATGCTGCTCAGCGATGCCGAAATATCGATCTTTCGCCAAAATCGACGCCATACGCCTAGCGCATTCCTGATCTTGCGATATCGGGGGAATGAAATTCATTGCCAGAATTTTTAAGATCGTGAATAGTCTGGTGATCGGGGCGGAGAACCCCGACACCCGTTCAACAACGAGGGGATCGCAATCGTGACAATGCGTGGTTTCAGCAGGAGCGCCGCGTCCGTCGCGGCAGCCATCGGTATGATCGCGGGAAGTGCCGGCCTTGCGGGGCAGGCGATCGCCGCCGACCTCGTCGTCGGTGCTTTCGGTGGCGTCTGGGAGCGCAGCTTCCGGGAATGCATCGTCGACCCGTTCCAGAAGGAGACGGGAAAGAGCGTCGAGATCGTGCTCGGTTCGCCGCCGCAATGGCTGAACCAGATCGCGGCGAGCCCGAACAAGCCGCCGCTCGACATCATGATGACGACGAGCGATGCCGCCCATGACGCGATCAATCGCGGCCTGGTCGACAAGTTCACAGTCGACCGCATGCCCAACCTCGGCAAGATCGCCAAGCGCTTCACCGATGTCGGTGGCGGCTATGGCGTCGTGCACAATTACGGTTCGATGGGCCTGATCTACAACAAGGCGACCGTGAAGAACCCGCCGAAGGACTGGAAGGAGTTCATCGAGGGCACCGTCAGCGGCAAGTGGAAGAGCTCCGCGCCGAGCATCAACTACACCGGCGGCGGTTCGCCCTTCATCGTCTACCAGCTCTCGACGCTCTATGGCGGCAGCATCGACAATGTCGCTCCCGGCCTCGCCCAGGCCAAGCGCATGCTCGACAGCCGCAACCTGACCCTGTGGACCGATCCCAACCAGGTCCTAAACGACCTGAAGAGCGGCGAGATCGACATGGCCGCCTATTGGGACGGTCGCGCCTGGGCCTTCATCGACGACGGCAATTCGAGCTTTGGCTACGTCACCCCGGCGCCCGGCGCGATGGCCGGCATCACCTGGATCCAGAAGGCCAAGGGCAGCTCGGATCTCGGCTTCGACTTCGCGAACTATGCGCTTGATGCCAAGCGCCAGTCCTGCTTCGGCAGCAAGGTCCGCTACGGCACGGGCAATGTCGATGCGGTCTACGACAAGGCCGTGGCGCACGAGATCACCAAGATCGACGAGATCATCATCCCGCCCTTCACCGAGATTCCGGCGCGCCAGTCCAAGTGGCTGGAGCAATGGAACAAGGAAATCGGCCGCTGAGGCGGTCGCACCAGGCGCGCTTGCGGTCTTCGCGCCGGGAGCGTCGCCATCGCCGACAGTCTTTCAACCAGCAAGCGCAATCAGCAGCGTCGGCGGCGAGAGTGCCGTCAGGCGTGCCGGAGTAGAGCATATGGGCTACCGTGTTGGGGTCGATATCGGCGGATCCTTCACCGACTTCGCCGTGTTCGACGAGCAGGCCAAGACCCTGCGCTCTCTCAAGGTGTTCTCGCGGCCCGACCAGCCGGGCGCCGAGGTTCTCGAGGGCGTGAAGGGCCTGGCAGAGCGCTACGGCGTGCCGCCCGAGGAGATCGTCTACTTCACGCATGGCACCACGGTCGGCGTGAACACCGTCGTCCAGCGCAAGGGGCTGAAGCTCGCGCTGTTCGTCACCGAGCATTTCCGCGACGTGCTGGAACTGGCGCGGCTCAAGATTCCCAACATGTACAGCCTGCTCTCGAAGCGGCCGGCCCCGCTCGTCACCCGCGACATGGTCTTCGGCATCCCCGGACGCATGCTGGCGGATGCCTCCGTAGCGCAGCCGCTCGACGAGGCTGCAGTCGAGGCTGCGGTCAAGGGCGCCGTCGCGGCCGGCGCCGAGGGCATCGTTATCTCCTTCCTCCATGCCTATCGCGACGGCACGCAGGAAAGGCAGGCCAAGGCCGTGATCGAGCGCGTCGCGCCGGGCCTTCCCGTCTTCTGCTCAAGCGAGACCTGGCCGATCGTGCGCGAGTACGAGCGGACAGTGACGGCCGTCATCGGCGGCTATGTCCAGCCGCGCGTCTCGCATTATCTCGGCTCGCTGCAGAAGGCGCTCAAGGATGTCGGCGTTCCCGCCGATCCGCGCCTGACCAAGTCCAATGGCGGCATCATGACCGCCGAGCAGGGCAAACAGCAATGCGTGCAGATGATCCTGTCGGGCACGGCCTCGGGCGTCATCGGCGCAAGCTATGTCGCGGAGATGTGCGGCATCGAGCACTGCATGAGCCTCGATATCGGCGGCACGACGGCCGACGTCGCCCTGATCAAGGACGGCGCCCCGCAATACGGCGTCGGCGAGCGCATCGGCGACTTCCAGATCTTCATCCCCTCGGTCTCGGTCTCATCGATCGGTGAGGGCGGCGGCTCGATCGCCTGGGTCGACCGGCTCGGCGTGCTGAAGGTCGGGCCCGAGAGCGCCGGCTCTCGTCCCGGCCCGGCCTGCTACGGGCGCGGCGGCACGCGCGCCACCATCACCGACGCCTTCGTGGCGACGGGCCTCGTCGGCCATTCCGACCTCGGCTACAACGCCGTCCAGGTCGATGTCGAAAAGGCCCGTGCGGCTGTCGGCGAACTCGCCGAGAAGATCGGCCGCTCGGTCGAGGAGACCGCCGAAGCGATCATCAACATCTCGATCTCCGGCATGTATTCGGAGTGCAGCGGCCTGCTCTCGCGCTTCGGTGTCGATCCGCGCGACCTTTCTCTGCTCGCCTTCGGCGGGGCCGGGCCAATGATGGCCTGCTTCCTGGCGCGCGAGCTGAAGATGCGCGAGGTCGTCGTGCCGCCGACGCCGGGCGTCCTTTCGGCGCTCGGCGGCCTCATCGCCGATCTCAAGAACGACTTCATCCGCACGCTCTATCTGGACGTTGGCCCCGACGCGGTGCCGGTGCTGCAGCAGACCTTCGCCGAGCTGCGCAGGGCCGCCCTGTCCTGGCTGAAGGACGACCAGGGCTATGGCGGTCCGCATGAGCTGATCTACTCGGCCGAGATGCGCTATCGCGGCCAGTCCTTCGAGCTCGACGCGGCCCTCGATGCCGCGGCGATCGCGGAAGGGCGGCTCGACGCGCTGGTCGAAGCCTTCCACCTCGCGCATGAGCGCATGTACGGCCATGCCGACCGCGACGCTCCCGTCCAGCTCATCACCGCCCGCCTCGTCATCGTCGGCAAGACGGAAAAGCCCGAATTCCCGAAGAGCGAGCTCAGGCCCGGCCCGGCCAAGTCCGACCGCAGCGTCGAGGCCTTCGTCGATGGCGGCAAGCGTTCTGTGCCAGTCTATCGGCGCGCCGAGCTTCTGGCCGGCCAGAGCTTTGCCGGCCCCGCCATCGTCACGCAGGACGACTGCACCACCATCGTGCCGGGCGGCTTCAACGTCAGCGTGGATACTTTCGGCAATCTGCGGATCGTTCTGGGAGCTGCGGCATGATCATCGACAAGGCCACACTTCAGGTCCTCGCCAATCACTGCGCGGCGGCCGCCGAGAGCATGGGCTACACGCTGATGCGGACGGCCTACTCGACCTTCGTCAAGGAGACCGAGGATTTCTCCTGCCAGCTCATGAACAGCCGGGGCGCGACCGTCGCATCGCCGATGACCATGGGTGCGACCTGGTACACGGGGCTCGACTACGGCCCTGTGATCAAGATGTTCGACGATTATCGCGAGGGCGACGTCTACGGCACGAACGATCCTTATAGCGGCTATGTCGCGACCCATTCGCCCGACATGCATCTCTGGGCGCCTGTCTTCTATGGCGGCGAGCTCGTCTGCTTCGTCGGCAACCACATCCACAACACCGATGTCGGCGGCGCCGTGCCGGCCTCCCTCTCGCGCACGCTGACCGAGGTCCATCAGGAAGGCATCCGCATCCCGCCGACGCTGCTCGTCCGCGACGGTGTGATGAACGAGGAGATGATCCGCACGCTCGAGCTGAACGTGCGCGTGCCCGAGCAAAATCGCGGCGACCTCAACGCCCAGTTCGCCTGCCTCAAGGTGGGCGAGCGCAAGGTCCATGACATCATCGAGCGCTTCGGCGTCGAGGCTTTCAAGGCCGGGCTCGACCAGCTTCTGGATTATGCCGAGGAGCAGGCGCGGTCACTGGTCGAAACGATCCCCGACGGCGATTACGAATTCGCCGATTATGCCGATGAGGATGGGCCGAACGGCTATCCGGTTCGCATCAATCTGACGGTGAAGGTGCGCGGCGACACGCTGCTGTTCGATTTCACGGGCACCGATCCGCAGCTCGTCTCCTCGCTCAACATGCCGACCGGCGGTAATCCCCGGCATTCGCTGATCACCGTCGGACTGGTTTATGTCCTCTACACGCTCGACCCGACGATCATCCTGAACTCCGGCACCGTGCGGATGCTGGATGCGATCCTGCCGAGCGGCACGGTGGTGAACTGCGAGTTCCCGGCGGCGGTCGGCATGCGCAGCCTGCTCAGCAACGTCCTGCAGGCCGTCATCGTCGGCGCCTTCACGCGCGCGCTGCCGGACAAGCTGCCGGCCTCGCCCGGCAATGGCTTGAGCCTCGTCAATGTCCGCACCACCACACGCGGAGGCCGCACCATCATGGCTTCGATCGGCCCTTGCGGCGGCGGAGCCGGCGGTGACCCCTATGAGGACGGCGCCGAAGGCAGCGGCGCCAACATGTCCTTTCTCAAGAACACCCCCGTCGAGATCAGCGAGTCGGAGATTCCGATCCGCATCCACAAATATGGGCTCGTTCCGGATTCCGGCGGCGCCGGCCTGCATCGCGGCGGTTCGGCGCTGATGATGGAGTTCCAGCTCTTCGCGCCGCAATCCATGGTCACGGCCCGCAACCGTGACCGCAGCATGATCTCGGCCTGGGGCGTCGAGGGTGGTCAGCCCGGCGCGGCCTCGAGCTTTACGCGCAACCCCTATGGTCCGGCGCCGGAAGAGCTGCGCAACGCCGACATCGTGCCGCTTCAGCCGGGCGATACGCTGCGGCTGATCGGGCCCGGAGCAGGCGGCTACGGCCCGGCCCATGAGCGCCCGGTCGAGAAGGTCGTCGACGACGTGCGTTGCGGCTTCGTCAGCCCGGCCAAGGCGCGTGAAAGTTATGGCGTCGCGCTGCGAGACGACGGTTCCGTCGATGCAGCGGAGACGGCAAAGCTGCGCAAGGCCATGGCCGATGTCGCGACGACCGAGCATTTCAGCCATGGGCCGGGCCGCGTCGCTTTCGAGAGCGTCTGGACGAAGGCGCGCTATGCCCTGCTGACGCGGATTCTGCGCGAAGTGCCGGTGACCTGGCGCTTCTTCGTCAAGCACGAACTCTTCCGCGTGCTGGACGGTCGCAAGGCCGGCCGCGATGGCGGCACGGGCGAACTGCTCGCTGCCTATGGCGACCTCGCGGCGCGCTTCGAGGATCTGCCACCTGCCTCCGCTTTCGCCGATGGCGCGGCCGTGCCCGTCGCTGCGGAGTGACGGCGTAGCGCAATCGGGAAAAGCGAAGGGGCCGCATGATGAGCACCGCCAGCCTATCGGATGCCGGCAAGGCATCGACCCTGCTGTTCAGCCCCTTCAGGCTGCGCGACGTGACCTTCCCCAACCGGATCGTCATTGCGCCGATGCAGATGTACAAGGCCGCGCCTGACGGGCGCGCCACGGACTGGCATTTCCAGCACCTCGCCAAATACGCCATCGGCGGCGCCGGCACGGTCATGACCGAAGGGCTGATCATCGATCCGATCGGGCGCAACACCTATGGCGATCTCGGCCTCTGGGACGATGCGCAGGTCGCGCCGCTGCGCCGGATCGTCGACTTCCTGCATGGCGAAGGCGTTGTCGCTGCGGCCCAGCTTCACCATGCCGGGCCGAAATCCTCGCGCCAGCGACCCTGGGAGGGGCTGAACTCCCTCACCGAAGTGGAAGCCGCGCGCGGCGAGGTGCCCTGGACGCCGGTGAGCTCGACCACGACGGGTTCGGTCGCGCATTGGCGCGCACCGCGCGCGCTGAAGGTCGAGGAGATTGCGGCGCTGGTCGAGGCTTATGGTCAGGGGGCGAGGCGTGCCGACGAGGCCGGCTTCGACGTCATCGACGTGCATGCCGCCCATGGCTATCTGATCCACTCCTTTCTCTCGCCGGTCGCCAACAAACGCGAGGACGGCTATGGCGGCGACCTCGCCGGGCGCATGCGCTTCGCGCTCGAAATCGCCGAGAGCATTCGCCGCCACTGGCCCAAGGGCAAGCCGCTGTTCTTCCGGCTCTCCTGCGTCGACTGGCGCAAGGATCTCGACGACCGCAGCGATGGCTGGACGATCGAGGACAGCTGCACGCTCGCCCGCGAATTGTCGGCGCGCGGCGTCGATTTGATCGACTGTTCCTCGGGCGGCATCCGCGCCGAGAACTCGATGATGGATTACGCCAAGCAACGCCGGAAGCTGAAGCGCGGCCATCAGGTGCCCTATGCCGAGCAGATCCGCCGCGATACCGGTGTGCCGACCATGGCCGTCGGCGTCATCCTCGACGGCGCGCAGGCCGAAGCCATTCTCCAGAACGGCCAGGCCGACCTGATCGCGATCGGGCGCGAGGCGCTGACCGATCCGCATTGGGCGCTCCACGCCGCGCAGGCGCTCGGCAGCGATCCCGGCTGGGAGAAATGGCCACCTTCCTATGGCTGGTGGCTGCAGATGCGTGAGCGCATCGGCATCGAGGCCTGAAGCCGCTCGCGTCTTCTCTCATCAAGGACGGGCCTTCGAGCCCGTGAGTCCATGCTGCATCAGCCCCTCGAACGCATCGAAACCGACAGCGCGCTTCCTCCCGCGGCCGACGTCGTGATCATCGGCGGTGGCATCGCCGGCATCGCGACCGCCTATTTCCTGGCGCGAAAGGGCATCTCCACCGTCGTGCTGGAGAAGGGGATCGTCGGCGCCGAGCAATCGAGCCGCAACTGGGGCTGGTGCCGGCAGCAGGGGCGCGATTTCGCCGAGCTCGCGCTGGCCCGCCGGAGCCTCGACCTCTGGGAGAGCCTGCCCGAGGAGATCGGAGCCGATCTCGGCTTCCGCCGCACCGGCGTCGTCTTCGTCACCGACAGCCCCGCCGAACTCGCGGGCTGGGAGCGCTGGCGTGAAGGGGCGCAGCAATATCAGGTTCATAGCCGGATCCTGACGGCGGCTGAGGCGCAGGCGCGCACGCCCGGTAGCAAGAAGCGCTGGATCGGGGGCTTATATACTCCAACCGACGGTCGGGCTGAGCCATCAAGGGCCGCGCCCTTCCTCGCGCGGGCGGCGCGCCAGCACGGCGCCGTCGTGCTGGAAAACTGGGCCGCACGCCTGATCGAGACGGCGGGCGGGCGTGTCGCGGGTGTCGTCACCGAGCGCGGCACCATTCGCACCGGCACGGTGCTCTGCGCGGGCGGCGCCTGGTCTTCCCTGTTCTGCCGCCGCCACGGCATCGACCTGCCGCAGGCGGTCGTGCACGGCTCGGTCGCGCGCACGGCGGCGGGGCCCGATCTCGTGGCGGAATGCGTCGCGACGCCGGGCTTCGCGGTGCGCCGCCGCACGGATGAAGGCTACACGGTGGCGATGAGCGGGCGTGGCACGGTGCATCTGACGCCGTCGCTGATGCGCTATGGCATGAAGTTTCTGCCGATGTATCTGATGCGTCGCAAGGGCCTGAAGATCCGTCTCGGCAGGGCCTTCTTCGACGAACTCTTCAGGGGCCGGTGGAAGGCGGAGGAGGTCTCGCCCTTCGAGAAGCAGAGGATCATCGATCCGCCGGCCGACATGGAGCTGCTCGGACGGGCGATGGCCGATTTCCACACGACCTTTCCCGAGCTGGCCTCGCTGGGGGTCGCCGACAGCTGGGGCGGAGCGATCGATTCGATGCCCGACCTCATTCCGGTGATGTCGCCGGTCGAGGCGATGCCCGGTCTCTTCATCGCGACGGGCTTCAGCGGCCATGGTTTCGGCATCGGACCCGGCACGGGCGAGGCGGTGGCGGAGATGGTGACGGGCGGAACGCCCGCCGTCGATCTCAAGCCTTTCCGCTATTCCCGCCTGCATGACGGCACGCGCCTGCGTCCCGACGGCAAGTTCTGAAGAGGGAAAGGAAGGCGCCATCTCGGCTTCGGGGGACGTGATCCCGATCAGCGGCCCTGCGCGGCAAACCTTTCGCGTCGTCCTTCAACCGGTGTTTCAAGCGCTACACAGCCCTGAAAATCCTCTCCGAAGAAAGTTGATCAAATGTCCTATCTGGTATCCCTCGACCTTGTGCCCACCGGCGAGCCCCAGCACTCCAAGGCGGCCGCCGACCGGCTGATCGCGGGCGATCCTTCCTTCAAGACCTGGGCGCAGGACGTGTCCCGCGACGACAGCGTTCACACGGGAGTCTGGGAGGCTACGCCCGGAGAGACCCGCTCGATCAAGGGCGAGGCCTTCGAGTTCTGCTACATCCTCTCCGGCGTCGTCGAGTTGACGGAACAGGGAGAGCCGCCCCGCATCTTCAAGGCGGGCGACAGCTTTGTGATGAAGCCGGGCTATGTCGGCGTCTGGAAGACGATCGAGACCGTTCGGAAGATCTACGTCGTCGTGGGTTGATCGATACCGATTCTGCGGGCGCAGGCGGGTCCGGCGGCGTTTGCCTCTCGGAAACGTCTGTCGCGGCATAATGGGCATTGGCCGGCCCGAGGTGTCCCGTGGAAACGTCGCTCTATCTCCCCGTCAAGCGCTTCCTCGAGAGCCTCGGCTACAGCGTGAAGGGCGAGGTGGGGCATTGCGACCTCGTGGGCTTGCGGCCCGATGATCCGTCCGTGGTGGTGATCGGCGAGTTGAAGATGAGCTTCAACCTCGAACTGGTCCTGCAGGGCGTCGACCGCATGAGCCTCGGCGATGAAATCTGGCTGGCGGCGGCGCTTTCCGCCAAGGGCAAGGGCAGGGAAAGCGATCCGCGCTATCGCAATCTCTGCCGGCGCCTGGGCTTCGGTTTGCTGGGCGTGACGGCATCCGGGCAGGTCGAGGTGTTGGTCTCGCCTGTGACGCCAACGCCGCGCAAGGATCCCCGGCGCCGGTCCCGGCTCGTCGACGAACACAAGCGACGTCAGGGCGATCCGGTCGCGGGCGGCGGGACGCGCCGGCCGATCATGACGGCCTATCGCCAGCAGGCGCTCGCCTGCGCCGCGGCGATGACTGCGGCGCCGCAACGTCCGCGCGACCTCAAGCCGACCTGCCCCGATGCGCAGAAGATACTGCACCGGAACGTCTATGGCTGGTTCGAGCGATCCGGGCGCGGCGTCTACGCGCTGACCGAGACGGGGCGCGGCGCTCTGGCAGCATGGCAGCCGGCACTGCCAATGGCCGTTTCGGAAGCGGGCCCCGTGCTGGACGGTTAGGACAGCGTGGCCATGGCCTCCAGCCAAAGGGATATGGCGACAACCCGGCAATCGGGTATGCCGAGCGCACGCTCGCCCAGAGAACGCGCCCGCCGCTCTCCGACACCGGGCATTTCGGAGCGCGGAGGTTTCAGATCCTGGGCGGCAACGAGCCCCTGTCGAAGACCGGCACGCTCTCGATCGGTCCTTCCGGGCGCTGCCCCGTAGGGATATCCTCGGCCGCGTGTCGTACCGCTTCCTCCGATTCAGTCAGCCCGTCCTCCGTGTCGTTGGCATCGCTGCCTTCGTCGTGGATATTCGTCCGCAGGCTGACCTGATGAAGGGCGGCTGGGCCTTCCGCCTCGGCGAGGCGGCGGCCCTGTTCCTCGATCTCGAGTGCAGGGTTCTTGCGCGTGGGGTTCATGCGGGATCTCCTTGGAGCCTTCGCTTGCCTGCCAGACGCATGACGCAGCCGAGGCCTGTCGATCCTCGGTGATGTGCCGGAACCCGCTTCCCGCGCGCTCGACGTGACAACGCGCCGCGCGCCGTGAAGGTTTCCGGCACCGCGACCAGAATAGCGCATTCTTGACATCATGACAGGCGCGCCGTCATGGTGCCGACTGTTCCCAGGGGGGCCTCGCTAGGAGGCTGAGATTCCGCCGGTTCGGGCCAAGCCCGGACAACGCGGTGACCCTCCGAACCTGATCCGGCTCATACCGGCGTAGGGATGCGGGACATCGGGTGGATCGCCGCCCCTTTTCCAAACTCGCGCCAGAGGCCGGATCTCGGCCCCCGTGCAAGGCATCCCGCCTTGCGTGATGGGCCTCGCGGGAAGGCGCGGCTGGAAGTGACGGAAGCTGAGATCATCGAGGCGTTGCTCGCCTTCATCGACCGGGGCGAGGCTGATGAAGCCGCGTTCGAGCGCATAGCGCTGGCCGTCTTCGGCTATCAGTTCGCGCACAACCAGCCCTATCGCCGCTTCGCCATCCAGCGCGGGCGCACCACGCTGACCGTGCGCAACTGGCGCGACATTCCGGCCGTGCCGATCACCGCCTTCAAGGACCTGGCGCTGAGCTGCTGTCCGCCCGAGGCGGCGGAGCGGGTCTTCATGACCAGCGGCACGACGCAGGGCGTGAGAGGCAAGAGCTTCCACCCGACGCTCGCAGTCTATGATCGCTCGATGCTGGTGAATTTCCGCCAGCGCTTCATGCGAGGGCTCGACCGCATCGAGATGGGCATCCTGTTCCCCGACGAGGAGGCGATGCCGAACTCGTCGCTGGCGCATTACCTTGCCCTGGCGAAGAGCGAATGCGGCCTGCCTGCGAGCGAGTATCTGATCGGTTCGGGCGGGATCGACCTTGCCCGGACGATCGCGGCGCTGGAGCGGGCGCAGGCTTCGGGGCAGCCCTATGCACTGCTCGGGGCGAGCTGGAGCTTCGTGCATCTGCTCGACGCGCTGGCGGAGGCGGGCAAGCGCTTCGTGCTGCCGCAGGGCAGCCGCATTCTCGACACCGGCGGCTTCAAGGGCCAGTCGCGCGAGATGGGCGCGGATGCATTCTACGATGCGCTATCCGCGAGATTCGGCCTGCCGCGTAGTCTCTGCATCAACATGTACGGCATGACCGAACTCAGCACGCAGGTCTACGATGACGGCAATGCGATCTGCCCGCCGGTGAAATCGGGGCCGCACTGGATCCGCAGCCGTGTGGTCGACCCGGTGAGCGGGCGCGACCTGCCGGAGGGGGCGACCGGCGTGCTGGTGCATCACGACCTCGCCCATTTCAACTGCGTCTCGGCGATCCTGACCGAGGATGCCGGGGTCATCGTCGAGGGCGGCTTCAAGCTCTTCGGCCGGGTCGATGGCGCCGATTCCAAGGGCTGTTCGCTCGCCGTCGAGGAATTCCTCAAGGCGGCGCGAGGCTGACATCGTGATCGAGTACGCCGGGCATCTGCCGGGGCTGTCGACCGACGAGGTCGAATGGCGGCCTGTGAGCTTTTCAGCTTGGGGCGAGGCGGTCGAGGTCCGCATGCCCCTGCTGACGGAAGCGCAGAGCGTCGCGCTGGCGGCCCGTGTGCGGGAGAATGCACGCGCCTATCTCAAGACGCTGCCCACTGCGGGCATCGTCGCGACCATCGACAAGGCGGTGGCGCGGCTGCTTGATCGCGACGATCCCTGGCGGCGCAAGGCGGAAGCGGTGCTGCCGGTCGTCACCGGCTATGACCGGGAGACGGTGCGGCTGGGATTGTCGGGCTATCTGCGGACATTTCGAGCGCCGCAGCTCCAGCGCTTCCTGGCGGAGGATTTCGCCAATCCGGGCATTCTCGACGCCTTCCAGCCGGCGATGAAGGGTGGGTTCGCGCGCGCCTACGGGCCAGAACTGCTGCTGCATATCTGGGCCGGCAACGTGCCCGGCCTGCCGCTCTGGAGCCTGATTTCCGGGCTTCTCGTCAAGGCCGGCAGCGTCGGCAAGGTCGCGAGCGCCGAGCCGCTGCTGGCCGGCTGGTTCGCGCAGGTGCTCGCGGAGATCGATCCGAAGCTGGCCGAGTGCCTCGCGATCGTCTGGTGGAAGGGTGGTGATGCGGAAAGCGAGCGCGTCTGGCTGAACGAGGCGGATACGATCGTCGCCTATGGCCGCAACGATGCACTGGCCGCGATCCGGGAGCGTGTCCCGATCACGGCCCGCTTCTTAGCCCATGGCCACAAGATCGGCTTCGGCGTCGTCTCGGCGGCGGTTTTGGACTCGCGCAAGGCCGGTCCGCTGGCGCGCCTCGCTGCGCATGATGTGATGCGCTACGAGCAGCAGGGCTGCTACTCGCCGCAGATGCTCTTCGTCGAGCGCGGCGGCAAGGTCTCGCCGCGCGAGTTCGCGGAACAGGTCTCGCGGGAGTTGGCGAGTTTTGCGCGGACGCATCCGCGCCGGGCGCTGTCGGTTGCGGAGGCGGCCGGAGTCGCCGCCTGGCGCAATGCCGAGGAGATCCGCAGCTTCGACGATGCGGGCCGCGTTGTCCTGGGCGATGCCGGGGATGCGTGGGGCGTCGCCTATTTCGATGCAGCCGAGGCGCTGGCGCCGAGCGGCCTGAACCGGACGCTCAGGATCGTCGCGGTCGAGAGCCTCGATGCGGTTGCGCCGCTGGTCGCGCCATTCCGGGCATTCCTGCAGAGCGCGGCGGTTGCGGCGTCGCCCGAGGAGCTGTTCCGGATCGCCGCGCTGCTGGGGGAAGCGGGCGTGACCCGGATCTGCGCCTTCGGGCGGATGACCGCGCCGGAGGCGGGCTGGCACAATGACGGCCGCTTCAACCTCCTCGATCTGGTGACGATCACGGAGATCGAGCAATCGGCAGAACTGGCCGCCGAAGGGTTCGCTCCCAATGTCGATTGAGCCGGCAAAGGATCAGTTCGTCGCGATCGAGCAAGCGAGCTACCGCTATGGCGCGGAGCCGGCGATCGTGGACCGTGTCGACTGGGCGATCCCGCGCGGCGCCTTTCATTGCCTCGTCGGGCGCAGCGGCAGCGGCAAGACCACGCTGCTCAAGCTCGCGGCCGGTTTGCTACTGCCCGATCGGGGCTCGGTGCGGATCGCGGGCGCGGCGCTCGATGGGCCGGGTTCCAGGATCGGCTTCGTTTTCCAGCAGCCCACACTGCTCGACTGGCTGAGCGTCCTCGACAATGTCCTGCTGCCGCTTTCTTTGAAGCGTAGCCTGCGCCCCCGGGATCGCGAGAAGGCGCGCGAGCTTTTGGACTTCGTTTCGCTCGGCGCCTATGCGCAGCGGCATCCGGCGCAATTGTCCGGTGGACAGCAGAGCCGCGTCGCGGTGGCCCGCGCCCTGGTCGCGCAGCCCGACCTGCTCCTGCTCGACGAGCCTTTCGCGGCGCTCGATGCCCTGACGCGCGAGGAGTTGCAGGACGATCTGCTGGCGCTCTGCGCTCTCCACGCGACGACCGTGCTCTTCGTCACCCACGACATCACCGAAGCCGTCTATCTGGCGGACCGCGTCGCGATCATGGCTTCGGGTCGGCTGCATCATGCGCTGGCGATCGATCTGGCACGGCCGCGTCGGCGCGAGCTGCGTTACGAACAGCCCTTCAACGCACTCTGCCGGGAGCTGCGGCAGGCCATGGACGAAGCGCCATGAAGCTGCGTCTCGCCTCCGTCGTTCTTCTGTTCCTCCTGCTCGCGGGCTGGGAGGCCTGGTGCCGGCTCGGCTCCGTGCCGGCGCTGATCGTGCCGGCGCCGTCCTCGGTCTTCGCGACGCTGTGGAGCGAGATCGCGACGGGACGGCTCATGCCGCATCTGCGGATCACCGCGACGGAGATGGTGCTCGGCCTCGCGCTCGGCTGCGTCGTCGGGCTCGGCACAGGCATCATGCTGGCGGAGGCTGAATTCCTGCGGCGCCTGCTGCATCCTTACATCGTCGCCAGCCAGGTGGTGCCCAAGCTCGCGCTCGGGCCGCTCTTCATCATCTGGTTCGGCTTCGGCATGGCGCCGACCGTGGTGATCACGGCGCTGATCTGCTTCTTCCCGCTGATGGAGAACACGCTCACGGGGCTGTCGCAGGTCGATCCATCGAGGCGCGAGCTGTTCCGCATGCTCGGCGCGAGCCGCCTCCAGACGCTGCTGCGCCTGAAATTGCCGAGCGCTTTGCCGGTGATCCTCGCGGGGCTTCGCGTCGCGGTCGTGCTGGCACTGGTTGGGGCCGTCGTCGGCGAGTTCATCGGCGGCCGGGCGGGGCTCGGCGCCTCGATCATCGCGGCGCAGAGTGTGATGGATTCGAGCCTGATGTTCGCGCTCTTCATCGTGATCACGCTGCTCGGGATGGCCTTCTACCAGGCGGCGCTCCTGGCCGAGCGGCTGCTGCTGCGCCATCATCTGAAAGGATAAGTCCCATGTTCTCGACGTGTTGGTCCCGTCTCGCAAGCCTTGCCCGAAAGAGGCTCGTCATCCCGGCCGGAGCGAAGCGGAGCGCCGGGATCCATCGTAGAGCTCCGGAGGCCTCCGATGGGTCCCGGGGCAAGCCCGGGATGACGGTGAGGGTGGCAGCTGGCCTCGTGGCAAGCCTGATCGGGATGTCATCCGCCCAGGCTCAGCCACTCGACAAGATCACGGTCGCCGGCTGGAGCCAGCCCATCAGCGAGATCACCAACCTGCTGGCCGAGCCGGACAAGGGGTTCTTCAAGGCGAAGGGCATCGATCTCGGCTATGTGCCCGGTACCGGCGGCGGCTCGGCCATCCAGAACATGCTGGCGGGGCAGGCCGATATCGCCTTCACCGATCCAGCCGCGCTCTATCTCGCGCTCGACAAGGGTGAGAAGCTGGTCGCGATCTACAACATCTACCCGCAGAACGTCTTCAACGTGGTCGCGCCCAAGACCAAGGGCATCAAGGGTCCGGCCGATCTCAAGGGCAAGCGGATCGGTGTCTACTCGCTGTCGAGCGGGACGCGGCAGAACCTGCAGGTACTGCTGCATCAGGTCGGGCTGACCGAGAAGGATGCGACGATCGAGGTCACCGGCCTGCTCAACTTCGCGCCGCTGATCCAGGGTCAGGTCGACGCCACGGCTGCGACCGATACCGGGCTGTTGGTGGCCAAGTCGAAGGGGCTCGCCGATTTCGACGTGATCGAGGTCAAGGATCATCTCAACCTGCCGAGCGACATCTTCGTGGTGACGGAAGCAACCTACGAGTCCAAGAAGCCTGTTCTGAAGCGCTTCCTCGAAGCCTATCGCGACAGCGCGGCCTGGATGATCGCGAAGCCCCAGGAAGCGGCGAAGATCGCCGTGACCCGCGCCATCAACGGCCGCGACGAGGCGCTTAACCTCGAAATCATCAAGCTGCGCAACATCTCGACGGTGTCGCCGACGACCGGCGCGAAGGGGCTCGGCCATTTCGATCCGGAGTTGATGCAGAAGGGCGCGGACACCTTCCACAAGCTCGGGCTGATCGGAAAGCCGCTCGATATGGGGCAGGTGGTGAAATCGGATCTGATCCCGTGAGCGCAAACCTTCTCAAAGAAGGCGGTGTCGTTCCGGGCGGGCGAAGCGCAGACCCGGGATCCATGCCGGAACGGTTCAGGCATGGATCCCGGCTCTCCCTGCGGTCGCCCGGGATGACCTGCGCTTCTGATATGAGTTTTGATAAGCAAAAGCGGACATAGACGATGAAATTCCGCGACAGGGTGATCCTCGTCACCGGTGCGAGCCGAGGCATCGGGAAGGCGATCGCCAAGGCCTTCGCCGCCGAAGGCGGGCTGGTGATCGTGAATTACCGGCGCAGCGAGGCGGCGGCGCAGGCGGTCGTTGAGGCCTGCCGGGCGGCCGGCGGGCAGGCGCTCGCGATTGCCGCCGACGTGACCGCGCCCGGCGATGTCGAGGCGATGCTGGCGCGCATCGCCGAGGAGGCTGGCCGGCTCGACGCGGTCGTCAATAACGCGTTCGCGCCTTATGTCTTCGATCCCGACAACCGGGTGCGCTTCTGGGAAACGCCGTGGTCGGCCTATCAGGCGCAGGTCGATGGCGCGCTGAAGGCGGCCTACAATGTCTGCCAGGCAGCCTTGCCCCTGATGCGCAAGCGGGGGCGGGGCTCGATCGTCAACATCGCGACCGATCTCGTGGCGCGGCCGAGCATCGCCTATCACGACTATACGACGGCGAAGGCGGCGCTGATCGGCTTCAGCCGCAATCTTGCGACCGAGCTCGGGCCGCTCGGCATCCGGGTGAACTGCGTAGCGCCCGGGCTGGTCTGGCCGACGGATGCGAGCCGCAACACCCGTGAGGCGGTGAAGGAGGCGCTGATCGCGCAGACGCCGCTCGGGCGCATCGCGACGCCTGAGGATGTCACCGGCCCGGTGTTGTTCCTCGCCTCCGACTGGAGCGAGTTCGTCACCGGCCAGACCTTGCATGTCGATGGCGGACTGGTGATGGCCTAAGTCTGCGTTGCCTTCGCATCCCTGATCGCGCGCCAGACCTGCGCCGGTGTAGCCGGCATGTCGAGATGGGTCACGCCGAGCGGGCGCAGCGCGTCGAGCACGGCGTTCATCACGGTCTGCGGCGCGCCGATGCAGCCGGCCTGGCCCGAACCCTTGACGCCGAGCGGATTGGCTTTGGTCGGCACCTCGACCATCTGGAGATCGAAGAACGGCAAGTCGTCGGCCCGGGGCATGGCGTAGTCCATGAAGGTTGCGCTGAGGAGCTGGCCGGAATCGGGATCGTAGACCGCCTCCTCAAGCAGGGCCTGGCCGATGCCCTGGGCCAGTCCGCCATGCACCTGGCTCTCGGTCAGCAGCGGATTGACCAGCGTGCCGTAATCATCGACCGCGATGTAGCGCTCCAGCGAGATTGCGCCGGTCTCCGGGTCGATCTCGACCTCGGCGACCTGCGCGCCGTTCGGGAATGTGATGACGTCGCAGACATTGTCGCCATGGCTTTCGAGCGCGGACCCGGTGCTGTCGCGGAGATGCCGGTCGATCGCGAAGAGGTCGATCTCGCGCCTGAGGCCGTCGGAGCCGGCCTCAGCGTGAAAGCGCCCCTCGGTGAATGTGAGGTCGTCACTTCCGACCTGCAGCAACTGCGCCGCGATGGGCTTTGCCCTGGCGATCAGATCGCCGGCCGCCATGACCAGCGCCGTGCCGCCGAGATGCAGTGAGCGCGCGCCGCCATGGCCGCCGCCGCGCGGGACGCGCGCCGTGTCGGCCTGCACCAGATTGAAGGTCTCGACCGGCAGTCCGAGCCGTGCCGCCGCGACCTGGGCGAAGCTGGTCTCATGGCCCTGGCCGTTGGACTGCGTGCCGACCGCCATGTCGATGGTGCCGTCCTCGCGCATGCGCAGCCAGGCTTCCTCATTGGGCTGGCCGCGGGAGGTCTCGAGGAAGCACCCGATACCGAAGCCGCGCAGCTTGCCGCGTTTTTTCGCGGCGCGCTTGCGGGCCGGGAAGCCCACCCGGTCGGCGGCCAGCAGGACCCTGTCGAGGTTCTCGGCAAAGGTGCCGCAGTCGATCGTGATGCCGAAGGCGGAGCGATGGGGGAATTTGCGGATGAAGTTGCGCTTGCGCAGCGTCGCCGGATCGATGCGCAGCTGGCGCGCGGCGGCCTCGATCAGGCGCTCGATCAGATAGTTCGCCTCGGGCTTGCCGGCGCCGCGATAGGCGTCGATCGGGGCGGTGTTGGTGAAGACGCCGCGGACATCCATCGTCATCGCCGGGATGTCGTAGAGCCCGCCCATCGCGGCGGCGGGCGCGTTGGTCGAGCTGCCGGGGCCGAGCGAGGAGACATAGGCGCCGAGATTGGCGAGCGTCTCGACGGCCAGTGCGAGGAAGCGGCCGCGCTTGTCGAGAGCGAGCCTTGCCGTGCTGACATTGTCGCGGCTGTGGACGCCGCCGGTGAAGTCCTCGATGCGCTCGGCGCTCCAGCGCACCGGACGGCCGAGCTTGCGCGCGGCCCAGAGCGCCAGCGCATGTTCGGGATAGGTCACGTTCTTCATGCCGAAGCCGCCGCCGACATCGGGGCAGGAGACCTGGATGCGGTCGAGCGGCAGGCCGAAGACACCCTCCGCCAGCTCGCGGCGGATGGCGTGGACCGAGGCGCCGCTGATCTCGAGATGATAGACGCCTGTCGCCGTGTCGAACCGACCGACCGCGATACGTGGTTCGAGGGGCGCCGCGACGATGCGGTTGTTGACGAGGTCGCAGCTGACGACATGAGCTGCTTGGGTGAAGGCCTTCTCGACGGCGGCCGGATCGCCGCGGCGGAAGCGGAAGGCGAGATTGCCCGGCGCCTGCGGCCAGATCTGGACCGCTTCCGGCTCGGGCGCGCTGGCGAGATCGGTGACGGAAGGCAGGATGTCGTAGTCGACCGCGATCTGCTCGCAGGCCTCGCGCGCCAGCGCCAGGCTGTCGGCGACGACGAAAGCGACGGGGTCGCCGACATGGCGCACAGTGCCGTCGGCCAGCGGCAGGCGCGGCGGCACGATCAGCGGCTCAACCGTGGCGACGACGATATAGGACGGCAGCGGGCCGAGCCCGTCGAGGTCGGCGGCCGTATAGACGCCGCGCACGCCGGGCATCGCCATGGCCGCCTGCGTGTCGATCGAGCGGATGCGGGCATGGGCATGCGGGGAGCGCAGCACGGCGGCGCCGAGTTCGCCGGGGAGCGCTCGGTCGTCGAGATAGGCGCCCTGGCCGGTGAGAAAGCGCTCATCTTCGCGCCGGCGAAGCGAGCGCGGATCGTCGGTGGTTGGCAGCGGTCGTGGCGTATCCCGGGCGATCATAGCGTCAACCATCGTCAAGTCGTTCTCGCCTCGTAGCCATCGCGCGCGCCGCCGAGCCTGTTGCGATGCAAGCTGCATGCTGGCGATCCGGACAGAGTCCGCTTGGCCGCCGCAGTCAAGTCGGAGCGCACTCGCCGGGGTGGAAGCCTGCGCGTCAGTCCGTCGTTCCTGCTGCATCGTCACGGTCTCGGGTGCGTGAGCCGGCGCCGTTTCCAGCGTTCAATTCAGTCTGCTTCAGATGCAATTTGAAACAGAATTAATCTTGCATGGCATTGGAGTAATAATAGAATTGATAAATCTAGAATTTGATCAAATACATATGGATTTTGTGTCAATATTTTGATTGTGAATCATTTGGCGATCGTCATAAACAGTTCCGAATGAGGCCGGGATATTGAAATGACGAATAATTCAAATCTACTTCGGGCAACGGTTTTTCTGATTTCGACTTGTTATCCTGCGCTCGGCTATGCGCAGGCGGTTACCGAGGCGGATCGGTCCGGGACGATTTCGCTGGATCAGATCACGGTGACGGCGACGCGCGGCGAGAAGCAGGTGCTCGACGTGCCCGGCACGGTCAATGTGATCACCAGGCAGGAGCTGGACGAACGCATCACCCGCGATACGCAGGATCTGGTCCGCTATCAGCCGGGCGTCAGCGTCAACCGCCAGACCAGCGGGGTCGATCCGTTCGGCAATTATGGCGGCTTCACCATCCGCGGCGTCGGCGGCAACCGCGTGCAGATGCAGGTCGACGGTTCGCGCGTCATCGAACGCGTCACCGACGGCAACCGCGATTTCGTCGATCTGCCCTTCCTGAAGAGCGTCGAGATCGTGCGCGGTCCGGGCTCGGTGCTGTGGGGAGCGGATGCGCTGGGCGGCATCGTGGCCTATCGCACGCTCGATCCCGAAGACCTGCTGAAGGGCAAGGACAAGCCTTACGCCGTGCGGCTCAACAGCGGCTATGACAGCCTCGACCGCTCTTTCGTGAAGACGGGCATCGCGGCGTTCCAGTTCTCGCCGATGCTGGAGGGCATTTTCGGGGTCAGCCACAAGAGCGGCGAAGAGGCGAGGCTCACCAAGGCGCGTGCGGATGGCGGGCGCTGGGGCTGCCCGGTGCCGACCTCGCGATTCCTGCCTTGCGATCGGTTGAATCCGCTCGACGTCTCCGTCTGGAACGCTTTCGGCAAGCTCGTCTTCAAGCCGACGGCCGGCCACACCTTCAAGCTGACCGGCGAATACTACGACAGCGATTCGACGGTGAACCAGCTCTACAACTACAACGTCGTGAGTTCGGGCATCCGCAACGGGCCGAACATCCGCAACCAGGTCAAGAACCGCAAGCGCATCGCGCTGGAACATGAATGGCAGGCGGGGCTGAGCTTCCTCGATTCGCTGCGCTGGCAGGCGTCGTTCTCGCCGCAGGAGCGCACCTTCGTCACCAACAACTACCAGACGCTCGCCAACGGCCAGCAGCGCTACACGCGCGGCCTGCACGACTATTCCGAACAGTTCTCGCAGCTCGACATCCAGGCGAAGTCGAGCTTTGGGCTGGGCCCGAGCTTCCACCGCCTGACCTACGGCTTCCAGGGCGACATCACCAGGACCAATTATGAGCGCCGGGACGACGTCAGGAACCTCGCGACCGGCGCCACCACCACGACGATCGCCGGCGGCTTCAATTTCGCGAACGCCACGACGACGCGGGCCGACGTCTATCTTCAGGACGAGATCGAGCTGCTCTCGGGCCGATGGACCATCACGCCCGGCATCCGCTACGCGACCTATAACGTCGATCCGCGCATGGGACCCGGCTATGTCGTCGTGCCGGGCAAGGCGCCGCGCGAGATCGATTCGCAGAAGTTCATTCCGCAGGTCGGAACCATCTTCAAGCTCGACGAGACCTTTTCGCTCTATGCGCGCTACGCCGAGGGCTTCAAGATGCCCACCGCCGAGCAGCTCTACACCTCGCTGCCGTCAACGACTTTCACGCTGATCCCGAATCCGGACCTGAAGCCGGAATCCGTCCGCTCCTACGAGGCCGGCGTGCGCGGCAAGTTCGCCGATGGCTGGTTCTCGGTCGGTGTCTTCCATGCGCGCTACAAGGATTTCATCCAGTCGCTGTACCAAATCCCCGGAACCAACGATTACACCTATCGCAACGTCTCGCAGGTGAAGATCTCCGGTGTCGAGGCGTCTGCCGAATATCGCATCAACGAGCGCTGGCTCGCCAATGTCTCGCTCAGCTACCAATATGCGGACCAGCGGGTTTCGGCCGGTTCGGGGCAGACGCCCTTCGACGTCAATCCCTTCAAGGCGGTTACCGCGCTGAAGTATCTGATGCCCGAATACGGGCTGGAGGCCGAGGTGATCGGCACCTTCGCGGGCGGGGCCAACCGCGCCAGCTCGTCGACCGTGTTCAAGCAGGGCGGATACACGGTGTTCGACACCTATCTGAACTGGAAGCCGACCTCCTTCGTCACTGTGCGCGGTGGCATCGAGAACATCTTCGACAAGCGGTATTTCGCCAATCTCGTCGGCGGCACGAGCTATTCGAAGACGGCGACGATCGACGTCCAGGCCTCCAACCCACTCGAACTGCAGACGGCGCCGGGCCGCACCTTCAAGCTCGCAGCTTCTGTCGAGTTCTGAAACGAAAACCATTCCGATCGAGCGGCCGCGCCGAGCATGGCGTGGCCGTTCCGCGACGCTCCGGCCGAGACCCTGGAGCGTCGCATTCCCCTTAGCCAGGAACCTGACCATGACCGAGTCCACCCATCCGCGCGAAGCGCTTGCGCAAACGCCCGCCGAGATTTTTTCGCTGCTTCCCGCCATGGGTCGGGTGATGCTGAGCACCCGCTTCAACGGCGCCATCCATGAGCGTATGGGCGCGGTCGGTAGCGTCACCGTCAAAGACGGCAAGGCCAGCCTGTCCGGCGAATTCCACGACAGCGTCATCGACCTGTCGGTAGTGATCCGCGTTATCGCCGATCGCTCGGGCAAGATGCGCGACAAGGTCTTACCCAAGCTCGAATGCCAGGATGCCGTGGGCGAGACGGTGTTCAGCCTGATCGGCCTTGAGGGGCTGGAGCCCTTCGACAAGGCGCTGGCACCGCTCGGCGCCGGCGTCCGGCTCGAGCCCTTGACGCGTGATGCCCCCACCGGTGGAGCGGCGCAGGACGTGCCCGAGGACGATCTCGGAGCCGCGACCTTCGCCGCGATCCTCGCCAACGGCCAGCCCGTCGCGATCGACCTGCATCGTCCGGGGCTGTTCCAGCACTGGGCCGGCGCTCTGCCCGAGCCGAAGCCCTCGATGGGCTTCGTCAATGTGATGCAGGGCGATTTCCATCTGCACCTCAAGGTCGGCGCGGTCGCGGGCTGGCGTCGCGAGGTGGCGGATGGCGATCTCGCACTCCATGCGCAGGATGCCGAGGGCCAGGACAGCGGGCTGGTGCTGCGCGGCCCGGCTGCGGCCTTCGCGGGCGTGCCGGGCGTAAAGGACGGCGCGACCCGTGGCTGAGGCGGGGCAAGGCGCCGGCGTCATCCCGCATCCGCGCGCGAGCTGGCTGTGCCCCGGCACGGGGGCGGTGCTGGCGCAAGGCGAACTGATGCAGGAGATGGCTCGCAAGCGCGTGGTTCTGCTCGGCGAGAGCCATGACATCGCCGAGATCCATCGCTGGCAGCTGCATGTCACGGCCTTCCTGCACATGCTGCGGCCGGGCATGGCGGTGGGCTTCGAGATGTTCCCGCGCCGGGTCCAGGGCGTGCTCGATGCCTGGGTCGATGGCGAGCTGGACACCGCAACCTTCCTCGAACGCTCCGAGTGGCGCCAAGTCTGGGGCTTCGATCCGGAGCTCTATCTGCCGCTGTTCCACTTCTGCCGGCAGCAGCGCGTGAAGATGCTGGCGCTCAACTGCCATCGCCCGCTCGTGACCCGCGTCGGCCTGCTCGGATGGGATGCGATCCCGGTCGGGGAGCGCGACCGCGTGACGCCGGCCGCTCCGGCTACGGATGCCTATCGCGCCTATCTGGAGCGATTGACGGGGAGTCTCAGTGGGGCCGAACGGCCGGCCGACGCCGCGTCGCCTGTGAGCGACCGCTTCCTGCGCGCCCAGCAGACCTGGGATCGCGCCTTTGCCTGCGGCATCGCCGACCATCTCGCGAAGGCGCCTGACGACCTCGTCATCGGCATCATCGGACGCGGCCATCTCGAATATGGCCATGGCACGCCCTATCAGCTTCGCGATCTCGGCATCGACGATGTCGCGGTGCTGCTGCCGACTGAGCAAGACGATCATGAGCTGGCGACGCTGGCGGGTATCGCGGAGGCGATCTTCCGGCTCGACACGCCGGATCCGCCATCGCCGCGGCGCGAACGGCCTCGGCCGGCATGATGGCGGTGCTGCGCCATATCGCCCGGCTGGCGAGGCTGTGCATCCAGGGGCCGGGGGGTCTGCTGGGCGTGTTCCAGTTCCTCGTGATCGTCGGGCTCGGCCTGATCGGCGTGCGGATCAGTGTCCTGCTGATCACCTGGAACGCCGATTTCTACAACGCGATCCAGAAGCTCGACGTGCCCGCCGTGCTGCAGCAGATCCGGGTCTATTTCGGCCTGACAGCGATCTCGGTCGCGCTGCATCTGGCCTCGGCCTATCTGCGCCGGATGCTGCAGATCCGTTGGCGGCATTCACTGACCGAGGCTGCGCTCGAACGCTGGCTCTCGGGCAAGGCCTATTGGCATCTGCGCGACCGCACCGAGGCCGGGCTTGAGAATCCCGACCAGCGCATCGCCGAGGATTGCCGCATCTTCGTCGACAAGCTCACCGACGAGGCGCTCGACCTGATCACCCGCATCGTCGGCCTTATCTCCTATGTCACAATCCTTTGGTCGCTCTCGACCTTCGCGCTTACCTTCACCTTTGCAGGCTTCGACATCGAGATCCCCCACTATATGGTCTGGGCCGCGCCGATCTATGTCGCGATCGCGACCTTCGTCACGCATGGGCTGGGCGCGCCGCTCAAGAAGCTCGATTTCGAGCAGCAGCGGCGCGAGGCCGATTTCCGCTTCGCGCTGACGCGGCTGCGCGAGAATGTCGAGCCCGTGGCGTTGGCCGGCGGCGAGGCGGCCGAGCGCAGCCAATTGTCGCGACGCTTCGCAGCGCTGGCCGGCAATTGGCGGGCGCTGGCCAATCGCGAGCTGATCCTCGGCTTCTTCTCGCGGCCCTATTTCCAGACCGTGCTGACGATCCCGATCTTCCTGGCTTTGCCGGCCTATCTCGCCGGGCGCGTTACCTTCGGCGGGCTTATGCAACTGCGCTCGGCCTTCCAGAACGTCGTGACGACGCTGTCCTGGTTCATCTTCTCCTATAAGGACCTGGCGCAACTCGCCGCGACGGCGAGCCGGCTCAGCCATTTCCTCGCCGCCGCGGAAGCGGCGAGTCGGGCGGACGGAACCTTCGGGCCCGAGATCTCGGAGGGGGAGCGCTTCCGGACCAACGGTCTGACGCTGGCGACGCCGGACGGGCGGGTACTCGCACCGTTGCCCGAGCTGGAGCTGAAGCCGGGGGAGACTTGCTGGATCACGGCGCCGTCGGGTTTCGGCAAGAGCACGCTGGTCAAGGCGCTGGCCGGCCTCTGGCGCCATGGCGAGGGTTCGATCGAGCGCCCGGCCGCTTCGATCAGCTTCGCGTCACAGCAGGTCTATCTGCCGCTAGGCAGCATGGCGGCGGCGCTGGCCTATCCCGCTCTGCCCGCGGCGTTCAGCGAGGCGGACTGCAAGCGGGCACTGGAAGCGGTCGGTCTGGCGCAGCTCTGGACGGCCGATGAGCCCGAGTGGCAGCGCGTGCGCCACGGCCTGTCGGGCGGCGAGCGGCAGAGGCTCGCGCTGGCGCGGCTGCATCTGCACAGGCCGGCCTGGATCGTGCTCGACGAGGCGACCTCCGCGCTCGACGAGGCCGCTGAAAGCGAGATCCTGTTCGGGCTGCGCAAAGCGATGCCGCGGGCGACCTTCGTCCTGATCGCGCACCGGCCGCCGCAGGGCATCGGCGCCTGCCGGACCCTGCGTCTGGCCGAAGCCGATGACGAGGCTGCGGCTGAACCGGCCTCCGCTCAGCTGGTGGCGGTCAGGTAGCGCGCGAGGCCGGCCGTCGAGGAATCATGGGCGTCCGCGGGCGCCTTGCCCTCGATCACCGGGAGCAGGGCCGTCGCCAACTCCTTGCCGAGCTCGACGCCCCATTGGTCGAAGGCGTTGATGCCCCAGATCGCCGCCTCGACGAAGACGCGATGCTCATAGAGCGCGACGAGGCGGCCGAGCGTGAACGGGTCGAGCTTGCGATAGGCGATCGTCACAGAGGGGCGATTGCCGGGGAAGACCTTGTGCGGGGCGAGCGCATCGATGGCATCAGGTGCCAGGCCCTGCTTCGCGAGGTTCTCGCGGGCCTCCTCGAGCGTGCGGCCCTTCATCAGGGCCTCGCTCTGCGCCAGGCAATTGGCGAGCAGCAGGCGGTGATGCTGGGCCAATTCCGGCTCATGGCTCTCGGCCGCGACCATGAACTCGCAAGGGATCGTATCCGTGCCCTGGTGGATGAGCTGGTAGAAGGCGTGCTGGCCGTTGGTGCCGGGCTCGCCCCAGACCAGCGGGCCGGTCGGCCTCGTGACGGGCGAGCCGTCCCTGCGGACGCGCTTGCCGTTCGATTCCATGTCGAGCTGCTGGAGATAGGCCGGCAGGCGCAGCAGGCGCTGGTCGTAGGGCAGGATGGCGCGGGCCGGATAGCCGCAGAGATCGCGATGCCAGATGCCAACGAGGCCGAGCAGGACCGGCAGGTTGCGGTCCATCGGAGCGTTGCGGAAATGCTCGTCCAGAGCATGGGCGCCGGCGAGGAACTGGCGGAAATTCTCCGACCCGATCGCGATCATCACCGGCAGGCCGATCGCCGACCAGACAGAGTAGCGCCCACCGACCCAGTCCCAGAAGCCGAAGATGCGGTCGGCCGCGATGCCGAAGGCGCCGACCTTGTCGAGCGCGGTCGAGACCGCCGCGAAATGGGCGCCGACGGCCTTCTCGCCGAGCGCGCTGGCGATCCAGCGCCGCGCGGTCGCGGCATTGGTCATGGTCTCGATGGTGGTGAAGGTCTTGGAGGCGACGATCACCAGCGTGCGGGCGGGATCGAGCTTGGCCAGCGTGTCGGCGATATGGGCGCCGTCGACATTGGAGATGTAGTGCAGGCGCGGTCCGTCGTGATAGGGCGCGAGCGCCAGCGTCACCATGACCGGGCCGAGATCAGATCCGCCGATGCCGATATTGACGACGTCGGTGAAGGGCTTGCCGTCGGAAGAGGCGATCGCGCCGCTGCGCACGCCCTCGGCGAAGGTCGCGAGCCGGTCCAGCGTCGCATGGACCTCAGGCATCACATCGGCGCCGTCGGCCATGACGCGGCTGCCTGCCGGCGCGCGCAGCGCGGTGTGGAGTACGGCGCGCTTCTCGGTGGTGTTGATCGCTTCTCCCGCAAACATGGCGTTGCGCTTGCCGGCGACATCGGCGGCCTGCGCCAGCTTCAACAGCAGGCCCATCGTCTCGGAAGTGACGGCGGTTTTCGAATAGTCGAGCAGCAGGTCGTCGAGGCGGGCGGAGAAGCTGTTGAAACGGGCGGCATCCTCGGCGAAGAGGCTGCGCAGCTGACGTTCGCGCGTGGCCTCGCGATGATCGGCAAGCTGCGCCCAAATCTCGTCCTGCACGCTGAAACTCCTGTTCGTGTCACTGGGTCGGCAACGCGGCCGCTGCGGCAACCCGCGAGGCGGAAGGCCGGTTCCGGAAGGGCGGCTCGAAGGGTGGGCCGCGAGGCGACGGGAATCAACCCCGCTCAGCCCTCGGCGACGCTCAGGTCATGGACGCCATGTTTGCGGATCAGTTCGGCAATGAGGCCCGAGGCCTTTGCGTGTTCGACGAAGCGGGTGAGCCAGGCGATGGCAGCTTCGTTACCATCGCCGCTGCGGGGAACGCCGATCGCCTGCCGCACGGCCATGAAACGGCCGTCGAGGATGCGCGCGCCTGGCAGCCCGGCGAGATCCGAGGTCAGCCTGGCGCGCAGGCCGGCGAGCGCCTCGAGCTTGCGGTCGCGGAAATCGGCCAGCGTTTCGTCCATCGTGCCGGTGCGGACGAGTTCGGCCCGGTGGATGTTGCGGTCGAGCCAGAGGCCGTAGGCGGTCTTGCCGGTGACGGCGATCCGCACGCCGCGCGCATCGACCTCGCCGATGCTGGTCAGCCTGGAGCCTGCTGGCACCAGATAGGTCGCCTCGATCTCGGCATAGGCCGGCGTGAAGGCGATGGTCTCGGCACGCTGGGGTTCGGCGCCGATCAGGCCGATGTCCCATTCATCGCGCATCGCCGCATCGGCGAGCAGGGCCGGGGAGGCGTAGGGCACGTAGCGCAGCGCGACGCCGAGCGTGTCGGCGATGGCGCGCGCGATGTCGGGCGAGACGCCGGCCGGGTCGCCATCCTCGGTCCGGGCCGAGACGAGCAGGAAGTTCGAGAGGTTGATGCCGGCGCGCAGGATGCCGCCGGGCGCGAGGCGCTCGCGCAGGGACGGGGAGACAGGCCCGAGATCGCTGTCAAACCGCATGTCGTTTTCCTTCGGGGCGCACCGAGCCGTCAGCCGGCAGCGAAGGGGGCGAACAGCGCCGCGACCTCGCGATAGACGCCCTGCTTGAATGGGATGATGAGTTCGGGCGTCCTGTCGAGCCGTTCCCAGCGCCAGGCGTCGAACTCGGCCTTGTGGCCTCCGGCTGGACTTGCGATGTCGATCTCGCTGTCGGGTCCGGTCAGGCGGAAGGCGAACCATTTCTGCGCCTGGCCGCGCCAACGGCCCTTCCAGGCCTCCTTGCCGATGTCGGCGGGCAGGTCATAGGCGAGCCAGCCAGGCGCCTCGGCCAGCAGGGCGACGGAGGTGACGTTGGTCTCTTCCTGCAGTTCTCGTGTCGCGGCTTGCAGGGGCGTCTCGCCCTTGTCGATGCCGCCTTGCGGCATCTGCCATTCATGGCCTTCGGCGACATGTTCCCGGAGCGACCTGTTGGCGCGCCGGCCGACGAAGACGAAGCCCTGCGCATTGAACAGCGCGAGACCCACACAAGGGCGATAGCCTTCCGGCGGCTTCTGCATCATCTCAGCGATCCGGTCGTCTTCGGGCTGCGCAGGCCTCGCGCTGCGCTGATAGGCACGATCACGAGGTCCTTGCCTTCCAGCGATTGCGCCCAGCGCGTGATGCGCTCGATCGTGACGGGCAGGGCGCTAGCGCTGGCGACGGCGAGACCCTGGTCGCGCGCCATTGCCTCCAGAGCGGCCAATTCCTTGTCGATCGCATCGGCGCGCGCGACCGTGTCGATGACGCGATCGACCTTCAGCGCCGGGATCTGGGCGCGAATGGCGGAAGAGGCGAGCAAGCTGCGCGCGGACGAGCCGTCGTCGATCACCATCAGCCCGCGCCCGGCGAGCTCGCGCAGGATCGGGGAGAGGGCGGCGTCGTCCGAAGTCAGCCGTCCGCCGAGGAAATTGACGATGCCGACATAGCCGGTGAAACGGCCGAGCACCCAGTGCAGCCGGTCGACATTGTCGGCCGATTTCGGGCCGGTCAGCAGGGTGTGGGGGCCGGGATCGTTGTCGGGATAGTCGAAAGGCTCCATCGGGAGCTGGAGGAAGACTTCATGGCCTTCGCCGCGCGCGCGCTGGACGGTGCGCTCCAGCTCCGAGCCATAGGGCGCGAAGGCGAACGATACGGCGCCGGGCAACTTGCTGATAGCGTCCGCCGTGCCGCTCTGGCTGATGCCGAGACCGCCGACCAGGATAGCGATGCGCCCGGCGACCCTGCCCGCCGGCGGCGGGCCGGGCGGGCGGGCATAGACCTGCGCCGGCGTCGCACCATCTGGCCCGATCTTCGGCAGCAGGCCATGGCGCGTGCGCTCGACCAGACGGCTGTCCGGCGCCGTTGCAAGCTTCACCGTCGTCGGGCTGTCGGGGATGGTGATGACGATGGCGCCGGGTGCGTCGGAGCCTGGACGCACGACGGTCACGCCGGATTCGCTTTCGAGTTGCCGGGCGCTCGATTGCGCGCGGGCGACGGGCGTCGACTCGGGCTGGGCGGTGACGGGAGCCTGTGCCGGGGCGGTGCGCTTCTCGATCAGGGCGGTCGCCATCGGCTCGCCGCCATCAGGATCGCGCCGGATGGCGATGATCAGGATGACCGACGCCCAAGCCAAGCCGATCGCGCCAACGCAGGCGAACGCCAGCCAGCGCCCCCATGGCCTGCCGTGGGGCCTGGTGCGGTCCTGGCCAAGTGGCCGATTGAGCTCAGTGAGCGGCGTTCCGGCCAAGCGAAGCCGTCCTCAAGCTTGCGAAGCGGGTCCGAATCAGTCGCCCGCAAGGCGCGAGTCTGTCAGATTCCGATCGAATCAGACAGCCTCCCGCCCGCCTTGTGGCTTTTGCCTTCTCGAGAAAGCGTTTCCCGACTTTTCCAGGTTAAGCCTGGTCGTCGCACTCGGGCCGTCCGTCGGACGGGGCAAGCCGGGCGGGATGTATTCTGCCTGCTATCAGTTCGGTTTGGGCGCCTCGGCCGAGGGCGAAGCCGCCGGAGCCGCAGCATCCTTCTTGGCACCGCGAATCTGGTTCAGCGCCGCGATCAGCTGGGTGTCCTTGGTCGGGTCGTTGGGGACGTAGGAAGCCGAGCCGGACTGCTCATCCTTGCCGTCGCCCGACTTCAGATGCCCCTTCAGCGAAGCCTCGCCCTTGTTCTCGGCAAGCTTGTCCTTGAGCTCGGCCGGAATCTCCTGGACGACTTCGATGTCCGGGGTGATGCCCTTGGCCTGGATCGAGGTGCCAGACGGGGTGTAGTAGCGCGCCGTCGTCAGGCGCAGGCCGCCATTGCCGGCGAGCGGGATCACGGTCTGGACCGAGCCCTTGCCGAAGGAGCGCGTGCCCATCACGGTCGCGCGCTTGTGGTCCTGCAGGGCGCCGGCGACGATCTCGGCGGCCGAGGCGGACGAGCCGTTGATCAGCACGACGACCGGCTTGCCCTTGGTCAGGTCTCCCGTCTTGGCGTTGAAGACCTGGGTCTCCTCGGCGTTGCGGCCGCGCGTCGAGACGATCTTGCCGCGTTCGAGGAAGGCGTCGGAGACCAGCACGGACTGGTCGAGACGCCCGCCGCGGTTGTTGCGGAGGTCGATGACGTAGCCCTTGATCTTGTCGGCGCCGATATCGGCGTTGACCTTGTCGATGGCTTTGCGCAGGCCCTCATAGGTCTGTTCGCTGAAGGTGCCGATGCGGATATAGCCGATGTCGCCTTCGACACGCTCCTCGACGGCCGGAACCACGATGGTCGTACGCGTCAGGGTGAATTCGAGGGGCTCGGTCTTGCCTGGACGCTCGACCTTGAGCTTGACCTGGGTGTTGATGATGCCGCGCATCTTCTCGACCGCCTGGGTCAGGGAGAGGCCCTTCACCTCCTGGCCGTCGATCTGGCTGATGATGTCGTTGGCGAGGATGCCGGCCTTGAAGGCTGGCGTGTCGCGGATCGGCTTGGCGACCTTGAGCACGCCGTCGTCCATCGTCACCTCGATGCCGAGGCCGCCGAACTGGCCGCGCATGTCGGTGTCCATGTCGCGGAAGGACTTGGCGTCGAGATAGGACGAGTGCGGATCGAGCGAGGAGACCATGCCGTTGATCGCGGCCTCGATCAGCTTCTGCTCGTCCGGCTTTTCGACATAGTCGGTGCGGATCTTCTCGAAGATGTCACCGAAGAGGTTCAGGCTGCGATAGACCTCCGCCGAGGCCGCGACCGCGCTGGTCGAGGTCAGCAGGCGCGTCTGCGTGACCAGTCCGGTCAGCCCCGCGCCGAGGACGGCTCCGGCGAAAACGAGAGAAACCTTGCGCATCATCCGCGAACCTTTTCGCCAAGCGGTTTCGTCCACCACGGCGCCGGGTCGACCGAAACACCGTCTTTTCTGAACTCGATATAGAGAACCGGCTGTCCGGCTCCCGAACCTACGATCGTCGCAGCAGCTTCCGACGTTTCACCCATAACCGCAACCGGCTCCCCCGCGAGGACGAACTGGTTCAGCGCGACGTCGATCCGCTGCATGCCGGCTAGCAACATATAGTATCCCCCGCCGGCATTCAGGATCAAGAGTTGCCCGAATGACCGGAACGGCCCTGCATAAACCACCCAAGCGTCCGAAGGTGCCGAAACTAGGGCGCCGGGGCGGGTCTCCAGAGAAATTCCACGTGTGGTGCCACCAGCACCGTCCGAATCGCCGAATCCACGCAATTGTGATCCAGCTGCAGGCAGGGGAAGCAAGCCGCGTGCCTCGGCGAAGGCGATCTTCGGGCTGAGCCGGGCGGGATCCTTGAAAGCCAGCGCCGCCATGCGCTGGCGCTGCTCGCGGGTCTCGTTCTCCAGCGCCTGTCGGGCCTGCTCGGCGGTGCGGTTGGCGACCGAGATTTCCTTTTCCATGCGTTCGACGAAGTCGCGCAGGGTGCGGGCCTGGGCTGCCAGCTCGCCATCCTGCCCGCGCTGGGCCTCGGCGTCCTTGGTCGCGCTCGCTTCGCGGGCACGCCTGGCTTCGACCAGTGAGGCAAGCCGCTGGCGTTCGCTCGCGAGTTGCTCCATCTCGGCTGCGATCGCCTTGCGTTCGTTGCCGATGCCCTCCCTTAGCCGGACGAGCTCGGCCAGATCGGTGCCGAGGACCTCGATTTCCTGGCGCAGGTCGGGCACTACGGCGCCGAGCAGCATCGAGGCTCGTACCGCTTCCAGAATATCCTCGGGGCGCACCAGCACGGCCGGCGGCGGGCGCCGGCCAATGCGCTGGAGAGCGGCCAGCACCTCGGCGATGAGCCCGCGCCGGCCTTCAAGCGAGCGGCGGATGGCTGCCTCGCTCGACTGCAGCAGCGCGAGCCGTTGTTCGAGCGCGCTGACGCGCTGCTCGGCGCCCTGTGCCCGCGCGGTGGTGTCGAGCAGAGCCTTGTTGAGGGCGGCGCGGTCGGCGCGGATGGCGGCAATCTCGGCTTCGAGTTTCGCACGTGCCTCGGCATTGCCGGCAAGTCGTTGCTCGATCGCCTTGAGTTCGGCCTCGCGCGCCTGCTTCTCGACCAGCTTCTGCATCGCCTCGCGGGCGAGCGCATCGGGGTCCGGGGCCTGTGGTTGTGCGATGGCCGGCGCGCAGGACAGCGACAAGGCGATCAGCAGGGCGGTGCTGTGCCTGGTCGTGCCGGCTTGTGATCTGCGAATCAGATGCCGGAAAGGGCTCATGCGCGATGATAGGGGTGTCCGGCCAGGATCGTCATCGTCCGGTAGAGCTGTTCGAGCACGAGGACGCGGACCAGTTGATGCGGGATCGTCAGCGCGCCGAATGCCAGCGTCAGCCCGGCCGCGGCGCGGATCTCATCGGCGAGGCCATCGGCGCCGCCGATGACGAGGCTGGCCGATGCTGTCCCGGCATCGCGGGCGGCTGCGATACGGGCGGCGAAGGCGTCGCTGCTCTGGCTCTTGCCGCGTTCGTCGAGCGCGATCACCAGCCCGGGGGCGAGCCTTGCGGTGATCGCGGCGGCTTCGTCGCGTTTGCGCTCGTCAGGCCTGCGCCCGCGGCTTTCGGGGATTTCGATGATCTCGGGCCCGGTCAGGCCGAGGCCGCGCCCCAGCGTGACCGCTCGCTCGCGGTAACGCTCGCATAGTTCCCGCTCCGGCCCGTCCTTGAGGCGGCCGACGGCGATCAGGGCAAGGCGCATTCTTCCCGCTTCAACCAGGCTTGCAGCTTCAACCAGGCTTGCGGCTGGTCGTCAGCTGACCAGGCGCTCGTTCGGCCTGTCGGCGCCCCACATCTTCTCGAGATTGTAGAACTGGCGCACTTCCGGGCGGAAGACGTGGACGATGATGTCGCCGGTGTCGATCAGCACCCAGTCGCAGGCCGGCATGCCCTCGACCTTGGGCGCCGGCAGGCCGGAGCCCTTGATCGCCTCGATCAACGCATCGGCGATGGAAGCGACATGACGGTTCACCCGGCCGGACGCAATGATCATCGCATCCGCCAGCGAGGTCTTGCCGACCAGGTCGATGACCGTGACGTCTTCGGCTTTCATGTCTTCGAGAACGTGCAGTGCGAGGGCCACGCTGTCGGCAGAGGGGTTCTCCGACACAGCGGCATGGGGAAGCGGCTTCGGCTCGGCTTCGCCAAGGGGTGAACGGTTCAGTTCCGTATCCTCACATGTTCGACGCGCTCATGGCGCGACGATGCGAAAATACGCTGGATCAGCCCAAAATTCAATCGCGTTCGGCCTGTTCGCGCAACATCGTCGAGGAGAGCTCCGAGCGACGGCCATGCAGGAAGAGCCAGGCCGGCGGCTTCGTCCGGGCCAGCGCGGCGCCCTGGCTTTCCGAAATCCGCCAGCGCGACAGCCAGTTGGCGGCAGGCGATGCGACCGAGCTGTGGGTCGATCCGGGCCGGTCGATCACGGCGATCGGCATCATCCGGGCGATGGCGCGCCACTCGTTCCAGCGGTGGAAACTGGCGAGATTGTCCGAGCCCATGATCCAGACGAAGTTCACACCCGGGCAGCGCCGCTTCAGGGCCCGAAGCGTATCGGCGGTGTAGCGAGTGCGCAGCATCGCCTCGATGCCGGTGACATGGATGCGCGAATGGTCGGCGAGCTTGCGGCTGAAGCGGACGCGCTCGGCCAGTGAGGGCAGGGCGGTGTTGTCCTTGAGCGGATTGCCGGGCGTCACCAGCCACCAGATGCGGTCGAGCTGGAGCCGGCGCAGGGCGGTCAGGCTCGCCATGCGGTGGCCGTCATGGGCCGGGTTGAAGGTGCCGCCGAACAGGCCGATCCGCAGCCCGGGGGCATGCGGCGGCAGCCGCAGATGGTCCGTCGTCACGGGAGGAGTGCGCGTCGCCGCGGGATCATATGTCACGGTCGGGTCTGGCCGTTGCCGTGGACGCGGTACTTGAAAGAGCAGAGCTGTTCGACGCCGACTGGCCCGCGCGCATGCATGCGGCCGGTGGCGATGCCGATCTCCGCACCGAAGCCGAATTCGCCGCCATCGGCGAACTGGGTCGAGGCGTTGTGCAGCACGATGGCCGAATCGACCTCCGCCAGGAAGCGAGCGGCGGCGGCCTCGTCGGCGGTGACGATCGCGTCGGTGTGATGCGAGCCATGGCGCTCGACATGGGCGATCGCCTCGTCGAGCCCAGTCACGACCTTCACGGCGATGATCCGGTCGAGATATTCCGTCGCCCAGTCCTCTTCGCCAGCCGGCGTGACGCGCGCATCGATCGCCTGCGACTGTTCATCCCCGCGCACGGCGCAGCCGGCGTCGAGCAGTGCCGTGACGAGCGGGCGCAGATGCGTGCCCGCGCAGGCCTGGTCGACCAGCAGGGTCTCGGCCGACCCGCAGACGCCAGTACGCCGCAGCTTGGCGTTGAGGATGATCTCGCGGGCCATGGCGAGATCGGCGCCGGCATGGACATAGACATGGCAGTTGCCGTCGAGATGGGCGAAGACCGGCACGCGGGCATCGCTCTGGACGCGGGCGACAAGGCTCTTGCCGCCACGCGGCACGACGACGTCGATATTGCCGTCGAGGCCTTTCAGAATTTCGCCGACGGCGGCGCGGTCCCGCGTCGGGACGAGTTGGATCGCGTCGCCCGGCAGGCCGGCGCTCTCCAGCCCCTGGCGCAGGGCTGCGGCAATCTCGGTCGCCGTGCGGAAGCTGTCGGAGCCGGCGCGCAGGATCGCGGCATTGCCGCTCTTCAGGCAGAGCGCACCGGCATCGGCTGTAACGTTCGGGCGGCTCTCGAAGATCACCGCGATGACGCCGAGCGGCGTTGCGACGCGCTCGAAGCGCAAGCCGTTGGGCTGAGTCCAGGTGGCGAGGATCCGGCCGAGTGGGTCGGGCAGATCGGCGACGCTGGCAACCGCTCTCGCCACATCCTCGAGCCGGTCGGCGTCGAGCAGCAGCCGATCGATGAAGGCTGCATTCTGGCCGATGGCGCGGGCTTCGGTGAGGTCCTGCGCATTGGCAGCCAGGATCGAAGCCGCGCTGTCGCGCAGGCTTGCGGCCATGGCCTGCAGTGCCGCGTTGCGCTGCGCCTCGGGCGCGAGCGCGATCAGCCGCGCAGCGGCGCGGGCGCGTTGGCCCAGCGCACGCATCTGCGTAACGACGTTCAACTGCGTGGCGGCCGCGTCGTCCTCACGAACGCCGCCGCTGGTCGAGACCTTGCGGAGCGCGCTTTCGCTCGTCATTTCCACCCTGCCAAACGCCATTGCGGTGCAACCTTAGCCGACGCCGAGCGCCATGTCGTCCCGGTGGATCATCTCGGCGCGGCCGGGATAGCCCAGGATCGCCTCGATGTCGCGGGATGCCTTGCCGAGGACGAGCGCGGCCTCGTTCGCATCGTAGGCGACGAGCCCGCGCCCAAGCACGCGGCCCTCGGGATCGCGGATCAGCACGGCGTCACCCCGGGCGAACTCGCCCTCGATCCGGCTGACGCCGACTGGCAGCAGGCTGGCGCCGCCGCGCAGCGCCCGGGCCGCGCCGGCATCGACATGCAGCGAGCCGCGCGGTTCGAGCGAGCCTGCGATCCAGGTCTTGCGCGCGGTTGCGGGCGTCGAGGCGGTGAGGAACCAGGTGCAGCGCCCGCCTGTGGCAATGGAGCCGAGCGGGTTCTTCGGCCGTCCGTCCGCGATCAGCATATGCGTGCCGCCGGCAGCCGCGATCTTGCCGGCCTCGATCTTGGTGCGCATGCCGCCGCGCGAGAGTTCGGAGGCCGCGCCGCCAGCCATCGCGTCGATCTCGGGCGTGATCTTTTCGACGAGCGGAATGTGTTGCGCCTGCGGGTCGCGCGCGGGCGGGGCGGTGTAGAGGCCGTCGATGTCGGAGAACAGCACCAGCAGGTCGGCGCCGGCCATGGTGGCGACGCGGGCGGCGAGCCGGTCGTTGTCGCCATAGCGGATTTCGCTGGTCGCGACCGTGTCGTTCTCGTTGATCACGGGAATCGCGCGCAGGTCGAGGAGCCGACCGAGCGTGGCGCGCGCGTTGAGATAGCGCCGGCGCTCCTCCGTGTCGGCCAGCGTCAGCAGGATCTGGCCGGCGGTCAGCCCGTGATGGCCGAGCGCTTCCGCCCAGGTCCGCGCCAGAGCGATCTGTCCGACGGCGGCGGCGGCCTGGCTTTCCTCAAGGCGCAGCGGGCCGGAGGGCAGCCCCAGCACGGTGCGGCCGAGCGCGATCGCGCCCGAGGAGACGACGAGAACATCGGCGCCGCGCTGATGCAGTTCGGCGAGGTCCTCCGCCAGCGCCGCGAGCCACGCCTGGCGCAGGCGGCCGCGGGCGCGGTCGACGAGCAGACTGGAGCCGACCTTGACGACGATGCGGCGGAACTGGTTCAGCGAGGGCGTCTGCACGGGCGAGGACGTCTGCACGGGAAGGGAACCGGACGGGTTGGCGATCTCGAAGCCTGCCTGTTGGCGAAAAGCGCGTCATTGTAAAGCGTCTGCGCCGATTGGCCGTCGCGCGGCCCACGCATTCGCGCGACAGTTGCATTGACATTGTGGTTTCGAGCGCCCATATGGGGCACGTCGATATTTAGGCCGAACGACGTGGCCTCGTGAACGACTTGGCCGCGCGCATAAGAATGCGCTTGCTGACGACCTTCCCGCTAAAATTCGAAAAGCTGGCGCACGGGCTCCTTCGCGCGCCTCAACAATAATGCCGTGAAAGGGTTCGTCATGAGCGCCGGTACAGTCAAGTGGTTCAATTCGACCAAGGGTTTCGGTTTCATTCAGCCGGATGATGGCGGTCAGGACGTGTTCGTCCACATCAGCGCCGTCGAGCGTGCTGGCATGCGCGACCTTCGGGAAGGTCAGAAGATCTCCTATGAGCTGACGCAGGACAAGCGTTCGGGCAAGATGTCGGCCGACCAGCTCCGCGCCGAGTGAAATCAAAGCCGCGTCTGCGGGCAGTGAGATCAGGCAGGGCGACCGCGGATGTACCGGCGCCCACCATTTCCTGCCCCGGAGATGCGGCACGATGAAGGGTCGGGGACTATGCCCGGCCCTTTTTCCTTCCTCCAACCGCAGGAGAGACACATGCAGGTTCTCGTTCGCGACAACAATGTCGACCAGGCCCTCCGCGTCCTGAAGAAGAAGATGCAGCGTGAAGGTGTCTTCCGCGAGATGAAGCGCCGCTCGGCTTATGAGAAGCCGTCCGAGAAGCGCGTCCGTGAGAAGGCGGATGCCATCCGCCGCGCCCGCAAGGTCGCCCGCAAGCAAATGCAGCGCGAAGGCCTGATCGCCGCACCGAAGCCGAAGCCGCGCCCGGTGCGCGCTGGAAGCGCACCCGCGCCGCGCTGAATTCGATACCAATCGGGCGCATTTTGGATTATTGCGCCCCCGCGGGCCGAGAATGCGCTCGTGACAACCCGAGAGAAGGCAACCCTTGAAGAACCCGAACGACCGCAGCTTCACTGATCGTCAGGCCAATTCCGCAGCCGCCAAGAAGGCGCTCCTCGAGCGTTTCAAGGCCAGGCCCGGTCCGGATGACCCGATCATGCAGCAGCGACGCGCGGAACGCGAAGCCGTCGCCGCCGCCCGCGCCGAGCGCGAGGCCGAGAAGGCCGCCGCCCGTGCCGAGCAGGAGCGTCTCGCCGAGATCGAGCGCGCCCGCCTGGCAGAGGAAGAGCGTATCGCCGAACTGGCGCGCGAGGCTGCACGCAAGGCCGAACAGGCCAAGCGCGACGCCGAACGCCCGCGCAAGGTGCTGCTCGAAGCCGTCCAGTACATGCAGATGCGTTCGGCCGGCAAGGGCGGCCGCCGCTAAGATAACGCCGATGCCGGGCACGCTCCTTCGTTCCCGGTGCGATGCTGACGGGGTTTCGCGTGTACGCCGATGGCGGACTGGGCTCGGCAGTCGACGATTCCGGTCAAGGCCGCCGTGTTCTTCGAGCGGGCAGTGCCTGGACCGGCGTGACACGCCTTTCTTCCGGAGCCGGGTCGCTTCGGGCCATTCGGCCTGGATCGGGAATCCGGCTTCCGCCGCACAATTGGAGCGAGCCGCCATGGCGACGCGAGGCCTCTCCCCCGACGAGATCAAGCGTCGTGCGCAACTCGCTTTCGACAAGGCCGATGCGCGCAAGCAGGAAGCCTCGCGCGCAATGGAGGCCGAGCAACTAGAGCGCGACGCCGTTCTGCAAAAGACGGCGCGCCTGAAGGCGCTGCGCCTCGCCAAGGAAGCGGCCGACGCCGAGACTGCGGCGATCGTTGCGGCCGAGCAGGCACGGGCCAAGGCCGAGGTCGCCGAAGCCAAGGCGGCCGCCAAGGCGGCGAAGTCTGCAAAGGCTACCGCTGCGGTCAAGCGTGTCGTGAGGGCCAGGCCCACCCCCTGACGGCCACCGCAAGGCCTGCGGCGGGTAGCTCGCGGAAAACCGGCTGTGACGCTGCAAATCGCGTCCTCCTGAGCACTTGCGAGAAATCCCTCCTGAACGATCCGATTTTCGGTGCGGCGGAGCTCCCTGCCCGCGCGACATCCCATATTCCGATGCTCGAAACGTCACTTCCGGTTGACCATCGCTGGCGATGACGTATGGAAAGTCGCCGCGGCCAGATTAATCTTGCTGCCGTTTGAACCTTTTCCACGCTCGCCGCGACCAACCCTTGCGAGCCGGATGTCAGGCCTCGAGGGCAATGCATACGGAATCGGACGAAGAACTCGTCAAACGTATCGCCAGTGGCGAACGGCTCGCAATGAAGGTGCTGTTTTCGCGGCATCAGACGCGGGTTTATCGCTTCTCTCTGCGCCTGCTGCGCGACGAGACGATGGCGGAGGATGTGACCGGTGACGTCTTCATGGATCTCTGGCGCCAGGCCGATCGTTTCGAGGGTCGTTCCTCTGTCACGACCTGGCTGCTCACGATCGCGCGCAACAAGTCCTATTCGGCCTTGCGCAAGCGGCGCGACGCCGGTCTCGACGATGAATTCGCCGAAAGCATCGAGGACGACGCCGACGACCCGGAGGTCGTGCTGCAGAAGCAGGACAAGGGTCTCGCGATCCGTGCCTGCCTCGGCAAGCTCTCCCGCGAGCATGCCGAGGTCATCGATCTCGTCTATTATCACGAGAGTTCCGTCGAGGAGGTCGCGAAAATCGTCGGCATCCCCGAGAACACCGTCAAGACGCGGCTCTTCCATGCCCGCAAAAAGCTGGGCGAGCTGCTCAAGGCTGCGGGGATCGACCGCGGCTGGCCTTGAGCCGAGACCGGACCCGAAGCGGGTTCGCGATGATCTGCCGATGCCTTGCCGCCGTCCGCCTTGCCACCATCAATCGGTCCGTTCCGGAGTTCAGTCATGACCGACACCATCGCGACCGATCCGAAGCGCGCGGAACTCGAACTGCTCCTGCCGTTCTATGCCAGTGGCCGGATCTCGGCCGCCGACAAGGCGCGCGTCGAGGCGGCTCTGGCCAGCGATGCCGAACTCGCCCAGCGGCTCGACATCATCCGCGACGACATGGCCGAGACGGTGCTGCTCAACGAGAGCCTCGGCGCGCCGTCGCCGCGTGCGCTCGACCGGTTGATGGCCGGCATGGAAGCCGAGCCGCGCAAGCTCGGCCTGCTCGCGGCCGCCAAGGGCGGCTTCATGAGCCGGCTGGGCAATCTGCTCGCGGCGCAGCCGCCGCGCCGGCTGGCCTGGGCCGGGGCCGCGGCCTGCGCGCTGATCGCGATCCAAGGCGTGGCTCTGACCGGCGTCATCCTGCGCGAAAGGACCGGCTTCGAGACCGCCTCGGCGCCATCGCAGTCCTCCGAGCGCTATGTGCTGCTGAGCTTCGCCTCGGATGCGCGGGCGGGCGACATCGCCTCCTTCTTCAAGCGTTTCGACGCATCGGTCGTCGATGGTCCGCGCGCCAACGGCTATTTCAAGGTTCGCGTCGGCGATGCTTCGCTGACCCAGGCCCAGGTCGACGCGATCGCCGCGCGGATGAAGTCGGAGGCTGCGATCGTCCGGTTCGTCGCGCCGGCTCCCTGACAGTGCGTGGCCGGTGACGGATCGTCATCATTCTGCTAAGCCGTCGCTGCATCCGAGCGTATCGGGAGAGCGCATCATGACGTTGCCCCGCCCCCTGAGCGATCATCGCGCCACGCCGGCCCTGCAACTGGCCTGCGGCGGCTGCCTTGCTCTCATGCTCGCTCTGGCTACCGCCCCGGCTCTGGCGCAGCAGCCTGGCCCCGGAGGCGGCAATACGCCGGCCGCCGGCTCGTCCGGGCAGACCAGGGCGGTGACCGTGCCGCCACCGGCATGGCAATTTCCGTTTGGCGCAGTGCGCCCCCGCACGGTCGTGCCGGCTGCGGACGAGAATCGTTTCGTCCCGGGCGAAATCCTGTTCGAACTGGCGCCCGATGCCCAGGCCGAGACCGTGCTGCGGCGCTATGGCGCGACCCTGATCACCAGCCGGCGAGTCGAGCTTGCCGGCACGACGATCATCCGGGCGCGGCTGGAGGCCGGGCGCGATCTGCGTGCGGTGCTGACGCAGATGGCGGACGACAATGCCATTGCCGGGGCGCAGCCGAACTTCACTTACGAACTCCAGCAGGAGATGGCGCAGCAGGTCAGCACGACGGCGTCCGGCGGAGCGCGCCCGGATGTTCCGACCCTGCGCCTGTCCGATCCGGCGGCCGTTCGGGCGACGCCCGCGCCGCGCCGCGAACTGCCGCCGCAATATGTCGTCGACAAGCTCCGGCTCGGCGATGTTCACAAGCTCGCGCGCGGGAATGCCGTCCGCGTCGCGGTGATCGATTCCGGCGTCGATGTCGGCCACCCGGAGTTGCGCGGAGCGGTTACCGGTCTCTACGACGCGCTCGGTGAGGAGTTCATCCCGCATGCGCACGGCACCGCCATGGCGGCGGCGATCGTGGCGCAGGGGCAGTTGCAGGGCGTCGCACCGGCGTCGCGCCTGCTGGTGGCGCGGGCCTTTTCCGGCCGCGCCAGCTCGGCCTCGGCCAGCGGCACAAGCCTGCATATCATGGCGGCGATCGAATGGGCGGTGAACCAGGGCGCCCGGGTGATCAATCTCAGCTTCGCCGGTCCGGAAGACCGCCTGCTGTCGCGCGGCCTCGCCGGAGTGGCGGCCAAGGGCGTGATCGCCGTCGCCGCAGCGGGCAATGGCGGGCCCACGGCCGCCCCACTCTTTCCGGGCGCGGACCCGAATGTGATCGCGGTCACGGCGACCGATGCCGACGACAAGATCTTCGCGCGGGCCAATCGCGGGGCCTATGTCGCGGTCGCGGCGCCGGGCGTCGACGTGCTCGCAGCCGAGCCGCAGGGGCGCTACGCCTTCTCCTCGGGCACCTCGATCGCTGCCGCCCATGTCTCGGGGCTCATCGCGCTGGTGCTGGAGAAGCGGCCGGATCTCGATCTCGCCGGCGCGCGTCGGCTGCTGACCGAAAGCGCTGTCGATCTGGGCTCGAAGGGGCGCGACCCCGTCTATGGCGCCGGCCGTATCGATGCGGCCGCGGCGCTGGCGCGAGCCTTGCCGGTCACAGCCTCGCGGCCCTGAAAGGTTGCGGTTTACGCCGTCGCTTTGGCGTTGCCGCCGAGGCGCTTGGCCGGCTCGTATTGCCCTTCGAGCCGGTTGGCATGACGGTGCAGCAGCCGCCAGCCACCTCCCTCGAAGCGGAAGACATGGGTGACCCGGTTCGTCCATTGCGTCGGCTTGTCCATGCCGGGCAGCGTCACGTTGAAGGTCTCGATGTCGGTCGTATAGGCGAGCTCGGTCCCGACGATGGTCGTGACGTTGTCGTGACTGACGGTGCCGCCTTTGAACTGCTGTCCGGCCCAGTCCCAGCGCTTGGAGATGTCGCCCCAGCCCTTCTCGTAGCCGCCCCAGCCATACATGCTGGTCGCATCGTCAGCATGCGAATAGATCGCCTTGATCGGCCCGACATCACCATTGGCGACATGGGCGAGCGCTTCGCGCAGCTTTGCCAGGGCCGAGGGGAAAGCCTCCGCTGCCGATGTGTTCGATGATCCGCTCATGCCTGCCTCCATCGGGCGTGGAGCTTAGCATGGCGCAGGGCTGATCCAACAAGTCTGCGAGTGCGGTCTTTCCATGCAATGGCGGCTTGACCTTCGGCGCCGCATCGGACTGATGTCGCGCCATGGCCCGCCCCAAGCTTCTCTTCGTCGCGACCGAGGACTGGTTCTTCGCGTCGCATTTCCTGCCGATGGCGCGGGCTGCGCGCGAGCTGGACTTCGATGTCGCGGTGATCGCGCGCGAACGTCACCATCGCCGCGCCATCGAGGCGACGGGTGCGCGGCTCATCGCGCTCGAGGCGGAGCGCCGCAGCCTCGATCCGCGGGCGCTGTTTCGCCAGATCATCGCGCTCCGGCGGCTGATCGAGGCCGAGCGGCCGCATATCCTGCATTGTATTGCGCTGAAGCCGATCGCGCTCGCTGGATTGGCGGGCAAGCTCGCAGGCGTGGATCGGCGTGTCTACGCCTTGACGGGCCTGGGCTTCCTCGGCGCGAAGCAGGGCGCGGGCGCCGCCGCTGCCCGGATGGCCGCGAGGCTCTGGCTGCGCGAAGCGATCGACGGACCGCAAGTCCGCTTCCTGTTCGAGAATCCGGATGATCCGGTCATGCTCGGGCTTGATCCGCAGGATGTCGGCAAGGTCGCGATCGTCGGCGGCGCGGGCGTCGATCCGCTGATCCTGATGCCGGAGCCGATGCCGGCGACGCCGCCGTTCAAGGTCGCGCTGGTCGCGCGCATGCTGTGGTCGAAGGGGATCGATCTCGCGGTCGAGGCAGTGAAGCTGGCGCGGGCCGAAGGGGCGCGGGTCGAGCTCACCATTCATGGCGCGCCGGACCCGTCCAACCCGAAGGCGATCCCCGAGGACACCCTGAAGCGATGGGCCTCGCGGCCGGGCATCAACTGGGCCGGGCCGACGCGGGACATCGAAGGCGTCTGGCGCGAGCACCACCTCTGCATCCTGCCGTCGCGGGGGGGCGAAGGCCTGCCACGCACCATCTTGGAGGCGGCCGCCTGCGGGCGACCGATCCTGACGACGGATGTGCCGGGGTGCCGCAGCTTCGTGCGCGACGGGCAGGACGGCATGGTGGTGGCGGTGGACGATGCCGCGGCGCTGGCGCGGGCTCTGATCGTGCTCGCCCGCTCGCCGGCGCTGGCCGAACGCATGGGGGCCAGCGCGCGGGCTCGGGTGATCGACGGGCATACCGAGCGCGACGTCATGAATGCGGTCAAGGCGCTCTATCGTGGGCTGCTCAGCCGACCTACCACGGATGTCGCGGCATGAGCGCGCCCGCCGCCTTGCTCGACAGGCGCGGGTTCATCCTCGCGCATACACGTCTCCTGCCGGTGCCCCATGCGCCGGAGATCGGCCTGTACGTCGCGCAGGAGGCGACCGAACTCTGGCAGAAGACCGAGGACGAACTGGCCACGATCGGCCTGCCGCCGCCGTTCTGGGCCTTTGCCTGGGCGGGCGGACAGGCGCTGGCGCGCTATCTGCTCGACGATCCCGGGATCGTGCGCGGCCGGCGCGTGCTCGACTTCGCCAGCGGCTCCGGTCTGGTCGCCATCGCGGCGGCGAAGAGCGGCGCGGCCAGTGTCGAGGCCTGCGACATCGATGCCTTCGCCGCCGAGGCAATCACGATCAACGCCGCCGCGAATGACGTCGCGATCACGGCCAGGCTCGACGATCTCGTCGGTCGGGACGAAGGCTGGGACGTCGTCTGCGCCGGCGACGTCTGTTACGAGCGGTCGATGGCCGAAAGCGTGATCGCCTGGCTGAACGAGCTTTCGTCGCGGGGGACGCGGGTGCTGATCGGCGATCCCGGCCGCAGCTATCTGCCGAAGGACCAGCTGGAACCACTCGCGAGCTACGCCGTGCCGGTGACGCGCTCGCTCGAGGATGCCGAGATCAAGCACAGCACGGTCTGGCGGCTGAAGGCGTAAGGCCGTCGCCGCTCGTTAGCCCCTCACGCCGCCCGGCGGGCCGGGGAGGGCATGGCGACGACGCGGCTGTCCTGCGTGCGGAAGCTCGAGATCAGCCGGTTGAGCTGTTCGATCTGGTCGAGCAGCGTGCGGGCGGAGGCTGCGCTCTGCTCGGCGAGCGCCGCGTTCTGCTGGGTGATGTCGTCCATATGCGCGACGGTCTGGCTCATTTCGTCGATGCCGTTGGCCTGTTCGCCGGAGGCGCTGGCGATTTCCTCGACCGTGGTCGAAACCCGCGCCGAGGCGTCGACGATCTGTTCGAGCGTCTCGCCGGCCAGCCGGACGAGCTTTACGCCCTCCGTGACCTCGGCATCGGAGGAGGCGATCAGCCCGGTGATGTCCTTGGCGGCGTCGGAGGAGCGCTGCGCGAGCGCGCGGACTTCCGCTGCGACCACCGCGAAGCCACGCCCGGCATCGCCGGCGCGGGCGGCCTCGACGGCTGCGTTCAGCGCCAGGAGGTTGGTCTGAAAGGCGATGCCGTCGATGACGTCGGTAATCTCGGAGATCTTCCGGGAGGCCGCCTCGATGCGCGTCATGGCCTCGGTCGCGTCCTTGACGATGGTGCCGCCGGTGCGCGCGATTCTGGTCGCGTCATCGGCCAGCGCCACCGATCGGCGCGAGGCCTGGGCCGAGGTCTTGACGGATGCGGCGAGCTGTTCGGTCGTCGCCGCGCTTTCCTCCAGCGCCGACGCCTGCTGCTCGGTGCGTGATGAAAGGTCCTCCGCGCCGGAGTTGATCTCCTGGGAGGAGGCCGCGATGGCGGCCGAACTCGACTTGATCGTCGAGATCATCTGCTCGAGCCGCGACATGGCTTCGTTGAAATTGTCGCGGATCAGCGCATATTCCGCGGGAATGTCATGTCCGATGCGGAAGGTCAGGTCGCCCTTGGCGAGTGCCGCCATCCCCTCGCTGACATAGCCGACGGCCTTCTCGCGCTCGGCCGCCTTGGCGGCTTCGACCACGCGGGCTTGCTCCTCAGCCTCGATGCGGGCCGTCTCCGAGGCCCGCAGGTAGACAGAGATCGCATAATCCATATCGAGCAGCGCCGCCTTGACGATCGCGCTGATCTCGGCGCCGCGTTCGGCTGCGCCTTCGCTCTTGCCGCCGAACCGGCTCTTCGGCCAGCGCGCGGCGACGATCTCCGTGATCAGCTTCTCCAGGATCAGGGCGTAGCCGCCGATGTACCAGCGTGGCTCCAACCCGATGCGGGCGTGGGTCTCGCCGACCATGGTGACGGCGGAGACATAGGTCTCGTCGAATTGGGCCCGGGCGATGCGGTCCCAATGCGAAGACTGGCGTTGCTTGGCTGCATCGATGTGCTTGTCGTCGCGGAAGAAGCGGCTGGTCTCCGGCGATTTGCGGACCTGGGCGTAGAATGCGTCGAGGGCGTCGGGGAGGGCCGCCGCGATCATGTCGTGCATGCCGTTGATCCGCTCGCGCGTACGCGCATCGAGCCGCATGAAGGAAAGGCGGCTGTTGAGATGATCCGACGACGACATGTGATGTTCCCGAATCTACAGCGCCGACCGTCGGCACCCGACTCGATAGGAAACCAGTTTGGTTAATTTCTAATCACCGCGGCGCTTGATCTGGATCAATTCGACACATCCGGATGGGCTGCCCCGCTGATCGATGCTCAGGTGCCGTTGGCGAGCGCGCCGCCTTCATATCGGTCGAGAAACTCCTCGACGGAGAGGCTGCGAAAATCGTCGAGCGCGTCGCGCAACCGGGAATGATCCCAGTCCCACCAGCCGAGCGCGATCAGCCTGTCGGCGATCGCGGCGGGGAAGCGCGAGCGGATCGGCTTCGCCGGGTTGCCAGCGACGATGGTGTAGGGCGGAACGTCCTTGGTGACGATGGCGCCCCCGGCGACGACCGCGCCCGTGCCGATATTGCGCCCGGGCAGGATGATGGCGCCGTGGCCGATCCAGACGTCGTGGCCGATCGTCACCGGGGCCGAGCGCCGCCAGTCGAAGAAGGCCGCGTCGTCCTGCACATCATCGAAATAGGCGCTGGCGCGATAGGTGAAATGCGACTGGCTGGCGCGCTGCATGGGGTGGTTGCCGGGGTTGATCCGGGTCATCGCGGCGATCGAGCAGAACTTGCCGATGGTCGTGTAGATGATGTTGGAATCATTCACGACATAGGAGTAGTCGCCCATCGTCGACTCGATGAAGCTCGTCCGGGCGCCGATCTCGGTATAGCGCCCGAGCGTCGCCTGCCGCACGCTGGCGGTGGGGTCGATCACGGGTTCGAGCCCGAGTTTCTTGGCTGCCATGTGGTGTCCCCCAGAGAGGCGTCTATTCGGCTCACTGACCGAGCGCAAAGCTGTCGAGCAGGCGGAAGCGGCTGTCACGGTCGTCCTGCCTGAACAGGGCCAGCCGGTCGATCGCGACCGGAGCGGCCGGCACGGCTGCGGCATGGGCCTGCGACAGAGCCGAGGTAGTGCCGGCAACATCGTCCTGCGGCAGCGGGCCGGTCAGCGTCATGTGGAAGCGGAAGGCGTCGCCGACATAGGGGTAGCCATAGGCTTCGAGATAGGCGCGATGGGCGGGCGTCAGCGGGCTCGCGAGCCGGCGTTCCAGATCGGCGGCGCTGAGCGCGGCCCTGAAGGGCTCGAACGCCTGGACGATGTCGAAGGCGAATTTCTGCAGGGCCGGGCTCGGCTCGGCCGGCGTCAGGGCGACGAAGCGGCCGAGCGCGGTCACCGCGAGCCCGGCCAGCGGAACGGCCGAGAGCCCCGCCGCGATCTGACGGGTGAAGGCGCGCAGTTGCCCTTCACTGCGGCCATTGGCCAGCTCGAAGGGCGCTTTCAGCGTCGCATGGAAACCGTAGCGGCGCGGCTCGGCGGTGAGATCGGGCCAGGCCGCCGCATCGCGGCCGGGCGGGATGGCAAAGGCGACATCCTCGCCGGTCAGGGCGTCATAACCCAGCGTTGCGCAGCCAAAGCGCCAGAGCGGGCTGTCGGCTGCAGGGGCGTAGTAGAGGGCGTAGCGCGGCGTGCTCAAAAGGCGCGCTCGCCTTGCGACCAGACGGCGGCGATGACCGGGGTCGGGCCTAGCGCCTTGAAGCGCAGGAGGTCGGCGCGCAACCCGGCGCGGAGATGGCCGCGATCCTTGAGGCCGAGGATATCCGCGACCTTCCAGGTCACCATGCCCATGGCTTGCGGCAGGGCGATGCCGTGGCTGTCGTGCAGTTTCAGCACGGCCTGCAGCAGGCTTGCCGGCACATAGTCGGAGGAGAGTCCGTCGAGCAGGTCCTTCTCGGCGAGCTCCGCGACCGAGACGCCGCCGGAATGCGAGCCGCCGCGCACGACATTGGGGGCACCCGCAATGGTGGCGAGGCCACGCTGCTTGGCGGCGGCGGCGGCCTCGACAGTGGTCGGAAATTCCGAGATCACCGCGCCCGAGGCGAGCCCCTCCTCGACATGCTCGACGGTGGTGTCGTCATGGGTCGCGATCGGGATGCCGCGGGCGCGGAACATCTCGACGACGGCGTTCCAGTTCCGGCCCACATTGGCGGCGCCTTCCTGCTGGCGCACCACGACATCCTCCTCGAACTCGGCCACGGTCTTGCCGTTGCCGACCGCATAGGTCTTGAGGTGTTCGAGGTTGCGCCACTGCCGCTGGCCGGGCGTGTGGTCCATCAACGAGACGAGCTGGACGAGATCGTCGTCCTGATATGGCTCGATGTCCTTGAGCAAGTCGGGGCTGGTCAGCTCGCAGCGCATGTGGATGCGGTGGTCGATGCGGAACACGCCTTCGCGCCGGCCTTCGGCCAGGGCCTTCATCACATCGGCGAAGATGTCCTTGCGGTAGTCTTTGGCGGAGAAGGGCGTGCCTGCGCAGATCGCGTCATAGACGGTGGTGACGCCGGCGGCCGCCATCTGCGCATCATGGACCAGCGCCGCCGCCAGCCCGTTCGGCCAGAAGACCTTTGGGCGGGGCATGAAGTGCTTTTCCATGTTGTCGGTGTGCATCTCGACGAGACCAGGCGCGACATAGTCGCCGCCGATGTCGATCGCCGACGGCAGGGAAGACAGGCCCTGATCGACGGCGGTGATGCCCGAGTTGTCGAAGGCGATCGTTCCGGTGACGATCTCGTCTTCGAGGATCAGGCGGGCATTGGTCAGAACGGTCTGCATCTTCAGGCCTTCCGGAAAGCGGTGATGTCGAGATAGCGCGTCGCGACCTTCTCGCGGACGGCCTCGTCGTGGAATATCCCGACGATGGCCGAGCCCTTAGCACGGGCTTCGGCGATCAGCTCGACGACGACGTCGCGATTGGAGGCGTCGAGCGAGGCGGTCGGCTCGTCGATCAGCATGATGGCGGAGGGATCGACGAAGGAGCGGGCGATGTTGACGCGCTGCTGCTCGCCGCCGGAGAAGGTCGCCGGGGCGAGGTTCCAGAGCCTCTCGGGCAGGTTGAGGCGCGCCAGCATCGACTTGGCCCGCTCGCTGGCTGCCTCCGGTGTGGCGCCGCGCGCGAGCAATGGGTCGCGGACGATGTCGAGTGCGCTGACGCGCGGGATCACCCGGAGGAATTGCGAGACGAAGCCGAGCGTGCGGCGGCGGATGTCGAGCACGGTGCGCGGCACGGCTTGGACGATGTCGATCGGGCGACCGGCATGGGTGATGTGGATATGGCCGGAGGTCGGCCGGTAATTGCCGTAGAGGATGCGCAGCAGGCTCGATTTACCGGCTCCGGACGCTCCGGCGAGCACGAGCGCCTCGCCGGCCTCGACGCTGAAATTGACGTCGTCGAAGACGGGCAGCCGCACCCCGCCCTGATTGTGCAGGGTGAAGGCCTTGGCGACGTTCTCGACGCGAATCATCGTGGTCATGGGATCCAAAATCCTGGGATCAGTGCCTTGTGCGGGCGGGGTGACGCGGATGTGACGGGAAGGGGCGGCGCAACCTCCGCCTGTTTGGCTTCGGGCAACCCTTCATCCGCCGCCGTGTCGCCGGGCTGGGCCGCACCCTGCCCGAGAGCGAGGCGATCCAACTCGTGCCCAGCCTTCTGCCGGTCATCGCCCGGCTCCGTCGATGAGGACGGAGGCGGGCCGGAAAATCCCGACCAGGGCGGGTGGACGAAGCCGCTCATACGCTGAGCACCGCCGATGTCAGAAGCTGCGTGTAGGCGTGGTGGGGATCGTCGAGAACCTGGTCGGTGAGGCCCTGCTCGACGACATGGCCGTCCTTCATCACCATCAGTCGGTCGGTGAGGAGGCGCGCCACGGCGAGATCGTGCGTGACGATGATCGCCGCCAGCCCGAGATCGCGCACGAGCACGCGCAGCAGGTCGAGCAGGCGGGCCTGGACGGAGACGTCGAGGCCGCCGGTCGGCTCGTCCATGAAGACGAGGCGCGGCTCCGAGACCAGGACGCGGGCGATCTGCAGGCGCTGCTGCATGCCGCCGGAGAACTGGCGCGGGCGGTCGTCGATGCGCGAACCGGCGATCTCGACGCGGGAAAGCCAGTCGAGGGCTCGCTCGCGGATCTGGCCGTAATGCCGGTCGCCGCGATCCATCAAGCGTTCGCCGACATTGCCTCCGGCCGAGACGTCCATGCGCAACCCGTCGCGCGGGTTCTGATGGACAATACCCCAGGCGGTCCGCATCAGCCGGCGGCGCTCCTGCTCGGGGACGGAGTAGATGTCGAGCGGTTCAGTGCCGCCCCGGAACAGCACTTCGCCCTCGTCGGGCTGGTCGATGCCGGCGAGGCAGCGCAACAGAGTCGACTTGCCGGAGCCGGATTCGCCGACGATGCCGAGCACCTCACCCGGCCAGAGGTCGAAGGAGACGTCCTTGCAGCCGATGCGCTCGCCATAGAAGCGCGAGACGCCGGCGACGGAGAGCAGCGGGGCGGGTTCGAGGGCGGTTTCGGGGAAGGTCGCGTGGACGGTCATGATTTGCTCTCCTCGACCAGCCCGCTCGCCGTCGCATCGCCCAACATCGCGCCGCGATGGCCGGCCTCTCGGCGCGTTTCGCAATGGTGGCTGTCGGAGCAGACGAACATGCGCTTTCCCTGGTCGTCGATCACGACCTCGTCGAGATAGGAATCGTCCGCGCCGCAGAGCGCGCAGGGCTCGGACCAGCTCTGGATGCGGAAGGGGTGGTCCTCGAAATCGAGGCTGCGCACGCTGGTATGCGGCGGCAGGGCGTAGATGCGCTTCTCGCGGCCCGCCCCGAAGAGCTGCAGAGCCGGCGACATGTGCATCTTCGGGTTGTCGAATTTCGGGATGGGCGAGGGCGCCATGATGTAGCGGCCATTGATCATCACCGGGTAGTCATAGGTCGTCGTCACCTCGCCGAAGCGGGCGATGTTCTCGTAGAGCTTGACCTGCATCAGCCCGTATTCGGCCCAGGCGTGCATCTTGCGGGTCTCGGCCTCGCGTGGCTCGAGCTTGCGCAGCGGCTCGGGCTGCGGGACCTGGTAGACAATGACCTGGCCCGCCGAGAGCGGCGCTTCCGGGATGCGGTGCCGGGTCTGGATGATCGTCGCCTCGGCCGTCGCCTCGGTGGTGCGGGCGTCGGCGGTCTTCTCGAAGAAGCGGCGGATCGAGACGGCGTTGGTGGTGTCGTCGGCGCCCTGGTCGATGACCTTGAGCGTGTCCTGTGGCCCGATGATCGCGGCGGTCACCTGGATGCCGCCGGTGCCCCAACCCCGGGCGAGCGGCATCTCGCGCGAGCCGAACGGTACCTGATAGCCGGGCACCGCGACGGCCTTGAGCAGGGCGCGGCGGATCATCCGCTTCGTCTGCTCGTCGAGATAGGCGTAGTTGTAGGCGGGGCTCGTGTCGTCGCCCGGCAGGGTCTGATGAACGGTCATTCCGCGGCCTCCGGCAGCTCGTTCGCGTCCTTGGCCAGACGCTCCTCGCGCTCGCGGTGAATGCGGCGGATCAGTTCGAGTTCGCCCTGGAAATCGACATAATGCGGCAGCTTGAGGTGCTCGACGAAGCCGGCCGCCTCGACATTGTCGGAGTGGTAGAGCACGAACTCGTCCTGCTGCGCCGGGTATTCCGCCGCCTCGCCGAACTCGCGGCATTTCAGCGCCCGGTCGACCAGCGACATCGACATCGCCTTGCGTTCGCTATGGCCGAAGGCGAGGCCGTAGCCGCGGGTGAATTGCGGGGGCACGTCCTTTGAGCCGGCGAACTGATTGACCATCTGGCATTCGGTCAAAGTGACCTCGCCGAGATCGACGGCGAAGCCGAGTTCCTCGGGCACGAACTCGACCGCGACCTCGCCGACGCGGATCTCGCCGACGAAGGGGTGGCTGTTGCCGAAGCCGCGCTGGACGGAATAGCCGAGCCCGAGCAGGAAGCCCTCGTCGCCGCGCGCCATGGATTGCAGGCGGACATCGCGATCGGCCGGAAACGAGACCGGCTCGCGCGTCAGGTCGAAGGGACGGGGGTCGCCTTCGGGCGGGGTCTCCGGTTCCATCAGCCCTTCGGCGCCGAGGATGTCGGGCACGCGCGGCATGTGAGCGTCGAGGGGGGCATGCAGGCCGTCATGCTCGGGCTTAACCCGAGCATCTCCGGACGAGTGAGACTGTGCTTGCTGGGCAGAGATGGTCGGGTCAGGCCCGACCATGACGTTCTGGTCGTCCATCAGCGCGAAATCGAACAGCCGGTGGGTATAGTCATAGGTCGGGCCGAGCACCTGTCCGCCAGGCAGGTCCTTGTAGGTCGCCGAGACGCGGCGGCGGATCGCCATCCGTGCGGTGTCGAGCGGTTCCGACGAGCCGAAGCGGGGCAGCGTCGTGCGATAGGCGCGCATCAGGAACGCGGCTTCGATGACGTCGCCCTGCGCCTGCTTCAGCGCCAGCGCAGCAAGATCGCCGTCATAGAGCGAGCCCTCGTTCATGACACGGGCGCAGGCGAGCGCCTGCTGCTCGCGGATCTGCGCGACGGAGATTTCAGGCACGCGAGGGTCGCCGCGCCTTGCCTCGGCGACCAGATCATGCGTGGCGAGGATCGCGGCCTCGCCGCCCTTGACTGCGACGTACATCTACCGGACCTCCTCGATCTGCGTCGAGCGTGGCAGGCCGATCGCGGCATCGCCGTGAGCCAGGAGCAGGTCAATGCCGATCGGGTAGCGGGCGTTGTTGGCCGCGACCTCGGTCCAGAAGCCGGCCCGCAGTCCGGCCGGAGCGATCACGCGGGAGCCGGCGATGCCCGGACCCGCCAGGATCACGGCCTTGCCGCCGTCGAACGCCGCGCACTGCACGATGACCGTCGTCGAGCGGTCGGGAAACTGGTCGTTGCCGGCATCGAAGGCTGACAGCGCCGGCTCGGGCGAGAGCCCGTCGATCACCGCAAAGGTCGCCCTGCTGGGGTCGCTCACCAGCGCCGCGCCGCAATGGAAGCGCAGCCAGGTGCCGGCCGGGCCGTCGCGCAGCACAGACGGCAGCCAGATCGGGGTTTCGTAGTCGGCCAGCGTCAGCAGGGCGGTCGCGGTCGCGGCCTGCAGGCCGTCTGGCGGTGGCGCGACGCCGACCGCGACGCACTGCCTCGTCCCCGGTTCGGCGAGGGCGGCCAGCAGCGCGCGGAAGGCGCCTTGCGACTGGAAGACGGGATCCGAGAAGCCCGGGCCGATCAGTGTGTCCGTTGTCATCAGGCGCCCCTGACCAGCGTGAAGAAATCGACCTTGGTGGCGGCGGCCTTGCGCGAGGCGAGGTCCCGGGCGGCGCTTTGCCGGTCGGCCAGATCATGGACGGAACGGTGCAGGGCGCTGTCCGGCGCTTCCGCCTGCAACCTCGCGTCGAGAATGGCGGCGAGGTGGGCCTTGCGGGCGTCGCGGCCGAGCGCATAGGCAAAGCCCATCGCGCCATCGTCGAGCCGAACGATGCAGCGCGTCACGGTCGCCTCGCCGAGGTTGAAGCGGCGGCCGGCGCCACCGGCGCGACCCTCGACCATCACAGTGCCGGTTTCGGGGGCCTTGAGAATGTCGTGGCGAGGAAGCTCGGCGCCGACGAGTTCGGTGATCTCGCTCCGCGTGGCGCGGGCGAGGATCGCCATCCAGCGCTGCCTTGAGGTTTTCTCTGCGGTTTGGGCCGTCATCATTATCTGCCGTCTGGTCGCCCGCTAATGTCTAGACTATAATAGGCTGGTCGCGAGGAAAGGTCTATACATTTTGCATGACGCTTTGGTGACTGATGCGAGCGAGCCCGCCGAGGCCGGGACGGCCGATAGCGGGACGGCCTGGCGCCGGATCGCGGACGAACTCGCCGGCTCGATCGGCAAGGGCGAGTATGCAGCGGGCGATATCCTGCCGGCGGCAACTGCCCTCGCCGAACGCTACGGCGTGCATCGGCACACGGTGCGGCAGGCCTTCCGGCATCTGGCCGAGCAGGGTCTCGTCACGGTCTCGCGCGGGCGCGGTACGCAGGTCAGCAGCCGGCGCGTGCCCTATCCGCTGGGCCGCCGCGTGAGCATGCGCGCCAATCTCGGCCGGATCGGCATGGTCGGGTCGAGCGCCGTGCTGACGACGGATCAGATCGAGGGTGAGGCCGAAACCTGCGCGACTTTGGGACTCGAGCCCGGCGCGGCGCTGTGGCGGCTCGAAGGCCTGAGCCTTGCCGACGGCACGCCGATGGGCACCGGAACGCACTGGCTTTCGGTTGCGCGCTTTCCCGGTTTCGACGCGGCCTATCGCGCGGCGGAAGGATCGATGACGGCGGCACTGAAGGCCTGCGGCGTCACAGATTATGTCCGCCTTTCCACGCGCCTTACCGCGCGGCTTGCCGGAGAAAGCGAGGCGGAACTTCTGCGGATCGAGCCCGGAGCGCCGGTGATGGTGTCGGTGGCGGTCGATGCGCTGCCGGACCTGACGCCGATCCACCTCGTCAGCAGCGTCTTCGCCGGCGAGCGCATGGAGATGGTGGTCGAGCCGTTCAGCGAAGAAGCGCGCTAGCACGCCCGGCTGGCGTGCCTTGCGCCGGCACGGGTTCGGCGCAATGCTCGGAAGGGGAACACGCGACGCCAAGATCGCGCGGAAACCGATCCGAGGAGACCATCATGATCCGTCTGACCGGGCTGCTGCGCGCGGCCGCTCTCGTCGTTTCCTGTGGCCTGGCGCCGTTCGCGCTCGCCGCGGATTATCCGGCGCCCAAGCGCGGCGTGTGGGTGGCGAAGGATTTCCGCTTTCACACGGGCGAGACATTTCCGGAAATCAAGCTTGGCTACGCCACGGTCGGCGAACCCACGGGCGAGCCGGTGGTGATCCTGCATGGGACGGCCGGCTCGGCCGCCAGCATGCTGACCCCGGCCTTCGCCGGCGAGCTTTTCGGTGCCGGACAGGCGCTCGACGCCAGCAAATACTACATCATCATTCCCGATGCGATCGGGGCCGGAACTTCCTCGAAGCCGTCGGACGGGCTGAAGGCGCGGTTCCCGCGCTATAACTACGACGACATGGTCACCGCCCAGCACAGACTCGTGAAGGAGGGTCTCGGCATCAGGCATGTCCGTCTCGTGCTCGGCAATTCGATGGGCGGCATGCAGAGCTGGATGTGGGGCGTGAAATATCCTGACTTCATGGATGCTCTCGTACCAATGGCCTCTCAACCGACCGAGATGTCGAGCCGCAACTGGATGATGCGGCGGATGATCATCGATGCCGTCCGCAATGATCCGGAGTGGAGGGGAGGGGAATATACCGCGCAGCCGCCGGCGTTCCGCATCGCCAATGTCTATTTCGGGATCGCGACCAGCGGCGGCACCCTCGCCTACCAGCAGCTGGCGCCGACGCGGGAGGCTGCCGACAAGCTGCTCGACGAGCGGCTGAAGGCGACGTTCAGCGCCGATGCCAACGACTTCCTCTATCAGTGGGACTCTTCGCGCGACTACAATCCCTCGCCCAGGCTCGACGCCATCAAAGCGCCGGTGCTCGCGATCAATGCGGCCGATGACGAGCGCAATCCGCCCGAGACGGGCATCATGGAGCGCGAGCTGAAGCGCCTCGGCAATGCCAGGCTCCTGTTGATCCCGGCGAGCGCCGAGACGCGCGGCCATGGCACCACGGGCATGGCGAAGTTGTGGGCAAAGGATCTGGCGGACTGGCTGCCGACAGTGCCGAAGCGTCCGGCAGGCAGCAATTGAGGGCAGCCCCCGCTTCGGAAGCGGGGGCTGCCCCGTCACACCGCCCGCTGCCCTATGATCGCGAAGCGCAGCCTGGCCGAGAGGAAATCGATCGCGGTAACGGCGGCGAGGATCAGCAGGATCAGGAAGGAGACCTGCTGCCATTCCAGCGTGCGGATGGTCTCAGCCAGATAGAGCCCGATGCCGCCGGCGCCGACGATGCCGATGATGGTCGAGGAGCGGGTGTTCGACTCGATGTAGTAGAGCACCTGGCTCGCGATCACCGGCAGCACCTGCGGGATCAGGCCGAAGCGAATCTCGTGCAGCTTGCCGCCGCCCATCGATGTGACGCCTTCGACCGGCTTGCGGTCGGCGGATTCGATGGCTTCGGAGTAAAGCTTGCCGAAGGCGCCGATATCGCTGGTCATGATAGCGAGCATGCCGGCGAAGGGGCCGAGGCCCACGACATTGATCCAGATCAGCGCCCAGATCAGCGCGTCGACGCCGCGCACCGTATCGAGCGAACGCCGGGCGAGGAAATGCACGATCCTGTTGGCGACGACATTGCGGGCGGCGATGAAGCCGAGCGGAAAGGCGAGGATGGCCGCCAGGATCGTGCCGAGGAAGGCGATCGCGATGGTCTCGAACAGCGCCTTCACAAAGATGATGGCGCGGGCGAAGGAGCCGGGATCGGGCGGCAGCATCAGGACCACGAAGGTGCCGAGGTTGCCGAGCCCGGACAGGATGCGCCAGAGCGAGACCTCGAAGGTGCTGACGCCATAGACGAAGAGGGCGAGCATGACGGCGACGACCGCGATCGTGGTCAGCTTCGTCTTGAGCGAACCGTCGATGGCAGCCTGGTGGCGGGCGACGAGCGCGGCCTGCTCGGCCGGGGAGAGGGCGAGGCTCATTTGCCGTGCTCCAGGCTGAGGAGGGCGTGGCGCAGCCGCTCGGTGCCGTAGTCGATCAGCATCACGGTCACGATGATCAGCAGCAGGATGGCGCTGACATCGGTGAAGTAGAATTTGCGGATGGCTTCGATCAAGTCCTGGCCGATGCCGCCGGCGCCGACGAAGCCCATGATCGAGGCGCCGCGGACATTGATCTCGAAGCGCAGCAGCGAATAGCTGGCGAAGTTGGAGAGCACCTGCGGGACGACTGCGAAGCGGATCGTCTGCCACCAGCCGGCCCCGGTAGCGGTCAGGCCGTCGACCGGCTTCATGTCGATGTTCTCGACGACCTCCGAGAACAGCTTGCCCATCGCGCCCATGGTGTGGATGGCGATGGCGAGCACGCCCGGCAAGGGCCCGAGCCCGAAGGCGATGACGAAGATCAGCGCGAAGACGATCTCCGGTACGGTGCGGCAGAATTCTAGGAAGCGCTTGGCGGTGAAGCGCAGCCAGCCCGAGCGGCCCAGATTTGCGGCGGCGACGAAGCAGAGCAGGAAGCCCCCGAGCGCGCCCAGGATCGTACCGGTATAGGCGATCAGGATGGTCTGCCAGAGCAGCCTGAGCCAGCCCTTCCAGCCCCAGAACCACTCGGCGAAATCGGCGCCGAGGCTGTTCCAGCGCAGGACCGGCATGGTCTCGAGGATGTATTTCGGGAAGCGCCAGGCGTTGTCGACGAATTTGCCGAGGTCGACTTCGGAGCCGATGGCGGCGAGCCAGACCAGGGCGGCGAGCACGGCCGCGCCGAGCAACGTCTGGCGGCGCTTGGCAGCCATCTCGCGGCGATAGCCGTCCGCACGGGCGCGGATCGCGGGGTCGTTGCTGTCGATCGCGAGGGTCATGAAGGGTGTTCCCTTAGCCGCGTGAGGCGCGGGGAACCCTCTCCCATAGGGAGAGGGCAGGGTGAGGGGGCGGCCGGAAAACCAGTTGCCTGAGTAGAGAGCCGGTGAGCGAGGCCAACCTCGAAACGGCCTTCACCTCACCCCTGCCCCTCTCCTTACAGGAGAGGGGTTTCCCGCGCCGAACTTGGCGAGCGATACGGTATCTTACGAGGACTTCTTCTTGCGGAGAGCGTCGACGAACTTGTTCAGCTCGATGATCGGGTCGTAAGCCTTGTTGTCGACGGCGACCAGCGGGCCCTGCTTGCCTTCATAGATCTTGTCGAAAGCGACCTTGTCCTTGGTGGCGAGGTTGAGCACCGCGTCCTTGATCTTGGCCTTCAGATCGACCGGCAGGTCGGTGAGGTAGGCCATCGGCGAGTTCACGATCTGCTCGGACTTGTAGATGATCCGGAAGTCCTCGGCCTTGACCATGTTCTTGCGGGCCATGCGCAGGAGGTTCGATTCCTGCTCGTCGTTCCACCAGTTGGCGGCGACGTCGACCGTGCCCTGGCCGAGGGCGATGACGGCGTTCTCATGGCTGCCGGTGTAGACGACCTTGCCGAAATAGGTCTCGGGTTCGATCTTCATGCCGTCGAGCGCGAAGCGCGGGACGTTGTTGCCCGAGGTCGAATTCGGGTCGACGAGGCCGAGGTTCTTGCCCTTCAGATCCTCGATCTTCTGATAGGGCGAGTCCTTCTTCACATAGAAGACCGAGTAGTAGCCCTTGGTGCCGTCGATGTTGGTCTCGATGGCGAAGGCGTCAATCTTGGCGCCGGTCATGAGCGCGCGGGCGAAGGAGGAGGGGCCGTACATGCCGATATGGATGTTGCCGGCGCGCTGTCCTTCGATGAGGGCGGCGTAGTCGCTGGCGATGCGCAGCGTGACTTTGGTGCCGAGCTCCTTCGACAGGTAGTTCACGAAGGGGGTGTAGCGCTCGACGACGCCCGAGGCGTTCTCGGCCGGGATGATCGCGAAGACGATCTCCGGATACTTCGCCTTCCAGTCCTGGGCGAAGGCAGGGGTCGCGAGCGAGGCGGCGAGAGAGGCCGCGGCGAGCGTCAGGGTAAGACGGCGGGTCAGCATGGTTTGCTCCTGGTGTTGGGGTAACGTCGGGTGCCCCGGGCGAGCCGGGGCCGGGACTCAGGCGACGGTCCGTTTGGCGCGCTGGGCTTCTTCGCTGGCGATGGCGTCGAGCTGGTCGAGCGCCTCGGCGCCGGCGTCTTTGGCCTCGATGCCGTAGAGGCTCGCCGCGACGTCCTTGGTGAGTTGATGCGGCGGGCCGTCGAAGACGACCTTGCCGGCGGCCATGCCGATCAGGCGGTCGCAGTATTTCGACGCGATATCGAGGTGGTGCAGGTTCGAGACGACGGTGATGCCGTCCTCGCGGTTGATCCGGAACAGGGCGTCCATGACGACCTGCGTGTTGCGCGGGTCGAGCGAGGCGATCGGCTCGTCGGCGAGGATGATCTTCGGCTGCTGCACCAGGGCGCGGGCGATGGCGACGCGCTGCTGCTGGCCGCCCGAGAGGGTTTCTGCGCGCTGGGACAGGAGATGGCCCATATCCAGGCGCTCGAGCGCCGCAATCGCGCGGATCTTGTCGTCGCGGGAGAAGCTCTTGACCAGCGTCAGCGCGGCGGAGCGATGGTTCAGCCGGCCGAGCAGGACATTGGTCAGCACGTCGAGGCGGCCGACGAGGTTGAACTGCTGGAAGATCATCGCCGTGTCGCGGCGCCAGCCGCGCAGGGCGGCGCCCTTCAGCGCGGTTACGTCGCGCTCGCCGGAGACGATACGACCCTCGCTCGGATCGGCGAGACGGTTCAGCATGCGCAGCAAAGTCGATTTGCCGGCTCCGGACCGGCCGATGACGCCGACCATCTCGCCCTTGGGGATGGACAGGGTGACGTTGTCGACGGCAGCCTTGCCGCCGAAGCGCTTGGTGAGGCCTTCGATGCGCAGCATGACGGCGTTCTCGCTTGCGGGACGAGCATGAATTTGGCCCGAGGCAGCAGGATGCCGTCGGGTTCACGCTGTTTCATGCCAGGAGAGCTAGCCAGCGCAGATGACAGGCTGGTGACAGGTCCAGCCGACGTCGAGCGCTGTGGGCGGTGATCGTCTCGGCAGGCCTCAGGCGCCGCGTAGCAAGAGCTCCACACAGGCCCGCACATAGTCGCTGCGGCCCGCCGCGGTCGCGGGCTTGATGCTCAGCAGGCCGCGGACCTGATGGAAACCGCGGAGCATGCCGATGAATTGTTCGGCCAGGATGCGCGCGCTTTCGTCGTCGAGCGGCTTGGCGAGCCCATCACCGATTCGTGAACGCTGCACCAGAAGCGTCGAGAGGTCGTGGAGCATGCGCTTCGCGCCAGCCTCGTAGGCGATGTGGCCCAGCTCCGGAAAGCGCACGGCGGCGCTCATCACGAGGCGGTGGAGGTCGAGCGAGGCCGGGTGCAGCATCATTGCCAGCGTATCCTCGCCGAGGCGCGTCAGAGTGCTGCGGAGATCTCCTTCAGATATCGATTTACGCAGCGGAATCGTAAGTCTTTCAGTGAGTTCGGTGCAGATCGCCTTGAACAGCGCTTCCTTGTCGGCGAAGTGGCTGTAGATGGTCTGCTTGGAGACGCCTGCACGCTGCGCGATCTGGTCCAGGGTAACCCTGTCGAAGCCCTCGGCGAGGAACATCTCGGAGGCCGCCTGGGTGATCGCATCGTGCTTGTTCGGCCGAGCCTTTTCGGACGGCAAGCGTCTTGCATCGGGAGCCTCGGTCGCGGAACCTTGCGACGTGGCCATGACTGTCATGTTTACGCCCATCGGGCCCCTTATCAAACTGGACCGTCCAGTCTAAGATAAACGCGCAACACCGGAGCGTCCAGTTCTATGAAGCGGCTTGTCTACCTGCTCCTGATCATCGGCCTAGCCGGCGGTGGCTATTACGGTTATCGCCACTTCAAGCAGGGCAGCGCACCCGCGCAGGCCGCGGCCCCGGCCGCACGTGCCGCAGGTGTCCCTGTCGAGGTCGCCAAGATCGAGCGGGCGACGGTCAACGAGGAGGTCGAGGCGCTCGGCACCCTGGCCGCTGACGAGTCGGTCGTGATCGCTCCCGAAATCGCCGGCCGCGTGATAGCGCTCGGCTTCAAGGAAGGCGAGCGCGTCGAGAAGGGACAGCTTCTGGTCAAGCTGGACACGGCGATCCTCGATGCCGAACTCAAGCAGTTGCAGGCCGATCTCGGCCTCGCCCGCGACACCTTCGAGCGCAATCGCTCGCTGAACCAGCGCGGCGTCGGAACCCAGGTGGCCTATGACGAGGCGACGGCGAAGCTCGCGGCTGCGGAAGCTCGGGTACAGTTGTCGCAGGCAAAGCTCGCGCAATCGGCGATCATGGCGCCGTTCAGCGGCGTGGTAGGATTGCGCTCGGTCAGCGTCGGTGACTTCGTCGCTGTCGGCAAGCAATTGATCACCCTGACCAATATCGACCCGATCAAGGTCGATTTCCGCGTGCCGGAGATCTTCCTGGCGCAGGTCAAGCTGGGCCAGACCATCAGCCTCAAGGTCGATGCGGTGCCGGGGCGCGAGTTCCAGGGACGGATCTTCGCCGTCGATCCGGTGGTCGACGTCAATGGCCGCGCGATCAAGCTCAGGGCGACCGTACCCAATGGCGATCTCGTGTTGAAGCCGGGCTTGTTCGCCCGCATCACCATCGTCGTCGACCGGCGCGAGAACGCGATGCTCGTTCCTGAATCGGCGGTCGTGCCGGATGGCGTCGGCAAGATCGTCTACATCGTCGACAACGGCAAGGCGAAGCGCGTTCAGGTCGAGCTGGGCAAGCGCCTGCCGGGCAAGGTCGAGATCGTGAAGGGGCTGACGCCGCAGATGCTGGTCGTCAGCTCCGGCCAGATGCGCCTGCGCGAGGGCTCGACCGTCTCGATCAAGAATGCCCAGCCCCCGGTACAGACGAGCGCGCTGCCCGGCTCCTCGCCGAGCGCCCAGCAATGAGCCTGTTCGAACTCTTCGTCCGCCGCCCCGTCCTCTCGACGGTGCTGAGCCTGCTCGTCCTGCTGATCGGCGCGGTGTCCTATACCCGCCTGACGGTGCGCGAATATCCGAACATCGACGAGCCGATCGTCTCGGTCCGCACCGTCTATACAGGCGCGAGTGCGGAGATCATCGAGACGCAGGTGACGCAGATCCTGGAGAACTCGATCGCCGGCATCGAAGGCATCGAGATCATCTCCTCGACCAGCCGCCAGGAGCAGAGCAACATTTCCGTGCGCTTCCGGCCGGACGTCGATCCCGACGTCGCCGCATCCGACGTGCGTGACCGCGTCAGCCGCGTGCGCGGCCGCATGCCGACCGAGATCGACGAGCCGATCATCGCCAAGGTCGAGGCCGACGCCCAGCCGATCCTGTTCCTGTCGCTGGTCAGCTCCCGGCACAATCCACTCGAACTGACCGATTTCGCCGACCGCTTCATCACCGACCGCGTGCAGAACATCACCGGCGTCGCCGAGGTGCAGATCCGCGGCGAGCGCCGCTACGCGATGCGCATCTGGCTCGATCGCGCCCGGATGTCGGCCTACAACATCACTGTTCAGGAGATCGAGGCGGCGGTCCGCGCCCAGAACGTCGAAATTCCGTCCGGCCGCATCGAGAGCAACAACCGCGAATTCACCGTTCTCTCGCAAACCGGGCTGACGACGCCCGAGCAGTTCCAGCAGATCGTCGTCAAGGACGCGAGCGGCTTCCCGATCAAGCTGCGCGACATCGCCCGTGTCGAGCTCGGTGCGCTCGCAGAGCGCAACGCCGCCTGGTTCTCGGGCAAGCCGTCGGTGACGATCGGCATCGTGAAGCAGGCGACGGCCAACCCGCTCGACGTCTCCGCCGGCGTACGCGCGGCCCTGCCCGAAATCATCGAGGACCTTCCCGATGGCATGACCATCGCGACGTCCTACGACACCTCGGTGTTCATCGACCGCTCGATCAAGGCCGTCTACAGCACCGTGCTCGAGGCGGTGGTGCTCGTCGTCCTGATCATCTTCATCTTCCTGCGCTCGGTGCGCGCGACCCTGATCCCGCTCGTCACGATCCCGGTCTCGCTCGTGGGCTCCTTCGCGCTGATGTATGCGCTCGGCTTCACCGTGAACACGCTGACGCTGCTCTCGATGGTGCTGGCGATCGGCCTCGTCGTCGACGACGCCATCGTCGTGCTCGAGAACGTCCATCGGCATATCGAGGACGGCATGGAGCCCAATGCGGCGGCCATCAAGGGCATCAACGAGATCGCTTTCGCCGTCATCGCGATGACGCTGACGCTCGTCGCGGTCTACGCGCCGATGGCGTTCTCGACCGGCCGCACGGGCAAGCTGTTCGTCGAGTTCGCGCTCACGCTCGCCGGCGCGGTGCTGGTTTCAGGCTTTGTCGCGCTGACGCTGACGCCGATGATGTGCGCCAAGCTGCTCAAGCACGATCATTCGCATGGCTGGCTGTACAATCTGCTGGAAGGCGGCTTCAACGCGATGTCGCGTGGCTACAAGGCCTCGCTGCGGGGCGCGCTGTCCGTGCGCCCGCTGATCGTGCTGTTCGCGCTCTGCGTCGCGGGCGGGAGTTATTTCTTCTTCACGAATCTGCGCTCTGAACTGGCGCCGGTCGAGGATCGCGGCAGTTTCACCGTCATCGGCGTCGCCCCGGAAGGCTCGACGATGGCCTTCACCGCGGAATATGCGCGGCGGGCGGAGGAATTCTTCAGGCAGTATCCGGATGTCGACACCAATCTCGTGATCGTCGGCTTTCCGGACGTGACGCGCGCCATCGCCTTCGCCCGGCTGAAGCCTTGGGAGGAGCGCTCGACCAAGCAACAGGCGATGGTGGCGGACATCAGCCGCAACCTGTCGCAGGTGCCCGGCATCAGGTTGTTCGCGAACAATCCGCCCTCGCTCGGGCAGGGTGGCGCCAACAGCAAGCCGGTTGAGTTCGTGCTGCGCTCCTCCGAGCCCTATGAGCAGATCAAGGGCTATGTCGACGCAGTGCTGGCGGAGGTCGCCGGTTCGCCGGTGCTGACCAATCTCGAATCCAACCTCATCCTCGACAAGCCGCAGATCAAGGTTTCGATCGACCGGCAGCGCGCCGCCGATCTCGGCGTCGGCGTCGACGTCATCGGTAGGACCATGGAGACACTGCTCGGCGGCCGCCAGGTCACGCGCTTCAACATGAATGGCGAGCAATACGACGTCGTCATCCAGGTCGGCGGCGAGGACCGCAATACGCCGCAGGCCCTGCAGTCGATCTATCTGATGGGGCGCAGCGGCGCCGTCGTGCAGCTCTCCAGCGTCGTCAAGATCGAGGAGACGGTCGCGCCGAAGGAGCTGATCCGCTTCAACCAGCTTCGCTCGGCGACGATCACCGCCATTCCCTCGCCGGGCTATTCGCTCGGCGACGCGCTGAACGTTCTGGAGCAGGCCGCGGCCAAGGTGCTGCCGAAGACGGTGCAGATCGACTATTCCGGACAGAGCCGCGAGTTCAAGCAGTCGGGCGCCTCGATCGCGATCGTCTTCCTGCTGGCGCTCGGCTTCATCTACCTCGTGCTCGCGGCGCAGTTCGAGAGCTTCATCGACCCCGTGGTGATCATGGTCTCGGTGCCGCTGTCCCTGACGGGCGCACTGGCCGCGCTCTACTTCACCGGCGGGACGATGAACGTCTACAGTCAGATCGGCCTGATCACGCTCGTCGGTCTCATCACCAAGCACGGCATCTTGATCCTGGAGTTCACTAACCAGCTTCGGGAAGAGGGCAAGGAGATGATCGAGGCGCTGGTCGAGGCGGCCGAGCTTCGCCTGCGGCCGATCCTGATGACCACGGGCGCGATGGTGCTGGGCGCAGTGCCGCTGGCGCTCGCCCATGGCGCCGGGGCCGAGAGCCGCTCGCAGATCGGCTGGGTCATCGTCGGTGGCATGACCTTCGGCACGTTGCTGACGCTCTATGTCGTGCCGGTCGCCTATTCCTATCTGGCGCGGAGCAAGCATGGCAGTCGCGGGACGGCTCATGCCGAAGCGTCGGCCGCGCATCCGCAGCCGGCGGAATAATCCCGCTCGCAATGACGGGAAAGGCTATTGCAGCCTGACCGAAACGCTTTCGCTCGCGCCGGTGCCGTCGATGACCGAAATCCGCATGAAGCCCTTGCCCGGTGGCTGCCAGACGGCTTCGCGTCGCCGGGTCGGGCTGAGTACCGGCGCGCCATCGACGAGCCAGGTATAGGGCGGGGCACCGCCCGCAGCCTTGAGGTTGAGCTGGGCCCGGCCGTCGTTGGCCGAGGCGGCGAGGTCGATCCGTGCGCCTTCGGGGGGGAAGGCGAGCTTGAGCGTCGGGGTCGCCATGGCCGCTACCGTCTTGGGCACGTCCTGGCGCAGATGGCGCAGCGGCGGCGGCAGATGCGTGCTGGTCGCGACGATGCTGTCGGGCGGCTGCGGGAAGGGGCGCGGATCGATGCCGAGTCGGGCGAAGGCGTCGAACAGGATCGGCGCCGCGACGGTGCGGCCGACGAGACCGGGCACGGCGCCGTTGTCGGCCCGCCCGACCCAGACGCCGATCGTATGCCGGCGGTCGAAACCGACCGCCCAGGCGTCGCGATAGCCATAGGAGGTACCGGTCTTATACGCGATACGACCGGGCACGGCGTTGAGCGGCGGCGGCGCGCCGAGCAGCGTGTCGGCGACATACCAGGCGGCGACCGGCTCGACGAGGCGCGGCGATGCAAGGCTCGGGCGTCCGGCCTCAGCCCTGACTCGTAGCTCCGGCACCTCGCCGCCGCGCGCGAGCCCGACATGGAGCCGCGTTAGGTCCTGCAGCGTGATGCCGAGCCCGCCGAGGCCGACCGCGAGGCCGGGCGGGCCGCCTTCCTTGGGCATCGCTACGGCGACGCCGGCATCGCGCAGGCGCGACAGGAAACGTTGTGGGCCGAGCGCTGAGAGCAGTTCGACGGCCGGCACGTTGAGCGAGAGCTGGAGTGCCTTTCGGGCCGAGACCATGCCCTGAAAGGTCATGTCGAAATTCTCGGGGACGTAGATGCCGTAGCGCGCCGGCCGGTCTTCCAGCATCGTCTCGGGATGGGCGATGCCGTTGTCGAAGGCGAGCGCATAGATGAAGGGCTTAAGCGCCGAGCCCGGCGAGCGCAGGGCCCGCGTCAGGTCGAGCGAGCCGGCGCGTTCCGCGGCGAAGTAGTCGACGCCGCCGACAGAAGCGCGCACCTCGCCGGTCTCGTTGTCTACCGCGAGGATGGCGATCGAGACCTGCGGAGCGAGGCCGAGGCTGCGCTCGCGGGCGAGGCCCTCGAGCCCGGCCTGGAGGCGGGCATCGAGGCTCAGGCGATGGCTGCGCGCGGCGGGCGCCTCGGCCACGACCTGCTCGGCGACATGTGGCGCTAGGTTGGGGAAGGGCTTGCGGGCGGTCGGCAGCGGCTCCTCGCGCGCAGCCGCAACCTCGGACGCCGTGGCGAGGCCGGCCTTCTCGACGCGGGTGAGCACGCGGTCGCGCGCCTTGCGCGCGGCATCGGCATAGCGGTCTGGCCGCCGCGTCTCAGGCGATTGCGGCAGGGCGACGAGCAGGGCGGCCTCTGCGGTCGAAAGCCGCTTCGGCTCCTTGCCGAACCAGGCGAAGCTCGCGGCCCGCACACCTTCGAGATTGCCGCCGAAAGGGGCCAGGGTGAGATAGAGATCGAGGATCTGCGCCTTGCTGAAGCGGCGCTCCAACTCGGTGGCGCGCACGATCTGCCGGATCTTGGCGGAGAGGGTGCGTTCCTCGCGCGGCTCCAGCAGCCGCGCCACCTGCATGGTCAGGGTCGAGCCGCCGGAGACGATGCGGCCGTTCAGCATCATCTGGCCGGCGGCGCGGGCGAGGCCGAACGGGTCAATGCCGGGATGGCTGTCGAAGCGCTTGTCCTCGAAGGCCTTGAGCATGGCGAGATAGCGCGGATCGACATCATCGACGCTAACCGGCAGCTTCCAGCGGCCATCGGCGGTGAGGAACGGGCGCAGCAGCCTGCCCTCGCGGTCGAGCACGACGGTCGAACGGTCGGTGGCTGCGGCGAGGTCGAGCGGGGGGAGGGAGTGGGCGTAGAGGGCAAGCGCGGCTGCGGCGGCGGTCGCAAGCAAAGCACATGATGCCGCGGCAATCTTCAGCTTGCGATAGCGGCGGTGCGCGAACCCCTCCCCACGAGGGGGAGGGGAGGAGCCCGTGCCGGAATCGTGCGAGATCACAGCTCGCCTCACCGCGCCGAGGCGATATCCACCGTGCCGAAGGCCGTCCGCCCGAAACGGTCGGGCCGGTACATGTCCTCGATCACGGCGGCGGGGGCGACATAGCGACCGGGCGAGACCGCGCGCGCGATATAGGCGACGGTGTAGACGAGCTTGTTTGTCGTGCCGACCGGGCGTTCGAAGGCCGCGACATAGCGGTCGTCGCGCGCCTCGGTGTGAACCGGGAAGACCTCCTGCTTCAGCCAGTCGAGGCCCGCGACCGAGGCGCCCTCGGTCAGGTTGGCGTTCTCGATCTCGAGCCCGGCGGGGACGGGGTCGACCAGCAGCAGCCGGCCATAGCGGCTCGCCGGCTCCGTCACCGTCAGCGCGACGACATAGCGTTCGTTCTGGCGCAAGCGCGCGGGATCGGCCCGCTCGCCCTTCATGGTGTAGATGACGCGCTCCAGCCCGAAGCCCTGGTTCAGCGCCGGCTCGGCGCCGGTGGGAATGCCGGAGACGGTGATGACGGCCTGGGCGGTGGCGGCGCCGGGGTTGGCGACGGTCAGCGGTTTTGCTTCCAGCGCCTCGGCGGAGATCGTGCGGTAGAGCGCACCCTTGCGCTCGGCGCCGTCGACGGTCAGCGTCATGCCCTCGGCGTCTTTCGCCATGGCCTGCGCCGCCAGCACCATCCACATCTGCTCCTGCGTCGAGGTGTAGCGTGCGCTGCTGCGGGCGCTGTCGAGCACGGCGGCGGCGCGGCTGATGTCGGCGCGCTCGCCGGAAGACTCTGCGATCAGAGCCAGGACGGCAGCGCCATCACGCAGGCGCGAGCCGTAATCGGGTCGCGACAGGCTGTCGTCGCCGCGTTCCTGCAGGCCGGCGAGCGCGCTGCCGAAGGCGGCGCGGCCGCGGCCGCGATCGCCGAGTGCCGAAAGCGCCGCGCCGATCTGGGCGCGGGCCAGCGGCGTGCCGAAATCGGCGAGCTTGTTGTCGGCGAGATAGCGCAGATCGCCCATCACCGGCCGGCCGTTGCGGGCCAGCACATAGAGCGCATAGGCGATGCCGGCTGCCTCCTCCTTGACGATCTCGCCGGTGTTGACGACCTGGTTGCGCAGCCGGTCGAGAGCGAGGTTGAAGGCGATCTGTGGCACGGCGAACTGGCGCTCGCGGGCCCGCGTCAGGAAGTCGGTGGTGAAGGCGTCGAGCCAGAGATCGTCGCCGCCGACGCTCCACAGCCCGAAGGAGCCGTTCGCGCCCTGCCGCGCCAGCACGCGCTCGATCGCGTTCTGGACGCGCTCATCGGCATTGGCGTCGAGCGCCAGATGCTCCATCGAGGCCAGCCGGTTGACGTGGAGCAGCGGCAGGGCACGGCTCACCGTCTGCTCGGTGCAGCCATAGGGGTAGCGATCGAGTGCCTTCAGCAACGCCGGCACGTCGAGCGAGGCGAGCGGCGAGACCGAGACGGAGACCTGGCCGGAATTAGGCACGAGATCGGCCATGAGGTCGGAGGAGACCGTGATCGCGCCGCCATTGCCGGGGATCGGGCGCACGATGCGGCGCGCGATCGTCGCGGCCGAGGGCTGCACCCGAACCGCGAGGTTCTGCACCGTGCCGACGCCACCCGGCCCGGTGATGCGGACATCGAACTCGGCGCGGCCGAGGCCCGCCGCGGTGACGGGGATCGTCATCTGCGCCTTGGCGCCGGCCGCGAGCTGGATCGTCCGGCGGGTCGCATCGGCCGCGACCAGCACCGGCCCGCGCACGTCGAGATCGACGACGTAAGGACCGGCAGGTCCCTCGACATTGTCGATCTGGAGATGGAAGCGCGACTGGTCGCCGATGGCGAGGAAGCGCGGCAGCGTCGCCTGCGCCACGACCTGATCGCGGACGATGACCTCGGTGCTGGCCTGGCCGGTGCGCCCGGCCGACCAGGCGACCGCCATCACGCGCAGCGAGCCGTTGAAGGCCGGCAGCTCGAAATCGATCTTGGCGATGCCGTCGGGGCCGACCTTGACCACGCCGGAATAGCGCGCGACCGGCTCCTGCGTCGGCTTCTCGCCTTCGAGTGCGGGTGCGGCGTCGCCGCCGGTGCGGATCGCCCCGCGCGTGCCCTGCATGCCGTCGATCAGATAGCCGTAGAGATCGCGCAGCTCATGGCCGATCTGGCGCTGGCCGAAGAAGAACCTGCTCGGGTCGGGGCTCTCGAAGCGGGTGAGGTTGAGAATGCCGACATCGACGGCCGCGACCGTCACGAAGGCCTCCTCGCCGGCGCGGGCGCCGGTTACCCTCACGGGCAGCGACAGCGTCGAGAGCGGCCGCACCAGATTGGGCGCGCCGAGATCGAGCGAAAGCGTGCGGGTCTCCTTGCCGATCTGGAACCAGGACAGGCCGATGGCGCGGCCGGGCAGGCGCTGGGCGGCGACATCCATCGGCCGGTGGGCGAGGACGACGAGATAGGCGCTGGCGCCCCATTCCGCCTTGACCGGGATGCTGGTCGTGGTGCCGCCCGGCGCGACGTCGATGGTGCGGATGTCCGCGACACGGTCGGTGACAACCGCGAGCGTCGCCTTGCCGGCGAAGCGCGGCGCGAGACGGACCTGCAGGCTCTCGCCATCAGCGTAGGATGGTTTGTCGAGGGCGACATCGAGCACATCGGGCGTGTCAGCCGTTTTGTCCGCCTCGTAGCCGACGCTGAAGGAGACCGAGGTTTCGGTGGAATCGGGGCCGTCGGCGGTGACGTCGAGGCGGTAATTGCCCCACTGCACGGGCGTTGCGATGCGGGTGGCAGCGCCTTCCGTGACCGTGACCTCGCCATCGGCGACGCGGCGGGTCGACTTCACGCCCTCGAAGTTCCAGCGGCCGTCCTGGAAGAACCATTGATAGTTGCGGGTGACCTTGGACAGTGTCCATTTGACGCCCGGACGCGCGAGGCGTCGGCCATCGCCATTGGCCATGATGACGTCGAAGGTCGCGGTCTGGCCGTTGCCGATTTCGCCGTCCTTGAACGCCTTGCGGACGCCGATGGCCGCGCCCTTGGGCACGATCGGCAGGGTCACGGAGCGGGCGATAGCGCGCCCGCCGGGCTCGCCGACGCGGATGGTGAACTCCGCCTCGAGCGGCCGGTTCGTTTCCGGCTGGGCGACGGGGTTGGTCACCGTGACCTTGCCGGCAGCGTCCGTCGTCGTGCTGTCCTCGAATTCGGATTGGACGGACTCGAAGGCCTCGTCGGTCAGGCCGACCTGATAGCCGGCGAAGCCCGGAATGGCGGATTGCGCGGCAGCGCGGATCGTCATCGAGCCGGTGACGTCGAGGCCTGAGCCCGGTGCGCCGTAGAGATAGCGGGCGGTCACGTCGATCTGCGCCGGCTCGCCCGCCTGAAGCACCGGCGCCTTGGGCGCCAGCGTCAGCTCCAGCCTTTCGGGAACGTAGTCCTCGACGAGGAAGGAGACTTCGCCGATCGCCGGACCTTTCGGATCAGCATAGGCCTGAACACGCCAGGTGCCGGTCGCCGCTCCCGAGAGCAGCGGGATCGAATAGGCGCGGCCGCCGGCGCCCTGGTCCTCGACCTGGCGGCGGCGGTACTCGACGCCATCGGGTCGCTTGACGACGAGCGTCAGCGGCAGGCCGGTCACGGCCGCGCCGCGCGCATCGCGCAAAAGGCTGGTCAGATAGACGGTCTCGCCGGAGCGGTAGACGCCGCGCTCGGTGTAGAGGAAGGCGTCGAGCCCGGCAGGGGCGACGCGGCCCTTGACGCCGCGATCAGACAGATCGAACGCCGTCTGCTTCAGGTCGAGGAAGCCATAATCCTCTCCGAGACCCGCCGTGACGATGCCGGGCGCGTTGCCGCCCTGGCCTTTCGCGAGGCCGGCATCGAAGCGGGCATAGCCATTGGCGTCGGAGCGCAGCGTCGCCAGGACCTCGTTGTTGCGGGCGATCAGCCGCAATTCTGCATTGGCGACGGGGGCGGCATTGGCGAGCGAGCGCACCAGCACATGCACGCCGTCGGGGCCGGAGAAGGAGGTCAGGCCGAGATCGGAGACGACGAACCATTGCGTCGCGCGCGTCGAGCCGTCATCGTAGCTGTCGCCATCCGAGACCTGCTGTGCCTGGCCGCCGCTCGGCTTGGCGAACATCACATAAATGCCGGGCTTGAGCGCCCCGACGGCCTCGATCACCGGGAAGGCGGTGACGACGTCCTTGTTGAGTTCGGACTTGACGTCCATCGAGCCTGTCCAGACGCTCTGGCCCTTGTCGCTGGCGATCTGGCTCGCCGAATAGGAGCCGAGCTGGCCGAGGAAGTCGTCGGAATGGACCGAGTTGATCAGGTTGCGGTCGCCGATGCGCATGACCTCGAGGTCGAGCCGGTCGGTGTTGACCGAGACGACCGGAACGCCCTGCTGGCCGGTGCGCGGCAGGACGTAGTTCTTGCCGGTGAAGCGCACGGAAGGGGTACGGTCGCGGACATAGACCTCGTAATCGGCGGATTTCAGCAGCTTCTCGTCGGGGATCGCCGAGGGCACGCCCTGGCGGATGACGAAGGCGTAGCGCTCGCCATGGCGCAGACCGTCGACGCAGATCTGCCTGTCTTCGGCCGACACGGCGAAATCGCCCCTGCCACCTGAGATCGCAACGTAAGGTGCGAAATCGACGCGACCCCGCGCCAGCGGCTCGGAAAATTCGAAGCACGCGCGCGGGCTGGCGGCGTCGGCATCGACCTTGTTGCCGGTCAGGCGGAAGCCGCGCTGGGCGCGCAGCCCCTCATAGGCGGTGCGCAGCGAGGCGTTGTCGACGAGGTCGAGGCTGAGACGATAGGTCGTCAGCGCCGGGCGCCAGAGCTCGTTCTTCTCGAAGAGGCGGGCGAGGACGCCGAGCGAGGCCGCCTCGTCATTGCGGCCGGCCGAGCGCTGATAGGCGAGGTAGGCCGCGCTGATGGCGCGCTCGCGCAGCTCCCAGCGCTCGCGATAGTCGCGGGGTTCGATCGCATTGGCGGCGCGCGCCATCAACCGCCAGCCGGCGGCATTGGCGGGCTCGGCGACGACGGCGGCGTTGGCCTGGGGCAGGGCGGCGCGGGCATCGCCGCGCCCGAGTGCCGCCTCGCCGGCGCGGATGGCGTCAGCCGCCGGGCGCGCGCCAACCGAGACTTCGCGCTTCAGCCGTTCCTCGAGCCGCTGCCCGTCCGCGGCGAGATCGTTGCGGATATAGGCCTTCTGGGCGAAGGCCGGATGGGCCGCCAGCGTGAGACCGAGGAGGAGAGCAAGACGGGCGAGCAGGGTCATCGTCGTTCCTCTGTGTCGGTCTGGTCGACAGTGCCGTGTCGAAGACTTCAGCCCTGTCACGTCCAGCGAGACGCGAGACCGGGCCGGCAGGCTATCACCGCGCCGCGCGGGTTCAAGTCATGCGAATGAAGGTCGCCGTCGAGCCGCCATTGCCGATCGTTTCGCTGCGCGACCTTTGGTCATCCGGCGGTTGCGGCGCGCTCCGTTCTGGCGCTCAATGCATGCCGCTCCGCCCGCCTTCGAGGACGAGATCCATGCCGCGCGCCCTCCTGTATCCCCCGCGAACCGAGCAGGTCCGACCCTTGGCCCTGGCGCTCGCCTTGCTGGGCGCATCGCTCGCCGGCGCGCAGGCCCAGGCCCCATCCCAAGCGCCCACGGGTGCGCCCAACCCTCAACTTGCCGCGGCGCAGGCGAGCTTCGAGAGCCTGCCCGAAGCGGAGCGCAAGGCGATCCAGACCGACCTGATCTGGACCGGCCATTTCAGCGGCGCGGCGAGCGGCTCCTATGGACCGCTGACCTTCCGGGCGATCAACGCGCTGAAGGCTCCGTCGCGGGGTGTCCCGGACGGGATGCTGAACCCGGCCGAGCGACGCGCCCTGGCGCAGGCGGCGCAGGCGGCGCGGGATGCGGCGGGCTTCAGGCTCGTCGCCGACGACAAGACCGGGGCCCGCATCGGCATCCCAACCAGGATCCTGCCGAAGCGGGATGTCTCGTCCACGGGCAGCCGCTGGCAGAGCGAGGACGGCAAGGTCACGCTCGACACCTCTGCCACGCCGCTCGGCGAGTCGCTGGAGGCCGTTTTCGAGAAGGCGACGGCGCCGACCCCGAACAACCCGGGCCGGAAGATCACCTACAAGCTGCTGCGGCCGGACTTCTTCGTCGTCACCGGCGAGACGTCGACCGGCAAGTTCTATCGCCGGCTGGCGGCTGGGCCATCAGGGCTGCGCGGTTTCTCGATTGGCTACGACAAGGCTCTATCGGGCACGATCGACAAGTTGGTCATCGCCATCGCGACGAGTTTCGAGCCTTTCCCGACCGGGCCGCTGCCGGCGGCGTCCGCCTCATCGCCGCCGCCCGCAGGCGCAGCCGTGGCCGTCGTGCCGGTGCGGGTCACGGAGCGCTATGGCGTCGGACTGGCGGTCGCCGATCGCGTCGTGGTCACGGCGGCTACGGCGGTCGATGGCTGCCGCTCACTGCGCGTGAGCGGGCGCGCCGCCAAACTGCGCGGATCGCCAGAGAACGGGCTCGCCCTGCTCGATGTCGAGGGAGGCCCAGTCTTCGCGCCGGCAGCCCTGCGGACGGAGGCGCCCGGCGAGCGCGAGAACCTCGTGCTGGTCGCCTTCGGCGACGAGAACGGCAAGCGCGCGGCCGTCGCCCTTCCCGGACAGGGCGTCCGGATCGGGGCCGGCATCGCCGTCGTCGCTCCGCTGCAGCCGGGGCAGGCCGGGGCCCCTTTGTTCGACCGGCAGGGGCGGCCCGCCGGGCTGGTCACCGGCAATCCCTCGGACAAGGTGCTGATCGCCGGCGTCGCGCCGCAGCGCTCCTATGCGGTGGCCGACAGCGTGGCCCTGCAGGGATTTCTGGCCCGGGCCGGGCTGACATCGCAGGCGGCGGCTTCCGGTCCCGAACTCAGCACCGGCGCGGTCGTCGACAAGGTTGCGCGCTCTGTGCTGCCGATCGTCTGCGGATTGTAGAAATCGGCCAAAGAGCAGTTGTCTCTGCCGCGACAATCGGCTCAGATGCACCGTCTAAGCAAGAGAGCCCCGTCGATGACGAGGAGCGCTCGGATACTAAATCGATTTAGGGAGAGGAACGTCAATGAACGACATTATCAGCAGGCGTGGTGTGCTCACGGGAGCGGCCGCGATCGGCGCGGCCGGCCTGATCGCGAAACCGGCGATCGCGCAGGCGCAGTGGCCGGCACGGCCTGTCACCGTGATCTGCCCCTGGGGTGCGGGCGGCGGCACCGATGCGACTGCGCGCATCGTCGCCCAGCTCATGGAAAAGGAACTCGGCCAGCCCTTCAACGTGGTGAACCGCACCGGCGGCTCGGGCGTGGTCGGCCATTCGGCGATCGCGACGGCTGCGCCCGACGGCTACACGATCGGGATGCTGACGGTCGAGATCACGATGATGCATCATCAGGGCCTGACCGAGCTCAAATCGACGAGCTATTCTGCGCTCGGCCTGATGAACGAGGACCCGCCGGGCGTGCAGGTCTCGACGTCGAGCCCCTACAAGGACATCAAGGCGCTGGCCGAGGCGATCAAGGCCGCTCCTCCCGGCAAGATGAAGGCTTCCGGCACCGGCCAGGGCGGCATCTGGCATCTCGCGCTGATCGGCTGGCTCGTTGCCATGGGCCTGAAGCCCGACCATGTCGCCTGGGTTCCGTCCAACGGCGCGGCGCCGGGCATGCAGGATCTCGCGGCCGGCGGCGTCGACATCGTCACCTGCTCGGTGCCGGAAGCACGCGCCATGATCGATGCCGGCAAGGCGAAGTCGCTGGCCATCATGGCCGATGCGCGCAACCCGATGTTCAAGGACGTGCCGACGCTGAACGAGACGCTCGGCATCAACTATTCCGTCGGCGCCTGGCGCGGCATCGGCGGGCCCAAGGGCATGCCGGCGGACATCCAGGCCAAGATCACCGCCTCGCTGAAGAAGGCCTTCGAGTCCAAGGAGTACCAGGACTTCATGAACGCACGTGGCTTCGGAATGAAGTTCGCGGACGGGCCGGGCTTCGCGAAGTTCATGGAAGAGGGTGACAAGGCTATGGCGGCCGCGATGAAGGCGGCCGGCCTCGCCAAGGCCTAAGCCTGCGTTTCACCGACGCCGGAGAGCCGCGGGCTCTCCGGCGTCGTCGTCTCTGGCCTTCGACATGATGGGGTTGCTGATGCAACTGTCCGACCGCTTGACCGGCGGCGTCCTCGCGGCGCTCGGCTCGGTTGCCTTCTATTACGGCTCGAAGCTGCCGCCGGTCCCCGGCCAGCAGGTGGGTCCCTCCGCCTTCCCGATGGTCGTCGGGGCCGGGCTGGTGATCTGCGGCGCGCTGATCATCTTCGGGATCGGGCGCCATTTCGAGGAGGTGGCGGAGGCCGAAGTCGCCAGCCATTCCGCGCCGGAGATGCTCGAACCCTTACCTGCCTGGCGCAACTGGCTGGCGCTGCTGCCGCCGGCGCTGGTGCTGTTCTACGCGCTGGCCTCGGAACGGCTCGGCTTCCTGCCGACGGCGGCGATCATGGTCGGCGCGGCGAGCTTCGCCTTCGGCGCCAAGCCCAAGCTGGCGATCCCGATGGCGATCGTCGCGCCGCTCGTGATCAACCTGATCTTCCTGAAACTGCTGCGCGTGCCGCTTCCGGGCGGCCTTCTGCCCTTCCCCTGGTGATGCTGCCATGATGAACACCATCATCCAGGCCGTCGGCCTCGTCTTCGCACCGGATGTGCTGATCGCGATCTTCGCATCCGCCATCTACGGGCTGGTCGTCGGTTCTCTGCCGGGCCTCTCGGCCACGATGGCGACCGCACTGCTCGTGCCCGTCACCTTCTATCTCTCGCCGATCGCGGCGGTGGCGACGATCATCACGGCATCCGCCATGGCGATCTTCTCCGGCGACATTCCCGGCTGCCTGCTGCGCATTCCCGGCACGCCCGCCTCGGCCGCCTATACCGACGAGGCCTATGCGATGACCCGCAAGGGGCAGGCGGAAACCGCGCTCGGCATCTGCCTGTGGTTCTCGGCGCTGGGCGGCATCGCGGGCACGCTCTCGCTGATGGTGCTGGCGCCGGTGCTGGCCGAATTCGCGCTGTCCTTCTCGACCTATGAGAATTTCTGGCTCGCCATGCTCGGCCTGATGTGCGCGACGCTGGTGGCGCGGTCCTCGCCGATGAAGGCGATCGCTTCGATGCTGCTCGGGTTGCTGATCACCTGCATCGGCATCGACAATCCCGGCGGCGTGGCGCGCTTCACCCTCGGCTCGACCGATCTGCTGGGGGGCATCGAGGTGATCCCGGCGCTGGTCGGCGTCTTCGCGCTGGCCGAGGTGATGCGGGCGATGACGGAGCACGAGCCGCCGAAGCTCGAGCACCGCCAGCTCGGCGGCATCCTCAAGGGCCAGTGGGAGCTGACCAAGAAATATCCCAAGCAGCAGGCGCGCGGGAATATCGTCGGCATCATCATCGGCGTGCTGCCGGGCGCCGGCGCCGACATGGCGGCCTGGGTCAGCTACGCCATGGCGAAGCGCTTCTCGAAAACGCCGGAGAAGTTCGGCACGGGCCATCCCGAGGGGTTGATCGAGGCCGGGGCCAGCAACAATGCCTCGCTCGCTTCAGGGTGGGTGCCGGCGCTACTGTTCGGCATTCCCGGCGACACGATCACAGCGATCGCGATCGGCGTGCTCTACATGAAGGGGCTGAACCCTGGCCCGACGCTGTTCACGGAGCAGGCGTCGAGCATGTATGCGCTCTACATCATCTTCATCCTCGGCAACATCATCATGATCCCGCTCGGTATCATCATGATCCGGCTGGCGAGCCGCGTCGTAGGTGCGCCACGCTCGGCGGTAATGCCGGTCATCATGGTGTTCTGTGCGGTCGGCGCCTTCGCTACGGCCGGCAACAACCTGTTCGCGGTCTATTGCGTCGCCGCCTTCGGCCTGATCGGCTTCGTGATGGAGAAGAACGGCTATCCCGTCGCGGCGATGGTGCTGGGCATCGTGATGGGTACGATGGTGGAGCAGAGCTTCGTCACCTCGCTGATCAAGTCGGACGGTTCGATTCTGCCCTTCTTCAGCCGGCCCGTTGCAAGCGTGCTTGCGGCCATGACCTTCGCCGCCTTGCTCTGGCCGGTGTTCTCCTGGGCCATGGACAAGGCCAAGGGCCGGCGGGCGGTCGCGGCCTAGCCGGCGGCCCGGGCGCCTCAGCGCTTGAGGAAGGCGGCGAAGGCGGCCTGCGCCTCTTCGGAGCGCAGGCGCTCGCCGAAATGCCGTGCCTCCGTCGCGATCGTCTCGGCGACGCTGGCAGCCTGGCCTCGCTTCAGCAGCAGCTTGGTCAGGGCGACCGATTGCGGCGGCAGGGCGGCCAGCGCCTTCGCCTTATCGAGCGCCGTCGCCAGCGCCGTGCCTTCCGCGACGACGGCATTGAGGAGGCCGGCATCGAGCGCGGCCTGCGGCCCGAAGGCCTCGGCCAGCATCAGCAATTCGGCGGCGCGCTTCGAACCTGCGACCAGCGGCAGCAGATAGCTCGAGGCCCCCTCAGGCGAGAGGCCCAGCGCGACGAAGGGCATGCGGAAGGTCGCGCCGGTGCCGGCAAAGGCGAGGTCGCAATGCAGCAGCATCGTCGTGCCGATGCCGACCGCAAAGCCCTCGACGGCGGCGACGACCGGCTTGGTCGCGGTCGAGATCGAGGTCAGGAAATCCATGGCGATGCGGGCGCCGTCACCGCCGGAGGCGGCGAAGTCGCGGATGTCGTTGCCGCTGGTGAAGCAGCCGCCGGCGCCGGTGACGAGGATGGCGCGAATCTGCGGGTCGGCCTCGGCCGCGGCGAAGGCCTCGATCAGCCCGACATAGCTGGCACGGTCGAGCGCATTCTTCCGATCCGGCCGGTTCATCGTGATCTGGAAGACGCCGGGCGCCACGATTTCGGTCAGAACGACGGCGCTCATCGGCAAATCCCATCCCTGCGGTCGGCCGATGTTCCGGCAGGCACCGGAGATCGGGCTCGTGATTGTCGTGTGGACAGGCTTGCCATGGCCGTTCGCCGGGGGTCAAGCAACTGCCCGGCTTGACAAACGCCACCCGCCGGACTTCCTCCTTCGCCCTCGATTAGCCGGGCAGATGTGCCGGCACAGCAGGGATATGCGCTGATGGAGACCGTCCGGCTCGCCCGTCATGGCGAGATCGCGATCGCGACGATCGACAACCCTCCGGTCAACGCGCTCGGCCAGGCCCTGCGCTCCGACCTTGCCCGCACCGTCGCCGATGCGGGTTCCGATCCGGGTGTGACTGCGATCGTGATCGCCGCCGCCGGCCGCGCCTTCATCGCCGGTGCCGACATCAGCGAATTCGGCAAGCCGCCGGCTGCGCCCTTTCTGCCCGATCTGCTCGATGCGATCGAAGCCAGCGCCAAGCCAGTCGTAGCGGCGATCCAAGGCGTGGCCCTCGGTGGCGGGCTCGAAGTCGCGCTCGCCTGCCATGGCCGCGTCGCTTCGTCGGTGGCGATGCTCGGCCTGCCCGAGGTCAAGCTCGGCCTGATTCCCGGAGCCGGCGGCACGCAGCGCCTGCCGCGCCTCATCGGTGCCGCGAAGGCGTTTCCGATGATGCTGTCGGGCGAGCCGGTCACCGCCGGCAAGGCGCTGGAACTGGGGCTCGTCGACGAAGTGACCGGCGGCGATGTGGTCGCGGCGGCAGTGGCGCTCGCGCGACTTCTGGTAACCCGTGGCGCGCCGGTGCGCCTGCGCGACGTCACCACTCGCCTGACTTCGGCCGATCGCGAGGCATTCGAGGCGCTTGCGGCCGAGGCCACGAAGAAGTCCGGCGACATGCCCAATGCGATGGCGTTGATCGAGGCGGTGCGTGCGGCGCTCACGCTGCCCTTCACCGAAGGGCTTTCCGTCGAGCGCGCGCTGTTCACGAAATTGCTGGCCGATCCCCGGTCCAAGGCTCTGCGCCATGTCTTCTTCGCCGAGCGCGAGATCGCCCGCGTGCCGGGCATCGGCCCCGAGGTGAAGCCGCGCGCTGTCGCGAAGGCCGCCGTGATCGGGGCCGGCACGATGGGCGGTGGCATCGCGATGTGCTTCGCCAATGCCGGCATTCCGGTGACGCTGATCGAGCAGGAACAGGCGCAGATCGACAACGGCATGAACCGGGTCGCGGCGATCTACGAGATGTCGGTGACGCGCGGCTCGCTGACACCGCAGAAGCGCGACGAGCGCCTGGCGCTGATCACGCCAGCCGTGGGGCTCGCCGCCGCAGCCGAGGCGGATATCGTGGTCGAGGCGGCCTTCGAGGAGATTGGCGTCAAGCAGCAGATCTTCTCGGCTCTCGACGCCATCGCGAAGCCCGGCGCGATCCTCGCCAGCAACACCTCCTATCTCGACATCCCCACCATCGCCGCCGCGACGAAGCGCCCGCAGGATGTGCTGGGGATGCATTTCTTCAGCCCGGCGAATGTCATGAAGTTGCTCGAGGTGGTGCGGCCCGAGGGCGTCGCCGACGATGCGATCGTCACTGCGATGGCGCTCGGGCGCCGGTTCGGCAAGGTGCCGGTCGTCGTCGGCAACGGCTTCGGTTTCGTCGGCAATCGCATGCTGGAGGCGCGCACTCGCGCCACCGAGCGCCTGCTCGTCGCGGGCGCGCTGCCTCATGAGGTCGATGCGGCGCTGACCGGTTTCGGCTTCAAGATGGGGCCTTGTGCCATGGCCGATCTTGCCGGCAACGACATTGGCTGGCGTTCGCGCAAGGCGCGGGGGACGACCGCCGCCGTGGCAGACGCGATCTGCGAAGCAGGCTGGTTCGGCCAGAAGACCGGGCGCGGCTATTTCCTCTATCCGGAAGGTGCCCGGGCCGGGCAGCGCGATCCGGAGGTCGAGGCCCTGATCGCCCGGATTTCGGAGGAGCGTGGCGTGATCCGGCGCAGCTTCACGGCGGATGAGATCCTTTCGCGCCTGCTCGACCCCATGGTCAATGAGGGAGCCCGCATTCTCGATGAAGGCATCGCGGCAAGGCCTGGCGACATCGATGTGATCTGGCTCAACGGCTATAATTGGCCGGCCTGGCGCGGCGGGCCGATGTACTGGGCCGACAGCGTCGGGCTCGACGTCATCGTCAGGCGCCTCGAAGCGCAAGCGGCGGAGACGGGCGACAAGACGCTCGAACCGGCGCCTCTGCTGAAGAGGCTCGCGGCCGAGGGCAAGGGTTTCGCCGATCTGAAAACGAAGGCCGCATAGTCTCGCCTGCTGGCGGGACCACGGCCGAGACAGACAACCGAACCAAATCCGATCGAAGGGATGAAACGTCCATGACCGAAGCCGTCATCGTCTCCACAGCACGCACGCCGATCGGCAAGGCCCATCGCGGCGCCTTCAACCAGGTTCGCGGCGCCGACATGGCGGCGCATGCGATCCGACATGCACTGGCGCGCGCCAAGCTCGAGCCCGAGGCGGTCGAAGAGGTGGTGGTGGGTTGCGGCTATCCAGAAGCTGCGACCGGCGGCAACGTCGCGCGCCATGGCGCGCTGGTCGCCGGGCTGCCGGTGCAGTCGGCAGGCGTCACGGTCAGCCGCTTCTGCGCCTCGGGGCTGGAGGCGATCGCACATGCGGCCCGGCGCGTCGTGATGGACGGCGTGCCGGTTGCGGTCGGCGGCGGCGTCGAGTCGATCAGCCTGGTGCAGCCGGTGGTGCGACGCGACCTCACGCTGAACGACTGGCTGCTGGCGAACAAGCCGACGATCTACACCTCGATGATCGAGACCGCCGACAATGTCGCGCAGCGCTACGGCATCACGCGCGAGGCGCAGGATGCCTTCTCGCTGGAGAGCCAGCAGCGCACGGCCGCAGCCCAGCAGCGCCGGCTCTTCGACGATGAGATCGTGCCGATGAGCGCGCTCATGGCCGTCACCGACAAGGCCACCGGCGAGGTCAGCCAGCAGGAGGTCACGTTGTCGAAGGACGAGGGCAACCGCCCTGACACTACGCTGGAGGGCCTGCTCAAGCTCAAGCCTGTGCGCGGCGAGGACCAGTTCGTCACGGCCGGCAATGCGAGCCAGCTTTCGGACGGCGCCTCGGCCAGCGTGGTGATGTCGGCGGATGAGGCGAAGCGGCGTGGCCTCTCTCCGCTCGGCATCTTCCGCGGCTTTGCCTCGGCCGGCTGCGAGCCCGACGAGATGGGGATCGGCCCCGTCTTCGCCGTGCCGCGCCTGCTCGAGCGCAATGGCCTCAAGGTCTCCGACATCGACCTCTGGGAACTGAACGAGGCCTTCGCCTCGCAGTCGCTCTATTGTCGCGACAGGCTCGGCATCGACCCCGAAAAGGTCAACGTCAATGGCGGCGCGATCGCGATCGGCCATCCCTTCGGTATGAGCGGGGCACGCCTCGTCGGCCATGCCCTGCTGGAAGGTCGCCGCCGCAAGGCGCGCTATGCCATCGTCACCATGTGCGTCGCTGGTGGCATGGGCTGCGCCGGGCTGTTCGAGATCAATCAGGGCTGACCGGTTTGCGGCCGCCGCGCCATTGTCATGGCGCGGTCGCCTGACTTAGCTTTGCTGCATCGCCGCATGGGGAGATGAGCCGTGGCCTCTGGACTGTTCGCGCTGCTCGACGATATCGCCGGCATCGCGAAAGTCGCGGCGGCCTCGGTTGATGATGTCGTGGCGCAGGCGACGAAGGCCGGCACCAAGGCGGCCGGCATCGTCATCGACGATGCGGCGGTGACGCCGCGCTATGCGGTGGGTTTCGCGGCGGCGCGCGAACTGCCGATCATCTGGCGGATCGCGGTTGGCTCGCTGAAGAACAAGCTGCTCCTCCTGCTGCCGGGCGCGCTTATCCTCGCGCTTGTCGCGCCCTGGCTGATCACCCCGCTGCTGATGGCCGGCGGCGTCTATCTCTGCTTCGAGGGCGCCGAGAAGATCCTCGAACTCGTCATGCCGCATGCCCCGGCGATACAGGAGGAGGGCGGCAAGGCCGCGCTCGACGCGAAGCAACTCGAGGAGCAGAAGATCGCGGGTGCGATCAAGACCGATTTCATCCTCTCCGCCGAGATCATGGCGATCACGCTTTCGACGGTCTCGACCGCGTCGTTCTGGACGCAGGCCACCGTGCTGGCGGTCGTCGGCATCGGCATCACCGTGCTCGTCTATGGCGTCGTCGCGCTGATCGTTAAGGCCGACGATGCCGGCCTCGCGCTGGCGCAGCAGCGCTTCGCTCCGGTCAGGCTGCTGGGCCGCGGGCTCGTCATCGGTATGCCGCATTTCCTGACGGCGCTCGGTGCGGTCGGCACGGCCGCGATGCTCTGGGTCGGCGGGGGCATCATCATCCACGGGCTGGAGGAATTCGGCCTCACTGCGATCGGCCATGCCAGCCATGGGATCGCCGCGGCGGCGGCCAAGGCGCTGCCGGCGTTTGGCGGCGTGATCGAATGGTTCGTCGGGGCGGCGCTCTCGGCGGTATTCGGCGTCGTCGTCGGCGGCGTCGCCATCGTTGCGATGCATCGTATGGTCGAGCCGGCGCTCAAGCTTGTGCGGAAGTCGGCTTAGCGCTCCGGAACTCAGTCGAGCCAGGTCGTGAAGTTCTCGACGGGCTCGCGCTCCGGCACGAGGCCGTTCTGCGGCGCGTCGGGGTCGGCATGGCCAATGGCGATGCCGCAGACCACGACTTCGCTCTCTGGGATCTCGAGTTCGCGCCGCACCACCGGGTGGAAGCGCGCGAAGATCGCCTGCGGGCAGGATTGCAGGCCGTTGCCCTGCGCTGCGACCAGCAGGCTCTGGACGAACATGCCGAGATCGAGCCAGGAGCCGATCTCGAGGTCGCGGTCGACCGTCAGCATTAGTGCAACGGGCGCGCCGAAGAAGCGCAGATTGGCCGCGCTCTGTCGCCTCATGCCGGCGACGTCGCCTTTGGTGACGCCGAGCAGCCCGTAGAGATCCCAGCCGACCTTGCGGCGGCGCGACAGATAGGGCTCGCGGAAGGTCTGCGGATAGTAGCGGTATTCCTCTTCCACCGGCATGCCGGGCGAATCCAGCGCCGCGATCAGCGCAGTCTCCAGCCGCCCGCGCGTCTGCGGGCCGATGACGCGCAGCTTCCAGGGCTGCATGTTGGTGCCGCTGGGGGCTTGGGCGGCGACTTCGATCAGGCGGCGGAGGAGCGCCGGATCGACGGGAGTGGGCAGGAAGGCGCGGATGGCCCGGCGGGAGGCGATCGCGTGCTCGACGGCTTGGGCGGCGTTGGTCGTCATCGTCTCACCTCGTCATGGCCGGGCTTGACCCGACCATCTCGGAAACCAGCCCGTTACCGTCCTGCGATTCCCGGGTCGCCGCAATGCGGCGCCCGAGAATGACGAGAGGGCTATCCAGCCTTGCGCGTACCGAGAAACGCGGCGTGCTCCTCGACCAGCTCGCCGGCGAGCGCCTTGGCGATGAGGGCGCGGGTGTTGGCGATGCCGTAGATCGCGGCAAACGAGCCGAAGCGCGGGCCCTGATCCTCGCCGAACAGCACCTGATAGATCGCCTTCCACCACTCTCCGGAGACGCCGGGTCGTTCCGGCGTCGCGTTCTTGGCGGCGAGGTTCTGGTAGCGCGGGATGCCACGGGCGACGTCCAGCGCCGTGTCCTGCACCGTCTCAGCGCTGGCATCCGCCGGCAGGGCGGCAAGCGCTGCGTCGAGCGCGGTGAAGGCGGCGGCTTCCGTATCGTCGGCGAGGCGGTAGTTCTTCGCCGGCTTCACGAAGTCGCGGAAATAGGCGATCGCGTAGCCGACCAGCGCGTCGAGACGCGGATGGGTCTGCGGCGAGATGCCCGGCGCATAGCGCTGGAGGAAGCCCCAGAGCACGGCCTTGTCCTCGGAATTGGCGACCGCGACGAGGTTCATGAGAAGGCCGAAGGTGATCTGCGCGCGCGACGCGTTCTCGCCCTCGCCGGTGGCGATGATCTCGGGCTGCGGAGGCTCGCCATTGTGGAGATGCCAGACCGGATTGCCGAGGCGGTTCTTCCAGTCCTGCTTCTCATAGCCTCCGAGGAACTGCAGATACTCGTCGACCGCGCGCGGGATGACGTCGAAATGCAGCTTCTTGGCCTCGCGCGGGCGCTGGAACATGTAGAGCGCCAGGCTCTCCTGCGGGCCGTATTCGAGCCATTCCTCGATGGTCAGGCCATTGCCCTTCGACTTCGAGATCTTCTGGCCCTGCTCGTCGAGGAAGAGCTCGTAGTTGAAGCCCTCCGGCGGCGTGGCGTCGAGGGCGCGGGCGATTTGGGAGGAGACCTTGACCGAGTCGATCAGGTCCTTGCCGGCCATCTCGTAGTCGACGCCGAGCGCGACCCAGCGCATCGCCCAGTCGGGCTTCCACTGCAGCTTGACGTGGCCGCCGGTAACCGGCGTGACGAAGCGCTCGCCGCTCGCCGGGTCAGCCCAGGCGATGGTGCCGGCCTCGACATCGACCTCGTCGATCGGCACCTGCATGACGACGCGCGTCACCGGATGGATCGGCAGGAAGGGCGAATAGGTCGCGGCCCGCTCTTCGCGCAGGGTCGCCAGCATGATCTTCATGATGGCGTCGTAGCGCGCCAGCATCTTCAGCAGCGTCGCGTCGAACTCACCGGCGCGGTAGCTGTCGGTCGAGGACTTGAATTCGTAGTCGAAGCCGAACTGATCGAGGAAGGCGCGCAGGCGGGCATTGTTGTGCCGGCCGAACGAGTCATGCGTGCCGAAGGGGTCGGGCACCTCGGTCAGCGGCTTGCCGAGCGCGGCTGCCAGCAACTCCTTGTTGGGGACGTTGTCGGGGACCTTGCGCAGGCCGTCCATGTCGTCGGAGAAGGCGATCAGCCGGGTCGGGATGGTGTCGCCGGTGAGGACGCGAAAGGCGTGGCGGACCATCGAGGTGCGCGCGACCTCGCCGAAGGTGCCGATATGCGGCAGGCCCGAGGGGCCGTAGCCGGTCTCGAAGACGACCTCCCTCTTGCCCGATTTCTCGATCCGCGCGACGAGCTTGCGAGCTTCCTCGAACGGCCAGGCGGCCGAACGCTGGGCGGCGTCCACAAGGGCGGGATCGAAAACGGGCATTTGGGCTGGTGTCCTCTCCGTGATGTCGAAAATCTTGGCGTCGAAAATGCGAGGGACGGGCTTTCGCAGATTGCGAAGGGGGGCGTCAATGCATCTGATCCGTCACGGCGTTGCTGGAGGTTGTCCGAGCGGTTGCCGGGTATAGTGTGTCGCCCTTCTGGCCTTGAGAAGGATGCCTGCCTTGGACCGCGACCTGCACGAAACCCTGACGGCTTGGCGCCGGCATCTGCATGCCCATCCGGAGCTTGGCCGGCATGAGAAGGCGACGAGCGCCTTCGTGCAGGCGAAGCTGACCGAACTCGGCGTTCCGTTCACCGCCGGCGTCGGCGGACATGGCGTGGTGGCGACGCTGAAGCGCGGGGCCTCGGAGCGCACGGTCGGCCTGCGTGCCGACATGGACGCGCTGCCGATCGCCGAGGCCAACGACCTGCCCTACAAGTCGGGCACGCCGGACGTCATGCATGCCTGCGGGCATGACGGGCACACGACCGCGTTGCTCGGGGCTGCGGCGCTGCTCGCGCGCGACGAGGGCTGGAGCGGCACGGTCCAGTTCGTCTTCCAGCCGGCGGAGGAGGGCGCCGGCGGCGCACAGGCGATGCTGGCCGACGGGGTGCTGGAGCGTTTCCCGATGGAGCGCATCTTCGCCCTGCACAACTGGCCTGGGCTGGAAGCCGGCACGATCGCGGTGCATCGCGGGCCCGTGATGTCGGAGCCCGGCCGCTTCAAGATCACGCTCACCGGAACGGCCGGGCATGCGGCCCTGCCGGAGACGACGCGCGATCCGATCGTCGCCATGGGGCATCTCATCGTCGCGCTGCAGACGATCGTCTCGCGCAATGTCGATCCGATGGAGTCGGCGGTGGTTTCGATCGGGCAGGTTCATGGCGGGCTCGCCTCGAACCAGATCCCGACAAGCGTCTTCATCGAGGGCACCTTCCGCACCTTCGTGCCGGCCGTGCGCGAGCGGCTGCTGGCGCGGCTCGGGGCCATCGCCCGGAATATCGCCGCGACCTTCGAGATGACGGCCGAGGTCGAGACGATGCATGGCGTCGCCACGGTCAACACCGCGCCTGAGGAAGAACTGGCCGCCGCCGCCGGCGAGGCCGCCGGCCTCACCGTCCGGCGCGACCTGAAGGCGAGCACCACCGGCGAGGATTTCGCCTATTTTCTCGAACGCCTGCCGGGTTGCTACATCTGGATCGGTAACGGGCCGGTCAAGGATGGCGGCGAACTCCATAATGACCGCTACGACTTCAACGACGCCATCCTGCCGGCCGCCTCGGGCTGGCTGGCGGCAGTGGCGAAGCAGGCGATGATGGCCAACGCTCCGGCACAGTGACTGCAACGAGCGATCGCTCGCCGTCATGCTCGCCCTTGTGGCGAGCATCCACGTCTCGAACGCCGCACGCGCCGAAGGAAGACGTGGATGGTCGGGACAAGTCCGACCATGACGCAAGAGGCGGTATGACGGCCGATCTTAGAACGGGCTCACCGGGAAGAAGCGCAGATAGAGCCGGGCATAGGTGCCGTCGTCCCAGAGCGATTGCAGCGCGTAGTCGAGCGCGCGCTTGAGCGGTGCCTCGTCCTTGCGGACGAGGAAGCTGACGCCCTCGCCGAAATAGCGGCTTTCGAGGAAGGGGCCGCCGGTGAAGGCGAGTTCGTTGCCGCCCGTTCCCGCCAGCAATAACGACAATGCGACGCCGTCGGCGAAGACGAACTCGGCATCGCCGCTGCGCAGGGCCGTGATCGCGCCTGCGAGCGTGCCGGTTTCGCGGCGCTGGATGAAGGGCAGGAGCCGCTCCAGGAAGGCCTGATGCGCGGTGCCGCCGACGACGGCGACGCGCTTGCCCTGCAGGCTGCGGGTGTCGAGTTCGGGCTGGGCGTTACCGCGCGTCGTCGCAAGCCGGGCCGGGCTGCGGAAATAGAGGTGGCTCGCGGCAAAGCGCTGGCGGATCTGCGGCGTGAGATTCACCGCCGCCGCAAGCACGTCTCCGCGGCCTTCGGCAAGCGAATCCAGCAGCGTGTCGAAGCGACGCGCCTGCACCGTGCAGGTCCAGCCGAGTTTTTCGCAGGCGGCGCGGGCGAGTTCGACCGAGAAGCCGGTGAGGCTGCCGTCGGGACCGGCGAAATGCAGCGGCGGATAGTCATCGTCGGTCAGGAAGCGGACGACGCGCGGTGGACCAGGCTCCGGCCGGTCGAGCCTGATGCGCGGGTCCCAGAAGTTCGGCACGACGACGCGCGATTGCGGCGATGCAGCCTGTGGGGCGAGCATCAGCAGGGCGAGCGCGAGGAGGGCGGCGCGGATCATGCGCGCATCTGGCGCTAGCGCGGGCACGGGATCAAGGGATTTGGTTGGGCGAATTGCTCCAACCACCCGCGCGTCATCCCGGACAAGCAGCGCAGCGGCGCTGCTCCGGGATCCATCGTAGAGCGCAGTTCCCTACGATGGATCCCGGAGTTCCGCTTCGCTGCATCTGAATCTATGAGGCCAGGGAAGCCGCCGTCGCCCTTGCGCCCTTCTCGAACAGTGCAGCCAGATGCGTCTCGACCGACTTGGCGAAACGCTCGTCGCGCGGTAGATCGGTGCCGAAGATCGCCTCGACGCCAAGCAGGGACCGGCTCAGGGCCGTGGCGTCGCGCCCGGCGGCTGTCGCCTTCTCGGCGAAGCTCGCAGCCAGCGGGTCGCGGACATCGATCGCCGCGCCGTTCTCGTCCGTGCCGCTGACATAGCGCATCCAGGCGGCGACGCCGAGGGTGAGGTGGTCGATCGGCGCGCCAGCCTTGAGCCGGTCGCGGATGGTGCCGAGCAGGCGCTGCGGCAGCTTCTGCGAGCCGTCCATGGCGATCTGCCAGGTGCGGTGGCGGATCGCCGGATTGCGGAAGCGGGCCAGCAGCGCATTGGCGTAGTCGCCGAGCACCACGCCCTGCGGCGCCGGCACGGTCGGGATGATCTCGGCCCACAGCCCTTGCAGGAAGCGGGCGAGGACAGGATCGCCGCTGGCGTCCGCCACGGTCTCGTGGCCGGCGAGATAGCCGAGATAGGCGAGGCTGGAATGGGCGCCGTTGAGCATGCGCAGCTTCATGAACTCGAAGGGCGCGACCTCGGAGACCATCTGCGCCCCGACGCGATCCCAGGCCGGGCGGCCGGCGGCGAAGACGTCCTGGATCGCCCATTGCCGGAAGGGCTCGCCGATGACGGGGGCTGCGTCCTCCAGCCCGATAAGACCCGCGACCTCGGCGATGTCGGCGTCCGTGGTCGCGGGCACGATGCGGTCGACCATGGTGGCCGGGAAGGCGCCGTTCGCCTCGATCCACTGGGCGAGCCCGTCGTCGCTCAGCGCCGCGAAGTCGCGCACGAGGCCACGCAGCACGCCGCCATTGTGGGGAAGATTGTCGCAGCTCAGCGCCGTGAAAGGGCCGAGGCCCGCCGAGCGCCGCGCCTTCAGCCCGGCGACGACGAGGCCGATGGCCGAGCGCGGCGTCTCCGGATGGCTGAGATCATGGACGATGTCGGGATGGTCGGCCCTGAGCCGGCCGGTCGCGGGGTCGTGGCAATAGCCCTTTTCCGTCACCGTCAGCGAGACGATGCGGGTTTCGGGCGCAGCCAAACGCGCGACCAGCGCCGCCGGATTCTCCGGCGCGACGAGGACGTCGCGGACGCAGCCGATGATGCGCAGCTCCGGCCCGGCCGGAGCGCGCTTCAGCAGGGTGTAGAGCCCGTCCTGCGGGGTGAGCCGGTCGCGCTGGTCGGGCCGCTGCAGGCTCGCGCCGGTGACGCCCCAGGCGCCGAACTCCAGCTCCAGCGCATCCTCGGTGTATTCGCAGAGATGGGCGCGGGCGAAGGCTCCGAGCCCGAGATGGACGATGCCCGGCGCGAGCGCCGCGCGGTCATAGGCGGGGCGGCGAACCGCACCTTGCAGGGAGGACAGGGTCCTCGTCGTCAGTCGCGTCAACGGAATACGCCCGGCAGCCAGAGGGAGAAGGCCGGCACATAAGTGATCAGCAGCAGCACCGCAACGCTGGCGCCGTAGAAGGGCCAGATCGTCTTCATGGATTCGCTGATCGAGACCTTGCCGATGGCGCAGGCGACGAACTGGACGGAGCCTACAGGAGGGGTGTTCAGGCCGATGCCGGCGTTGAGGATCAGGATCACGCCGAAATGCACGGGGTCGACGCCGATGGCCTTGACCACGGGCAGGAAGATCGGCGTGCAGATGATGATCATCGGCGCCATGTCCATGAAGGTGCCGAGCACCAGCAGGATGACGTTGATCATCAGCAGGATCACCAGGGGGTTGTCCGAGATCGACTGCATCAGCGCGATCGTGGCCTTGGGGACCTCGAGGAAGGCCATCAACCAGCCGAAGGAACTCGCGGCGCCGATGATGAGCAGCACCATCGCCGTGGTCCGGACCGCACCGAGCGTGGCATGGGTGAAGCCCTTCAGGTCGAGCCCGCGATAGACGAAGATCGTCACCAGCAAGGCATAGACCACTGCGACGCAGGATGATTCCGTCGCAGTGAAGACGCCGGAGCGGACACCGCCGAAGATGATGCCGATCAGCAGGATGCCGGGCATGGCGGCGACGAAGAAGCGGGCGACGGTGAGGAAGCCCGGGAAGATGTCGGCGGGATAGCCTCGGTTCACCGCGACGGCCCAGGCCGCGATCATCAGCGCGAGGCAGAGCATCAGGCCGGGTACGACGCCGGCGGTGAAGAGATCGGCGATCGAGATCGTACCGCCCGCCGCCAGCGAATAGATGATCATGTTGTGCGAGGGAGGGATCAGCAGCGCGATGATCGCGGCATTGGCGGTGACGTTGACCGCGTAGTCCGGCGCATAGCCGCGCTTCACCATCTGCGGGATCATGATGCCGCCGACGGCCGATGCGTCCGCCACGGCCGAGCCCGAGATGCCGCCGAAGAGCGTGCAGGTGATGACGTTGACCTGGCCGAGGCCCCCGCGCAGATGCCCGACGAGCGATGACGCGAACTGGATCAGCCGGTCGGCGATGCCGCCGCGGATCATCAGGTCGCCCGAATAGATGAAGAATGGGATCGCGAGCATGGCGAAGGCGTTCATGCCGGTCGACAACTGCTGGAAGATCACGACCGGCGGGATGCCGATGTAAAGCACCGTGGCCATCGAGGCGAGGCCGAGGCAGAACGCCACCGGCACGCCCATCAGCAGCAGGGCGGCGAAGGAGGTGAAGAGGATCGTGATGGCCATCGATCAGGCCTCCCCGCCGAGGCCGTTGGCGTTCAGCGGCATGGGCGCGAGTTCTTCGCCCGTCGCCAGCAGAAGCAGTTTTTCGATCGAGAACAGCGCGATCAGGCTGCCGCCGGCGATGATCGGGACATAGTCCCAGCCCTTGGAGATGCCGATCATCGGCAGCCGGTCGCTCCAGACCTTGGCGGCCAGTTCCGTGCCGTACCAGACCATCGCGAAGGCGAAGAGGGCGACCAGGACTTCGTTCACGGCGATGAGCGCGGTCTTCGCGGAACCCCGCATGTAGTGCAGCCCGACATCGAAGCCCATGTGGTCGAGCTCGCGCACGCCGACGGAACCGCCGAGCAGGATGAACCAGAGCATCAGGAACAAGGAGGTCGGCTCGCCCCAGGTCGGGGTGGCGTTCAGGACGTAGCGCCCGAACACGGTCCAGGCGACGATCGCCGTCATTGCGATCAGGCCAAAGCCGGCCGCCAGCAGGGCGATCAGGCTGAGGCGCGCGTTGATGCGCGTGAGCATCCGGGCGAGACCATTCATGTGGATGTCCTGAGGTTCGGATATGAAAACGGGCGGCGGGAAAGGCCGCCGCCCGGGATCAGGTGAGCCGGATTACTTGACCGCCTGGATCTTGGCGACGAGGTCCTTGAGGGCGGCGTCGGTGACGAACTTGTCGTAGACGGGCTTCATCGCGTCGATGAAGGGCTGCTTTTCGACCGTGTTAATCACGGCACCGCCGGCCTTCACCTTGGCTTCCGAGGCCTTCTCGCGGGCATCCCAGAGCTCGCGCATCTTGGCGACGGATTCCTTGGCGGCCGCCTTCATGATCTCCTGGTCTTCCTTGGAAAGCTTGTCGAAGCTGCGCTTGGACATGACCAGCACTTCCGGCGAGAGCGAGTGCTCGGTCTGCGAGTAGAACTTCGAGACCTCGAAGTGCTTGGTCGATTCATAGGACGGCCAGTTGTTCTCGGCGCCGTCGATGACGCCGGTCTGGAGAGCCGAATAGACTTCGCCGAAGGCCATCGGGGTGGCATTGGCGCCGAGCGCCGAGACGAGCGCGACGAACATGTCCGACTGCTGCACGCGGATCTTCATGCCCTTCATGTCGGCAGGCGAGGTGATCGGGCGCTTGGAGTTGTAGAAGGAGCGCGAGCCGGAATCGTAGAAGGCGAGGCCGACGAGGTCGTGCTTCTCGAATTCCTTGAGGATGCCGTCGCCGATCGGGCCGTCCATGACCTTCCGCATGTGCTCGACCGAGCGGAAGATGAAGGGCAGCGAGGGCACGTTGGTCGCCGGGATCAGGTTGTTGAACGGCGCCATGTTGATGCGGTTCAGGTCGATCACGCCGAAGCGGGTCTGCTCGATCGTGTCCTTCTCGTTGCCGAGCTGGGCCGAGTGGAAGACGTTGATCTTGATGCGGCCCTTGGTGCGCTCTTCCAGCAGCTTGCTGATGTGGCGGACGGCTTCGACCGTCGGGTAGTCGGTCGGGTGGATGTCGGTAGACCGCAGCGTGGTCTGGGCGCTGGCGCCGGTGGCGGCTGCGACGATGGCCGCGCCCGCGAGCGCGCCGAGCATGCGTTTGGTGAGCATGGTGGTTGTCCTCTCCCGTTTCATGATGGCGCCGGGTTTTTCCGGTCGTTCTTGTCCCGTGATGGGAGCCCTGCCGGCGGTGGCCGGCAGGGCGGTCTCAGAGAAACTCCTTCCGCATCGGCGTGAAGGAATCGATGAGCTGTCCGGCCTCGACCGCGGTGACGCCGTGGACGAGGTCGGCCGGCACGAAGAAGGTGTCGCCGGCGACGAGCCGCTCGGTCTTTCCGTCGATGGTGACGTCGAAGACGCCGCTCTCGACGTAAGAAGCCTGGCGATGCGGATGCTGGTGCGGCTTGCCGACCGCGCCGGCCTCGAAGACGACGCGCACGACCATGAGGTCCGGGCCATAGGCCATGATCTTGCGCTTCACGCCGGGCTCGGTCGGCTCCCAGGCGATGGCGGCCTCATGCTGGAAGAAGGAGTCGAGACGGTCAGTCATCGGGCGAGCCAGCCTCCGTCGACGGGGATGATGGCGCCGTGCATGTAGGCTGCGGCGTCGCTTGCGAGGAACACTGCGGCTCCGCCGATATCCGACGGCTTGCCCCAGCGCCCGGCTGGAATGCGGGCGAGTATGGCGCTGCTGCGGTCGGGATCGGTGCGCAGGGCCTCGGTATTGTTGCTCTCGATGTAGCCGGGTGCGATGGCGTTGACGTTGATGCCCTTGGCCGCCCATTCACAGGCCAGAAGCTTCGTCAGCCCTGCGAGGCCGCTCTTGCTCGCCGTGTAGGAGGCGACGCGGATACCGCCCTGGAAGGAGAGCAGCGAGGCGATGTTGACGATGCGGGCGCCGCGCCCGGCCGCGACGGCGGATTTCGCGAAGGCCTGGGCGAGGAAGAAGTTCGCCTTGAGATTGACGTTCATCACCTCGTCCCAGTCGCTCTCGCTGAAGTCGAGCGCATCGGCACGGCGGATGATGCCGGCATTGTTGACGAGGATGTCGAGCGGGCCGGCGAGTTCGGTCGCCCGTGCGATCACGCGGGGCGCGATGCCCGGCTCCTGCAGATCGACCTTGAGCGCGTAGGCGCTGCCGCCGGCCTCGGTGGTCGCCGCAATCGTCTCGCTCATGTCCGAGCGCCCGGCCGCGACCACGGTCGCTCCGGCCTGCGCCAGCGCGAGCGCGATGCCCTGGCCGATGCCGGTATTGGCGCCGGTCACCAGGGCCGTGCGACCCGTCAGGTCGAAGGGCGAGGCCGCCGCCATCAGCGCAGCGTCTCCACGGGGGCTGCGTCCATGTCGGTGAATTCGACATTGTCGCCGGCCATGGCCCAGACGAAGGCGTAGTTCGAGGTGCCGCAGCCGCAATGGATCGACCAGTTCGGCGCGATCACGGCCTGCTCATTGGCGACGAGGAGATGGCGGGTCTGCGTCGGCTCGCCCATGAAATGGAAGACGCGGTGGGCCGGGTCGAGGTTGAAATAGAGATAGGCCTCCATCCGCCGCGTATGGGTGTGGCAGGGCATGGAGTTCCAGACCGAGCCCGGCTCTAGCGCCGTCATGCCCATGACGAGCTGGTTGGTGCCGGTGGTGTTCGGCATGACGTATTGCCGGATGGTGCGCTTGTTCGAGGTCTCGGTGGCGCCGAGATGCAGCGTGTTGGCGTCCGACTGACGGATGAGCTGGTGCGGCGCCTCGCGATGGGCCGGGGCGCTGGTCAGGTAGAACTTGGCCGGGTTGGCGGCGTCCGCGCTGACGAAGGAGACGTCCTTCGCGCCGAGGCCGACATAGAGCGCGTCGAGGCTGGGCAGGTCGAAGGCCTTGCCGTCGATGGTCACGCTACCGGCGCCGCCGATATTGATCACGCCGAGCTCGCGCCGCGCCAGGAAGAAGGGCGTGCCAGTCGGCGGGTAGGGATCGAGCGTCAGCGGCTGCATCGTGGGCGTCGCGCCGCCGACGATCATGCGGTCGTAATGGCTGTAGGTCAGCGTGACCTCGCCCGGCACGAAGATGCGCTCGATCAGGAAATCGTTGCGCAGCGCTTGCGTGTCGTAGCTCCTGACATCACGCGGATGGGCGGCCTGGCGTTCGTCGATGGTCCCGGTCGCGGTCACAGCTTGTAAGCCTCCTTGGCCAGTCGGTAGGCGAGGTCATGGGCGACCTCGGCGGCCTCGTCCTCGTCGAGCCGGTGTTCGGCGACGAGCTTGGCGAGGTAGGTGCAGTCGCAGCGGCGGGCGACGTCGTGGCGCGCGGGGATCGAGAGATAGGCGCGGGTGTCGTCGTTGAAGCCGACGGTGTTGTAGAAGCCGGCGGTCTCGGTCGTCAGTTCGCGGAAGCGCAGCATCGCCTCGGGCGCGTCGAGGAACCACCAGCCCGGCCCGAGCTTCAGCGCGGGGTAGTGGCCGGCGAGCGGCGCGAGTTCGCGCGAATAGCTGGTCTCGTCGAGGGTGAAGGCGATGACGGTCAGGTTCGGCTCGTTGCCGACGGCGTCTAGCAGGGGCTTCAGCGCTGCGACGTAGTCCGTCTGGCGCGGGATGTCGGCCCCCATGTCGCGCCCGAAATTCGCGAACAGCGACGCGTTGTGGTTGCGCGAGGAGCCCGGATGGATCTGCAGGACGAGCCCGTCATCCAGGCTCATCTTCGCCATCTCGGTCAGCACCTGGCCGCGGAAGAGATCGGCTTCCTCGCCCGAGACCGGACCGGAGACGACCTTCGCGAACAGCGCCTCGGCTTCCGCCTTCGAGAGGTTGGCGGTGCGGGCCGTGGCATGGCCATGGTCGGATGAGGTCGCGCCGCGCTCGCGGAAATAGTCGCGGCGCTGGCGATGGGCGGCGAGATAGCCGTTCCAGCTCATGACGTCCTCGCCCGTCAGGGCGCCGAACTGCTCAAGATTGGCGGCAAAGCCCTCGAATTCGGGATCGACGACGCTGTCGGGACGATAGGCGGTTACGACCTTGCCGCTCCAGCCCGAGGCCCTGATCATGTCGTGCCATTTCAGGTCGTCGAGGGCGCCTTCGGTGGTCGAGATCGCCTCGATCCTGAAGCGCTCGAACAGGGCGCGCGGGCGTAAGCCCGGCTCGTCCAGCTTCTCGGCGATGCGATCGTAGATCTTGTCGGCATTTTCCGATGAAAGGCGCTCGTTGATGCCGAAGACGGAGGAGAGCGCGTGCTCGAACCAGAGCCGGGTCGGCGTGCCGCGGAACAGGTACCAATGCTTGGCGAAGAGCCGCCAGACGGCGCGCGGGTCGCTCTCGACCGGGCCGCCATCCTTGCGGGGAATGCCGAGCTGCTCGAGCCGTACGCCCTGCGAATAGAGCATCCGGAAGACGTAGTGGTCCGGCTTGACCAACAGCGTCGCGGGATCGGGAAAGGCCTGGTCCTCGGCATACCAGCGAGGGTCGGTGTGGCCATGCGGCGAGATGATCGGCAGATCGCGAACCGTGGCGTAGAGCCGGCGCGCGATGCCGCGCGTCACGGGGTCCGCAGGAAACAGGCGATCGTCGTGAAGCAACATTGGATCGGCTCTTTCGAACGAGCTCTGGGCAAACGTCGGCGGACCATAGTCGCGGCCGGGGCATGGGGTCAATATACTAATATACTAGTATGTCCAGCCGGCCCATGCTATTGCCCAAAAGGAGCAGAGGCCGACGCTCGGGCGGGGCAAAAGGCGAGTCGATGTCGCAGATCACCTATCCCCGGAATGCGGTCCAGGATGCCGGTCCTGGAGGCCCGCGACGCGAGCGCCGTCGTCAGCCCTCGGGCAGCATTCCGGCCGGGCGGGCGACCGCGGCTTCGGTGGTGCAGGACGAGCTGCGGCGCGCGATCCTGGCGATGGAGATCGCGCCGGGCGCGGCGCTGGTCGAGAAGGAATTGACCGCCCGCTTCGGTGTCAGCCGCACGCCGGTACGCGAGGCTCTGATCCGGCTCAAGGAGGAGGGGCTCGTGGAGATCTTCCCGCAAGCCGGCACCTTCGTTGCGCGCATTCCGACCGAGGCTATCCCCGAGGCCGTCTTCATTCGCCAGGCGCTGGAATGCGCGACCGTCGAGCTGGTGGCGCGGATCGGTACGGAGGAAGCTATCGCAAGGCTGGATGCGACGATCGCGCGCCAGCACGAGGCACTCGAGGCCGGCGACCAGGAGGGCTTCCACCTCGCCGACGAGGCCTTCCACGAAACGCTGGCGATCCTCGCCGGCTATCCCGGCATCTGGAAGATCGCGCATGCCGCCAAGAGCCAGATCGATCGGTGCCGGCGCATGACTCTGCCCGTGCCGGGGCGCATGGCGATGGTGATCCGCGAGCATCTGTCGATCGTCGATGCGATCCGCCGGCATGACGGGGCGGAGGCAGAGGTCGCGATGCGCCGGCATCTGGGCACGCTGCTACCGGACCTGCTGCATCTGCAGGAACAGCATCCCGACTATTTCGTCTGAGAGCGGCAATTCTCGTTTGAAAGGGCGGCAGGCGCGGAGCTTGCTTGCCCCGGCAATGCGGCGGAAGCCGGCGCGGGTTGCGCCGTGCGGCCGTGCCGTTTTCAGATCAGCCGTGGCATCAATCACTGCCACGCTGAGCCATGCCTGACGAGGATGATGCCGATGACCGATCCCGCCGATCTCAGTGCCGTCGAGCTGCTCGACGCCTATCGCGCCAGGGCGTTGTCGCCGGTCGAGGTCGCGGAGGCCGTGATTGCGCGCATCGAGGCCTGCGAGCCGCGGATCAAGGCTCTCTATGCCTATCAGCCGGAGGCGGCGCTTGCGGCTGCCAAGGCTTCGGAGGCGCGCTGGATGAGGGGCGAGGCGCTGCCGCTCGACGGCGTGCCCGGCACGATCAAGGAGAACATCGCGACCAAAGGCACCCCTATGCCGATCGGCACGGCGGCGCGCGATCTCGTGCCCATGCCGGAGGACGCGCCGGTTGCGGCACGGCTGCGCGAGGCGGGATTCGTCATGCTCGCCAAGACGACGATGCCGGATTACGGCATGCTCTCGTCCGGCCTGTCGAGCTTCCATGAGCTGGCCCGCAATCCCTGGGACCTGTCGAAGAATCCCGGTGGCTCGTCGGCCGGGGCGGGCGCGGCGGGGGCGGCCGGGTACGGCCCGCTGCATATCGGCACCGATATCGGCGGCTCGATCCGCCTCCCGGCCGGCTGGTGCGGGCTCGTCGGACTGAAGCCCAGCTTTGGGCGCGTGCCGATCGATCCGAGCTATTATGGCCGTGTCGCCGGGCCGATGACCCGCACAGTCGCGGACGCGGCACTGATGATGCGCGAGATCTCGAAGCCCGACGCACGCGACGGCATGAGCCTGCCGCCGCAGGAGATCGACTGGCTGTCGCTCGACATGGATCGGGGGCTGGACCTGACGGGCTTGCGTCTCGGCCTCCAGCTCGATCCCGGTATCGGCATTCCGGTCGAGCCCGAGACGAAGGCGGCGCTGGAGGCTGCCGGCACGGCCTTTGCCGCGGCCGGCGCGATCGTCGAGGAGGCGCCGGCCTTCATGACGCGGGCGATGCTGGACGGGCTCGACGATTTCTGGAGCCAGCGCGCCTGGGCCGATATCGGCGCGCTGGAGCCGGAAAAGCAGGCGACGGTGCTGCCCTATATCTTCGAATGGGCCAAGCGCGGTGAGGCATTGTCCGGAGAGCGCGTCTATCGCGGCATGAGCCAGATGCTGGCGATCAAGGACGCCGCGCTGAAGCAGAGCGCGCCGTTCGATTTCGTGCTCTCGCCCGTTGCTCCCGTGCCGAGCTATGCGGCCGAACTGGCTTCGCCGATCCATGATCCGCACCAGCCCTTCGAACACATCGTCTTCACGCTGCCGGCCAACATGTCGGACCAGCCCTCGATCGCCGTGCCGGCCGCGATGACGGCGGCGGGACTGCCGATCGGCCTGCAGATCACTGGCCGGCGCTTCGACGATCTCGGCGTGCTGCGCATGGCGCGCGCGTGGGAGCGGCTGCGCCGGCCGCTGCCGGATTTCCCACGACCGGCCTGAGCTGTCTCAGAACAACAGGTGCGGGGCGAAGAGCGCCAGCCCCATGAAGACCAGCGAGAGCCCGCCGAGGCCGCCCGCGACCAGGGCCAGCATGCCGACGCCGGTGATGATCGAGGCCGAGGCGACGACGATGCCGATCTGCAGGAGGCCCGAGGCGATCTCGAAATTCTCGCTGCGGGCCTTCTGATCGTCGCGGACCTGCTCGGTCTTCTTGGCGCGGGCCATCAGCTCCTTGCGACCCTCCTGCGTGTCCGGCTCGGATTCATAGCGGGCGACGGTGGCCTTCCAGCCATCGATGCGCTTCTGCATGCGCTCGCGGGCGGCCGGATCGGTCGTGGCGGCGAGGTCAACCTCCATCGCTTCGGCGGCGGTGCGAACGGCCGTACCTCGGATGGTCTTGGCCTGGAAGAAGGACCACAGATTCGAAGCGTCGATGTTCTTGGCGATGGCGTCGTTCTCCGCCTGCTTCCCACCGATCTCCGAAAGGGACAGCATCAACGCCAGAACGGCGATCAGCAGCGCGATCTTCTTGTTGCCGCCCTCGGGCGGGTCGATATGGCCGGACACGAATCACCCCATCTCTCGGATTTCCGCGCGTGCTTAGTGCATGCCTTGGCGGCAACCAAGACGGGGGGAGCGGGCTGGCGGCGTCAGCGTCCGGCGCGGGGATGGGCGGCGTCATAGGCTGCCATCAGCCTCGCCGAATCGATGCGAGTGTAGATCTGTGTCGTCGAGAGCGAGGCGTGGCCGAGCAGTTCCTGGATCGCGCGCAGATCGCCGCCGCGCCCGAGCAGATGCGTCGCGAAGGAATGGCGCAGCGAATGTGGCGTCGCGGAGGAGGGCAGGCCGAGTGCGCCGCGCAAGCCCTCGACCGCGAGCTGGATGATGCGCGGCGACAGCGGGCCGCCCTTGGCGCCGAGGAAGAGTGGGCCGTCCGGCGGCAGTCGCCAGGGGCAGAGGCCGAGATATTCGGTGATGGCGGCGACGACGACGGGCAGCACCGGAACCATGCGGGTCTTGTTGCCCTTGCCAATGACGGTGAGCGTGTCGCCGGCATGGGCGGGCGCCTGCGCGCGGGTCAGCGAGAGCGCCTCGGAGATGCGCAGGCCGCAGCCATAGAGCAAAGCGAGCACGGCGGCATCGCGGGCGAGGATCCATTGTTCGCGTTCCTCGCCGGCGCGCGTGTCGGCCTGGGTCATGGCCTTGGCTGCGCTGGCCTCGAGCGGGCGAGGCAGTGATTTTCCGATGCGAGGGCCGCGCGTCGCGGCGAAGGCGGCGGCTTTCAGCTTGCCGGTGCGCTCGCCGAAGCGGGCCAGCGAGCGCAGCGCTGCGAGCTGGCGCATCAGGGTGCGGTTGCCGACCCCGTCGCGGCGACGCCGGCCGAGAAAGGCGCGCAGGTCGGCCGGCTTCAGCGCGGTGATGTCGGCGAGCGAGGGCGCGCCGCCGAGATGCTCCGTGAGGAAGGAGGCGAACTGGCGCAGGTCGCGACCATACGCTTCCAGCGTCTTGGGCGAGAGCCTGCGCTCATGGGCGAGATGGCCGAGCCAGTCGCGGATCAGGCTGTCGAAATCGGTCATGGCTGCATGTCGCCTCGGCCGTCATGGTCGGCCTCGAGCCGACCATCTCTTGCCGCCCTTTCGTCCTGAGATGCTCGGGTCGAGCCCGAGCATGACGCCACTGTCTTAACGCGAAACGAATCACGCCTTCCGGCAGGCGAAGGGCATGAAGGTGCTGGCCATGCCCTGATTCATGCCCATGATCACCATGACATTGGCGAGGTTCAGCTCCTCGGTGCTGCGCGGGCAGACCTCGCCCTTGATGCTGCAGCCCGAAGCCAGAAAAGCTTCATGCGCTTCGATGAATGGCTGGCCGATGCCCCTGCGTCCGAACTTCGCCAGCGCCTCGCTCCAGGCCTTCGTATAGCGCTCGCATTTGACCGCCGGCCAGTTCTCCGGCGGCGCCGGTTGCGCAAAGCCCTGCGCAGCGCTGCCGAGGATGAGCCCTGTCGCGAGAGCAATGCGGATCAGATGGGGGGATGTTCTCGTCATGAATCCGCTCGTCATATCGGCCGGCTGCCGGGTGCAGGCCGCAGACACCACGCGATCGGGGCAATGCCAAGGCGAGCGCTGGCCAAGGCAGGCGGTTGTCGCTCTCGGTCCGAGAGGCTAGGCACGGGGGATGAGCGAAGCGGAGCAGATGGCGGAGGGCGGCACGGTCGAGGTGCTGATCCCGCTCGGGCTCGACCAGGCCTATAGCTATGCGGTTCCCGCCGGGCTCGTGCTCCAGCCCGGCGATGTCGTGCAGGTGCCGCTCGGCCCGCGCGAGACGGTCGGCGTCGTCTGGGACACCGGAAGCGGGCGCGGAGGCAACCTCAAGAAGGTGACCGGCAAGCTGGACATGCCGCCGCTCGATCCGGCACTGATGAAGCTGGTCGACTGGGTCGCCTGGTATACGCTGGCGCCGAAGGGCTCGGTGCTGGCGCTGGCGCTGCGGCGTCCGCCGGACGACACACCGGAGCGGCCGAAGCTCGGGGTGCGGCTTGTCGGCGCGCCGCCCGCCCGGATGACGCCTGCGCGGGCCAGGGCCATCGCGGCGGCGGAAGGGGGGTTGCTCATCGGCAAGGGCGCCTTGGCCGAAGCCGCCTCGATCAGCACGGCGGTGATCGATTCGCTCGTCGATGCCGGCACCTTCGCAGTCGAGCCGCTGCCGCGCGATGCGGTCGCGGCCATACCCGATCCGGACCGTGCCAAGCCGGCCTTGTCGGACGATCAGGCCGCCGCGGCGGCGGCGCTCGTCGCTTCGGTCAGGGCGGCCGCCTATGGCGTGACGCTGCTCGAGGGCGTCACCGGCTCGGGCAAGACGGAAGTCTATTTCGAGGCGGTGGCGGAGGCGATCCGGCTCGGGCGTCAGAGCCTCATCCTGATGCCCGAGATCGCGCTTACAGCGCAGTTCATCGACCGTTTCGAGGCGCGCTTCGGCGTCCGGCCGGGGCTCTGGCATTCGGCCGTGACCGGACGCAAGCGCGAACGGCTGCAGGCCGCGATCGCGAGCGGCGAGGCGCGGGTCGTGGCGGGTGCGCGCTCGGCGCTGTTCCTGCCCTATCGCGATCTCGGCCTGATCGTGGTCGATGAGGAGCACGAGGCCGCCTACAAGCAGGAGGACGGCGTCGCCTACCATGCCCGCGACATGGCGGTGGTGCGCGGGCGCATCGAGAACGCGCCGGTGATCCTGACCTCGGCGACGCCCTCGCTGGAGACGCGCGTCAACGCGGAGCGCGGGCGTTACACCCATCTCAAGTTGCCGGAGCGCTTCGGCGGCCGCTCCCTGCCGACGCTGGGCCTCGTCGATCTGCGTCAGGACAAGCCGCCGCGCGGGCGCTGGGTCTCGGATGCGCTGGCCAAGGCGATCGCGGTGAATCTGGAGGCCGGCGAGCAGTCGCTGCTGTTCCTCAACCGGCGCGGCTATGCGCCGCTGACGCTCTGCCGGGACTGTGGGCATCGCTTCCAATGCCCGAACTGTTCGGCCTGGCTCGTCGATCATCGCTTCCGGCGCGCGCTGGTCTGCCATCATTGCGGACATGTCGAGCGCCGGCCGCATGAATGCCCACAATGCCATGCGCAGGAGAGCCTCACGGCCTGCGGGCCCGGCGTCGAGCGGCTGGCCGAGGAGGTCGCGACGCTGTTCCCGCAGGCGCGCGGCATCGTGCTGTCGAGCGATTTTCCTGGAGGCACCGAGCGGCTGAAGACGGAGCTCATGTCCGTGGCCTCGGGCGAATTCGACATCGTCATCGGCACGCAGCTTGTCGCCAAAGGCCATAATTTTCCGGGCATGACGCTGGTCGGGGTGATCGATGCCGATCTCGGCCTGACCTCGGGCGATCCGCGCGCGGCCGAACGGACCTTCCAGGTGCTGAGGCAGGTCACGGGCCGTGCCGGGCGCGGCGAAAAGCCCGGCCGCGCGCTGCTACAGACGCATGACCCTGGCCATCCCGTGCTGAAGGCGCTGGTCTCGGGGGACCCGGAGCGGTTTTATGCCGCAGAGGCGGCGTCGCGGGAGGCTGCCGGCCTGCCGCCCTTCGGCCGGCTGGCCGGCCTGATCGTCTCCGCTAACAGCCAGGCGGAGGCCCAAGGCCATGCCCGCGCGCTGGCGCGCTGCGCCGAGGCACCGGACGGGGTCAGCGTGCTCGGGCCGGCGGAAGCGCCGCTCGCGGTGCTGCGCGGGCGCCATCGCATGCGCCTGATCGTGAAAACCGAGCGCGACGTCAATCTGCAGGATTACCTCCGCGACTGGCTCAAGCGCGCCGGCAAGCCGAAGGGTTCGGTCAGGGTCGCGGTCGACATCGACCCGCAGAGCTTCCTCTAGAAGGGTGGCCGGCTTCCTTTGAGGCGTTGAAAGGACGGGTAAAACCGCGTGCCGCAGAGCCATCAACGGATTGCGCACCCCAAGAGCACATGCTAGTGCACCGCCACATTTAGGTCGTGAAGCCGTCTTGCCGGGTTCTCGTCCATGGATACATCGCAGCGCCAGGACATCGCACTCCACCTTCGCGAGAAGGTCGCCGGGAGCGGTCCTATGAAACGAGAGACGTGACGCGTGGCTGACGGCGGATCGCAAGGATCACTGGTTTCGGGCGTAGCGGGCCGCTACGCCACGGCCCTTTTCGAACTGGCCGAAGAGGCCAGCGCCATCGACTCCGTTTCCGCCGAACTCGACAATTTCTCCGCTATGCTCGCCGAAAGCGAGGATCTGCGCCGCCTGGTCGGCAGCCCGGCCTTCTCGGCCGAGGAGCAGACCAGCGCGATCAAGGCGGTTCTCGCCAAGGCGGGCATGTCCGGCATCGCCGCCAACTTCATTGGCCTCGTCGCCAGCAAGCGCCGCCTTTTCGCGCTGCCGGGCATGATCGGCGCGTACAAGGCCCTCGTCGCCGAGGCCAAGGGCATCGTCAGCGCCGAGGTCACGCTCGCCGAGGCGCCCGCGCCGAAGCGTGTCGAGGAAATCCGCGCCGCGCTCGCCGCCGTCGCGGGCAAGGATGTCGACGTCTCGATCAAGGTCGATCCGGCGCTGATCGGTGGGCTCGTCGTCAAGATGGGCTCCCGCATGGTCGACGCCTCGCTGAAAACCAAGCTCAATTCAATTCGTCTTGCCATGAAAGAGGTCGGCTGATGGAAATCCGCCCCGCTGAAATCTCCGCGATCCTGAAGGCCCAGATTTCGAACTTTGGGTCCGAAGCCTCCGTCACAGAGGTCGGCCAGGTTCTCTCCGTCGGCGACGGCATCGCCCGCGTCTACGGCCTCGACAAGGTCCAGGCCGGTGAGATGGTCGAGTTCGAGAGCGGCGTGCGCGGCATGGCTCTCAACCTCGAGAGCGACAATGTCGGCGTCGTGATCTTCGGCTCCGACCGCGAGATCAAGGAAGGCCAGACGGTCAAGCGCACCGGCGCCATCGTGGACGTGCCGGTCGGCAAGGAACTGCTCGGCCGCGTCGTCGACGCGCTCGGCAACCCTATCGACGGCAAGGGTCCGATCAAGGCCGCCAAGCGCGCCCGCGTCGACGTCAAGGCGCCCGGCATCATCCCGCGCAAGTCGGTTCACGAGCCGATGGCGACCGGCCTCAAGGCCATCGACGCCCTGATCCCGATCGGCCGCGGCCAGCGCGAGCTGATCATCGGTGACCGCCAGACCGGCAAGACCGCCGTGGCGCTCGACACGATCCTCAACCAGAAGGCGCTGAACCAGGGCACCGACGAGAGCCAGAAGCTCTACTGCGTCTACGTCGCCATCGGCCAGAAGCGCTCGACCGTCGCCCAGTTCGTGAAGGTGCTCGAGGAGCGCGGCGCGCTGGAGTATTCGATCATCATCGCCGCCACGGCCTCGGACGCCGCCCCGATGCAGTTCCTGGCGCCCTTCGCCGGCTGCGCCATGGGCGAGTATTTCCGGGACAACGGCATGCATGCCGTGATCATCTATGACGACCTGTCCAAGCAGGCCGTCGCCTATCGCCAGATGTCGCTGCTGCTGCGCCGCCCGCCGGGTCGCGAGGCCTATCCGGGCGACGTGTTCTATCTCCACTCCCGCCTGCTCGAGCGCGCCGCCAAGATGGGCGACGCGGCCGGCAATGGCTCGCTGACGGCGCTGCCGGTCATCGAGACCCAGGCCAACGACGTCTCGGCCTACATCCCGACCAACGTGATCTCGATCACCGACGGCCAGATCTTCTTGGAGACCGACCTGTTCTACCAGGGCATCCGCCCGGCCGTGAACGTCGGCCTCTCGGTGTCGCGCGTCGGCTCGGCCGCACAGACCAAGGCGACCAAGAAGGTCGCCGGCAAGATCAAGGGCGAGCTCGCCCAGTATCGCGAGATGGCCGCCTTCGCCCAGTTCGGCTCGGACCTGGACGCCGTCACGCAGCGCCTGCTCAATCGTGGCGCCCGCCTGACCGAGCTCTTGAAGCAGGCGCAGTTCTCGCCGCTGAAGATGGAAGAGCAGACGGTCGTGATCTATGCCGGCGTGAACGGCTATCTCGACCCGCTGCCGGTCAACAAGGTCCGCGCCTTCGAGGACGGCCTGCTGGCGCTGGTGCGCGGCAAGCACGCCGACCTGCTGAACGAGATCGGCACGAGCAAGGATCTTTCGGACGCCAATGCGGCCAAGCTGAAGGACATCGTCTCCGATTACGCGAAGTCCTTCGCCTGATCGTCATGAGCCAAGCGCAGCGAAGCAATCCAGCCTCGCTGCGCCCGCCCTTCTGGATTGCTTCGTCGCTGCGTTCCTCGCAATGACGGGTAGGGGATTGAAGACCAGATGCCTTCATTGAAGGACCTACGAAACCGCATCGCTTCGGTGAAGGCGACGCAGAAGATCACCAAGGCCATGCAGATGGTCGCGGCCGCGAAGCTGCGCCGGGCGCAGGCCGCGGCCGAGGCCGCGCGCCCCTATGCTGAGCGCATGGAGACGGTGCTGGCCAATCTCGCCTCGGGCGTGACCGGTTCGAGCGCGCCGCGGCTGATTGCCGGCACGGGGTCCGACCAGGTGCATCTGCTGGTCGTCTGCACGGCCGAGCGCGGCCTCTGCGGCGCCTTCAACTCCTCGATCGCGCGCCTTGCCCGTGACATGGCGCTGGCGCTCAAGGCCGATGGCAAGACGGTCAAGATCATCTGCGTCGGCAAGAAGGGCTATGACCTTCTGAAGCGGCAGTTCGAGAAGGACATCATTGAACTGATCGACCTGCGCGCCTTCAAGCAGGTCGGCTACGCCAATGCCGAGACGATCGCCCAGAACATCCTTGCGCGTTTTGCGGCCGGCGAGTTCGATGTCGCGACGCTGTTCTTCTCGAAGTTCAAGTCGGTGATCGCGCAGATCCCGACGGCGCAGCGCATCATCCCGGCGGAAATCCCGGCCGAGGCGCCGAAGACCGAGGCTGTCTACGACTACGAGCCGGACGAGAGCGAGATCCTCGAGACGTTGTTGCCGCGCAACCTGACCGTGCAGGTGCTGCGCGCGATCCTCGAGAACGCGGCTTCCGAACAGGGTGCGCGCATGTCGGCGATGGATTCCGCCACGCGCAATGCCGGCGAGATGATCAAGAAGCAGACGCAGCTCTACAACCGCTCGCGCCAGGCGATGATCACCAAGGAACTGATCGAGATCATCTCCGGCGCGGAAGCGCTCTAACCGCCTGAATTCAAGGCCGGCGCACCGGCCATCCGACACGCTGAACGCGAATCCGAGGTTATCACCATGGCCAAAGCCGCTACGAAGAAGACCGCCGCCGCCGAGAAGCCCGCCAACACCGGCACCGGCAAGGTCGCCCAGGTCATCGGCGCCGTCGTCGACGTGCAGTTCGACGGCGCGCTGCCGGAGATCCTGAACGCGCTCGAGACCGACAATCTCGGCAACCGCCTCGTCCTCGAGGTCGCCCAGCATCTCGGCGAGAACACCGTCCGCACGATCGCGATGGACTCGACGGAAGGCCTGGTCCGTGGCCAGTCGGTCACCGACACCGGCGCTCCGATCGCGGTTCCGGTCGGCGACGAGTGCCTCGGCCGCATCATGAACGTCATCGGCGAGCCCGTTGACGAGGCCGGCCCGATCCTGACCACCGCGACCCGCGGCATCCACCAGCCGGCCCCGTCCTATGCGGACCAGGCGACCGAGGCACAGATCCTCGTCACCGGCATCAAGGTCGTCGACCTGCTGGCGCCCTACGCCAAGGGCGGCAAGATCGGCCTGTTCGGCGGCGCCGGCGTCGGCAAGACCGTGCTGATCATGGAGCTGATCAACAACGTCGCGAAGGCCCATGGCGGCTACTCGGTGTTCGCCGGCGTCGGCGAGCGCACCCGCGAGGGCAACGACCTCTATCACGAGATGATCGAGTCGGGCGTGAACAAGAAGGGCGGCGGCGAAGGCTCGAAGTGCGCCCTCGTCTACGGCCAGATGAACGAGCCGCCGGGCGCCCGCATGCGCGTCGCCCTGTCGGGCCTGACCGTCGCGGAAGACTTCCGCGACAAGGGCCAGGACGTGCTGTTCTTCGTCGACAACATCTTCCGCTTCACCCAGGCGGGCTCGGAAGTGTCGGCGCTGCTCGGCCGTATCCCGTCGGCGGTGGGCTACCAGCCGACGCTCGCGACCGACATGGGCAACCTGCAGGAGCGCATCACCACCACCAACAAGGGCTCGATCACATCGGTGCAGGCGATCTATGTCCCGGCGGACGACCTGACCGACCCGGCGCCCGCGACCTCCTTCGCCCACCTCGACGCTACCACCGTGCTCTCGCGTTCCATCGCGGAAAAGGGCATCTACCCGGCGGTCGACCCGCTCGACTCGACCTCGCGCATGCTTTCGGCCGACATCGTCGGCGAGGAGCACTACGGCGTTGCCCGCCAGGTCCAGCAGATCCTCCAGCGCTACAAGGCGCTGCAGGACATCATCGCGATCCTGGGCATGGACGAGCTCTCGGAAGAGGACAAGCTGACCGTGGCCCGCGCCCGCAAGATCGAGCGCTTCCTGTCGCAGCCCTTCTTCGTCGCCGAAGTCTTCACCGGCTCGCCGGGCAAGCTGGTCGCGCTCGAAGACACGATCAAGGGCTTCAAGGGCCTGGTCGAGGGCAAGTACGACCACCTGCCGGAAGCGGCCTTCTACATGGTCGGCTCGATCGACGAAGCGATCGAGAAGGCCCAGCGCCTCGCGGCCGAAGCGGCGTAAGCAGCGTCATTCTCGGGCTTGCCCCGAGAATCTCTTGACGAGAGCACACTGGTTTTCGAGATGGTCGGGTCAAGCCCGACCATGACGAGCCCGGGAGAGAGTACCGATGGCCACCTTCAAGTTCGAACTCGTCTCGCCCGAGCGAATCCTGTTCTCGGGCGATGTGATCAGCGTCATCGTCCCTTCCGTCGAGGGCGAGATGACGGTGCTGGCCGGCCACGCGCCGCTGGTCGCGACGCTGAAGGCGGGCATCGTCTTCCTGCAGACGACCGACAGCAACGGCAAGGAATTCTTCGTCAATGGAGGTCTCGTCGAGATCAACCATGCCACGACGACGATCCTGGCGGAGCAGGGCCGCTTCATCGAGGATGTCGACACCGAGATCCTCGATCAGGAAATCCTGACAGCCGAGACCAAGCTCGTCGGCTCGCAGGACGAGGCCGAGCAGAAGCGGTTGCAAGAGACGCTGGTGCAGTTGCAGGAATTCAGGCACGTCTTCGCCAACCGCAAGGCGGCCTGATACCTTCGCAACGAAGAACGAGACGTCGAGGGCCGCGCAAGCGGCCCTTTTTCGTCGTGCGGAAAGACGCGGATCAGGTCGTCGGAACGGCGAGCGCTGCGAAGGCCGCCACGACCCTTTCATAGACCGGGCGCTTGAACGGCACGACGCGCGCGGGCATCTCGGCGAGCGGCAACCAGGCCCATTCCGAGAACTCAGCGGGTTCATCGCCATTCGGCTGCGTGATGTCGAACTCCGCCTCTCTTCCGGTGAAGCGGAAGGCGACCCAGCGCTGGCGCTGGCCGCGGAAGGCGGTCAGCTTATGCGGCGGGCCGGAATAGGCCGGGAAATCGTAAGCCCACCATTCCTCGGTGGCGGCAAGGAACTGCGTGCTCGTCACGCCCGTCTCCTCGGCGAGTTCGCGGCGCGCGGCGGCAATGACGTCTTCCCGCGTATCGATGCCGCCCTGCGGCATCTGCCAGTCGAAACCCGGCATGACGATCTCCGGGCCGGCGCTGTGCGAACGGCCGGCGAAAACGCGGCCGTCGCGGTTGAACAGGGCGATGCCGACATTGGGGCGATAGGGGAGGCTGGTCTGGGTCATTCCACATCGCTCGTCATGGTCGGGCTTGACCCGACCATCTCGGAGACGAGTGTCTGCTCGTCACGAGATGCCCGGGTCAAGCCCGAGCATGACGGCAACGCGCTTCACTCCCCCATCGCGATCAGGCTGGCGTTGCCGCCCGCTGCCGCCGTGTTGATTGTGACGGTCTGCTCGGTCGCGAAGCGCATCAGATAGTTCGGGCCGCCGGCCTTCGGGCCGGTGCCGGAGAGGCCGTGGCCGCCGAAGGGCTGCACGCCCACGACCGCGCCGATGATGTTGCGATTGACGTAGATGTTGCCGGTGGAGAGCTGGCTCGTGACCTCCTCCACGGTCGTCTCGATGCGCGAATGCACGCCCAGCGTCAGGCCGTAGCCGGTCGCCTCGATGTCGTGAATGACCTTGTGGAGTTCGCCGGCCTTCCAGCGCACGACGTGCAGGATCGGGCCGAAATGCTCCTGGGTGAGATCGGCGATCCGGTCGAGCGAGATCACATGCGGCGCGACGAAGGTGCCGCCAAGCGCAGGCGCCTCACCGGCCCAGGCGACCCGGCCGAGCTTGCGCATCGCCTCGACATGCGCGTCGAGGCGATGCTTCGCGGCGGCGTCGATGACCGGGCCGATATGGGTGTCGATGGCGCGGGGATCGCCGAGCTTCAGCTCGCGCGTCGCGCCGACAGCCATCTCAACCATCTTGTCGGCGACGTCTTCCTGGACAACGAGCAGGCGCAGCGCCGAGCAGCGCTGGCCGGCCGAGCGGAACGCCGACATCACGACGTCGTCTGCCACCTGCTCCGCCAGCGCCGTCGCATCGACGATCATGGCATTGAGACCGCCGGTCTCGGCGATGAGAGGGACGATCGGGCCGTCCTTGGCAGCGAGTGCGCGGTTGATCGCGCGGGCGGTCGCGGTCGAGCCGGTGAAGGCGACGCCGGCGACGTCCTTATGGGCGACGAGGGCGCCGCCCAGCGCGCCGTCGCCCGGCACGAGATGCAGCGCGGAGGCGGGAACGCCGGCCTCGTGCAGCAGGCGGACGGCTTCGGCCGCGATCAGCGGCGTCTGCGGCGCCGGCTTGGCGACGACGCTGTTGCCGGCGACGAGCGCGGCCGCGATCTGGCCGGCGAAGATGGCGAGCGGGAAGTTCCAGGGCGCGATGCAGAGGAACGGGCCGCGCCCGCGCAGCACGAGACGGTTCTCCTCGCCGGTCGGGCCCGGCAAGGCGGCCGGGGTGGTGAACTTGGCCTCGGCCTCGGCAGCGTAGTAGCGGCAGAAATCGACGGCTTCGCGGACCTCGGAGATCGCGTCGTCCAGCGTCTTGCCGGCCTCGGCCTGGAGCAAGGCCAGCAGCAGGCCGCGCCGAGCCTCCATCAGATCGGCGGCCTTGCGGAGCGCCGCAGCGCGGTCGCGGGCCGGCGTTGCGTTCCAGGCGGGAAAGCCCGCCCTTGCCGCCTTCATCGCCGTCTCGGCCATAGCGGCATCGCCCTCGCGCACGCGGCCGATCACCTTGTTGTCGATCGGCGAGCGGACATCACGTGCCGTGCCGACCGTCGTCTTGCCGTCGATGATCGGGCCGGCGTCAGGGAATGGCTTGCCGGCTGCGGCCTTGATCTCGGCCAGGAGGTGATCGAGGCTTTCGGCATGGCCGAGTTCGACGCCGGCCGAGTTCTTCCGGGACGGGCCGAAGAGATCGGCCGGCAGCGGAATGCGGCGATGTCGGGCGGCACCGGCATTGCCGATGATGTCGGCCGGGGACACCAGCAGTTCAGCCACGGGCACGTCGGGATCGCCGGAGACACTGACGAAGGAGGAATTGGCGCCGTTCTCGAGCAGGCGCCGCACGAGATAGGCCAGCAGGTCCTGATGCCCGCCCACCGGCGCATAGGTGCGGCAGGCGAAGCCCTCGGAACCGGACAGCAGCTTCTCGTAGAGCGCTTCGCCCATGCCATGCAGGCGCTGGAACTCGAAGCCGTCGGAGCCGCCCGCCATCTCCGCGACGGTCGCGACGGTCTGAGCGTTATGGGTGGCGAATTGCGGGATGATGCGCGGGCGCAAGCCCAGGAGCTGGGCGGCGCAGGCCTCGTAGTTGAGGTCCGTCATCGCCTTGCGGGTGAAGACGGGATAGTCGGCCAGCCCGCGTTCCTGGGCGCGCTTCAGCTCGGTGTCCCAATAGGCGCCCTTGACGAGGCGGACCATCATGCGCCGGCCATGGGCTTCGGCGAGCGCGCCGATATGGGCGATCACCGCCGAGGCGCGCTTCTGATAGGCCTGGATCGCGAGGCCGAAGCCGTCCCAACCGCTGAGCGATTGATCGGCCACGACGGCGTCGATGATGTCGAGCGAGAGTTCAAGCCGGTCGGCCTCTTCGGCATCGACGGTGAAGTTGAGGTCGTAGGACTTGGCCTGCTGGGCGAGCTTGACGACCTTGGGCGTCAGCTCGGCCAGGACGCGCTCATGGTTGGTCGCGTCGTAGCGTGGATGCAGCGCCGAGAGCTTGACCGAGATGCCCGGCCGGTTCGGCAGCGGCTCGTTGCCGGCCGAGCGGCCGATGGCGTCGATCGCGGCGGCATAGGAGGCGAAGTAGCGATCGGCGTCCGCTTGCGTACGGGCGCCTTCGCCGAGCATGTCGAAGGAATAGCGATAGAGCTTGCCGCTCTTCGAGCCCGCGCGCTTCAGCGCCTCCTCGATCGTCTGGCCGAGGACGAAATGGTTGCCCATGACACGCATGGCCTGGCGGGTTGCGGTGCGCACGGTCGGCACGCCCAGCCGCTTGGCGAGCCCGCCGATGATGCTGGTCGGCGTCTCGCCGGGCTGGATCACGCGCGCGGTGATGCCGAGCGCCCAGGCCGAGGCCGAGACCAGGAAGGCGTCCGACTTCGATTCGTGATGGGCGAAGTCGCCCTGGCCGAGCTTGTCCTCGATCAGCCGGTCGGCGGTGGCGGCGTCCGGCACGCGCAGCAGCGCCTCGGCCAGCACCATCAGGGCAAGCCCTTCCTTGGTGGAGAGGGAGTATTCGCGCAGGAGCTCCTCGATACCGCCAAGGCCGACCTTTCGGGTGCGGATCGCCTCGATCAGCCCGGTCGCGCGGGCGTCGATCCGCGCCTTCGCGGCCGGCTCGCGGCGGGCGCCCGCCAGCAGCCGCGTTGCGATCGCGCCGTCATCCTCGGCGAAGGGCGCGCGGAAGGCGGGGACCGTGGTGACGGGGGCGGCCATGGACAGAGACTCCGAAGCGGTGTCGGCTGGATGATCTGAAGCATCGGGGGTTCGATGCCGCATATCAATTGGCAATTTTCCCAAGTTTGCTGTAAATTCTGTTGCTCATCCCAAATCTTGTAGTGATTGATCCTGTGCTTGACCGAACCGACCGCCGTATCCTCGCCTTGCTCCAGTCGGACGGCCGCATCGCTGGCGTCGAACTGGCCGAGAAGGTCGGCCTGTCGCCGACGGCGACCGGAGAGCGGCTGAAGCGGCTTACGCGTGAGGGCTACATCACCGGCTATCGCGCCACGCTGGATCCGCTCAAGCTCGGCCTCAATCTGCTCGTTTTCGTCGAGGTCTATCTCGACAAAACGACACCGGACGCGTTCGAGCGTTTCGCCGCGGCGGTGAAGCGCGCGCCGGAGGTGCTGGAATGCCATATGGTCGCCGGCGGCTTCGACTATCTGGTCAAGACCCGGGTCGCCGACATGAACGCCTATCGCCGCTTTCTCGGTGAGGTGCTGCTGGCGCTGCCGGCGGTGCGCGAGACTCGCACCTATGCCGTGATGGAGGAGGTCAAGACCGACGGTGCGCTGCCGCTCTGAGCGCGCGATCCGGCTTCCTAAGGTCTGCCTCAATTTTATGCAATTTTCAATTTTCAATGACGCTTTCGGCTTGACCTCCCGCATGGTTCCGCCAGTCTTGGATCGAGTGCTCGCCCGGCACGGTGCTTGCTGGTCGGAGCACGATTTTCGAAGCCATTCCTGTCCTTTCATTCGTTCGGAGCCAGAGATGTCCAGCGTGCTGCCTGCCCTTGTTGCGTCCCTGTCGCGGCGCGCGGTCCTGAGCGTCGCGGCGGCATCCGCGCTCGCCGTGGCCTGCCTGTCGGGCACGCAGCCGGCACTGGCGCAGACGCCGGTGCGCTTCACGCTCGACTGGCGCTTCGAGGGGCCGGCGGCGCTGTTCCTGATGGCGATCGAGAAGGGCTATTTCAAAGCCGAAGGACTGGACGTCACCATCGACACCGGAAACGGTTCGCGCGAGGCGATTCCGCGCGTGGCGTCGGGCACCTATGATGTCGGCTTCGGCGACGTGAACTCGTTGATCCGTTTCCGCGACGAGAATCCGGCTGTCGATCTCAAGGCCGTGATGATGGTCTACGACAAGCCGCCCTTCGCGATCGTCGGGCGCAAGAGCCGCGGCATTACGGCCGATGTGAAGAGCCTGGAGGGCAAGAAGTTCGGCGCGCCGGCGGCCGATGCCGCCTTCGCGCAGTGGCCGATCTTCAAGACCGTCAACAAGCTCGACGACAGCAAGATACGGCTGGAGAATGTCGGCTTCCCGGTGCGCGAGCCAATGCTGGCCTCGGGCGAGGTCGATGCCGTGTTCGGTTTCGCCAATTCCTCCTACATCAACCTGAAATCGCGCGGCGTGCCCGTCGACGACATCGTCACCATGCTGATGGCCGACTACGGCGTCGAGCTCTATGGCAACGTCGTCATGGTCTCGCCGAAATTCGTGGCCGAGAAGCCCGAGGCCGTGCGCGGCCTGCTGCGGGCGATCACCAAGAGCGTCAAGGATACCGTCGCCAATCCCGAGCTCGGCGCACAGCTCGTGATCAAGCGCAACGACGTCGCCAAGGTCGAGGTCGAGCTGGAGCGGCTGAAGATGACGCTCGAGCAGAATGTGATGACGCCTTGGGTCAAGACCAACGGCTTCGGCGGGATCGACAAGGAGCGCTGGGCCAAGGCGCTCGACCAGATCGCGCTGACCTTCACCTTCAAGGACAAGGCCAAGGCGGGCGATGCCTTCACCGACGCCTTCCTGCCGGCTTCGGCCGAGCGGGTGTTCTGAGAGCGGCGTGTCTTCGAAGTGAGGCGGTCCCCTTCCCCCTTGCGGGGAAGGGAGCGGGATGGGGGTGGCTCCGCTTGGTGAGAGCAGGCAGGACGACGGCTTTCGCTTCCGCCATTGCTTTCCCGTGCGCGTTCGACCTGCCGGTCGTTCACCTCCGCTTTTCGACCCCCACCCCTGGCCCCTCCCCACAAGGGGGAGGAGAAGCGCCTTTCCCGTCGAGCGTGGGGCTTCCTTGACCGCCTTCGTCGAACTTCACGATGTCACCCATATCTATGGCGGCGGCGCGGGTGCACCTGCCGTCGAAGGGCTGTCGCTGAAGGTCCGCGAGGGTGAGTTCGCGGCGATCGTCGGTCCGTCCGGGTGCGGCAAGTCGACGATGATGAAGCTTGCCACCGGCCTGCAGCGGCCGAAGGCCGGCACCGTAGTCGTCGACGGGCGCGAGGTCGCCGAGCCGATCAAGATCACCGGTATGGCCTTCCAGAACCCGGTGATGCTGCCCTGGCGGACGACGCTGCAGAACCTGCTTCTGCCGCTGGAGATCGTCCAACCGCATCGCTCGCGTCTGCGCGCGAACAGGGCGGAATATGTCGCCCGCGCCGAGATGCTGCTGGAGACGGTGGGGCTCAAGGGCATGGGCCCGAAGTTTCCCTGGCAGCTCTCCGGCGGCATGCAGCAGCGCGCCTCGCTGTGCCGCTCGCTGATCCACGAGCCGAAGCTCCTGATGCTGGACGAGCCGTTCGGCGCACTCGACGCCTTCACGCGCGAAGAGCTCTGGTGCGTGATCCGCGACCTGCACGCGCAACGCGGCGTCACGGTGATCCTGGTAACGCACGACCTGCGGGAGGCGGTGTTCCTGGCTGACCGGGTGTTCTGCATGTCGGCGCGGCCGGGCAAGGTCATCGCCGAGCGTGAGATCGGCTTTGCCCGCCCGCGCGATCTCGACATCACCTACACACCGGAATTCGCCGAGATCGTCCACGAGCTACGCGGCCATATCCGCGAGGCGAGGGCTGTCGCATGAAGCGCTCGACCTGGCTCAAGCTCGCGCCCTATCTCTTCACCTTCGCCTTTTTCGCGCTCTGGGAGCTGGTCTGCCGCGTCTTCAAGGTGTCGAGTTTCATCCTGCCGCCACCCTCTGCGATCTGGGCGGCGCTCGTCCAATACCAGAAGCCGCTCTACACCAACGCCTTCCACACGCTCTGGATGACCTCGCTGGGCTTCGGGATGTCGATCGTGTTCGGCTTGCTTCTGGGCCTGCTCGTCGGCTCTTCGAAGCTGATCTATGCCGGCCTGAATCCCCTGCTGGTCGGCTTCAACTCGATCCCTAAGGTCGCGGTGGTGCCGATCCTGGTGATCTGGTTCGGGGTCGGCTGGTTGCCGCCGGTGCTGACGGCCTTCGTGATCTCGTTCTTCCCGATCGTCGTCAATGTCGCGACGGGCTTGGCCACGATCGAGCCCGAGACCGAGGACGTGCTCAAGGCGCTCGGCGCCAGCCGCCTCGACATCATGACCAAGGTCGGCATTCCGCGCTCGCTGCCCTATCTGTTCGGGGCGCTCAAGGTCTCGATCACGCTGGCCTATGTCGGCTCGGTGATCGGTGAGCAGAACGCGTCGAATCTCGGGCTCGGCAACCTGATCACCCGCGCCTCGGCCGACTTCAACGTGCCGCTGATCTTCGCCGCGCTGATCGTGCTGGCCGTGCTCGGCGTCTTCCTGGTCGCCATCGTCGATGTCGTCGAAAGCCGGATGACAGGCTGGGCCAAGCGCTCGCAGATGGGCAACGCCTGAAAAGCCGCCGCAGCGCATTTCGAGCTGGATTTTGGAACCCTTCGTCCGGCGGATGCCGGCTCAGACCATTCCGGTGCTCTTGAGCTGCTGATAGGCCTTCAGGATTCCCTGCAGCGTGCCCTCGCGAGAGCGGTCGCCGCCATTCGCATCGGGGTGGAAGCGTTTCACCAGTTCCTTGTAGCGGGCCTTGATCGCAACGGAATCGGCATTCTCGTCGAGCCCGAGCGTCTCCAGCGCCTTGCGGGCGACGACGCCGACGCGCGACTCCGGCTGGGAGGCCTGCTGGGCGCGCCTGGCGCCGAAGATGTTGAAGGCGTCATGGACGTCGGGCGCTTCAGTCCCGCCCGTCACGCGGCCGCGCTGCGCCATCCGCGCCGCCTTGGAGTTTACCCCGAGCTTCCAGGTCGGCCGGTGGCCGATCGCTGCATCCTTGGCGTATTCGGCCAGGGCATCGTCGTTCATGCCGGCGAAGTAGTTGTAGGTCGCGTTGTAGGCCTTCACATGCTCCAGGCAGAACAGGAAGAATTTGCCCTCGCGGCCGCGCCCCTGCGGCGCGCGGAATTCACCCGACCGTTTGCAGCCGGGGTGGTCGCAGCGTGGCGCGTCGGATTCCTGGGCCTCCACCGCCTCGGCGGGGCCGATCCTGATGCTGTCGAACAGGCGCGAGTTGAAGTTCATGATCGAATGGTTATGAAACGCGGAATCGGAGCCGGCAAGTGCGATGCAGCAAGCACGCATCTGCGCGGCGGGAACGTGCCGTTCAATAGGCGGCATCTGGACGGATCATTCACAACGGTGTCGCGATCATGACCGGAATGGCTGAACGGATCACCAACAAACTGCAGAAGGCGCTTTCGCCCGAGCGCCTGAAGGTGATCGACGAGTCGCACCAGCATCAGGGCCATGGCGGCTGGCGCGAGGGCGGCGAAACCCATTTCAGGGTGGATATCGTGTCCGAAGCGTTCTCCGGCAAGAGCCGGCTCGAGCGTCACCGCCTCGTCAATGCCGCGCTGGTACAGGAACTGGCGGACCGGGTGCATGCGCTGGCGATCGTCGCGCGGGCGCCGGGGGAGGGTTGAGGCCGGCGAGGCCGGTTGACCTCCCTGCCCAACCTGATTCGGAAGCTCACTCCGCCTTCGGTCGCTCGGGCGTGAAGGCGTAGATCGCGGCGGAGGCCAGCAGGACGCCGGCGAAGATCCAGTGCAGATGGGCGAAGGTCGTCGCTGCGTCCAGGCCCGCCGCGCGCTGGCCTGCGATGAACCAGCCCGAGCCCGACTGAGCCAGCGCGGCGCCGGAGATGAAGAGGAAGTTCACCGCCGTCATGCCGCGCCCGAGCAGATGGGCCGGGAAGAACAGCCGCGCATGCGCCATCAGGATGGCGTAGGTGAAGCCGATCGCGCCGATCAGTGCAAAGAGCAGCGTCGCCACCATGGCCGAGGCTGCGCCGGCGACCGCGAGAAGGGCGAAGGTCGCCGCGGTGCCAACCGTGCCCCAGAACACCAGTGGCTTGGCCTGCCCGACCCATTTCTCCAGCCCGCCATAGATGAAGGCTCCTGCGACCATGGTGAGCGCCATGGCGGTCGCGGCATGGCCCGCGGCGACGGCATCGAAGCCATGGACATCGGCCATGAAAGGCGCGACCCAGAGCCCGCGGGCGGTCGCCAGGATGGCATAGCCGGTGAGCGTGATCGGCGCGAGCAGCCAGAGCGGACGCAGCTTCAGGATGCTGGCGAGGCCGGCGATCAGGCCCTCGGCCTTGCCCGAAGCGCTCTCCGCCCGCGGCGGATCGCGGATCAGCAGCCCGGCCAGCGCGGTGGCGACGAGGAAGCAGGCGGCTATCGCCAGCATCGAGGGTCGCCAGCCATAATGCGCGGCCGCGATGGCGAGTGGCGCGGCCCCGACCAGATTGCCGAGCGAGCCCAGCCCGATGAAGACCGAGGTCAGGAAGGCAAAGCGCGAGGCCTCCGCTGTCCGCGCGAACAAGAACAGGCTCGCCATGAAGATCGGCGAGCAGCCGATGCCGATCAGCGCCATGGCCAGCATGCCAGTGACGGCTCCGGTGGCATTGGCGAACAGGAAGGCGCCGATCGTGCCGATCGTCATCGCCGCCGTCACCGTCCGGCGCGGGCCAAGCCGGTCCAGCGCCCAGCCGATCGGAAACTGTGACAGCGCGAAGGCCGAGAACCAGGCGGCGCCGAGCAGCCCCAGCTCCCGCGGGCCGATCGCCAGATCCGTCATGACGGGCCCGGCGATCACGCTGAGGAAGGAGCGATAGAAGATCGACAGGAAATAGGCCGGCAGCAGCGCGAAAAAAACGATCACCGGCAGATCAGTCGATTGGCAAGCAGGCTGAAGGACCGATCACTTGATCCGCTCAAGCACCGAGACGTAGTTCGCGACCGCCGAACCGCCCATGTTGAAGATGCCGCCGAGGCGGGCGTCTGCAAGCTGCATGCCCTCGGGCGCCTCGCCGACGAGTTGCATCGCGCTGAGCACATGCATCGAGACGCCGGTCGCGCCGATCGGATGGCCCTTGGCCTTGAGGCCGCCGGAGACGTTGACCGGCAGCTTGCCGTCCTTCTGCGTCCAGCCTTCCTTGATGGCGCGGGCGCCGTCGCCTTCCTTGGTCAGGCCCATCGCTTCGTACTCGATCAGCTCGGCGATGGTGAAGCAGTCATGCGTCTCGACGAAGGAGAGATCGTCCAGCGTGACGCCGGCCGCGCTGAGGGCCTTCTGCCAGGCGAGCGCGCCGCCCTCGAATTTCAGGATGTCGCGCTTCGAGAGCGGCAGGAAATCCTGGACATGGGACATGCCGCGGAAGCCGACGGCGCGGCGCATGCCGAGTGCGGTCTCCTCGTCGGCCAGCACGAGCGCGGCGGCGCCGTCGGAGACGAGTGAGCAGTCGGTGCGCTTCAGCGGGCCGGCGACATAGGGATTCTTCTCGCTTTCCTCGCGGCAGAAAGCATAGCCGAGGTCCTTGCGCATCTGGGCGTAGGGGTTGTCGACGCCGTTCTTATGGTTCTTGGCGGCGATCATCGCGAGCGCGTCGGACTGGTCGCCATGGCGCTGGAAATAGGCGGCGGCGATCCCGCCGAAGACGCCGGCGAAGCCGCCCTGAGTGTGGCTTTCCTCGGCGAGATAGGAGGCCTTGAGCAGGTTCTTGCCGATCTCGGGACCGGGCGTCGTGGTCATCTGCTCGACGCCGACGACGAGAACGATCTTCGCCGCGCCCGCCTTGATCGCGCGGACCCCCTGATGCACGGCGGCAGAGCCGGTGGCGCAGGCATTCTCGACGCGGGTCGCCGGCTTGAAGCGCAGCGCCGGATCGGCCTGGAGCACCAGCGAGGCGGTGAAGTCCTGGGCGGAGAAGCCGGCGTTGAAATGGCCGAGCACGATCTCGTCGACCTGATCGGCGGTGATGCCGGCATCGATCAGCGCGTCGGTGGCAACCCGAACGACCAGGCTCTCGATCGTTTCCGCATCCTGCTTGCCGAACGGCGTATGGGCCCAACCGACGATCGCAGCACTCATGGCGTTTCTCCCATAGCGATTTCGACGTTATCCGACTTTGACCTCTAATTGCGCTCGCGAGCGACGCCTCGCAAGCAGGCAGTCATGCATTCCGGCCGTGCACGGAAAGAGGGACCATGATGCGGACCGCGCGTTCTTCTGGCCTGTTTGGAGCTCCCCTGTAAGCCCTCATCCTGAGGAGCGATCCGCCAGGATCGCGTCTCGAAGGATGCTCCAGGAGGCTATGGAGATGTCTGGAGCATCTTCGAGACGCCGCTTTGCGGCTCCTCAGGATGAGGGCTGAGTTGCCAGATGGCGATTTACAGCGCGTTCATCAGCAGGAGGCCGACGCCGCCGACGATCATCGTCATGCCCGCCATTTCGCGCCGGCTGGTTCCCTCCGAAAAAATGCGGCGCGAGGCGATCTGCGCGATGGGGACCTCGATCAGTGCCAGCGTGCGGACATTGGCGGCGCTGGTCAGCGAGAAGCCGATGAACCAGCATTGCGAAGCGGCCGCGCCGAGGAAGCCTGCGAAGAGCGATTTGCGCCAGTTGCGCAGGCTGGAAATCAGGGCAGGGCGATTGGCGAGGAGCATGTAGACCGTGAGGATCAGCGTCTGCAGGAACAGTCCGAGCGCCAGGATCGTGGTCGCCCGGATGAAAAAACCGCCCTCGGGCAGCGCCTGGATCGCGCCGCGATAGCCGATCGCCGAAAGCGCGAAGAAGGCGCCGGCCCCGACGCCGAGCACGGCCGGGCGCAAGCCAGCGCGGGTGAGTTTTTCGCCGGGCTTCCAGGAAACCAGCACGACGCCGGCGGTGGCGATGAGGATGGCTGCAAATTTGGTGGGGGTGAGTGCGTCACCGAGCAGTAAGGCGCCGAAGATCGCAACCTGCACGGGCTCGGTCTTGGTATAGGCGGTGGTGACGGCAAAGGAGCGTTCGCGCATTGCAGCCAGCATCAGCCCGGTCGCCGCGATCTGGGTCAGCGCACCAGCGATCATGTAGGCGAAGGCGCCGGCGCCGACCTGCGGCGGCAGGCGGCCGGCCACGAGGCAGACGCCGACCAGAAAGATCAGCGCGAAGGGCAGGCCGAAGAGGAAGCGCACCTGTGTCGCGCCGACGACCCCGATGATCTCGGTCAGCGAGCGCTGCGTGAGGTTTCGGGCCGTCTGCAGCAGCGAGGCCGCGATGGTCGCGGGAATCCAGAGGAGGGCGAGGCTCACGCGGCTAAGTCCGGTCGGTCGAGGGCGGTCTTGAGGACGACACTGGGCTTGTGAACTCTTGCCCGCGACTAGGCAAATCGCTCTGCTGGGGGTAGGTATGCATCTGTGGGCGGGGCCAACCTTGCCCGGCCGTCTCGAAAATGCCGCATGCGTCGCGTTGAAACCCCGCGCCTTCAACCCTCGTAAGACAGGTTCAAGACCCGCCCGATGATCGCTTCCCGCTTTACCGCAGCCCTCGTCTGCGGGCTCGCCCTCACCGGGTCGGCTTCGGCCGGTACCAGCCTCGTCATAGACGCGTCGAGCGGCGCGGTCCTGTCCAGCGAGAACGCCGGCCAGCCCTGGCATCCGGCGTCCACGACCAAGATGATGACCGCCTATCTGGCGCTGAAGGCGGTGCGCGAGGGGCGTCTCGGCCTGGAGACGGCGATCCCCGCCTCGAAGCGGGCCGCCGCGCAGCCGCGTGTGAAGGTCTATATCAAGGCCGGGCAGGAGGTCACGCTCGACAACGCGCTGCGCATCATGATGGTGAAGTCGGCCAACGACATCGCCTATGTGATCGCCGAGGGCGTCGGTGGCGATGTCGAGACCTTCGTCGGCATGATGAATGCCGAGGCCGCGCGGCTCGGCATGAGCAGCACGCATTTCACCAATCCCAATGGCTGGCACGATCCGGACCAGCAGGTCAGCGCGCGCGACCTCGCCATCCTCGCCATGGCCCTGATGCGCGAGTTCCCGGATTATTCGGATTACTGGAACACGGCCTCGGTCCAGCTCGGCAAGCAGGTTCTGAACAACACCAACGGTCTCGTCGGCCGCTATTCCGGCATCGGCGGGATGAAGACCGGCTTTGTCTGCGCATCCGGCTTCAATGTGGTCGCGACCGCGACACGTGGAGGCCGCACCCTGATCGCCGTCGTGCTCGGGGCGCTGTCGGGCACGGAGCGCACCATCAAGGCGGCGCAACTGCTCGATGACGGCTTCTCGAAATGGGGTGGTGGCTACTCGGTCGCCTCGATACCCGCGCAGGGCGGCCGCGCTTTCAACATCTGCGACGACGTCCGCCGCAAGGGCGGGGGGGTGGCGCTCGCCGACGACGCCGACGTGTCGGGTCCGATCGCAGCCCAGGCCTCGAATGTCGGCGGCAATGCCGAGGATGGCGGCCGCTTCGCCACGGCCTCCGCGTCGAGCTATGCTGGCAGCTCGATGCTGACCCGCTCGCCGTCGGGCCGTGTCTCGCTCGGCCCACGCGCCCAGACAGTGCCCGTTCCGGTCGCCTTCGGCCGCACGCCGGGCTCGGCCTCCGCGCCGCTGGCCGCCAATGTCTCCGGCGGCGCCGACAGCCGCGTCGCGCGCGGCGCGGCGCCGGTGGTCACGCCGTCTGCGCCGGTGATGGCTGGCCTGTTCGGCAGCCAGACTGGCGGATTGTTCGCCGATCGCGGGCGCACGGCTTCCGGCAATGGCGCCATTGCTGGTGCGACCACGGCTTTCGCGCCGACCGAGCCCGAGAAGGCACAACCGTCCCAGCCGGGTGGTCCGATGCGGCTCCAGGGCGCGATCCAGCCGGGAGCCGCCGCGGCTGCCAGCCTGCGGCCGGGCGCTGCGGCCGGGATCAAGCCGCCCGCGCGCCCGCCGGCCAAGCCGCTTCTGGTGAAGCCCTCGCCCAAGGCCGACCCGGCCGCGGCCAAGACCGCCCAAGGCAAGGCCTCGCAGGGCAAGCCCGCGCAGGCGGCGGCCAAGCCGCAGCCCGCCAGGCCGACGGTCAAGCCCAAGGCCAAGCCGAACGACACCAAGCCGAACGACGACGCCTGAGCGTGATCCCTTGACCGCCGATCCAGGCTCTTCCGCCAGTCGGCAGGGCATGCTGATGGCGCTGGCTGCGGCCGGCGCCTATGGCACCAATATCGTCAGCGCGCAGATCGCCGGCCAAGCGGGCCTCAACGGCCCGCTGCTCGTATTCTACCGCGTTTTCATCATGCTCGCGCTGGTCGGGACCGCCGTCGCGATCTGGCGGGCGCCGCTCGTCGTGCCACGCGGCGAGCGACGGGCGATGCTGCTGTTTGGCGTGACCAGCGCGCTGGTCGGCTCCGCTTACCTGTCCTCCGTCGCCTTCCTTCCCGTCACGGTCGCGGCGGTGGTGTTCTTCACCTATCCGGTGCTGATCGTGCTGGCCGAGCCCTTCCTCACACGGACGCCGTTCCAGCCCCAGCGACTGGCCGCCGCCTGCGCGGCCTTCATTGGTGTCGCGATGGTGGTGGGGCCGGACATGCATGGGCTCGATCCGCGCGGGCTGGCGCTGGCGCTCGTCGCCAGCCTTGGGGCCGCGACGCAGTTCTTCGCCGGGGCTGCCCTTTCCCGCACGGCGCTGTCGGCGCGGCTGTTCTGGTCGCATCTGCTGATCCTGCCGGTGACGGCACTGATCCTGGCGATCACCGGCGGCTTCCTGCCGCCCCACGCCTTCGCGCTCGCGCCGATCGCCGCCGCCGTGACAATCGGCGGCTATCTTCTCGGCTTCCTGCTGCAGGTCATCGCGCTGACACGCATCTCGCCCGGCGCGGCGGGCCTCGCCTTCTGCGCGGAGCCCGTCTGCGCCGTGCTGATCGCCGCGGTCTTTCTGGGCGAGCGGTTGTCCGGGTTGCAATATGGCGGCTGCGCCCTTGTCGTTGCGACGCTCGTCGCTAATGTAACATTAGAACAGATGAGGCGCTCGCCTGCGCCGGCCTGACGCGAAGCGTGACGATGATGACGAGCCAGCCTGTCCGTCCGGACCCCATGCCGTTGATCCTGCTGACCGGCTTTCTCGGCGCGGGCAAGACGACGCTGCTCAACCGCCTGCTGAAGGACCCGGCGCTCGCCCGGACGGTCGTGATCGTCAACGAGTTCGGCGAGGTCGGGCTCGACCACCTGCTGATCGAGGGAGTCGAGGACGGGATGATCCTGCTGGATTCGGGCTGCCTGTGCTGCACGATCCGCGACGATCTCATCGTCACGATGGAAGACCTGCTGCGGCGGCGTGACAATGGCCGGATCAGCCCGTTCGACCGGGTCGTGATCGAGACGACCGGCCTCGCCGACCCTGCGCCGATCCTGAACGTGCTGATCAACCACCCCTATCTCGCCATGCGCTTCCGGCTCGACGGCGTGGTGACGCTGGTCGATGCGGTCAACGCCATGGCGACGCTCGATGCGCATGAGGAGGCGCGCAAGCAGGTCGTGGCGGCCGACCGGCTCGTGCTGACGAAGGCGGATCTCGTGCCGAACCTCGCCGCGCTCGCCCCGTTGCGGCAGCGTCTGGCGCTGCTCAATCCGGGCGTTACACTGCTCGGCCCGGAGGCGGCGGCCAACTCACTGTTCGGGGCGGGACTCTACGATCTCGCCCGGCGCCCGGCCGAGATCGGCCAGTGGCTGGCGCGCGAGACATTGCCGGGCAGTGGGCACGAGCATCACGGACATCATCACCACCCCCACGATCATCATGACCATCATCACGATCACGGCCATGCCCATCACGACGTCAACCGGCACGATGCCAGCATCCGGGCCTTCGCATTGACGGCGGATGCGCCCATCCAGCAGGCGACCGTGGACCTGTTCTGGACGCTGCTGCGCTCGGTCCATGGGCCCAGGCTCCTGCGCATGAAGGGGCTGGTGCAGGTGGCGGAGCACCCCGACCGGCCGCTGCTGCTGCATGCCGTGCAGCAGATCCTGCACCCGCCCGTCATTCTCGAGTCCTGGCCGGATGGCGACCGGCGCTCGCGCCTCGTCCTCATCGTGAAGGATGTCGAGGAAGCGGTCGTCCAGCGTCTCTGGCAGGCCTTTCTCGGCCAGGCCGGGCAGGGCGCCGGCCGCGAGGCTGCCTCCGCCTGAGACAATCTGCCTGGCCCTGTTCTTGAAGCCTGCCTTCCGATCGTTCGACGCTTGGATCCCGGCTCGCCAATTTGGCACAGCCTCGCGCCAGATCGGTCCAGCGCAGGAAGGCAGGGTCGGATGAACCGGATCATGGCTTTGAGAGGCGCCCCGGCAGGCAGTGCCGGAGTCGGCGCCCGTTACGCTCCAGCGCCACACCCCGATGCAGCGATCACAATCGAGACTCGTCCGCTCGCGGCCTGCGCCGACATCGCCGAAGCCTGGAGCCAACTCGCCGGCCGGGCGCTGGAGACGAACCCCTTCCTCGAGCCGGGTTTCGCCCTGGCCGCCGCCCAGCATCTCGTCTCGTTCCGCGATGTGGTTGCGATCCTCGCCTGGCAGGGAGGTGCGGCCGATGCACGCCGCCGCCTTGTCGGGTTGATCCCGTGCTGCCGCCGGACCGGCCTCTTCGTGCCCGATGTGCTGATCGGCCTTTCCGACCGGCGCGTCTTCAGCGGCGCTCCGCTGCTCGACAGGCAGCAGGCCGGGGCGGTGATCGAAGCGGTGCTGGACCCGCGTCGCCAGGGTGGGATCGACGGGCGCGGGCTGATCCTGCGCTCGCTCGATCTCGATGGCGGGCTGGTGACGGCGCTCTGCGACGCGGCGGGGCGCTCGGGCCTGACAGCGAATGTTCGGCCCGCGCTCGCCGTTACCGCAGCAGGCCGGTCACCAGAGCGGAGCGAGCCCTCACGGGAGGCGCTGGCGCGACTTGGCAAGCTGAAGCTGGTCGAGCCCCGGACGCAGGCCGGCTTGCGCGACGCCGTCGAGATCATCCTGGCGATGGAAGCATCTGGCCCGCGCGCGCAGGCGGGAGCGGCGACGCTGCAGGACACGCGCGAGGTCGGCTTCCTGCGGGCGATGACGCGTGGCCTCGGCCGCGCCCGGCAGTGCCGGATCGGTCTGCTGATGCTCGACGACCAGCCGATTGCCGGTGCGATCGTGCTCGGCCGGGGCCCGCGCGGCTGGCTTTATCTGAGCGCGCAGGAGGAGGCCCATGCGCCGCTCATGCCGCTGCCAGTTCTGCTCACAATGATGCGGGAGGCAGCGCCGGTGCGGCAGATCCTGCGCGCCGACGGCTGGTCCGTCAGGGGGGACGAGCGGCTCTCGCTTGGCGACCTGCATTTGTCGCATGGTGCCGTTCGTAAGCCGCGCGATCTCGCAGGCCGCGCCCGCGACGTTTTGCGCGGCCCGCTGTTCAGGCTTGCGCGTGTCAGACCTCCGCGCGAAGAAGCCGCCTGATGATCTTGCCGGTCGTCGTCAGCGGCAGTTCTTCGCGGAAGGCGATCTCGCGCGGATATTCATGCGCTGAGAGCCGGCGCCGCACGAAGCCCTGAAGCTCGGCGGCGAGTTCCGGCGTGCCCTCATGGCCCGGCTTCAGCACGACGAAGGCCTTGACGATCTCGGTGCGCAGCGCGTCGGGCTTGCCGACGACGGCGGCGAGCGCCACCGCCTCGTGCCGCAGCAGGCAGTCCTCGATCTCGCCCGGCCCGATGCGATAGCCCGAGGAGGTGATGACATCGTCGTCGCGGCCGACGAAACGGACATAGCCGTCCCGATCCTGCACCGCCTGGTCGCCGGTCTTCATCCAGTCGCCGACGAATTTCTCGGCCGTGGCCTGGGGATTGCGCCAGTAGCCGAGGAACATCACCGGATCGGGTCGGCGTACGGCGATCTGGCCCTCCTCGCCTGCTTCGCAGACGTTGCCGTCCGGGCGGATGACTGCGACGTCATGGCCCGGCACCGCCTTGCCGATGCAGCCCGGCCGGCTGACGCCGATATGGGCGCAGGAGGCAAGGACGAGATTGCATTCGGTTTGGCCATAGGCCTCGTTGATGGTGAGGCCGAGCGCTTCGCGGCCCCAGGCCAGCGTCTCGGCGCCCAGCGCCTCACCTGCGGCCGCGACCGTTCGCAGGGAAAAGGCAAAGCGTTCGCGTGGACGATCGACGCTGCGCAGCATCCGCAGTGCGGTCGGCGGCACGAAGGCGTTGCGGATGCGGAGATCCGCCATCAGGCGGAAGGCCTCCTCCGGCTCGAAGCGCGTGACCGGCCGGGCCACGACGGCGACGCCGAAATGCAGCGCCGGCAGCAGCATGTTGAGGAGTCCGCCGGCCCAGGCCCAGTCGGCCGGCGTCCAGGCGAGATCTCCCGGCTGCGGCATGAATTCGTGCGGCATCTGCACGCCCGGCAGATGGCCGGGCAGGACGCGGTGCCCGTGGAGGGCGCCCTTGGGGTTCCCCGTGGTGCCCGAGGTGTAGATCATCAGCGCCGGGTCGTCCGGGCTCGTATCGACGGCGGCGAAATCGGGGCTGGCGTTGGCCAGCAAGGCCTCCCAGCCCAGTGCGTCGCGGTCGGCGCCGTCGGTCGAGATGGTCAGGTCCAACTCAGGCAGCGGTTCGGCGATCTGCCGGGTCTTGGCAAGCCCGGCCGTGTCCGTGACCAGAACCTTCGCGCCGGAGTCGCCCAGCCGGTAGGCCAGCGCATCGACGCCGAACAGGGCCGCCAGCGGCACTGCAATCGCGCCGAGCTTGTAGGCGGCGAGATGGGCGGCGAGCACGCTGCGGCCCTGCGGCAGCAGGATGGCGATGCGGTCGCCCGGCGCGACGCCGCGGGCGCGCAAGGCGTTGGCGAGACGGTTGGAGTCGTCGCGCAACCTTCCGAAGCTGACCGGCGTCACCTGCCAGTCGCCGGAGACCTCGATGATCGCGGTGCGGTTTGGATCGAGGGCGGCCCAGCTGTCGCAGACATCGGAGGCGATGTTGTAGCGCTGCGGAATCCGCCAGCGGAAGGCGTCGCGCAGCGCCTGGTGGTCGCGGAGGTCGGGAAGGATCAAGCGGGGGTATCCGGGAAAGGAGGCGGCAAAATAGGCCGGGGCCGGCCGCCTGTCACCGTGACGCAAGGCGAAGCGGTCTCGCCAGGCGGGCGGCGGCGTGTCAGGCTGACAGTTCGGAATCAGCGCGCCGGGAGACAGGGATCGGATCGATGGGGGATCTCACCAGCATTCTCGCGACGCTGGCGCTTCTGGGGATGATTGCGGTCTCGCTGCTTGTCCGGGCCTGGCGGTCGCGGCAGGGCTCGTCGAGCGCCGACTGGTCGTCCGATGGCGACGGAGGTGGAGATGGCGGCGACTGAGCTCGGCGCGGTCAGGTCACTCCCCTGGCGGCGAGGCCGGCGACATCGGCGATGATACCGTCCAGCTCGAAATTCTTCGGCGTGTAGACGGCGGCAACCCCCATATTGCGGAGCGCATTCTCGTCGTCGGGCGGGATGATGCCGCCGACCACGACGGGAACGTCCATGCCGGCGACGCGCAGGCGGGCCGTGACGTCCCGCACCAGCGGCAGATGCGAGCCGGAGAGGATCGACAGCCCGATGATGTCGGCCTGCGTTTCCTGCGCCTGCGTCACGATCTCTTCCGGCGTCTGACGGATGCCGCCATAGCTGACCGCCATCCCGGCGTCGCGAGCACGCACCGCGATCTGCTCGGCCCCGTTGGAATGGCCGTCGAGGCCGGGCTTGCCGACGAGGAAACGCGGCGTTCGGCCGAGCTTTTCGGTCGCTCGGGCGACGGCGGCCTTGACGGTCGCAAGGCCGGCATTGTTGCCGAGCTTGGCCGTGTCGACGCCGGTAGGAGCACGGTATTCGCCGAAGATCTCGCGCAGGGTTTGCGCCCATTCGCCGGTGGTGACGCCGGCCTTGGCGCAGGCGATCGAGGCCGGCATGACGTTGCGCTCCTCCTTGGCGGCCGAAGCCAGCTCCGCCAGCGCCGCTTCTGCCGCTTTCGCGTCGCGGGCGGAGCGCCAGGCCTTGAGCCGGCCGATAGCCTCCAGCTCGACGGAATCCGGCACGGTGACGACATTGCCTTCGCCGGCCGAGAGCGGGGAGGGCTCGCTGTTGGTGAATTTGTTGACGCCGATGACGATCTGCTCGCCACGCTCGATCGCTTCGATCCGGCGGGCGCCGTTCTCGACCAGCGCCTGCTTCATGTAGCCGGTCTCGATCGCGGCCAGCGCGCCGCCCATGTCGTCGATCTTCGCGAGTTCCTCCAGAGCCGCTGCCTTGAGGTCGGCGACGCGGGCGTCGATCACGGTCGAGCCGTCGAAGATGTCGCCGAATTCGAGCAAGTCCGTCTCATAGGCGAGGACCTGCTGCATGCGCAGCGACCATTGTTGGTCGAAGGGGCGCGGCAGCCCGAGCGCCTCGTTCCACGCGGGGAGCTGCACGGCGCGGGCGCGGGCCTTCTTCGAGAGCGTCACCGCCAGCATCTCGATCAGGATCCGATAGACATTGTTCTCCGGCTGCGGCTCGGTGAGGCCCAATGAATTGACCTGCACGCCATAACGGAAACGGCGCATTTGTTCGTCGGCAACGCCATACCTGCCTAACGTGATCTCGTCCCAGAGCTCGACGAACGCCCGCATCTTGCAGAGCTCGGTGACGAAGCGCATGCCGGCATTGACGAAGAAGGAGATGCGGCCGACGACCTCGGGGAACTCCTCCGCCGAGACCTCGGGCCGGGCCCGGATCGAATCCAGCAGGGCGATGGCGGTCGCGAGCGCAAAGGACAGCTCCTGCACCGGCGAGGCCCCGGCCTCCTGCAGATGGTAGGAACAGACATTGGTCGGGTTCCATTTCGGCAGCTCGCGGGCGGTGAACACGACGATGTCGGTGGTAAGCTGCATCGAGGGCCGCGGCGGGAAGACATAAGTTCCGCGGGACAGGTATTCCTTGACGAGGTCGTTCTGCGTCGTGCCCTGCAGGGCCTTGCGATCGGCGCCCTGCTCGTCGGCGACGGCGATATAGAGCGAGAGCAGCCAGGCCGCCGTCGCGTTGATCGTCATCGAGGTGTTCATCTGCGCCAGAGGAATCTGGTCGAACAGTGCCCGCATGTCGCCGAGATGGGAGATCGGCACGCCGACCTTGCCGACCTCGCCGCGCGACAGCACATGGTCGGGATCGTAGCCGGTCTGCGTCGGCAGGTCGAAGGCGACCGACAGGCCGGTCTGCCCCTTGGCCAGGTTGGTGCGATAGAGCCTGTTCGATTCCGAGGCGTCGGAATGCCCGGCATAGGTCCGGAAGATCCAGGGCTTGTCGCGAGATACTGGCTTGTTGCGCTGCGCGGGTTGGTCGCGCCTGCTGCCGGCGGGGTCGATCGCGTTCATGTCGTTCCACCCTCTTTTCAGAGCAATCTCAATGTTGCACTGCGGCGAGGATAACGCCAGAGGGGCAGCGAAGTCGCTTGAGACCTTCGGATGAGCGCCTGAAAGGGTCTCATCCGCGCCAGGGAACACCGAATGTCAGCGTCATCGGCAACTCCCTGGCGGCGCCCGGTGCGAGCAGGATCACGCCGGCGCGACGCTCCAGCGGCTCGTCCGGGTCCGGGGGCGAGGGCAGGCCGTGCCAGGGCTCGATGCAGATGTAAGGGCCGTTCGGCTTGGTCCAGATGCCGAGATGCGGCATGTCGGGGAAGTCGACCGCGACGCCCGGCAGGCCGTCCGCGCCATACCAGGCATGATGGCCTGCGCCTTCCGGAATGATCAGGGCATCCTCGATGAAGAGGGCATGGTCGAGCGTCAGGACGCCATCGACGAAGGCCGAGCGGTGGAGGGTCGGGGCGCGCTGGCCGTCGGCGCCGAGGCGAAGATGGGCTGGGCTCGCGCCATTGCCGAGGCGGATGCGATGCGGCAGGCCGTCCCCCGCCGGCAGAGGCCAGAGAAAGGCCGGGTGGTAGCCGAAGCAGAAGGGCATCACCGTGTCGCCGGTGTTGGCGATACGGGCGGTCAGGGTGAGAGCCGCGCCATCGAGCCGGTAGGTCATGTCGAGCGCGAAGGCGAAAGGGTAGGCCTGCTTCGTCTCATCATTGTCGGTCAGGCGCAGCGTGCAGGACGCGTCGTCCTGCGCGATCCGCTCGAACCGGCTGGTGCGGGCGACGCCGTGGCTCTTGATCGGGTAGCGAGCGCCGTCAATCAGCACCTTGCCGTCCGGATGCTTGCCGATGACGGGAAAGAGCAAGGGCGAGCGGCCGGCCCAAATCGCCGGCTCGCCGTTCCAGAGCCAATCCCGGCCCCTTGCATCGGTGACGGATTGCAGTTCGGCGCCGAGCTCGGCAATCGCGATGGTCAAACTGTCGTTGCCAAGCTCGATCATCGCTCGTGCGTATCCCACTCGAGACTTGCCGCGCCGTCAGTTCCCGGTGCCCGGCAGCCGCGGCAGCGGCATGAACGCGACGCCTTCCTCATGCAGCATGCGGGCGTCGTCGGCGGTGGCCTCGCCATAGATCGGGCGGTTGTCGCTCTCGCCGTGATGAATTTTCAGCGCCTCGTCGGCAAAGCGCGGACCGACATGCTCGGCGTTTTCCGCGACATGCTTGTGAAGCGCGCTCAGCATCTGGCGCAGCGCGATCTCCTGCTCACCCAGCAGGGCGGCGGGTGCTACCGGGACCGGTGCGGGCGGCGTCGCCACGGGTGATGCCTCGGACGGCGCCTCGCCGGCGCGGGGTCCGCGATCGGTACGGGCAACGTTCGGCGCCATGATCGCCCGCTCGACATGCCTGCTGTCGCAGACGGGGCAGGTGACGAGGCCGCGCCGCGCCTGCTCCTCGAAGCTCGACGAACTGGCGAACCAGCTTTCGAATTCGTGGGCGTTGTCGCAGACCAGAGCGTAACGGATCATGTCAACTCAACCATGCGGCAGGCATTTGCCGCGAGCACCTGGCAGAAGAGATAAGTGCCGGCCGTTCCGTCGCAAGCGTATGCGCCGCGAGCATCCGTCGGACGTGAATCCGGCTCACGCGGCCAGCAGCTTGTCGAGTTCGCCGCGCGCGTCGAGCGCGTGGATGTCGTCGGAGCCGCCGACATGCGTTTCGCCGATGAAGATCTGCGGCACCGAGGTCCGCCCGCCGGCGCGTGCGGTCATCGCCTGTCGCAACTCGGGCTTGCCGTCGACGGCGATCTCGTCGAAGGCGACGCCCTTCCTGGTCAGCAGCGATTTCGCCGCGATGCAGTAGGGGCACCAGGCGGTGGTGTAGATGGTGACGGCAGGCATGTCGGCATCCAGCTCTGTTGCAGTGCATCCTAATGTAGTGCGCCGTCACGCGTTCGTCACGGGCTGCGTCACGATCCGTCGGTGACGACCCTGGCGAAGGTGAGGATGTCGACCGCGCCGGCGCCGGCCCGCAACAGGGCGCGGGCGGAGGCATTGGCGGTCGAGCCGGTGGTCAGCACATCGTCGACGAGCAGGATGCGGCGCCCCTCGATCTGCGGCCGCGCCTTCGCGGGCACCTTGAAGGCGCCCTGCAGGTTCTCGGCGCGCTGGGGGCGCGTCAGGCCGACCTGCTGGCGCGTGCGCTTGACGCGAGCGAGGGACATGGGCGCGACCGGGACGCCGGACTGCCGCGACACGATCTGCGCCAGCGCGGCGGCCTGGTTGAACCTTCGAGTCCAAAGCCGAGTACGATGCAGCGGCACCGGGACGAGGAGGTCGGCATCGGGCAGAAGCTCGCGGCCGGCCTGCGCCATCATGCGGCCGAGCGTCAGAGCGAGATCGGTGCGGTCGCCGTATTTGAGGCGATGGACCAATTCGCGCGCCGTGCCGTCGAAGCGGCAGACGGCCCGGGCCCGCGCGAAGACGGGTGGGTCGGCTATCGCGGCCGGCGAGACCAGCCCCTCGCCGAGATCGACCGCAAAGGGCGTGCCGAGCCGTTCGCAATAGGGGCGCTCGATGAAGCCTATGTCTCCCCAGCAGGCCGGGCAGAGTGCCTGCGCCTCGCCGGTCGCGCCCTGGCAGGCGATGCAGGAGGGCGGATAGACGATGCCGATTGCGCTGTGCAGGCCCGCGCGAAGCAGCGCGGCGCCATGCCGGACCGGGAGCCATGCGAGGGGGGTGGAGAAGATTTTGCTGTATAGCGCCGCTCCGGGATTGTTGCTCATCTCCGGATCGGCGGCTTGCTCGGCCGATTGGTCTTGTTTTGCGGTGAGCGGGTTGGCCACCCTGTCATACTGCACTGCGGCACCCACATAGGGCGCGGACAATCCCACGTCCCGCCGTGCTCGGCACGGCGTCGATCGCGGCGAAGGTCCCGCTCACCATCCGGTCTGGCGTTTCCAAGGACATTTCCATGAACCACTCAGATTCGACCGTCCCGGCGCTGTTCACGCCGTTCAGCATCGGCGACATCGCCGTCAGGAACCGCATCGTCATGGCGCCGCTGACGCGCAACCGTGCCACCCGCGGCAATGATGCCCCCAATGCGCTCAATGTCGAGTATTATCGCCAGCGCGCCGGCGCAGGCCTGATCATCACCGAAGGGACGCAAGTGTCCCAGCAGGGCCAGGGCTATATCTGGACGCCCGGCATGTACACGGCCGAGCAGGTCGCCGGCTGGAAGGCGATCACGGATGCCGTCCATGAAGAGGGCGGCAAGATCGTTGCCCAGCTCTGGCATGTCGGCCGTGTCAGCCATGTCTCGCTCCAGCCCGGCGGGCAGGCGCCGGTTTCCCCCTCGGCGCGCGTCGCCAACACCAAGACCTATATCGAGAGCGGCTTTGCCTCGGTTTCGCCGCCGCGTGAGCTGGCGCTGGACGAGATCCCGCGGATCATCGCCGACTTCGTCACCGCGGCCGAGAACGCCAAGGCGGCCGGTTTCGACGGCATCGAGCTGCATGGCGCCCATGGCTATCTGATCGATCAGTTCCTGCGCGACGATTCCAACATGCGTACCGACGCCTATGGCGGCTCGATCGAGAATCGGGTCCGCTTCGCGCTGGAGGTCGTCGAGGCCGTCTCGAAGGTCTTCCCGAAGGGGCGCGTCGGCATCCGCATCTCGCCGGTGAGCCCCGCCAACGATGCCCGCGATTCCGATCCGCAGGCTCTGTTCACGCATCTGGTGACGAAGCTCAGCGAGGCCGGCATCGCCTTCATCCATGTCGTCGAGGGCGCGACGCGCGAAGCGCGCGACTACCTGCCCTTCGACTATGGCGCGCTGCGCCGGGCCTTCAAGGGCGCCTATATCGCCAATAACGGCTTCACCCGCGAACTGGCGATCGAGACCATCGCGAAGGGCGAGGCCGACGCCATCGCCTTCGGCCGCCTGTTCATCGCCAATCCCGATCTGGTCGAGCGGCTGCGCCGTGACGCCCCGCTGAACACGCCGGTGATCGAGACCTTCTATGGCGGCGACGCCAAGGGCTACACCGACTATCCAGCCCTCACCGAGGCGGCAGCCTGAGGGCCGCTTCTCATCATTGGGCTCGGGCTCGACTCAAGCGAGCGAGGGCGCGTCACCGACGCGCCCTCGCGAAATTTGCTGCATCAGCGCAAAAACAGTTGCAGCCCGGCCGAAGCCCGATTAAACAGCAGCCCTTGCCGCGCTGCTCCCATCGTCTAGCGGTCAGGACGTCGCCCTCTCACGGCGAAAACTGGGGTTCGATTCCCCATGGGAGCGCCATTCCTTTCGATGGCGTAGCGGTACTTCCCTACATCAGCGCTTCTTAGCCGATCCACGGCTCGTCCCCTCGCGCGCTGAAGACGGCCGTGCTGGCCTCCGCCGTTCCGCGCCCTCAACTCTTCGCTTCCGGCAGCTTGCGCTCGGCCGCCGGAGGCAGGAAGGACCGGTTGAAGACGTCCCCGACCTTCGGGGTGCTCTTCAGTTCGAAGGCTTCGCCGATCTGGACGATCGCCTTGGCCATGCGCTCGTCGGAGACGTCGCCGGCGCCGAGCTTCTGCGTCTCGGGCGTGAGCATATGCGCCTTGTAGGTGAATTCGATGCGCCTGGCCTCGATCTCTGCGTTCACTGTCGGCTCGACGCGGTTCATCACCTTGCCGCCTTCGGCCGGATCGGCGGTCAGTTCGATCATCGCCTTGTTGATCGCCCGGACGAGGCCTGCGACCGCCTTCGGGTTCTCCCTGGCGAGCTTCTGCGAGACCATGACACCGTTCGAATAGGATTCGATGCCGTGGTCGGCGTACATGATGAAGCGGTAGTCCTTGTCGGGGTTCTGCTTCATCCCGACCAGGTTCATGTAGGAAGTCACGGTGAAGACGAAGCCGCCATCGGCCTGACCCTGGACCAGCATCATCTCCTGCACGGAGGGGGCGATGTTGACGATCTCGACCTTGCCGGCATCGATGCCGTTGAGCTTGGCGAAGATCGGGAAAAGGCGCTGTGTCGCGGCTCCGGCGGGCGAGGTCAGCTTCCTGCCTTCCAGATCCTTTGGCGATCGGATCGGTCCGTCAGCCTTGTGGATGATAGCGAAGGGAGCCTTGTTGTAGATCATGTAGACCATGACCGGTGCCTCGCCCGGCTTGTTCACGGCCTGCTGGATGATGGCGTTCATGTCGCCGAAGCCGGCGTCATAGGCCCCGCTCATGATGCGGGTCACGGTGGCGGCCGAGCCCTCGCCCTGGTCGATGCTGACGTCGAGGCCCTCGGCGGCGAAGTAGCCCTTCTCCTTGGCGTGGAAATACCAGGCGTGGATGCCCTGGTATTTCCAGTCCAGCGTGAAGCGGATCTTGGTCGGGGTCTGGGCGCCGGCCGGAGCGGCGAGGCCGAGGGTCGCGGCAATGGCCGCGGCGAGCGTGGCTTTCAGGACGAGGCGGCGCATGGCGGCTCCTATGGGCTGCGGGTTCCGGGGCTTCAGGCGGAGGCGAGGTCGGTCTTGCGGTGGGCCCAGCCGGTAACGCGCCGCTCGATCAGCGAGAACAGGACGTAGAGGGCGACGCCGAGCCCGGCGAGAACGAAGAGGCCGGCGAAGACGAGCGGCACGTTGAAGCTCGACGAGGCGATCATCATCATGTTGCCGATGCCGCGATTGGAGGCGACCGTCTCGGCCACCACCGAGCCGACGAAGGCGAGCGTGATCGCGACTTTCAGCGCCGCGAAGAAATAGGGCATCGCGCGCGGCAGGCTGACATTCCAGAGGATGTCCGTCTTCGACGCCTTGAGTGTCTTCATCACATCCTCGAGCTCGGGCTCGACCGTGGCGATGCCGGTCGCGACGTTCACGACGATCGGGAAGATGCAGATGATCATCGCCGTCAGGATGGCCGGCACGGTGCCGGCGCCGTACCAGAGCACGAAGATCGGCACGACCGCGACCTTCGGGATCGAGGAAAAGCCGACCAGCAGCGGGTAGGCGGTGTCGTAGGCGAGCTTCGACGAGCCGATCAGGATTCCCAGCAGGAGCCCGATCACGACGCCGATGCCGAAGCCGACGATCGTCGTGTAGAGCGTCTGCCAGGTGTGCGGCCAGATCGCCGGCCAATACTGGATCAGCGCCTTGATGATCTGGGTCGGGCGCGGCAGCAGGATGTCGGAGATGCCCGCCATCAGGCAGAACAGCTCCCAGAACACGAAGACGCCGATGATCAGCGCGGTCGAGGCGCCCTTCTCGCGGATGATCTCACTGACGCGTTCCATCAGAGGCTTTCCTTCGTGAGGGCTCGGGTGAGGCTGTGGAACGGCGGGGTCATCCCGGGCGCAGCGAAGCGAAGACCCGGGATCCATGCCTGAGCCTTGATCGGAAAGGCTCCGGCATGGACCCCGGATCGGCGCGGCTTCGCCGCTTGTCCGGGATGACGAGGAGGGTGTGACGAGCGCTGCATCTGAACGATCCTTACGCCGCGCCGGGCGCGTGGCCGACGATGCCGGTGCCGCCGCGGGCGCCGACGATCATCGCCCGCAAGCGCTGGTTCAGCGCGACGAAGTCGGGCTCGAAGGTCATGTCGATCGTGCGAGGGCGGGGGATCGGGACGGCCGAATCGTCGAGGATGCGGCCGGGCCGCGCGCTCATCACGCAGATGCGGTTGGCGAGATAGGCGGCTTCCTTGAGATCGTGCGTGACGAGCAGCACGGTCAGCTTCTTGGAGAGCCAGAGATCCTGCATGATCGCCCAGAGTTCCTCGCGGGTGAACTGGTCGAGCGCGCCGAAAGGTTCGTCCAGCAGGAGGAGATCGGGGTCGTGGATCAAAGCGCGGCAGAGATTGGCGCGCTGCATCATGCCGCCGGAGAGCTGCCAGGGATATTTGTCGCCGAAGCCGCCGAGGCCCACCTGTTCCAGCAATGCCTCGACGCGGTCGCGGTATTCGGTCCTGTGCTTGGCGCGGTAGCTATGCCGGAACGGAGGCACGATCTTCAGCGGCAGCATGACGTTGTCGCGGATATTGAGCCAGGGCAGCAGCGTCGGGTTCTGATAGGCCATGCCGATGCGGATCGGCGTCGCGCCGATCTCGCGACCAGCGACGAAGACATGCCCCGTCGAGGGTTTCAGCAACTCGCCGACCATCTTGAGGATGGTCGACTTGCCGCAACCTGACGGGCCGACGAGCGCGACGAAATCGCCCTCGCCGATCTTGAGCGAAGTCGGCGCCAGCGCCTGCACGGCCTTCGCGCCGCGACCATAGGTGATCGAGGCCTCCTGGAACTCGATGAAGGTCGTGGCCTTTGTCTCGGCGGCAGGCCTGATGTCGATCGCGGCTGCGTTCATCATACGGTTCCCTTGGCGGCTCCCGTTGCGGTGGCAAGGCCTCGCAAGCAGGCTGCCAGCGTCTGGTCAGCGTTGCGGATGGTCGGCTTCGGCATCGTCTGGATCGCGGTGACCTGCCGGCCCCAGCCGCTCGTCGCCTCGATGAGCCGACGATCGCGCTGGACGAAGCGGCCGCGCACCAGCGTGTGAATCGGGACGCCGGTGACGCTGACGCCCTCGAAGGGCGTGATCTTGCCGCGTGAATGCAGCGCCTCGGCCCGGATCGTCTCGGTCCTGTCCATGTCGACGACCGCGATATCCGCTTCGGCGCCGGCCTCGATGCGTCCTTTCGCGGGCCAGAGCCCGAAGGATTTCGCCGGGTTCTCGGCGGAGACGCGGACATAGTGCTCGAGCGTGATGCGGCCCTGCGAGACCTCGTTCAACATCAGCGGCATCTGCGTCTCGACGCCGGGAAAGCCGCAATCGGCCTCCCAGATCACCGGCCTGGTCTTCTCCTCGACGGTGTGCGGCGCGTGGTCGGTCGCGATCATGTCGATGACGCCCGATTGCAGCGCGGCCCAGATCGCCTCGGAGTCCGAGGCCTCGCGCACGGGCGGATTGACCCGGATGATCGAGCCCAGCCGCGCATAGTCGCTGCTGTCGAGCAGGAGGTAACAGGGACAGGTTTCACCGGTGATCTCGACGCCGCGTGCCTTGGCCTCGGCCAGGGGGCGCAGTTCGGCGGCCGAGGAGATATGCAGGATGTGGATGCGCGCACCGGTCCATTCCGCCAGCTCGGCGGCGCGGGAGACCGCTTCGGCGGCGACAATCGCCGGCCGGGCCGCGATATGGGCGAGCGGGTCGTTGCGCCCCGCCGCCATCAGCCGCTGCTGCCGCCAGGCCATGATCGAGGCGGTCTCGGCATGGAGCGAGATCCGCAGGCCCGAGGGCGCGATGATCTCGAACCCCTCCAGCATTGCTCCGGTGGAGGGGGAGGGCAGGTTGCCGAAGGTGTTGCCCATGAAGCATTTGAAGGCGTTGACGCCGCCCTCGATCAGCCCTGGCAGCTCGTCGATATTGTCCTCGGCGAGCAGGCCGTAGATGCCGTAATCGACATGGGCCTTGGCGGCGGCTTCCTGCTTCTGCCGGAGTTCGACGATGGAGCGCGTCGGCGGGTTGGTGTTCGGCATCTCGAAGACGGTCGTCGTGCCGCCCATGGCGGCGGCCGCGGTGCCGGTGCGCCAGTCTTCCTTGTGGGTGTAGCCCGGCTCGCGGAAATGGACGTGGACGTCGATTGCGCCCGGAAGTAGGAATTTGCCGGAGACGTCGAGCGTCTCGCGCGCAGCCGGCATTGCCCGGGCCGAGCCGACCAGCGCGATCAGCCCGTCCTTGATCGCGACATCCGCAGCGAAGCGCGTCGTCCCGGTGACGACGGTGCCGCCGGTCAGGACGAGATCGGCGATGAAGGGAGCTTCGTTCATCGGGGCGCTCACAGCATGGCCCAGCCGCCATCGACCGGCAGGTCGATGCCGGTGATCTGGCGGGAGACGTCTGAAGCGAGGAAGAGGCAGGCATTGGCCACGTCCTCGTCGGTCGAGACGCGCTTCAGCGCATAGTCGGCGGCGTGCTTCGCGAAGGCTGCTTCCTCGGTGATGCCGAGGCGCTTCGCCATTTCCGGCACCACCTTGCCGCGGAAGCGCGGACCGTCGACCATGCCCGGCGCGACGCAGTTGACGTTGATGCCATGGGGGCCGGCTTCGAGCGCGAAGCTCTTGGTGATGCCGCGCAGGCCCCATTTCGAGGCGGAATAGGCCATGCGCCCGGCCCGGCCGCGCATGCCGAAGGTGCCGCCGACATTGACGATCTTGCCGGAACCCTGCTCGATCATGCTGGGCAGGCAGGCGCGCATCGTGTTGAAGCAGCCGCGCATGTTGAGATCGACGATCTCGTCGAACTCCTCTTCCGTCGTCTCCCAGCCGGCCTTGCCGATCGGGCCCGAGCCGCCGGCGACATTGACGAGGATATCGACGCCGCCGAAGGCCGCGTGGGCCTGTGCAATCGCTGCCTCGCAGGCCGCCCCCTTGGTGATGTCGCAGGCGATGACGATCGCCTCTGCGCCCTTGGCGCGAACCTCCGCCGCGACCGGCTCGATCGCAGCGACATCGCGGCCGATCAGGACGAGCTGGCAGCCTTCCGCCGCGAATGCGCGGGTGACGGCGGCGCCCATGCCCTTGGCCGGGCCGGTGATGACCGCGACGCGGCCGGTGAGGTTGAGATCCATGCGTGTGCTTTCGACGATAGGATGGAAGCGGCCAGCTCTCGGAGCAGCTGTCATTCTGGTGCGCCTCGCAGAGACGAACCCGGAATCCACGGGCAGGGGCAGGGCTTTTCGTCTCTCTGGCGCGCCCGGTCGTGGGTTCCGGGTTCTCGCTGCGCGAGCCCCGGAATTGCAGCGGCGGCTCAGCCGAGGGTGGTGACGCGCTCGGCCAGCGGCGGCAGGAAGGCGCGGCTGAAGATCTCGTCGGGGGCGGGCAGGCGCGGCAGGCCGTCGGCCTCGACGACGATCGCGATCGACTTCTTGAAGCGCGCATCGTCGATATCGCCGATGCCGGTCTTCGCCGCTTCGGGATGGCTCATCTCGGAGGCGAGCGTCGCGACCAGGCGCTCCTTCTCGACCGCCTTGTTGATCAGCGGCTCGCGCCTGGCGACGGCCTCGATCGCGGCGTCGTTGTCCTTCAGCGTGTCCTTGAGACCGCGATCGATTGCGCGCAGCAGGCCCTGGAGCGCCTTCGGGTTTTCCGTGGCGAGCCTGCGCGAGGCGATCAGGGCATTGGAGTAGAGGTCCATGCCGTAATCGCCGAAATTGATGAAGCGAAAATCCTTGGCCGGATCGATGCCGACGAGCTTGGCCGAGAAGGCGATGGTGTTGACGAAGCCGAACACGCCGTCGACCTGGCCGCGCTGGAGCATCTGCTCGCGCAGATTGGGCTGCATGTTGGTGATGTTGACCTTCGAGGCATCTATGCCGGCGAGCTTGGCGAAGGCGGGGAAGAGTTTCAGCGCGCCGTCATTGGCCGGGCCACCGATGGTGCGGCCTTCGAGATCCTTGGGCGTCTTGATCGGGCCGTCGGCCTTGACCGCGATGGTGAAGGGGGGGCGGTTGTACAAGGCCGAGATGGCCAGCGGCGTCGCTGCGCCGGCCTGGCTCTTAGCGACGAGTTGGATCAGTGCGTTGATGTCGCCGAAGCCGAGATCATAGGAGCCCGAGGCGACGGCGCCGACCGCGGCGCCCGAGCCATTGCCCTGGTCCATCACGATCTCGAGCCCTTCCTCGCGGAAATAGCCCTTGTCCTCGGCGAGGAAGAACCAGCCCTGCGGCCCCTGATAGCGCCAGTTCAGGATCATCTTCAGCTTGGTCGGCGCCTGCGCCAGTGCCGGACGGGGCAGCGTGGAGGCAAGTGCCGCGGCGGTTGCGGCAATATTGAAGCGGCGCCTGCTGATCGATTCCGTCATGCGAGATCTCCCGTTGCGGCCTGATGCCGCTGCCCGAAGAAAGCCTAGGGCGACTTGACCGATGCCGTCTTGTGCTGACTTCTTGCTGGAGCTGTTCGAAAAACGCACCAGCATCGAGAGGCGTGCGATGAAGCATTTGCGCCTGCTGCGCTATGTCGACGAGGTCGCGCGCGTCGGCTCGATCCGCCGGGCGGCCGAACGGCTGAACATCACGGCTTCGGCGTTGAACCGGCGTGTCCAGGATGTCGAAGACGAACTCGGCACCAAGATCTTCGAGCGGCTGCCGCGCGGCGTGCGCTTGAACGCGGCCGGTGAATTGCTGATCCGGCATATCCGCAGCCAGCTCGCCGATATCAGCCGCGTGCGCTCGCAGATCGAGGATCTGTCGGGCTTCCGGCGCGGCACGGTCTCGATCGCCTGCAGCCACGCGCTGGCGAACGACTTCCTGCCGGTCGAGATCGCCTCTTATCGAAAGGCGTTTCCTCTGGTCGAATTCGATGTGCGCGTCGCCAGCCATGGCGAGGCGCTGCGCGCGCTTGCGAGCTACGAGGTCGATCTCGCGCTGATTTTCCGGCTCGATACCAGCATCGGCTTCCAGATCATCGCCTCTGCAGAGCAGCGCCTCGTCGCCATTATGAGGCAGGATCATCCGCTGGCGGGGGAGGGCAGCATCCGCCTGCGCGAATGCAGCGGCTATCCGCTCGCCTTGCCGGACCGCAGCTATGGCGGGCGTCAGTTGCTCGATCAGGCGGTCGCGAGAAGTTCGTTCAAGCTCGCGCCGGTGATCGAATCGAATTCGTTCGAATTCCTGCGCAACTATGTCCGGCTGGAGGACGCGATCACCTTCCAGATCGAGATCGGCGCCCCGGCGAGCCTGCAGCACCGCGACGGGCTGATCTCACGCGCGGTCGACGAGCGTGACGTCCGGCCAGCCCGCTTCGCGATGGGCCAGCTCCATGGCAGGCCGCTGCCGGTGGCGGCCGCAAAATTCGCAGAACAACTCGCTGCGCGCCTGGAGACCGGAAGCGCTATGTTATCGGATCAAATGGAGCGTTCGGACCGATAGTCTGCGCGTCCGTTGCTGCATCGGCCTTCTCCGAAACCGCATCCCACTTTTCGGGACGATGCTCAGAGCCACTTCGAAACAGTGACGCGTTCGAAGCGTAGCAGGCCGTCGAGCAGCGCTGCGGGTTCCGGCGCGAGCACGATGCCGTCGCGATGGGCCGGCGGCAGGAAGCCTTGCGCGATCATGTGATCGATGAAGCCCATGAAAGGCTGATAGTAGCCGGCGACGTCGTAGAGGCCAGCGGGTTTGTCGAGCTCGCCGAGCTGGTTCATGGTCCAGGCTTCCATGAATTCTTCGAGGGTGCCGATGCCGCCGGGCATCGCGATGAACGCGTCGGCGAGCTCGGCCATGCGCTCCTTGCGGCGCCTGAGCGTGGGCACGATCTCCGCTTCGGTCAGGGACGGGTGCAGATGGCCGAGGCCGGCCAGGCGCTGCGTGATGATTCCGTGCGCCCGTCCGCCGGCCGCCAGCACGGCATCGGCGACGATGCCCATCAAGCCCTTATGCGTGCCGCCATAGACGAGCGTGATGCCGCGCCGCCCGATCTCATTGCCGAGGGCCGTGGCAGCCTGTGTGTAGGTGTCGCCGAGGCCGGCATTCGAGCCGCAGAACAAAGCGATGCTGGAGATGGCGCGCGTCATGCCGTCAAAAGAGGCGATCGATCGGGAATTGCAAGCCCTGCAGGAGCAACCTGGCATGGATCATGCTGCGATCCTGCCCGCCATGCGTGACACCGTTCCTTCCGGGATCCTGTGCGCCCCGCTCGCCCCCGGGCGCGGCCTTCAGCAGCAACTGCAGGAACGCATCGTCGAGGGGATCCTGTCGGGGCGGCTCTCGATGCATGAGCCTTTGCCGGCGACGCGCGCGCTGGCGCAGGCGCTTCAGATCTCTCGCAATACGGTCAGCCTCGTCTATGAGCGCCTGGCGGCCGACCGCTATCTGAAACCGGTCGGTCGGCGCGGCTTCTTCATCCATGAGGCGGCCCTGCGCGACCGGCTCAATGTATCGGTCAGCGGGCATGCCCATTCGCCGGTCGCCCCTGCAGGTCCGGATATGTCGCGCTGGCTGCGACACCGCTTCTGCGAGCAGGACAACATCGTCAAGCCGGCGAATTGGCGCGACTACCCCTATCCTTTCATCTACGGGCAGTTGTTGCCGGACAAGACCTCGCTGGCGCGCTGGCGCGATTGCGTGCGCCTTGCCGGCACGGCCCGCCATAGCGATGCCTGGACCGGCGACCTGATCGATGGCGACGATCTGCTGCTGATCGAGCAGATCCGCAAGCGCTTGCTGCCGCAGCGTGGCTTCGACGCATTGCCGGACTGCATGCTCGTCACGGTCGGCGCCCAGAATGCGCTCTTCCTGATCGCGACGCTGCTCGCCCGCTCCGGCACGCGCGTCGCGGTGGAGGAGCCTGGCTATGTCGATGCGCGCAACATGTTCCTGGCGCAGGGAGCGACATTGCTGCCGCAGCCGGTCGACGCCAATGGCATGCGGGTGACGGCGGCGCTGGCCGAGGCCGATCTCGTCTATATCACGCCCGGCCATCAGTCGCCGACCAATGTGACGATGAGCACGGAGCGGCGGCTGTCGCTGATGGCGGCCGCCGAGACCCAGGACTTCCTCGTCATCGAGGACGACTACGAGCACGAGCTGAATTTCGTAGGGCCGCCACGGCCCTCACTCAAGGGCTTCGACATGGCGGGGCGCGTGCTGCATGTCGGCAGCCTGTCGAAACCGCTCTTTCCCGGTCTGAGGCTCGGCTTCATCGTCGCGCCGGAGCCGTTGGCGTGGGAACTGCGGGCGCTGCGGCGATTGATGTATCGCCACCCTTCCGCGCTCGACCAGCGCGCCATGGCGCTGTTCCTGGCCGAGGGCCATTACGACACGCATATCCGCCGCCAGCGCCGGGACCTTACGGCGAAATGGTCGGCCATGCTGACCGAGATCGAGCGGCAGCTTCCGAACTGCGGCGTTACGATGACGACCGGCGGTTCGGGGCTGTGGCTAACCCTGCCCGAGGGTGTATCGGCGCGCGCCTTGCAACAGCGGGCGGCGGCGCGCGGTATCCTGATCGAGCCGGGCGACGTGCACTATCTCGGGCCGGAGCGCCCCGGCAACCGGATCAGACTCGGCTTCGGCGCGATTGTACCGGACAAGGTCGCGCCGGGGATCGCAGGCCTCGCCGAGGCGCTCGCCGACGAGGTCGCGGCCTCAGGCGGCGGCCGGTAGCGCGTCGAGATCGCTGCGGCCGAGCACCTTGCGCAAGATGTCGATCATGCGGCCGATATCCTCCTCGCTCGCCACCAGCGCGGGGGCAAAGAGCAGGGCGTCGCCGGTGGCCTTGAGGTGCAGGCCCTCATCGAAGAGCAGGCGCTGGACCAGCGAGCCCTTCTCGCCCGGAGCCTTGCCCGGCGTGAGCTGGATGCCGGCGAGCATGCCGTAGCCGCGCAGATCGAAGACCTGCGGCAGGTTGCGCAGGCCGAAGACGGCGTCGAGGAACGGCTGCGAGAGCGCCTTGCCGCGCGCGAACAGCCCTTCGCTGCGGTAGATTTCCAGCGCCGCCAAGGCCGCCGCGCAGGCGACCGGATGAGCCGAATAGGTGTAGCCGTGCATCAACTCCGGCCTGTCGGCCTGAATCGAGTCGATCACCGCTTTCTGGATCTCGGTCTTCACCGCCACCGCGCTCATCGGGATTGCGCCGTTGGTCAGCGCCTTGGCCATGGTCATCAGGTCGGGCGTGACGCCGAATTCCTGGGCGGCGAAGGCCTCGCCGGTCCGGCCGAAGCCGGTGATGACCTCGTCGAAGACGAGCAGGATGCCGTGCTTGTCGCAGATCGTGCGCAGGCGCTCCAGATAGCCCTTGGGCGGGACGATGGTGCCGACCGAGCCGGCGATCGGCTCGACGAAGACGGCGGCGATCGTGTCGGCGCCATAGGTCTGGCAGAGCGCCTCGAGATCGTCGGCGAGGTCGGCGCCCTCATCGGACTGGCCGCGGGTGAAGCGGCGCTCATCGGCCCAAGTGTGGCGCATATGGACGACGTCGCAGGTGACGGCGCCGTATTCGCGCCGGTTGCCGACCATGCCGGCGAGCGAGGTGCCGCCGAGATTGACGCCGTGATAGCCCCAGGCCCGCGAGACGAAGCGGGTCCGCTGCGGCTGGCCCTTGGCGCGGTGATAGGCGAGGCAGATCTTCATCGCGCTGTCGACAGCCTCCGAGCCCGACGAGGCGAAGAACAGCCGGTCGAGCCCTTTCGGCAGAAGGCCGGCAAGCTTCTCCGCGAGGACGAAGGAGATCGGCGCGGCGCGCTGGAAATGCGGGGTGTAGTCCAATTTCAGAAGCTGTTTGTGCACGGCTTCCGCGATCTCGGGGCGGCCATGGCCGGCGGCGCAGCAGAACAGGCCCGAAGCGCCGTCCATGATCTCGCGGCCCTCCGGCGTCCAGTAGCGCACGCCCTGCGCCCTGGCGAAGATCTGCGGTTCGGCGTGGAAGAGCCTGTTGTTGGTGAAGGGCAGCCAGTGATGGTCCATGGTCGGCACTTGCGGTTCCATCGCGCTCTCCCGCCTGTCGATGCGTTGCGCGAGAAGCTCTAGCCGCCAGGCCGGGCGAGGTCTTGGAGCCACGGGGGACTTTTGGTGGAGCCAGCGCGAACTCGCCGCCTTCATCGCCTTGTCACGGGCGGGCGTTGTGCTGCAAAGCGGCAGGTGCGATCTGGCGCGCTCCTTGCGAGCGCCTGCGACCTGACGAGGACAGCATGACGAAGACGATTCTGATCTCCGGCGCGACGGCCGGTTTCGGCGCCGCCACCGCGCGGCGTTTCGTGCAGGCGGGCTGGAAGGTGATCGGCACCGGGCGGCGCGCCGACAGGCTCGACGCGCTGAAGGCGGAGCTGGGCGATGGCTTCCACGGCGCCGCGTTCGACATCACCGACGAGGCGGCGATGGTGGCGGCGCTGTCGGCGCTGCCCGAGGGCTTCAAGGCGGTTGACGTCCTCCTGAACAATGCGGGCCTCGCGCTCGGCACCAAGCCAGTGCCCCAGACATCGCTCTCCGACTGGAAGACGATGATCGGCACCAATGTCACCGGGCTGGTTGCGCTGACACATCAGCTCCTGCCCGAGCTGATCACGCGCAAGGGCGCGATCATCAACATCGCTTCGGTCGCGGCGAACTGGCCCTATTCCGGCGGCAACGTCTATGGCGGCACCAAGGCCTTCGTGCAGCAGTTCTCGCTGGGCCTGCGCTCGGACCTGCACGGCAAGGGCGTCCGCGTGACATCGATCGAGCCCGGCCTCTGCGAGAGCGAGTTCACCCTCGTTCGCAATGGCGGCGACCAGGCGGCCTATGACGCGCTCTACAAGGGCGCCAATGCGCTGCAGCCGCAGGACATCGCCGAGACGATCTTCTGGGTCGCGACGCTGCCTGGCCATGTCAACGTCAACAGCCTCGAGCTCATGCCGGTGAGCCAGTCCTTCGCCGGCTTCCAGGTTCATCGCGAGGATTGAGGGGTGGCTTACGACCTCGCCGTCGTCGGAGCCGGCATCGTCGGGCTCGGCCATGCGCTGGCGGCGGCGCGGCTCGGCAAGCGCGTGGTCGTGATCGATCGCGACGCGCAGGCGAACGGCGCTTCGGTACGCAATTTCGGCTTCGTCACCGTGACCGGGCAGGAGGCCGGCGATTGCTGGCAGCTGGCGCGCCGCGCGCGCGACGTCTGGCAGGAGATCGCGGAGCCCGCCGGCATCGAGGTCCTGCAGCGCGGTCTGGTGCTGGCCGCGCGCCTGCCGGAGTCGGAGGCCGTAATCGAGGCCTTCCTGGCGACCGAGATGGGCGAGGGCTGCGAACGGCTGACGGCGGTGCAGGCGCAAAGCTTCGTGCCCTGCCTGAAGGCGTATGCCGCGCGCCTTGCGCTCTACAGCCCGCATGAGGTGCGCGTGGAGTCGCGGCAGGCCGTTCCGCGTGTCGCGGCTTATCTCGCCGATAGGTTCGGGGTCGATTTCCGCTGGTCGACCAGCGTCGTCGCCGTCGAGGCGCCACGGCTGATCGCGGCCGATGGCGGCATCATCGAGGCCGAGACGGTCGTGGTCTGCCCCGGCGACGAGTACACGGCGCTCTTCCCGGAGCGGATCGCGGCCTATGGCGTCACCCGCTGCAAGCTGCAGATGATGCGTGTCGTCCCGGCGTCGCCCGTCGCGCTGAGCACCGCCGTGATGTCCGATCTCGGCCTCGGGCGCTATCTCGGCTATGCGGCGTTGCCGGAGGCGGGCCCGCTGAAGGTGCGTCTCGATGCCGAGATGGCGGCGAAGCGCGAGAACGGCGTCCATCTCATCGTGACGCAATCGGCCGACGGCTCGCTGGTCGTCGGTGACAGTCACCACTATGCGACGACGCCGGACCCGTTCGGTTCGAGCGCGGTCGACGACCTGATCCTCGGCGAGCTGGACGCGGTGCTCGATCTGCCGGGCCGTATGGTCAGCGAACGCTGGATCGGCACCTATGCCTCGGCGCCGGGGCGCTGGCGCTTCACCGACGCGCCGTCGGATGCGGTGCGGATCGTCATCGTCACCGCCGGTTGCGGCGCCTCGACGGCGTTCGGCATCGGCGAGGAAACGATCGCGGATCTCTACGGGAGTGCGGCATGAGCCGGTTCAAGGCGGTGGTGTTCGACTGGGCGGGCACGGTGATCGATTTCGGTTCCTTCGCGCCGATGGGCGCCTTCGTCGAGACCTTCGCCAAATTCGGCGTCGAGACGACGATCGCCGACGCGCGCAAGCCGATGGGCCTGCCCAAGCGCGCCCATATCGCCGCGATGCTGGCCGAGTCGCATATCGCCGCGGGATGGCAGAAGGCGCGGGGCTCGCTGCCGGACGAGGCGGCGATCGACGCGGTCTATGAGATCTTCGTGCCGCTGAACGAGTCGGTCGTGAAGGATTACTGCACGCTGGTGCCCGGCACGCTGGATGCGGTCGCCTATATCGGTGGCAAGGGCATGAAGATCGGTTCGACGACCGGCTATACCCGCTCGATCATGGAGCGGGTGCTGCCGCTCGCCGCCGCGCAGGGCTACAAGCCGGACAATCTCGTTTGCGCCGACGACCTGCCGTTCGGGCGGCCGACGCCGATCGGCATGTACAAATGCTTCCTCGACCTGATGGTCTTCCCGGCCTCGGCCGTCATCAAGGTCGACGACACCGAGCCCGGCATCGCCGAGGGCGTCGCCGCTGGCTGCGTCACCGTCGGGCTGACGCTCTCGGGCAACGAGGCCGGGCTGACGCCGGAAGAGCTGGCTGCGCTGAGTGCGGCTGAGCGCCAGGCGCTTCACGAACGCGTCGCAGCGAAGCTCATCGCGGCGGGCGCGGACCATGTCATTGGTACGGTGGCCGAACTGCCGGCGCTGATCGAGCGGCTGGAGGCTGAAGTCTGGACGGAGTGATGAAACCCAACATCCTCCTGGTCACTGCCGACCAATGGCGCGGCGACTGCCTGTCCGCGCTTGGCCACGCGTCGGTCCGCACGCCGAACATCGATGCGCTCGCGGCGGAAGGCACGCTGTTCGCGCGCCATTATGCCGGCGCCGCGCCCTGCTCGCCGGCTCGCGCCTCGCTCTATACCGGCCTCTACCAGATGAACCACCGCGTCTGCCGCAATGGTTCCCCGCTCGACGATCGCTTCGATAACCTCGCCCGGATGGCGCGCCGTGCCGGCTATGATCCGACGCTGTTCGGCTACACCGACGTTTCGCTCGACCCGCGCAAGCTGGCGCCGGGCGATCCGCATCTGACCACCTATGAGGGCGTGCTGCCGGGGTTCAGTGTCCGTGAGCTGCTGCCGGAGCATGAGAAGCCGTGGCTGTCCTGGCTGCGTTCGCGCGGGTATGCGGAAGCGACGAGCCGCGACGTGCACGCCACTCCGGGCGGGGGCGCCTCCAACGCTCCGCCGCGCTACGGCGCCGACGAAACCCAGACCGCCTATCTGACCGATGCCTTCCTTCGCTGGCTCTCGGAGCAGGAGGCGCCGTGGTTCGCGCATCTCTCCTTCCTGCGGCCGCATCCACCCTTCATCGTGCCCGAGCCCTATAACGGCATGTTCGCACCGCCGGCGCAGGCGGCCTTCCGGCGCCACGCCGACCGACAGGCCGAGGCGGCGCTGCACCCTTTCGTGGCCTACCAGCTCAACCGGGCGAAGCAGTCGGACTTCGTCCATGGTGCGGTCGGGAAATTGAGCGATTGGAGCGCGGATGATTTCGCGACGCTGCGGGCGGTCTATTACGGCATGATCGTCGAGGTCGACGCCCAGATCGGGCGCCTCGTCGCCGGGTTGAAGGCTGCGGGTGCCTGGGAGCGGACCATCGTGATCTTCTGCTCCGATCATGGCGAGATGGCCGGCGATCACTGGCTCTTCGGCAAGGGCGGATTCTTCGAGGCGAGCTATCATATCCCGCTGGTGATCCGCGATCCCGCCGCACCCGCGACTGCGCAGCGCCGTATCGTGCGGGATTTCACCACCGCCGCGGACGTCATGCCGACGCTGGCGCAGAGGCTGGGGCAGCCGCCGCTCAACCATCAGGATGGGCGCTCGCTCATGCCGTTCCTGGCCGGCGAGCAGCCGAGCGGCTGGCGCGACGCCGCCTTCTGGGAGTTCGATTTCCGCGACATCGAGCATGGTGTCCCCGAAACGCATTTCGGGCTGGACTCCCATCGCTGCAACCTCGCGGTGCTGCGCGACGACCGCTTCAAATACGTCCATTTTGCCGGCTTGCCACCCTTGCTCTTCGATCTCGCCGAAGAGCCGGGCGAGATGCGGGACCTCTCACGCGAACCGGCCTATGCGGCCGTCAGGCTGGACTTTGCCGAGAGACTATTGTCCCTGCGCGCGGCCCATCTCGACCAGACGCTGGCCGGAACGATGCTGACGGCAGCCGGCCCGGTGACGCGAGGCACCGCCGGCTGAGCCGGCGCATCAGCCTGGCTCCATCGAATTCCCTGTCTGGCTCTACGTCGCTGGCCATCCCCGACCCAACCTCTGCCACGGCCGGCCCATTTCTTGCGAGCCGTAGCCAAGGCCCCACGCAGAGGGGCGCCATAAAGGGGATCAGCCATGTCGAACAAGCAGAATGCCGGCTCGATGCGTCGCCGCGACGTCCTCAAATTCGCCGCGGCCGGGGTTGCCATGCCGGCGCTCGTCAGCCGCGGGGCTCTCGCCTCCTCCGGCGAGATCAACATCATGATGTGGTCGGATTATCTGCCGGAAAGCTTCGTCAAGGCCTTCACGGCGAAGACCGGGATCAAGGTCAATTTCACCGGCATCGGCTCGAACGACGACATCCTCAACAAGATGAAGGCCACCAACGGCCAGGGCTTCGATATCGTCACGCCGACCGTCAACCGCAGTCCGCTCTGGGCGGAGCTCGGCCTGCTCCAGCCCTTCGACATGAAGAAGGTGGCGATCGAGAAGGTGAACCCGGCCATGGCGCTGGGCGAGACCCACTGGAACTTCGCCAAGAAGGGCGTCCATTGGTTGCCTCATATCTGGGGCACGGAGGGCGTCGCCTGGCGCACCGACAAGTTCACGCCGGCCGGCACGGCTCCGAGCTATTACGACGTCTGGGACGACGCCAATGCCGGCAAGACGATGGGCCGCGGCCATTCGATGCTGCTCGGCCTCGGCCTCGGCATGGAGCGGCGCGGCGAGATGGCGCCAGGGTCGATCTGGGAGGCCTACAAGACGCCTGAGAAGATGACGGAGGTCTGGACCAAGCTGACCGAGACCGCGATCAAGAAGAAGAAGAACATCAAGCTCGTCTGGAACGATGCCGACGCGCAGAAGAATGGCCTGCTGAACGAGGGCGTCATCGTCGGCCAGACCTGGGACGGGCCGCCGATCGCGCTCAAGACCGCGGGCGAGCCGGTGATGTATCGCGCGCCGGTCGAGGGGGCGATGGCCTGGGTCGACGGTCTGGCACTGCCGATCGGGGCGAAGAACATGGACCAAGTCTACGCCTTCATCGCGGCCTGCTACGATGCGCAGCTCGCGGGCGAGGCGATCAAGACCCATGGCTACAATTCGCCGGTGATCGGCGCCGACAAGTTCGGCGGCGAGGTCTACGCCAAGAACTTCGCCGACGCCTATCCGGGCGACTCGCTGGCCAAGCTGAACGCCTGGCCGGCCGAGGCGCCCTGGTACGCCAAGGCGCGCAGCGAGTTCACCAACAAGTTCCTCAGCGCCTGAGGTGAGGGTCCGGCGCTGGTCGCCGTGACATCACCTCGCCGTCATCCCGGCCAAGTGGCGAAGCCGCGCCGAGCCGGGATCCATGCCTGAACCGTTCCGGCATGGATCCCGGATCTCCGCTTCGCTGCGTCCGGGATGACGTGATGGAGAGACTGCATTTCACTTTCCGCCCAGGACCTGCATGACGAAGGATGTCGTTCTCGAACATGTCTCGATCCGCTTCGGCGGCTATACCGCCGTCGACAACGCCCATCTGACGATCAAGGGCGGCGAATTCTTCTCCTTCCTCGGCCCATCCGGCTGCGGCAAGACCACGCTGCTGCGCTGCATTTCCGGCTTCGTCGCACCGACCGAAGGGCGCGTGCTGATCGGCGGCAACGATATGCGCAATGTCGGGCCCAACAAGCGGCCGACGGCGCTGATCTTCCAGAACCTCGCGCTGTTCCCGTTGCTGAGTGTCGCCGAGAACATCGCCTTCCCGCTGGAGGTGCGCGGTGTCGGCCGCAAGCAGCGGCGGCGGCGTGCGGACGAACTGCTCGAGCTGATCGCGCTGCCCGGCACCGGCGACAAGAAGGTGCACGAACTCTCCGGCGGCCAGCGCCAACGTGTCGCGATCGCGCGCGCACTCGCCGCCGATCCCGACATCCTGCTGCTCGACGAGCCTCTTTCGGCGCTGGACCTCAAGCTGAGGCAGCACATGCGCACCGAGCTGCGCGCCATCCAGCAGCGCGTCGGGTTGACCTTCATCTACATCACCCATGACCAGGGCGAGGCGCTGACCATGTCGGACCAGGTCGCGGTGATGAATGCCGGGGTGATCGAGCAGGTCGCGGATCCCCGGACGATCTATGAACGGCCGCGCACGGCCTTCGTCGCGTCCTTCGTCGGCGAGACCAACATCATCGCCGGCGAGGTTCTCGGGCAGGACGGGCAGATGGTGACACTCGCCACGCCGCTGGGGCCGCTGACGGGCCGCTCGGGCGGCGGGCGCGACCATCGCCCCGGCACGCGCTGCCAGCTCTTCATCCGGCCGGAGCAGTTGCTCCTCGCCAGTGCTGCAGAAGTGCCGAACCGCATCGCTGCGATCTGTCAGCGCGAGGAGTTCGAAGGCAGCATACGCACGCTGCATCTGAACGCCGCCGGCGTGCCGCTGCGCCTCAATCGGATGAATGCCGGGCCGGCCGAGGCCGCGCTTCCGCCGGGCGCCAGCATCGTACTGGCCTTTGATGCCGAAGCGGCCGTGGTCCTGCCGGGCCAGGTCGATGAGAGCGCAGCCGCATGAAGGGGCTGCGGCGCATCCTGTCGGAGATGACGAACCGGCACGGGCTCGGCGTCGCGCTCTTCGTCGGCATCGGCGTGCTGTTCTGGATCCTCGTGCTGATCGTGCTGCCGCAGATTTCGATGCTGGACTTCTCCTTCCGGCACAATCTGCCCCGTGCCGAGATCGGCGGCCCGCGCGACACCTACACCCTCGACAACTACCGTTATTTCCTGTTCGGCAATGGCGGCGGCCTCAACACGCTCGATATCGGCGTTCTGTTCAAGACCTTCGCGGCCGCGGCCTTCGTCACGGCGATCGACATCATGATCTGCTATCCGATCGCCTTCATCCTCGCCCATTCGGCGACCGGCGTCGGCGCACGATTGATGGTCGTCGGGCTGATCGTGCCGTTCTGGATCAACGACATCTTGCGCGCCTTCGCCTTCAGGGTGCTGTTCGGTGCCACGGGCGTCATCAACGGCTTCGGCCAGGCATTGGGCCTGTGGGATATGCCGATCGACTTCATCCGGGCCGACGTCGCACTCTATTCGGCGCTCGCCTACACCTATGTTCTGATGATGGTGTTCTCGATCTTCGGCGCGATCGAGACGCTTGACCGCAACCAGATCGAAGCGGCCCGCGACATGGGGGCGAGCTGGTGGCGGGTGCATTGGCGCGTCGTCCTGCCCGTCGCCAAGCCGGGCATCGCGTCTGGCGCGACCATGGTCTTCATGCTGACGGCCGGCGCACTCGCCGCCCCGCAGATCCTCGGCGGCCCGTCCAATCTCTGGTTCACCCAGCTCATCTACCAATGGTTCAACGATGCCGGGGACTGGCAGCGTGGCGCGGCCTATTCGGCGATCCTGCTCATCGTCTGCCTGCTCTTCGTCTTCCTGACGATGCGGGTGTTTCGCGTGTCGATCGGGGCGATCGGCCGATGAACCGGGCAGTCGGCGGCGGCCTGTTCTCGCTGGGCTATGCCCTGCTCTTCTTCCTGTTCCTGTTCGGCCCGCTGATCATCATGGTGATCACGGCCTTCAACTCGTCGTCGTTCCCGCGCATCGTGCCGTGGGAATGCTTCACCACCGAATGGTTCGGGGTGCTCTTCGCCAATCAACGGCTGATGTCCGGGCTGTGGGCGAGCTTCTGGATCGCGCTGGCCGTCGTCGCGCTCTCGGTCCCGCTGGGACTGGCAGGGGCTCTGGTGCTCTCGGACCTCGGACCCAAGGCGCGGGCGGCGCTCTACGGCGCGCTGATCACGCCGATCCTGATCCCCGGCGTCGTCATCGGCATCTCGACCATCATCTTCTGGGGCGCGGTCGCGCGCGGGGTCGGTGCCGGCTACGATTCGCCGTTCTTCAACGGCGTCTTCCTGACCCTGCTGGGTCAGGTCAGCTTCATCGCCTCCTATACGATGCTGATCTTCATGTCCCGCCTGCAGCGCTTCGATCCGCTGCTGACGGAGGCGGCCCTCGATCTGGGGGCGACGCCGGGCCAGGCCTTCCGCAAGATCCTGCTGCCCTTCCTGAAACCCGCGATCGGCTCGGCCGCCTTCATCGCGTTCCTCGCGTCGTTCGAGAACTACAACACCACCGTCTTCACCATCCTCTCGGGCAACACCTTCACGACTGCGCTCGCATCCAAGGTCAGGCTCGGCACCGACCCCTCGCTCTCGGCGCTCGCGGTGATCATCATCGCGATCACGCTGGTTGGTGCGATGGTGAAGGAGGCCGATACGCGCCGGCGCGACCGGCTGCGCACGGGCCTGGCCGGAACCTCGGCCTATGTCAATCGGGCGACGCAGGTGCTCGGCCATCCTGCGACCGTGCTGGTCGTGCTGACGGGCATCGCCGCGCTGTTCGTTTGGCAGGGCAGTCGTCAGGATGCCTCGTCCTGCAAGGCCGGCATCCTGCGCGAGAAGCAGGAAAACCAGCAACGTCTCTTGCGCGAGCAGCAGGAGCGGATGCGCCAGCTCCAGCAGCCGGCGCCCGCACGCCCCGCGCAGCAGGCACCGAGCAACAATCCCTCGCCGTTCGGCGGAGCCTTCAACCCGAACATGCTGGCGCCGCCGTCGACGGCACCGGCTCCTGCGCCGGCAACTCCGCCGGCGAGTTCCAATCCGTCGCCTTTCGGAGGAGCGTTCGATCCCAAGTCGCTGGCTCCGCGGCAATAGCCCCGTGCGTGCGAGCGGAACTGCCGGGCGTCCCGGCCGGGCTCCGGCGAGCTTCAGGACTCGGGTTTGGCGGAGGGATGCTCGAGGTCGGCGACACGGTAGCGTCGTCCGGTCCAAAGCCTGATGATATGCCGAACCAGTCCGGCAATGACGACGACCAGCGGCAGCGCGAAGATCGCGCTGTCACTGAAGGCGAGCCACAGTGTCAGGCAGATCGTTGCAATGAGGGCGAGCGTCGGTAGGAGCATCACCATGCCATAGGGTGAGCCCGATCGCTCGCGACCTCAAGGGTCGGAGCGCTGGGATGCTTAGCAAAACCTTCGGGACCGGGTGGGCGAGTTAACCGCACGCCGTAGCGCCGGCGCTGCGGGGGGACTGCATCGTGCGAGCCGTAAGGACGGGGTCGAGCATCTGATCGGCTGCCGGCAATTTGGGGCGCGCTGCGGACCAACCCCGAATTCAGGCCGGAACCTTGAGATGGTGCAGGCGCAGCGGCTGGCGCAGCAGATAGCCGCCTTTCACATACTCGGCGAGAATGTGGAAGCGCTTCATCACCTTCTCACGCTCCTCCAGAGCCCTCTCCTTGCGCGAGGGATCGACCGCAACCACGCGGTCGATGAAGTCGGAGACCGTCGGATAAATCTCAACCCGGTCGTATTCGCTGCATTCCGCCAGCAGCAGGGGGCCGCTACGCAGGGCGGCGGCGATGGCCTCTTGCGCCGCCAACCGGATCAGCGTTTCGTCCTCGATCGGCCGCATCGATTCGAAGAAGGTGCCCTCCGGCAACGGCTCGACGATGACGACATCGCCGCCGGGCTCGACGATGCGGGCAGCCTCGGCGATTGCGCCGGCCATGCCGGAAGCCGGGACATGATGCAGGCTGTTGACGAAGATCGCGGCATGCATGGCGGCATCGACGAAGGGCAGGCTCTCGGCGCCCGCCTGGCGCAGGATCGCCGTCGGTGCGGTCTTGCGCGCCTCGGCCAGGGCCTCCTGATCCGGGTCTATCCCTGCGACCTTGGCACCGAGCCCGGCCAGCGCGGCGAGCAGGGTGCCGCGGCCGCAGCCGATCTCGACGATCCGACGCTCATCGAGCGGAGCGAGGATCGTCCGGAGGATCCTCAGCGTGTCGTTGACCGGGCGTGCTGCCATGACGGGCAAGCCTAGCGCATCACCACCGGGGCAAGGCAAGCGTTCCCCCGGTGGGCCTGTTCAAAACTCGCCGATCAGCCGACCAGAGAGGCGAGTTTGGTCAGATCGATATTGGCGCCGCAAACCAGCACGCCCAGGCGCTCGCCGGCCGCGGGCTTGTAGGCGCCGCAGAGCAGGGCGCCCAGCGCGGCTGCGCCACCGGGCTCCGCCGCGAGCCTGAAATCGCGCCAGAGCGTCACCTGTGCCTTTGTGATCGCCATGTCGGGCACGAGCACGACATGGTTTACGGTATCCTTGCAGACCTCGTAGACGAGCGGGCCGACATTGCGGGCGCCGAGCGAATCGGCGGCGACAGAGGCAACCTTGACCTCGGTTGGGCCCTTTGCCTCAAGCGCGGCCTGCAGGGCGCGCGAACCCTCCGGCTCGACACCGACGACCTTGACCTTCGTGCCGGCGAACCAGGAGGCGATGCCGGAGATCAGCCCGCCGCCTCCGACGGCGACCAGCACCGTATCGAGATCGGGCTCCTGTCCCTGCCATTCGCGGCCAAGCGTGCCCTGGCCGGCGATGGTTTCCTTGGCTGCGAAGGGGTGGATTTTGAGCGCGCCGGTCTCCTCGACAAAGCGGTCGCAGGCGGCCTGTGCGTCATCGTACTGCGCGCCACCGATCACGACCTCGGCACCGAAGCGCCGGATCGCCTCGATCTTGGCGGCCGGCGAGATCTCGGGGACGAAGATCGTCGCCTTCACGCCTCGCGACCGGGCGGCATAGGCGACGGCCGCGCCGTGATTGCCGCCCGACGCTGCCGAGACGCCGGCAGCCGACACCGGCAGCGAGAGCAGGTTGTTGAAGGCGCCGCGTGTCTTGAATGAGCCAGCATGCTGCAGGCATTCGAGCTTGAGCGAGATGTCGGCGTCGGAACCGAAGGCGCCGGTGCCCAGCCGCATCACGGGGGTCACGCGGGCATGGCCGGTGATGCGCTGCGCGGCCGCCTCTATCATCGGGCGGGGAACGGGGCGGTCGGTCATCGTGGAATCCTGCGCTTGTGTATGATCCGGCCGATACGTCCAGATCGCGATGGGAAGCCCGTGGCTATCGCGTCGCGGCGGATCGGGGAAGGGCTTTCCACGCCCGTCAAGGATGCGCCGGGCGACGACCAGGGCGGCCAGCGCGTCGAGGGCGTCGTCGGCGGCCGCGCCTTTCGGGGGGCGTGCCCGGACGGCGTCGAGCGGCAGCCCGGCAGCGACGAGGAGAGTCTGCCGTTCGGCCATGCCGGCGGGATTGATCGTTCCCTTGATCTTCTTTGGGTGGATCAGGGGCGCGCCCCGCATGGTCGCGAAGGCGAGTTCGGGGTGAATCTCATAGATGCGGTCGCACAAGGCCGGCTCAGCTCGCAACAGGGCGTCGATCTCGCGAATGCGCGGGAAGAGATGAAAGCCCTGTTGCGAGACCTTGCGCGGCGGCTGCGACGTCGCCAGCGCCAGGCGGCAAGCCTCGCTGTAATTCGGCGCCTGGACGGCCGCGCGGGCAGGTATCGAGAAGACCGAGGATTGGCGCTGGCCCAGCAGGGGCCGCACCAGTTGCTCCGGGCCGCGTCCCGAACCGTCGATCCGGTCGGGCAGGCCGATCGGCATGTCGACGGCGATCAAGGCCGGGCTTTCGGCCAGCAGTTCGGCGAGGCTGGCGATGACGCGCAGGATTGGTGGCGTATCGCTTGCGAGGTCGAGGATGGCCGCTATCCAGCCCGCCTTGCAGCCATCGACTCCCGCGATCCAAGCCATATCCCGCCCCCCTCATCCGTCTTTCGGAGAACTGACGTTGCATGCGCGTCACGTCTAGTGTGCAGTGCAATGCAGCTTGGTCCACTGGCGTCAGGAGAGACCCCATGCCGACGATCCGTCCGCGCCGCAGCGTGCTCTACATGCCTGGTTCGAATGCCCGCGCCCTCGAAAAGGCTCGCGAGATTTCCGCCGATGCCCTGATCCTCGATCTGGAGGACGCGGTCGCGCCCGACGTCAAGGCCGCGGCGCGCGACCAGGTCTGCGCAGCCGTCAAGGCCGGCGGCTATGGCCGGCGAGAACTCATCATCCGCACCAACGGTGTCGATACGCCCTGGTTCAAGGACGATCTCGCGGCCGCGGTCGAAGCCGATCCGGCTGCGATCCTGATCCCGAAGGTCTCGGCGCCCGAGACGCTGCAGCAGATCGGAGTGCAACTCGACGGGCTCTGGGCAAAGCCGGAATTGCGGATATGGGCGATGATCGAGACGCCGCTCGCGATCCTCGACGTCGAGCGGATCGCGCGCGCGGCGCGCGATCCGCGGGCAAGGCTGTCCTGCTTCGTGATGGGCACCAATGATCTCGCCAAGGAGACGCGCGCGCGCTTCGTGCCGGGCCGCGCGCCGATGCTGCCCTGGCTGACCAGCGCGATCCTGGCGGCGCGGGCACACGGCATCGACATTCTCGACGGCGTCTACAACGACATGAAGAACGAGGACGGCTTCAGGGCCGAATGCGAGCAGGGCCGCGATCTCGGCTTCGACGGTAAGACGCTGATCCATCCGAACCAGGTGGCGCTCGCCAATGCCGTCTTCGCGCCGGACGAGGCGGAGCTGGCCCAGGCCCGCTCGATCATCGCCGCGTTCTCCGAGCCGGAGAACCAGGGCAAGGGCGCGATCCAGCTCGGTGGCCGCATGATCGAGCTGCTGCATGCCGAGATGGCGAAGCGGGTGGTGGCACTCGGCGAGGCGATCGGGGCCTGAACGAGCAAGGGCCGCTCGCGCGACCCTTCCCTCATCATCTGCTGCCCAGAAATCTTCTCTCCGCGAGGGGAGAAGGATTCTTCACTTCTTCGCGGCCTTGGCGCGGTCCATCGCTTCGACGATGAGTTGCTTTGCCTTGGCGGCATCGCCCCAGCCGGTCAGCTTGACCCATTTGCCGGGCTCCAGATCCTTGTAGTGCTCGAAGAAGTGCTGGATCTGGTCGAGCGTGATCTTCGGCAAGTCGGTGTAATTGTGGACGTTCTCGTAGCGCTTGGTCAGCTTCGGGACCGGCACCGCGATGATCTTCTCGTCGCCGCCGCCCTCGTCCTCCATCATCATCACGCCGATCGGCCGGACCGCGATATAGGAGCCGGGGATCAGCGGGCGCGTATTGGCGACCAGCACGTCGCAAGGGTCGCCGTCCTCGGAGAGGGTGTGCGGGATGAAGCCGTAGTTTCCGGGATAGCGCATCGGCGTATAGAGGAAGCGATCGACGAAGAGCGTGCCGGCTTCCTTGTCCATCTCGTACTTGATCGGCTCGCCGCCGATCGCCACCTCAATGACAACATTGACTTCGTCGGGAGGATTCTTGCCGATGGAGATGGCGTCGAGGCGCATTGTCTTGGAACCTGTCAGAATTGGATACGGGCGTCTTATGAGGGTTCGCGCGGGAAACGCCAAGCCCGACCTTCGCACCAGGGTAAACCCCGCCGATTTGCGTGATTCCCGCAGCGCTGGTATCGGGCGCGTCATGACATGTCATTCGAGCCGCGCCGGCCATGCGACGCATGGGGGCCGCCTGTGCTGAACCGCCTGCGCCCCGATGAGGAACGCTATGCGCGGCGCATGGCCCGCATAGCGCGCTGGGATCGGCCGATCGAAAGCCGTGGCCAGCGTTTTCGCGCCTGGGCCAACATGCTGCTGGTCGACCACGGCATCTTCCGCCTGGCCTATCTGAATGCGCACAGGGTTACGCCGCGGCTGTGGCGGGCTGCCCAGCCGGCGCCGGGGCAGATCGCCTGGTTCGCCAGCCAGGGCGTGAAGACTATCGTCAACCTGCGCGGCGGACGCGAGCACGGCGCCTGGCCGTTGCAGCGCGAAGCCTGCGAGCGGCACGGCATCAAGCTCGTCGAATTCGTGCTGCGCTCGCGCGGCGCGCCCGATCGCGAGACCATCCTCGCTGCCGGGGATTTCTTTGCGAGCCTGAAGGAACCTGCGCTGGTGCACTGCAAGTCGGGAGCGGACAGGGCGGGCTTCTTCGCCGCGCTCTATCTGCTGATCCATGAGGGCCGCCCTTTGGCCGAGGCGATGCGCCAGCTGTCGCTGCGCTACGGCCATTTCCGCTTCGCCAAGACCGGCATTCTCGACGCGTTCTTCGAAGCCTACCGGGTCGAGGGCGAAGCCAGGGGCATCGCCTTTCTCGACTGGGCGCGGGACATCTATGACCCGGTGCGGCTCGAGGCCGGCTTCAAGCCGGGCTTCTTCTCGTCGCTGCTGGCCGACGGGCTGATCCGCCGGGAGTAAGAGGGGTCAGGACGCGGCGGAACGCGCACACACGACCTCCACAGCGTCGGGTCGCCGGTCACCCTCGCCGAGCCAGACGAACAGGATATGGGCCGCCGCGCGGGCGATCGAGATTCCCCCAACGACATAGAGAAGCTCCCGCGACAGCGCTCCGAACCACAGAATCGCCGTAACGATAGCGATCAGGGCGATGGCGTGGGATGCGAGCTGCCAGGCGGTTGTGCGCGACATTGCGGCGATGTCGTGCAGCGGGTTGAATAGCGCGACGCCGGCGTAAAACAGCGTCATCACGGCAACCACATCGCCGAGGCCTGCCCATTTGCTGCCGTCGAACACACTGCCGAACAGCTGCGCGGTGATCGCGATCGGCGCGAAGACACCGATTATGCTTGCGATGAGGCCGAGCATGGCCCAGCGCACCCAAAACCGTCGCCGCTGCCCGGCCTGGGCACGCAGCCCATTCATGAGAAGCGGACCTGACACCATGCCGAACATCTGCGTCGGCATGTCGAGCAATCGCATCGCCAGAGCGACTTGGGCGGCCAGCAATGGGTTGGCGGCATAAGGCAGGGCCAGCAACGGAGCGGCCGTGAAGCCGAAGGAAAGCAGTGCGGAGGGAAGCAGAATGCGCGGTGCGTCGCTCCATAGGCGCATTCCGCCGGCCAGTTCGCGCAGAGACCACAGACGAGGATGGACCAGGCGGAGGAGGTTGGCGCGGCGACGCACGACGAGGTAGAGCGTAGCGACCCAGTTGCCGAGCGCATCCGCCAGGAACAAGGCGAGTGCCTTCGGGCCGAACAGGCCGATCAGCAGCAGCATGACAATGGGCTGAACGACGGATTGGACGAGATTGCTGTTCCCGATCGCGCGGAAGTCCCCTTCCGCGGTGGCTTCGGCCCAGAGCAGGCGCAGGATGCTGCGCGACGCCAGCGAGAAGAAAAAGATCAGGGCGATGGCGGGTGGCAGCCAGCCAAGCGCCACGATTGCGCCCATGACGATGGCGCTGAGCCCCAGAAAGGCGACGCCGCTGGCCATGGCGAGCCGGAAGGCCAGGCCGAGATGGCTATGGTCGCTGCTGCGGAAGAAGACTGCCTCCAGCCGCATCAGGGCCGGGAGAGAGACGAAGGCCGCGGCCGCGGAGAAGACGGCGAAGGCGGCGAAGATGTGTGGCGGGCAGAAATAGGCTGCGATCAGCAGCCCCCAGACCGAAATAAGCCGGGCCTGGACGAAGCGCAGGCCGAGCATCGCGGCCGAGCCGAAGCCCTGGCGCAGCGCCGGCACGCGTCTCGCGACAAAGCGGCGGCCCTGCGCGAGGGCAAGGGCCGGGCGGCTGGGCGGAAAGCTCGCCCGCTCGAGGATAACATGCGCAACCATCTCGACATCCGCGGCTGGATTATCGGGCAGGCCGTCATCCTGCGGGTCGGCATGGTTGCCGGACGCCGATTCGTCGACAGTTGCGCTCACGCTGGCTTGGCCTTGGACAATCGAGGCTGCGCCAGCATGGTTAAGGGCCGGTAAAGACAAGGCATGACGAACTGCTGTTAGGGCCTGCGCCCGGGAATGGCGCGAGGACAGACCCTACAAATCAGGCCGCGCGATGGCCGGTCAGACGAATTTCGTCTTCAGGTTCTCGAAACGCGCGAGCTGATCCGGCAGCAGGGCGCGCTGGGCATCACGGCGCACGAAGATCTTGAACATCACGTCGCCGGCGCCGTTGAAGAACTGCACCGAGCAGGCTCGGCGCCCCTGGCCCGAAGCGCGGTCGACGAGGTAGATCGCCTTGCAGTTCTCGGCCTTGATATGGCCGCCGATCGGGCTGTCGCCATGGATGTTGTAGTAGCCATGGCCGAAGCTGCCGACCGGCAGCGTGCCGACGCATTCCAGCACGACGTCGGGCGTGTGCATCAGGAACAGCACCTCGCCCCAGGTCGCGATGTCCTGCCACAGGGCCTCGAAACGCTCGGCCGCAACGAAAAGCCGCTGCTCGCGCGGAAGCTGTTCGAGCGCGGTCTGGGTCGAGACGCCGGCCTCGCGGGCGATCGCCTCGATCAGCCCGTCGGGCTTGGCTGCGAGGAGGTCACGGACGCGCTGGACCGCGTCCTGAGCGGGAGCTACGGCTTCGATCGTCGACATGATCAAGCCTTACTCTGCCGCCTGGAGGGGGCGATGCGGGTTGATCTCGCTGAGAACGGTCTCGAAACCCTCGAACTCGGGATGACCGACGAAGAGCGGCTTCTCGCGCTTCTGGCCGGCGCTGCGGTGCGAGTCGCGGAACTGCTCGGACTTCGTCCAGGCGGTGAAATCGTCCTTGGAGGCCCAGGTGGTGTGGGAGGAATAGAGCGTATGATCCTCCCTCTCCGGTCCTTTCAGCAGGTGGAAGGCGAGGAAACCCGGCATCTCGTCGAGGCGGCTCTTGCGCGAGGACCAGACGGTCTCGAACGCGGCTTCCTCACCCTTCGCGACCTTGAAGCGGTTCATGGCGATGAACATCGGGATCTTCCTGTCTTCTGGCTCTGGCCCGGCGGGATGACATGCCGATCGGGTCTGTTGTCACGAGGTGGCGATGCGGCGCACTCAAAGACCGTGCCGCACCCTCACCTTGCCCTTGACCGCTTCTAGTAAAGCTGAATATCAACGTCAATAACGCTGACGTAATTCTCAGTTTTGAATAATTAAAAACTAGGAAGTACTTGGCGAATTGGCAATAGCGTCGGCGCCATGGCTCTTCGATCTTCGGGCGAAGAGGGGCCGCCGGCTATCGGGAGATCCACATTATGGTCGTGCGCTCCGCCCGTGCGGCAGATCGACGTCGGCAGCCCGACAGGCGCGAGGTGTCCGCGGCGCTCGGCCTGACGCTGCTTGCCGCATGCAGCCTCGTCCTGCCTGCGGGCATTGCCGGTCCTGCTCTGGGCCAGGCGCCGGAGCGCATCGTCGCGGTGGGCGGCGTGATCACTGAGGTGATCTACGCGCTCGGCCTGCAGGACCGTGTCGTCGGTGTCGACTCGACCAGCCAGTTTCCGCCTGATGCCCTGCGCGACAAGAAGAATGTCGGCTATGTCCGGGCTCTGTCGGCGGAGGGCGTGCTGTCGCTCAAGCCCTCGCTCGTGATGATGATCGAGGGAGCCGGGCCGCCCGGCGCCGTTGCCTTGCTGAACGAGTCCGGCGTCAAGATCGCGCGGATTTCGGACGAGACCAGCGCTGAGGGCGTAGCGAGCAAGATCGAGGCGATCGGCGCGGTGCTCGGTGCTGCGGAGCCGGCCGGTCGACTGGCGGCGCAGACGCGCGCTCGCTTCGAGGAACTGGCGACGCTGCGCGGCGCCATCGCCAAGCCGCGCCGGGTGCTGTTCGTGCTGTCGCTGCAGAACGGCCGCGTCATGGTCGGCGGACGCAACAGCTCGGCCGACGCGATCATCCGGCATGCCGGCGGCGTCAACGTCGCCGACGGCATCGATGGCTACAAGACGATGACCGACGAGGCGATCATGGCTGGCGCGCCGGACATGATCCTGATGATGCGCAACAGCGGCAGCCACAACACCACGCCGGACGAGCTGTTCGCGATGCCGGCCTTCGCCGAGACCCCGGCCGCGAAGCAGAAGCGGCTCACCACCATGGACGGGCTCTATCTGCTCGGTTTCGGCCCGCGCACCCCGCTCGCCGCCCGTGACCTGATGGCGGCGATCTATCCGGAAGCCGCGATTCCGCCGCTCAAGACGGCGAACGCCCCGTGACGCTCGCGGCTCCACCGGTGTCGGCCCTGCCTGTCGGCCTTGCGACGCTGATCGCGGGGCGGCGTCGGCTCGCCCTCTTCGCGGTGGTCGGTCTGGCGCTGGGCTGTCTGGTGCTGACGCTGGTCGCGATCGGCCAGGGCGCCATCGCCATCCCGCCCGGCCGCGTCGCCGAAATCCTGTGGGCGAGGCTGACCGGTGATGCCGCGCTGCTCGAGGGGCGCGACGTTCTCGTCGTGATGAACATCCGCCTGCCGCGCGTGCTGCTCGGCCTACTGGTCGGTGCTGGACTTGCCGTGTCCGGCGCGCTGATGCAGGGCCTGTTCCGCAACCCGCTGGCCGATCCCGGCCTCGTCGGCGTCTCCGCCGGGGCGGGGCTCGCGGCGGCGGCGACGATCGTGCTGGGCGATCGGTTCCTGACGGGCACGCTGATGAAGCTGCCCTTCGCGGTGCTGCCCTTCGGCGCGTTCTGCGGCGGGCTGATCTCGACGCTGGTGCTCTACCTGATCGCCACGCGCGAGGGCCGGACCTCGGTCGCGACCATGCTGCTGGCCGGCGTCGCGCTCGGCGCACTCGCCGGGTCCATGACCGGGCTGCTCGCCTTCATCTCGGACGATCGCCAGTTGCGCGACCTGACCTTCTGGTCGATGGGCAGCCTCGGCGGCGCGAGCTGGACCAAGCTGACGGCGATCGCGCCGATCATCATCCCACTGCTGCTCGCCATGCCGCTGCTGGCGCGCGGCTTGAACGGGCTGATGCTGGGTGAGGCTGAGGCCTATCATCTCGGCATCCCCGTCCAGCGCATCAAGGCGCTGGCGATCCTGCTGGTCGCGCTCGCGGTCGGCGCCAGCGTCGCCTCGGCCGGACTGATCGGCTTCGTCGGGATCGTGGTGCCGCATCTGATCCGCCTCGCGGTCGGCCCCGACCATCGCCTGTTGCTGCCGCTCTCGGCGCTCGGCGGGGCGATCCTGCTCGTCGGTGCCGATATCGTCGCCAGGCTGATCGTGGCGCCGGCTGAACTGCCGATCGGTATCGTCACCGCCGCGATCGGCGCGCCCTTCTTCCTGTGGCTGCTGCTGCGGCGTTCGGGGCCGCTCGATGTCTGAGGCCGGCATGACCGACGCCCTCGTCTCCGCCCGGGGACTGAGCTTCCAAGCCGGCGGGCGGGCGCTCGTCGGCGACGCCACGCTCGACCTCTTGCCGGGCACGACCACGATCCTGATCGGCCCGAACGGCGCCGGCAAATCGACATTGCTGAAACTCATGACCGGCGAGGCCAAGGCGTCGCGCGGGGATGTCAGTATCGACGGCGAGAAGCTGCATGCGATCCCGGCCTGGCGGCTCGCCTGCCTGCGCGCGGTGATGGCGCAGCACGCCCGGCTGGTCTTCCCGTTCAGCGTCTATGAGGTGGCGAGCCTCGGCGTCGACGGCATCGGCCGGGCGCTGTCGCGCCAGCGCCGCGAGGCATTGGTCGGCGAATGCCTGGCGGCGGCGGGTGTGCTCGATCTCGCCGGCCGGCGCTACCAGACGCTGTCCGGAGGCGAGCAGCAGCGCGTGCAGTTCGCCCGCGTGCTCTGCCAGATCGAGGCCGGTCGCAGCGTCGCCAGCCGGCAGGCGCTCTTCTTGGACGAGCCGATCGCCAGCCTCGACCTCTGCCATCAGCTCGCACTGCTCGACATGGCCCGTGCGATCGCCGCGCGCGGCGTCGCAGTGCTGATCGTGCTGCACGACCTCAACCTGGCCGTGACCTATGCCGATCATCTGGTGGTGATGGACCAGGGCGCGATCATCGCGCAGGGAGCGCCAGCGAAGACGCTGGACGATGCGCTGCTGCGACAGGTCTTCAAGGTGAACCTCTCGCTCAGCCGCGCTCCGTCGCCGGGCCTGCCCTTCCTGCTGCCGCAGCAGCACCGGCTGAACCCCGCCGCCTGACTGTTTTCGCCGATTCAGGGCGGATTCATCCTGAATCGAGGCTTCACCATATCGCTCAACCGCTGATTCAGGCGGTTCACGCCACATCTCCCGCCTGTTTTCCGTGCGGGAGTTTGCACCATGACCAGACGCCACGCTTCGATCGACATTCTGCTCGCGGGCGCCGTTGCGCTGCCGTTCACGCTTTTCGGCACCGGCCCGGCGGCGGCGCGCGACGTCGTGCAACTCAGCGATGCGCGCTTCCATCCCGGCACGATCGTCATCCGCACGGGCGAGCGCCGGCTCTATCTCGTGATGGGGCGCGGCGAGGCGATCCGCTACACCGTCGCGGTCGGGAAGGCCGGCAAGCAGTGGCATGGCGTCAAATATGTCGAGGAGATGCAGGTCGATCCGGCCTGGAGCCCGCCGGCTTCTGTCAAGCGCGACAACCCCCGCCTGCCGGACGTCATTCCCGGCGGTTCGCCGCGCAATCCGATGGGCGCGCGCGTGATCGGTCTCGGGCCGGGCGGGGAATACGCCATCCACGGCACCAACATGCCGGGCACGATCGGCACGGCGGCGTCCTATGGCTGCTTTCGCATGCACAACCAGGACGTCGCCGATCTCTATGCCCGCGTCCGCATGGGCACGCCGGTCGTGGTTCTGCCGTGAGGGACCGCTGCTAGAGCGGAACGCCCGAGGGGAGGGGCTTGCCGGCGAAGAAGGCCTCGAGATTGCGCAGTAGCAGGGCTTGCTGGGCGGCCTGGGCGCTGTCGGCCATGGCTGCGATATGCGGGGTCAGGACGACGTTGTCGATCGCCTTGAGGCGTTCGGGGACGTTGGGCTCGTTCTCGAAGACGTCGAGGCCGGCGCCGGCGATGACGCCCTGTTCCAGCGCATCGCAGAGTGCCTCCTCGTCGACGGCGATGCCGCGCGAGATGTTGACGAGATGGCCCTTGGGCCCCAGCGCCTTCAACACCTCCGCATTCACGGCGTGGCGGTTCTCTGCGCTGGCGCGAACGGCGACCATCAGCACATCCGACCATTCGGCGAGGCCAAGCAGGCTGTCCTTGTAGAGATAGGGCAGTTCCGGGCGCTGCGAGCGGTTGTGATAGCCGATCTCCATGCCGAAGGCGCTCGCCATCGTTGCGATCCGCGCCCCGATCGCGCCGAGCCCGTAGATTCCGAGCCGGCGGCCGGCGAGGCCGGGCACGATCGGCATGCGCTCGATCGCGGTGCCGCTCCAGCGGCCGCCGCGGATGAAGCGGTCGCCCTTGCCGATCTGGCGCACGCTCGTGATCATCAGGCCCATCGCGAATTCGGCGACGGCGGCGGCATTGGCGTCGGCTGCGTTGCTGAGCAGGACCCCTTGCGCTTTCGCATGCGCCTGATCGACGCCCTCGATGCCGGTGCCGTAGCAGGCGACGAGGCCGAGCTGAGGCAGGGCCTTCATCAGATCAGCACTCGTGCGCCAGCCGCCGACGGTCAGCAGGACGCGAGCCGCCTCGGCGCCAGGCGGCAGGGCATCCGGCGTCGCACGTTCCATCGGCCCGAGCAGTTCGTAATCCTCGCGCAGCCGCGCAACCAGCGTGGCAGGCATCTTGGGGGCCATGAGGATCGTCGGCTTCATCGGTCGGTCTGCTCCATCATCGGTGCTGCATCGCAGCATTTCGGAGCGTCCGGCTCAACCCGCGCGACCGCTGGGGCGGCATCCTTCCCGCGCATCACGGTACCGTCGCGCGATGCCTCCCAAAAAGGCGACGGTGGGTAAGCTGACCCCTCGCATGCGACAAAAAAGCGCGTTAACGTTTCCGGGCGCGACAGTAACCAACCGGGCGTAGCGCTGCCCGGCTCAACAGGGGCTACAGATGGATCATCTTGCCGACGTCAAGAAGTTCGCCAAAAAGCCACTCAACGAAGCGGCCTTCGCGGGCATGTCGAAGTCGTACGCACTCGTCATGAGCAAGCCCGACACCCGCTATGTCGCCTGCTCCGATGCGGCTGAACTGGAGCGTGTCCGCGAGAACTTCCTGAAAAAGAAGCTCGGCCTGAAGACAGCCGATCTCGATGCCTCAGTGAAGGCGATCTGCGAGCACATGAAGGCCGACAAGACCAAATCCCGCCTGACCTTCTATTATCTGCTCGCCGAGCATTACGGGAAGCTCGATCTCTTCGTGAAGAAGTAGGCCGGACTTCGCCACGTCATCTCCGGGCTTGATCCAAGGATCTCTCCAATGAGAGCTTTCTCCTCCTGGGATGGTCGGCTCAAGGCCGACCATGACGCTGGCAACGTCGATCAGCGATACAGATCCGCCCGTGTCAGCGGCAGGCCCGAGGCGCCCTTGCGGCGCTTCGAGACCAGGGTCTGGTTGACCAGCGCGCCACCGCGCTCGAAGGCGAGCGAGCAGCCGGCGAGATAAAGCAGCCACATCCGCGTACGCTCGGGGCCGATCTCGGCCTCGGCCTCGGCCTTCCTGGCCTCCAGCCGCTCCCACCACAGCCGCGTTGTGCGCTGATAGTGCTCGCGCCAGCCCTCGACATCGTGCACTTCGAAGCCGTAGCGCTCGAGATTGGCGATCGACATGCCCAGATGATCGAGTTCGCCACCGGGGAAGATGTAGCGCACCAGCGCGCGATACTCGGCCGGCATCTTGTTGAAAGCCTTGTCGGTCTTCTTGGCCCGGCGCGAGATGGTGTGGTGGAGATAAAGTCCGCGTGGGCGCAGCAGCCGGTTCACCGCCTGGAAATATGACGGGTGGTTGGCGATGCCGACATGCTCGAACATGCCGATCGACGAGATCTTGTCGAACTGCCCCTCCATCTGAGTGAAGTCCTTGAGATGGAGCGTGACCTTGTCGCCCAAGCCGAGCCGTTCGACCTTCTCGCGAGCAAGCGCCAACTGCTCTTCGGCCAATGTCACGCCATGGGCCTCGACGCCGTAATGCCGGGCGGCATGGCAGATCAGCGCACCCCAACCGCAGCCGATGTCGAGAAGGCGGTCGCCGGGCTCGAGACGAAGCTTACGGCAGATCATGTCGAGCTTGTCGCGCTGGGCGCGGTCGATATCGCCGTGGTCCTCGGTGAAATAGGCGCAGGTGTAGACCATCTCCTCGTCGAGGAAGAGCCGGTAGAAGGCGTTCGAGACGTCGTAGTGATAGGCGATGTTGGCCTTGTTGGTTTCGGGGGCGCCATCGCGGGCGATCTCGTCGCCCTTGAGATGGCCGACGCTGCTCGGTGCGGTGCCCGGCGCGAAGATGAAGCGGCGCAGCACGTCGAGCACGGCGCCTTTCGGGATATTGCGGGCGAGGCGACCGACCTTGCCCTCGGGCCGCGCCGTCGCGAGGTCGAAGATCGAGCCGTTGAGCAGGGCGATGCGGTCGCTGATGTGCAGGTTCAGCAGCGTGTCGAGCTTCGGCTTGCGGATGAGCGCCGCGACCGCGCCGGAATCGCGGATGGCGATGGCGAGCCCGTCCTGCGGCCAGTCGCCCGGAACGCTGCTGCCGTCCCAGAGCCGGAAGCCTAGCTTCAGCCCGAGTTTTTCATGCGCCTGCGAGAGGAGGCGCCGCAGCGCGGCGAGGCGTTTCTGGTCGCTGTCCATGCTCTTACCATCGGAGAGGCGGTCGAGACGTGTTTGGCCGGGCGCGGCGCGATTGGCAACCGCCACGCAGGAGGGGCGGGGCGGGAACGGTGTGCGAAGACGGCTCTGACGCGAACGGAAAAGTGACGATCACCGATATCGCACTTTGCGCCCCTCGCGCGCGTTCGATTGACAGCCGTCGTCGCCGGTTTCCTTTTGGGCCGGCCGCGCACTGCCAGGCTTGTGGATTTGATCTGGATCAAACTTGCCGCCCTATCAGATGCGTGCTGATATATAAGGCACGAAGGTTAGGTGGCGACGTTCACGCCAGTTTTTGTGGTTTGAAGACAGCGCCCGATGGTTTGGCCGCGCTTGGCTTGATCCTTGCCTTCTGTTTCGAGGTTCGGCCGTGCCGGATCGGGTGGGCGATATATGAGTGGCGCCGTCGCGCTTCCTGATGGCGCTCCGAAAGTCGGGACGCTGCGGAGGCCGGTGAGGCGTCCTTGAAATGAGGACGTGGCGGGCCAGGGCGATTTTCGTCGCCAGGCTCCGCCGCGGCAGGGTTTCCGCTGAAAATTGCGCGCTGCCGGACAAGGGCAGATCGGCCGACGCGCAGATGTCGACAGGGCCGCAACAGAGGGAAGGCTAACATCATGACCGGATTCAAGACCGTCGCCGCTGCGCTTGCCATGGCCGCCGGCATCTCGCTCGGGGCGCAGGGTGCGCTGGCGCAGAACAAGATGGAGCTCAACATGGCGACGCCCTGGGCGGGCGGGCACTGGCTCGACATCGGCGCCAAGAAATATGCTGAGAACGTTGAGAAGATGACCGAGGGTCGGATCAAGATCAACGTCTTCCCGGCCGGCGCGCTCGGCCCCGCGCTGAAGGTGACGGAGACGGTCCAGAAGGGCGTCGCCGATATGGGCCATAGCTGGCCGGGCTATGACTGGGCGGTCGACCGCACCGGCGCGATCTTCTCGGGCTGGTCGGCAGGGCCGAACCCCGAAGAAATGATGATGTGGCTCTACAATGGTGGCGGCGCCGATCTGTGGAAGCAGTGGCGCAAGGAGAAGTTCGACGTCGTCGCCTTCCCTTGCGGCGTGCTGGAGACCGAGTTCTTCATGCACTCGCACAAGCCGATCCGCACCGTCGAGGACATGAAGGGCCTCAAGCTGCGCACCTCGTCCTCCTGGGCCGAGATCGCGCCGATGCTCGGCGCCTCGACCGTGGTGCTGCCGGGCTCCGAAGTGTTCAGCGCGCTGGAGCGCAAGGTGGTGGACGCGATCGAATGGGGCGGCCCGGGCAGCAATCTGTCGGAAGGTTTTCACAAGGTCGCCAAATACGTGATCATGCCGGGCCTGCATGCGCCGTCCGGCGCGCATGACTGCGTCTTCAACAACGCGGTCTGGGCCAAGATCGGCGACAAGGACAAGCAGCTCCTGGAGCTGGCCGGTCGCCTGACAGTGCTCGACACCTATCTCGGCTATGCCAAGAGCGACCTCGACGCCTACAAGCAGATCAAGGCGTCGAGCATCGAGGTCGTCCAGGTCGATCCGAGCCTAACGGCGGCAGTGGTCAAGGCCTCCGGCGAGTGGGCCGACAAACAGGCCGCCTCGAACGCCTGGTTCAAGAAGGCCTATGACAGCCAGAAGGCTTTCATGGCTAGCGTGAAGCCGCTGAGCGAATTCCGCTTCGCCGTCGGCTCGCGCTGATCCTTCGCCTGTCGGCGGTCGCCCTCCGGGCTGCCGCCGACAGGCCTCCCGGCTCGAGGTTTCCATGCCCATCGTCCGTTTCATCAACATGCTCTCGCTGTGGTCCGGCCGCGTGGGGGCGCTGATCGTGCTGCCGCTGGTCCTGGCGATGGTGTACGAAGTCGTCAGCCGCTACCTCTTCGCAGCGCCGACGCAATGGGCCTTCGAGCTGAGCTACATGATGATGGGCTCGATCTTCCTGTTCGGCCTGTCCTATGCCGTTCTGGTCAACCAGCACGTCAATGTCGATTTCCTGCACCAGGTCCTGCCGCGCCGCGGCGTCGCGATCATCGACGCGATCGGCTATGTGCTGATGACCGGAATGCTGTTCTGGATCACCAATGCCCTGATCGGGAATGTCGCCAGTGTGTACCGCACCGGCGAGGGCACCGGGCTTTCGGCCTGGAACCCGCCGATCTGGCCCTATCGCGTGATCTACGTCCTCGGATTCGGGCTGTTTGCCCTGCAATGCCTCGCCAAAGCGATCGAGAACCTGCTGATCGTGTTCGGATATGAGACCGAAGGATCGGCTCGATGACATCACAGACCGTCCTCTGGATGTTCCCGGCGCTGCTGGGACTGATCTTCCTCGGCTTCCCCGTCGCCTTTTCGATGATGATCGCGGCGCTCGGCTTCGGCCTGATGCGCTTCGGCGGCACGCTGGTGCACCAGTTCGCGCAGCGCATCGACGATCTCTCGACCAACTACGTCCTGGGCGCGATTCCGCTGTTCATCTTCATGGGCTCCATCCTGGAGCGGGCTGGCATCGCCGAGCGGCTGTTCGATGCGCTCTACATGTGGACGCGCAGGCTGCCGGGCGGACTGGCGATTGCCGCCCTCCTGATGTGCACGATCTTCGCGGCTGCCAGCGGCGTCGTTGGCGCGACCGAGACGCTGGTCGGCATGCTCGCCATTCCCGCCATGGTGAAGCGCCACTATGACAGCAAGCTTATCGCGGGCACGATCTGTGGCGGCGGTTCGCTGGGCACGATCATTCCGCCGTCCGTGCCGGTCGTCGTCCTCGCGCCGATCGCGACGCTGCCGATCGGTGATCTTCTGGCCGGCATCCTGATCCCAGGCCTGACCATGTCGGGCCTGTTCATCCTCTACATTCTGGTCGCCTGTGGGCTGAAGCCGTCGCTGGCGCCGCCGGAGAAGGATCCCGATCCGCGCAGCCTGGGCGAGAAGATCAGGTTCACGCTGGTCGCGCTCGTGCCGCCGGGATTCCTGATCTTCACGGTGCTCGGCACCTTGTTCATGGGTCTGGCGACGCCCACGGAGGCCGCGGCCTGCGGTTCGCTGGGCGTCCTGCTGCTCGCCATCGTCTACCGGCGGATGAGCTGGCGCCTGCTGTTCCAGGCCTCGGTGCAGACCGTGTCGCTGACGGCGATGATCCTCGCGATCATTCTCGCGGGCGGCATGTTCTCGGGCGTGTTCTTCGCGTCGGGCGGCATGGCTGCGACCAAGGGCATCCTTGATGCGCTGGGGCTTTCGCCCTGGTCGGTGGTGGCGGCGATCCTGTTCGTCGTCTTCATCCTCGGCTTCCTGATCGACTCGATCTCGATCATCCTGATCGTCGTGCCGATCGCAATCCCGCTGGTGAAGAGCTTCGGGCTCGATCCGCTCTGGTTCTCGGTGGTGATGCTGGTGATGCTGCAGACCAGCTACCTGACCCCGCCGATGGCCCCCTCGATCTTCTACCTGAAAGCGATCGCACCGCCGACGATGCGGCTGCAGGACATGTACTGGGGCGTGATTCCATTCATCTGCTGCCAGTTGCTGGTGCTGCTGTTGCTGTTGTTCTTCCCGGCGATGGCGACCTGGATGCCGAAGGTGATGTATGGCTGAGGCCGCGCGGCGTGGCCGCGTCCCGCCCATGATGCGTATCGACCCGACGTGCATGGGCATGGCGCCCGCGTGAGCCGGTGTCCATGCTCGGCTGCGGCGGGCACGCCGTTGTGACCCGGCTTGGACGGGGGGAGGAGCTTCCTGTGATCTATGAAGAGCGGGATTATCGCATCAAGGCCGGCAAGCTGGCCGAGTTCGTGAAGATCTATGGCGAATACGGGCTGCCGCTGCAGAAGGAGCATCTCGGCGCATTCATCGCCTATTTCACCACCGAGATCGGCGAGCTGAACCATGTCGTTGCGCTGTGGAGCTACAACAGCCTCGACGAGCGCGCCGCCAAACGCAAGACGATGCTCGCCGATCCACGCTGGCAGGATTATCTCAAGCGCGTCGACGGGCTGATCGACATTCAGGATACGCGCATCCTGACCCCCGTTGCGTTTTCGCCGCTGCAATGAGCGCCGTTCCTGCATCTAGCGCCTTCTCGGTCACAACCAGGGACGGCGCGGTCCTGCAAGCCTTCGGCGAAGGCGAGGGGCCGGCGCTGCTGCTGGTCAGCGGTCTTGGCGGCACGGCCGGCTTCTGGAAGAGCAATGCCGCGACGCTGGCGCGGTCCTTCCGCGTCATCCGCTTCGACCAGCGCGGCATCGCGGCCAGCACACGTGGCGCCGCGTCCTGCACCATCGACCAGCTCGCCCTGGATTGCCTCGACGTGCTTGATGCCGCGGGCGTCGAGCGGGCCGTGCTGCTCGGCCATTCGACCGGGGGCTGCATCGGCCAGGCGCTCGGGCGGATCGCGCCGGAGCGGCTCGACGGGCTGATCCTGAGCGCGACCTGGCTCAGGCCTAGCCGTTATATGAGCGCGCTGTTCGGCGCGCGGCGCTCGATCCTGGATGAGAATCCGCAGGCCTATGCCGCGACCGCGGTGCTGATCTCCTATCCGCCGGTCTGGCTGGAAGCGAATTGGGGCGTCTACGAGGCGGCTCTCGCCGCGGCGCCGGCCTCGGCCGAGGCGCGTCAGGTCGTGCGCGAGCGCATCGACGCGCTGCTCTCCTTCGACGGTTCGGCCGACATCGCCGCGCTGCCGATGCCGACGCTGGTGCTGGGCGCGCGCGACGACATGATCGTGCCGTCCTTCCTGCAGGAGGAGCTGGCTGCGGCGCTGCCTGGCTCCCGTAAGATCCTGCTCGACAGCGGCGGGCATTTCTTTCCGGTCTCGCGGCCGGACGCCTTCACGGCCAAGGTCGTGGAGTGGATCGGAGAGCTCAGGTGAGTACCCGCCGCGTCGTCCTGATCGGCTATGGCGCGATCGCCGGAGACATCGCGGCGGCACTGCTCGCGGCGGAGGAGCCGGGCTATGCGCTCGGCGTGCTGCTGCGTCCGGGCTCGCCGTCGCGGGCGCGGGTGCCGGAGGGCGTCGCGGCCCTGTCGGGGCTCGATGAGGTCGCGGCCTTCGCGCCGGACCTGGTGATCGAGGCTGCCGGTCATGATGCGGTGCGCAGCAGCGTTCCGGGCTGCCTCGCGCTCGGCCTGCCGGTCCTGATCTCGTCGATCGGTGTGCTGCATGACGAGGCGTTCTTCGCTGAACTGGTCGCCACGGCGCGGAAGGGCGGCGGGCGGTTGCTGCTCGCCTCGGGCGCGCTCGGCGGGCTCGATTACGTTCGGGCCGTCAGGCACGCCAGGCAGCTCGAGCTGCGTTACCAGTCGCGCAAGCCGCCGGCCGCATGGAGCGGCGAATTGCGCGCGCTCGGCCACGACCCGGACGCCCTGTCGGAGCCGGTGACGCTGTTCTCGGGCACGGCGCGCGAGGCGGCTGCGCTCTACCCGCAGAACCTCAACGTCGCGGCGGCGCTGGCACTGGCGGGGCCGGGGTTCGAGGCGACCGGCGCCGATGTCGTCTGTGACCCGGCGGCATCCGGCAACATGCATGTGGTGACGGCGAAGAGCGAGTTCGGCACGATGTCGCTGGAAATCGCCAATCAACCTTCGCCGGCCAACCCGAAATCCTCCTGGATCGTCGGGCAGGCCTTGCTGGCGGCGGTCGAGCAGCATTTTTCGCCCGTGGTTATGCTGTGAGCGAACCTCGCTCGCCTCGCCATGGGGACGTCGGATGGAGGGCAAGACCATGAGGCTCGAAGGCAAGATCGCGATCATCACCGGCGGGGGCTCGGGCATCGGCCATGAGGCGTGCAAGCTTTTCGCCCGCGAGGGGGCGACCGTCATCGTCGCCGATCGTGATCTGACCGCAGCAGAACGCGTCGCCGCCGAGATCGCCGGGCAAGGCGGCAAGGCCCGTGCTCATCAGGTCGATGTCAGCAAGGAGGCGGAGGTCGTGACAATGATCGCCCGGACGGTCGCCGATCACGGCCGGCTCGACATCCTCGTCAACAATGCCGGCTATGGCTTCGCCGGTACGGTGGTCTCGACGTCGGAGGCCGACTGGAACGCGCTGATGGCGGTCAACGTCAACGGTGTCTTCCTCGGCTGCAAGCACGCTATCCCGGTCATGGAGAAGCAGGGCGGCGGCGCTATCGTCAACACCGCCTCGGCGGTCGCGAATGTCGGCATCTTCGATCGGGCGGCCTATGTCGCATCCAAGGGCGCGGTGGCGGCACTGACGCGCGCCATGGCCGTCGACCATGTCGGAGCCGGCATCAGGGTCAACGCAGTTGCGCCGGGCACGATCGCGACGCCCTATTTCAACAAGATCCTGAGCGGGCCGGACGGCGACGAACTGCGCAGCGGCCTCGAGGGGCGCCAGGCGATGGAGCGTCTCGGCCAGCCGATCGAGATCGCGCAGGCGATGCTCTGGCTCGCCAGCGACGAGGCCTCCTTCTGCACCGGCTCCGTCATGGTCGTCGATGGCGGCTGGACCGCGCGCGGCGACCGCAAACCCTTGAACCCGCGCACATCACAGAACAAGGCCTGACACATGTATGGACTGCAAGGACGCAAGGCGATCGTCACCGGCGCGGCACACGGCATCGGCCGGGCCATCGCGGCACGGCTGGTGGCGGAAGGCTGCGATGTCGGCATCTTCGATCTCGATCTGGCGGCGGCGAAGGCTGCGGCGGACGCGCTCGGGAAGGATGGCGGCAAGGTCGTGGTCGCGACCGGCGACGTGTCTTCTCGCGCCGATGTCGAAGCCGGCATCGGCGCCCTGAAGGATGCGCTGGGGCCGATCGACATCCTCGTGAACAATGCCGGCATCTGCAAGGTCGGCAAGCTGCTCGAGACCACCGAGGCGGAGTGGAAGGCGACCTTCGGCATCAATGTCGACGGGCTGTTCCACGTCACCCGCCAGATCGCGCCTGGCATGGTCGAGCGGCGTCGCGGGACGATCGTCAACATCGCCTCCTGGATGGGCAAGTCGGGCGTCGCCGCCTACGGCGCCTATTGCGCTTCGAAATTCGCAGTGGTCTCGCTGACGCAGTCGCTGGCGCTGGAGATCGGCGAATACGGCATCCGCGTCAACGCCGTGGCGCCGGGACTGATCGTCGAGACCAAGATGCGCGACGAATCCGAAATCCAGCGCGCCGCCGAGGGGCTGCCGACCGCCAAGGACCGCGCCAAGGCGATTCCGCTGCGCCGCGCCGGCCTGCCGTCGGACATCGCCAAGACGGTGGCCTTCCTGGCCTCCGACGAGGCGGACTACATCACCGGCGAAACCATCAGCGTGACCGGCGGCATCTGGAACGACTGATCGCCCGGCACGCGGGCTTCGCCATGCAGAAGGAGTCGACGATGCCCCGCTTCAAGGATTTCCGTCCCGCCGGCGTGATCCCGGCGACGCTGCTCGCGCTCAATCACGACATGTCGATCGACGAGCGCCAGACGCGTCGGCACCTGCGCGACTGTGCGCTGGTCGATGGCGTCAGCGCGGTGACGGTGAACGGCCATGCCTCCGAGGTGCATGCCTGTTCCTTCGAGGAGCAGAAGCAGATCCTCGCAGCGTCGCTGGCCGAGGTCGGCGACGCCGTGCCGCTGATCAACGGCATTTATGCGGACGGCTCGATCGAGGCGGCGCGGCTCGCGGCGATGGCGGCGCAGGAGGGGGCTTCGGCGCTCCTGGTCTTCCCGCCGAACAGCATGGCGATGGGCGGCCAGCTCCGGCCGGAAATGGCGGTCGCGCATTACCGGCGCATCGCGGACGCCACCGACCTGCCGATCATCGCCTTCCAGTATCCGATGGGCAGCGGGCTCGGCTATCCCTTCGAAACGCTGCTCGAGCTCTTCGACAAGGTGCCGACGATCGCCGCGATCAAGGACTGGTCGAACGACCCGATGCTGCACGAGAAGCACATCCGGACGTTCCAGAACCTGTCGCGGCCGGTCAATGTGCTGACGACGCATTCTTCGTGGCTGATGGCGTCGCTGACGCTGGGCTGCAACGGGCTCCTGTCCGGCTCGGGCAGCGTCGTCGCGGATCTGCAGGTGGCCCTCTGGCGGGCGGTGCAGGCAGGCGATCTCAAGGCGGCGCAGGCGGTGAACGACCGCATCGTTCCGCTGTCGCAGGCCTTCTATGCGCCGCCCTTCCTCGACATGCACAACCGCATGAAGGAGGCGCTGGTGCTGCTCGGTCGGCTCGACAAGTCGCTCGTGCGGCCGCCGCTGATGAAACTTCCGGAGGCCGAGATTGCGCGGATCAAGCAGGCACTCGACAAGGCCGGCATTGCGCGCGAAGGCGCCCTGGCGCTCGCGGCCTGAGGCCCGCACGCTCCGCCGGGGCGCTGGCACTGTTGCTTGGTGCCGTTACTTGGTGCTGTTACTTGGCGCCGGCGCTGACGAAGTTGCGCAGTTCCGGCGTCTGCGGGTTGCCGAAGACCTCCTTCGACGGGCCGCTCTCCCAGATCTTGCCCTGATGCATGAAGACGGTCGTGCTCGCGACATTGCGGGCGAAGTTCATCTCATGCGTCACCAGCAGCATGGTCATGCCGTCCCTGGCGAGCTTCTCCATGACCAGCAGCACCTCGCCGGTCAGCTCGGGGTCGAGCGCGGAGGTGACCTCGTCAAACAGCATCACCTTGGGCCGCATGGCGAGCGAGCGGGCGATCGCCACGCGCTGCTGCTGGCCGCCCGAGAGGTTGTCGGGGTAACTGTCGAACTTCTCGGAGAGGCCGACCTGCGCCAGCACTTCGCGCGCCAGGGTTTCGGCCTGCGCCTGCGGCACGTGCTGGGTGATGCGCGGCGAGAGCATGATGTTCTGGCCGACCGTCAGGTGCGGGAACAGGTTGTAGCTCTGGAAGACGATGCCGACATCCTTGCGGAGCTCGCGCAGCTTCTTCTGATCCTGCTCGACGACGTGGCCGGCGACCTCGATGCGGCCGGAATTGATCGCCTCGAGCCCGTTGATGCAGCGGAGCAGCGTGCTTTTGCCGGAGCCGGAGCGGCCGATGAGCGCGACGACCTGGCCCGTTTCGACATTGAGGGAGACGCCCTTCAGCACCTCCAGCTTGCCGAAGCTCTTGTGGACGTCGTCAATGAGAACGGCTGGCATTCATCACCTTTTCGAGATGGCGGCTGAGCCGGGACAGCGGGAAGCAGATCGCGAAATAGATCACCGCTACCAGCGAGAAGACCTGGAAGGCCTGGAAGGTGGCGTTGTTGACGAGCTGTCCGGCTCGCGAGAGTTCGACGAAACCGACGACCGAGACGATCGAGGTGTTCTTCACCAATTGGACGAGGAAGCCGACCGTTGGTGGCAGCGAGATGCGGACGGCTTGCGGCAGGATGACATAGCGATAGGTCTGTGCCGGCGTATGCGCCAGCGAAGCCGAGGCCTCCCATTGCTGGAACGGCACGGATTCGATCGAGCCGCGCCAGATCTCGGCGAGATAGGCGGAGACATAGACGGCGAGCGAGGCCGAGGCGGCGAAGAAGGGCGGCAGCTCGATGCCGATGATCGACAGCCCGTAATAGCTCATGAACAGGACCATGAGCACCGGGATCGACTGGATCACCAGGATGTAGCCGGCGGCGAAATTCCGGACCAGCTTGATCCGCGACAGCCGCATGATCGCGAAGGCGCCGCCGATCAGGCTGCCGATGACGAAGGAGATGGCGGTGAGCAGCAGCGTCCAGCCGGCTGCACGGAAGATGAACATGGCCTCGGGCCAACCGAAGGTCTGCATCAGGCGGCCTCCGCCTTGGAAGCGAGGCGGGCGAGGCCGGATACCTGCGGAAACAGCTTACGCCCGAGCCAGAGCAGGAAGACCTTCAGCGACAGTGCCATCACCAGATAGACGGCGGTGACGATGATGTAGGTCTCGAAGCTGCGGAAGGTGCGCTGCTCGACAATGGCGGCTGCTCCCGACAATTCCTGGACCGAGATGAAGGAGCAGATCGAGGAGGCAAGCATCATCAGTACGAACTGGCTCGACAGCGCCGGCCAGACCCGGGCGAAGGCGGGTTGCAGTACGACATACTGGAAGACCTGGCGGCGCGAGAGCGCCAGCGAGACGCCGGCCTCGAATTGCGACCTGTGGATCGAATCGACGCCGGCGCGAATGATCTCGGTCGAATAGGCGCCGAGATTGAGCGTCATGGTCAGCAGCGCCGCCTCGACGCCGGACATCCGGATGCCGAGCAGAGGCAGGCCGAAGAAGATCATGAAGAGCTGGATCAGGAAGGGCGTGTTGCGCATCAGCTCGACATAGGCGTCGACGACGTATCCGGCCCAGCGCCCGGCGAGCGTGCGCAGCGCCACGAGCAGCACCGCCAATGTACAGCCAAGCACGATCGCGCTGGCCGAAAGCACGATCGTCAACATGATCCCGTTCAGGATCAGGTCCGATTCGGCGAAGACGGGGTCGAACTGCAAGGAGAACTCCTCCCCATGTCAGGGGGCGGGCCGGGTCCCGGGATCAGGTGGGCGTTCTTGCCTGCGGGACAGCGGATCAGAGAGGCCGGCACGGGCCGATTGGCTCCGTGCCGGCGCGGTACGCGGTATCAGAAGGTGGGCAGCTGCGGCAGCGGGCCGCCGACCCACTTCTCGGAGATCGCGTTCAGCTCGCCATTCTGCTTGATGTAGTAGATCACGTTGTTCAGCCACTGCTGCAGCTCGAAGGCGTCCTTGCGGACGGTCATCGAGTTCGGCTGCATGCCGAAGAAGAACTTGACCTCGGTCTCGGTTTCGCCGCGCGCCTTGATGGCGGCGTTAGCCTGGGCGTCGGGGCCGGCGATGGCCTCGACCTGACCGGAGAACAGCGCCTGCATCGTGGTCGAGTCGTCCTCGAAGCGCAGGATGGTGAGGTTCAGCTCCTTCTCGCGGTTGACGAACTCGCGCTCGACGGAGGAGCCGCGATTGACGCCGACCTTCTTGCCCTTGAGATCGGCCCAGCTTTTGATCGCGGTGCCCTTCTTGGCGTAGATACCCATCTGGAAGGCGCTGTAGGGGATGGTGAACATCACCGCCTTGGCGCGCTCGGGGGTCGGGGCCAGCGTTGCGACGAGGAAGTCGACCTTGTTGGCTTCCAGCGCCGGAATGCGCGAGGGCGGGGTGAGCTGCACCACCTCGACCGGCAGGCCGATATATTTGCCGACGAGGGCGGCGACGTCAGCGTCATAGCCGATGGCGTTGCCGGTCGAGTCGACCGAGCCATAGGGCGGGGCGCCGATCAGCACGCCGATACGGACCTTGCCGCGCTTGGTTATGTCGGCCAGCGACTGGGCGGAGGCCTGGCCGGCGGCGAGCATGCCGGCGCCAAGCGCGAGCAGCGTGCCGGCGATCTTGAGATGCTTCATCAGGTTCATGGTGCCGTTTCCTCGGTTTGGCGACTGGTCACATGTTGTTGCTCCGGCTTCGTGCGGCCGGTTTGCTGGCGATTGGGCTCACTCTTCAAAGCATCGGATTGGCCCGAAAACCGAAAACCACTTTTCGGTCCGATGCTCTAAGGGCGCCCTTCTCGCACGACGTTGGTGAGAGCGATACCGGAGAAGCACCGCTTGATGTTGTCCGCCATGGTCTGTTGCCGGCGGCGGATGGTGCCGCTGGTCCAACCCGACATGTGCGGTGTCATTAAAACGTTTGAAAGCTCATGGAAAGCCAGTTTCGCTGGTAAAATATTAGGCTCGGCCGGATTGGGATACTGATACCATGTGTCTATGATCGCGCCGCCGATCCGGCGGGCCTGGAGTGCCTCGAACAGCGCGGTTTCGTCGATGGTGGGGCCGCGGCCGACATTGACGATCACGGCATCGGGCTTCATCGCCGCCAGAGCCGCCGCGCCGACGATGCCGGTGGTGTCCGCCGTCAGCGGCACGGAGACGACGACGACATCGACCGAGCTGCAGAATTCGTCGAGCCGGTCGAGCGTGAAGGCGCGGTCGACGAGTTCCGAGGTCGCGACCGGGCTGCGATTGGCGACATGCACCTGCATCTCGAAGGCCTTGGCGCGGCGGGCGATCGCTTTGCCGATATGGCCGAAGCCGAGCAGACCGATGGTCTGGCCTGCGATCTCGCCATGGACGCGGTCGGGCGAGCCGGCCCAGTAGGCCCAGTCGCCCCGGCGCAGCCTCGTGTCGGCGTCGGCCAGCGGGATGGCCCGGGCGAGCAGAGCGCCCATGACATATTCGGCGATCGCCTGCTCATGGCCGAAGCAGTTGCAGACGCTCGCCTGCGCCGGCAGCAGGCCGAGATTGACCGCGTCATAGCCGGCGCCGGGCACATGGAAGAGCTTGAGGTTCTCCGGCCGTGGCAGGCCGGCGTCGAATTTCACGCCGATGATCGCGTCGGCCTCGGCATAGGCTTGGCTGTCGGCAGGAGCCGCAAGGACATCGGGGAGGATGCGGACCTGCGCATCGCCATCGACGAGTTCGGCAAAGCCCTTGCTGAAGGAGGCGGCGTTGTCGCCGTGAAAGATGATGCGCATGGCGGGCAGCTTCTCGTCGTCCTGTTGTTCGGAAGTGGCTCGAGTCAGGTGCTCAGCAGCGGTTCGACGCTGCAATCGAGCAGGGAGGGATCGATGCGGCTCTCCATCTCGTCGAACATGCCGTCGACGAAGGCGATCAGCGCGTCCGAAGCCGCGACGGCTCGCTCGGCATTGCGCGTGGCGATCGCGTTCAGGACGGAGAGGTGGTGGTCGATGGTGCCGTCGAGGCTGGGCTGCTGCGCCATATGGGTGTGGTAGATGAAGCCGATCCGCCGGAAGATGGTGTGGAGCGGCCGCAGCGTGTGTTCGAGGAAGGGCTCTCCGGCGGCGGCGAGCACCATCTGGTCGATGCGACGGTCGAACTGGTTGAACTCTGCCAACGTCAGCCCGTTGCGCCGTTCCCGGAGCAGGCGCTCCATATGCAGCATCTGGTTGCGGTGGGACGGGCCGGCGCGCTCGGCGGCGAGCCTGATGACGAAGCGCTCGATGTCGCGGCGCAGTTGCAGGAGCACGCGCTCGCGGGCGAGATCGATCGGCGCGATCTGCAGGCCGTGGCGCGGGCGGATCACGATCAGCGTGTCGGCGGCGAGACGATTGACGGCGTGGTGGACGGGCGTGCGGCCGAAGCCAGTGATGTTCTGCAGGTCCTGCATGGCGAGGAAGCGCCCGGGCGCGAGTTCGCAGCGAACCAGCAGTTCCTCGATGCGCTGATAGGCCAGTTCGAACAGGTTGACGCGGTTGCGGCGCTGCGGCGCGCCCGCTTCCTCCGCCTCCACCAGTTTCGGCCGGCTTGCGCGCTGCGCCATCTCGTTCCTCCGTCGCGGAGCTCGTTGAGCGGCTCCAGTCTTGAAAACCAAACTAAACATATTGTGATATTTTACAAGCGCTCGTATGGTCTGCCCCGTTCCGTTGGGTTCCGCCGTGCTGCGGCTTCCGGCGGATCGGCATCAACCACAGCGTTCACCGGCCGTAACGGCTGTCAAAGAATGCGCGCCGCCAGGGAGGCTGCCCATGAAGATCACCGCGCTCGAAACGCTGCGGACGGAGGAGTTCGCCAATGTGCTCTGGGTGCGCGTGCATACCGATGCCGGCATCATCGGGCTGGGCGAGACCTTCTACGGCGCGGGCGCCGTCGAGGCGCATCTGCACGATACGCTGGCGATGCGCCTCCTCGGCAAGAACCCGCTGCATATCGAGGCGCTGCATCGCGAGATGACCAACCTGCCGATGGCGCAGGCCTCGACCGGGGTCGAATCCCGCGCCACCTCGGCCGTCGACATCGCGCTCTGGGACGTCTTCGGCAAAGTCTGCGGCCAGCCGGTGCACCAGATGCTCGGCGGCCTCTGCCGCGACAAGCAGCGAATCTACAACACCTGCGCCGGCTACAATTACGTCCGCTCGCAGAACATCAAGCCGGTCTCGACCTGGAATCTCGGCGCGACCGAAGGCCCCTATGAGGATCTCGGCGGGTTCATGAACCGGGCTGACGCGGTCGCCGAGAGCCTGCTCGAGAGCGGCATCACCGCGATGAAGATCTGGCCGTTCGATCCGCCCGCGATCGAGAACCACGGCCTGTTCATCACGCCCGAGCAGATGCGCAAGGCCTGCGAGCCCTTCGAGAAGATCCGCAAGGCGGTCGGCGACAGAATAGAGATCATGGTCGAGCTGCACTCGCTCTGGAACCTGCCGACCGCGATCAAGATCGCCCGCGAGCTCGAACAGTACAGCCCGACCTGGTACGAGGACCCGATCCGGATGAACTCGCCGCAGGCGCTCGCCGAATTTGCGCGCTCGACCACGGTCTCGGTCTGCGCCAGCGAGACACTGGGCTCGCGCTTTCCTTACAAGGACATGCTCGACCGCGACGCCATGCACATCGTCATGGCCGATCTCTGCTGGACCGGCGGCCTGACGGAAGGGCGCAAGATCGCGGCGATGGCCGACACCTATCACCGCCCCTTCGCGCCGCATGACTGCATCGGCCCGGTCGGCTTCATCGCGGCGATCCACGCTTCGTTCAGCCAGCCCAACACGCTGATCCAGGAATCGGTGCGCGCTTTCTATACCGGCTGGTACAACGAGCTCGTCACGACGATGCCGGTGTTCAAGGACGGCTATGTCCTGCCGATGGAAGGGCCGGGGCTCGGCGTCGAGCTTCTGCCCGCCGTCTTCGAGCGTTCGGACCTCACCGTCCGCCGCTCCAGCCTGTGAGGATCAGATGACCAACCCTCTCTTCGACCTTACTGGCAAGACCGCCCTCGTCACGGGTTCCTCGCGCGGTCTTGGCCGTGCCATGGCGGAAGGGCTCGCGGTTGCCGGCGCCCGCATCCTGATCAACGGCACCGACCCGCTGCGCGTCGCCGAGACCGTGTCGCAGTTTCATGAAGCGGGCTATGCGGCGGAGCCTGCCGCCTTCGACGTGACCTCGGAGGCCGACATCGTCAGGGCCTTCGAGGCCTTCGACGCCGCGGGCATCACTGTCGACATCCTCGTCAACAATGCCGGCATCCAGTTCCGCAAGCCGATGGTCGAACTCGCGACCGCCGACTGGCAGCGGGTGATCGACACTAACCTGACCTCGGCCTTCATGATCGGGCGCGAGGCGGCCAAGCGCATGATCGCGCGTGGGCACGGCAAGGTGATCAATATCGGTTCGCTGACCAGCGAACTCGCACGTGCGACGGTCGCGCCCTACACGGTCGCCAAGGGCGGCATCAAGATGCTGACCCGCGCCATGGCGGCGGAATGGGCTGAAGCCGGCATCCAGGCCAATGCGATCGGGCCGGGCTACATGATCACCGACATGAACCAGGCGCTGATCGACAACCCGAGTTTCGACGCCTGGGTGAAGGGCCGCACGCCGGCCAGGCGCTGGGGCAAGCCGGCGGAGCTGGTCGGGGCTGCCGTCTTCCTCGCCTCGGCGGCGTCCGACTACGTCAACGGCCAGATCATCTATGTCGATGGCGGCATGTCGTCGGTGTTGTAGGGACTTTCAGCGTCGGAGAGAGTGATGGAAGCGTCCGGCACGCACCGGGCGCTTCATCGCGCGTATGGGGTCCAGAACGCAAAAAGCGCCGGGAGACCCGACGCCTGCGACCTTGCGATATGCTATGATGTCCTGGAGCGGGAGAAGGGATTCGAACCCTCGACCCCAACCTTGGCAAGCGATTTAGCGACTTGTTCCAGTATTCCACCCGCATCCAGCAGGGTCACGCTATTACGCTGAAGTACGATTTGTCCAGAGTGCAATCGGTTGACTGGTATGAACTCGCGTGACTTCTGCGAACTGCCATTGAGGGGGCAGACTGTAACCGCGGGGTAACCGCGAGCCCTTTCCCGTATCTGCCGATATCTCGATGACTTCGAATCTGACGCGCCGCCAACTTTATGATTTGGTCTGGGATCACCCGGTGCCGGAGGTAGCATCCGATCTAGGCCTTCCCGAATGGCAGTTACGGCAAATCTGCGAGGCGCATCGTGTGCCGGTGCCAAAAGCCGCATTCTGGCGCGATAAGGCTGTGGGCCGTCGCGCGAAGCGGGCGGTCTTCACATCAACAGCCGATGCGCTGCTTGAAGTTATCACATTCGAGCCCTCTCTATCGCCTACGCCGCTTCCTAAACCGCTTCCTGAGACGAAAACACCGGTGGCCCTTGCCCGCGCACCTTCGAAGCCCAAACCCGAGTTTTCGGCGAAACGCAAAGGCGTTGAGTGGAAAATCGTCGAGCACCCGCATCCCAGCCTCAGATCGGTTGCAAAAGCTTTTCGCACCGCCAAGCCCGACGAGCACGGCGTCGTGTCTATCTCTGGTGAGAATAGCCCGGCGCTGTCCGTTGGGCAGCCTTCCATCGAGCGGGCGATTTACATTCTCGACGTCGTGTTCCGCGATGCTGAGAGCCGGGGTATCGAAATCGCGCTGTCGCGGCAGTGGTTCACCGCAAAGCGAGGCGAGGAGTCCGTTGACTTCAAGCTCTCGGAAAAGGTCGCGAAGGTAAAGCATTTGCCGACGTCCACCGAACTGCAGGCAGAGGCACGGCGCCTGCGGTTGGGCGGTAGCAACCATGATTGGTACTGGAACAAGGCGTATCCGGAGTTCGACTACCTCCTCACGGGTAACCTGAAATTCTCAATCTCAATGTGGGGTAGCCGAGGACGCCGCCAGGATTGGCAAGACAGGAAAACGTTCTCTCTTGAGGACCAGGCGTTGGAGATCGCCGTGGAGATCGAGGAACGATTAGAAGCGGACCGCTTGCACCGAATCGAACAAGAGCGACAGAAGCGGATTTGGCGGCGCGCAGAGGAAAACCAACGGCTGGCTGAGTCGCGTCGCAAGCGTGAGGATGAACGCGACGCGCTCATCGCGGAAATCGTGCAGCTGCAGGCGAAAGCGCGCGACCTTCGAGCCTGGATTGATTGGGCGGCGCCGATCGAGGACGACGAAACAATGCGCATGCTGGATTGGGCTAGAACTCGCCTGGCGTCGATCGAGCGTGCAGTGAATCCGGCTGCGTTTGGTGGTTGGCTCCGCGATAGGAAGCTCTTCCCGGAAACGGACCCTTTTGCACCACTCCCGGCTGATCCAGATGCAGCTGAGGGCGACCACTCCTGATAACCTCTGTAGCAATGCAGCTATATGGCCTGGCGCATAGCTCTCCATTGATGATTAAGCCGCCAACCACTCTTTGAATCGGTGTCTAAGATATTATTCTGTTCCTACTCACAAATGCAAATTAAGTACGCATTTATTGGGGCTTTTCACTCTAAGTTTTCCGATATTCGTTCAGTCGGTACCATCCGGATCTGGCTCGCCCCGCCATCTATGCTAGATTTGCGTCACCGATATTATGCACGGGTCCCGCGATCGCCTGAATGACAGCAAATGATTGATCTGCGTTCGTTTAGAGCGTTTAGTTACCGCCAGTAATTTTCGTAACTAGCGGATTGCATCAAATGAGCTTCGGAAAAATTGCTTTGTGCATCTTCTCGGGGGCACTCGTGGTTGCGGTCAGCGCGAGCGCCGAAGAAGTCGAATATGACACGTGCAGCTGTAAGCAGGTGCAAGTTGGAGCGCAATCGACCTTGCGTGGGGGTGTCTGTCAGCGAAGCGAAGCGGGCAAGTGTTTGATGGAGTGGGGCGCAAACGGCAGACCAAGGGATGCGCCCGGCAGAGGGCAGCCTCAAGAAGAGGCGGCTCGGCAGGCTGAGGAGTTGATTCAAAAAGGGGCAGGAAAAAATTTCGAAATTCAACCGTTGGTGCCAATGCCGAACAATAGATCTAAATTATCAATAGCATTGACAAATTTATCTCAAGTTCCTCCCGAAGCGTATGCAAAGCCTGGAATTCTAGATAGTTTTTTATTGGCCGCTTCCACAGCTCTTGTCCGCTTTGATGCGCCAGTTGATCTGCTTGCGCGCGATTTGCTGGGGGAGCGTCGCAAAAGTATGATTAATGCGTTGCAGACCGGCGAGAAATTTGTGGTTTCTGATTTTGACGTCGTGGCGTTGAGAGGGTGTCTCATCGTTCACGATAGGAGAAGCAAAGCAGCTGTGTACATTAAAACACCGTTTGCATTGACGGAGAGATGCTGATGCGCGTCATGACCGTGATAGCCGTGATAGCTTTCGCGCTTATCTCGCTCCTGACCGCTACCGTGACTGGTGCAGCTGAGCCTAAACTTCTAACGGACAGAGCCAAATCTGAAGTAGCGGATCGAGCTGTGGTTTTTGTGCACGGTTTAGGGGGTGCTCCGGGCGATTCTTTTGGGGGCTGGCCGTCGCTAATTGAAAATGACCAAATGCAGCTACCTGGCCATGGGCGCATGGGAGATATCGCTGTTTATGCAGTCGATTATGAAGCTGATTTTCAAACGCGGACTAAACTTGATGATGTAGCGGTCGGCGTCGCCCGAGATCTTGCTGCATCTGTGATTTTTAGAAAACATCGACACGTTTGGTTTGTAGCGCATAGTATGGGCGGCCTTGTGCTGAAACGCTCGTTTAACATTTGGGCGTTGGAGCAAAAGACGGTTCTCTTCGATCGCGTTATGGCGGTTGGCCTGCTCGGAGTTCCCTCAGCGGGCTCACCTCTGGCAGATTTAGCTCGTGACCGTGGAATTGATCAGGTCGCAACTGTCTTTGGCTGGAACGGCGGCTTATTGAAAGATTTGACCACCGATGGCGGCAGTTACCTCGATACAATTGAGACGGACTGGAAGCTTTTACAGCGACGGAAGAATTTAGAATTCCCCAGGAGGTTTACACCTGTGTACTCCTGTGGTTTTGAAACCAAACCGGAGATCACGCAGAGCTGGTGGTTGTGGGTCTCGTCGAAAATATTTGGAACCAGAGAAGATATTGGGGTCGTTGTCCCGAAGTTATTTTCTCAGTCATGCGAAGAGCAGCGGGGATTTTCTGTCAAGCATACCGACTTGATTAAGCCTGTAGGTGAGAATAGCCCCGTCTATGTTTGGCTTCGCGATCTTATTGTGAGATCCATCGTTGCTGGCTTAAATGAGACTCACGTCGAGCTAACAACAGCGCCTCCTTCTGTTGTTGTACAAAATCCAGTGGGTACATTGGCGGGGCGTGTCGCATTCATGAACGGCGATCTTGAGGCCAGCAATCTCGATAAGGCAACAGGGTTGCCAAAGCATCCCGAAAGCATTGTATATTCAGATGATAGATCAGAGCGCTTGGCGAAAACTTTGGTTTTGCGCGATGGACCCTTCCGAGGCAATACTAAGTTCGCCGCATTAAAAAGCGCATCGGCAAGGAATACCTGCTTGTCGGTAAATTCTGAAGGGAATAGACTCAAAATAATGCTAAGAATTACGGATGAAGTAATGGTGTGCGAAGGAGGGTTATCTGTTTGTCGCGATAAATCGTGCAATTGAGCACCCTCATTCCAATACGGCTCTGTGCCCATACTGCGCTACCGTACCGTCCCCACATATTCCGAATTGGGGGTTCGCCGCAGCTGCGCGCGCGCGGGCACATGGGCTATGGCAGCATATCAATCATTCAGAGGGTGTCGCTCGCCGGCCCCCGGGAGCTGCTAGGCAGATGCCAAAATCTCATCTGACACGCGGCCGGACGGCGAAGATTGGCGAAAATCTAGGGCCTGACGACCGATACTGGATAGGCTCGCAGGACGAAAAAAGATTCGATGATCAGGTCGACGCTGCCTACGGAGCGGTGTTTGCGCTTCGGCAAATCTTAAAGCCGATTATCGAGCGCCATGTGGCCGATGGTCCGATGGTCGAAGGACGAATGAACGCGGCTATACTGGCTCTTGTCGGAGAGAGCCCAAAAATCGGTTCACCCGAGCGCTTGCGAGACGAGTCGATGCTGTACGTGCTCGGCCAGCGCTATCACCGCGAGTTTGACCCGGCGAAACCAAATGCGATCAAAGTCGGTAGAATAATCCGCGAGATGTGCGTTAGGTCGTTTCCTAGTTTCGATAATGAAGATGAAGATAAGCAGCGTTCGATAGTGAAGGTTCTGAGAGATAAATTCAAAAAAGATATGGATCGGTATTGCACCGTCGGGTCGGCCCTTTCGGACGAGATGGTGCAGCAGCGCAATCGCGACATCGGCAAAATTGTTGCGCTCCTGAAACGTCTGGATCTGGCCTGATCGGGGCGATCACTCCCGACATTCCGCCCCCGACCGACGGATAAAATCCCCGTAATTGGCTGGCTCCCATCACGAGGAGCCAAATCATGCCCGATACCCCCGAAAAATTGCTTAGCCTGAAAGAAGCGGCCGAACTCGTCGGCGCTCGCTACTGGCAGCTGCTCCGCTTAGCGAACAGTGGCGGGTTGCCGGTGTTCCAGCCATTCAACTCGCGGAAGCTCGTTCGCCTGAGCGATGTGTTGGCTGTCATCGAAGCCTCTCGCACGGGAGGCGACCAGTGAGCCAGAACCACAAAACCTTTCGCGCCTGGGACGACCAGGACGAATTTCTGAGCCCGCCGGGCCAGCCCGGTTCGATGGTGGATCGCTTGGCAGCTCAACAGGCCGGCATTGCATTGCCGGCTCTCGACCACGTTGTCGTGCTGCCGCCGGGTCGTTATCGCTTCATAGTCATCGGTGACGTGGCCCACATCGAAATCGTCTGGAGGGCCGGAGCATGAAACTCCGCCCACAGGGTGATACCTCCGCCGCTATCGCGTTCCTGCGAGCCTTCCAACCGGACAGCCGCTGGGCGTTGTCGGCAATCAAGTCGACTGGCGGTCTGACCGGCAAAGTGTTCGATCCACAAGAGCGCGAGCAGGCGCTCACCTACATCCAGGCGCTGAATGGGAAGCAGAACCTATATTTTAGCGCCAATCGCGTCCGCGACGACTTCCCGGGCGGTAAGGCAACCAAGAAGGATATCATCGAGGCAGGCTGTCTCCACGTCGATATCGATCACCTCGATGGACTGGCGCGGCTTAAGGCATACCCGCTGCCCCCGTCGATCATCGTGTTCTCCGGGGGCGGATATCACGCCTACTGGAAGCTCTCCGAGGCGACGACTAATCTCGATCGCGTCGAGCGCGCAAATAGACAGATCGCCGCTGAGCTCGGTGGCGACCATTGCCAAAACATTGATCGGCTCCTGCGGCTGCCGGGGACGATCAACCTGCCGAACGCCGAGAAACGGGCAGCAGGTCGCGAACCGACGCTGGCCTATGTCGTCGAGATGTCGATGACGACATACAGCCTCGACCAGTTCCGCGAATTCAGCGAGACCGCAGCAAATCTTCCCGCGCTGAACGGGATCGATCTCGACGCGATCGTGCCCGTCACGATCGAAGCCTTGGGTGTCGCACTGCCGGAGAGCGTTCGTGCGCTGATCCGAGATGGCGACGACCTCGAACGCGCCATCACCAGCTGCGCCGCGTGGTGGGTTTTAAGGGCCCAGCTGAAGTGAATCCGGATCAGTTTGGCAAATTTCATTCTAGAGACACCTACAGCTTGTAGTATTTTTCGAATGCATCGGTCAGCATTCCAACTAGCTCAAGATCACTTGTGAATCGCAACTGTTGCCACGGGCGTAAATTGAAACCGATCGAATTGTCTCCCTTGAGCTCATTCTGATCGGCTATCAAGATGAAGTTGTCTTGATCGCCCCCGCGCCCCTTGTTGAGTCCCATCATGAAGCCAACTTCATGATAGACATTCTTATTTCCTTGCGTGAGGTCGGCAATCAGCAGACCGGAACCGTCAATGACACTGAGGATTTCGTCATTGATAGTATAGGAATGCCCCTTGATGACGCGGTCAATGCGAATTGGCTTCAAGGCGAGGTCGAGCTGGGCGAGCGAGTGCTTTGCGTTGACCTCGGCAATAGCCTTTTCGATAGCCTTGTAGACGTGGTTGGTATGGCCCCCGAACTCCATCGAGACGAAGACATCTCGGCTACGCGCCCGAAGGATGCTTTCAAAGACCTCCACAAGGCTCGCTGCATCCACGGCCTGGGTCTGGCCCAAGTGATAATGATAGCCTAACCCGCGCGTGGTACCGGCAGGGGTTAGTCTATCTATCCGATTGCTCGTGACCCAACGGGCAAAGGCGGGAAGCTGAGCGCCATTGTTCTTATAGGCGAAGAAGACGGCGGCCGTGAGCACGCCGTGGCATCCTGCTTCTCGCAGCTTCTGGTGCTGCGAGTCCTCGTACATCGCATTCGTACGCTTCAAGGCCTCACGGATCGGACCAATCTGAGCGTTGATATCTTCTGTGGTAGCTGCCTTGCCGAGTGCATCATCGCGCGCCATCAAGAACTGAGAGAGGCCGAGCGCCAGCGTGTGGCGGCTCTCGAAGTGCTTCGTCAAACCAGACAGAAATTTTGGCTCGAACTCGGGAAGAAGTTTCCGCGCCATTAGGTATGCCGGCCCAAGGCTCGGGTTACTTACGAGATCAGCGTCCTTGAATAGCGATCCGTCTCCCTCTTCAAGAATGAGGCGTAAATTTTCCTCCGACGTTAACGGTATCTGCTTAGCGTTGATGTTGTGGAACACTACCTTTTCGAACTGCCGAGCATGCATCGGGTCCTGATGCAACACGATGCAGAATGGCGTTCCGAGGTTGTATGTTTCCTGTCCAGGTTTGAGGCCATTGGCAGCACTGAGGCGATGATTGCCGTCAATGCGGAACAGTTTCACCTCATCGCCTGCGTTCAGCTCGCCCTCTGGCAGCTCCAGATAAACCAAAGTGGGAGCATTGACCCCACCGACCGTCTCCAGCGCCTTCGGCAATTTTGTTTGTTGCACAGTAATCTTGAGGCCGTTGACGTTTGAAACGAACCCCTTGCCCGTGAACAGATCGCCGAGCGGCTCCACTACACGGCGATGTGCCTTGTCGAAGTCGAACTTGAGCGAGGCGGACAGCACGACCTCGGGGAAAAATAGAAACTGCCGGTCTGCAAGGAAGCGTTCGATCTCCGCCTTGTGGGTGTCGATCAGATTGCGCTGGTAGGCAGGATCGAAACGCGAACAGCGAGCCAGGTCACCCAACGGTGCGACACCTCGGATGACGGCGAATCCACCCAGCGAATAATGAAGGATGCCGGGCAGGATCATGAAGCTACTCCATTCAACAAGCGGTCTTCGAACCGCTCTCGGGCGGCCTGCCAAATGGTATGGGCTTCTTCGCGCAGCCGGTTTGCTTCTACTTCTCGCTCACGGGCGGCGGCGACGATCCGATCTTGCACGTTCGGATCGGCAAGGGGGATCACAAGGTTCACCACGTCCTCATTGGCGATCCTCGGATGAGTGTTGCCCGTCATCATATGCTTGGTCTGGGCGACAATCAGTTCTGTTCGCATCACTACCGCAAGGTATTCAGGCTTCAGGAGACGTGCATCCTTCGTTCGCATAACGTGGAACTCCGTCGAGCAAACCCCGCTAAACGTCGACGCCCAAACTTTGTTAAGGTAAGGACGAAGACGCGCGTAAAGGATGTCCCCAGCCTGGAACCTGAAGCATTGCCCGGATGCTGTTTCGACAGCATTGGTCAGTTGCCCAGAATTGCTGGCGACAGATGCAAGGCCGAGATACCGCGTGGTGCCCGGCTCTTTCTGGATCGCCTTTTCGAAAGTGACTAAGGCGGCCAAATTGTCGTGCGGCACAGAACTAATCAACCGCAGCGCGCGAATGCGCTCCGGATGGTGATAATCGGCGGACAGATTGCTCAAGGACCTCACAGCGCCTCGCAGGGCAGCATAACCACCGTTGGGCATTGAGTTTGGTTTGGGCAGTTTGAGTTCGCTGGTTACCAATTCGTCGAGCGATCCTATCAATCCTTCCGCGTCTCGAAGGTGCCTATCGCGCTGAGCTACCGCCGAATTTAGTTCGGAGATCAATGTGCGTTGGTGCGCGAGGTCCGACGGAAGTGGAATCTCCAGCTCTCGAAGCTCCTCCGCATTTACGTTCGACATGCCCGCGATCTGACGGCTCACCTGGTCGATCTGCATCCGCCCGGCTTCCGTGTTTAGGAAGGCCGACACGAACTCGGGCAAGGCCTTGCTGCGATCCAGCCGAACACGGATGAGATAGGAAGCGAATACCCAGTCGCCCGGCTCGTTGAAGACCTCACACTTGCCAACCAACTCTTTGGAGTTGGTGCGATTGAATAGAATGTCGCCGGGTGCGAGCCTGTGCTTTTGTAGCGCGGCCTCGTCCAGCTCGATGTGCTTGAGGTCCGAAAGGTCCCAGCCGAGCGGTTGCAGGTTGTTCATACGGATTATCGGCACACCAGCGCCATCCGTGTTCGCCCGTTCGGAGATACCGTATTGGATGAACTCGGCTAGCGCGCCGATTTTTGTGAGTGGATAGAGTGGCCTCGCGTATCGGATTTCCTTCCGCCGCTTCAACTCCAAGAATTGAGGGTCCAGTCTGGCGCCTGTTTCCCCCCGTTGCACCGCGAAGCAGATTGCCTGCCTTGCGGGAGCGGGGGCTAGACGAAAAAAGGCGTCGGGTCCCTCTGGAAAGCCGCGTACTGGGCTAGCAAACCACTTCCAGGCGTCACCTCACGGTGGCGTTCGCTCCAAGTCCCGGGTTTCCGTCCTTCTCCCGGCTTCCAGTCATAGGTGACTTTCCAGTCGAAGAGATCGGAGCGGTGGCGCTCGATACGCATAGTCTCGGAAGTCTCGCTTAAAATCTCAATCTGATAAGTGTTTCGCCCGGCTGCGTCGTAACCGATGTTCTCGGCCATCGCCATGAAGATCGGCTCGTCATCACGAGCCCCGCTTACCACGACGATGTCCGTGCCATTGCGCTTGGTCGTCGAAAACGGACGCTTTTCAAGCAAGACGACGCTGGACTTTACGCCCGCGCCATAATGGGCGAAGGCATATTGCGGTAGTGAGACAACAGCCAACACCTTGAATCGCTCTAGCAGCCATTCGCGGACACCTTGAAGGCTGGCGTTGGTCAAGAGTCCGTCGGGTAGGACGACCGCCGCCTGCCCACCGGGTCTCAAAAGCTGCCAGATGCGTTCAACATAGATAATTTCGGTCTTGACGCTGGCGCGCTGCTTGATTGCTTTCTTGCCGGAACGTGGGCTGGTTGCATCGTCGAAATCGTCGTCGCCCCCGGCGCCTTTGGCGACATACCGGGATAGCTCGTAGCCACTCAGGTAAGTGTGCAGCTCTTCCTTGACCACGGCGCCAAAGGGCGGATTCGTCGGAATTTTCGAGAAGCCTTTGGTCTCGTCACGCCTGCCGGTGGCCCGGTCAATACCCATTATCCTTGCAAACGTTTCGTTGCGGGCGGCAACGACCGTGAGGGGCTCCAGAGCGTCATTGCCGATCACGTTGGTGTGTCCATCGTCATGGACGATCATGTTCATCTTGGCGACGCGCGCAATCTCCTCGTTGATCTCGATCCCGAAGAGCCTCTTTTCCGCAAAATCATGCCAATAGTTGAAATGCTGGGAGCTATCTTCGCTGTAGAACTCACTGGCCTGTCTGCGAACGTGGTCGAGAGCATGAAGCAGGAAGCCGCCCGATCCGCACGCTGGGTCCATCACCGTGTCGTTGTTGTCGATCCCGAGCATCTGAATCGAAAAAGCGATGATGTTTCGAGGCGTGAAATACTGCCCAAAATCGCCCTTGAAGAACCCATCCATGAACTGCTCGAAGGCGACGCCCTTGGTGTCAAGGTCGGTCGCCGTGAGGTTCACGCCTTCGAGGTGGAGAACAACGTTCTTTAGGGTGACGTCGTCAATCCGAATGCCCTCGTTGAAGACCTCAGGATCATTCGCCTGCTCAGCCTCATAAAGCGTGCGGATGCGCTTAGCCAACCTGTCAGGGGTCTCATTGGTCTTGATCTGGAACTCGTATGGCTCACCCTTTCGGCGTGGCTTCTTCTCATCGCGCGTTTTGACGAAAATGAGCTTGCACAACTCGCCGAAGGCAGTGGGCGGAGAAAGCCGCCCGCCGCCCCAAAGTGTTTGATGGCACTTCCGAATTGTCTTGATGAGGTCGTCGCGGCCCACTGCCGAAATATCGGGCTTCGGCGGGGCAGCATAGTAATACTTGAACTCTTCGGGTTTGCCATATTTTACGGGCAAGTCTGCGACGATGTTAGCTTCACGCTCAAGTACACCGAATCTATCGGAGCAGTCATAAAAAGCACGGGTTTGGCCTGCGATCACGCCGATATATTCAGCGCGGAACTTGTGCGCATGGCCGTTGCCAAAAGCCTGCTCAACTGCCTGTCGCAGTTCCGTATCTGTAACCCCGTCACGCTTGCATTCGATGACGGCGAAGGGTCGCGTACGGGCCTTGTCACGAAATATGACGAGGTCTGCACGGTCGTAAGGCACACGGTCAGGAACCGTCACTTCCACGCCGAGGACCTCAGGGGCATATCCATATCGATAGATCAATTCCGCATAGTAGGATGCGCGAACCTTTTCCTCCGGGTCGCTCCATCCTTCTGTGATATTGGCGGCAACGTAGCGGATCTTCTCGCTTCGGCCCGACTGGATTAGTTGCAGGTGCCCGTCACGAAGGGCAATTTCGACCCAGTTGGTAGGTTCTGATCCGGCCATTTGATTCTACATCCACTTGGCCCATCCGACATGACAAGCCCTGCGGTCTGCCTAGCACATACCTTGTTTTGCAGATAAGGGGTGCCGCTACGGACTCCCGCCATTGCGAATACGCGAACGCCGCACCTGCATTGTCTGCGGTGTCATCGAAAGAATTGGCTTAGGCAGTAAGGCTTAGCCGGCCTGCACTGGGGCAAACTTTCGCCGCCCGGAGTGCCCTTGTAACCACGGTGTAACCGCGGCGCTTCGCGACTCTTCTGCTTGCCTCCAACGACGGCCAAGTCAAAACGCAAAAAGCGCCGGGAAACCCGACGCTTGCGTGCCTCTCTGGCCGTGTGATGTCCTGGAGCGGGAGAAGGGATTCGAACCCTCGACCCCAACCTTGGCAAGGTTGTGCTCTACCCCTGAGCTACTCCCGCATCAGGACATGGCCGCGTCGTTTCCGCCGCGGAGGCCGGCTTATTGCCCCAAGGCGGCGCGCATTGCAAGCGCCTTGTTGCGGAAATTTCATGCTTAGCGAAATCGGGCCGGATGCCCGCGTTCAGCGGCTTCCCGATAGGCCAAAACGGTGCTTGTGGCCGGCATTCCGGAGCGTTAGGCAACGCGGGCAGGCCCATTGAGGTCTCCTTCCAGTGCGAATCCGACATCATCCGATGCTACAGACCGTCCCGACCGCCACCCATCTGACTCCTGATGAGCTTTGTGCCTATCTCAAGGAGCGTGGAATCGCGTTCGATCGCATCGATCACGAAGCGGTCTTCACAGTCGCCGAATCGCAGGCGCTGCGCGGCACGCTGCCGGGGCTGCATTCCAAGAACCTGTTCGTGAAGGACAAGAAGGGCCGGCTCTTCCTGGTCTCGGCGCGGGAGAATGCCCGCATCGACCTGAAGCGCCTGCACGAGACGCTGGGCGCCAGCGGGCGGCTCTCCTTCTGCTCGGCCGAGACGCTGATGGAGAAGCTCGGCGTCACGCCGGGCTCGGTCACGGCCTTCGCCGTGATCAACGACCGGGCCGGGGCGGTGACGATGGTGCTGGACCGCAACCTCACCACCGGCGCGGACATGAATTTCCATCCGCTGATCAACACGGCGACGCTGCGGATCGGGCGCGACGACATGTTGGCCTTCCTGCGCGACACGGGTCATGAGCCGCTGATTGTCGATTTGCCGGTTCCCGATGATGGACAGAACGGCTGATCCTCCCCATCTATGGTCCGGCCGCAGCGGCGACCGAACCCGAATATTCTCTGATCCGAGCGCGACGAAGGACGACCGATGCTGGTCAATGGCGATGCGGCCGAGCAACCCGGCCTGATCAAGGACACGACAACTCAAGGGTTTCGGCAGGACGTCGTGGCCGAATCGATGAACCAGCCCGTGCTGGTCGATTTCTGGGCGCCGTGGTGCGGCCCGTGCAAGCAACTCACCCCGGTGATCGAGAAGGTGGTCAAGGAGGCGCGCGGCAAGGTCCGGCTCGTCAAGATGAACATCGACGACTTCCCGGAGATACCGGGCCAGCTCGGCATCCAGTCGATTCCGGCTGTGATCGCCTTCAAGCAGGGCCAGCCGATCGACGGCTTCATGGGCGCGCAGCCCGAGAGCCAGGTCAAGGCCTTCATCGAGAAGCTGGTCGGCAAGATGGGGCCGGGCGCCACCGAGGAGCTGATCTCGGCCGCCCAGGCCGCCGCCGAGGCCGGGGATGCGGCCGGCGCGAGCGAGCTCTATGCGCATGTTCTCGAGCTGGAGCCCGAGAATCTCGCGGCGATCGCGGGCCTTGCGCGGCTGCATCTCGACATGGGCGATATCGAGGGCGCGACCGGTATCCTCGGCACGGTGCCCGAGGCGAAGGCGGCCGACCCGGTCGTCGCGGCGGTGCGCGCCGCGATCGAACTGGCGCAGCAGGCGGCTTCGCTGGGCGACACCGCCGAACTCGAGGCCAAGGTCGCGGCCAACCCGAAGGACCATCAGGCACGCTTCGATCTGGCGCTGGCGCTGAACGCCCGCGATCGCCGCGAGGAGGCCGTCGACCATCTGATCGCCATCATCAAGGCCGATCGCAAGTGGAACGAGGACGGCGCGCGCAAGCAGTTGCTGCAATTCTTCGAGGCGTGGGGGCCGATGGACGAGCACAGCATGGCCGGTCGACGCAAGCTCTCGGCCCTGCTGTTCTCCTGATCATGGAGTTGCCGCAGATGGGCATGAACGCCGTCTACAAGGGGCCCGAGGATTGCCCGTCGGTGATCCCGGTCTTCCCATTGGGTGGCGCACTCCTGCTGCCGCGCGGACAGATGCCGCTCAACATCTTCGAGCCTCGCTACATCGCGATGATCGACGACGCGATCCGCTCGCGTCGCACCGTCGGCATCATCCAGCCCGAGCTGGAGACCGGGCGCCAGTCGGCGACGCCGCCGCTGCTTCAGGTCGGCTGCCTCGGCCGGATCACGCAATTCGCCGAGACCGGCGACGATCGCTATATCCTGACGCTGACCGGCATCGCCCGTTTCCGCGTCGCGGAGGAACTCCCGGTCACGACGGCCTACCGGCAGTGCCGCGTGACCTATGACGATTTCATCATCGACTTCACAGCCCGCGCCGGCGAGGAGGAGGTCGACCGCGCCGCGCTGCTCAAGGCGCTGCGCGCCTTCGCCAAGGCGAGCGACCTCAAGATCGACTGGAAGGGCGTCAACGAGGCGCCCAACGAGGCGCTGGTCAATGCGCTCTCGATGATGTGCCCGTTCGGGCCGCGCGAGAAGCAGGCGCTGCTGGAGGCGCGGACCCTGAAGGAGCGTGCCGAGGTGCTGGTGGCGATCACCGAGATCGAATTGGCGCGCGGCGGCGGCGATCCCGAGACGACGCTGCAGTGAGTGGCGATCCAGGTAGCTTACATGTTTGAAACGCGCCGTCATCCCGGGCGACCGGAGGGAGACCCGGGATCCATGCCTGGGCCTTCGAGGATCAGCGTTCCGGCATGGATCCCGGGTCTACGCTTCGCTCCGCCAGGGATGATGTCGTCCCATTGTTTGCCGTCTGGCATGGTGATCAGCCCGCCATGGCCATGAGTTCGTCCGCGGATCGGGCTGAAACGCTGCCGACCCCTTATCCACCCCGCCGCGCCGTGACCGCCTGGCTGTTCTTCGACTGGGCGGCGCAGCCCTTCTTCACGCTGATCACGACCTTCGTCTTTGCGCCGTTCTTCGCCGCGGCGCTCGCCTCCGATCCGGCGCAGGGGCAGGCGCTGTGGGGCTATGCGACGGGGTTCGCCGGCCTTTGCATCGCGCTGCTCTCGCCGCTGCTCGGCGGCATCGCCGACCGCACAGGGCCGCGCAAGCCCTGGATCGCCGTGTTCGGCGCCTGCCTCGTGCTGGGCTCGGGCGCGCTCTGGTTCGCGGTGCCGGGTTCGCCCCTCGCGGTGCCGATCGCGCTTGGCGGCTTCGTGCTCGCGACAATCGGCGCCGAGTTCGCGACGACCTTCAACAACGCGATGATGACGCGGCTGGTGCCGCCGGAGCGGCTCGGCTGGCTCTCGGGCACGGGCTGGGCGATCGGCTATCTCGGCGGGCTCGTTTCGCTGGCGGTCACGCTCGGCCTGCTGGCGGCGGAGCCGGTCACGGGCAAGACGCTGGCCGGGCTGACGCCCATCTTCGGGCTCGACGCGGCGACCCGCGAGGGCGATCGCTTTTCGGGGCCGCTGACCGCGCTCTGGTTCGTGATGTTCGTGGCGCCGATGTTCCTGCTGACGCCGGATTCGCCGCCGACCGGCATGAGGCTAGCCGAAGCTGCCAAAGGCGGCGTCGGCCGGCTGAAGGCGACGCTCGCGGAATTGCCGCGCCTGCCCTCGCTCGGGCGCTTCCTGCTCGCCAATATGATCTACCAGGATGCGCTGGTGGCGCTGTTCGCCTTCGGGGGCATCTACGCTGCCGGCGTCTTCGGTTGGCAGACGATCGAGATCGGCATCTTCGGGATCATGCTGACCATCACCGGCACGCTCGGCGCCTGGCTCGGCGGTAAGGTGGACGACGCGATCGGCGGCAAGGCGGTGGTGCTGGGCGCGATCGGCTGCCTACTCGTCGCTTGTCTCGGCATCCTCTCGCTGGCGCCGGATCGCATCTTCTTCGTCGTGGAGGCCGTGCCGGCGGCGCCCGGGGATGGGCTCTTCGCGTCGGTGCCGGAGAAGGTCTATCTCGGCCTTGGCCTCCTGATCGGCCTCGTCGCGGGGCCGCTGCAGGCGTCGTCGCGCAGCCTGATGGCGCGGCTCGCGCCGCCCGATCGCGTGGGCGAGTTCTTCGGGCTGTTCGCCCTCTCGGGGAAGGTCACGTCCTTCCTGGGGCCGACGCTGGTCGCGCTGGCGACGACGGCCTTCGCGAGTCAGCGGGCGGGCCTCGCCGTGCTGATCGGTTTCTTCCTGGCCGGTGGGGCGCTGCTGGCTGGGGTGAACGTCAAACGGGTGCCCTAGCCGCGTATCATTCCGGGTTCGGCCCGAAGGGCCGAACCCGGAACCCACGACCGGGTGCGACGCCGACCGGGCTCGAACGTGTCGAGAGCCCGGTCATGGGTTCAGGGTTCAGGCGCTACGCGCCTGCCCCGGAGTGACAGGTTTTACCGAACCAGGATGTTCCGGAACTGCCAGGGATCGCTCTCGTCGATGTCTTCCGGGAAGAAGCCGGGGCGGCCATCGAGCGGAGTCCAGTCGGTATAGTGGCCGGTGACCGGGCCGAGATAAGGCAGTTGCACCTCGAGGCAGCGATGGAAATCCATCTCGTCGGCTTCGACGATGCCGGCGTTCGGGTTCTCCAGCGCCCAGACCATGCCGGCGAGCACGGCCGAGGTCACCTGCATGCCGGTGGCGTTCTGGTACGGCGCGATCCGGCGGGTTTCCTCGACCGAGAGCTGCGAGCCGTACCAGTAGGCATTCTTGCCATGGCCGTAGAGCAGCACGCCGAGCTCGTCGATGCCGTCGACGATCTCGTTCTCCTCGAGGATGTGGTGCTTGTCCTGCACCTCGCCGGCCGCGCCGAACATCTCGTGCAGCGAGAGAACGGCGTCGTTGGCGGGGTGATAGGCGTAGTGGCAGGTCGGCCGGTAGACGGCCTGGCCGGCCTCGTCGCGGACGGTGAAGTAGTCGGCGATCGAGATCGACTCGTTGTGCGTCACCAGGAAACCGTATTGCGAGCCGGGCGTCGGGCACCAGCTCCGGACGCGGGTGTTGGCGCCGGGCTGGAGCAGGTAGATCGCCGCCTGGCAGCCGCTCTCATGGGTGCGGCCGTTCTCCGGCATCCATGTCTCATGGGTGCCCCAGCCGAGCTCGGCCGGCTGCATGCCCTCGGAGACGAAGCCTTCGACCGACCAGGTGTTGACGAAGACGCCGGGCAGCTTCGGCTGCCGGGCGCGCTGGGTGTCGCGCTCGGCGATGTGGATGCCCTTGACGCCGACCTGCTGGGCAAGCGCGCCCCATTCGGCGCGCGTCTTCGGCTCCGGGGTCTCCAGGCCGAGATCGGCGGCGATGTTGAGCAGGCCCTGCTTCACGAACCAGGAGACCATGCCGGGATTGGCGCCGCAGCAGGAGACCGCGGTGGTCGTACCGGCGGGGCGGGCATGTTTGGCCGCGATGGTCGCCTCGCGCAGGGCGTAGTTCGAGCGCTCGGCCGCCCCCTTGCTGTGGTCGAAATAGAAGCCGAGCCAGGGCTCGTTGACGGTGTCGATATAGAGCACCCCGAGATCCGAGCAGAACTGCATGATGTCGAGCGAGGAAGTATCGACCGAGAGGTTGACGCAGAAGCCCTGGCCCTCGCCCGCGGTGAGGAGCGGCTCCAGCAGCGTCTTGTAGTTCTCGCGCGTCACGGCCTCATGGATGAAGCGGATGCCGCGCTCGTCGAGCAAGGCACGGTCGGCATCATCGGGCGCTATCACCACGAAGCGCGACTTGTCGTACTCGAAATGCCGTTCGATCAGCGGCAGGGTGCCGCGGCCGATGGAACCGAAGCCGATCATCACGATCGGGCCGGTGATCTTTCCGTGTACGGGCCAATTGCTCATTCTCGGGTTGTCTCCTTCGGGGATAGCGCTGTTGAAAGGGATGGCCGCGCGGAGCCATCCCCGGCTCGTATGGGCGAAGCGCCCTTCCGTCAATGACGCAAGCGACACGCGCCCTTGTCAGTGGTCGCCGGGATAGTCGGCATCCAGCACGAAGGGGTAGGGGCCCGGGAAACGCTCGACATAGGCCGTGTGCGTCACGAAACCGGCGGCCGGCCTGAACGAATGCAGCAGGTAGGCGGGCGGTTCCATGTGGAAGGTCGCGGCGCTCGTCTCCGAGAGGTCGAGCGTGACCTGATGCGTCACGCTTGGTCCGATCTGGGCGATGGTGCCGCCGAAGCGCGTCACGATCGGCCGGTGGTGGTGGCCGCAGAGGATGCGCTCGACATTCGGATAGCGTGAGACGATCGCGGCGAACTCCTCCGCGCCGTCCAGCAACCGGATCGCATCCATATGGGCGATGCCGCAGTCGAAGGGCGGGTGATGCATGAAGATCGCGACCGGTTTGCCGTTCGCCTCCTCCAGCGATTGTTCGAGGAAGGCGAGCCGCTTGTCGCAGAGCGCGCCGGCGCTCTTGCCGGGCAGCAGCGTATCGAGTCCGATCAGCCGCATCGGCCCGAGATCGGCGACGAACTGGACGAAGCCGTCGTCGAGAACCTGGCGCTGATCCAGGCCAAGCCCGTCGATCAGCGTCTCGCGACGGTCATGGTTACCCGGGACCAACAGGATCGGCATGCCGAGGCCAGCGAGCATCGCTCGCAGCAACTCGTATTCCTCGGGCAGACCGCAATCGGTGAGGTCGCCTGTGATCACCAGAAGGTCGGGGCGCGGGCTGAGCCGGGCGACGACATCGAGCGCCCGTTCGCTCAGCGCATTGGTTTCGGAGACGCGATAGGCGGGCTTGCCGCGCGGGCGGATATGCAGGTCGGTGATCTGGGCGATGAGCATGGTGTCTGATGTCCGGGTATGATCTCCCGTCATGCTCGGCCTTGTGCCGAGCATCCACGTCTTGCGAGGTGGATGAAGGGAAGACGTGGATGGTCGGGACGCGCCCGACCATGACGGCGGTGGCGGGGCGAAGAATGCATGCCCGGCTCAAGGCAGGGCATGCCGTCGATCGCCAGCGTCAGTTGGTCGGCAGCTTGAGCGCGGTCTGCTCGACGTAAGGACGCATGATCTCGTCGGCCTGCTTCTGGGCGGCGGCGAGCGCTTCCTTGGGCTGCTTCTTGCCGGAGAGCACGGCGGCGAGCTCGTCCTCGATCGCCTTGCGGACGGGGACGGTCTTGTAGGTGGCGAACCACGGCTTGGCGAAGGCGAGCTGGCTCACCGCGATGCCGGCATCGGGGTTCTTGGCGATGAACTCTTTCATTTCGGCTGTGTCATAGGCGGCCTTGTTCGGCGCGAAGTAGCCGGTGGCGCGGCTCCACCAGCCGGACTTCTCAGGGCTCGTCATCCAGTTGATCAGCGTCCAGGCGGCCTTGCGGCGCTCGCCCTCGACGCCGGTCGGGATGACCAGCGAGGCGCCGCCGATCGGAACCTCGTTCTTCACGTTCTTCGGGACGAAAGCGACCTTGTAGGGGAACTTGGCGTTGTTGCGGATATGGGTCAGCGAGCCCGTCGAGAGCAGCATCATCGAGGCCTGGCCGGAGAGGAAGGCCGAGGAGACCGCGCCGCCGGCCTGCACGCCTGCCGGATGGACCTTGTGCTTGGCGACGAGGTCGGACCAGAAGGTCAGGGCGCCGAGCATCGAGGGGGTATCGTAATAGACCTCGCCGCCGTAATCGACATTGAACCACTGGCCACCATTCGAATGGGTCAGGGCCTGCAGGATCCATCCGCCATAGTCGTAGTTCGAGGGCATCATCATGCCCCAGCGGGTGACGCGGTCGCCGTCGCGCTTGGTCAGCTTCTTGGCGGTGGCGGCGAGCTCTTCCCAGTTGGCGGGGAGCTTGTCGGGGTCAAGGCCGGCTTCCTTGAGGTGGTCGGTGTTGACGTAGAGCAGCGGCGTCGAGTTGTGGAAGGGCACGCCGTAGACCTGACGGTCGAGCATGGCGTTGCCGTGCAGGGCGTCGAAGAACTGGCCCATGAACTGGTCGTTCGTCTTGCCGTCGGCCTTGATCAGGGCGTCCATCGGCTGGATCTCACCCTCGATCTTGAGGTCGAGCAGGAAGTTGGCGGACATGATCACGGCGGCCGGCGGCTTGCCGGCCTTCATCGCGGCGCGGGTCTTGATCAGCGTCTCGTCATAGGAGCCGGTATAGACCGGCGTCGCCTTGATCGAGGGGTTCTTCTCGTTGAACTCCTTGAGCAGAGCCGACATGTCGCGGGCGAGCTGGCCATCGACGGGGACGGGGAAGAACAATTCGATCTCGGTCTGGCCTTGCGCGAAGGCGGGCGAGAGCGCGAAGCTCGCGGCGAAGGCGGCGCCTGCGAGCAGGCTGCGGCGGGTAGTCGTCATGGTGGCTTTCCTTATTTGATGCCGGAGGAGACGAAGGAGTTGACGAAGGCGCGCTGGAACAGGGCGAAGGCGACCAGCAGCGGCGCGCTGACCAGCAGCGTTCCGGCGGCGATGACACCCCAGGCCTGCGCTCCCTCCGAACCGCGGGTGAACGCCGCAAGTCCGACGGTGAGCGGGCGCAGATCGGGCGAGTTGATCACCATCAGCGGCCAGAGGAACTCGTTCCAATGGGCGGTGACGGAGACGATCGAGAAGGCGACGAGCGAGGGCTTGGCGAGCGGCAGATAGATGAAGCCGATGCGCTGCCAGACATTGGCGCCGTCGATCAGCGCCGCATCCTCCAGCTCGCGCGGGATCGCCCGAAAGGCCTGGCGCATCAGGAAGGTGCCGAAGGCCGAGGCGAAATAGGGCGCCATCACCCCGAGCAGCGTGTCGTAGAGGCCGAGTTTGGCGATCGTCGTCAGGTTGGGGACGATCAGCACGACCGGCGCCAGCATGAGCTGGAGCAGGAAGAGGTAGAAGCAGAGCGTCCGGCCGGGAAACTCAAGGCGCGCGAAGGCGTAGCCGGCTAAGGTGATCGTGACGATCTGCACGGCGAGGATGCCGAGGCTGATGATCGTCGTGTTCAGGCCATAGCGCGGGAAGTCGGCCGAGGCCCAGGCCTCGCGGAAGTTGGCCAGCGTCGGGATGTAGGAGGGCACCAGCGAGGCCATGCCGGCGCCGATGCTCTCAGGATTGAAGGCCGCGACCAGCATCCAGAGGAAGGGCACCATCCAGAGCGCGGCGACGAGCAGCGTCGCGGCATAGCCGAGCTTCGGCGAGATCTCGCCGGTCGCGACGCCTGAGCTGGCCTCGTTCATGCCGGACTGATTCATGGCTCCTTCTCCCCGAAGGAGCGCTCGAGCGTGCGCAGCGAGGAGGCGGTGACGGCAAGCAGCAGCGTCAGCATCACCAGCGTCCCGGCGGCGGCGCGCCCGGCGTCGTAATTCTCGACCGCCTGCTGGTAGACATAGAACAGCAGCAGGTTGGTGGAGTCCGACGGGCCGCCCTTGGTCAGGACGAAGACATGATCGACCTGCGTCACGACATTGAGCAGGCCGATGACCAGCACGAAGCCGATGGTGGGCTTGAGATAGGGCAGGGTGACATACCGGAGCCGCTGCCAGGGGCCGGCGCCGTCCAGGATCGCGGCCTCATAGGCGTCCGCCGGCACGGCCTGGAGTCCCGCGAGGAAGAACAGCATGTAGTAGCCGGCGTTCTTCCAGATCGTCAGCGCCATGATCGACCAGAGCGCGATATCGGGATCGCCGAGCCAGTTCGGGCCGGAGATGGCGAGCTTGGCGAGGTGATAGTCGATCAGCCCGACATTGGGCAGGAACAGGAAGAGGAAGATCGAGGCCGCCGCGACCAGCGGGATCAGCACCGGCAGGAAGAACAGGGCGCGGAACAGTGCGTTGATCCGGCTCGTCCTGGCCAGCGCCATGGCGAAGCCGAGAGCCAGCACGAGGCTCGGGACCACCGTGCCGAAGGCATAGACCAAGTTGTTGGCGAGCGCCTTGCGAAAGGCGGGATCGGCGAAGAGCTTCTGGAAGTTGTCGAGCCCGACATAGGCCTGCGGGCCGCCGACGCGGATCTGGCCGTGCAGCGATTGCCACAGGACCTGGACGACGGGCCAATAGGTGAAGAGCGCGAGGAAGACGAGCGAGGGCGCCAGCATCGCAAAGGCGAGCACGGTCGCCTCGCGGGGCCGCCATAGCGGCAACCTCCGGGCGCCTTGCCTGCCCGCCGTGAAAACCGCCTGTGCCATGAACCCCGCCTTTCGTAGGGGGTCATGGCGGCGGTTGACGACGAAGCCGTTACGGATCGATGACGGATGCGTGACGGCGCCGGCAAAATGCCGAGGCCGTCATGCTTATCCTCAGGCGGCGCGGCGCGCGGGCCCGGCCTGCCGGGTCGTCTCGTCCAGCGGCCCGGTCGCGACGAGCACGCCTGCCGCCCCCGCAAGAGCACCATCGCGCAGTTCGAGGCCGAGGAAGCGCTCGCGCTCGACCGGGCCGGGCATGGCGAGCTCGCGGGTCAGATCGCCGGAGAAGCCGAAGCGTTCGTAATAGGCGGCATCGCCGACGAGCAGCACGGCGCCATGGCCGCGGCAGGCCGCGCGCCAGATCGCCTCGCGCATCATCGCGCGGCCGAGGCCCTCGCCCTGGAGTTCGGGCGAGACGGCGAGGGGGCCGAGCAGGAGCGCCGCCTTGCCGCCGGCCTCGACATGCCAGAGCCGGACGGTGGCGACGACGACGCCGTCGCGCTCGGCCGTCAAGGCGAGACCTTCAGCCGGCAAACGACCCTCGCGGAGCCGTTCGCTCGACTTGGCGGTGCGGCGCTCGCCCAGGCAACGGTCGAGCAGCGCCTCGCGGGCGGGAACATCGGCAGCGACCTCGTCGCGGATCGTGATCATGACGCACCTCCGGCCGGAGCGCCTGCAAACCTGCAGACCTTCCCGGCGCCGCGCGGACGCGGCCACATGAAACAGGGATGTGTGGAAGAGGGTCCGGCGGGAGCCACGTCCGCGCGCGTCCATTCTTGGAGGCGCGAACACTCCGCCCGAAACCGTTGGGCGGCCTGCCGATCATGGCAGGGCGCTTCGCCGGACCCGATTGGCATAGGAGGCGCGAGAGCGCCTCCGTCCTAACCGTCAGATGACGTACTGCCTCAGCGGCGGGAAGCCGTTGAAGGCGACGGCCGAATAGGTCGTCGTATAGGCGCCGGTGCCCTCGATCAGCACGCGATCGCCGATCTCCAGACTGAACGGCAGCATGTACGGGGTCTTCTCGTACATGACGTCGACCGAGTCGCAGGTCGGGCCGGCGAGCACGCAGGGCACCGTCGCATCGCCGTCGCGGGCGGTGCGGATCGGATAGCGGATCGCCTCGTCCATGGTCTCGGCGAGACCGTTGAACTTGCCGATATCGAGATAGACCCAGCGGACGTTGTCGTCCTCGGACTTCTTCGAGATCAGCACGACCTCGGCCTCGATCAGGCCGGCTTCGCCGACCATGCCGCGACCCGGCTCGATGATCGTCTCGGGCAGCTGGTTGCCGAAATGCTTCGACAGCGCCCGGAAGATCGCGTCGCCATAGGACGGCACGCCCGGAATCGGCTTCAGGTAGCGCGCCGGGAAGCCGCCGCCGAGGTTGACCATCGACAGCGACAGGCCACGGGTGGCGCACTCCTTGAAGATCGCCGAGGCCGAGGCCAGGGCCGAATCCCAAGCGTTGACGTTCGCCTGCTGCGAGCCGACATGGAACGAGATCCCATAGGCATGCAGGCCGAGACGATGGCCGTGCTCGAGCACGTCCGCGGCCATTTCGGGCACGCAGCCGAACTTGCGCGAGAGCGGCCAATCGGCGCCGGCACCGTCGCACAGGATGCGGCAGAAGATGCGCGCGTCCTTGACGCCGGTCTTGTCGGCCGAACGAGCGACCTTCTCGACCTCCGCCGTGCAATCCACCGCGAAGAGACGCACGCCGAGCTCCATGGCGCGGGCGACGTCACGCTCCTTCTTGATGGTGTTGCCGAAGGAGATGCGGTCGGCCGTGGCGCCGGCAGCGAGGGCGAGCTCGATCTCGACGACCGAGGCGCAATCGAAGCAGGAGCCGAGCTTGGCGAGCAGGGCGAGCACCTCCGGCGCGGGGTTCGCCTTCACCGCGTAGAAGACGCGGGTGTCCGGCAGCGCCCGGGAGAAGGCACGATAGTTGTCTCTGACGACATCGAGGTCGATGACGACGCAGGGACCGTCCTCGCGACGGGTACGAAGGAACTCACGGATGCGCTCGGTCATGAGACGCGACTCCCTCCGGCGCAAGCGGCGCCGATGCGACGTGAAGCCGGCTTGAGTCGCTCGGGCGAACCACGGCGCGTTGGAAACGCCGCGGGTCACCGAACGAAACGTCCGGACCCTGGTAACCGTCGCTTGGGGAGACCCCGCACGCCCGGCAATGAAGGACAAGCCTCTTCGGTGCTGGTCTTTGGAGGACCAGCGAGACCAAAAAAAGCCCGTTCCGTCGTTGCTTTAAGCTGCGTCCCCCGTGGAGATTCGGGGTTCGCCGGTTTCGCCTCCGGCTGCCGATCGCTGTTCGGAGAACAATTCCCCTTGGGAGGGAACCGGGAGGCGTGATTTGAGGGGATGTCCATCCCCCTCCATCCGTCCTCCAACTCCTGGCGGCTGTCCGGCCTCTTGTCCGGATGCCCACCGATCGGCACGCGGCCACAGGCACGTGCGAATTGGGTGAACGCGATATACGGACGATGGACCCGGCATTCAAGTTTTTTCTGAAGTCCGGGCGCGGTTTTTTTGCCGAACGCGATCGAGTCCGGTCAGGCAAAGTCGGATGAAGCGATGCGCCCTATCCAATATCGGCGTCGGGTTGAATCCGGTCAGCTCTCGCCGCAGGCGCCTGAGCGTCTGTCAATGGCGCGCGTTGCCGCCTATATCGCACGATGCGGCCCTAGACCGGCCCCAATTCCTCGCCTAAGTCACTGGCAGGCCAGCCTTTGACAATTGCTAGCGCCGCGCCCGCGGCGGTGCTACGAGACGACGGAACCATCATGACCAACCCAGACCGCCGCCGTGTCCTGGCGGGGCTCTCAGCTGCGCTCAGCCTGTCGACGGCGCCGTCGGTGCTGCTGGCGCAGCAACCCGCTGCTCGGCCCGATCCGGCGCCCGAGCCGCCGCAGCCGCGCTTCGGCTTCGACGAGGTGGTCCGCCGCGCGCGCGAGATCGCCGCCGTGCCCTATGACGCCGGCCCGACCCTGCCAGAGCCGCTGTCCCGGCTCGATTTCGATTCCTGGCGAGACATCCGCTTCCGGCCGGAGCGGTCCCTGCTCGCGCAGAACGGTTCGCCGTTCCGGATGCAGATGTTCCATCCGGGCTTCCTGTTCACGCGCCCCGTCGTGGTCAACGTCGTCCGTGACGGCGTGCCGACGCCCGTGCCTTATTCGGCGAACCTGTTCGACTATGGCCGCGTCAAGTTCGACAAGCCGCTGCCGGTCAATCTCGGCTTCGCCGGCTTCCGGCTGCACTACCCGCTCAACGATCCGCGCGTCCATGACGAGCTGATCTCCTTCATCGGGGCGAGCTATTTCCGCGTGCTTGGCCGCGAGCAGCGCTACGGCCTGTCGGCGCGGGGGCTCGCGATCGGCGCCGGCGTGCCGGGCGGCGAGGAGTTCCCGATGTTCCGGGAGTTCTGGGTCGAGGCGCCGGCGGCCAATGCCGAGCGCGTCACGGTCTATGCGCTGCTCGATTCGCCCTCCGTCACCGGCGCCTATCGCTTCCACATCTATCCGGATGTCGATGCCGTCGTGGATGTCGGGGCGACGCTGTTCCCGCGCAAGACGATCGAGAAGCTCGGCCTGGCGCCGCTGACCTCGATGTTCTTTACCGGCGAGAACGACCGCCGGTTCCACGACGATTTCCGTACCGAACTGCATGATTCGGACGGGTTGATGATCCATTCCGGCACCGGCGAATGGATCTGGCGGCCGCTGCGCAATCCCAAGCAGCAGGCGGTGTCCTCCTTCGTCGAGCGCAATGTTCGCGGCTTCGGGCTAATGCAGCGCGACCGCGTCTTCGAGCATTATCAGGATCTCGACCTGAGCTACGAGCTGCGCCCGTCCTACTGGATCGAGCCGCAGGGCGATTGGGGCGAGGGCGTGGTCGAACTGATCGAGATGCCGACGACCGATGAGACCAACGACAACATCGTCGCGCTCTGGCAGCCTAAGACGCCGCTGGAGCCGGGGCGCGAATTCTCCTTCGGCTACAAGCTGACGGCGATGATGGATTCGAGCGACCTGCATCCGGGCGGGCGCATCATCAACACCTACCAGGCGCGGCCGAAGGCGCTCGGCTCCGGCGAGCCGGTGCCGGCCGGGGCGCGGCGCTTCATCGTCGATTTCGCCGGCGGCGACCTCGACTACCATCTGCGCCAGCCGGAGAAGGTCGAGATCGTGCCCTCGATCGCCTATGGCCGGATCGACCGCGCCTTCATCGTGCCGAACCCGAAGACGCAAGGCTTCCGCGCCTTCATCGACATCGTCGTGGAGCCCGGCCAGCTCGCCGAGATGCGCGCCTTCCTCAAGAGCGGCGACAAGACGTTGACCGAGACCTGGAGCTATCCCTGGCGGGCCGAGGCGTAGCCAGGAGAGAGGGATGGATCAGGTCATCGACAATACGGCGGAGAGCCGCTTCGAACTCGCGCTCGAAGGCGGCACCGCGATCATCGCCTACCGGATCGAGGGCGAGCGGATCGTGCTGATCCATACAGAGGTGCCGCAAGCCCTGTCGGGGCAGGGCGTTGGCTCACGGCTTGCCAAGGGGGCGTTCGAGCTGATCCGCACGAGCGGGCGCAAGGCGGTGCTGCGCTGCGCCTTCATTCGCGGCTGGATCGTCAAGCATCCCGACTATGACGACATCGTCGACGGCTAGTTTGTGAAAGGCGCTGCATGGGTCTGCTGATCGAGGGCCGCTGGCACGACCAGTGGTACGACACCGCCAAGAGTGGCGGCCGCTTCGTCCGGCAGGACAGCGCCTTCCGCAGCTGGGTGACGCCGGATGGCGCGCCCGGCCCCAGCGGCAAGGGCGGTTTCGCGGCCGAGGCGGGGCGTTATCATCTCTATGTCTCGCTCGCCTGCCCCTGGGCACATCGCACGCTGATCTTCCGGGCGCTGAAGGGGTTGAAATGCTTCATCGACGTCTCTGTCGTGCATTGGCTGATGCTGGACAAGGGCTGGACCTTCTCGGCGGGCGAGGGCGTCGTGCCGGATCCGGTCGGCGGCGCGAACTACCTGCATGAGGTCTATACTCGGGCCGATCCGCACTATACCGGCCGCGTCACTGTGCCGGTGCTCTGGGACAAGGCAACCGGCACGATCGTCAGCAATGAATCATCCGAGATCATCCGGATGTTCAATTCGGCCTTCGACGGGATCGGCGCGAAGCCGGGCGACTATTATCCGCAGGCTCTGCGCGCCGAGATCGACGCGCTGAACGAGCGCATTTACGCGACAGTGAACAACGGCGTCTACAAGGCCGGCTTCGCGACGACGCAAGCCGCCTATGAGGAGGCGGTGACGCCGCTGTTCGAGACACTGGACTGGCTGGAGGAGCGACTGGAGGCGCGGCGCTTTCTGACCGGCGATGCGATCACGGAAGCGGACTGGCGGCTCTTCACCACGCTGATCCGGTTCGATGCCGTCTATGTCGGCCACTTCAAGTGCAATATCAGACGCATCGCCGATTATCCGCGGTTGAGCGCCTATCTGCGGACGTTGCTCGCGGTTGAGGGCGTCGCCGCGACGGTCGATTTCAGCCATATCAAGCGGCACTATTACGAGAGCCACCGCACCATCAATCCCACGGGAATCGTACCGGTGGGACCGGATCTGTCGGGGCTATTCGAAGCCTAGCGCTTCTTGCCGCGCGTGGCAGGGCGCTTCTTGCGGCCATAGAGCTCGAGCCGGTGGCGGACGAGCTCGTAGCCGAGTTCGGCGGCGATGCGGCGTTGCAACTCCTCGATCGCGTCGGAAGAGAACTCGATCACCTCGCCGCTTTCGACGTCGATCAGGTGGTCGTGATGTCCCTGGTCGGCATGCTCGTAGCGCGAGACACCGTCCTCGAAGGCGTGCCGTTCGATTGCGCCTTGCGTCTCCAGCACCTTCATGGTGCGATAGACGGTGGAGAGCGAGAGCGTCGGATCATGCGCGAAGGCGCGGGTGAAGATGCCCTTGGCATCGGGATGGTCGTCGGCCTCGGCCAGCACACGCAGGATCAGCCGGCGCTGCTGCGTCATCCGCAGCCCGGCATCCCTGAGCTGGCCCTCGAAACCGGCCACGCGTTGCTCGACTCCCATCATGATGTCGAAATAGCAACTCTGCGTCGCATTTGCAAAAATTCCTTATTGCAAATCACTCGCAACTGCATTGACAGATGCAAGTGCGTTGCAATAGCGTGATGGGACGAACGGATAGCGGACAGGAGACCACATGCCTTCGCGTCGATCTTTCATGAGCGGTTCGCTCTTTGGCGGCTCATTCCTGGCCCTGGGGGCAGCTGCTATTCTGGTCGGCGGCCTGACCATGGGCTCCGGCGCCGCGCTGGCGCAGGCCAAGAAGCTGCGCGTCGTCACCACCTTCACGGTGATCCAGGACATCGCCCGGAACGTCGCCGGCGAGGCTGCGGTCGTCGAGTCGATCACCAAGCCCGGCGCCGAGATCCACGACTACCAGCCGACGCCGCTCGATGTGGTGAAGGCGCAGTCGGCCGATCTCGTGCTCTGGAACGGCATGAATCTGGAGCGCTGGTTCGAGCGCTTCTTCGAGAATGTGAAGAGCGTGAAGAGCGCGGTCGTGACCGTGGGCATCGAGCCGATGGGCATCAAGGAGGGGCCTTATGAGGGCAAGCCCAATCCCCATGCCTGGATGTCGACCAAGAACGCGCTGATCTATGTCGAGAACATCCGCAAGGCGATGGCGGAAGCCGACCCGGCGCAGGCGGAAATCTACGCCCGCAACGCCAAGGCCTATGCCGACAAACTCATGGCGGTCGATGCGCCCTTGCGGGCGCGGCTCGACAAGGTGCCGGCCGACAAGCGCTGGCTCGTCTCGAGCGAAGGCGCCTTCAGCTATCTCGCCCGCGACTATGGCTGGCGCGAGGCCTATCTCTGGCCGATCAATGCCGACCAGCAGGGCACGCCGCAGCAGGTGCGCCGGTTGATCGATCTTGTGCGCAAGAACAAGATCCCGACCGTGTTCAGCGAAAGCACGATTTCGGACAAGGCGGCCAAGCAGGTCGCGCGCGAGACCGGCGCCCGCTATGGTGGCGTGCTCTATGTCGACTCGCTCTCGGCCGAGGGCGGGCCGGTGCCGACCTATCTCAAGCTGCTCGAAGTGACCGTGGAGACGATCGCGAAAGGCTTCGGCCAGTGAACGTACGCCCCCAGGGCCTGCCCGCAGGGGTTGGTGTCGCGCCCTCGATCTCGGTCGAGGGCGTCACCGTGCGCTACGGCAATGGCGTGACGGCGGTGAACGACGCCTCCTTCGCGCTGGGCGCCGGGACGATCTGCGCGCTGGTCGGCATCAACGGCTCGGGCAAGTCGACGTTGTTCAAGACGCTGATGGGCTTCCTGAAGCCGGCGCGAGGGACGGTCTCGATTGCCGGCCTGCCGGTGCGCCAGGCGTTGAAGCGCGGTCTCGTCGCCTATGTCCCGCAGGCCGAGGAGGTGGACTGGACCTTCCCCGTGCTGGTCGAGGACGTCGTGATGATGGGCCGCTACGGCCATATGGGCTTCCTGCGCATTGCAGGCCAGGCCGATCGCGACGCGGTCGATCAGGCTTTGGCTCGCGTAAACATGCGCGATTTCCGCAAGCGCCAGATCGGCGAATTGTCCGGCGGGCAGCGCAAGCGCGTCTTCCTGGCGCGGGCGCTGGCGCAGGGCGGGCAGGTCATCCTGCTCGACGAGCCGTTCACCGGAGTCGACGTCAAGACGGAGGACGCGATCGTCGCGCTGATGCGGGAACTACGGGCGGAGGGACGGCTGATGCTGGTCTCGACCCATAATCTTGGTTCGATCCCCGAGTTCTGCGATCAGGTCGTGCTGATCAACCGGACCGTGCTGGCGGCGGGGCCGACCGAGACCACCTTCACCCACGAGAATCTGCAGCGTGCCTTTGGCGGCGCGCTCCGGCATTTCCGCCTCGGCGGCGCCGAACTGCATGACGATGCCGACGAGCGGCGCGTCACCGTCATCACCGACGACGAGCGCCCGCTGGTGCTCTACGGCAAGCAGGACAGCGAAACGCTGGCCGGCGGCAAGGCGAATGGCGACGCTGCTGAGAGTGCGAGGGCTTATCGCGACAAGGTCGACAGCACGAAGGATGCGGCGCCGTGATCGAGCTGCTGCTGGAGCCGTTCGGCTATCAATACATGCTCCGGGCGATCTGGGTCTCGGCGCTGGTCGGCGGGGTCTGCGCCTTCCTGTCCTGCTTCCTGATGCTGAAGGGCTGGTCGCTGATGGGCGACGCGCTGGCGCATGCGATTGTGCCCGGCGTCGCGCTCGCCTATCTGCTCAAGGTGCCCTATGCGGCCGGTGCCTTCTTCTCCGGGCTTTTGGCGGCACTCGCCATGGCGCTGGTCCGGGTGCGCACGCAACTGCGTGAGGACGCGGTGATCGGCATCGTCTTCACCACCTTCTTCGCGGCGGGCTTGCTGATCGTCTCGATCAATCCGACCTCGGTCAATGTGCAGTCGATCGTGCTCGGCAACATCCTTGGTATAGCCGATGAGGACGTCGTCCAGGTCGCGATCATCGCGGCGGTCTCGCTCGTCGTGCTGGTGGCGCGCTGGCGCGACCTGATGCTGGTCTTCTTCGACGAGAACCAGGCCCGTTCCGTGGGCTTGTCGCCGACCCGGCTCAAGATCCTGTTCTTCATGCTGCTCAGCGCCTGCACGGTCGCGGCCCTGCAGACGGTCGGGGCGGTGCTGGTCATCGCGATGGTGATCACGCCGGGCGCCACCGCCTATCTGCTGAGCGACCGCTTCGGCCGGCTGATCTGGATCGCGGTTTCGCTCGGCGTCGTCACCAGCGCAGCCGGCGCCTATGCCAGCTATTTCCTCGACGGCTCGACGGGCGGGCTGATCGTGGTGTTCCAGACGCTCCTGTTCCTGCTCGCCTTCGTCTTCGCGCCCAAGCACGGCCGGCTGGCCGCGGCGCGTGCTGCCGAGGCCGCATCGGAGACGGCGCCATGAGCGTGATCGAAGCCTGGCTTATCGCGCCGCTGGCGCATGAGTTCATGCAGCGCGGTCTCGTCGTTGCCGTGCTGGTCGGCGTCGTCTGCGCCGTCCTGTCCTGCTTCCTGATCCTGAAGGGCTGGTCCTTGATGGGGGACGCGGTCTCGCATGCGGTGCTGCCCGGCATCGTACTGGCGCAGATCGCCGGGTTGCCGCTGGCGGCCGGCGCCTTCGTAGCGGGCCTCGGCTGCGCGCTTTCGATCGGCTATCTCAAGGAGAACAGCCGGGTGAAGGAGGACACGGTGATGGGCATCGTCTTCGCCGGCATGTTCGCGCTCGGGCTCGTCATGTTCGTCAAGGTCGACAGCGACCAGCACCTGCTGCACGTCCTGTTCGGAAACATGCTCGGCGTACGCTGGGAGGACATCGCCGAGACGGCGGCGATCGCGGTGCCGACGATCGCGATCATGCTGGCCAAGCGACGCGACTTCCTGCTGCTCGCCTTCGACCCGGCGCATGCGCGGGCGATCGGCCTGCCGGTGCGTGCGCTGAACTTCGGGATGCTGATCCTGTTGGCGCTGACCATCGTCGCGGCGCTGAAAGCCGTCGGCATCATCCTCGTGGTCGCCATGCTGATCGCGCCTGGCGCCATCGGCTTCCTGACGACGCGGCGCTTCGACGCGATGCTGGCGGTCGCGGTCGGCGCCGCGACGCTGTCGAGCGTGCTCGGCACGATCCTGAGCTTCCATCTGGACGGGGCGACCGGCCCGTGCATCGTCGTGGTTCAGGCCGTGTTTTTCCTCGCGGCGCTGGGGCTCAACCTGCGCCGCTCGGCCCGGCGCGCAGCGGCCGCCGCCTGATCAGGCTGCTTGCTGGTCCGCATCATCCTGCGCCCGCGTGACGGTGATCGTCTGGGCCAGGCACTGGCAATTGAACTGGCTGGTCAGGAAGGCGATGTCGGCGGCGTCGCGGCCGCTGGCGATCCGGACCATTCCCTCGACGGGGGCGAGCCGCGTCGGGTCGACCAGCCACCAGCCGCCGTTGAGATAGACCTCGAAGATCGCATGGAAATCCGGCGGGTCGAGATCGAGCGCATAGGCGCTCACCGCCCTTGCTGGAATGTTGAGCGCCCGCGTCAGCGCGATGCCGAGATGGCTGAAGTCGCGGCAGACGCCAGCCCGGTCGATGAAAGTCTGCTCGGCCGTGGTCTGCGCATGGCTGATGCCGTGCACATAGTCGAGATGCTCGTGCAGCCAGTCGAGCACGGCCAGAACGCGTGCGCCACCGGCCTCGATGCTGCGGAATTCGCGCTGGGCGAAGCGCATGAACTCGTCGGAGGGAGAGAACCGGCTCGGCAGCAGATAGGGTAGCACGTCCTGCGGCAGCTCCGACCAGCCGTGCTGGCAGGCATAGGGCACGAGGGGGATGCGCTTGCCGTTGTCGACCAGGGCGCGGTAGCGGATCTCGACCTCGCCGGACAGCGTCGTGCGGAAGCGGCGTTCGCCGGTGACCGGGTCCTGATCGCGCACGAGGCCGGCTTCGGGCGAGACCGTCAGGCTTTCGGAAATGATCGCCTGGTCGGGGGAGCGCGCCGCCTCGATAGCGGCGATGACCTCCGTCGCGCTATTGAAGCCATAGGTCAGCGTCGCCGACACATTCAGTTTCATTGATGTCCCCGGGTGAATCGCGAGATCGAAGCCCGGGCAACGTGAACGGCGCGCGGAAGTTCCGCGTTGTCAGGCCGCGTGTGCGGCGATGCCGATTTCGGGAGCGATCTGGGCCAGGATCTCATAGGAGCGCTTGCGCGCCGCATGGTCGAAGATCGGCGCGGTCGCCATGATCTCGTCGGCTTGTGTCGCTGCGATGAAGGCGCGCAGATTTCGCTTCAGCGTCTCGGGCGAGCCGATGAAGGCGTAGCGCAGCATCGAGGAGACATGGGCCTTCTCGGCCGGCGACCAGAGCTGGTCGATGTCGTCGATCGGCGGCTGGAGCTTGCCGCGGGCGCCGCGGATCATGCCGAGGAAGCGCTGCTGCAGCGATGTCGCCAGACGCTGCGCCTCGGCATCGGTGTCGGCCGCGATGACGTTGATGCCCGGCATCGCATAGGCCTTGTCGAGCTGCTCGGAGGGCTTGAAGCGCTCGCGATAGACCGCCAGCGCCTGGATCAGCGCATCCGGTGCGAAATGCGAGGCGAAGGCATAGGGCAGGCCGAGTTCGGCGGCGAGCTGGGCGCCGAACAGGCTGGAGCCGAGAATCCAGAGCGGGACGTTCAACCCGGCGCCGGGCACGGCCTGGATCGCCTGGTTTGGTCCGGCCGGCGCGAAATAGGCCTGCACCTCGAGCACGTCCTGCGGGAAGGTGTCGGCCGACATCGGGTTTCGCCGGAGCGCGCGCATCGTCATCTGGTCGGTGCCCGGCGCACGGCCGAGGCCGAGGTCGATACGGCCGGGAAAGAGAGCTTCGAGCGTGCCGAACTGCTCGGCGATGACCAGAGGCGCGTGGTTCGGCAGCATGATGCCGCCGGCGCCGACGCGGATCGTCTTCGTCGCAGCCGCGAGCTGGCCGATGACCACTGCGGTCGCGGCGCTGGCGATGCCGGTCATGTTGTGGTGCTCGGCCACCCAATAGCGGGTGTAGCCGAGGGCTTCGGCATGGCGGGCGAGGTCGATCGAGGAGCGCAACGCGTCGCCCGGCTCCTGTCCTTCGCGGACGGGGACGAGGTCGAGAACGGAAATGGCGACCATGGCAGGCCTCTGCTTGGGGCCCGCAGTCGGAGCCGGTGGCGTTGGCCTTCAAATGGGACGGAGGGTGGCTTTGGTCCAGATGCGGCGCCGATCCGTCATGGCGCGTCTGCGTCGGCGTTCTGGCTAAGGTGCGGGTGAGGCGGCGCGCCCACCGGCCAGTGCCGCGCAGAGCGTTGGTGCGATCCGGGCATAGGCCTGCTCGTAATCGGCGAGATGCAGCCCGTCCGTGAGCTTGTCCCCGTCACGGAAGCTGTTGGCGACGCGGCAGGAGGCGCTCGCCCGGCAGGCGGCTTCGGCCGAGGCGCCGATGCTGGCGGCGGCTTCCGCCGAGAAGCCGGGGACATGCTGGGCATCCAGCGTCGGAACGCCCGTCACGACGACGAGATCCGCCTTTTGCGAGAGCTTCCTCAGCAGCGGGCGGAAACCCTGGGTGAAGCGGATGACAGCTTCGGGCGGGTCGCGGAAGCGCTTGCGATTGGCGTCGTTGGTGCCGACACTCAGGATGATTGCGCGCGGCGGGCGCGGCAAGGTGAGCTCCGCCAGCATGGCGACGGTATCATGCGCAGTCGCGCCGTTCACGCCGGCATTGACCAGGGGCAGGCCGCAGAATTCGCGGGCGCGCCAGCGTGCGACGTGGGAGTCGCCAGAGGCGAGCAGATAATCGCCATCGACCCGCCGGAGGTCGGCTGCAATCTCGGCGAAGCGCTGATCGCGATAGGAGATCGGGGGCGCGGAGGCGCGGCCGATCGCGAAGCCGGCCAGCGAGCCGAGCGCCAGCATGAGCGGAAGCAAGAGGACGAGGGCCAGCAGGATGTGGCGGGCGGAAATGCCTCGGGCCCAGCTGAATATCTGGCCTCCAAAGAATGCCGTGCGGCAAAGCACCGTCATCGCCCGCCTCCCGTTGCCGTAGAGCGAACCGGACACATGTCCTTGTCGGCGACGTGGGCGGATGGCGCCGGCCGGGTTTGGCCGGTGACCGGGTCGCGATAACTCGCCAGGGCGCAGGCATCGCGGCCGCGCAGCACGAAGCCGTCATGCGTCACCAGTGCAGGCAGCGCCCAGAGCCACAAAGCGACGGCGCCGATGAGGGCGATGGCGGCACCGGCGCGCCTGAAGGTTAGGTGCAGTGAGGGCGCGGTGGCGGGGGCGGAGGAGGAGGAGGAGGAGAGTTCGAACATCACGTCATGAGGCGCGGCTGCGCAGCCGGTTGTGTGACCGCTACTTTTCCGGATGACGTCTGGCGAGAGCCTTCTGGTATCCTTGCTTTTCCAGATGCGGGATTGGAAATGATTGGAAACAAATCCGGCCACGACCTCGCCGCGAGCCGAAGTTAGAGCCGATCCATGACCCGAACCCCGCATATCCTCATCGTCGAGGACGACCGCGAGATCGCGACGCTGGTGTCGCGCTTCCTGCGCAACAATGATTTCCGCATCACGGCCGTGCCGAACGGGCGCGAGATGGACGCCGCACTGCGCGACGGGCGCTTCGACCTGATCGTGCTCGACCTGATGCTGCCGGGCGAGGACGGCCTCAGCCTGTGCCGCAGGCTGCGCAGCGACGGCTCGATTCCGATCATCATGCTCACCGCGAAGGGCGAGGAGATCGACCGCATCCTCGGCCTCGAGATGGGCGCCGATGATTACCTCGTGAAGCCCTTCAACCCGCGCGAGCTGCTCGCCCGCATCCGCGCCGTGCTGCGGCGGGCCGGCGGCGCGCCTCCCCCCGAGGTCGGGGAAAGCACGGTCCTGTCCTTTGCCGGCTGGCGGCTCGACAAGGCGGTGCGGCGGCTGTTCAACCCGCAAGGCGAGCGTGTCGTGCTGACGGGTGCGGAAATCGACCTGCTGCTCGCCTTCTGCGAGCGACCGCGCCGGGTACTGTCGCGCGACCAGCTTTTGGATTTGACGCAAGGCCGGGCGGCGGCGCCGTTCGAACGCTCGATCGACGTGCTGGTCAGCCGGCTGCGCCAGAAGATGGAGCGCAATCCGCGCGAGCCCGAGCTGATCCAGACCATCCGCTCGGGCGGCTACATGTTCTCGCCGGAGATCCAGCTTTCGCCGGAGAATCCGGGCTGATGAAACGCCTCCTGCTGCGCCTGTTGCCGGCACGCGCCGCAGCGCAGATCACGGTCATCGCGATCGGCTCGCTGGTTCTCGCCAATCTGGTGACGATCGCGACGCTGGTGGTGTTGCTGCCGCCCGAGCTCAAGCGCGTTCCGAATCTGCCCTATGTGACGCAGCTCGTCTCGATCGGCCGGATGGTTGCGGCCGCGCCGACACGGGAGGCCAGGGCCGCGATCATCGAGGCGGCGCTGGCGACGCATCCGAAACTGGCTCTGCTGCCCGCCGGCGCCAAGGCGACGTCGCGCAGGCTGCCGTCGCCGGATGAACAGATGCTGGAAAGCGTCGCCGAGATGCTCGGCGATGCCGCCGAGGTGCTGGTCCTCGACAAACCGGACGAGCAGCGTGGACCGCCGCCGTTCGGCTTGCGCTTCAGCGACGGGACGGGGCTGGCGATGTCTCCCGATCCGATGATGCGGCCGCCGCGTGCCGCCGCCTTCATCGGCTATCTCGTCGTGATGCTTGCCTTGCTGGCCCTGCTCGTCGGGCTGCTCTCGCTTTGGGCGGCGCGCGCCGTGGCCTCGCCGCTGTCGCTCCTGGCCGAGGCGGTCGACCGTTTCGACCCCGACCGTGACGACATCGCCGCAGCCGAACAGGGGCCGAGCGAGGTCAAGCGTCTCGCGCGCGCTTTCGGGGAGATGGCGGCGCGCATCCGGCGGCTGGTCGACGACCGGACGCGGATGCTAGCGGCCGTCAGCCATGACCTGCGCACGCCGATCACCCGGCTGCGTCTGCGCGCCGACGAGATCAGCGACGGAAAGCAGCGCCGTGCCATCGTCGCCGATCTCGCGTTGATGGAACGCATGGTTGGCGGCGCGCTGTCCTATCTGCGCGAAGGGCGCGCCTCGGGCAGCATGGCGGCGACCGACATCCCGGCGCTGCTCCAGACGATCTGCGACGATTTCGCCGATCTCGGCCACATCGTCGTGTTCGAGGGGCCGATGCGGGCTTCGGCCCTGTGCGACTCCGACCAGATGACGCGCGCCGTCACCAATCTCGTCGACAACGCGATCAAGTTCGGCGGCAAGGTCGTGGTCAGGCTCGACGACGGCGATCCCGACGTCATCGCCATCATCGTCGAGGATGACGGGCCGGGTATCGCGCCGGAAGAGCGCGAGAAGGTGTTCGAGCCGTTCTATCGCAGCGACCTGGCGCGGACGCTGAAGCAGGGCAGCGGCTTCGGGCTCGGACTCGCGATCGTGCGCGCCATCACCGAGGCGCATCGCGGCGAGCTCACTTTGGCGGACCGGCAGGGCGGCGGGCTCGCGGCCCGGATCGCCTGGCCGCGCCGCTGCTAGCGGAACGCGCCGACCCCTGGCGCGTTACCACTGGACGAAAGCCTGCTCGCTCGACGCAGGCCGGTCATTAAGGGGGTCGCCATGTCGACGAGCACGAATCCCGCCAAGGAAAGCCTGCGCAAGGAGCAGCGCGAGCAGCGTCAGGCCAGCCGTAAGCACGGCAAGGACGCGGAGCTCGACAAGGCTCTCGAGGACACGTTCCCGGCGAGCGATCCGGTTGCGGCGGAGACGCCGACCAAGCCGGGCGCCAGCCGCAAGCGCCACTGAGGCCGATCAGGCGCGTTGATACAGCAGCCGCGCCCTGATGGTTCCATCGAGCGAGCGGATCTCGCGCAGGATTTCGCGGGCGTCAGCACCGATGCTGTCGGCTTCCATCACGACATAGCCGACCTCGCCGTCGGTCTGGTAGTTCTGCGCGGCGATATTGACGTTGCGGTTGGCGAAGACGTCGTTGAGCCGTCGCAGCATGCCGGGCACATTGCGCTGAACATGGATGAAGCGCGTGCCGATCGCGCGCGCCGCAAGCTGGACCTGGGGGAAATTCACCGCTCCGACCGTCGAGCCGACATCGGAATAATCCACCAGCTTGCGCGCGACCTCGGCGCCGATCCGCTCCTGCGCCTCCTCGGTCGAGCCGCCGACATGCGGGGTCAGGATGACGTTGGGCAGGCCTTGCAGCGGCGAGACGAAGCGCTCGCTGTTCGAGGCAGGCTCGACCGGGAAGACATCGACCGCAGCTCCAGCGAGATGGCCGCTGCGGAGCGCCTCGGCGACGGCGTCGAGATCGACCACGGTGCCGCGCGAATTGTTGATGAGGTAGGAGCCCGGCTTCATCCTGGCGATCTGTGCCGCTCCGATCATGCCTGCCGTCTGCGGCGTCTCGGGTACGTGCAGCGAGACGATGTCGGCGAAGCCGAGCAGGTCGTCGAGGCTCGGCACGGAATCGGTGTTGCCGTGGCGCAGGCGATCGGTCTGGTCGTAATAGACGACGCGCATCCCCATCGCCTCGGCGAGCGTGGACAGCTGGCTGCCGATATTGCCGTAGCCGACGATGCCGAGGATCTTGCCGCGGACCTCGAAGGAGCCGTCGGCCGACTTGTCCCAGCCGCCGTCATGGGCGGAGCGCGAGCGGTCGGGAATCCGGCGCAGCAGCATCACGATCTCGCCGATCGTCAGCTCGGCGACGCTGCGGGTGTTGGAGAAGGGCGCGTTGAAGACCGGGACGCCACGACTGCGGGCGGCCTGCAGATCGACCTGGTTGGTGCCGACGGAGAAGCAGCCGACGGCGAAAAGGCGATCGGCATGGGCGAAGACGGCGTCGGTCAACTGCGTGCGCGAGCGGATACCGAGCACATGCACGCCCTCGACAGCCTTGAGCAGGGCTTCGCTGTCGAGCGCCTTGGGCAGGCGCGTCATGTTGGTGTAGCCGGCGTTCAGCAGCAGCTCTGCGGCTGAATCGTTGATGCCTTCCAGCAGCAGGACCTTGATGCGGTCCTTGGACAGGGACAGGCGTTCGCTTTGTATCGTCATGGGAGCGTTCGGTCTGGCGGCGGAGCGTTCGCTATAGACCCGCTACGGCGCGACACAACCTGATTTTGCGATTGCCGCCCGGGGAGCGCGCTAAGCCTTCTCGACGACCAGCGTCGCGCCCTCGACGCGCACCACGCGGATTTCGCTCCCTGCCAGCAGCTCCGGGCCGATGACCCGCCAGGACGAATCGCCGACGCGGATGCGGCCCTCGCCGCCCGTCATCGTCGCCTCGAGCCGGAAGACCTTGCCGATGAGCTGGCGGCCGCGATCGTTGAGGCCGGTGGCGGCGTCGGGCTCCTCGCCCTTGCGACGCGTCAGCAGCCGCCCCACGACCACGCAGACGAGGCTGAATGCGGCGAAGACCAGCGCTGCCGCCTGCCAGCCGATCCCCGTGAGGCCGACGATGCCGCCGGTGAGCAGAGCCGCCAGCCCGAGCCAGATCAGGAAGACGCCGGGCGCGAAGACCTCGCCACCGATCAGGACGAGGCCGAGGATGACCCAGCCCCAGGCGCCCAGCCAAAGCATCGAAGACAGCATCGCCCGGTCCTCAGGCGTTGCGGCCGGCCGTCGGCACGGAACCGCCCCGTCTCGGCTCGGCCGCGTCGTCGCCGAAGACGGCGCGGGTGAGCTGCGCGATGCCACCGACCGTCCCGGCGAGCGCGGCGGCCTCGATCGGGACGATCACGACCTTGCTGTTATGGGCGCTGGCGATCGACTTGAGGGCCTCGGTATAGCGCTCGGCGATCAGAAAGTTGGCGGCCTGGATGTCGCCCCTGCCGATCGCCTCGGAAACCATCGCGGTCGCGGCGGCTTCGGCCTGTGCAGAGCGCTCGCGCGCCTCGGCATCGCGGAACGCGGCTTCCTTGCGCCCTTCCGCGGCGAGGATCTGCGATTGCTTCTGGCCTTCGGCCTTGAGGATCTCGGCCTGGCGCAGGCCTTCGGCTTCTAGCACGGCAGCGCGCTTCTCGCGCTCGGCCTTCATCTGCCGGTTCATCGCGCCGGCGATGTCGGCCGGCGGCAGGATGTCCCGGATCTCGATGCGGGTGACCTTGACGCCCCAGGGCGAGGCGGCGGCATCCATGACGCGCAGCAGACGCTCGTTGATCTCGTCGCGATGCGAGAGCAACTGGTCGAGGTCCATCGAGCCGACGACTGTACGGATATTGGTCATGGTCAGGACCATCAGCGCGTCGTTGAGCGAGGACACTTCATAGCAGGCCTTGGCGGCGTCGAGCACCTGATAGAAGGCTGCCGCATCGATCCGGACGCCGGCATTGTCCTTGGTGATCGCTTCCTGCGAGGGAATGTCGAGCACCTGCTCCATGACATTCACCTTGTGGCCGATGCGGTCGATATAGGGGACGATCAGGTTGAGGCCCGCGCTGAGCGTGCGCGAATAGCGGCCGAAGCGCTCCACGGTGTAATTGTAACCCTGCGGCACCGTCTTCACCAGGAAGGCGATGGTGATCACGACCAGCATCACGAGCACGAGGACGAAGATGCTGAAGCCCGACAACGTATCCATCCAATGCTTCTCCCGTTCCGTCCGGCCGCTGCGTCATGCCGTAGCGCCGATGCAACCTGACGATTGCGACAGGCCAATGCAAGCTGGCGCGACGGGCGTCGCCTCCAAGGATGGTGGCTCCGAAGCCCGAACGCGCTTTTGGCAGTTTCCGCTACGGCAGAAACATCCTTGGCAGAAAGTGCCAATCCATCTGTCGTTGAGCGGGTGATTACGGTTCACACCGCCTGTTTATTTCGTGCATGATCGCGATCTTGCTGGAGTGCAGACCATGTCCGATCCCCGCCTGCCGTTTCTGGCCGAGCTCGAGAAGAAGATTCTCTGGCTGGCGTCCTGGACGATCCACAACGCCAACCATCTGCGCGCCAGCGAAGACGGCATGAAGGTCGGCGGGCACCAGGCCTCGTCGGCCTCGCTCGCGACGATCATGACGGCGCTCTACATGGCGGCGCTGCGGCCACAGGACCGGGTGGCGGTGAAGCCGCACGCCTCGCCGATCTTCCACGCGATCAACTATCTGATGGGGCTGCAGACGCGCGAGAAGCTGGAGAACTTCCGCGGCTACAAGGGCGCGCAGAGCTATCCTTCCCGCACCAAGGACATCGACGATGTCGATTTCTCGACCGGCTCGGTCGGTCTCGGCGTCGCGCAGACACTGTTTTCGTCGCTGACGCAGGACTATGTGAAGGCGCATGGCTGGGCGAAGGACCGGCCCGAGGGCCGCATGGTCTCGCTGATCGGCGATGCCGAGCTCGACGAGGGCAACATCTTCGAAGCCCTGATGGAGGGCTGGAAGCACGGACTGCGCAACACCTGGTGGGTGATCGACTATAACCGCCAGTCGCTCGATGCCGTCATCCGCGAGGGGCTCTACGACCGCTTCGAGACGATGTTCCGCAATTTCGGCTGGGATGTCGTGACGCTGAAATACGGTTCGATCCAGCAGGCCGCCTTCAAGGAGAAGGGCGGCGAGCGGCTGAAGGGCTGGATCGATTCCTGCCCAAACCAGCTCTATTCGGCGCTGACCTTCCAGGGCGGTGCGGCCTGGCGCAAGCGCCTGATGGACGATCTCGGCGATCAGGGCCCGGTGACGAAACTGATCGAGAGCCGCTCGGACGCCGAGCTCTCGCGGCTGATGTGCAATCTCGGCGGGCACGACCTGCCCTCGATCCTGGAGGCTTTCGAGGCGATCGACCATGATCGGCCGGTCTGCTTCCTCGCCTACACCGTCAAGGGCTTCGGCCTGCCGCTCGCCGGGCACAAGGACAACCATGCCGGGCTGATGACCAAGGAGCAGATGGAGGGCTTCAAGGCCGCCAATGCGGTCCGCCCGGGCCATGAATGGGATCTGTTCGAGGGGCTCTCGCTGCCGCAGAGCGAGATCCGCGCCTTCCTCGACAAGGTGCCGTTCTTCTCGGAAGGGCGCCGCCGTTACAGCGCGCCCGCGCTGCCGGTGCCCGCCAAGCTCGAAGCCGGCATCCAGCCGGTGATGTCGACGCAGATGGGATTCGGCAAGATCCTCGACGAGATCGCCAAGGCAGGCGGGCCCCTCGCCGACCGCATCGTGACGACGGCGCCGGACGTGACCGTCTCGACCAATCTCGGGCCCTGGGTGAACCGGCGCGGCCTCTTTGCCAAGGCGTCGATGGCCGACACCTTCAAGGACGAGCGCATCCCTTCAATGCAGAAATGGGAGTTCTCGCCCAAGGGCCAGCATGTCGAGCTCGGCATCGCCGAGATGAACCTGTTCATCAATCTCTCGGCGCTCGGCCTTTCGCATGCGATCTTCGGCGAGCGGCTGATCCCGATCGGGACGCTCTACGACCCCTTCATCTCGCGCGGCCTCGATGCGCTGAACTATGCCTGTTACCAGGACGCCCGCTTCATCGTGGTGGCGACGCCGTCGGGCGTGACGCTGGCACCGGAGGGCGGCGCGCACCAGTCGATCGCGACGCCGCTGATCGGCATGTCGCAGGATGGGCTTTGCGCCTTCGAGCCGGCCTTCGTCGACGAGCTTTCGGTGATGATGCGCTGGTCCTTCGAGTATCTTCAGAAGGACGGTGAGGGCGATCCGGACGAGCGCACCTGGCTGCGCGACGAGACCGGCGGCTCGGTCTATCTCAGGCTTTCGACGCTTCAGGTCGAGCAGCCGCAGCGCGCGATGACGCCGGAGCTCGAAAGCGACATCATCGACGGCGCCTACTGGCTGCGCAAGCCCGGCCCGAACGCATCGGTGGTGATCGCCTATACGGGCGCGGTCGCAGCCGAGGCGATCAAGGCCGTCGGCCTGCTCTCCGAGGACCGGCGCGATGTCGGGCTGCTCGCGATCACGTCAGCCGACCGGCTCAATGCCGGCTGGCAGGCGGCCGAGCGGGCGCGCCAGCGCGGCAACCACCGCGCCACCAGCCATGTCGAGCGGCTCCTCGGCAATCTCTCGCGCGATTGCGGCATTGTCTCGGTGCTGGACGGCCATCCGGCGACGCTCGCCTGGCTCGGCAGCGTCCATGGCCACAAGCAGAAGGCGCTCGGCGTCGAGCATTTCGGTCAGACCGGAACGGTCGGCGACCTCTACCGCCACTTCGGCATCGACGCGAACGCGATCGTCCATGCCGCGAATGCCGCGTCGCCGGGGCGGCCGGTGCGCTATCTGAAGGCTTTGCCCTAACGCACATCCGTCATGGTCGGGCTTGTCCCGACCATCCACGTCTTCGCTGGCCGAGACCTGTGTTCAAGACGTGGATGCTCGCCACAAGGGCGAGCATGACGTGAGTGCTCGGCGGTTGGTCGACGGCGCTTCAGAAGCGCGGCGTCTCGAAGGTGTTGGCAAAGGGGTTCACGCCCGCGCCGATGCGGCCGGGGAGCGTGTCTTCGCCAAACCAGCTGCCGACGCTGGCATAGGCCGGCGTGGCGGAAATGTGCTGGCTTGCATAGCGGTTCAACGAGCCGACCGGAACGACGTTGCCGGCGTCGAAATAGCTGCGCTTCTGGACGGTGACGCGCAGCGGCCCGCGGCGGTTCTGCGCCTCCGCAACAGTGGCGAGTACGGTCGATGCCGCGATCGAAACCGCGAACACAGCGGCGAGTTGCTTGAGGGAACGCATGGCGACGACATCTCCGGAGCAGCGGCGGTCCGCTTGACGTAAGGACGAAAACTTCAAAGTGAAGAGTAGACGACCGTAGTTAACGATTTTGTCAGCGCGGCCACAGCGGAAATGAATCGCTGGAGCCGCCGGCCATCCCGACGACGCCGCCCTTGCGATCCCTGACGATCCGCCGCGTTCCCGGCGGATAGAAGGTGGTATTCGTGCAAAGCGGCGGTTGGCCAGCCCGGCTGGCGAGATAGGTCAGGGCGGCGGATTCGCGGTCGCCCGGCTCGAGTTTCATGCGGTCGATCATGCAGGCCAGGGCGGTCGCGTTGGCGGTCTGCTGGCCCGCGGCGCAATAGTAGCCGCCAAGCGCGAAAGAACCGGTCTCGAAAGCGTTGCGGAAGACGATGCAGGTCCGTATGCGCCCGTCGAATTCCTGGTAGATCAGATCCCGTCCGGTGAACGATCCCCAGCGCGTCGCCATGGTATAATGCGGGCCGCCGACCAGCGGGCGCAGGACGCGCAAGGGTTCGAACTGCCAGAACAGTGGCGTGGTCAGGGTAAAGGGTCGCCCGGCTTCGTCGGGCTCCGCCAAGACGAGTGCGGCGAAGGTTTCGCCCGTGCCCGGGCCGCCGAACTGCCAGCCCTCCTCGCGGCCGCGCGTCGGATGCGTCGCGACGAGGGGAGAGCCGGCGGCGCCCGGCGACTCCACGGACCAGGAGATGGCCGGGCTGCCCCGGCCGACGGTCGGCAGCTTGCCGAACAGCCACCAGGTGACGACCAGGATCAGCAGGAAGACGGCGGCACCAAGAGCGAGAAACAGGAAACGTGCCGTGCCCAGCGCGACGGATGCAGTCGCGCCGAGAACAGCCGTGGCCCGCGGGGCATCACCCGACATGGTCAGCGCTTGTCCTGCCGGCGCGCCGCCGTCGCCGTGACCGTCGCGCTCTTGGTGCGCAGGGCGGGAGCGGTGCCATCGGCGTCGAGCCAGGAGACCTTGCGGCCGGTGGCCGCAAGGCGCGGCGGGGCGCAGGCGGGTTGCCGGTTCAATTCCGTGCGGGCGAAGGCGGCGCGCAGGGCGCGGTCGTCGCCGGCATTGAGCAGGTCGATGCGCTCGATCAGGCAGACGAGCTGCTGCCGGTCGGCCGGCTTGCCCTCGCCCCCGCACCACCAGCCGCTCAACGCCAGGGGCAGGGCGCCCGCATCCATCCGGAAGGCGATGCAGGGGCGACTGGCTTCGCCGTCGTTCAGCGTCGCATCCGCCGTTTCGACCGGGCCGAAGCGGGTCTGGATCGCGCTCGGCATGCCGCTGCGCTGGACCGACATCGAGCGCGCCGCCGCCTCGCGCACCAGCGCGATGATGAAGGGCTGGGTCAGGTCGGCGCGACCATGCTCCGCGCTCAGGCGCAGCAGCAGATGGGCTTTCGGTTCGGCGAAGGCGCCGAAGCTCAGCACGTCCTCGCGCTGCGAGCCGTCCTGGCTGCGGCGGGCTTCGAGCGTCGCGGAGGCGCGGTCGAGCTCGGGCGATTCCAGCCCGAACATCGGGATCGGCTTGGTGATCGGAATCCAGCTCTCCCGGCCGCCAAGGCTCGGGCGCGGCTCCTGCCGGACATCCCGGACGGGGCGCGCTTCGTGGATCGGTGGCGCGGTGAGACTGGCGATGGTCGTCGGCTCACCGCCGGAGGACAGCGCAGTGACGAGCGCGGTGGTGAGCCCGATGCCGGTTGCGGCGGCGATGCTGCGCCAGACCAGCCCACTGCCGAAACGCAGGCCGGGAGCATGCAGCAGGGCACGCAGATGGCGCAGGCCGATGATGCCGCGCCAGAGATATCCGAAGCCGATCTCGATGCGGTCGGCGAAGCGGATCAGAGCGGCGGCGACATCGATAGCCGCGAGCCTGGCCCACAGGTTGCCTGCCGACAGGTTGCCCAGCCATGACCGGGCATCCTCGATGGCCGGCCAGGCCAGCCTGAACCGGCCGAGCAGATGCGATGCGATATGACCTGACACAACCCCGAACCCGCATGTCCGGTGCTCCCCGGGCAGCGCGGACGTCTTCACCCGCGCCGAGCGTGACGGAGGGCTGGTCAGCGGGCGGTTACCGGCCGCGGGGATTCGCGGCGCAGCGTGAACAGCGGGTCAACAGGCAGGGTTAATGCAGCCGGGGCTGGCGCAGGGCAGGCGGCCCCGTGCAAGGCCAGATTGACTTTTCGTCGCCTTCAGTGTTCTCACATCGTCGTGGCATGCGGGGCGACGCGCTCTGGATGACACCGCGAAGCTTTCAGCCTTTCGGGATTGGCCCTGTGACTGTCCGTCTCACGACGAAACGCACGACCAAACCGGCGACCGGGACCACCGGGACGCTGCGCTGAACTTCGCCTCGGTTCCGGGCCCCTCCCCCCCGGCGGGGGCATATGCCGAACCCGCCTTGCAAATGGCGGCCGGCGCCCAGGGGGAGACCAAACCGGCTAATCCAAAAGGAACAAGATCATGAGCTTCAAGGTCGCGATCGTCGGCGCCACAGGCAATGTGGGCCGTGAAATGCTGGACATCCTGGCCGAGCGGGCCTTCCCGGTGAGCGAGGTCGTGGCGCTCGCCTCCTCGCGTTCGATCGGCACGGAGGTTTCGTTCGGCGACAAGACGCTGAAGTGCAAGTCGCTCGAGCATTTCGACTTCTCCGACACCGACATCTGCCTGATGTCGGCCGGCGGCGAGATCTCGAAGGAATGGTCGCCCAAGATCGGCAAGCAGGGCGCGGTCGTGATCGACAACTCCTCGGCCTGGCGCACCCATCCGGACGTGCCGCTGATCGTGCCGGAGGTAAACGCCGCCGCCGCCGCGGGCTTCACCAAGATGAACATCATCGCCAATCCGAACTGCTCGACCGCGCAGCTCGTCGTGGCGCTGAAGCCCCTGCATGACAAGTTCGGCGTCAAGCGCGTCGTCGTCTCGACCTATCAGTCGGTCTCCGGCGCCGGCAAGGAGGGCATGGACGAGCTCTTCAACCAGACGCGGGCCGTGTTCTCGGCCGGTGAGGTCGAGACCAAGAAGTTCCCCAAGCGGATCTCCTTCAACCTCATCCCGCATATCGACGTCTTCATGGAGGACGGCTTCACCAAGGAAGAGTGGAAGATGATGGTCGAGACCAAGAAGATCCTCGACCCGAAGATCAAGCTGACCGCGACCTGCGTGCGCGTGCCGGTCTTCATCGGCCATTCCGAGAGCGTCAACATCGAGTGCGAGAAGCCGATCACGGCCGACGAGGCGCGCGAGGTTCTGCGCGCGGCGCCCGGCATCCTCATCGTCGACAAGCACGAGCCCGGTGGCTACATCACCCCGCATGAGGCGGCCGGCGAGGACGCGACCTACATCTCGCGCATCCGCGAGGACAACACGGTCGAGAACGGCCTCGCCTTCTGGTGCGTCTCCGACAACCTGCGCAAGGGCGCGGCGCTGAACGCGGTGCAGATCGCCGAGGTGCTGGTCAACCGCAAGCTGATCCAGCCGCGGCAGAAGGCGGCCTGAGGCGGATCGCGCCAAGGCGTTCCGACGGAGGCGGGTCTCGCGGCCCGCCTTTTTCGTTCCGGAGGATGCGCGGCGTGCCGGGTACCGGTGCGTGCTGCATGCAGGGCGTTCGTTCTTTGCGCAACCATCGCCGGGCAAAGCACTCTAGTGTCAGGGCTCATTCCGACGCGACCTTGTTTTGCCAAACGCCCCGCATCCCGAACCGCCGCCGCTGCCCAAGGGCGAGGCCACGCCGCCCGCGCGCCGCGACGCGCCATTCCGCGGCATCGGGCTGGTGCTGCTGGCGAGCATCTTCCTGACTTCGTCGGACATGGCCTCGAAGCTTCTGACGCGCGAGATTGCGCCGCTGCAGGTGACCTGGCTGCGCTACGGCACCTTCACGGCGATCATGCTTGCGATCGTCTGGCGCCGCGGCGGGCTCGAGCGGCTCGCGACGCAGCGGCCGATGCTGCAATTCCTGCGCGGAGTCGGTGTGCTGGCCTCGTCGGTGCTCTTCGTCATGGCGCTCAAATACATGCCGCTCGCGGATGCGACCGCGACGGGCTTCGTCGCGCCACTCTTCGTCACGGCCCTGTCAATCCCGATCCTCGGCGAGGCGATCGGCTGGCGCCGCTGGACAGCGACGCTGATCGGCTTCGTTGGCGTGCTCATCGTGGTGCGCCCCGGCGGGGCCGGCTTCCAGATCGCGTCGCTGCTGGCCGTGGTCTCGGCCCTGGCATGGGCCTTCGCGATGATCATGACGCGCATGATGAGCCGCACCGAAAGCCCGCTGACGACGCTGACCTATTCGGCGATGCTCGGCTTCGTCCTGACCAGCCTGGCGGTGCCGTTCCTGTGGACGCCGGTGACGCCGACGGTCCTGCTGATGGGCATGTTCGTCGGCGTCGCGTCGACGGTCGGGCATTGGCTGATCGTCCTGGCCTATCGCCATGCCGATGCGTCGCTGCTGGCGCCGTTCTCCTATATCCAGTTGCTCTGGGCTTCGTTGTTCGGCCTCTTCATCTTCGCGGTCCTGCCGGATTTCTGGACGCTGGTCGGCGCCGTCATCATCGCGGGCTCGGGTCTCTACACCGCGCATCGCGAACGGGTCAGGGCGAAGCTGCCGGATTGATCGCAAGGCTCAGCGCTTGGTGGTTCCGTAGCGCGCCATGAACATCTCGACCGCGGCGGCGACGACGCGCCGGATTTCGGCTTCCGATGGCGGTTCACGATGGGCGTTGAACAGGCGCGGCCTCAGCATCGTCGACTGGCAGAGATCGATGAACTGGACGGCTGCGAGATAGGTATCGTCGATCGACAGCTCGCCTGCATCCACCTTGCCGGCCAGGTATTGCGCGAGGCGATGGGCGCCCTGCTTGGGTCCCCGGTCATAGAATTCGCGGCCGAGATCCGGCATCCGCTCGGCGACGCCGATGACGATGCGATGCGCGCTGATGGCGAAGTCGCCGCAGAGCAGGCGCACCAGTCCCTCTCCGAAGCTGGTGAGAGCATGGCGGAGATCGGGATGGTCGCTCAGCGCGGCATAGACGCCCTGCTTCTGCGCCTCGCGCTCGCGCTCGATCAAGGCGACGAACAGATGCTCCTTGTCAGCGAAATAGACATAGAGCGTGCCCTTGGAGACGCCGGCAGCGGCAGCGATCTCGTTCATGCTGGCAGCATCGAAACCCTGCGCCGTGAACACCGCATGCGCGCCGTCGAGGATCTGGCGGCGCTTGTCGGGGTCCATGCCCGCGACACGACGATTGCGCGCGGTGCTCTTAACGGTCGGCTCAGCAGTCTCGTCCATGGTCCCCGTCCGGCAGCCAGAAGGCCTGCTAGAAAATAATCGAACCAAACGGTTCGATATGACTTGATATGCGCGAAGCTCCGCGCTATTTCAAGCCCAATCGAACCGGATGGTTCGAATTGATTTCCTCAGGACGAAGCCATGTCTGCCGAGACCACCACCCGCCAGCGTCGCGACCGGCTGCAACTGGTCGAACCCGCCGCCGAGGCCGTGCCGGCGCCCGCCGAGGCGCGGCGCGAGGCCGAGAGTGCGCCCACGACGACCGAAACGCCCGCCAGCCCGCCCAAGGGCAAGACGCTGCGCCGCGCGGGGCTGATGCTGCTCGGGACGGCGGCGATCGGCGCCGGCCTCTGGTTCGGCGGTAACTGGTGGTTCAATGGCCGCTTCATCGTCTCGACGGACGACGCTTATGTTGGCGCCGAGATGGCGACGATCTCGGCCAAACTCTCGGCGAATATCGCCTCGGTCTCGGTCGTCCAGAACCAGCAGGTCAAAGCCGGGCAGCCGCTGGTGGCGCTCGACGACGGCGACTGGCGCATCGCGCTGGAGAGCGCCCGGGCCAAGAGCGCGACGGCGGCGGCGACGCTCGCGCGCATCGACAGCCAGATCGAGGCCGGCCGCGCCAGCCTGCAGCAGGCGCAGGCGCAGGAGAATTCGGCGCAGGCCGGTGCGACCCGCACGGTCGCCGATTTCGAGCGCGCCAACAGCCTCGCGGCGAAATCCTATGGTTCGCAGGCGACGCTGGATGCGGCGACCGCCGCGCGCGACCAGGCCAGGGCGTCGCTCGTCAGCGCGCAGGCCGGCGTCGCTGCCGCTCAGGCCAATGTCGAGGTGCTCAAGGCCCAGCGCGTCGAGGCGGCGCGCCAGGCCGACGAGCTCAAGGTCGCCGAGCAGAAGGCCGAGCGCGACCTGAGCTTCACCAAGGTGAATGCGCCGATCGACGGGCTCGTCGCCAACACCAATGTCCAGCTCGGCGACCTCGTCAGCGCCGGCAAGCGGCTGATGTCGATCGTCCCGCTCGACCAGGTCTATGTCGACGCGAACTTCAAGGAGACGCAGGTCGGTCCGCTGAAGATCGGCGACCGCGCGACGATCACCGTCGATGCTTTGCCCGGGCAGGTCTTCGAGGGCAAGGTCAGCGGCATCGCCGGCGGCACGGGCTCGGTCTTCACCCTGCTGCCGCCGGACAACGCCACCGGCAACTTCACCAAGATCGTCCAGCGCGTGCCGGTGCGCATCGCTCTGGCGCCGGAGGCCACGGCCAAGCATGTGCTGCGGCCGGGCATGTCTGTGGTGGTGAGCATCGATCCGCGGCCGGAAGGCCGGCGCTGAAACACAACTGATCCAAACGAAACAAGGCCGTCATTCCGGGCGCAGCGAAGCGGAGGCCCGGAATCCATCATAGGGGACCGTGTTCTGCGATGGATTCCGGAGCGGCGCCGCCTGCGCGGCTTGTCCGGAATGACGGTGTGAGGTGAGAAGCGAGATGCCACCATGGCCACCGCGACCCTGACCAGTCCGGCCGGCGCTCCCCCGGCCGACGACGCCATTCCGATGCGCCGGATCTTCGCCTTCGTGGCGATGATCTTCGGCATGTTCATGGCGATCCTCGACATCCAGATCGTCTCGGCCTCGCTGGCCGAGATCCAGGCGGGGCTGTCGGCCTCGTCGGACGAGATCGCCTGGGTGCAGACGGCCTATCTGATCGCGGAAGTGATCATGATCCCGCTGTCGGGCTATCTCAGCCGAGCTTTGTCGACCCGCGTCTTCTTCACCATCGCGGCCGCCGGTTTCACCATCTCCAGCGTGCTCTGCGCGATGTCGTCCTCGATCAGCGAGATGATTCTGTGGCGCGCGGTACAGGGCTTCATCGGTGGGGGCATGATTCCCGGCGTCTTCGCGGCGGCCTTCACCATCTTCCCGCCGTCGAAGCGTCCGGTCGTCTCGCCGCTGATCGGCCTCGTCGCCACGCTTGCGCCGACGATCGGGCCGACCGTCGGCGGCTATCTCAGCAGCGCCTTCTCCTGGCACTGGCTCTTCCTGGTCAATGTCGTGCCCGGCATCGGCGTCACCATTGCGGCCTGGATGCTGATCGATTTCGACAAGCCGCAGAAGGGGCTGCTGAAGCGGTTCGACTGGCTCGGGCTGATCGGCATGGCCGGCTTCCTCGGCAGCCTCGAATATGTGCTGGAGGAGGGGACGCGGCTCGACTGGTTCGAGAGCCACGAGATCGTGTTCTTCACCGGCGTCATGCTGGCCGGCGCGGTGCTGTTCTTCTGGCGCGCGCTGACGCGCGAGGATCCGCTGGTCGATCTCTACGCCTTCAGCAACCGCAACTTCGCCTTCGGCTCGCTGTTCTCCTTCTGCATGGGCATCGGCCTCTACGGGCTCACCTATCTCTACCCGGTCTATCTCGGGCGCATCCGCGGCTATGACGCGCTGCAGATCGGCGAGACCATGTTCGTCACGGGCCTGTGCATGTTCCTGACGGCGCCGATCGCCGGCCGTCTCTCGCAGAAGATCGATCCGCGCGTGCAGATGATGATCGGCTTTGCCGGCTTCGCGCTGGGGACCTATATCGCGACGGGAATCACGGCGGACTGGGATTTCCACGAGCTCCTGATCCCGCAGATCCTGCGCGGCGTCTCGCTGATGCTGTGCATGGTGCCGATCAATAATCTCGCGCTCGGCACCTTGCCGCCGACGCAGCTCAAGAACGCGTCCGGGCTCTACAACCTGACGCGCAATCTGGGCGGCGCGGTCGGGCTCGCGGTGATCAACACCATGCTCAACAGCCGCACCGACCTGCACATCACCCGGCTGCATGAGAGCGTCACTGCGGGCCGGCAGGTGGCGGAGGAGGCTCTGGCGCAGACGATGCAGCGCTTCCTCGACTATGGCGAGGCGGCCGAGCAGATGGCGCTCGCGCTGATCAACCAGCGCGCCCACAAGCAGGCGCTGATCATGGCCTTCGGCGACGTGTTCCTGGCTCTGACCTTGATCTTCGGGAGCCTCGTGCTGCTGGCGCTGTTCATGCGCAAGCCGCCGGCCGCTGCACCGGGGGGTGGGGGAGGCCACTGAGGGGCCCGCCGCCGGGTCCTGCCATCACGGCTTCGTGCATCCCATGCACGGGCGGATGACCGGATGCCGCACCCGCGAAGATTGACATCGCCTGACCATTGCGACAAATATAACAGCAATATCAGTAGTTTAGACGTTTTCTAAACTACGGGCCGGGCATCCCGGCATTGCGGAAGGCGTTGTCGATGAGCGTTTCGTCCCTGAAGGATCAGGACCAGCAGCGGGCCATGGCGGATCATATTCCGTGGCCGCAGAAGAGCCCTGCCTCCTGCCCGATCAGCGCTGTGAAGGCGCGGCTGCGCACCGCCGGCCTGCGACCGACGCGGCAGCGCATGGCGCTGGGTTGGCTGCTCTTCGCCAAGGGCGACCGCCATGTCAGCGCCGAGATGCTCTATGAGGAGGCGCTGCGCGCCCGCGAGCCGCTTTCGCTGGCGACCGTCTACAACACGCTGCGCCAGTTCTCGGAAGCCGGCCTGCTGCGCCAGGTCTCGGTCTCCGGCCCGAAGACGTTCTTCGACACCAACGTCTCCGAGCATCACCATTTCTACAACGAGGACGACGAGACCGTCGTCGACATCCCCGGCTCGACGATCCAGGTCGCCGGCCTGCCGGAGGCGCCGGAAGGCATGATGATCTCCTCGGTCGAGGTCATCGTGCGCCTGCGCCGCGCCGATGGCCAGGAGATCGAAACCAAGATGCCGCTCTCGCATCTGGCCTCCCACCACGCCTGATTTTACACGGGTCATCCCGACGTGATCGTCTGTTCCTGCAACGTCCTGTCCTGCTCCCAGATCAAGGGTACCATCGCCCCTGACGGCTCCGGCCCGCGTACGGCCGGGGAGGCGTATGACTGTCTGGGTTGCAGCCCTGATTGCGGGCGTTGTGCGCGTGAGGTCCGCGCCATCCTGGCCGAGGCCCGCGCCGCCTGCATGACGCAGTGCGGTTCCTGCGCCAGCCGCGACATCGAATGCGCGGTCCATGTCTCCGTTGGCCGCATGATGGACGGGCTCGCCACCGATAACGAGCGCGTCGCCGCCTGACGGCGATCGAATTATCAGCGCCCAGGCGCCTTTTCGCTTCCCTTCTTGAATTCGTCGCCCTACATTAGGATCATTCTAATGTAATGCTCGGAGCGACGCCATGAAGGGTGACAAGAAGGTCATCGAATATCTCAACAAGGGGCTTCGCTCGGAGCTCACGGCCATCAACCAGTACTGGCTGCATTATCGCATGCTGGACAACTGGGGCCTGAAGGAGATGGCCAAGACCTGGAAGAAGGAATCGATCGAGGAGATGGTCCATGCCGACCGCTTCGTCGACCGCATTCTCTTCCTCGAAGGCTTCCCGAACCTGCAGACGCTCGACGCGCTGCGGATCGGCGAGAATGTCAAGGAGGTCATCGAATGCGACCTCAAGGCCGAGATCGAGGCGCGCGCGCTCTATCAGGAAGCCGCCAGCTATTCGCGCGAAGTCGGTGACTATCCGTCCGAGCAGCTCTTCAAGGACCTGATGGCGGATGAGGAAGGACATATCGACTTCCTGGAGACGCAGCTTGACCTGATCGCGCGCATCGGCCTCGAACTCTACACCCAGAAGCATGTGGGCTCGCTCGACGAGGGCCATTGAGTCCACGGCCCGTCAGGGCAGGATCAACAAAGCCGGCTCCGTCATGCAGGGCCGGCTTTTTCATATGGGCGTCTCGCCAGCGTGCCGTGTTCGTGCCAGAAGCCGCCTGCGGCGATAGGCGAGGAAGCTGGAGATGAATGCGACGGTGATCACGGTGAGCGGGGCTCCGGGGCACCGCTTCAGCAAGCCGGTGCAAGGTTCGATCCGCCTGCTGAAGGGGCTCGGCGTCGAGGGCGACGCGCATTGCGGCGTGACGGTGAGGCATCGCTCGCGCGTCGCGGTCGATCCGACGCAACCTAACCTGCGTCAGGTCCATCTGCTGCATGCCGAACTGCTCGACGAGCTGAACGCCGCCGGCTTCGACGTCGCGCCCGGGCAGATGGGCGAGAACGTGCTGACGCGTGGGCTTGATCTGCTGGGGCTGCCGGTCGGCGCGCGCTTGCGGCTGGGAGCCGATGCGCTCGTCGAGATCACCGGGCTGCGCAACCCTTGCGCTCAGATCGATACGTTCAGGCCGGGGCTGCTCAAGGCCGTGCTCGGCCGTGATGCGCAGGGCCGGATTGTCCGCAAGGCCGGGATCATGGGCATCGTTCTGGAGGGCGGCGAGATCGCGCCGGGCGATGCCATCCAGGTGACGCTGCCGGCCTTGCCGCACCGGGCGCTGGAGCGGGTCTGAGGGCGCGAACATCATCGGCGGCGGATCGGGTCGTGTTCAAGAATCCGTCGCTGTCACCGAGGAGCCGTTGGCTCCTCGAAAGGTGTGTAGGGCACTTCAAGCAATCCAGGTTCAAGTGCCAGGCTTGAAGGTCTCCGACCAATACTTCTTGATTTGTACTGCGAGATCATTGGGTATTGGCACATAGCCTAACCGCGCAGCCTCTTTTGCTCCATTCTCCAGCGCCCATCTGAAGAAATTCAACGTCGTTTGACTCCCCTCCGGAGAGAGCGCGCGTTTCGGCATGAGGATGAACGTCGAAGCGGCAAGGGGATAGACATCCTCCCCGGAAATCTCTGTCAGGAGTAGATAGAAATCCGTCGTGCGCCGCCAATCTGCGCGCGCCGCGGCCGCTTGAAATGTGGCCGGATCTGGTTTCACAAAATTGCCCGCACGATTGCGAACCAATGCGTATGCAAGCTTTTCTCGCATGACATAGCTGTATTCGATGTAGGCGATCGAATTCTTTGCATTCTTGATTGCGATCTGAACTCCGTCGTTGCCCTTGAAGCCCGTTCCGGTCGGCCATCTTATTGACGTGCCGACCCCCACCTTCTCCTTCCATTCCGGACTCGACGAAGCAAGGAAGCTGGCCCATGTAAATGTTGATCCGGAGCCATCAGTTCGGTGAATCACACCTATCGGTTTATTGGGAAGCTTGAGGTCGAGGTTCAACGCTTTAATAGCCGGATCATTCCAGCGTTCGATTTTGCCCAGATAGATGTCCGCCAAAATCTCTCCCGTGAGCTTGAGCGCACCGGGAGCAACTCCGTCGATATTCACGACAGGGACGACACCACCGATCACTATAGGAAACTGGACCAAGCCGGACTTTTCCAGTTCTTCAGGCTTGAGCGGCATGTCGGATGCGCCAAAGTCCACCGTTTTCTGCTTGATTCGCAGAATTCCTGCGCTCGATCCGACAGGCTGATAATCGAATTTCCTGTCATTCGCTTGACCATCTTTCATCCAGATTTGCGCCCAATTATAGATAATTGGGTAAGCAAATGTTGACCCTGCGCCTTTGACTTCTTGCGCGTTAGAATCGTACGTCGAAAAAAATAAAACAGACAAAGCACCAGCGCTCGCTAGGATAAATCTGAGCAATGCTCGCCTTTTAATGTTCTTTTCGAATGATGTTGTAGTATTCGTGTCGGATCTAAACTCAAGGCCATCGCGCTGATCGGATGCCATCGTTATGCCCCCACTGCGGGCCCTTCCTCGCGAAGCGCGATTATATGGGCGGCCAAGCTGTTTCAGGCGACGGTCCCGGCAGCCTATGTTCACCAGGAGCCGGCCGTCACACTAAGCCGGCTTAGATGAGAGTCTAACAACTAATAGTCGGGTCTACTGCCGGTTCGATGGAAACTGCGAATGGATCAGAGCGGGTGCTAGAGGGCGAGACATGATCGATATCGGACGTTCGATCCGACGTTCGCTCAAGGCCGTGCTCGGGCGCGACGCGCAGGGGAAGATCGTCCGCAAGGCCGGGATCATGGGCATCGTGCTGGAGGGCGGGGCGGTCCAGCCGGGTGATGCGATTGCTGTGACGCTGCCGGCCTTGCCGCACCGGGCGCTGGAGCGGGTCTGAGGGAGCATGTGATCGGACGGCGTAGTCGGCGACGTTCAAGACCACGAGGCCTTCACGGCGCTCCGGCGGTGCGTCAGAACTGTGTGCCCCCAGAAAAGCGAAACGCCTGGAGCTTGTCACCGCCATATTTGATCCCCGTCGCCGGATCTCTCCAGCCATCGTCCTTCGACAGCGCATAGGCGTAATCGAAGCGGATCGGGCCGAGTGGCGATTGCCAGAGGAGGCTGACGCCAACAGAGGAGCGGACGACGTTCTTGTCGCGCACGCAGGCGACATTCGACTGATAGCTGGAACTCGTCGAGACGTTGAACTGGCGGGCCTGTGAGCCGGTCGGGCAGCCGGTATAGCTGGCGCTGGTGATCGTGCTCGAACCGCCGTCGTAGTTGAACAGCGTGCCGGCATCGGCGAAGACCGCGCCGCGCAGGCCGAGGTCGCGCGGGAGCCCCCAAATCGGGAACTGAACCTCGAGCGAGCCGCCGAAATAGGTCGTGCCGCCCAGCGCCGTGCCGGTCAGCACGTCGCGCGGCCCTATGCCGCTCGAGGCGAAGCCGCGGACGAGCGAGGGGCCGAGCGCGTAGTGATCGATCATGCGCAGATTGCCGCTGGTCGCCTGAACATGGCCACCTTGCAGCCTGACGAAGCCTACGACGTCATCGAACAGTTCGCGGTAGTAGCGGGCATCGGCCGCAACCCGCAGGAACTTCGAATCGCCGCCCAGGCCGGCATATTCCGGCTTCAGTTCGGCGATGAAGCCGTTCCGCGGATTTTGCCGGCTATCGAGCGCGTTGTAGTTGAGGTTGAGGCCGATCAGGGAGGTCAGGGAGCTGCCCTGCGCTTCCTTGATCGCGACGGAAGCCTCGCCATTGGTGAGGCAGTTGTAGGTCGAGCTTTCCGCAGTGGCGCCGTCGGTACCGGGCGTGACTCCGGTCAGCGCGTTCGTGCAGTCGTTATAGGGATAGCTGCTGGTATTCGGGACCTTGATCTGCGTCGTGTAGAGGGAATAGCGCGGGGTGATCGAGAACTCTTCGGTGATCGGAATGGTGAAGCGTAGCTGTCCGCCGGTGACGCGGCTTTCGTAGCGGTTCGTGCTGTAATAGTCGTTGTATTTTGAGAAGAGGTCGATGCCGGCTGCCACGCGGTGACCGAGGAAGTACGGCTCCGTGAACGAAAAATCGACACCTTTGGTTCTTTCCCCCAGCGTGCCCGCAATGCGCACGTACTGACCGCGGCCGAGGAAGTTCGATTCCGACAGCGAAACCTCGCCGATGATGCCGTCCGAGGTCGAGTAGCCGCCGGCGATCGAGAACGAACCGGTCGGCTTGTCCTCGACATCGATGTTCAGCACGACGCGATCGGGGGTGGGGCCCGGTTCGTTGGTGATCCTGACCTTGCTGAAGAAGCCGAGATTGTTCAGGCGACGCTCGGCGCGGTCGATCATGACCTTGTTGTAGGCATCACCTTCCCCGAGATCGAGCTCGCGGCGCACGACATAGTCGCGGGTGCGGGTGTTGCCACGCACATTGACGCGCTCGACATAGACCCGCGGGCCCTCGTCGATGATGTAGGTGATGCCGATCACCTTGCCCGAGGCGTCGCGGTCGCCGCGTGGGCGAACCTGTGCGAAGGGGTGTCCGCTTTTCGACAGCTCGGTGGTGATGGCGACCAGGGACTTCTCGACGGCTTCGCTGTCATAGACGTCCCCGGACGATGTCGCGAGGACGCGATTGATAGTCGCTCCGTCGACCTGCGGGACCGAGGAATCGACCGAGACGCTGCCGACCTTGTACTGCGCACCCTCCGAGACGGTCACATCGATGACCCAGCCGCCGGCCGCCTCGTCGAAGCGGGCCGTGTTGCCGAGGATCTGGAAGTCGGCATAGCCGTTCTTCAGATAGAAGCGGCGGATGAGCTCGAGGTCGGCGGTGATCCGGTCGGGATCATAGACGTCAGAGGTCTTGATCCAGCTCAGGAAATTCGACTCGGTCGAGCTCATCAGGCCGCGCAGGCGGCCATCGGAATAGACCTGGTTCCCCCCGAAGTTGATCGACTTGATGCCGGTCTTGCCGCTCTCGTTGATCGTGAAGACCACGTCCGAACGACCGTTCGGCAAGGGCGCGATGCGGCCGCTGACGGAGGACAGGCCATAGCCGGCGCGGCGATAGACTTCCTTCAGGCGCGCGACGTCGGCGTCGATCAGCGCCTGGCTCAACGGGCCGCCAGCCTTCGACTGGACCTGCTGGACCAGCACCTCGCTTTTCAGGCGGCGACTACCCTCGAAGGCGACGCGGTTGATCCTGCTTTGCTCCGTGACGGTGACAATGGTCTTCGTGCCCTCTCGGGTCACGGCGACAGCGCTGAACAGCCCGGTTGCGATGAGCTTTTCGCGTATCTGGTCGGGCGCCAGCGCCTCTGCCGGCTCGATCAATTGGCGGATGGTTTCGGCGTCGACGGCCTTGTTGCCCCGCACGGCAACGGTTTGGGCGAATGCCGGCTCGGATGTCGTCAGAGCGACGACCGAAGCCAGGATGATGAGGCGTAGACGGATAAGCTGGAATTCTGAAATCGAACGCGTAAGCGTCATCTGGAGAGCTCGTGCATTTGAAGATATGCAATATTAGGAAAGTGACGATGTTCGCAAGAAGGCGGTCGTATTTCAATTTGTGTCCAGAATGTTTTCAGATTTTCAAACTAATCATATGATGCGGAAATTGTTTCTGATTCGATTTGTTGAAGTATTTCATTCTTCCGCTCGCGAATGAAAGCGCTGTCGCTGCTTTACTTTAACTGTGTTCGCCTCAGGGCTGCGGCAGGTGGATTCTCCGATGAAGGCGTTCGCTGGCACCCGGCGTTTGGAACCCGGGCGCCGTCGCTGGATGTTCGCTCGGCGCTGCTTTCGCGTCGCGCGTCTCGGCTGCGCCGCGCAAAGAAAAACCCGCCGGCGTGAGCCGGCGGGCGTGATCGTCTGTCGGGGCGGCTGCTTCAGATGAAGCTGACGTTGGCTGCTTCCGGACCCTTCTTGCCGGCGCGGATCGAGAAGCGCACGCGCTGCCCGTCCATCGGCGGCTGCAGGCCGCTGCGGCTGAGCGAGGAGACGTGCAAGAACACATCCGGCCCGCCCTGATCCGGAGCGATGAAGCCGAAGCCGCGCTCCGAATTGAAGAACTTCACGGCGCCGTCGAAGGGGCCTTCCATCGGGCCGCTGTCGCGGCTGCCGAAGCCGCCACGGTCGCCGCGGTCGGAGTAGCCGCCACCGCCACCGTAGCCGCCGCGATCGCCACGGTCCGAATAGCCGCCGCCGTAGCCACCGCGATCACCGCCGCCGTAGCCACCGCGGTCGCCGCGATCATTATAACCGCCGCCGAAATCATCGCGGGGAGCGCGGGGCGCGCGTGGAGCGGCAGGCGTCGCGGTCGAGGCGTCGATCTCGTGGACGGCGACGACCTGGAGGCCGCGGCGTCCCTCGCCGAGGTCGGCGATGATGGTCGCGCCCGGCTGGAGGTCCTGCTGATCGAGCGGGCCGATCGCGGAAATGTGGAGGAAGACATCGCCCGAACCATCGGCGGGCGATGCGAAACCGAACCCCTTCTCGGGGTCAAACCATTTGACCTTGGCTTCGATATTTTCGTGCGTGACGAAGGGCTGAGCGGCAGGAGGCTTGCGACGATCGAACATGGAGCTTCAAGGATGAGTGACCGGGAACGCGCAATCTAGCGCATGCGGAGCGCGCCGTCATCGGGGCGAACCGCTAAATAATTGGCAACCGGGACACTCCGCGCCGGGCGGCTCCCGGCAACGTCGCCGCGCCCTCGTCCATCTTGGCCGGCGTCTCCAGTCTAGTCCTGTCGATCGGCTCTGGCGAGCACCGACTGCAGCAGCACGTCGAGGCCGGGTTCCAGGTCCTCGCGCGTGCAGAGCTCGCCGTTGTTGTGGGTGACGCCGCCTCTGCAGGGGGTGAAGATCATCGTCGTCGGCGCGTGGCGGGCGACGAAATAGGCGTCGTGCCCGGCCTGGCTGAGGATGTCCATGTGGCGGTAGCCGCGCGCGGTCGCGGTCGCGCGGACCTGTTCGATCAGTTCGGGCGCGAAGATGCGCCCGCCCCATTGCCAGACATCGAGGATTTCGACGCCGCAATCGGTCTTGGCGGCGGCCTCGAAGGCGGCACGGCGCATCGCCTCCGCCATGACGGCCGAGGTCGTCGGATCGGGATGGCGGACATCGCCGACGGCCTGCGCCCAGTCGGAGAGGATGCCGGGCTTGTTGGGCCAGGCAACGAGGCGCGCGGCGGTCGCCTTGCCGCCGGTGCCGGCATGGGTCCAGCCGAGATCGTCGACCGCGACGAGGAAGCGCGCGCCGGCGATCAGCGCGTTCTTGCGCCGCTCCATCGGCCAGGGACCGGTATGGGCGGTCTCGCCCTTGAACTCGATCAGCATCCCCGTCGAGGGAAAGCCGCCGGTGACGATTCCGACCTGCATGCCCTCGCGGTCGAGGATTGGGCCCTGCTCGATATGCAGTTCGAAATAGGCGTCGAAGGCGTGGGGCTTGTCCTCCATCTCGCCGAGATAGCCGATGCGGGCGAGTTCCTCGCCGATCGACTTGCCGTCCTCGTCGCGGCGCCCCTGCGCCCAGTCGAGCGCATAGGCGCCGGTGAAGGCGCCGGAGCCGACCATCGGAGGCGAGAAGCGCGCGCCTTCCTCATTGGTCCAGTTGACCAGCTCGATCGGCCGGCGGGTGCGATGGCCGACCGTATCGAGCGCGCGGCAGACCTCGAGCCCGCCGAGCACGCCGAGCACGCCGTCGAAACGCCCACCGTTGAACTGGGTGTCGAGATGGCTGCCCATCACCACCGGCGCCAGGCTGTCATCCGTGCCGGCGCGGCGGGCGAAGATGTTGCCCATGCCGTCGATGCGGATCGTGAGCCCGGCCTGCCGGCACCAGGCGACGAACTGGTCGCGGACTTCCTTGTCCGCGTCCGATGCCGCGAGCCGCGACAGCCCGCCCGGCCGGCCGGGGCCGATCTCCGCCGAGCGTTCGATCGTCGCCCAGAAGCGGTCCATGTCGATGCGGGGTGCGGTTGGCTGTTGCATGGGTTTCGTCTTCGGTGCGGCGGTGAGGGGAAGAGGCGGCGACTATCGGGCGCTGCCGGGGAAGCGGGCAAATAGTTATTGCCGATGCCTGACATCGCCCGCGCCATTGCCGCGTCGCGCACCGGCAAGCACAGTGCGGCGATTCGGGGCGGGCAGATCATGGCGACCAGCGAAACGGACATCGTCATCCTCGGGGCCGGCCATAATGGGCTGGTCTGCGCCTTCCATCTCGCCCGCGCCGGGCTGAAGGTCACCGTTCTGGAGCGTCGCCATGTCGTCGGCGGCGCAGCGGTGACGGAGGAATTCCATCCCGGTTTCCGGAACTCGACGGCGAGCTACACGGTGAGCCTGCTGCGGCCGGAGATCATCGCGGAGATGGAACTGGCGCGCCATGGTCTGCGCATCGTCGAGCGCCGCATGGCGAATTTCCTGCCGCTGCCGGATGGGCGCTACCTCGCCGCCGGCAATGGGCGCACCGCTGCGGAGGTCGCCAAATTCTCTGTCTCCGATGCCGGGCGGCTCTCGGCTTACGAGGATCGCCTGGAGACGGTAGCCTCCGTGCTGCGCGACCTGGTGCTGCGGGCGCCGCCCAATGTGACGGAGGCCGGCTGGCGCGCGGCGCTGCCGGAACTGATCGAGGCCGGCCGGCTGGGGCGCCGCCTCGGCGGGCTCGACACCACCGCCCGGCGCGATGTGATGGACCTTTTCACGAAATCGGCCGGCGACTGGCTCGACGGCTGGTTCGAGAGCGAGCCGATCAAGGCGCTGCTCGGCTTCGATTCCGTCGTCGGCAACTATGCCAGCCCCTATACGCCGGGCTCGGCCTATGTGCTGCTGCATCATGTCTTCGGCGAGGTGAACGGCCGCAAGGGCGCCTGGGGCCACGCCATCGGCGGCATGGGGGCGATCACACAGGCGATGGCGAAGGCCTGCGCCGAGACCGGCGTCACGATCAGGCTCGATTCGCCGGTGGCGGAGGTGCTGACGGAGCGGGGCAGGGCAGTCGGTGCGGTGACGGAGGCGGGCGACGTCGTCCGGGCGCGGGCGGTGGTCTCGAACCTGCATCCGCGCCTGCTCTTTTCCAAGGTCGATCCAGCGATGGTGCCGGCGGACTTTTCCGAGCGCATCGGCCGCTATGCCTCGGGCTCCGGTACCTTCCGGATGAATGTCGCGCTCTCCGAGCTGCCGCGCTTTTCCAGCCTGGCCGAGGCGGGCGACCATCTCACCGCCGGCATTATCATCGCGCCCGGCCTCGGCTACATGGACCGCGCCCACGCGCAGGCGCGGCTCGAAGGCTGGTCGCGCGAGCCGATTGTCGAGATGCTGATTCCCTCGACGCTGGACGACACGCTCGCGCCGCCCGGCCAGCATGTCGCGAGCCTGTTCTGCCAGCATGTCGCGCCGGTGCTGCCGAACGGCCTCGCCTGGGAGGATTGCCGCGAGAGGGTCGCCGATCTGATGATCGAGACGGTCGATCGATATGCGCCGGGCTTCAAGACCTCGGTCATCGGGCGGCTCGCACTCGGGCCCGATGACCTCGAAGCACGATTCGGGCTCGTCGGCGGCGACATCTTCCATGGCCGCCTGACGCTCGACCAGCTCTTCTCGGCGCGGCCGGTGCTCGGCCATGGCGACTACCGCATGCCGGTGCCGGGGCTCTATCTCTGCGGGTCGGGCGCCCATCCCGGCGGCGGCGTCACCGGGGCGCCCGGCCGCAACGCGGCCATGGCGGTGCTGGCGGATAGGCGTTGGCGTCGCTTCTGAGGCGCTCTGAAGCGATTCGCCTGCTGTGGAACAGCTGACGCAAGGAGAGTAGGGTGACCGTCAGGCTGACCTAACCGGGGTTGTCGCATGAAGAGGCGGGACGTGCTTGCTCTTCTCGCCGGTTTTCCGGCGATCCCGAGCAGTCTGGCGCAGATCAGGGGCAGGGTGCCCGTCATTTGCTTTCTCGGTCTTGCGTCGGAACCGGCCGACCGTCCCTTGCTCGTGGCGCTCCGGCGGGGGCTGACGGAGCGAGGGCACGTCGAAGGCCAGACGATCCTGCTGGAGAGCCGCCACGCTGCAGGCGACCTGTCACAGGCCGCTCGCTTCATCGACGAGATGGCGCGTCGGCCAATCGACGTGTTCGTTGCGCCCGGACCGGCGGCCGCCCGAGCTATTCATCGCGCCACGCAGATTCCGATCGTGGCGCTGGGCCTGCCGCCCGTTCCCGATGATCAGGGCCTGTTTGCGAGCCTCGCCAGGCCCGCAGGCAGCGTGACTGGCTTCTCATATTTCGGAGAAGCCCTGTCGGCGAAGCGGATCGAGGCGCTGCGCGAGATCCTGCCGCGATCCTTCATGCTCGGTATTCTGCACAATGTCGCCGATCCGGTGTTCCGCGAGTGGGGCGGCCAGACGGAGGCGACCGCCCGGGCTCAGGGCTTCGAAACGATGCGCCTCGGGCTGCGATCCGCCTCGCCAGGGGATGTCGCCGAGCATCTGCGGGCGTTGAAAGGCCGTAGCGGCGACGCCGTGATCGTGATCACGGATTTCCTTACGGTCAGCCTCAAGGACGCGATCATCCGCAACTGCGCCGAGCTGAAGGTCGCGGTGATCTCGGAATGGCCGACATTCGTCGAGTCGGGCGCCCTGATGTTCTATGGCGCGGACATACCCGAGCTTTTCCGGCAGGCGGCGGGCTATGTCGACCGGATCGTGCGGGGCGAGCGGGCGGGTGATCTTCCGATCCAGCTCGCGACCAAGTTCCGGATGATCATCAACCTCAAGGCGGCAAGGATGCTGGACATCGCCGTCCCGCCGAGTCTCCTTGCCAGCGCCGACGAGGTTCTCGAATAGGCTCGCCGATGTCGATTCTTCGCCTGCTGGCGGCGAGGCAAAAAACGAAAGCCCCGGAAACCGCTTTTGCCAGCAGTCTCCGGGGCTTCGAAAATGGTGGGCGCGACAGGGATCGAACCTGTGACCCCTACGATGTCAACGTAGTGCTCTCCCGCTGAGCTACGCGCCCGTCTGCCGCGTCGGGGTGAACGTCGCGGCGGCCGGAACATGGCGGCGCCGTTTCGGGCTGACCATGTTGCGAGGTGTGCGGCTATAGCTGCTCGCCTCATCGCTTGCAAGGCGCTTGGCGAGAAAATCCTCGCTCGAAAGACGCCAGTGGAAAAGCCTCAGGCCGCGAGCAGTTTCTCGACCTCGTTCACCAGCTCGCGCAGATGGAAGGGCTTGGAGAGCACCTTCGCATCCTTGGGCGTCTGCGAATCGGGGTTCAGTGCCACGGCGGCGAAGCCTGTGATGAACATCACCTTGATGTCAGGATCGAGTTCGGTGGCGCGTCGCGCCAGCTCGATGCCGTCCATCTCCGGCATCACGATGTCGGTCAGCAGCAGCTCGAAAGGCTCTTCGCGCAGGCGGTTATAGGCCGAAAGCCCATTGTCGAAGGATGCCACGTCATAGCCTGCATTCTGCAGGGCCTTGACCAGGAAACGGCGCATATCGTTGTCGTCTTCGGCGAGAAGTATCTTGGTCATGGGCCTGATATGTCCGTCCCGTAAGGCCTGTCGTCACAGATGAGGGCGCGGCAGGCGACCCTCGTCCCGTTCTCTGGCGTCTGCGCCCATTCTCAGGGCTCAGCGCCGGCAGGGTTATCGGCCCATCCCCGTGCTTGGAACCCTGCCGTTCTATAAGGCACCACTATGGTAAACAACGGGTGAATCCGCAGCCGGTGGCGGCGTTGCGTGCGTGGCCCTTCTACCTCGCCGTTTTGTGTGCTTCTGTTCAGTGGCATGAGCGCGCTGCCCACCCCCTTTCCGCCCGGTCCCGAGGACGTCGTCGCCGAGATCGAGCGGCCCTTCACGCTGTACCAGCCGGCGCTCCACATCGTGCCGGTGGTGGTCGACGTGCCCCATGCCGGGCGTCGCTATCCGCGCGCCTTCGTCGATCGGGCGCGGCTGCCGCTGCGCTCGCTGCGCCGCTCCGAGGACGCCTATGTCGACCGGCTCTTCGCGCGCAGCGTCTCGCTGGGGGCGCCGCTGCTCGTCGCCGAGTTCCCGCGCGCTTTTCTCGACGTCAACCGCGAGCCCTATGAGCTTGATCCGCGCATGTTCGACGGTCGCCTGCCACCTTTCGCCAATACGCGCTCGATGCGGGTCGCCGGCGGGCTCGGCACGATCCCGCGCGTCGTCGGCGACGCGCATGAGATCTATTTCGGACGCATTCCGGTGGAGGAGGCGCTGGGGCGGATCGACGGGCTCTACCGGCCCTATCACGCGGGCCTGCGCGATCTCGTGCAGCGGACGCAGCGCTCCTTCGGGACCTGCATCCTGGTCGATGCCCATTCGATGCCGTCGAGCGGGCTCGATCGCGACGGGCCGGTCAAGCCCGACATCATCCTGGGCGATCGGTTCGGAACCAGCGCGGCGGCCTACATCACCGACATCGCCGAGGCAGCCTTCACCAGGCTCGGTCTGAGCGTGACGCGCAACCGGCCCTATGCGGGGGGCTTCATCACCGAGCACTACGGCGCGCCGGGCTCGGGCGTCCACACGCTGCAGATCGAGATCAACCGGGCGCTCTACATGGACGAAGCGACGCTGCTGCCGCATGCCGGCTTCGCGACGCTGGAGCAGGTGGTCGCATCGGCCATGGCGGATTGCTTCGCGCGCTGGAGCGGCTGGCTCGACGAGTTCCGCCAGGCCGCGGAATAGGCGGGGAGCCGGGGCTTCTGCCGACATGCCGCCGGCGGCCAGCGCCGCCGCTCATGCTGCCGTGGCAACCCAGAAAAAAGGGCCGCACACTTTCGTGGCGGCCCAAGTCTAGGGAGGAAACGCCCAAGGAGGGCAACGAAGGCTTGAGGTCATCGCCCCTTCGCAGTGCACAATATGACGGTGCAGTGCGAAAATGCAAGTGGCCTGACCAAAATTCGCAGCGAGGAAGCGTCGCATGTGGCATGCGTGCAACGCGGGGCGGAGCTTCGTGCCGCTTGGTCACCTTGCCTTTCAGCGGCTGCCCGCTCATCAGGAAGGCATGACGACGGACAGCGATGGCGCGGCGGCGCATCGCGCAAGCGTGGGAGCTTTCATGAGCGCGGTCGATTTCGGAGCCTTCGTTTCGGAGCTCGCGACGCAGTCCGGCCAGGCGATCCTGCCATTCTTCCGGGCGCATCATGCGCTGGAGGACAAGTCGGCGGGGGGCGTGTTCGATCCCGTCACCGAGGCGGACCGCGCCGGCGAGACGATCATGCGCCATCTGATCCAGCGCAGCTTCCCGGCCCATGGCGTGCTCGGCGAGGAGTTCGGTAACGAGAATACGGACGCCGAATATGTCTGGGTGCTCGACCCGATCGACGGCACCCGCGCCTTCATCTCCGGCATCCCGGTTTGGGGCACGCTGATCGGCCTGACCCGCGCCGGCACCCCGGTCTACGGCATGATGCACCAGCCCTTCACCGGCGAGCGCTTCTCCGGCGACGGGCGCGAGGCCCGCTATGAGGGGCCGGGCGGGGGAAGGACCCTGCGGACGCGGCAGGTGGCGGAGCTGTCGGCCGCCACGCTGATGACCACGACGCCGGCGCTGTTCAAGGGAGAGGAGGCGGCGGCTTACGCCAGAGTCGAGAGCCGGGTGCGCCTCGCCCGCTATGGTTGCGACTGCTACGCCTATTGCATGCTCGCTTCGGGCCATGTCGATCTCGTCATCGAGAGCGGGCTGAAACCCTATGACATCGTCGCGCTGATCCCGATCATCGAGGGAGCCGGCGGCGTCGTCACCTCATGGGATGGCGGCAGCGCCGCCGGCGGCGGGCGCGTCATCGCCGCCGCCAGCAAGCCGCTGCATGAGGCCGCGCTCGCGCTGCTCGCCGGCTGAAACGGGCTGCTCGGCGTTCAGGCTGGCATCCTCGCCGGGGATGAAGGCGTCGAAGGCGGCCCAGAACTGCGCCCTGATCGCGTCGCTTTCCATCAGAATCTCATGCCGCGCGGTCGGCAGGATCAGCGCCTGGCCGGTCTTGAGGCGGGCGGCGAAGCGCTCGATCGCCGGCGTCGAGACGACCCGGTCGCGGCCGGCGGCGATGACCAGCGTCGGCACCTTGACCTCGCGCGCCGCATGCGGCGCATTCAGCCGCGCCATCAGGCGGAAGGCGTTGCGGACCCAGGCGATGGTCGGGTCGCCGATGCTGAGATGGCGGGCGGCGGCCGAGAGCGCGCTGTTGCGGGCATAGCGATCGGGGTCGCCGGTCAGCCGGTTGCCTTCGAAGGGCTTGGTCGCGATCGCGGTGTCGCCGCCGCCGGGGACAAAGGCCCGGCCGAAGCCGAGCCAGAACAGCAGGCTTGCCAGCCGGCTCGCCCCTTTCGGATTCTCGGTGATGGTGAGGCCCAGCATCGGCGCCAGCGCCACCAGCCGGGAGACGGGCAGGGCGCCGTGGCGGGCGGCATCGAGGCAAAGTGCCGCACCCATCGAATGCGCCAGCGCAAAATGGGGGCCGGGCAGCTTCTCGCGCATCTGCGCCATCGCCAGCTCCAGATCGTTCTCGTAATGGCGCAGGCGGCCGACATGGCCCTTGCGCTCGCGCGAGACGAAGCGCTGCGAGCCGCCCTGCCCGCGCCAGTCGAAGGCCATGACATGGAAGCCGCGGCGGCGGAGTTCGGCGACGGTCTCGCTGTAGCGCTCGATGAATTCGGCCCGCCCTTGGACGAGGACCACGGTGCCTCGGACGAGCTTGACGGTCGGGCGCCAGCTCGCGAAGCGCAGTTGCGCGCGATCACGCGTTTGCGCGACCCAGGTCTTGCCATGGCCGGGCACCGGATAATTGGGATGAGCGAAGAGTTCGGCGTCGGCCATTCCGGGCTTCCGTGTCGGCAAACGGGTTCCGCCGCCTTTGTGCGCGAGCCCTATCTATGCCCGCCGTGACGGCCTCTTGAAAAGCCGAAAACACTTTCCCAACTCAGTGTGGCGCAGGCCGGAACCGGCTGCGCGAACCTGAACCGGGCCCGCGCTCATGAGAGGCGGGCTGGAGCAAACGTCGCTTCCTTTGGAGGACATCATGCGTCACTTCGATCTTTCCCCGCTCTATCGCTCGACCGTCGGTTTCGACCGCCTGTTCTCGCTGCTCGACCAGGCCGGCAGTGCCGATTCCGCGCCGAGCTACCCGCCCTACAACATCGAGCGGACCGCCGAGAACGCCTACCGTATCACCATCGCGGTCGCCGGTTTCGGCGAGGGCGACCTTGCCATCGAGAGCAAGGAGAATACGCTGACCGTGCGCGGTGAGAAGCAGGCCGAGGAGCAGGCCGATAAGCGCGAGATCCTGCATCAGGGCATTGCGGCGCGCGCTTTCGAGCGTCGTTTCCAGCTCGCCGACTATGTGCAGGTGACCGGCGCCAGCCTCGAGAACGGGCTGCTCCATATCGATCTCGTGCGCGAGATTCCCGAGGCCAAGAAGCCCCGCCAGATCGCGATCGGCGGGAGCAAGGCCAAGGTGCTCGAAGCCAAGGCCGCGTAACGCGCCGGCATGGATCGCCTGACATGAGGAGGGCGCTTCCGGGAGACCGGAAGCGCCCTTTTGCGTCATGATACCATAGCTACGGAACCATGGCCGTCATCGCGGGCTTGCCCCGGGATTCATCGGAGGGCTCCGGAACTCTACGATGGATTCCGGAGCAGCGCTGCTTCGCCGCTTGTCCGGGATGACGCGGGTGGCTGCCGAGCAAACTTCGCCTCGTGCATCAATCCAGCGGCGTGACCGGCACGGAAGGCGTTTCGGGCTTCGGCGCCGAGGGCGTGGCGTCCGGTGTCTGGACCGGCGGCAACTGTGCCGGGATGCCGGGCTGCTCGGAACGGGCCAGCGGCGGTTCGCGCTCGGCCGCTTCAGTGCCGCGCACGTCGCTGGGATTGACCAGTCTGGGCTTCTCGGCGCCGGTGGCGGGGTCGCTCGGGCCCGGCGTCGGCGCCGCCGGCATGGCGGGGGCGGGCGGGGTCTCCGTCGCAGGCGCGCTGGCCGCAGCCGGTGGCTTCTCTGCGGGGCGTGCGGGCTCTGCGCGCGGCGGCGCCACGGGGGAGGGGGGCGTCTCGGTTGCCGGTGCACTGGCCGCAGCTGGCGGCTTCTCGATTGCGGGCGCGGGCTCGGCACGTGGCGGGGCAGCCGGCGAGGGCGGAACCACGGTCGCGGGCGCCGTTGCCTGGCCCGGCGGCTTCAGGGAAGGCGGCCGCTCCGGCGGTCGCGGCACGGGGCGGGGCTGCGGCGGCCTGGCCTCGTCGCGGGGGTCGACGCGGGCGACGCGGGGAGCGCTGCGCGCCGGCCCCTGCAGCACGATCTGGTCGATGAGGTCGCCGCTATAAGGGTCGAGAATCAGCCTGACGCGTGCGCCCGACCGCGTCCGGCCGTCGACGACATAGGCGGAAGCTGTCCGGACCGTGCGATCGACCTGGGCGAGGCCGAAATCGCGGGCTGCGAGGCGGATGGCCGCGCGGGGTGGAATCTGTGCAGGTGGGCGGGGGGCCGCGTAGCGATAGCCGTAGCCGAAACGCTGTTCGAGATAGGGAGCGTCTTCTTCGTAAAGATAGGCTTGAGCCGATGCGGCGCCGGCCGTGCCGGCCAGGGCGCCGGCGACAGCCAGCCCCATCAGCACGGCGCGCTTCGGCGCGGACGAACGAAATGCCATAGAGTCATCCCTTCCAAGCACTGAAATCCAGCTTCAGTCTTCATTAGGGATTGCGGCATGCTTGGGGCTGGAATCGGGAGGGAATTCAGCCTTCTCGGGCCGCGACCAGCGCAATCAGCCTCTCGACCTGCTCTTCCCGCGTCGAAAATGACATCACGAAACGGCCGACGACCTCGCCTTCGGCCAGCGTCGTGCCTTCCGGCAGGGCCCGGTCCGACCATGCCAGGAAGCCGACGCCGGCGGCCTTGAGCCTTGCCTGCAGGGGAGCGGACAAGATCGGAAACACTTCATTGGCCTGGCAGGGCCAGGCGAGACGGGCTTCCGCGCTCTTCTCGATCGCGGCTGCGAGCTTCAGCGCCATCGCATTGGCGTGGCGGGCGAGGCCGAGCCAGTGCCCGTCCGCCAGCAGGCCGTCGAACTGGGCGCCGATGAGCCGGCCCTTCGACAGCGTCTGCCCGGCGCGCTTGCGGCGCCACCTCATTTCGCCCGCCGTGGCCGGATCGAAGAAGATCACGGCCTCGGCCGCCCAGGCACCGTTCTTGGTGCCGCCGAAGGAGAGGGCGTCGACGCCGGATTTCCAGGTCATCTCGGCCGGGCTGCAGCCGAGCGTCACCAGCGCATTGGCGAAGCGTGCTCCGTCCATATGCATGGTGAGCCCGCGTGGCGCGGCGGCGGCCTTCAGGGCTTGGATCTCTTCGAGGCTGTAGATCGTGCCGCACTCGGTCGCCTGGGTGATCGAGAGCGCTTGCGGCTGGACCTGATGCAGCGCGCCTTCACGGAAGCGCGTCAGGGTCTGCGTAACCAGATCGGGGGTGATCTTGTTGCCGACGCCGGGCAGGCCGATCAGCTTGGCGCCGTCGCTGAAGAATTCGGGAGCACCGCATTCGTCGTCGGCGACGTGGCTTTCCTCATGGGTCAGAACGGCGCCCCAGGGGCGGGTGATGCAGGCGAGCGCGAGCGCATTCGCCGCCGTGCCTGACGTCACCAGGAAGACCGCGACCTCGCGCTCGAAGATCTCGGCGAAGCGCCGCTCGGCCTTCTGCGTCCAGATGTCCGTGCCGTAGGCGGAGGCCGCGCCATCATTGGCGGCGGCGATGGCGGCCATGACGTTGGGGCTCGCGCCGGCGGTGTTGTCGCTGATGAAGTTCATGCCTCTGCGATAGAGACGCCATGCCGGTCTGCCAAGCGCATGCGCGCGAGGGGGCGTTGCGTTGCGGGCCGATGGGGCGGGGCACTAGGCGAGGAGCGCCGCGAAGGCCGACCAGAACAAGAACCGTGCGGGGCTGCTCAGGCTTTCGTGCCGGATATATCCGGCCATTCTGCAATATCGCAACAAAATTTCGTTTCGGCGCGAAATCGGCTCTTGTGCAGAGATTAGAATTCTGGCAAGTTCGTGGCAATAGGACAGTGTTGCTGTCCCATTTTTCACCGCGATGGCCGCAGCCTCGAACGCTGGCGGCCGCGCCAGCGCAACGGAGCGGAGCGATGACGAAGGGTACGGCCAAACACGCCAAAGCCATCCGTACGCGCGCCGCCCGTAAAGCGGCGGCCTAAACAGGCGCGGCAGGGCGACCAGCCCTAGCGCCTGCGGAGGACGCGGGCGCCCGAGAACAGCGCAAGCAAACCTCCGAAAAGACGACTGCGGCCCTGTTGGCCCCATCTTTGCTGCCGGCTCCCGAGGGCTGGAAGGCAGTGATGACGGCCCGGCGCGGCGGAAGGTTTGTATGGACTCAAAGGTGCCTCCCGGCGGAAGCTGGCAGGGCATTGGCAAGCGGGGTTTGACGATGAGCGAAACCAGCCAGTCGAGCGGTGCCATCATGGCCGGCACCACGTCTTTGGGCGGCGGCAAGCCTTTGGACAACGTCAAGCCTTTCGAGCGTTTTCCGGAGGTGCGCGATCCGGCGATGCCGGCGCGCCAGGGCCTCTACGACCCGTCGATGGAGAAGGATTCCTGCGGTGTCGGCTTCGTCGCCGACATGAAGAACCGCAAGAGCCACGCCATCGTCGCGCAAGGCCTGCAGATCCTGCGCAACCTGGACCATCGCGGCGCGGTCGGCGCCGATCCCAAGCTCGGCGACGGCTGTGGCATCCTGACCCAGATCCCGCATCGCTTCTTCAGCGAGGAATGCGCCAGGCTCGGCATCGCGCTGCCGGAGCCCGGGCATTACGCCATCGGCCAGTTCTTCATGCCGCAGGAGGCGGGCGATCGCGCCGTCTGCGAGGAGATCGTGGCGCACGCCGTCGCCGAGGAGGGGCTGATCTTCCTGGGCTGGCGCGACGTTCCCGTCGACAACAGCGATCTCGGCCAGGCCGTGCTGGAGACTGAGCCGGCCCATCGCCAGCTCTTCGTCGGCCGCCCGGCCGAGGTCGAGAGCGAGGACGACTTCGAGCGCAAGGTCTATGTCCTCAGAAAGTCCGTCTCCAACAAGGTCTATCAGCGCCAGGACCGGGCGACGGCGACCTATTACCCGGTCTCGATGTCGGCGCGCACCATCGTCTACAAGGGCATGGTTCTGGTCACGCAGCTCGGCACCTATTTCAAGGACCTGCTCGATCCGCGTTTCGAAAGCGCGCTCGCGCTCGTGCATCAGCGCTTCGCCACCAACACCTTCCCGTCCTGGCGGCTGGCGCATCCCTACCGGATGGTCGCCCATAACGGCGAGATCAACACGCTGCGCGGCAACGTCAACTGGATGGCGGCGCGGCAGGCATCGGTCGATTCCGAGCTGTTCGGCGCCGACATCTCGAAGCTCTGGCCGATCTCCTATGAGGGCCAGTCCGACACCGCCTGCTTCGACAACGCGCTCGAATTCCTGGTGCAGGGCGGCTATTCGCTGGCCCACGCCATGATGATGCTCGTGCCGGAGGCGTGGAACGGCAATCCGCTGATGAACGAGGAGCGGCGCGCCTTCTACGAGTACCATGCCGCGCTGATGGAGCCCTGGGACGGGCCGGCCGCGATCGCCTTCACCGACGGGCGCCAGATCGGCGCGACGCTCGACCGCAACGGCCTGCGGCCGGCGCGCTATCTCGTCACCGATGACGGGCTCGTCGTGCTCGCCTCCGAATTCGGCGTGCTGCCGATCCCGGAGGAGAAGATCGTCGAGAAGTGGCGCCTCCAGCCCGGCAAGATGCTGCTGATCGACCTTGAGCAGGGCCGGATCATCGGCGACGATGAGATCAAGACGAGCTTGTGCCTCGCAAACCCCTACAAGGACTGGCTGAAGCGCACCCAGATCGTGCTGGAGGATCTGCCGCCGGTCGAGGCGCGGGCGCAGCGCACCGACGTCGCCCTGCTCGATCGCCAGCAGGCCTTCGGCTACACGACCGAGGATGTGCGCCTGCTGATGGCGCCGATGGCGGTGACCGGGCAGGAAGCGGTCGGCTCGATGGGGACGGATACGCCGATCTCGGCCCTCTCGTCGAAGTCGAAGCTGCTCTACACCTATTTCAAGCAGAATTTCGCGCAGGTGACGAACCCGCCGATCGATCCGATCCGCGAGGAGCTGGTGATGAGCCTGCTCTCCTTCATCGGGCCGCGGCCGAACATCCTCGACCTGGAGGGCACCTCGCGCCGCAAGCGGCTGGAGGTGCGCCAGCCGATCCTGACCAATGACGATCTCGAGAAGATCCGCTGCATCGGTCATTACGAGGACCGCTTCGACACCAAGACGATCGACTTCACCTATCCGGCGCGAGACGGCGCTGCCGGCATGGCGGGCGCGGTCGAGCGGCTCTGCGAGCGCGCGGAAGCCGCGGTCCATGGCGGTTACAACATCATCATCCTGTCGGACCGGCTGGTCGGGCCGGACCGGATCGCTATCCCGGCACTGCTGGCGACGGCCGCCGTGCATCATCACCTGATCCGCAAGGGGCTGCGCACCTCGGTCGGCCTCGTCGTCGAGTCCGGCGAGCCGCGCGAAATCCATCATTTCTGCTGCCTCGCCGGCTATGGCGCGGAGGCGATCAACCCCTATCTCGCCTTCGACACGCTGCTCGACCAGCACGAGCAGGGGGCCTTCCCGACCGAGGTCGACGCCTATGAGGTGGTGAAGCGCTACATCAAGTCGGTCGGCAAGGGCGTGCTCAAGGTGATGTCCAAGATGGGCATCTCGACCTACCAGTCCTATTGTGGCGCGCAGATCTTCGACGCTGTCGGGCTGAAGAGTGATTTCGTCGAACGCTACTTTTTCGGCACGGGGACTGCGATCGAAGGCGTCGGCCTCGACGAGATCGCCGAGGAGAGCGTCAGCCGGCATCGCGACGCCTTCGGCGACGCCCCGATCTACCGCAACAGCCTCGATATCGGCGGCGAGTACATGTATCGCATCCGCGGCGAGGACCATGTCTGGCAGCCCGACGTCGTCGCCTCGCTGCAGCACGCCGTGCGCCTCAACGCTCAGGACCGCTACGAGGACTTCGCCCGGCAGGTCAACGACGAGGCGCAGCGGCTGACCACGATCCGCGGCCTGTTCAAGCTCAAGCTCGCGGCCGATGACGGGCGCAAGCCCGTGCCGCTGGAGAGCGTCGAGCCGGCGGCCGAGATCGTGAAGCGCTTCGCCACGGGCGCGATGTCCTTCGGCTCGATCTCGCGCGAGGCGCACGAGACCATCGCCATCGCGATGAACCAGATCGGCGGCAAGTCGAACACGGGCGAGGGCGGCGAAGAGCCGATCCGCTTCAAGCCGATGGCTGACGGGCGCTCGAAGCGCTCGGCGATCAAGCAGATCGCGTCAGGCCGCTTCGGCGTGACGACGGAGTATCTCGTCAATTCCGACGTGATGCAGATCAAGGTCGCCCAGGGCGCCAAGCCCGGCGAGGGCGGCCAGCTGCCCGGCCACAAGGTCGACGCCAAGATCGCCAAGACCCGGCATTCGACACCGGGTGTCGGCCTGATTTCGCCGCCGCCGCATCACGACATCTATTCGATCGAGGATCTGGCGCAGCTCATCTTCGACCTGAAGAACGTCAACCCGGCTGCCGACGTCTCGGTCAAGCTCGTCTCCGAGATCGGGGTCGGCACGGTCGCGGCCGGCGTCGCCAAGTCGCGTGCCGACCACATCACCATCTCCGGCTTCGAGGGTGGCACGGGCGCGAGCCCGCTGACCTCGCTGAAGCATGCCGGCTCGCCCTGGGAGATCGGGCTCGCCGAGACCCAGCAGACGCTGGTGCTGAACAAGCTGCGCGGGCGCGTGGCGCTGCAGGTCGATGGTGGTCTGCGCACCGGCCGCGACGTCGTCATCGGGGCGCTGCTGGGAGCCGACGAGTTCGGCTTCTCGACCGCGCCCTTGATCGCCGCCGGCTGCATCATGATGCGCAAGTGTCATCTCAACACCTGCCCGGTCGGCGTCGCGACGCAGGACCCGGTGCTGCGCAAGCGCTTCAAGGGCCTGCCCGAGCACGTCGTCAACTATTTCTTCTTCGTCGCCGAGGACGTGCGCAAGATCATGGCCGAGATGGGCTTCACCCATCTCGACGAGATCGTCGGTCGGTCGGACCTGCTCGACAAGCGCGACGCCATCGACCACTGGAAGGCCAAGGGGCTCGACTTCACCAGGCTCTTCCACAAGGTCGAGCTGCCGGAGGTCGCGATCCGCCATGTCGAATTGCAGAAGCACCCGATCGACGAGGTCCTCGACCGCAAGCTGATCGAGCAGGCCAGGGATGCGGTCCAGACCGGCACGCCGGTCGTGATCGAGCATGCGATCTGCAATGTCGACCGCAGCGCCGGCGCGATGCTCTCTGGTGTCGTCGCCAAGAAGTACGGCCATGCCGGCCTGCCCGAGGATACCATCACGGTGAAGCTCAAGGGCACGTCGGGCCAGAGCTTCGCCGCCTTCCTCGCGGCGGGCGTGACGGTCGAGCTGACCGGGCAGGCCAACGACTATGTCGGCAAGGGCCTCTCGGGCGGCAAGCTAATCGTGAAGCCGGACCCCGCCTCGAAGGCGGTGCCGGAGCGCTCGATCATCGTCGGCAACACCGTGCTCTATGGCGCGATCGCGGGCGAGGCCTATTTCCGCGGCGTCGCCGGCGAGCGCTTCGCGGTGCGCAACTCAGGCGCGGTCGCGGTGGTCGAGGGCACCGGCGACCATGGCTGCGAATACATGACCGGCGGCGTCGTCGCCGTCATCGGGCCCACGGGCCGCAACTTCGCGGCCGGCATGTCGGGCGGCATCGCCTATGTGCTGGACGAGGACGGCACCTTCAAGGCGCGCTGCAACCTCTCCATGGTCGACCTGGAACCGGTCGAGGAGGAGGAGGACCTGATGGAGCGCCTCCACCACCATGGCGGCGATCTCGAACACAAGGGGCGGATCGACATGGCCAACATGTCGGGCCATGACGAGGAGCGCCTGATGCAGATGCTGACGAACCACGCGAATTACACGGGTTCGGAGACGGCGCGTCGCATCCTCGACAACTGGGCCGATTACCGGACCAAGTTCGTCAAAGTGATGCCGGTGGAATACCGCCGGGCGCTGCGCGAGATGGAGCAGGCGCGCACGCTCCAGGCTGCCGAATAGGACGAGAGTTCAGCCCCGTCCGGATGTTTCGGGCGGGATCTCATCAGGACAGGCGCCTCGGCCAAACGGGGATGCCCGGCCCGAGGCTGGGCAGGACGGCGAGAGACAAGACATGGGCAAGGTCACCGGCTTCCTCGAATACGACCGGCAGGAGCAGAAGTATCAGCTCGCCGGCGATCGCATCCGCCATTTCCGGGAGTTCACGCTCCCGCTGGAGGAGCGCGACATCAAGAAGCAGGCGGCGCGCTGCATGGATTGCGGCATCCCGTTCTGCCATGGGCCGACGGGTTGCCCGGTCCACAACCAAATCCCGGACTGGAACGAGCTGGTCTATTCCGGCGGCTGGGAGGATGCGCTGCGCAACCTCCACTCGACCAACAACTTCCCGGAGTTCACCGGTCGCATCTGCCCCGCGCCCTGCGAGGAGGCCTGCACGCTGAACCTCGAGAACATGCCGGTTACGATCAAGACGATCGAGCAGGCGATCGCCGACAAGGGCTGGCAGGAGGGCTGGATCGTTCCCGAGCCTGCTGCCATCCGCACCGGCAAGAAGATCGCGGTGGTCGGCTCCGGCCCGGCGGGCATGGCGGCGGCGCAGCAGCTCGCCCGCGTCGGCCATGAGGTGCATCTCTATGAGCGCGAGGCGCGGGCCGGCGGCCTGCTGCGTTACGGCATCCCCGACTTCAAGATGGAAAAGAAGCACATCGACCGCCGCGTGAAGCAGATGGAGGCCGAGGGCGTCACCTTCCACTACAACGTCAATGTCGGCGTGACGCTGCCCTTCGCGACGCTGACCGCCGAGCACGACGCCGTGCTGATGACGGGCGGGGCCGAGGCGCCGCGCGATCCGGGCCTGCCTGACACCAATCTCCAGGGCGTGCATTATGCGATGCCCTACCTCACCCAGCAGAACAAGCGCACCGGCGGCGAGGACATCTCGGCGATCACGCCGATCCTGGCCGCAGGCAAGCATGTCGTCGTGGTGGGCGGCGGCGACACGGCGTCGGACTGCGTCGGCACGGCCTTCCGCCAGGGCGCGCTCTCGGTGACGCAGCTCGACATCCGGCCGATGGCGCCGGAAATCGAGGACAAGCTGACCGTCTGGCCCTATTGGCCGACGAAGTTCCGCACTTCTTCCTCGCAAGCCGAGGGCGCCGAGCGCGAATTCCAGGCGGCGACGCTGGGTCTGGAAGGCCGCAACGGCCGGCTGACCGGCGTGAAGTGCGCGCGCGTCGACGAGAAGCGCAAGCCGATTCCGGGCACCGAGTTCGTGCTGCAGGCCGATCTCTGCTTCCTCGCCATCGGCTTCGCGGGCTCGCTGATCGAGGGCATGGTGGCGCAGTCGGGCGCGGCGGTGGACAAGCGCGCCAACGTCATCGCGAATGAGCGCGACTACAAGACCAGCACCGAGAACGTCTTCGTTGCCGGCGACATGCGCCGCGGCCAGTCGCTGGTCGTCTGGGCGATCCGCGAGGGCCGCCAGGCGGCACATGCGATCGACAAGCACCTGATGGGCGAGACGATTTTGCCGGTGTGATCGCCAGCAGCCGTTCGCGGGGGACCTCAATCTGCTCTAGCGGAAGCGGCTGCCGGCCATCCAGATCGGCTTCCACGTCAGCATTCCAAGCAGCCCGCCGATGACGAACCCCAGGACACTGGAGGCGAGCCCGTCGCGTCCGTGTGTCCAGGGTAGAATGAGATATCCGTCAGTGCTGATCAGGGCACCGCGTTTGACGACGAGAACATAGGCGCTGCCGATCAGGAAGCTCCCCCCCAAGGCCATTAGGATCGCAAGCGCGATTCCGAGAGCCATGACGACCGCGAATTTGAGAAGCGTGCTCATCGCGAAATCACGTCACCGCGGCCAGCGGTGGTCGTCGATCCGTCCCGGCTTCGGCTCGGGCAGGACGCCTTCGCCGAAGATGCGGTCGAGCTGCCCCGCGATCTCGCCGCGGCCGCGCGCTTCGGGAATCGAGATCAGCAGCGCCTGATCGCCCGGCACGGCGCTGCCGGTGAGCGGCAGGATCGGGCCGGCCAGCGGCTTAGCCTGGAGTGCAGCCGGCAGGCTGATCGAGGGCAGGCCGCTGACCATCTGGTCGATCAGCCGTTCGACGCCACCGGGCTGCAATTCGGGGCTGGTGGGGGCGCCGGTCTCGGAGGAGACCGGCAGCGCGATCACGCTGGCCTGCGATCCGGGCTCGAACATCCGGCGCACCAGCACATCGACGAAATGCGCTGCCTTGCGGGCGCCGGCCGCGGTGAAATGGATGCCGTCGCCGAGCCGCAGCCGCATGGTCTGGCCGGAGACGTCCGGCCCCATCGCGGCATAGCGGTTCTCGGCATCGACGAAGGCGCCCCAGAGATCGACATATTGTCCCCCAGCGCGCTCGACCTGCTGGCGATATTGCTCGTTGAAGGTGACCAGATCGGCCGAGAGCCTGGCGTTCTGCACCGGGGGCGCGCCGACCCAGATCAGCGGCACACGCCGGGCCGTAAAGACCTGCGCCACGGCATTGATGCGTTCGCGATAGAGTTCGAGCCAGCGGGGGCTCAGCGGCTCATGGACGATGTCGCCTTCGCGGATGGCCTGCCGGTCGTTCAAGCCGATCAGCATGACGCCGAGGCTCACCTTCTGGTCGCCGGCCAGCAACTCGCCCACCACCTTCGGCCAGTCGTAGAAGTCGTTGCGGACGAGGCCGGAATCCGGCTTGGCCTTCTGGACCACTGCGAGGTCCGGCCGGTCCTCCAGAGCTTCCTCGAGCCCGTCGGCGAGGAGATGGGCCAATGAATCGCCCAGGACCAGAATGTGGTGAGCGACATCGACCTTGGGGATGACGGGATCGTCCCGGACGACGACAGGGGCGGCCGGGCGGCGGCGCACGACCGGCGCCACGCGCTGGCGCTGGGGCTGGACGACGGGTGGTGGCGCGGGCTGCTGCCAGAACCACTGGAAGAAGCCGCGCTGTTGCGGCTGCTGCTGGCGATATTGCTGGGCCAGCGAGGTCGGTCCGCCGGTCAGGAGCAAGAGGCCGGCGGCGACAAGAAGCATGAGGAGGGAGCGCAAACGCATCGGGCTCTCGATCCCGCGCCAGCCGATTGCCGGCGTCCCGGATATATAGTGCGTAACGGCGTCGGCGTCAGCGGGCCGCGCGCATCTTCGCCAGCAGGGCCGGGGTCGGCCAGCCATCGGCGATTTCGCCGTTGCGGAGCTGATACTGCCGGACAGCTTCGCGCGTACCGGTGCCGATGCGCCCGTCGGCGTCGTGGTTGTAGAGGCCGAGGGCCTTCAGCCGGTGCTGGACGTCCTGGATGCCTGATTTGTCGAGGCGCGGTGCCTGCACCGGCCAATCGGCCTGGATCGCGGCACGGCCCATGATCCGGTCGCCGAGATGCCCGACGGCGAGCGCGTAGGCGTCGGAGGAGTTGTATTTCTTGATGACGTCGAAATTCTCGGTCAGCAGCATCACGGGGCCGCGATGGCCGGCGGGGTAGAACAGGCGGGCTTCACCCGAGGAGGGCAGAGGCCGGCCGTCGGCGTGGCGCACGCCGGCCGAGGCGAAGCTGGAGAAGCTCGCCTTGTTGAGCCGATAGTCGAAGCCTTCCGGCAGGGTCACTTCGAGGCCCCAGGGCAGGCCCGGCACCCAGCCATAACCCTTGAGATAATTGGCCGTTGAGGCAAGGGCGTCGGCGGTCGAGGTCCAGATGTCGGCGTGGCCGTCGCCGGTCCAGTCGACCGCGTATTTCATGTAGCTCGACGGCATGAACTGGGTGTGACCCATGGCGCCGGCCCAGGAGCCGCGCAGCTCGTTGCGCTCGACATGGCCCTTCTGGATGAGTTCCAGTGCCGTCAGCAGTTCGTCGCGGAAGAAGTCGCCGCGATAGCGCAGATGGGCGAGGGTCGCGAGCGAGCGGATGGTGTCCTTGTCGCCCTTGAACGAACCGTAATTGGTTTCCATGCCCCAGACGCCGAGCACGATCTCCCTGGGCACGCCATAGCGTGCCTCGACCTGCGCCAGAACACTCGCATTGTCGGCGGCGGCGTCACGGCCGCGGGGGATGCGGGTGCCGCCGACCGCGCTGTTGAGATAGCCCCAGATCGGCGCGGTGAATTCTGACTGCTTCTTCGTCAGCGCGACGATCGAGGCATCGGGCGTGACGCCGCGAAAGGCGGCGTCGAAGGTGGCGCGCGAGATGCCGCGCTGCTGGGCGAGCGGCCAGAGCCGCTGCAGGAAGGCGTCGAAGGAGGCATTGGCCGGGACCGCCGCCGGCGCGGGCTTGGCATCCCTGGCCTTGGCGGCAGAGGTGTTGATCGAGCCGGTCGTCTGCGCGAGCGCCGGCGCGAGGCTGATCAGGGCCGTGGCGGCAATGACGGACAGGCGCATGAGGGCTCTCGGAACGGCTGGAGAACGGGGTCGCTTCAGAGCGCCTGAACAAGATTAACCAAAGGTTAAGTGGGCTCGCAATGCCGCTGATCCGCCCTGCGGCGCAGTGGCGCGATTTGACAAAGCGGAGCGCTTGGCCGAGCCTTGGGGCCATGGACAGCCATCCCCAGTTCTGCCGCGGTCTCCACCGCTCGGGCAATCTCATCGCGGGCCATTAGCCCCGCATCCGCGGCATCATAGCTCCGGATTCGGGGCCAGTGTCGCGCCGTTCGGCGCCTCCATCCTAGACCACTTATCCCTTCGGACAGTCGCGAGACGGCGCGGTCGATCAATCCCGCCGCCGGCTGCCGAGCCATTTTCAGGATTCATCATGACCAACTCGAGGAAGCGCTCGGCGCGGCCCGCCATCGTGCTCACAGCCGAAGATCATCTCATGCTCAGCCGCGCCGTCGCCGGAGCCGGCGAGCGCCTCGCCGATCTCGCGGCCGAGCTTTCCCGCGAACTCGATCGCGCCCGCATCCTGCCGGATGGGCGCAGCTCCGCCGACCATGTCCGCATCGGCAGCGGCGTCACCTTCCGTGACGAGGCGACCGGACGGGAAAGCACGATCACGCTGGTGCGGCCGGAAGAGGCGGATGTCGATGCCGGCCGGATCTCGGTAATGACGCCGGTCGGCGTCGCGCTGATCGGCATGGCCGCCGGCAAGTCGATCGACTGGGCGACGCACTCCGGTGAGACCCGCCGCCTGACCGTCATGAAGGTCAGGGACCCGGCCGATATCGCCGTGGCGGGCTGAAGTCACTCAGAGCGCATTCCTCGTCCTGAGCTTGTCCTCCCAGTTCAGGGCCTGGCGGACGATCTGCTCGAGGTCGTCATGTTCGGGCCGCCAGCCGAGTTCGTTGCGGATGCGGTCGGCTTTGGCGACGAGCGAGGCCGGATCGCCGGCGCGGCGGCCCGAGAGCTTCACCGGGAAATCCACCCCCGAGACCCGCTTGACCACGTCGACGACCTCCTTGACCGAATAGCCCCGGCCATAGCCGCAGTTGAGGGTCAGGTTGGCGCCCCCGGCGCGCAGATGATCGAGCGCAGCAAGATGCGCGCGGGCAAGGTCGGTGACGTGGATGTAGTCGCGGATGCAGGTGCCGTCCGGCGTCGGGTAGTCGGTGCCGAAGACCTCGAGCATGGCGCGCTGGCCGAGCGCCGCCTGTCCGGCGACCTTGATCAGATGCGTCGCGTTCGGTGAGGACTGGCCGGAGCGGCCCTTGGGATCGGCGCCCGCGACGTTGAAATAGCGCAGCACGACGAAGCCGAGGCCATGGGCGCGGGCGACGTCCTCCAGCATCCATTCGCTCATCAGCTTGGAGCGGCCATAGGGGTTGATCGGGGCAAGCGCGATCTCCTCCGGCACCGGGCTGATCGCCGGCTCGCCATAGACCGCCGCCGTCGAGGAGAAGATCACCCGCCTGACGCCGCCGCGCACCGCGCTCTCCAGCAGGGCTCGCGTCTTCACCGTGTTGTTAAGGTAGTAGCCGAGAGGATCGGAAACGGATTCCGGAACCACGATCCTGGCGGCGAAATGGGCGATCTCGGTGATGCCATGCTCGGCGATGACGCGCTCGACCAGTTCCTGGTCGGCGATATCGCCCTGGACCAGCACGGCCTCCTTCGGCACGGCCCACCAGAAGCCGGTCGAGAGATTGTCCAGGACCACCACGCTCTCGCCACGGTCGAGCAGTTCAAGCACCATGTGGCTGCCGATATAGCCCGCCCCACCCGAAACAAGTACAGCCATCGCAGAAAGCCATCCCCCGCTGCCAGAGGCCATCCTTGCGCGAAAAGCGTTGACGGGTTCTCAAGCTCGTTCTGGTATTAGTATGTCTATTCGTATGTCGCGGCCGTCTCCGCCCAAGTGGCGAGCCGGTCGGACTTCCACCCGCACCGCCGCAGGCATGCAAGGCCAAGGCGCCAACTGGACCTCCCATGACGAAACGCATCCGCAAGGCCGTCTTCCCCGTCGCCGGTCTCGGCACCCGCTTCCTGCCTGCGACCAAGGCGATCCCGAAGGAGATGCTGACCATCGTCGATCGTCCGGTCGTCCAGCATGTCGTCGACGAGGCGCGCGCGGCCGGCATAGAGCATTTCGTCTTCATCACCGGGCGCAACAAGGCCGTGATCGAGGATCATTTCGATCTCGCCTACGAGCTCGACGACACGCTGCGCAAGCGCAACAAGACCAAGGAACTCGAAGGGCTGCTGGCCGATCTGCCGGCCGCCGGCGCCACCAGCTTCACGCGCCAGCAGGCGCCGCTCGGCCTCGGCCATGCCGTCTGGTGCGCCCGCGACATCATCGGCGACGACGAGCCTTTCGCGTTGCTGCTGCCCGACATGCTACACCACACCCATGGCAAGGGCTGCCTCGCCGAGATGATCGACGCCTACAACAAGCATGGCGGCAACCACATCGCGGTCGCGCCCGTGCCCGAGGACCAGACCCATCAATACGGCATCGTCGGCGTCGAGAAGCGCGATGCGAAGGTCTCGCGCATCACCAAGATGGTCGAGAAGCCGGCCAAGGGCACGGCGCCCTCGAACCTTCACATCACGGGCCGCTACATCCTGCAGCCGACGATCTTCAACCTGCTCGCCAATCAGGAGCCGGGCGCCGGCGGCGAGATCCAGCTCACCGATTCGATGATCGCGCTGTCGCGGCTGGAGCCGTTCCATGCGGTGCGCTTCGACGGCGACATCTACGATACCGGCTCGAAGATCGGCTTCCTGACGGCCAATATCGCCTATGCGCTCGATCGCGGCGATCTCGGGCCGCAGATCCGCCAGGAGATCGAGCGGCTGCTGGAACGCTGATGAGTTCGAGAGGCCGTCCGGGTTCCCCCTCGATCCTCATCCTGAGGAGCCATTCCGCATGGAATGGCGTCTCGAAGGATGTTCCAGGAGGCTCCGGAGACATCTGGAGCCTCCTTCGAGACGCCGCTGCGCGGCTCCTCAGGATGAGGGCCGATCATTTCAGATGGCCTCTTCGCTTGGATCACGCTTGTGAGTGACGCCGGCGTCGTGTTCGACCGCGCACTCGGCCGCCGGCGCCTGACGCGGGCGCTAGCGGCCGGCTATCCGGATTTCCTGCTGGATCGCGCGACGGCGGATCTGGAGGAGCGGCTCTCCGCCGTTCTGCGGCAGTTCGGTGTCGCGGCCGATCTCGGCACGCCTTTGCCGCTGGCCGCGCCGGTGCTGCGCGCCAAGGCCGGGGCGCTCCTGCGCATGGCCGAGGCGAAGAGCGGCCCGGCCGGCCCCGCGACGGATTTCCTGGGCGATCTCGAACATCTGCCGCTGGCGACGGGCAGCCTCGATCTGGCGGCGTCGCTGCTCGCCCTGCAGGGCGTCAACGACCTGCCGGGCGCCTTGATCCAGATCCGCCGTGCCTTGCGGCCGGACGGGCTCTTCATCGGTTGCCTGCTCGGCGGCCGGACGCTGCAGGAACTGCGGCAGGCGCTGCTGGAGGCGGAAGCCGAGACGACTGGCGGTGTCAGCCCGCGCATCGCGCCCTTCGCCGATCTGCGCGACCTCGGCAGCCTGCTGCAACGGGCGGGCTTCGCGCTGCCCGTCGTCGACAGCGAGGTCGTGACGGTGCGCTATCGCGACATCTTCGGCCTGCTGCGCGACCTGCGCGGCATGGGCTGGGGCAATGCGCTGACCGCGCGCCGCCGTACCGGGATGCGCCGGGACACGCTGATGCGGGCGGCCTCCCTTTATGCCGAGCGTTTCGCCGATCCGGACGGGCGACTGCGCGCGACCTTCGAGATGGTCTGGCTCTCGGGCTGGGCGCCGCATGAAAGCCAGCAGAAGCCGCTGAGGCCGGGCTCGGCCAAGGCGAGGCTCGCCGATGCGCTGGGCGTGCCGGAGATCGGCACGGGCGACAAGGCTGGCGGATGAGAGGCAGGGGGACGTCGTGAGCGGAAAACAGCAGCGGCTGGGCCGCGACGCCTTCGGCATGTTCCGCACGGTGCCGACGCGCTGGGCCGACAACGACGTCTACGGCCACGTCAACAATGTCGTCTATTATTCCTGGTTCGACACGGCCGTGAATGCCTGGCTGGTCGAGCGCGGCTTTCTCGACATCGCCGGCAGCGCGGTCGTCGGCCTCGTCGTTGAGACGACCTGCAGTTATTTCGAGAGCATCGCCTTTCCCGAGGCCGTCGAGGTCGGACTGGGCGTCGAGCGGCTCGGCAACAGCTCGGTGACCTACCGGATCGGCGTCTTCCGCGAGGGCGGCGAGCAGGCCGCGGCGCAGGGCCGCTTCACCCATGTCTATGTCGATCGCGCGACGCAGCGCCCCGTGCCGATCCCGGCGGATTTGCGCGCGGCGCTGGAAGGCCTCACATCGTCAGGCGGATCTGGCTGATCTCGCGGGCGATCTGCTGGAAGATCGGTGTCAGTTGCGAGGCGTTGGAGACCTCGTAATACATGCCGGCGTCGCTGGCGCAGCGGCGCAGCAGGTTGCGGTTTCCGTCGATGACGCGGATCGAATAGATCTTGATGCCCGTGGCCTTGGCGCTGGTGCAGGCGGCCTCGGTGCGCTCGTCCATCGTGGTCTGGCCGTCGCCGAAGCGGTTCTGCGTGTTGTCGCCGTCCGTGAGCAGGATCATGTATTTCGTCAGCCGCGGCGTGTTGGCGGCGGCGGCTTCCGGCAGCGGCGCGACCGGGCTCAGGCTGGCCGCGCCCCAGGCGGCTCCGATGGTGACGTTGGTGTTGCCGACCGGCGTCATCGCATTGATCGTGCTGGTCAGCGCGGTCCAGTCGCTGGTCAGCGGCCGGATCGGCGTCAGGGTCGACTGCGCGCAGAAGTCGGCCGGGAACAGCGTCGCGTTCTGGCCCGTCACGGCGGCGGCGTCGCTGACATCATAGGGCTTGTCGCGGTCGCTGACGCAGCCTTCCCACGTCGCCTTGGTGATCGTCTGCTTGTTCTTGCCACTGCCCTTGGTCAGGTCGTAGCGCAGCCAGGGCGCATCCTTGTAGGTTGTGGGCAGGCGCACCTGCGTCGCGAAGGGGATCACCGAAACACGGATCTGGTCGGTCGCCGTCGAGGCGTCCTTCAGGATCTTGAGCAGGTCGAGCGAAGCCTTCTTGAGCTCGGTCATCTTGCTGGACGAGGCCATCGAGCCGGTGTTGTCGAGCACGAGAGCGAGTTCGACCGTGTTGGTGCCCCATGCGGACTGGGCGGTCGAGGAGACGGGGATCGTGTCGACGCCGATGACCTTGGTCAGGCTGGTCTCGACGGCGGTGTTGGCGGTGACGTCGACGGTGCGGGCCGTGCGATTGATCGAGACCGTGTATGTGCCGAGCTTGGCGTCCGAATTGCCGGCGAGATTGGCCCGGATCAGCGCCTCCGCCTGCGTCTTGAGCTGTGCGTCGGTCAGCTTCGTCGCCTCGCGGGCGACCATCAGGGCGGCGGAATCGACGGCGGCGCTCAAGCTCGTCCGGGCCGAAGTGGCGCGGGCGTAGTCGACCGCGGCGCCGGCGAGGCCGATCATCGGCAGCGCGATGATTCCGAACATCAGCCCGACATTGCCGGAGGCGTCTTTCCCGAAACGAGACAAAAGCGACATGGACTGTTTCTCCCTGGCACGATCCGCCCCGTGCCGGGGAAAACAGCGCAGATCGCGTGCCAGCAGGGCGATGCGGCGCCGGAATGCGTTGTCTCCTGCGGTCAGGCGCGCTATGCCCCGCGCAACCGAAGACTGGCCGCGCCGCCAGAACGCCAGGGACCGTCGCCTGTGATTCCCAACGACATCAAGATCACGCCGCAGCTCGTGGCCGAACATGGCCTGAAGCCGGACGAGTATCAGCGCTTCCTGCACCTGATCGGGCGTGAGCCGACGATCACCGAGCTCGGCATCGTCTCGGCGATGTGGAACGAGCACTGCTCTTACAAATCCTCGAAGATCCATCTCAAGACGCTGCCGACCAAGGCGCCCTGGGTGATCCAGGGACCGGGCGAGAATGCCGGCGTCATCGACATCGGCGACGGCCTCGCCATCGTCTTCAAGATGGAGAGCCACAACCACCCGTCCTTCATCGAGCCCTATCAGGGCGCGACGACGGGTGTCGGCGGCATCCTGCGCGACGTCTTCACCATGGGGGCCCGGCCGATCGCGGTGCTCGACGCGCTGCGCTTCGGCTCGCCGGACCACCCCAAGACCCATCATCTTGTTTCGGGCGTCGTCGCCGGCGTCGGCGGCTACGGCAATTCCTTCGGCGTGCCGAATGTCGGCGGCCTCACCGGCTTCCACACCCGCTATGACGGCAATATCCTCGTCAATGCCATGGCGGTCGGCATCGCCCGGGCTGACGAGATCTTCTACGCCAAGGCCTCCGGCGTCGGTAAGGCGATCGTCTATCTCGGTTCCAAGACCGGCCGCGACGGCATCCATGGCGCGACCATGGCCTCGGCGGCCTTCGGCGAGGGCGGCGAGGAGAAGCGCCCCACCGTGCAGGTCGGCGACCCCTTCGCCGAGAAGCTCCTGCTCGAAGCCTGCCTCGAGATCATGGCGGCGGGCCATGTCGACGCGATCCAGGACATGGGCGCCGCCGGCCTGACCTGCTCGGCCGTCGAGATGGGCGCCAAGGGCGATCTCGGCGTGGAACTCAACCTCGACGCCGTGCCCTGCCGCGAGGACGGCATGAGCGCCTATGAGATGATGCTGTCGGAGAGCCAGGAGCGCATGCTCATGGTGATCAAGCCCGGCCATGAGGAGCCGGCCGAGGCGATCTTCCGCAAATGGGGGCTGGATTTCGCGGTCGTCGGCTACACGACCGACAATCTGCGCTTCGTCGTGAAGCACCAGGGCGAGACCATGGCCGATCTTCCGATCAAGGAGCTCGGTGACGAGGCGCCCGAATACGACCGGCCCTGGATCGAGACGCCGCCGCAGCAGCGGATCGCGCCCGAGAGCGTCGAGGCGCCCCTGACCAACACGCAGGCGCTGCTGAAGCTGATCGGCTCGCCGGATCTGTGCTCGAAGCGCTGGGTCTGGGAGCAGTACGACACGCTGATCCTCGGCAATTCCGTGGTCACGCCCGGCGGCGATGCCGGCCTGATCCGGATCGAGGACGGGCCGAAGGGCCTTGCCATGACCGCCGACGTGACGCCGCGCTATTGCGAGGCCGATCCCTTCGAGGGCGGCAAGCAGGCTGTGGCCGAAGCCTGGCGCAACCTGACCGCGACGGGCGCGACGCCGCTCGCGATCACCGACAACCTCAACTTCGGCAACCCCGAGCGGCCCGAGGTGATGGGCCAGCTCGTCGGCTGCATCAAGGGCATCGGCGAGGCCTGCCGGGCGCTCGACTTCCCGGTCGTCTCGGGCAATGTCTCGCTCTACAACGAGACCAACGGCGTCTCGATCCTGCCGACCCCCACGATCGGCGGCGTCGGCGTGCTCGCCGATGTGACCAAGCATGCCACCGTCGCCTTCAAGGCCGAGGGCGAGACGGTGATCCTGCTCGGCGAGACAGCGGGCTGGCTTGGCCAGAGCGCCTATCTCGCGACGATCTGCACCCGCGAGGAGGGCGCGCCGCCGCCGGTCGATCTTGCGGTCGAGCGTCGCAACGGCGATTTCGTGCGCGGGCTGATCACGGCGCAGCGCGTCACCGCCTGCCACGATTTGTCGGATGGCGGGCTTGCCGTCGCACTCGCCGAGATGGCGATGGCGGGAGGCGTCGGCGCGGTGATCGAGCGGCTTCCGGCCGGGCCGGTCCATGCCGTGCTCTTCGGCGAGGACCAGGGTCGTTATCTCGTGACCGTGCCGAAGGCTGCGGCCGATGCCGTTCTGTCCGAGGCGAAGGCGGCCGGCGTGCCGGCGCTCGCGCTCGGCAGCACGGCAGCTGGCGCGCTCACCCTGCCGGGCGAGGCCGCGATCCCGCTGGCCGAGCTGCGTCAGGCCCATGAAGCCTGGCTGCCGGCCTATATGGCCGGCAAGGCCGCCTGAGGAGACCGGCCATGGCGATGGATGCCCACGACATCGAGGCGATGATCAAGGCGGCGCTGCCGGATGCGGTCGTCGAGATCAAGGACCTCGCCGGCGACGGCGACCACTATGCCGCGACCGTGACTTCGGCCGCCTTCAAGGGCAAGACGCGGGTGCAGCAGCACCAGATGGTCTACGCCGCGCTCCAGGGGAATATGGGCGGCGTGCTGCATGCCCTTGCGCTGACGACGGCGGTTCCCCAGAATTAGAGCAGATCGTTCCAACCGTCCTTGCGGGCCTTGACCCCGCCCAGGGAGACCAGACCATGACCGACGTCAATGCCCGCATCGATGCCGAAGTGAAGTCCGCCGATGTCGTGCTCTTCATGAAGGGCACGCCGCAATTCCCGATGTGCGGCTTCTCCGGCCAGGTCGTGCAGATCCTGTCTTATGTCGGCGTGCCGTTCAAAGGCGTCAACGTGCTGGAAGACCAGGAGATCCGCGAGGGCATCAAGGCCTATTCGAACTGGCCGACGATCCCCCAGCTCTACGTCAAGGGCGAGTTCATCGGCGGTTGCGACATCACCCGCGAGATGTTCCAGGCCGGCGAACTGCAAGCCCTGCTCGAGGAGAAGGGCATCACGGTCAAGCAGGCGAGCTAACGCTCCGCCGAAATCGGAACAGTAAAGGCTCGCGGCACGCAGCGTGCCGAGGGCCTTTTGCGTGAGGGGCGATCGGACGTCACTTTCCCCTGAACGCGATCGAGTTCGCGACGCGGTCGATCGCCGGCTTGAGCCCGTCGAAGGCTGCGCTCGGCGAGATCGCGAGTAGCCGCACGAAGCGCCCGTCCGGCCCGATCGCGAGACGCTGCTCGAAGCGCTTGCCCTCGCCATCCTGGCCGGCGAGCAAATAACCCTCCACTGCGGCGAAGCGGGTCTTTTCGCGCTGCGCGATCGTAGCGGCGGTGAAGCCGCGGGTCTGCTTGAGCAGCGTTTCCGACAGCGCCTCCAGTTTCGCGCCGCGGCCGCCCGAAAGCTGGGCGGCGACGATGATCAGAGGCTGGCTGCCGGAGGGATCGGCGTCGAGCGGTCCGGAGGTCATCAGCACGCCGGCGCCGCCGATGGTGTCGACGATGCGAAAGGGTTCGGCGCTGGCGACGGCGAAGGGAAGGGCGCCGAGCTTCTCTTCCAGGCTGGGTTCGGCGCCCAGCGAGACCGATTTCAGCATGGTCTCCACCGTGTCCGTGGACAGGCCCGCATCCTGCGGCGACTGCACGGTGATCATTACAGTCCTGCCGCCCTTGAAGAGCGCGACCCATTTCGCGAAGCTCGTGCCCCCGGCATTCTGCGTGCCGACCAGCAGCGGGACATTGCCCGCCCTGGTGTCGAGGTCCTTGCGCGAGGCCACGTCGACATTCTGCTTGGCGAAGTTGACCTTGGCCGTATCGAGGGAGGCGAAAAGCTGCGACAGTGCCGGATGCGCTTCGGCCGGCAGTTCCGCGACGAGCACCGAGGCCTTGGTCTGCGGATTCTGCAGCCCGGCGAAGCCATTGGCCGGGACGAAGCCCTTCGGCGGCACGAGCGAGACCGTGGTGCCGGGAACGGCGAGGCGCTCCTCGGCGAACGTCGGCAGCGCCGGCAAGGCGAAAAGCGCGGCGGCCAGGATGTGAGCCCCGCGGCGGGTCGGTCGGAGGATGGTCAAGCTCTGATCTCCTGCGCGTGCGACGATGGCCGCCGCGGCGTGCAGGCTAGGCAGGAGCATTGGCTGGATTGTGACGAGCGTTCACTTCACCAGCAGCCAATCCTCGACGACGAGCGCATCGAGCCCGCTGGTGTAGAACATCAGGATCGCGTCCTCCGCCGTGTGCAGGATCGGCTTGCCCATGATGTTGAAGGAAGTATTGAGGATCACCGGCACGCCCGTCAGGCCGTGAAAGGCCGAAATCAGCGCGTGGTAGCGCGGGTTGCGCTCCGCGGTGACGCTCTGGAGCCGCCCGGTGGCGTCCTCATGCACGACCGCCGGGACACGGTGGCGCACCGTATCCTTCCAGACCAGGGTGCGCTCCATATAGGGCGCGTCCTGATAGTCCTCGAACCAGTCCGGCGCATGCTCCGCCAGGATGGACGGGGCGAAGGGGCGGAAGGCCTCGCGGTACTTCACCTTGGCGTTGAGGATGTCCTTGGCCTCGGCGGGGCGCGGATCGGCGAGGATCGAACGGTTGCCGAGCGCCCGGGGGCCGAATTCGGCTCGGCCCTGGACCCAGCCGACGAGCTTGCCTTGTGCCAGCAGCGTCGCGGTGGCCGGCGCGATCTCGCCAGGCGCCAGCTTGCGCAGGCGTGGTTCCCAGGCCTGCATCCGCTCGAAGGGTTCGGTCGAGACGGCCGAACCGAGATAGGGCGACAGCGGGCCTTTCGGCGCGCGCCAATCGGGATTGGCTTCGGCATGGCTGAGCCAGGCGGCGCCGACGGCATTGCCGTCATCGGCCGGCGCGCTCGGCACGAAGACCTCGGTAAAGCCGTGGCGGCCGACGATCCTACCGTTGAAGGAGGAGTTGAGCGCGCAGCCGCCGGCGAGCACGAGATTGGTCGAGGGCACGAGGAAGGCCGTCTCGGAGAGCAGCGCGTCCATCATCTCGGCGAAGACATCCTGCCCGCAGCGGGCGAGATCGGCCCAGCCCTGCTCGAGCGCTTCGGCCGGACGCAGGCGCAAAATCTCGCTGCTGACCTCGCGCACGATGTCGGCGTCTGCGAAGGAGAGCTTGTGCCCGTCGATCTTGTAGAGCCGGCGCAGCAGCGCCATCAGGCGATCGTCGCGGTGACCATAAGGCGCCAGCCCCATGATCTTCCATTCCTCGCCCCTGGCCTGGTCGAAGCCTGCGAGATCGGTGACGAGGCCGAAATAGAAGCCGATCGATTCACGGCCGCGATGGCGCTTCACCTCGCGGATCTGTCCGCCCTCCAGCGCGAAGATGGCGGATGCGCCGATCTCGCCCATGCCGTCGACGACGAGGCAGGCCGCGTCCGTGAACGGGGAGGACCAGCACGCGTAAGCCGCATGGCTGAGATGGTGGCTATAGCGCTTCAGCCCGGTGACGTTGGCCTGGCCGAAGGCCCGGTCGAGGCCGAGCAGGGTGCCGATGCCGGCACTCTGCTGGCCCTGATGCAGCGAGGCGATCAGGGCGCGCTCGGTGCGCTCCGGCACCAGCGAGCGGTTGAGTTCGGGGGAGAGCTTGAGCAAGGCTTCGAGAGAAAAGGAGCCGGCGCGGCTCATCTGGTCGAGGAAGCCGGTGAAGTCCTCGCCCCAGCTCGAGGCGATCGCAACCTCCGCACCCTCGGGGATATAGCGCTTCAGCAGCCCTTCCATGCGCAGCACCGAATCCGGCTCGCAATTGGGCGCGCGCTTGTATTGCAGGTAGCGCTCCGTCGCCTCCGCGAACAGCACGTCGCCGTCAGGGCCGATGATCGCGATCGCAGGATCGTGGAAAGTGGTCGCAAGGCCGATCGTATAGGTCATGGCCGGCAACGTATCATGACAATCGTGAGTGATTTCCTGTCGCCTCGCCCGGCGGCTCGGTTGCGAGACCGGCCGACAGCGGCGCTTGCGTGGCGGCCGTCGTGGGCTACAGATGGCCATGCGGGCCGGTGAACTGCACCTTGGGGAGAGAGAAGCATGACGTCGCTGTCCCGACGGGCCTTCCTCGTAGCTCTGCCGGCCGCTGCGACCGGGCTTGCGTCCCCCCTTCGCGCGCAGGTCGCTCCAGTGACCGGCGCCACCGCGATCCTGTTCCAGAATGTGCGCATCTTCGACGGCTCGGGAAGCGCGCTCTCGGCGCCATCGCAGGTGCTGGTCCGCGGCAATTTGATCGAGCGCATCGCGACGACGCCGATCACCCCGGAGGCAGGCACGACCGTCATCGCGGGTGGCGGGCGGACCCTGATGCCGGGCCTCACGGACATGCACTGGCATGCGATGATGGTGCGCTCGACGCCGGCACAGTCGCTCTTCGGCAATCTGGGCTTCAACTACCTGACCGCCGGCGCCGAGGCGACCGACACCTTGATGCGCGGCTTCACCACGGTTCGCGACATGGGCGGGCCGTCCTTCGGCCTGAAGCAGGCGATCGATGGCGGCGTGGTGCCCGGCCCGCGCATCTATCCCTCGGGGGCGGTCATCACGGTGACGAGCGGGCATGGCGATTTCCGCCAGTTGACGGACCTACCCCGGAAGCCTGGCGCGCTGTCGCGCATGGAGGAGATCGGCGGCAGCATGGTCGCCGACAGCCCCGACGAGGTGCGGATGCGCGTCCGGGAGCAGCTGATGCAGGGCGCTTCCCAGATCAAGCTGACGGCGGGCGGTGGCGTCGCCTCGCCCTTCAGCCCACTCGACGTCTCGACCTTCACCGCCGACGAGCTGCGCGCGGCCGTCGAGGCAGCCGATAACTGGGGTACCTATGTCGCGGTCCATGCCTATACGCCCCGCGCGATCAGGCGCGCCATCGACGTCGGCGTGAAATGCATCGAGCACGGCCATCTGATGGACGAGGAGAGCGCCCGGCTGATCGCGGCCAAGGACGTCTGGCTGAGCACCCAGGCCTTCCCGGACGAGATGGCCGATGCGTTCCCGCCGGGTTCCTTCGAGCGACAGAAGGCCTATGCCGTGTTCGCCGGCACGGAGAAGACCTTCGAACTGGCGAAGAAGCACAAGCTGAAGATCGCCTTCGGGACCGACATCCTGTTCTCGCCGCAGCTCGCGACGCGGCACGGGGAGTTGCTGGCCAAGCTCGGCCGCTGGTTCACGCCCGCCGAGGCGCTCGGCATGGCTACGGCTACGAATGCGAAGCTCCTGGCGATGTCGGGCGAACGCAATCCCTATCCGGGTAAGCTCGGCGTGGTCGAGCAGGGGGCGCTGGCGGATCTGCTGCTGGTCGACGGCAACCCGCTGGAGAATCTCGGCCTGGTCACTGATCCCAGCAAGAACTTCGTCGTGATCATGAAGGACGGCCGGGTCTACAAGAACACCCTGCCGGGCTGACGGCGCCGCGGCGGCGATCTGCTCTCACGGCTGCTTCAGCGCCGCCCCGATCAGCACCTTGGCGTCGGCGCTGGCCCAGTCGGCGGGGCCCTGGAGGATCGCGAGTTCGCAGCCCTGCGCGTCGACGATCAGGCTGACCGGCATGCCCTCGACCTTGCGGGCGGCGCGCAGGTCCTGGAAGACCTTGGCCTGCGGGTCGGCATAGTAGGGCAGGGCGGCGATCTTACGCTCGGCCAGCCAGGCCTTCGGCTTGTCGAGACTGCGGGTGTCGATGTTGATCGCGACGACCGCGAAATCCGGCCCCCCGAGCGCAGCCTGCAAGGCATCCAGCGCCGGCATTTCCTTCAGACAGGGCGGGCACCAGGTCGCCCAGAGATTGACCAGGATGGTGCGGCCCTTGAAGGCGGCGAGCGATATGGGGACGCCGTCGGGCCCGTTGAAGGCAAGGTCCGGCGTCGGCACCGGCGTCGCGTTGACTTGCACGGCGGCGACTTCACCGCGCGCCAGCGGCGCCATGCGCTTCGCCGTCGCACGGGCGGCACTGCAAGAAGCGGAATTGCCGGCATCGCCCGCGACGGAGTAGAAGGCCGCGACGCCAGCGGCCGCGACAAGGGCCAGCGCTCCGATGGCGGCCGTGATTTTCGTTCGAGACCTCATCGCGCCCTAGAAGCAGGAAAGACCGTCGTGAGCAATCGCATGTGGGGTGGGCGTTTCGCCACGGGTCCCGACGCCATCATGGAGGAGATCAACGCCTCCATCGATTTCGATCAGCGCCTGTGGCGCCAGGACATCCGCGGTTCGCTCGCCCATGCAGCGATGCTCGGCGAGACCGGCATCCTGACGAAGGAGGATGTGGCTGCGATCAGCGCCGGGCTCAAGCAGGTCGAGGCCGATATCGAGGCCGGGACCTTCACGTTCTCGCGTGCGCTCGAAGACGTTCACATGAATGTCGAGAGCAGCCTGAAGGACCGGATCGGCGCCGCAGCCGGGCGCCTCCACACCGGCCGTTCGCGCAACGACCAGGTCGCGACCGACATGAAGCTGTGGGTGCGCGACACGCTCGACCAGCTCGACGAGCAGATGGCCGATCTCCAGCTGGCGCTCGCCGAGAAGGCCGAGGCCCACGCCGGTTCGGTGATGCCCGGCTTCACCCATCTCCAGTCGGCGCAGCCGGTGACCTTCGGCCACCATCTGCTGGCCTATGTCGAGATGCTCGGCCGCGACCGCGGCCGCGTCGCCGATGCGCGCGCCCGGCTGAACGAGAGCCCGCTCGGCGCGGCCGCCCTCGCCGGCACTTCCTTCCCGATCGATCGCGAGATGACGGCGAAGGCGCTCGGCTTCGACCGGCCGACCGCGAATTCGCTCGATTCGGTCTCGGATCGCGATTTCGTGTTGGAGACCCTGGCCGCGGCCTCGATCTGCGCGATGCACCTGTCGCGCCTCGCCGAAGAGATCGTGCTCTGGGCGACGCCGCAATTCGGTTTCGTGCGCCTGTCCGACGCCTTCTCGACGGGCTCCTCGATCATGCCGCAGAAGCGCAATCCCGATGCGGCCGAGCTGGTGCGCGGCAAGGCGGGGCGCGTCTTCGGAACGCTGCAGCAGATGCTGACGATGATGAAGGGCCTGCCGCTGACCTATTCCAAGGACATGCAGGAGGACAAGGAAGGTACCTTCGACGCGCTCCAGACGCTGTCGCTCTGCCTTGCCGCGATGGCCGGCATGGTCCGCGACATGCAGCCCGACCTGAAGGTGATGAAGAAGGCCGCCGGCCTCGGCTATGCCACGGCCACCGACCTCGCCGACTGGCTGGTGCGGGTGCTCAAGATGCCGTTCCGCGACGCGCATCACGTCACGGGCCGGCTCGTCGGCATTGCTTCGGAGAAGAAGGTCGGGCTGGAGAAGCTGACGCTCGCCGAGATGCAGGCGGTGGAGCCGAAGATCACCGAGGCGGTCTTCGCCGTGCTCGGCGTCGAGCAGTCGGTCAAGAGCCGCGTCAGCTATGGCGGCACGGCGCCGGCGAATGTCCGCCGTCAGGCCAAGCGCTGGCTCAAGAAGCTCGCGACGAAAAAGGCGTGATCCACCCCGTCATGCTCGACCTTGTGCCGACCATCCACGCCTTGAGCGCCTGTCATGCGCAAAGACGTGGATGGTCGGGACAAGCCCGACCATGACGCACAGGGTGCCAACATACCGAGTGACGCGGCGGGGTCGGCAAAGCCTCGCCTCCGCCGCCATCCTTCGCTACAGTCCCGCCACGCTTCGCCCAATATCTGCTTTGGCCCAAGGGTTCGCTTACGTGCTGCACTCCCGCCTGAAAATCGGCCGCGCCGTCCTGGTCGCTGGCCTGCTCGCCGTTGCGCTCGGGGCCTGTGGCCGCAAGGGACCGCTCGAAGCCCCGCCGAACGCGACCAACGCGATCGACCTGCCGGATTCGCAGATCGGCGCCGTCGAGAGCGATGCCGCCTCGCTGGGCCAGACCTCGATCATGGCCAAGCCGGCCAAGGCCAACCGGGCGATCACCGTTCCCGAGAAGCCCTTCGTGCTCGATCCGATCCTCTAAGAGCATCCGATGCATCATTTCAGCTATCGCGACGGTTCCCTCTTCGCGGAGGATGTCGATCTGCGCCGGATCGCGGCCGAGGTCGGCACGCCGGTCTATGTCTATTCCTCGGCGACGATCGAGCGGCACTACCGGCTGTTCGAGGCGGCGGTGAAGGCGGCTGGACCCACGGGACAGGCGCATGTCTTCTACGCGATGAAGGCCAACGGCAATCTCGGCGTGCTGAAGACGCTGGCCGCGCTCGGCGCCGGCGCCGACACGGTCTCCGAGGGCGAGATCCGCAAGGCGCTCGCCGCGGGCTTCCCGCCGGAGAGGATCGTCTTTTCCGGGGTCGGCAAAGCTGAGAGCGAGTTGCGCTTCGCGGTCGAGGCCGGGATCTACCAGGTCAATATCGAGACCGAAGGCGAGCTCGACCTGCTCTCGCGCGTCGCCGCTGCGCTGGGCAAGCGCCAGGAGGCGGTGTTCCGGGTCAATCCCGACATCGGCGCCGGCGGCCACGCCAAGATCACCACAGGCTCGTCGGAGAACAAGTTCGGCGTTTCCTTCGAGGAGGTCGGCCGGCTCTATACGCGCGCGGCCAACATGCCGGGCGTGCGGATGATGGGGCTCGCCGTGCATATCGGCAGCCAGATCCGCCAGACCGATTCCTATGAGGCGGCCTATTCCAAGATGGCGGCCTTGTTGGGCAGCCTGCGCGGCGAAGGCCACCGCGTTGACCGGCTCGATCTCGGCGGTGGCCTCGGCATCCCCTACGACATCCCCCGGGATTTCGACCACGGCCCCGGCCTGATCGAGGCCTATGCGGAGATGGTCGGGCGCGTCACCAAGGGGCTCAATGTCGAACTGGGCTTCGAGCCGGGGCGCCTGATCGTCGGCAATGCCGGCATCCTGATGACGCGGGTGCTGCATCTCAATCCGCGGCCGACCAAGCAGTTCCTCGTCGTCGACGCGGCGATGAACGACCTCGTCCGGCCGGCGATGTACGAGGCCTATCACGAGATCTGGCCGGTGTCGGAGCCGGAAGCGGGCGCGGCCGAGGTGGCCTATGACGTGGTCGGGCCGATCTGCGAATCGGGCGACACCTTCACCACGGGCCGGGTTCTCCCTGCCCTGAAGCCGAACGACCTGATCGCCTTCATGACCGCCGGGGCCTATGGCGCGAGCATGTCCTCGACCTACAACCAGCGCCTTCTGGTGGCGGAAGTGCTTGTAAAGGGCAGCGAATATGCCGTGACCCGGCCGCGCCAGAGCTATGAGGAGCTCCTCGGCACGGATCGTGCACCGCCCTGGCTCGCCTGAATTCGCGTTCACGAAACGTCGAGCAGGCTGTGTGTGACCGGCCTTCGCTCTGGCCTTGCCACATTCCCGTGTTAGCGTCGGGGACGCGGTGGATGTCCAGGCGGAGATTTCCCAGCGGCATTGGGGGCGGCTCGGAGCGACGGCATGAATGAGGCGCAGCGCCGCAAGGCGCCGGATCGGATCGAAGGCGTGCGGCAGCGGCTGGCGCGCCTCGCCATGGCGTCGCGCGTTTCGCTCGGCTGGGAACGGCTCTGGCCCAGGCTCTGGCTTCCCGTCGCGGTTCTCCTGACCTTCCTGGCCGTCTCCTGGTTCGGGCTGTGGACGCATCTGCCCTGGCAGGGGCGTGCGATCGGCCTCATTCTGTTCGCAGCGGCGCTCGCCGCCAGCCTCTGGCATGTGGCGATGATGGCGCTGCCGACGCATCGCGATGCGTTGGCGCGGCTCGACCAGTCGCTGGCTGGCAGTCATCGCCCGGCCTCGGCGCTGGAGGACAGCCTCGCCGTCGGCGCCAAGGACCCGGTCTCGCAGGCGCTCTGGGCCCTGCATGTCGAACGCCAGAGCGCGCGCATCGCCGGCCTGAGCGTCACCCCGCCCCAGCCGCGCATGGCGGGCCGCGATCGCTACGCACTGCGCGCCGTGCCGCTGATGGCGGCCGTCACCGCCTTCTTCGTCGCCGGCCACGAGACGATCCCACGGCTGCGCGCGGCCTTCGACTGGCGTGGCCCTTCGCTGCCGGCGCCTGCGATCCGCGTCGATGCCTGGATCGATCCGCCGGCCTATACGCGCCTGCCGCCGATGCTGATCGATTTCGCGAAGCTTGCGAGCCCGCAGATCAGCGCGCCGGAGAAGTCGACGATCGTCGTGCGGATCGCCGGCAAGACCTCGATGGATGTCGCGACGACCGGGCGGCTCGAGTTGCTGCCCCCGGCCGATGCCAAGGAGGGCAAGCCTGCCGCTGCGCCGAAGCCGGCGGGGAGTGAGGCCCCGGCCGTTCTGGAGAAGCGTTTTACCTTGGTGGGCAACGGCACGCTGCGGCTGACCGGCCTCGGCGCGCCAGGCGGGACGCTCGCGATCACCGCCATCGCCGACCAGCCGCCGCAGGTCTCGTTCGTGGAGCCACCCAAGCCGGTCACGGGCGCGCAGCCGGGCGGGCTTTCGGTCGCCTACCGCGTCAAGGACGATTACGGCCTCGCTTCCGTGGAAGCGACGGTCGAGCGCAGCGGGCCGCCCTCGACCGGGCGCTCGCTGGTCGAGGCGCCCAGGCAGACGCTCAGCGCGCCGTCCTCGCCATCGGGCGAGGAGGAGATGAAGAGCACCGTGGATTTCTCGGCCCATCCCTGGGCCGGCGCCAAGGTCCGGATGACGCTGGTCGCGCGCGACGAGGCCGGCCAGGAGGGGCGCAGCGAGCCGCTCGAGGTCGTGCTGCCGCAGCGCACCTTCGCCAAGCCGCTGCCCAAGGCCCTGGTCGAGCAGCGCCGCAAGCTCGTCATGGATGTCGATGACCGCCGCAAGGTGCAGCTTGCGATGGATGCGCTGATGATCGAGCCCGATCTCTTCATGAAGGAGACCGGCGTCTATCTGGGCATGCGGATGATCACCGAGCGGCTGCGCCGCGCCTCCAGCGACGACCAGTTGCGCGAGGTCGCGGAGCTGATGTGGGCGCTGGCGCTCCAGCTCGAGGATGGCGACCTGTCCGACGCCGAGCGGGCGCTCAGGGCCGCTCAGGAGAACCTGCAGCAGGCGCTGGAACGCGGCGCCTCCGAGGAGGAGATCAAGAAGCTCACCGAGGAGATGCGGCGGGCGCTCGACCAGTTCATGCGCCAGCTCGCCGAGCAGATGCAGCGCCAGCAGCAGAACGCCGATCCGAACCAGATGTCGCAGCTTCCGGAGAATTTCCGGACGGTGACGCCGCGCGACCTGCAGAACATGCTCAACCGCATCGAGGAATTGTCGAAGCGCGGCGACATGGCCGAGGCGCAGCGGCTGATGGAAGAGCTCAACCAGATGCTCAACAATCTCCAGATGGCGCGTCCGGGCCAGCAGGATCCGCGCCAGCGCGAGATGAATCAGGCGCTCTCCGATCTCGACCGGATGACGCGCGAGCAGCAGCAATTGCGCGACGAGACCTTCCAGCAGGAGCAGCAACGCCAGAACCGGACGCAGCGCGGCCAGCGTCCCGGCCAGCAGCAGGCCCGCCCGGGCCAGCAAGGCCAGCGCCAGCAAGGGCAGCGCGGCCAGCAGGGGCAGCGCGGCCAGCAGCCGGGCCAGCAACCCGGCGACCAGGGCGAGGATGGCGAGGACGGCGAAGGCCAGGCCGAGAACGGGCAGGGCCAGGGCGGGCAGAGCCTCGCCCAGCGCCAGCAGCAATTGCGCGAGCGCCTGCAGGATCTGCAGCGGCGCATGCGCGGCATGGGCGCGCCGCAGCAGGGTGAACTCGGCGAGGCCGAGGACGCCATGGGTGAGGCCGGCGAGCAGCTCGGCCAAGGCCAGGGCGAAGGCGCGCTCGACGCCCAGGGTCGTGCACTCGAAGCCTTGCGCAAGGGCGGCCAGAACCTCGCCCAGCAGATGCAGGGCCAGCCCGGCGAGGGCGGCGAACCCGGCGAGGGCGCCTATGGCGAGCCCGACGGGCAGCCGGCGGGGCGGCCTTCCGCGCAGCAGCGCGGCCGGGAAGATCCGCTCGGCCGGCCGCAGCGCCAGCGCGACTGGGCGGACGGCCGGGTGCGCGTCCCCGGCGCCGACGAGAGCGCGACGCAGCGGGCGCGGCGCATCCTCGAGGAGCTGCGCCGCCGTCTCGGCGACCCGTCGCGGCCGATGGAAGAGCTGGATTATCTGGAGCGCCTGCTCCGGCGGAATTGAATCCGCGCCGTTTCCAGAAAGGACGCGGGGAACCCTCTCCCGGAGGGAGAGGGCAGGGTGAGGGGTAGGCCGTTCGACGTTTGGCCGTGACCTCCGCTGCCGCCGTTAGGTTCCCGTTTCACTGGTCCAGCGGCCTACACCTCACCCCTGCCCCTCTCCTTACAGGAGAGGGGTTCCCCGCGGTTCCTTCGTGCGACGCTCCCAGCTCGCCACCAGCGCCCCGACCACGATCAGCACGCAGGAGATCGCGAGCAGCCAGCTCGGTGCGGCGTAGCCCGCCAGCACCAGCACGATCGTCGAGAGTACGGGGGCGGCATAGGAGGCGACGCCGAGCAGGGCGACGTCGCCCCGCTTCATGCCGATGTCCCAGACCACGAAGGCGAGCCCGATCGAGCCCAGCCCCAGGCCCAGCACGCCGGCCCATTCGACGGTTGTCAGCGACCAGAGCGTCGTCTCGAAGGCGAGGTGGCAGGCGAAGGCGGGAAGCGCGCAGCCGAGCATGGTGATGCAGAGGCTTTCGGAGGGCACGTTGGCGAAACGGCGCGAGACCACGGAGTAGCTCGCCCACACGAAAGCGCCGAGCGCGGCCAGCAGATGGCCGAGCGCCAACCCCTGGCCGGAGCCGAGACCGCCAGAGATCAGCATCGCGGTGGCGGCGAGGCCGATCAGCGCGCCGATCAGATGGCGCAGCTTGAGCTTGCCGCCGGGCAAAAGGGCGGCGAACAGCACGATCAGCAGCGGCCAGAGATAATGGATCAGATTGGCCTCGGCGGCCGGCGCGGTCTTCACGGCGGCATAGTAGAGCGCGGTGTCGCCGAACGGACCGTAAAGCCCCAGCGCAAAGGAGGCCGGCGTCGGGCGGATGCGGGAGAGCTCGCCGCGCAATGCGGTGATGGCGAGGATCAGCAAGCCGCCGATCACGAAGGTCATGCCGACGAGCTGGAAGGGCGGCACCCGCCCGCTCATCGCCGTGAACAAAGCGAGCGTCGACCAGAGCAGGATGGCGAGGAAGCCGATGAAGGTGGCGGTGCGCGGGGTCATGGTCGATGCAGTCGGCGGGCCCTGTGAGCGGGCGGCCTCGATAACAGGTAGCGCAGCGATTGCAGCAGTTCTTTCTGCTGTTCACGCCGCCTTTTGCGCCGCAGCACGGCTTTCACGCCATGGATGCCATGATCTGCACGCCGTGCCGTGGCATTGACCGCGGCGGGGCGAAGGCTCAAGCGTCGCTGCCATGACCACCTTATCGCTGCCCGCCGCCGAGCGCCGCCCGCTGATCCCGATCCTCGTCGCCCTGAGCGTCGCGCATCTGCTGAACGACCTGCTTCAGTCGATGATCCCGGCGCTCTATCCGCTGATCAAGGAGACGTACCGGCTCGATTTCGTCCAGATCGGGCTGATCACGCTGGCTTTCCAGGTGACCTCGTCGCTGCTGCAGCCGCTGCTCGGCTTCCTGACCGACAAGAAGCCCTGGCCCTATGCGATGGTCGCCGGCATGGGCGCGACGCTGTGCGGGCTGCTGGCGCTGGCCTTCGCTGCGAGTTACGGCATGGTGCTGCTGGCCGCGGCGCTGGTGGGCCTGGGCTCGGCGGTGTTCCACCCCGAGGCGACGCGCATGGCGCGCCATGCCGCGGCCGGCCGGCAGGGCCTGGCGCAGGGCCTGTTCCAGGTCGGCGGCCATGCCGGCTATGCGATCGGCCCGCTGCTCGCGGCCGCGATCGTGGTGCCGCGCGGACAGGCGAGCCTGGCCTGGTTCTCGATCGTCGTGCTGGTCGCGATGATGCTGATGTCCTGGACCGCCTCGCGCTACAGCGCCTTCCGGCGCAACCAGGCGAAGGGGCATGGCGACGACGTCGCAGCGCACGGCCTGTCGCGGGGGCGCGTGCTGTTCGCGATGACGATCCTGATCCTGCTGCTGATCTCGAAGAACGGCTACAACGCCGCCTTCACCTCCTACTACACCTTCTACCTGATGACGCGGTTCGAGATCACCGTGCAGCTCTCGCAGATCATGCTGTTCCTCTATCTGCTGGTCTCGACCTTCGGCGTCATCATCGGCGGCATGATCGGCGACCGGATCGGCCGCGACCGGGTGATCTGGCTTTCCATCGTGGGGTCCTTGCCCTTCGCACTTCTGCTGCCGCATGCCGACCTGTTCTGGACCGGCGTGCTCAGCGTGATCATCAGCTTCGTCATGGCCAGTGCCTTCTCGGCGATCCTGATCTATGCGATCGACCTCGTGCCGCACCGCGTCGGGCTGGTCGGCGGCCTGTTCTACGGGCTCTCCTTCGGGCTCGCGGGCGTCGCGGCGGCGGTGCTGGGTGCGCTGGCGGACCGGATCGGCATCGTCCAGGTGTTCGCGATCACGGCCTGGCTGCCGGCGCTGGGGCTCCTGACCTTCCTGCTGCCGAAAGCCGGGCGGGCGAACTGACGCGACAGCGTCCATCCGGCACTCGCAACCCTCATCCTTCGAGACGCAGCCTGCGGCTGTTCCTCAGGGTCAGGGCTCAAAAAGCGATCTCGACGAGCGCTTGAACAAATCATGAACATAAACTATGTTCATGTGAGCTGACCACGGGGATAGTAATCATGTCCGACAACAAGAAGCAGACATCATCCGATATAGCGTCGCAGGCAGCCTCCACGTTGAGTGATCCGGGAGCTTCTGCGATCGCCAAGAGCTTGGCAGCTTCGGCGCTGTCACAATCCGGCACCGGCCGCCAAACCGGCGCAGAGATGGAAGACAAGGCAGCGCGAGTCCTAACAAGCAGCAAGTACAGCGACGAGACCAAAGCGCTCGCCGGGTCGGTGCTCTCTCAATCGAACAAGAAGCGATAAGCGGGGCGGTGGCTCTGCAACGCCGCTTTTTCGTGCTGCGACGCAAGGAACCCACATTTCGCACCTAGCGTTTCCGCCTGATCCGGCCGTCTTCCCGGCGGCCGGCCGCGCAGGAGGAAAGCCGTGCTGGTTCAGATCGGAACGCTGATTGCCGCGACCAGCCTGATCCAGCTCGCCAATGGCTTCTTCAACACCTTCCTCTCGCTGCGGCTGACGACCGAGAATTTCGGAGCCACGGCGACGGGCATCGTGCTCAGCGCCTATTTCATAGGCTTCACCGTCGGGGCGGTCGGCTGCGGCGGCGTGATCCAGCGCATCGGCCATATCCGCGCCTATGCCGCCTTCGCCGGGTTCGTCATCGTCGGCGCGGCGCTGATGCCCTTGCTGGTCCAGCCGGCGGCCTGGATCGCCTGCCGCGTCGCGATGGGCATTGGTTGCGTCGGCCTGTTCATCACCACGGAGAGCTGGCTCAACGCCAAGGCCGAGCCGAGCCAGCGCGGGCGGGTGTTCTCGACCTATATGGTCGGCACCTTCCTGGCGCTCGCGGTCGGGCAGCTCGTCATCGCGAAACTCTCGATCGAATCGGCGGCCGCTTTCCACGTCGTCGGTGCGCTCTTCGCGCTGGCGCTGGTCATGGTCTGCACGACGCGGGCGGAGGCCCCCACGACCGTCGCCGAGGGCGCCTCGCTGCCCTATGGCGATCTGACGCGGCAGGCGCCGGTGGCGGTCGCCGGCTGCGTCGTCAGCGGCATCATCAGCAGCGCCTTCTATGCGCTGGTTCCGGCCTGGATGCTGACCAACGGCATCGCCCAGGGCACGATCGCCCTGTTCATGCTGGTCGCGGTGCTCGGCGGGCTGGCGCTGCAGGTGCCGGTCGGGCGCCTGTCGGACCGGAACGACCGCCGCCTGGTGCTGGCGGGGCTCGCGGTCGGCTTCGCGGCGGCGGCGGTTCTGCTCGTGCTGATGCCGGCGCGGCTCGCGGCCGTGCTGCCGGTCGCCGCCCTGCTCGGCGGCTTCATGTCGACGCTCTATCCGGTCTGCGTCGCCCATGCCTTCGACCGGATGCCGTCCGATCGCGTGGTTGCGGTGAGCGGCCGGCTGATCCTGGTCAGCGGCTTCGGCTCGGCGCTGGGGCCGGTGCTGGGCGCCGCCATCATGGCGCGCTTCGACATCAACGGCCTGCTCTACTTCATGGCGCTGATGACGCTGCTGCTGGCAGCGCTGGCGGGCTTGCGGATCCGCGTCAGGGAGGCGCCGGAGCGGATGGAGCGGCCCTTCGAGATCATCGACCCGATGACGGCGCCGATCTCGCAGGAACCCGAGGCGACCGAGGCGGACGGGTCGCCTCGGCCGGTTCCGGCCTGATCGTCAGGCCATGTACTGCCCGCCATTGACCGCGAAGGTCGCCCCTGTGGCGAAGGCGCCCTGCTCGGAGGCGAGGAACACCACCATCGCGGCGATCTCCTCGGGCTTGCCGAGGCGTCCGACGGGGATGCCGGCGACGACGCGCTTGAGCGCCTCCTCGGGCATCGCCGCGACCATGTCGGTGCCGATATAGCCCGGCGTGATCGCGTTGACGGTGATGCCCTTGTTGGCGTTCTCCTGGGCCAGCGCCTTGACGAAGCCGATGTCGCCGGCCTTGGCGGCGGAATAGTTGACCTGGCCCATCTGGCCCTTCTGGCCGTTGATCGAGGAGATCACGATGATGCGGCCGAAGTTGCGGGCGCGCATGCCCTCGATCACCGGGCGCGTCATGTTGAACAGCGAATCGAGATTGGTGCGGATCACGTCCGACCAGCTCTCCTTGGTCATCTTGTGGAAGAAGCCGTCGCGGGTGATGCCGGCATTGTTGACGAGGATGTCGATCGGCCCGACATCGGCCTCGACCTTGGCGATGCCCGCGGCGCAGGCGTCGTAATCGCCGACATCCCATTTGAACACCGGAATCCCGGTCTCGGCCTGGAATTTGGCGGCCGCCTCGTCATTGCCGGCATAGCTGGCGGCGACCTTGTGGCCGGCCTGCTGCAGGGCGCGGCTGATCGCCGCCCCGATGCCGCGCGTTCCCCCCGTGACCAGTGCAACCTTCGTCATGCCCGTTCCTCCTCGATGGCGGTCTCAGCGCCGCATTATTGTTCAGACAGCTTCAGATCGGGCGCATAGGCGCCGTCGATATCCTTGATGATGGCCTGGCCGCAGATGACGCGGCCTTGCGCTGCGTCAAAGGCCAAGGTCGGGTGCCCGTAGAGGACCCAGCCCCGGCTCAGGGCCTCCGAGACCCGATGACAGAAGGAGGCGTCATCGGGGCCCGTCAGGTAGCGATAGAGCGTCGTCTGCTTCGGCATGGCGCCCCGCCCTCAGCGCTCCACCGCCATGGCGACGCCCATGCCGCCACCGATGCAGAGCGTGGCGAGACCCTTCTTGGCGTCGCGCTTGGCCATCTCGTGCAGCAGCGTGACGAGGACGCGGGCGCCAGACGCGCCGATCGGATGGCCGATCGCGATCGCCCCGCCATTGACGTTGACGATTGCCGGATCCCAGCCGAGGTCCTTGTTGACCGCCAGCGCCTGCGCCGCGAAGGCTTCGTTGGCCTCGACGAGGTCGAGATCGGCGATCTTCCAGCCGGCCTTCTCGAGCGCCTTGCGCGTCGCCGGGATGGGCCCCGAGCCCATGATCGCAGGGTCGACGCCGGCGGTCGCCCAGGAGGCGATGCGGGCGAGCGGGGTCAGGCCGCGCTTGGCGGCTTCCTTGGCGGTCATCACGACGAGCGCGGCCGCGCCGTCATTGATGCCCGAGGCGTTGCCGGCGGTGACGGTACCGTCCTTGGAGAAGGCGGGACGCAGCTTGGCCATGGCCTCGAGCGTTGCGCCATGGCGGGGATATTCGTCGGCGTCGACGACGATGTCGCCCTTGCGGGTCGAGACCGTGAAGGGGACGATCTCGTCCTTGAAGCGGCCGGCCTTCTGGGCGGCCTCGGCCTTGTTCTGCGAGCCGACGGCGAACTGGTCCTGCTCCTCGCGGGTGATCTGCCATTTGGTCGCGACGTTCTCGGCGGTCGTGCCCATGTGGTAGCCGTGGAAGGCGTCCCAGAGGCCGTCCTTGATCATCGTGTCGATGAACTTGGTGTCGCCCATCTTGGTGCCGTTGCGTAAGTGCGCGGCATGCTGCGACATCGACATCGATTCCTGGCCGCCCGCCACGATGATGTCGGCGTCGCCATTGGCGATCTGCTGCAGGCCGATCGCGACGGTGCGCAGCCCCGACCCGCAGAGCTGGTTGAGGCCCCAGGCGGTCTTTTCCTGCGGGATGCCGGCGAGCATCGCGGCCTGTCGGGCGGGGTTCTGGCCCTGACCGGCGGTCAGGATCTGGCCCATGATGACCTCGTCGACCTCGCCGGCCTCGACCTTGGCGCGGACCAGCGCCTCCTTGATCGCGGCGGCGCCGAGATCATGGGCGGGAGTGTTGGCGAAGGCGCCGTTGAAGGCGCCGACCGCGGTGCGCGCCGCGCTGACGATCACGATGTCCGTATCGGCCATGGGGGAGTTCCTCGCTGTTGTCGCGACGGCCCGCTCGCTCTTGTCACTCGCTGTTGGCCGCCTGGTTCGATCGGCACCTTCGAAGCCTGCCGCGCCGCCGTCAAGTCAGCCGAAGGACATGGCCGCGCCCAATCGCAAGGCGGAGGCAAGTTTGCGTTGCCGCAAAGACGGGCAATTCCTGTCATGCTTTAGTCTTGTTTTTGCGCCGCACGCTCAAAAAACTTGCGACGCACGCCTGAGCGGCTACGATTGTCTGAGGGAGACCGTAAGTCCGGCCGTCGCGCGATCTTCGCGAGAGGGTTCGGGCCAACGTGATGCAGGATTCTGATGGCCAACGATAAAGAACCGACCGTCATCAAGAAATACGCCAATCGCCGTCTTTACCACACCGGCACGAGTTCTTACGTGACGCTGGAAGATCTCGCCGGGCTCGTCCGGGGCGGCGAGGATTTCGTGGTCTACGATGCCAAGTCCGGCGAGGACATCACCCGCTCGGTGCTGGCGCAGATCATCTTCGACGAGGAAGCGAAGGATGGGCAGAATCTGCTGCCGATCGCCTTCCTGCGCCAGCTCATCCGCTTCTATGGCGACAGCATGCAGGCGCTGGTGCCGCGCTATCTCGAATTCTCGATGGACAACCTGACCAAGGATCAGGGCCAGTTCCGCGAGCAGATGGCGAAGGCCTTTTCAGGCGGCGCCTTCGGTGGCGGCGCGATGGACGCGCTCCAGGCTCAGACCCGCGCCAACATGAAGATGTTCACCGAGGCGTTCCGGATGTTCAATCCCTTTGCCGCGGCGGCTGCCGCCAAGGCGCAGGAGGAGAGCGCCGCTGCTGCTGGTGGCGGCAACCCTGCCAAAGGAGATGATCTCGGCGATCTCAAGCGCGAGCTGAGCGAGATGCGCGAGCGGCTGGACAAGCTCGCCAAGACGAAGTGACGGGCCGGCGCGTCCATCCACGGCGTGTCGAATACTCTGGGAACCAGATCGTCATCCTGGGCCTGCCCCGGGATCCATCGGAGGGCGCCGGAGCTCTAAGATGGATTCCGGAGCGGCGCGGCTTCGCCGCTTGTCCGGAATGACGGGCCTTTCCGTAGAGGCGCAGCTTTGACCTAGCCGGCGGCGAATCTGGCTTCCGCGCCCGCCGCCGGCCGCCGTAATTCCGCGCGCCCCACCAGATGACCCTGCAGGTAAGTCACGCCCCAATCGGCGAGCATGCGGGCTTGCAGTTCGTCATCGACCCATTCGGCCACTGTGTCGACGCCGAGATGGTGGGCGAGATCGATCAGGGTGCGGACATAGAAGCGGTCGTCGGTCGAGCGGCGCAGATTCTGCGTGAAGGTGCCGTCGATCTTCAGCACGTCGATCGGGAAGGCGCGCAGGTGCCTGAGCGAGGTGTGCCCGGCGCCGAAATCGTCGATCGCGATTCGCGCCCCGCGGTCCTTGATCCGGCCGAGCAGCCTGGCGATCCGCGCCGGGTTCTCGATCGTGGCGGTTTCCGTGATCTCGACGACGAGGCGTTCGGCGATGCCGCGCGCTCCGCCGGTGCAGACGAGGAAGGCATCGAGCCATTCCGGATCGGAGAGCGAGCGCGGCGAGACGTTGACCGAGAGCGTCAGCGACGGCTCGTCGGCGAGCAGGCCGACCGCCAGTTCGAGCACGCGATGGTCGAAGAGCCGGACGAGGCCGCGCCGCTCGAGCATCGGGATCAGCTCCGCCGTGGCGAAGAAGGCGCCTTCGCGGCCGACCGAGACCCGCAGCAGCGCCTCGTGGAAGGCGACCTCGCGTGACTTTGCCCGCACGATCGGCTGCAGCGCGAGTTCGATGCGCCGTTCATTGAGGGCGGCCAATGCGCTGACGTCGAAGCCCGCGCGATTGTCGTCCGATTCGCGGCTCTCCTGGCGGCGTGCGATCACGGCGGCGTCTGCGGCGCCGGCCCTGGCTCCGGCGAGCGCATTCTCGGCGGCTGAGAGCAGCGTGCCGGCATGGCTCGACAGGTCGGGCGCGACGGCGGCGCCGACGCGCAGGCGTACGAGTGCTATGCCGCGCGCGGTCTCGATCGCCGCCTGCGCCACGGCCTTGCTGAAGCGCCGGGCGGCGGCCTCGACCTGGTTCTGCGGGCAGCCGGTGAGGAGTATGGCGAAGCGGTTGCCGGCATAGCGCACGAGATGGTCTCGCCGGCGCGTCACCGAACGCAGCCGGTCCTGCACCACGCCGATGATCTCGTCGGTCGCCTCATGGCCGAAATCGTCGTTCAGCCGGGCGAGTTCGTCGATCGCCGCGACCAGCACGACGATGCCGCGTTCGGCGGGCAGATGCTCGGACAGCGCCGAGCCGAGCCGTTCGAGCAGCGCGGAGCGGTCGCCGAGTTCCCCGGTCTGCACGACCAGTTCCTCGGGCCGCACCTGACGCTCCAGCCTGAGCACGCCGCGCGCGCAGGCCGGGCGGCCGTCGGTGCCGGCAAACCAGCGCCCGGCATCCTCGACCCACATGCTGCGTCCGGCGAGTTCGGCCGCGTAGCGCGTGCGGTAGATCACGCCCTCGCCCTGATCGTGGCCGCCGGAGGAGAAGATCGCGTCATAGCGGCTGCGGCCGCTGCCGGGCTCGACCAGGCCGGCGAAGCCGAGGCCGCGGGCCATCGCGGCTTCGGGAATCGCGCCCAGCACATCGGCCGCGTTGGGGCCCCAGGTCAGGGCGTCGCTCTGGATGTCCCAGCTGTAGACGACCTCGCCGATCGAGGACAACAGGTTGCGCGGGTCCACGCGGCTGTCGTCACGAGCGTTGAAGATCGACGGCACGGGCATCGCGTGGCGGCCTCGGTGGAACCGGATGCTGGGCACCGAAGCTTGTGCCGGGCTGTCCGGTCCGGATGGATGGGAATGTTTCGAAACGATGCGATGCGCCGCCTTAACACACCGTTAAGCTTGGCTTCCGGTTTGCAACTTTGCCCTGCGACGCGGTGTCTGCGTCCCGGAGTGGCACATGTCGGATGGCGGGTATCGGGAGCGGAACGGGGAGCGCGCGACGGCGGGCTTTGCGATGCTGCTGCTGCAACTCGCCGCGAGCCAGGCCGAGATCGGCCCCTTTGCGCGGCGGGACCGCGAAACGCCGCAGGCGGCGGCGCGGCTCTACCGCGCGGCTGCGCTCCGGGCGCGAATCAGTGGCTTGCGCGCCTGAGGGGCGCCCGACGCTCATTCAGACAAGACAGCGCGAGCCAAGCAAAGAAAAAGCCGGCCTCGCGGCCGGCTCACAACGCTGCGGGGCAGCGCCTCGAAGCTGAACCCTCGCGGGTTTCAGGCCTCGGTCTTTCAGGCGTCGGCCGTCTCAGGCCTCGGTCTTGGCCTTCAGCACCTGGCGGCCGCGATACATGCCCGACTTCAGGTCGACATGGTGCGGGCGGCGCAGTTCGCCGGAGTTCTTGTCTTCGATATAGGTGGGCTGCTTCAGCGCGTCGGCCGAGCGGCGCATGCCACGCTTCGACGGCGACGTCTTTCTCTTCGGAACGGCCATGATACTCTCCATCGTGCCGCCGCTCGGAGGGGCGGCCATCAAGGCCACGCCACCGTCACGACGACGGATCAATCTCGTGAGGCGTTGCCCATACACGCTCGGGCGCGGGATGGCTAGTCCTGAATCCCTGATTTCAGAATCCTGGTCATTCGCCATAGCCGCGGCGTCATACCGGGCAAGCGTAGCGCAGACCCGGAATCCATCGAAGGCTGTCGAACTCTACGATGGATTCCGGATCGGCGCCGCTGATGCGGCTTGTCCGGAATGAGTGCGCTCTTTTCTGAGACGAGAACGGCATCGGGTGCCGTGCCTCATCCTATCCCGGTACGGCGCAATCGCCCAGCGGGCCGAGCTGGCCGACGCGGCGCTGGATGCGCCCCGAAGCCGCTTGCAGGCCCCGCGTCGGGCGGGCGGGGTTCCGCAGGATCGGGTTGGGCAGCGCGCCGGCCAGCCTGGCTGCCTCGGCAGGAGACAGGCGAGCGGCCGGCTTGCCGAAATAGCGCTGGGCCGCCGCTTCCGCACCGAACAGGCCTTCGCCCCATTCGGCGACGTTGAGATAGACCTCGATCACGCGCTGCTTGGGCCAGGCGAGGTCGATCGCCAGCGCCAACGGTATTTCCATCCCCTTGCGGAGATAGGAACGGCCGGGCCAGAGGAAGACGTTCTTGGCGGTCTGCATCGTCAGGGTTGAGGCGCCGCGCGAGGGGCCGTCCTCATCGTCCAGCACCGCGTTCAGCTCGACCCAGTCGACGCCGCCATGGCTGCAGAAGCGCTGGTCCTCGGCAGCGATCACGGCGCGCACGAGCGTCGGCGAGATCGCCGTCAGCGGTACCCATTGCCGCTCGACCGGCTGGAAGGTCAGCCAGCGCCCGATCATGAGAGTGGAGGGCACTGGCACGAAGCGGTAGAGCACGAGCCCGAGCACCAGCGCGGCGAGCAGCGCGAATGCTATGAGCCAAAGCCAGCGCCAGGCGCGGGCCAGGATGCCCCGCCGCGTGCTCGCCCGCTCTGCCGCCATTGCTGTCATGCCCCGCCGGTTGCCCCGTCGCTTGCCCTGCCGGGCTCCCCATTGGCTTGACGGTTCGGCCGCACTCCGGCAAGCCCCGCCCGGTCAGCGAACGCGAGGCCATCGCAGGAGTTCCGCCCCATCATGAGTTCCGCGCAGCCCTCCGATACTGCCGCCCGCAACGGCGACGGCGATCTCGCCGCGCGTCTGGCGCAAACGGCCGGCGAAATCGAGGCACTGCTGGACGGGCTGCTCGGCGATACCGTGGGGGAGGGCGAGATCGCCCGCCCGGCCCGGCTGCTCGCGGCGATGCGCCATGGTTCGCTCGGCGGCGGCAAGCGGCTGCGCCCTTTCCTGAGCGTCGAGACAGCCCGCCTCTTCGGGGTTTCCCCCGCACAGGCGCTGCGGGCCGGCGCTGCGGTCGAACTGGTCCACTGCTACTCGCTGGTGCATGACGATCTTCCGGCGATGGACGATGACGACACCCGCCGCGGCCGGCCGACGGTGCACAAGGCCTATGACGAGGCGACCGCGATGCTGGCCGGCGACACGCTGCTGACCTTCGCCTTCGAGGTTCTGGCCGATCCGGCGACGCACCCTTCCGGCGAAGTCCGTGCGGCGCTCGTGCTCGCTCTCGCGCGCGCCTCGGGGCTGGGCGGCATGGCAGGCGGACAAATGCTCGACCTGGCTGCCGAAGGGCGCTTCGAGACGGGGGGTGCAGCCACCTTGTCGGAAGCCGAGATCCGCCGCCTGCAGGCAATGAAGACCGGTGCGCTGCTGGCGGGAAGCGTCGAGATCGGCGCCATCCTGGGCGGCGCCTCGGCCGAGCAGCACGCGGCGCTGGCGGTCTATGGCCGGGCGCTGGGGGCGGCCTTCCAGGTCGCCGACGACATCCTCGACGTCGAGGCGAGTCCGGAGCAACTCGGCAAGGCGACCGCCAAGGATCAGGGCAAGGGCAAGGCGACGCTGGTCTCCGCGCTGGGGCTCGACGCCGCCAAGCGCGAGCGCGATTGCCTGAGTGCACGGGCGGTGGCGGCTCTGGAGGGGTTCGGGGCGGAGGCGGACGTCCTGCGCGCGGCGGCGCGGTTTGCGGCTGAGCGGACGAGCTGAGAGGGCAGGTTTCGGGCTGTGCCCGATATGATACCGTATCCGCATTTATCACGTATCAGGCGCGGCGCGCCAAGGCCAAGGCGCGGATAGCGACGCGGTCGGCAAGCCTAGCAATTATGTGACGGACACTTGGTTGATCCCTGCATCAATCCACTCACGCGTCTGTTGCAGCACCTCATCCGAAAACGCTGGATCGTCGATCGCTCGAGCGAGGATCACTGCCCCCACCATCGCCGCAAAGCTTCCGATCGCCGCACGGCGTCTGTCTGCCGCGTCCAACTCCGGGAGCGCCTTGCCCATACGGTCGATCTGCGAGCGAAGGCCTACGGTCATGGCCGCGCGTGCTGCCGGGGTCTGATGGCGGACGGCCGCGGCAAGGCCCGCCGTCGGGCAACCACCGGCGCAGTTGTCGCGGTGCCGGGGTGACAGATAGGCCTCCAAATAAGCGCGAAGATCGCTCCCTCCGCCCGCGTCGGAGGCGAGGACATGGGCAATGCTCTGAGCGATCAGGTCATCCTTCGAACTGAAATGGCCATAGAAGCCGCCATGGGTGAACCCGGCGGCTTTCATCACCTCCGCCACGCTGACCGCGTCGAACCCCTTGTCGCGGAACAGCCGGCTGGCGACATCCAGAATCCGGCGACGGTTCTCCACCATCTGCTCTCGACTGACTTTCATTTCAAAATTCTCCGCCGGCTCCGTTGACATTTATATGATGAGCATCATATTTAGCGTCATTCATGACAATCATCATGAATATAGGGTCCAGCAGGGAAAAGAGCAACGCCATGACCACCATTCCATCAGTCCTCGTCACCGGCGCCTCCACCGGCATCGGAGCTGCCTATGCCGAACGCTTCGCGCGGCGTGGGCACGACCTCGTGCTGGTTGCCCGTGACAGGGCGCGCATGGAAGCTCTGGCAACCCGCCTGCGTAAGCAAAATGGCGTGGCCGTCGACATCATCCAGGCCGATCTCACCAAGGCGGACGAGCTTGCAACGGTAGAGACGCGTCTGCGCGATGACGCCCGCATCGGGATCCTCGTCAACAATGCCGGAACAGCCATCGGCGGAAGCTTCGTCGAGCAGAGCACCGACGATGTCGCGCGGCTGGTTGCGCTCAATACGACTGCACTTCTGCGGCTCGCCAGCGCCATCGCCCCGCGTCTTGCGAAGGCCGGTGAAGGGGCGATCGTCAACATCGGCTCCGTGGTCGGGCTGGCGCCGGAGTTCGGCATGACGGTCTACGGCGCGACCAAGGCCTTCGTGCTGTTCCTGTCGCAGGGACTCAGCCTCGAGCTCGGGCCGAAGGGCGTCTACGTCCAGGCCGTGCTTCCCGCCACGACGCGAACCGAGATCTGGGGCCATGTCGGCGCCGACGTCAACACGCTGTCCAACGTGATGGAGGTGAGCGATCTCGTCGACGCGGCGCTGGTCGGCTTCGACCGCCGCGAAGCGGTGACCATCCCGCCGCTTCCCGATGCCGGGCAGTGGGACGCGCTTCAGGCCGCGCGCCAGGCGATGCTGCCGAACTATCGGAACGAGCGTCCCGCCGAGCGCTACCGCACGGTCGCCTGAACACCAACCAAGCCATCTTGACAACGCCCCGCCGCGGCGGCGGCAAGCAAAGGTGACCCATGACGAGCAAATCGCTGTTTGAGCCCTATTCCCTCGGCTCGCTGACCCTCTCCAACCGTATCGTCATGGCGCCCCTGACGCGCAATCGCGCTGGCCCGGGCTTCGTTCCGGGTGATCTCGCCGCCGAGTACTACGGTCAGCGCGCATCGGCCGGCCTGCTGATCTCCGAGGCTACGCAGATCTCGCGGCAGGGTCAGGGGTATCAGGACACGCCCGGCATCTATTCCCAGGCGCAGATCGATGGGTGGCGCAAGGTCACGACCGCCGTGCACGCCAAGGGAGGGCGGATTTTCCTGCAGCTCTGGCATGTCGGCCGCGTCAGCCACGTCGACCTCCAGGAGAACGGGGCGGCGCCGGTTGCGCCCTCGGCGATCCGGGCCGGAACCAAGACGTTTGTGAACAACGCCTTCGTTGACGTCTCGGAACCCCGCGCGCTGGAACTGACCGAGTTGCCGGGCATCGTGAACGACTTCCGCCAAGCCGCCGCGAATGCGATTGCGGCAGGCTTCGACGGTGTCGAGATTCATGGCGCCAATGGTTACCTGCTCGACCAGTTCGCCAAGGACGGTGCCAATGTCCGCACGGACGCATATGGCGGATCGGTGGAGAACCGCGCCCGGCTGATGCTGGAGGTCGCGGCCGCGGTTGTGGACGAGACCGGTGCTGATCGGACCGGTATCCGGATTTCGCCCGTCTCGCCAGCCAACGGTGTCTCGAGCAGCGACCCCCAGGCGCAGTTCGACTACATCGTCGATCAACTCGACGCCTTGGGCCTAGTCTACATTCATGTCGTCGAGGGCGCCACGGGCGGACCGCGCGACGTCGCGCCGTTCGACTTCGGCTCGCTCCGCCGGCGCTTCAGGAACACCTACATCGCCAACAACGGCTATGATCTCGACCTCGCGACGTCGCGCCTGGCCGAAGACAAGGCCGACCTGTTCGCCTTCGGTCGCCCCTTCATCGCCAATCCGGACCTTGTGGAGAGGCTTGAAACCCGCGCACCGCTGGCGGCCGTCGACCCGGCTACGATCTATGGCGGGGGCGCCGCGGGATACACCGATTATCCCGCCATCGCTGCCGCAGGCCGCCCATGAGCCATCGGAGGACCGCGCCTGCGCGGCAACGACCTCGCGACGACAGCAGCGCCTCATCATCTCGGAGATCATCGCCATGCGCGTTCTAGAACATTCGGCCGCTTTCGCGCTCACCGCAGCCGCGGCACTCATGTCCCCGGCAGCGTGGGCAGACCCTGCCTCGCCCGTCGGCTTGTGGCGGAACGTCGACGACGTCAGCGGCAAGCCGAGGGCGCTGATCCGCATCACGGAAGCGAACGGCTCTCTGCAAGGCAAGGTCGAGAAAGTCTTCCTCGCCCCGAACGAAAGCGGGAGATGCGAGAAATGTGAAGGCGCGATCAGGAATGCGCCGGTGGTCGGCTTGATCATCCTGAGTGGCCTGAAGAAGGACGGGGCCGAGTATACCGGCGGCCAGATCCTCGATCCGGACAATGGCAAAATCTATAGCAGCAAGATCTACCTGACCGATGGCGGCAGGAAGCTCAACGTACGCGGCTTCATCGGAGTTTCGATGCTGGGGCGTTCGCAGATTTGGCAGCGGCAGGAATAGTCGGCGCGATCGAAGGCAAGACTGCCCGGTCCAGTGAAAAACTCGCAGAAAAAAGAAAACATCATGAAAGCCTTCATCCTCGATCGATTCAAGCCGTCCTGAACCGGCGGTCGTTGCGAGGCTCGCGGCCGTTCAGGTTGGTCCTTGTCCTCGGCGCGCTTCCGATTCGCCCCCACCCCTTCGCCGGACTCGTCAAGCTGACGTTTGGTCGCTAGCCTAGCGGGCCTCGATCCGGAACGGGGAGGTGGCTATGCCGAACGCCGATGCCGTGATGATCTTTTCCTGCGAGGAGCGCAGGGCCGCTGTCCTGAGAGCCGCACAGCTCCTCAACTGCGCGCCGGGAAGCGATGAAGAGCACGAATTCGAGATGCTGACGCAAGCGATCGTCGAATACGATCTCATTCAGCAGGCCCAGGCCCCCGTCGAGATCCCGGCCGAATTCATGCAGTTCATTCGCAACCGGGCCGCCGCACAGGCGGCCGGCAAGCCCGTCTGAGAGACGAGATCAGCGCCAGCGCCCGAAGGCATCCGCCAGCGTCTGGTTGCCGGGGCCGCCCTTCTCGAAGGTGATGATGCCGCGCTTGCCCGAGGCGAAGCGCACGGGCACGTCGATCCAGGCCCGGTTCAGCATCAGGTCGATGTTGCGCTCGACCTCGACCGGCACGTTCGAGAGAGCGGCGACGAAGAGGTTCTCGCCCAGCGCCGAGTTGATCGCCGAGAGCGGTGCGCCGCGCTCGCTCTCTTCGGTCTTGAACTGCGGCACGCCGACCTCGCGCACGGCTTCCGTCGCCGGGTCGCCGGTCGAGGTGAAGCGCATGCCGATGATGTGCGAAGCGGGGAAGGCGGTGTCGGTGTTGCGGCGGATCGTGAAATCGAGGGAAAGACCGATCTCCGCGACCTCGATGGTGGCGCGCACGATCGTCTCGACCGGGCGGCCCTGGCCGACGCTCTCGCTGTCGAGGCGCCAGAAGACGCGGCCGTTGACCGCGCGCGGCGCCTGCGGGCTGGCGGGGTCCTCGATGTAGAGGATGGCGCGCTGCGCGACCGCGATCTCCTGCGAGGGCGCGGTCGTGCTGCTGTTGCTGGCCGGGCGCTGGCTCGGCGCAGGCGTGCCGGCATCGCCGACGCGTTCGTTGATCTTGCCGGCATTGTCAGGCTGCGCCGGCTGGACTTGCGTCTCGACGCGCTGGCGCGGCGCCTCCGGCGGCTTGACCTTGTTGACGTAGTAGGCGGCAGCCGCGATCGCCGCCACGGCGATGGCGACGCCGGTCGCGACGACGGCCGTGCGCAGATGGACGGGCTTGACCCGCTTCTCGCGCGGCGGCGCGATGCGAGGCCGCATGACCTGAGGCTCAGCCGGTTCCTGCAAGGCGGCATCGAGGCGCTCGTCATCGCGCCCGGCCTCACTCTCGGCCGGCAGTGGTGCATGCGGCCGGGGCGCGGCCGAGGGGGGCTGCGGCTCGCTCGGCTCGGGTGCGGGCGGCTCGGGCTCGGGTTCCGCAGGCAGCAGCGGCGCGAGGTCCGGCTGGGGCGGTGTGTCGTCGTAATCGGCCTCGATCCGCGCCACGGCCTCGTCGAGCGACAGGCGCTCGCGCATGATCTCGGCCTCGCCGAGCGGCGGGTCGAGGCTGCGGAGCTGGGCCACGAGTGCGGCCTTGGCACGGTCATAGATGGCGTTGCGCGCCGCCGGAGACGTGTCGGGCAGCCCGGCGACCGCTCGTGCCAGGATGGGATAGAAGTCGGCCATTGGCCTCACTTGTCGTTGTTGGGCGGCCGCGTCAACCCTCGAGAGGCAAAGTCAACTTTCGAAGGGATTGTGCACGAGGATCGTGTCGTCGCGCTCGGGGCTGGTGGAGAGCACGGCCACGGTCGCGCCGATCAGTTCCTCGATGCGGCGGACATATTTGATCGCTTGGGCGGGGAGGTCGGCCCAGGAGCGGGCGCCGGCGGTCGAGCCTTCCCAGCCTTCGATCGTCTCGTAAACCGGCTCGACACGGGCCTGGTCGCTTTGGCCGGCCGGCAGATGTTCGAGGATCTCGCCGTCCAGCTTGTAGCCGGTGCAGACTTTGATCTCCTTGAAGCCGTCGAGGATGTCGAGCTTGGTCAGGGCGATGCCGTCGATACCGGAGGTCTTGACGGTCTGGCGCACCAGGCAGGCGTCGAACCAGCCGCAGCGGCGCTTGCGGCCGGTGACGACGCCGAATTCCTTGCCCTTCTGGCCGATCAGCTCACCGATCTCGTCGAAGAGCTCGGTCGGGAAGGGGCCCTCGCCGACGCGGGTGGTGTAGGCCTTGGCGATGCCCAGCACATAGCCGACTGCCGAGGGGCCGAGCCCCGAACCCGTCGCGGCCTGGCCGGCGACGATGTTTGAGGAGGTCACGAAGGGATAGGTGCCGTGATCGACGTCGAGCAGAGCGCCCTGCGCGCCCTCGAACAGGATGCGCTTGCCGGCGCGGCGCTGCGAATCGAGCAGGGCCCAGACCGTGTCGGCATAGGGCAGGATCTGGGGGCCGATCTCCTTGAGCTGGCCGAGCAGCTCGCCGCCATTGACCTCGGCGATGCCGAGCCCGCGCCGCAGCGCATTGTGGTGCGCGAGCAGGCGCTCGATCTTGGCTTCGAGGATCGCTGGATCCTTGAGGTCGATGACGCGGATGGCGCGGCGCCCGACCTTGTCCTCGTAGGCCGGGCCGATGCCGCGCTTGGTCGTGCCGATCTTGAGGCCCGCATTGGAGGTCTCGCGGAAATGGTCGAGTTCGCGATGCAGCGGCAGGATCAGCGTGGCATTGTCAGCGAGGCGCAGATTCTCAGGGCTGATCGCGACGCCCTGCGCACGCAGCCGGTCGATCTCCTCGACCAAGTGCCAGGGATCGACGACGACGCCGTTGCCGATGACCGAGAGCTTGCCGCCGCGCACGATGCCGGACGGCAGCAGCGACAGCTTGTAGACGTTTCCGTCGATGACGAGCGTATGGCCGGCATTATGGCCGCCCTGGAATCGGACCACGACATCCGCCTGGCTCGACAGCCAGTCGACGATCTTGCCCTTGCCCTCGTCGCCCCACTGGGCGCCGACCACAACCACATTTGCCATGGCTCAGCTGTTCCTGCTTGTCTTGCTCGTGTCGTTTCGGGCAAGCGCCGCACATGAAAAACCCCGGCGCAAGACCGGGGTTCCGAGGCAGGTTCTTGCAAGCCCTCATGAGCCAAGCGCGCGCCGAGGTCAAGCTTGGCGCACATGGAAGGCACGCCCGCCAGCATGTAGAAAAGGCTGCGGCGGCCATGAAGGCGCCGCGCTGGCAGGCTTCATGCTTGCCTTGCGGGGGCAGGCCAGCCGCCCGAAACGAGGAATGGACGCGCCGCGCGCGAAGGGGACATGAAGACGATGACGAGCGAACTCGACTCCTGGCTCGAACGGCACCATGCCGAGTTCAGCGCGATCCGGCAGGACATCCACGCCCATCCCGAGCTGGGTCTGGAAGAGCACCGGACGGCGGCGCTGGTGGCAGCCAAGCTGCGCGAATGGGGCGTCGAGGTCACCGAATCCATCGGCGGCACCGGGGTCGTCGGGGTCATCCGCGGCAAGCGGCCGGGCCAGCGGGCGATCGGCCTGCGCGCCGACATGGACTGCCTGGCGCTGGAAGAGCAGACCGGCCTGCCCTACGCGTCCAGGCATCCCGGCAAGATGCACGCCTGCGGCCATGACGGCCACACCACCATGCTGCTGGGCGCCGCGCGCTATCTCGCCGAGCATCCCGATTTCGCGGGAACGGCGATCATGATCTTCCAGCCGGCGGAGGAGGGGCGCGGCGGCGCCAACGCCATGCTGGCGGACGGGCTGTTCGAGCGCTTCCCCTGCGACGCGATCTATGGGCTGCACAACACGCCGGGGCTGCCGGCCTCGCATTTCGGCACCACGGTCGGCCCGTTCCTGGCCTCGGCCGACAGCTGGAAGGTGACCTTCCGCGGCGTCGGCGGCCATGGCGGCTCGCAGCCGCATCTCTCGACCGACATCACCTATGCGCAGGCGCAGTTCGTGCTCGGCCTGCAGGGCATCGTCGGGCGCAACGTGCCGCCGCTCGACACGGCGGTCATCAGCGTCGGCTACATCCATGGCGGCGACGCCAACGCATCCAACGTCATCCCGTCCGAACTCGTGATCGGCGGCACGGCGCGAACCTATTCGGCCGAGATTCGCGACACGATCGAGCGGCGCATCGCCGAGCTCGCGGCCGCGACCGCCCAGGCCTGGGGCTGCAAGGCCGAGGCGTATTACCATCGCGGCACCAGCCCGCTGATCAACAAGGCCGAGCAGGTCGAGGTCGCCCTCGCCGCGGCGTCGGCCTCGGTCGGGGCTGCGAAGGTGGACGGCAAGCTCCGTCCCGGCACCGGCGGCGAGGATTTCGCCGAGATGATGCTGATCAAGCCCGGCGCCTTCATGCGGATCGGCAACGGCGTCGAGGCGGATGGTTCCTTCAAGGGCCTGCACACGCCGCTCTACGACTTCAACGACGCGATCATCCCGGATGGCGTGCGCTACTGGGTCAATGTCGTGCAGGAAGAGCTCGGGATGCAGGAGCAGGCCGTGGCAGCGTAAAGCCTGCTGGTCTTTCCGGGGCGCCGCGAAGCCCCGGAAAGACGCCGAGCCAGGATCGCAGGGCTTCCTTACATTCCCGTCGGTTGCGCGGCGCGGGGGCAGGTCGTAAGCGGCGGGCTCCCGCAAGCCATTGGGGCACCGCCATGCAATCGCTCGCCATCTCGACTCTCACGATCTGCGGCATCGAGGAATTGCCGTCACACAGCGCGCGGCGCGTCACTCATGTGCTCTCCGTGCTCGATCCCGACCGCGCCGAGATCGATACGTTCGGAACCTATGGCGAGCACCATCGCGTGACGCTGCGCTTCCACGACATCATCGATCCGAGGCCCGGGCAGATTCATCCAGAGCCGGAGCATGTCGGACAGATCCTGCAATTCGGGGCAGGCCTGCGCGAGGGCGTCAGCGAGCGGGTGGAGGGGCATCTGCTCGTGCATTGCCATATGGGCATCTCGCGCTCGACCGCGGCGATGCTGACGCTGATGGCGCAGAACGATGCCGATGCGAGCGAGGACGAGCTGTTCGAGCGCCTGCGGGCGGTGCGGCCGCAGGCCTGGCCGAACTCCGTCATGATCGGCTTCGCCGACACGCAGCTCGGCCGCGGCGGCCGGCTTACCGAGGCGCTGCGCCGCCACTACGGCGTGCAGCTCAAGGTGCAGCCGAAATACCGGGAGTGGATGGACCAGCTGGGGCGCGGCCGCGAAGTGGCGATGGCGCTCTGACGCCAGCCCGACGTCATGCTCGGGCTTGGCCCGAGCATCTCGCGACCATGGAGCGGGGGCCTTTCGCCGCCAGAGATTCTCGGGTCTGCGCTGCGCTTCGCCCGAGAATGACGCGCAGCTGCGGCCGGCACCTCAGTTCGTCGGGCGCGGCGACGGGCCCGGCAGCGGCTGCTGGGCATAGGTGACCTCGCGATCACCCGGCCATTTGATGCGATAGGCGACCTTGATCTCCTTCTCCGCGCCGGGCGCGAGATCGAAGGTCCAGGCCGAGACGCCGCGCTTGTCGCCGACCTGCTTCTCGGTTGGCGGCGTGGTCTGGGCACCGATGCTCTCGACCGTGATCGCGGTGCTCTCGGAGAAGGGGATGCGCTCGGTGACGGTCACCTTGACCGGCTGTGCGTGCAGGCTCTTCACGATCGTTCGGAATTCGCGCAGGTCGGTGCGGGTCTGGCCCAGCCAGGTCGGCTCGTTCTCGCGGCGGCGGATGGGGGCGCGGGAGACCTTGAGCTTGTCGTCGGCGCCGAAGCCGAGCTCGACCTTGTCGCCCGGCGCCACCAATCCGATGCGGCCTCGGCCGATATAGCTGCCGTCGCGATGCAGGGCGACCGCGCCGGGCAGCAAGGGCGCCACCTCCTCATGGGTAAAGCTCGCTTCGAGATAGGCGGTCTCCTCCAGCTCCGGCGTGATGCGGGCCTGCAGCGTCGGCTCGGCCTTGGCCTGGCTCAGGACCACGGTCTTGGACGAGCCGTCCTGCGGGATGCTGACGCGGCCCGGCACCTGGAAGCTCGCCTGATAGGCGCCGGCCTCGACCTCCGCGGTCTGGACCTCGGCCGCGACCGGCGCGGAGACGGAACGCCTGGATTTCTCGGCCTGGGCCTGGGCGAGCGCTTCGGCTTCCGCCTCGGCCTTCGCGCGCGCCGTTGCCATGGGCGGGGGGGCGGCCCCAGGGCGCGGGCGGCTCTCGTAGACCGCCGGCGGTTCGAAGAACATCACCTGAACCGGCGCCAGCTCGGGCGCGCGGGTGCCACCGGCCGAGCGCGTGGTCGAGAGCGTCAGCGCGACGTCGTCCCAGTCCTCGCCGGTGCGCTGGCGCAGTTCAGCGCGCCGGATGAGTTCGAGCGTGGGCTTGGTCGCGCCGCTGCCGGTGGTCAGTCGCGCTTCGTATTGCGGCGTCCAGCCGGCGCCGCCGACGCGGTACGAGACCGCGAACTCGGCCGAGACCGGGCCGGGAGCCTCGACCGCGATGGCGATGTCGCGCTTCGGGGCGCCGGGCCTGGCCGCCTGCGGCTTCGCCCGTTCCAGTGCCGCGATCTCTGCATCGACATCGGCGGCGCGGGCGCGGGTGCCGCGCAATTCGTCATGGACCTTGACCAGCGAGGTGCCGATCGCGTCGAACACGGCCGGCCAGTCGGTGACCGGAAGGGCCTTGCCGTCCGGGCCGAGCTTGTCGGGACCGACCTGGGCGAAACGCTCGATCGTGGCCCGCTTGGCCTCGATCGCGCCGATCCGGCCTGAGAGCGTCTCCTTTTCCTCGCGCAGCGTCTTGAGCTTGCCTTCGATCACCGTGTCGAGCACCGGGCGAGCCTCGCCCGGCGTCAGGCGGACATCGACGGCGCCGACCGAAAAGGCGCCACTGCCCGGCCCTTGTGACACGCCTTTGCCCTCGACGCGGACCGAGGCGGGGTCGATTGTCGCCGGCAGGCCGCGCAGCACGATCCGGGAGGCGCCCTGCAGCAACTCGGCCTTGCCGAGCCGCGTCACGACGGCGCCGTCCGGATAGACGGTGACGCGGTCGATTCGCGAGGAGAGCTCGGTCTCGGCGGCGCCGGCGAGGCCGGGGGCGAGAACCAGGGCGGCGGCAATCCGGGTCATCATGCTGTGCTATCCCCTCAGACAATCACGAGGCCGTGATAGGCGGGCTCGAATTCGGCGCCGCCAAGGCGGAATTGGGCCGGATTGCGGACAGCATCGCAGAGGTGTTTCCGCCCGGCATCCTGCATTCGGGGGAGGGGCATCCGTCGGCCTTTTTCGGTTCTGGCTGGACGCGAAGGATCGGCCGGCACAGATCTGCTATCAGCGGCTCGTGACGACGATGGAAAGCCGATGATGCTGATCGCGCGCGCCAAGCAATGGGCACGAATCATCAAGCGGGACGTCCTTGCGTTATGGCTCGCCGCTCGTGACGATCGCACGCCCTGGTACGCCAAGCTCGCTGCCGGCGCGGTGGCAGCCTATGCGCTGAGTCCGATAGACCTCATTCCGGATTTTATCCCGGTGCTGGGATATCTGGACGACCTGGTCATCGTCCCTCTCGGCATCCTTCTGGCGGTCAGGCTGATCCCGCCTCGACTCATGGAAGAGTTCAGAGCGGCCGCGCTCGGACAGAACCGGCCCGCAAGCTTGACCGGGCTTGTCGCGATCGTGTCGGTCTGGGTCGCAGCGGCCGCGCTTCTCGTCTGGTGGCTCTGGCCCGGCGGCCAAACCGGAGCATTCTCTCGGCCCTGAACGAAAAAGCCCTGCCCGAATGGGGCAGGGCTCGCGTCGACGTGATGGCTGCGTAGCCGGCTTAGAACTCCTCCCAGCCGGTGTCGTCATGTCCGTTGGCGACTTTTTTGGCGGGGGTGCGGGGCAAGGGCGCCTTGGCTTGAACGAAGGCGGCCTCCGCGATCTGGCGCAGGCGGGCGGGCTCGGTCGCCGGCGGCGCGGCGCGGACCGGAGCCGGTGCCGGGGCATGCGCCGGTGCGGGTGGACGGTAGGCCAGAACGGTGCCGCCCGCGTCATGCCCGGTGCGGAAGGTCGCGACGAGATCGTTGAGCTGGCCGATGCGCCCCGTGAGCGAGCCGGCCGAGGCCGCGCTCTGCTCGGCGAGCGCGGCATTGGCCTGCGTCATCTCGTCGAGATGGGCGACGGCCTGGCTCATCTCGTCGATGCCGCTGGCCTGCTCGCCCGAGGCCGCCGAGATCTCGGCGATGGTCGCCGCGACCTTCTGCGAGGCGCTGAGGATCTGGCTCAGCTGCTCGCCGGCCTGGCGGACGAGCTTCACCCCCTCGCCGACCTCGCTGTTCGAGGAGGAGATCAGCGCCGAGATGTCCTTGGCCGCCTCGCTCGAGCGCTGCGCCAGGGTGCGCACCTCCGAGGCGACGACGGCGAAGCCCTTGCCGGCGTCGCCGGCGCGCGCCGCCTCGACCGCGGCATTGAGCGCCAGCAGGTTGGTCTGGAAGGCGATGTCGTCGATGACGCGGATGATGTCGGAGATCTTGGTCGAGGCGGTCTCGATCCTCGCCATGGCGTCGACCGCCTGGCCGGCGATGGCGCCGCCCGACTGCGCCGCCTGCATCGCCTCGTCGGCGACGGAGGCCGCCTGGCGCGAGGCCTGGGCGGTGGCCTTCACGGAAGCCGCGAGCTGTTCGGTCGTCGCCGCCGTCTCCTCGAGCGAGGAAGCCTGCTCCTCGGTGCGCTTCGACAGGTCGTCGGCGCCCATGTTGATCTCGCGCGCCGCCAGCCCGACATCCGCCGTCGTCGTCTGGATCGTCTTCACCGTCGACGACAGGCGCTCGACCGTGTCGTTGATGGCGGTCTTCAGGTCGGCGAAGCGGCCGTGATAGGTCCCGTCGACGCGGTGTGTCAGGTCGCCCGCCGCGATCGCCTGCAAGGCATCGGAAAAGTCGCGCGTTGCGCCGTCGACCACGGCGTTGATCTGGTTGATGCCGGCGACGAGCTTCTGCATCTGCTCGTCGGCCTGCGCGATCTGCAGACGCGCCGAGAAATCCCCCGCAGCCGCTGCGGCGACGACCTCGCCGACATCGCTGACGACGGCTTCCATCGACTGCGCCCGGGCAAGGCGGGCAGCCGCGGCGGCCTGTTCCTGCTGCTGCAGCATCGCGACCTGCTCGCTGCGTTCTCGCAGCACGGAGACCGCCTGTGCCATCGTGCCGATCTCGTCCTTGCGGTCGAGATGGGGCACCGCGACTTTGAGGTCGCCCTTTGTCAGCGAGGACATCACGGCGCTGAGATCGAGGATCGGCTTGGTCAGCGAACGCTGGGCGAAGAACAGCGCGATCAGCAGCGAGCCGAGAAGCGTCACGCCGAGCAGGATCGGCAGCGCGATCTGCGCCATCTGGGTGAATTTCGCGGCGTCCTGCGCCAGGGCGTCGCCCGCGGCCTCGTTGCTCTTGGCGAAGGCGACGAGCAGGTCGTTGAGGGCCTTGCGATTGCTCCGGTTGGCGTCGTTGTTGCCTTGCGCGTTCGCGGCCGCCGTCGAGACCTCGCGGCCGAGGCGGATCGTCTCGGAACGGAAGGTGATAAAATCGGCGATGGCCTTCTCGATGGCCCGCGTCTGGCCGCGTTCCGACTCGCGGGCGATCCGGGTCAGGTCCGCCGCCAGGGCGCGCAGTTGCGGAAAGCGCGCTTCCATGCCCTTGGCGAAGGGTTCGGCATCGGCAGCGGCCTTCGACATGTAGATGCCGCGGGCGTCCATCACGACACCCAGCACATGGCCGTTGATCCGGTCGGTGGTGAGGGCGAGGTCGGCCTGCACCGAGGCGCGCTGGCTCAGGTCGTTGGAGCGCGACAGGGCCCAGAGCCCGAGAGCGGAAGAGAAGACGGCGCCGAGCGAGATGATGGCGAGGATGGCGATGATCTTGATGCGGATGGACTTCAAGGCTTGGTGCCTTTGTGCTTGCGATGCCGATGGCGCGCACCGGGTCTGATTTCAGAGATTTAGGCATCGTCCCGACGCCGGGAGATGGGTCTTTCGGACAGCCGATCTCGCGAGCATCCCGCACAGTAAGGCGGCCGCTCAGTTTAAAATTAGATTAAATCAATTTAACTGAAGGCAAGGATATACTGCCGACCCCAAGCCGCGGTATACAATCCGGACCTATCTGAGCAACACTCAAATGAGAATGCAATCTCAGATTGTGTTCTCCTATTGTATATGTCGCCCGGGCTGTGGCGCTGAAACCTCACCTGGGCGCCGGCGACTCGATCGCCGGATCAGGCCCGTCCGCGCGCGCTCGCCTGCGGCTGCACCCGATGCGCCAGGAAGTTGCGCAGCTCGGTGACGCGGCGCTGGTCGTCCAGCACCTCGGCATCGAGACCATGCGCCCAGGCGAGGTCTTGCCGGGCCGGCTGCGCATCGAGCGTGCGCAGCTCGGCGAGCCAGTCATGGGCGGCGGCCTCGTCGGCGCGGAAGCCCTCCTCGATCAGGATCGGAACCATCCGGCCGAGAATCGAGGCGACCTGGCGCAGCGGGAATTCGGGATGGTACTGCACGCCCCAGAAGGTGCCGCCATCATGGCGGATCTCGGCGGCCTGGACCTCGCTATAGGCGTTGGAGGCGAGGATCGTGGTTTCGCCGGGCGGCAGGGCGATGGTGTCGAGATGGATCGCCGGGGCGTCGAAGGCCGCGGGCCGCCCGGCCAGCATCGGGTGGGTGCGGCCGGCCTCGTTCGGGGTGATCTTGCGGGCGAAGCCGACCTCGCGGCCCCTCGGGTTGCGCGCGACGCTGCCGCCGGCCGCGACCGCGCCCATCTGGATGCCCCAGCAGGAGCCGAAGCAGGGCGTGCCGCTGGCATAGATCGCGCGCATCAGTTCGATCTGCCGGGTTACCGCCGGTTCGATCTGGTAGATGTGCAGGGACGAGCCGGTGAGGAAGATGCCGTCATAGGATTGCAGGCCGGCACCACCGGGCAGGTTCGCGCCCTCATCGGCCGGCAGGCAGATGTCGGTCACGGCGCCGGGCACGATGCCTGAGACCTCGCTGGCATAGGCCTCGGCGGGTTGGGCGCCGTAGCCCGCGGCGTGGCTCTCGCGCTGCTCGCGTGTGTTGCCGTCGACGAAGAGCAGGCGGAGCGGGCGGGCCGGGACATCGATCATGGGGAGAGAGCCGGAGGAAGGATGCTGCAGAGGGATGCGCCGGGCGCCGGGCAACCGTGCGCCTCATCCCATAGGACGGGATGGGCATGCAAGGCTATTGCAGATGCCCGTCATTTGAGCAGGCCGCGCCTTTGTCTCCCGCCAGAACCCTGCCGCAGCGCCTCTGGGGCAATCCCTATCTGCTGCTGGTCCTGACCACACTGATGTGGGCCGGCAATTCGATCGCGAGCCGGATGGCCGTCGGCAACATCCCGCCGATGGCGCTGACTTCGCTGCGCTGGGTCTTCGTCTGCGCGGTGGTGCCGTTCCTGCTGCGCAAGCAGATTGCCGAGAACTGGCCGCTGCTGCGCCAGCGCTGGCGCTTCATCGCCGCGATGGGCATGCTCGGCTTCACCGTCTTCAATGCGCTGATGTACATCGCGGGCTATTCCACGACGGCGATAAATATCGGAATTCTGCAGGGCGCCATCCCGATCTTCGTGCTGATCGGCGCCTTCATCGTCTATCGCACGCCGATCGCGCCGCTCCAGGCGCTCGGCGTCGCCATCACGCTGGTCGGTGTCGCGGTGACGGCGAGCCGCGGCGACTTCCATGTCCTGGCGAACCTGACCTTCGCCCGGGGCGACCTCTACATGATCATCGCCTCGATGCTCTATGCCGGCTACACGGTCGCGATCCGCAAGCGTCCACCGGTGCCGGCCCTCGTCTTCTTCATTTCGGTCGCGAGCTTCGCCTGCCTGTTCTCGCTGCCGCTGCTCCTGATCGAGATCGCAACCGGCCATTTCTACTGGCCGACCGCGAAGGGCTGGGCGATCCTCGCCTTCGTGGTGGTCGGCCCCTCGATGCTGGCGCAGGTCACCTTCCTGCGCGCCGTCGAAATGATCGGTCCCGGCCGGGCCGGCGTCTTCACCAATCTCGTGCCGGTGTTCGCGCCGATGATGGCGGTCGCGATCATCGGCGAGACGCTGGCGCTCTATCACGCCGTGGCGCTGCTGCTCGTGCTCAGCGGCATCTTCATCGCCGAGCGGCTGGGACGGCGCTGAATTTTGATGCTTGCCGGTCAAGTTCGGAAACGCGTCGTCATCCCGGGCCTGCCCCGGGATCCATCGTAGGGCGTCGCACTCTATGATGGATCCCGGAGCTGCGCCGCTTTCGCGGCTTGTCCGGGATGACGGGTGTGGTTCCGACGCCGAGTCCCGTCAGCGCAGCGCCGCGACCGCAGCCTTCGCCACGGCGGCGTGTGCCGCCTCGCGTTGCTTGGCATCGGCGGTCGAGCCCGACAGATAGACCGCGACAGCGAAGACCCGGCCATTCGGCAAGGTGACGAGGCCGATGTCGTTGGTGGCGTGGTTGACCCCGTCCATGGTCAGGCCGGCGCCGGTCTTATGGGCGAAGCGGGCGCCTTCGGGCAGGCCGGCGCGGATGCGGTCGGGGCCGCTCTTCGTCTCGGTGACGATCCTGTCGATCAGGGCGCTGTGGGCCGGGTCGCGCAGCCAGTTGCCCTTGGCATGCGCCTCGATGAAGAGCACGCTGGCGTCGGGCGTGGCGCTGTCGCGCTTGTCCTTCAGCGCGCTTTGCAAGGCGGCCTGGCGCTTCTTCGGATCGAGCGCGGAGAGCTTGGCCCGATAGGCCGGCTCGTCGATGACATCGGACCACGAGAAGCCCGGCAGGCCGAAGACCTCGGGCTGGAACTGCCGCTCGTAGCGATCGACCGAGATGCCCTGGATGTCGCCGTCGCGCAGCATCTTCGTCACCACCTTCGGGCCGCCGATCTCGCGCATCAGGATGTCGGCAGCGGTGTTGTCGCTCTCGCTGGCCGCGAGCGCGATCAGCTCGCGCAGCGGATAGGCGTTGCTCTCGCCCTTGAAAGCCTTGGCGAGCGGGCTGTGATAGAGCGAAAACTCGCTGCGCCTGATCGTGATCCTGTCGTCGAGCCCGAACCTGCCGGCCTCGACCGCCTGCAGCGCCGCGATCGCGAGCGGCCATTTGAAGACGCTCTGCATCGGGAAGGATTCCGCCCCGCGATGGGACCAGGTCTTGCGGTCCTTCAGGTCGAGCAGAGCGACCCCGAGCCGGCCCTTCGAGTGCTTCTCGATCGCGACGATCTCGCGGTCCAGCTTCGCCCTGTCCCAATCGGCGAGAGCGGGCGAGGCGACGAGGCAGGCGAGAGCGAGGCAGGCATAGGCTTGGGCAGCGGCGCGAGGCATGGGCATCTCCTGTGAGCGGCGCGCACGGGAGAGGGCGATTGCGGCATCAGCGCGGCGGCGGCTCAGAAGGCCTTGGGCAGGCCGGCGTCCTTGAGAACCTGGTTGGCCGTGTGACGAGACTTGGTCCCGCCATCGACGGTCACTTGAGTCTTCGTTTCAGGATGGCGCCATATCTCATGGTCGCCCTTGGCGGGCCTGTAATATTCGTATCCGGCCTTGCGCAGAATTTTCTTCAGACGCGGGCCGATCTCAACCATCAGGCAGCTTGGACAACGTCCGAAACGTGCACTTCCATGTCGATCCGAAGTTCTTCTTCGGTTTCGAGGAAGTCCGGAACGAGCAGTTTCAGGCGCTCGCGCAAGGCTTCGATCGTCTCCGCTTCCGTGACGATACCGGCATCGGTGGTCGAACTGGCCCACCAAACGCCAGCTTCATCATCGCGAAAGACCTCGAACTTGACGATCCGCATGGTCCGCTCCTTCCGGAGCGAAACCATAGCACGCAGTGCGGCGAAATTCACGAGGATCAGAACCGCAGCCGCCGGGCGCGCTTGACCATCGGGATCTCGTGGATCTTGGCCAGCAGCTCGTCGGAGATCGGCTCGTCGACGGCGACATAGCAGATCGCGTCGCCGCCGGGCTTGTCGCGGCCGAGCGAGAAGGTCGCGACATTGACGCCGGCCTCGCCCAAGAGCGAGCCGAAAGCGCCGATGAAGCCTGGCTTGTCGGCGTTGCGGACATAGAGCATGTGCGGCGCGAATTCGGCATCGACCTGGATGTCGCGAATCTCGACGATGCGCGGCTTGCCGTCCTGGAACACTGTGCCGGAGGCGTGGCGCGGCATGTCCTCGGCCTCGACGACGATGCGGATGACGCTTTCGAGATTGCCGGCGACCTCGCGCGTCATCTCCTCGACGACGATGCCCTTCTCCTTCGCCACCATGGCCGCATTGACCATGTTGATCTCGGGCAGGAAGGGCCTGAGCACACCGGTGATCGCGGCGGCCGAGATCGCCTTGAGGTTGAGATGGGCGACGGCGCCCTCATACTCGATGCGGATGCCCTTGACCGGCGCCTCGGTGAGCTGGCCGAGGAAGGAGCCGAGCTTTTCGGCGAGCGCGACGAAGGGCTTGATGCGCGGAGCTTCCTCGGCCGAGATCGAGGGGAAGTTCACGGCGTTGGTGATCGCGCCCTTGAGCAGGTAGTCGCTCATCTGCTCGGCGACCTGCAGCGCGACGTTCTCCTGCGCCTCGTTGGTGCTCGCGCCGAGATGCGGCGTGCAGACGACGTTGTCGAGGCCGAAGAGCGGGTTGGTCTCGGCCGGCTCCTGCGAGAAGACGTCGAAGGCGGCGCCCGCGACATGGCCGGACTTGATGAGGTCCGCCAGCGCCTGCTCGTCGACGAGGCCGCCGCGGGCGCAGTTGATGATGCGGACGCCCTTCTTGGTCTTGGCGAGGTTCTCGGCCGAGAGGATGTTCTTCGTCTTCTCGGTCATCGGGACGTGCAGCGTGATGAAGTCGGCGCGCTTGAGCAGGTCCTCCAGCTCGACCTTCTCGACGCCCAGCGCGACCGCGCGTTCGGCTGAGAGATAGGGGTCGTAGGCGATGACGCGCATCTTCAGGCCGATGCCGCGCTCGGCGACGATCGCGCCGATATTGCCGCAGCCGATCAGCCCGAGCGTCTTGGCGGTGATCTCGACGCCCATGAAGCGGTTCTTCTCCCACTTCCCGGCCTGGGTCGACACGTCCGCCGAGGGGATCTGACGGGCGAGCGCGAACATCATCGCGATGGCATGCTCGGCGGTGGTGATCGAATTGCCGAAGGGCGTGTTCATCACGATGATGCCGCGCGCGGTGGCGGCGGGAATCTCGACATTGTCGACGCCGATGCCGGCGCGGCCGATGACCTTCAGGTTCTTGGCGGCCTCCAGCAGCTTGGCGGTGGCCTTGGTGGCCGAGCGGATGGCGAGGCCGTCATACTCGCCGATCACGGCGGCGAGCTTGTCCTTGTCCTTGCCGAGATTGGGATCGAAGGTCACGTCGATGCCGCGATCCTTGAAGATCTGCACGGCGGCGGGGGAGAGGGCGTCCGAGATCAGGACTTTGGGGGCGGTCATGAGGATGGCTCCGGTGGCGCGGCGCTGGGCGCTCTGCGCTGAAAGGGAAGGGTCGCCCCGCCTGTCATTCCGGGGCGGCGCGAAGCGCCGAACCCGGAACCCATGACGGGGTGCAACGCTGAGGTTCTGGCAAAAGCGGTGGAAAGGGCTCGCCCGGTCGTGGGTTCCGGGTTCGCGGGCCAAGGCCCGCGCCCCGGAATGACAGGGCGAAGCGCTCTTTACGCCGCCTTCTTGCCGAGTCCCGCCTTGGCCTCGGCGAAGGCGTATTCGATCCAGGGCAGCAGCGCCTTGAGGTCGCGCGACTGGACGGTCGCGCCGCACCAGATGCGCAAGCCGGGAGGGGCGTCGCGGTAATGGCCGAGGTCGAAGCCGGCGCCGGCCTTCTCGATGATCGACACGACCTGCTTGGCGAAGGCCGCCTGAGCATCGGGGCCGAGCGCCGTCACGGCGGGGTCGGTGAACTTCAGGCAGACGGAGGTGTTCGAGCGCGTCTTCGGCTTCACGGCGAGGAAGTCGATCCAGTCGTTCTCGCGCACGAATTTCGCGATGACGCGCAGATTGCCGTCGGCGCGCTTCACCAGCCCGTCGAGCCCGCCGACCTTCTTCGCCCAGTTCAGCGCGTCGATATAGTCCTCGACCGCGAGCATGGACGGCGTGTTGATCGTCTCGCCCTGGAAGATGCCCTCGATCAGCTTGCCGCCCGAGGTCATGCGGAAGATCTTCGGCAGCGGCCAGGCCGGCTTGTAGGTCACCAGCCGCTCGACCGCGCGGGGCGAGAGAATGATCATGCCATGGGCCGCCTCGCCGCCGAGCACCTTCTGCCAGGAGAAGGTGGTGACATCGAGCTTGGCCCAATCGAGGCGCTGGGCGAAGGCGGCCGAGGTCGCGTCGCAGATCGTCAGCCCCTCGCGGTCCTCGGCGATCCAGCTGGCGTCGACGACGCGCACGCCCGAGGTCGTGCCGTTCCAGGTGAAGACGACGTCGCGGTTCTTCGTGTCGACCTTCCTGAGGTTCGGCAGTTCGCCATAAGGCGCCTCGAAGGTGCGGACATCGGTGAGCTTGAGCTGCTTGACGACATCGGTAACCCAGCCGGCGCCGAAGCTTTCCCAGCTGACCATGTCGACGCCGCGGGCGCCCAGCAGCGACCACATCGCCATCTCGACGGCGCCGGTGTCGGAAGCGGGCACGATGCCGATGCGGTAATCGGCCGGCACCTGCAGCACTTCTCGCGTGAGATCGATCGCGAGCTTGAGCTTGTCCTTGCCGATCTTGGCGCGGTGCGAGCGGCCGAGCGCTGCGTCAGAGAGGGCCTTGAGGGACCAGCCGGGGCGCTTGGCGCAGGGGCCGGACGAGAAATGCGGCACGCGCGGACGCGTGGCCGGTTGGGTATTCGCCATCGATGTCTCCATCCTTACAGATGGGCGCGCCACGGTGGGGTGGCGTGTCCCGTCGATGGGGGTAAGGCGGGAGGGGTGGGGGAGTCAAGCGGGTGGGGGTGACCTCAGTTTGAACGGGTCTGTTTCCGCCCTCCGGGCACATCTATGTTATTATTGCTTGCCTGCCACATGACCACAGCAGAAGAGACCGAAAGTTCTTTCGCTATTTCGTCCGCTCTATAAACGGAAAGAACGTTGTTGGATGCCCTCTTTTTTATGTATTGAATTGGGGCAAGGAGCTCGGCTGCAAATGCACGACTTGCCTGTTGATCTCTAACTCGAGCTCTAGTAACCAGTCGGTCTCCTTCGCTGGCTTGATTCCACGCAAGAAAGCAGCTCCTGGCTGCGTCAAATCTTCTCGATTCAGAGCGGATGCGTATCAAATTCATTTGAACCTGATTGTCGTGTCTTCTGACGGAGCCATGCACAACAGGTTCGTCAACTTCGCGGAATCCTCGATTATCAGTAATCAGGCTGCTAATCCTAGTTGAATCAAAGAATTTTGTGCCGCCGCTGCCATCTGCCGCGTCAATGCCAAATTTCTCACGGATAGCATTTGCTGCCCCTAACCCGAGGCGCCAAGGTTTATGAGCAGCCGGGTACCGGATGCTGAATATCTTTGAAAAGTCGATCTCGGGTTCGCTATCGAGCGCCTTCAAAGATCGCAGTGTGTCTTCCGCCGCTTCAACAAAATCACCTTGATCTGCAGCTTCGCAGAGATCCTCAGCGATACTGTCGGATGCGTTACTAAGAAAATCATTCAAGACGACCTCAATGCCACCTTCTTGCGAATAGGGCGAAAGGCCCATCGCCCCCAAGAGGCGTGAGAATTTCCTTTCATCATGATCAAGGTCGTTGAATACGCTCCAGATTTTCTGGAGGAGTGTGTCGCCAATTCCCTTTTCGTCTAAGCGCGAAACAACACTATTAATAAACGTTTTTAGAGCCAGCTCCACTTCCTCGGCGACTAAGCGGGTGGACACTGTGGTAGGCATGATCATACGTGAATGCGACAAGAAGGTCGGCTTGCTTTGGATTTCTACAGCGCCGCGCCCTCCTGAAAATAGCCAGGCATCGGGCAGCGCAAATCCTTCGCGTGCGGTACCAAGCCAATGCCGAGACTTAAAGCCGGCGTCCTGCTTAGACGAGCTGCCCTTTTCCGGTTCGTGAATAATAGCCCACCAATTCTCGGCTATCCATTCAGCGAGTGGGTAAGCAGGAACTTCAACTCGATCGCCACGGGTACCATTTTGAGTTTCGAACGCAGTTAGCCATGCATCATTCACATTGATGCCCATACGGCCGTAACTAGCATCGAACTCCGGCTTCACGTCCGGTTCGATGTCGAGCCATTCGCTATCGACTCTTAGAGCCATCTACCACCAGCCCTCTGGGCCATTCGTCTTCATTCAAGGGGAAGGCGTGGTATGCACCTACGCCTTCATTGTGAAGAAAAGCCTCGTACACAACTTCATCGGCAACGTACCACACATTCCGTGGAAAGCCGCTTCTCCAATCGTCAGACACGTACCCTTGTGAAATGGCGCTCCGCAGTGCCGTCGTCGCAGTATCCTTGGTCCACGCATCATCGCACTTGCTCGCTGCAGGGTATCGGCGTGTCGCGGAGTTGCCATTTCCTCGTCGGCGATGGTACGCGCTGCCCTCGTATGTAGCGCTTGTCGCCGCCGTTTTAAGCTGGTCGGGTGGACAATCGCTCCATATCGCCTTTACGCGACGATTGGGTCGAAGGCCTGCAATTAAGTGTGAGCGCCTAATCATCCTCAGCCAAGTGTCGCAGCGTAATGCTGATAGAGGCTGCAGAAGAGCTTCCGAGGGCCTGCATGTCAACCAAAGCGCCAAATTCTATCCGTGTTGGCGAGCCGCGGTCGCGCCAGAGGCGCTAGTCGGGCTGATCGAGTGCGGTGGCGAGAGGCGGTATGCAGCAGTGAAGGCCGGCAGGCCGAAGTAATCGCGCCTGAACCAAGTCGTGGCCGAGAGGGCGTGATGTCAGCTAGTGTTCTCGGAGCGGAGAAGCCCCGGTTGGCTGCGGTTGCGAAAACTTATCCCCGCCCGCGCGCCACACGCCTATCCTCGGCCCACCTCATCCCCGAGGGGCAGCCATCCGGAGGTGTGCCGTTGGTCGGGATGAGGCCGGCGCCTGCGGGTGGAGTCACGATCCGCTCCCGGGAGGCTTCGGGGCACCGCCCTGGGGGTACTACGGCCCCTGTGCGAGGAGCTCGCTGGAAGGCTCGGCCGGTGACGAGCGGCGGATGAGGCGGGCGACGAGGCGATGAGCCGAACTGGCCTGCGGCAGATGCGGCTTACGATCCGACCGGCCGTATAAGCGCGGCCCGGAGTCGTCAAATCGCCGACGAGCGGAGCGCCACGGGGCGTGCGGATGGTGGCTCAATCCATCCGCGCCGCATCCTGGCTCAATGGATGCGGACCTCTACCCCCGCGCCTCGCGGCGCTCCGCTGCCCCTCAATTGAAAGCCGCCGCGCGGAAGCGTGGGCGGGGATTTGGCGTGCGTCGATAAGGTCAAGCGCGGGGAACCCCTCTCCCGGATGGGAGAGGGGCAGGGGTGAGGGACCGCCGCTGATCGTTGGAATGCGACGGCGCCGTTGCGGCCTCGAACGGATCGGGCAGGCCCTCATCCCTGCCCTTCTCCCACACGGGAGAAGGGTTCCCGCGGTTCCCGCGCCCTATGCGGCACTCCGCGCCACTTTCTCCCATCCGGGAGAAGGGAAGGGGCGTCGCGGTTCAATCCCCCGTCATCGTCATCTCGGCGTCGATGGCCTTCATCTTCGGATTGGCGGCGCAGAAGGCCCTGATCTTCGCCCGGATGGTCGTGGGATATTCGCCCGTGCCGTGGGCGCCGGATTTCAGCCAGTCGGCGCAGCTCAGCTCGCGATCCGTGATCCGGGCCGAGGCCGGGGCGGTGAGGGGGAGGCCGGCGAGCGCGGCGAACAGGAGGCGGGAGAGGCGGGGCCGGGAACGACGGAGCATCATGGTGACCTGAAGGAGCGGGCGAAGCGCAGCCGGAATTGCCGCCGCTCCTGCCCTGCGTCGCCGCCGCAGGCAAATGCGATTGTCGCGGCCCCGCCGTGCGGGCAGGGCAGGGAACAAAGCGCGGGTTCGCCGCGCAAGCCATTTTCGTGATAGGCAGCGGCCAACTCCGCAAACAGGTTCCCGACGCCATGGCCAAGAAGACCCCCGAACAGCTCGCCCGCGAATTCGAGGGCCGCAAGGCCAAGGGGCTGGCCAAGGGCGCGGCGGCGTTCTGGCCCAACATCATCGCCAATGCCGTGCTGAAGCTGACGGCGGCGAAGGCGGAGATCACGGTCGGCTCGCTCACTGAGCTGATCGCCAAGGACGCCGAATCGAGCGACGTGACCTTGAGCGCCGGCGCGAACGAGGCGCTGGCGCGTCTGCGGCAGGCGGTGGCGAAGGCGGAGGGCTGAGGTTTTAGCCCGGCTCGCCGGCGATGACGCCCTTGCGCAGCAGGAAGCAGCCATAGGGGCGGGGGTCGCCGACCTGCACCACGGCAAAAGCCCGGCGCGCCGCCTCGTAGAAGGCGAAGCGCTCGATGCCGGCGAGCGGCTCAGGCTTGCCCAGCGCCGCGTCGAGCTCGCGCTGCACGGCGGCCTGCACGGCGGGAATCGCTTCGGGGTCGCCGACGACCTGCATGCGGCGCACGGGCTCCGGCTCGAAATCGTCGATCGGCAGCACGGAGAGGATGGCCCGCGCCGCCCGCTCCATCGTCAGCCCGGGCAGGCGGACCAGCTTTCCGCTGGTGGTGGCGGCGGCGATGGTCTCGGCGGGGTGGTTGGCATCGACGAGGGCGAGATCGTCGCCATGGCCCATGGCGGCGAGCAGCCAGAGCAGGTCGGCGGAGAGGACGGGATCGAGGGTCTTCAGCATGGCGATCGGCTCATGTCGGTTGGCGCCCGCGTCGGGCGAGATAAAGGCGGGAGGCGTTGCCGCCGAAGATGGCGTCGCGCTCGGCCTCGCTGCAGCCGGCGAGAAGGGCGGTCGCGGTGTCGAACCAGCGGGAATAATCGGCGCGCAGCGTCACGACCGGCCAGTCGCTGCCGAAGATCAGGCGCTGCGGGCCGAACGTCGCCAGCAGGTGCTCGACCACGGGGCGCAGCGTCTCGATCGTCCAGTCGGCGGCGGCTTCGGTGACGAGGCCGGAGAGCTTGCAAAGGGTGCTGGGGTGAGCGGCGAGCGCGGTGATACCCTCGCGCCAGGCGGCAAGGTCGCCGGTGATGAGGTCAGGCTTGGCGGCGTGGTCGATCACCACGGGCAGTGTCGGGTGCCGCGCCAGCATCGCGAGCGCGGCGGGGATGTGCTGCGGCTTCAGCAGCGCGTCGAAGACGAGATCATGGGCGATCATCGCCTCGAAGGCCGGGCTCAGCGCGGGGCGGGCGAGCCAGCCTTCGTCGGCGATGTCCTGGACCATGGGGCGCAAGCCGACGAGCAGCGGGTCGGCGGCCAGCGCCGCGATGCGCCGGGTCACATCGGGGGCCTCGAAATCGGTCCAGCCGACGACGCCGGCGACGAAGGGCGTTCCGGCTGCGATATCGAGCAGGAAGCGCGTCTCGGCCTCGGTCGGCGCGGCCTGGACCAGGATCGTATTGGAGATGCCATGGCGGGCGAGCAGGGGGGCAAGGTCGGCGGGGCCGAAATCGCGGTGGATATGCCCCAGTGCCGGGGTCAGCCAGCCATAGTCGCCGCGCGCGATCTGCCAGAAATGCTGGTGGGCGTCGATGCGGGGCGGGCTCATGCCGGCACCGGCAAGGGGACTGGAACGTCGGCGCCGAGCAGGCCTTCGGCCTTGAGGTCGGCCCAGAGCGCGGCCGGCACGGGGCTGTTCAGCTCGGCAATCTGGTCGGCGACCTCGGCCGGCGAGACGGCGCCCATGACGAGGCTCGCCACGGCGGGATGGCCGAGCGGGAAATGCAGCGCGGCGCGGCGCAACGGCACGCCGTGGCGGGCGCAGACGATCTCGATGCGCCCGACGCGGTTAAGGATCGCGGGCGGGGCCGGGTTGTAATTGTACTTCGCGCCCGGCACTGGGCCGGTAGCGAGGATGCCGGAGTTGAAGACGCCGCCGAGCATCAGCCCGATGCCCTTCTCAAGCGCGAGCGGCATGAAGGAGGCCAGCGCCGGCTGCTCCAGCAGCGAATAGCGGCCAGCGAGCAGCATCGCGTCGAAATCGCCGGCGCGGGCGAAGCGCTCGCACATATCGGCCTCGTTGACGCCGACGCCGATGGCGCGGACGGCGCCGGAGGTGCGCAGCTTCTCCAGCGCGCGGTAGGCGCCGTTCATCGCCTCTGAAAACCGCTGCTCGATCTTGGCCGCGCCATGCGTCCAGACATCGACGTCGTGGATCAGGACGATGTCGATCCGGTCGGTGCCGAGGCGCAGAGCCGATTGTTCGAGCGAGCGCATCGCGCCATCATAGGAATAGTCGAAGCGCAGGCCGTGCGGCAGGCCGCCGAGATAGCCCGAGCCGTCGCCGCGCCCGGCGAAAGGCTCCGCGACGCGGCCGACCTTGGTCGAGAGGGCGATGCCGTCCCGTCCGGCCCGGCGCAGGCCTGCGCCGATGCGGTGTTCCGAGAGGCCATGGCCGTAGAGCGGGGAGGTGTCGATCAGCGTGACGCCGCCGGCGATCGCGGCCTCGACGGTCGCCACGGCCTGCGCCTCGTCGAGCCTTGCATAGAGATCGCCCAGCGGCGCGGCGCCGAATCCGAGCGTAGAGACGGGCAATCCGCTGCGACCGAGCGGGCGCGGCGCGAGGGCGGTGACGGCAGGCATGCGAGGCGTTTCCATTATCGTTGCGCACAGTATGTGCATACCAACATGTTAGCTTGCAACCGTCTTCGATCCGGATTAGCGTCCGCTCCAAGTCGCCGGAGCGCGACCGGCTCGATCCGGTGCGCCCGCCACATCAACAGGCCCGCCAAGGGCTGGAACATAGGTCCAGGGAGGACATCGATGAGCGAGATCATTCTCAAGCCGACCCGTCGTGCGCTGATGCGCGGCGCCGCAGCCCTGGGTGCCGCCGGCGCCATCGGTTCGCCCATGGTGCTGCGCGAGGCGCGCGCCCAGGCTGCCTTCAACTGGAAGCGCTTCTCCGGCACGAGCCTCGATGTGCTCTTGGTGAAGAATCCGCGCTCCGACCTTTTCCAGGCGGCCGAGAAGGAGTTCACAGAGCTCACCGGCATCAAGATCTCGTCCGAGCAGGTGCCCGAGCAGCAGCAGCGCCAGAAGGCAGTCATCGAATTCGCCTCGGGCAAGCCGAGCTTCGACGTCAGCGGCATCTCGCTGCATGTGCAGAAGCGCATGGCGGCCAAGGGCAAGTGGTTCGCTGACCTGACGCCGATGATCAAGGATGCGTCGCTGACCTCGCCGGACTTCCAGTTCGAGGATTTCGGCGCCGGCGCGGTGTCCTATGCCCGGCAGGCCGACGGGGCGCTCGATACGCTGCCCTTCTTCGTCGATTACTGGATGGTCTATTACAACAAGGAGCTCTTCGACGCGAAGGGCGTGGCCTTCCCGAAGACCATGGACGAGATGTTCACGGTGGCGCAGAAGCTGCACGATCCCGCCAAGGGCGTCGCCGGCTTCGTCTCGCGCGGGCTGAAGAACGCCAACGTCCCGGTCTGGTCCTGCCTGATGCTCGGCCAGGGCATGGAGGCGACCTCGCCGGCCGGCAAGCTGCAGACCGATACGCCCGAGGCGGTCTGGGCGGGCGAACTCTACAAGAAGCTGAACAAGGACACCGGCCCGGTCGGCTCCGTCGGCTTCAACTGGAACGAATGCCAGACCACCTTCATGCAGGGGCGCGCCGCGATGTGGCTCGACGGCATCGGCTTCGCCACGCCGCTCGAGGACCCCAGCAAGTCGCGCATCGTCGGCAAGGTCGGCTATGGCATCACCCCGCCGGGCCCAAAGGCGCATCACGCCGGCATGTTCGGCGACGGCATCGGCATCTCGCGCGGCTCCCAAAAGAAGGAAGCCGCCTGGCTCTACATCCAGCACATGACCAACAAGGCGCAGCAGCTCGCGATGCTGAAGGCCGGCGCCGGTGCGCCGGCGCGCTCCTCGGCCTATCTCGACAAGGCGACGATCGAATCGTCGAAATTCGGCAAGCAGTACTTCGACTGCCTGCTGAACTCGGCCAAAATTGCTCGCGCCGCGCTGCCCCAGATCGTCCCGGTCACCGAGTTCCGCGATGTCTTCGGCGTCGGCCTGACCAACATGATCGGCGGCGCGGATGTCGCGGCCGAGCTGAAGAAGGCGACGGAAGCCTTCGCGCCGGTACTCGCCAAGAGCGAGCAGGGCTGAGCGAGCAGGGCTGAGCAACAGTCCGCGGCCGCCCAAAGGCAGGGCGCGGGGAACCCTTCTCCCGGATGGGAGAAGGGCAGGGATGAGGGCCTGCCGCCGATTGTCCAGGCGCAACGGATCCGTGGCGCTCTCTGCGGAGACGGCACACCCTCATCCGGCGCTCCGCGCCACCTTCTCCCATTCGGGAGAAGGGAAGAGGCGTCGAGCTTGCACCAGATTGTCGATGACCGAATGACTGCGACCACAACAACAATCGCCGGCCGCATGGCTCATCCGCAGACTGCGCCCTTCACGCACTCGGCCGATTTCACGCCGCGCTACTGGCTGTTCGCCGCGCCGGCGGTGCTGGTGGTGGCGGCGGTGATCGTGTTTCCGTGGCTGTTCACGCTCTACATGTCCGGCCACGACTGGAAGATCGGCGCCGGGCCGGAGTTCATCGGGCTGGCGAATTTCGCCGAGCTGTTCCGCGATGCGCGCTTCATCGAGTCGATGGGGCACACCTTCTATTTCACGACGCTCGCGGTCGTGCTGCCGATCGTCTTCGGCACGGCGGCGGCGCTCGTCTTCCATCGCGAGTTTCCGTTCCGCGGCGTGCTGCGCACGATCTTCGTGATGCCGATGATGGCGACCCCGGTCGCGGTCGCGCTGGTCTGGACGATGATGTTCCATCCGCAGCTCGGCGTGCTGAACTATTTGCTCTCGCTGGTCGGCATCGGGCCGCAGGCCTGGGTCTATTCGCCGGATACGGTGATCCCGACGCTGATCCTGGTCGAGGTCTGGCACTGGACGCCGCTGGTGATGCTGATCGTGCTCGGCGGCCTCGCCGGCCTGCCGCGGGAGCCCTACGAATCCGCCCTGATCGACGGCGCCAATGCCTGGCACATGTTCCGCCACATCACGCTGCCGCTGGTCTGGCCCTTCATCATGGTGGCGATCGTGATCCGCACCATCGACGCGCTGAAGGCCTTCGACACAATCTTCGTGATCACGCAGGGCGGCCCGGGGACGGCTTCCGAAACGCTGAACATCTTCCTCTACCTGCAGGCGTTCCAGTTCTACAAGATCGGCTACGCCTCGGCCGTCGTGGTGATCTTCTTCGTCATCATCATCATGCTCTCGCTGCTCCTGCTCTATGCGCGGCAGAAGTCGAAGTGGAACGCGTGATGATCCGCCTCGCCAAGAAACTCGGCTTCTTCGCCTCGGTCTTCGTGCTGGTCTCGCCGGCGGTGCTGGTCTTCCTCTGGATGATCTCGCTGTCGCTCAAGAACGAGCTCGACAACACCGCCTTCCCGCCGGTCTTCATCCCGAACCCGCCGACGCTGAAGAACTATGTCGATGTCTTCGCGCAGAACAATTTCGCGCTCTATCTCTGGAATTCGGTGCTGGTCACGGGCGGCGCCGTGCTGATCGGCCTCGCGGTCGGGGTGCCGGCCGGCTACGGCATCGCGCGCGGCAAGGCGACGAAGTTCGCGATCCTCATCCTGGTCGCGCGGATGACGCCGGCCCTGTCCTACCTGATCCCGCTCTTCCTGCTGTTCCAGATGACCGGGCTGGTGGGCACGATCACGGCGCTGGTCATCACCCATCTCGTCATCACCATCCCGATCATCGTCTGGATCATGATCGGGTATTTCGAGAACGTGCCAATGGAGTTGGAGGATGCGGCCCGCATCGACGGCGCGACGACCTGGCAGGCCTTCCGCCATGTCGCGCTGCCGCTGGCGCGGCCCGGCATCGTCGTCGGGGGCATCCTCGCCTTCATCTTCTCATGGAACAACTTCATCTTCTCGGTCGTGCTCGGCGGCAAGAACAGCCGCACGCTGCCTTCGGCCGTCTACAACTCGCTGACCTTCGAGCAGATCTCCTGGGGGCCGCTGGCGGCTGCCGCGCTCCTCGTCACCCTGCCGGTGCTTCTGGTGACCGTGCTGGCCCAGCGCGAGATCGTCGCCGGGCTCTCGGCGGGAGGGCTCAAGGATGGCTGACCCGTTCCGTCATTGCGAGCGCGGCGAAGCAATCCAGAGCCGCTCGCTCGACGTCTCGCTGGACTGCTTCGTTGCGCTCGCAATGACGGCGAAATGCTTGCCCCGACAGTATCATCTCACTAACATGTCAGTAACTTCCTTCTCCTGAAAGACGCGACCATGCCACTCGCACCCAATCGTTTCGGCCTTTCCTGCGCCATTACCACCCCGATGCGGGAGGGCGGCAGCGTCGACCTGCCGCGGCTGGTCAAGCATGCGCGCCATGTGCTGGCGCAGGGCTGCGACAGCGTCACACTCTACGGCACGACCGGCGAGGGCGCGGCGCTCGGGCTGCCGGCGCGCGGTGCGATGATGGGCGCGCTGATCGGTGCCGGCATCGACCCGGCCACCCAGATCTATGCCGGTGTCGCCGCTTCCTCTCTGCACGAGGCTGTCGAGCAGGGGCGGCTTGCGCTCGATGCCGGAGCCAAGGGCCTGCTGGTCGCGCCGCCGTTCTATTTCAAGGGCGTCAGCGACGAGGGGCTCTATCGCTGGTTCTCGCAGTTCTTCGAAAAGCTCGGTGGCTCGGTGCGGAACGTCGTGCTCTACCACATCCCGTCGGTGACGGCCGTCGACATCAGCGTTTCCCTCGTCCAGCGGCTGAAGACGGCCTTCCCCGGCATCGTCGTCGGCGTGAAGGATTCGTCCGGCAGCTATGCCAATACCGAGGCGCTGCTCAAGGCGCATGGCGAACTCGCGATCCTGGTCGGCGATGAGCGCCAGCTCGCCAAGGCGGTGCGCAACGGCGCGCAGGGCACGATCTGCGGCGTCGCCAATCTCGTGCCGCATCTGCTGCGCCCGATGGTCTATGAGGGTACCGACAGCGCGGTCGTGAACGCGCTGGTCGACGAGATCTGCTCGCATCCGGTGCTGCCGGCGGTGAAGGCGCTGGTCGGGCATTTGCATGGCGACGCCGGCTTCGGGGCGATGCGCGCGCCGCTGGAGGCGCTCGACGAGGCCACGCGCCAGCGGCTTTTCGCAGCCTTCGACAGGATCACACAGGCGAAAGCTGCCTGAGAGGAGAGGACGTCTTGAACCAGCCCGAGCCCGATGCCCGCGAGGGCGAGCCGCTGAAGCTGAGGGAGCGCGCCTATGCCTCCTTCACCGAGCGGCTGCTGGCGCGCGAGATCAAGCCCGGGCAGTTCGTCACCCAGCGCGAACTCGTCGCGCTGACCGGCCTGCCGCTTGGCGCGATCCGCGAGCTGATCCCGCGGCTGGAGGCCGAGGGGCTGATCAAGACCGTGCCGCAGCGGGGCATGCAGGTCGCCCATGTCGACCTCAACCTGATCCGCAACGCCTTCCAGTTCCGGCTTTTCCTGGAGAAGGAGGCGACGGCGCTCTATGCGGCCAACGCCACTGACGACGAGATCGCAGAGCAGCGCGCCCGGCACGAGGCGATCATCGCCCGGGCCGAGGCCGGCGGCGATCCGACGCTGATCGAGGACGCCGAGGATGTCGACCGGCTGATGCATGAGGCGATCATCGACCATCTCGACAACGACATCGTCTCGAAGGCCTTCCGGGTCACCTGGCTGAAGATCAGGCTGATCCGGCAATACGAGACGCGCATCCAGAACCACATCCTTGTGCCGGTGATGCGCGACCACCTCAAGATCATCAGTGCGATCGAGGCGCGCGACCCGGTCCGCGCCGCAGAGGAGATGAGCATCCATATCGGCAACGCCCGCACGCGGGCGATGAATTACTGACCAAGGGAGAATTGCTGGGAAGCACCCCGTCATTCCGGACAAGCCGCGCAGCGGCGCCGATCCGGAATCCATCGAAGGGTGTCGCGCTCTACGATGGGTTCCGGGGCTCCGCTTCGCTCCGCCCGGAATGACGGCGTCGTGGATTTCCAACGGGCCGCCAGCTCTTCGAGGGCCGGGACATGACATCGAGCCGGAGAACCGGCCGCATTGGGAGGAGACCATCATGACCACGATCACCAAGCGCGACTTTCTTGCCGGTTCCGCCGCTATCGCCAGCGGTGCCATCGCGATGCCGACCGTCCTGCGCGCGCAGGCGACCGTGCTGCGCTGGGGCGAGATGCTGCCGACAACACATCCGCAGGTGCAGATGGTCGAGCGCATCGCCAAGCAGGTGAAGGAGAAGACCTCGGGCCGCATCGATATCCAGGCCTTCCCCGCCGGCCAACTCGGCTCCGGCAAGGACATGATGGAATCGGTCGCGTCGGGCGCGCTGACCATGACGACAGACGGCGCGGCGGCGCTCGGCGCCTTCCTGCCGCAGCTCTCGGTGGTCGAGGCGCCCTATCTCTGGCGCGACGCCGCCCATATGGCAAAGGTCGCCAAGGCGCCGGTCTTTGCGCAGATGAACGCGGAGCTGGAGAAGAAGCGCGGCATGCGGATGGCGGCCGTGACCTATTACGGCAAGCGCCACCTCACCACGGGCTCCAAGCCGGTGAAGAGCGTGGCCGACGTCGCAGGCCTCAAGCTCAGGGTGCCGCCGGTCGACACCTTCCGCGCCATGGTCGAGGCCTGGGGCGCCAAGGCGACGCCGGTCAACTTCAACGAGCTTTATCTGGCGCTGAGCCAGGGCGCGGTGGACGGGCAGGAGAACCCGCTGCCGACGATCCACAGCGCCAAGCTGCAGGAGGTGCAGAAGCACCTGATCCTGACCGGCCACATCATCACGCCGCGGCTCGTGATCGTGAACACCGACTTCTGGAAGGGGCTGAAGGACGCCGACCGCAGCCTGCTGGAGATGGCCATCGCGGACGGGGTCGCCTGGCAGGATGCGGAACTCGCGGGCCAGGAAGGCAGCCTCGTCGCGACGCTGAAGGCGGCCGGCATGACCGTGACCGAGCCGGATCTCGAAAGCTTCTCCAAGCCGGTGCTGGCGAGCCTGCCGAAGCAGTTCGAGGCGAAATGGGGCAAGGGCACCTGGGACGCGCTCGCGGCGCTGTGAGCCGAGGCTGAGGCGCCTTTCCAGCGCGCCGAGTCATCCCGGACAAGCGGCGCAAGCCGCGCCGATCCGGGATCCATTCCGGAGCGCAGCCGACACAGGCTCCGGCATGGATCCCGGGCCTCCGCTTCGCTGCGCCCGGGATGACCCGCGTGTTTCGTCGAGATCGCCGTCAATGGGGCTGATGCTTTGAAATCCCTCCTCCGCCTCTCAGACCGGATCGTGCGCTGGTCCGCCGTGGCGCTGCTGCTGGCGCTGCTGGCGTCGGTGCTGCTCGGCGTGCTGTCGCGCCAGTTGAACGCCCCGCTGGCCTGGACCGACGAACTGGCGCAGTACCTGCTGGTCTGGACGGGTTTCGTCGGCTGGATCATCGCGGCGAGGCGGCGCGCTCATATCCGCATCACGGTCTTCGCCGACAAGCTGCCGGAGGGCGCGGGGCGCGTGCTGGAGATCGTGACGCAGCTCGCGATCATCGTCTTCGCGGCCGTTCTGATCCGCTATTCGTTCGGACTGATCGAGCGCAACTGGGACGTCGAATCGATCGCGCTGCCGGTCTCCAGTGCAGCACTCTACATCGTCATGCCGCTGGCCGGCCTCGCGCTGATCCTGCAGGCCGTGGCCGAGATCGCCGACGTGCTGGCGGGCCGCAAGTTCTCTGCGCCGGAACCCGGGAGCCAGCCGCTATGACGGGTATCATGCTGCAGATCCTGCCGGTCTGGTTCGCCTCGCTGCTCATCGGCGTGCCGCTCTTCGTCTCGATGGGGCTGGCGGCGATCGCCTTTGCCTTCATGGGCGGGTTCCCGCTCGGCATCGTGCCGCAGAAGATCGCGCAATCCGCCAACTCCTTCCCGCTGCTGGCGGCGCCGCTGTTCATCCTGATGGGCAACATCATGAACTCGGCGGGGATCACCGACCGGATCTTCGCCTTCGCCACGGCCTGCGTCGGCTGGCTGCGCGGGGGCCTGTGCCACGCCAACATCCTCGCCAGCGTGATCTTCGCGGGCATGTCGGGCTCGGCGGTGGCGGATGCCGGCGGCGTCGGCACGCTCGAGATCAAGGCGATGAAGGACGAGGGCTACGACGCCGAGACGGCGGCCGCGATCACGGCGGCTTCGGCGACGATCGGCCCGATCATCCCGCCCTCGCTGCCGATGGTTATCTACGGCGTCTCGGCGGACGTCTCGATCGGCGGGCTGTTCCTGGCCGGCGTCATTCCCGGCCTGCTGATGGCCGGCGCGCTGATGGCGATGGTCGTCCATGTCGCGCGCAAGCGTAACCTCCCGCGTCATCCCTTCCCGGGGGCGGCCCAGCTCTGGATTGCCTACAAGGAGGCGCATTGGGCGCTGATGACGCCCGTTATCCTGTTCGGCGGGATGATGGCCGGCATTTTCACGCCGACGGAAGCCGCGGCGGTCGCGACGGCCTATGCGCTGGTGCTCGGGCTCTTCGTCTATCGCAGCTTCTCTCTGGACGACCTGCCGGAACTGGTCGTCCAAACGGTGGAGACCACCGGCGTCGTGCTGGCGCTGGTGATGACGGCGGCCGCGCTCGGCTGGTGCCTGTCGATCTCGCGCATTCCGCAGACGGTTGGCCCGATGCTGGTCGATCTCGCCGGCAACCCGCTGATCTTCCTGCTGATCGTCAACCTGCTGCTGCTCTTCGTCGGCTGCTTCATGGAGGCGCTCGCCGCCATGCTGATCCTGATCCCGATCCTGACGCCGGCGGCCAGCCAGTTCGGGATCGACCCGATCCAGTTCGGGCTGATCTTCGTGCTCAACCTGATGATCGGGACGATCACGCCGCCGGTCGGGGTCGTGCTTTTCATCACCTCGAAGATCGCTAGGATCAGCTTCGAGGCGATGTCGCGGGCCATCGTGCCGTGGCTCTTGCCGCTGCTGGCGGTTCTCGTCGCGATCACGCTCTGGCCGCCGCTGACGACCTGGCTGCCGAACCTGGTGATGGGGAAATAGCGGACGGCTCTCAGAGCGTCCCGTTCTCGCCGCCCTTGTGCAGGTAATCGTCGACCTCGACGACGACCTTGCGGTCGAGCTCGCCGATGGCGGCTTCGTCCTTGCCGTCATAGGGGATGGCGAGGAGGACATGGCGGATGGCGTTGAGCCGGGCCCGCAGCTTGTCGTTGCCGCGGATGACATGCCAGGGCGCCCATTTTGTCGTGCTGCGGGCCAGCATCTCGTCGAAGGCGTCGGAATAGGCGTTGAAACGCGGGATCGCCTCGAAGTCGATCGGCGACAGCTTCCAGCGCTTGAGCGGGTCGTGCCAGCGCGCGTGCAGGCGCTGCATCTGCATTTCCGGGCCGATGGTGATGAAGAACTTGATCAGCCGGATGCCGTCGCGGACCAGCATGCCCTCGAAGGCGGGCGCCTCGTGCAGCAGAGCGTCGGTCTGCTCCGGCGTGCAGAAGTCCATCACGCGCTCGACGCCGGCGCGGTTGTACCAGGAGCGATCGAAGAACACGATCTCGCCCGCCGTCGGCATCTCGGCGGCGTAGCGCTGGAAATACCATTGCCCGGCTTCAGTGTCGGAGGGCTTGGACAGGGCGACGACGCGGGCCTGGCGCGGGTTGAGGTGCTGGGTGAAGCGGCCGATCGTGCCGCCCTTGCCGGCGCCGTCGCGACCCTCGAACAGGATGACGATGCGCTCGTGCTTCGCGCGGGCCCAGGTCGCGAGCTTCTGCAGCTCGATCTGTAGCGCGTGCAGTTCCCGGTTGTAGCGCTTGCGCTTCATGCGCTTGCCATAGGGGTAGTCGCCGCTGCGGAAGGCGGCGTCGACAATCGCGTCGGGCAACGTGTCGGCCTCGATGTCGAAGCCTTTTGGACCGGCGGCCTTGCGCGATGTCGCGGGTTTGCGCGGGGAGGACGGCTGCTCTTCCGCCTTGGGAACGAGCTGGATCGCTCCCTTCAGCCGGCTACCGGATGCATTTTTCGCCATCGCATCGATCCTTATGAGTGGCGACAGCCTAGACCGCGGCTTCGCCGAAGGGAATTGACGCGCGCCGGGGTTCCGATCAGGAAGGGCGGCCCGCGTTCCGCAGCCGGCTCGTCGGTCGTGGCGCAGTGCGCGTCGAGGTTCCCAACATGGCTGATGCCGTCGATCCCAACGCCCCCGCGACGCATGCCCTGATCGAGGCGGTTGGCTCGGCCGTCGTCCTGCTCGACGTCCAGGGCGTCGCCCAGGCGCTCAGCCCGGCGATGCGGGCGCTGATGCCGGCGCTGGAGGCCGGGCAGCCCCTGACGCTGGTGATGCGCGATCCCGATCTGATCGAGGCGATCGACGGCGTCGCCCGGCAGGGCGGCCGGCAGGTCATCGAGCTGGTCGAGCGCGTCCCGGTCGAGCGCACCTTTCGCATCCACATCGCGGCGCTGCACGGCACGGGCTGGCGGCGGCCGGTGCTGCTGACCTTCGAGGATCTGAGCGAGCAGCGCGTCACCGAGCGCATGCGCGTCGATTTCGTTGCCAATGCCAGCCATGAGCTGCGCACGCCCCTGGCCTCCCTGCTCGGCTTCGTCGAGACGCTTCAGGGACCGGCGCGCAACGATGCCGGCGCGCGCGACCGCTTCCTTACGATCATGCGCGAACAGGGCTTGCGCATGGCCCGCCTCGTCGACGATCTCTTGTCGCTGTCGCGGATCGAGCTTCGCGCCCATCTGGCGCCCGAGAACCCGGTCGATCTCACCGGCATCTCGCGCGAGATCGTCGATTCCCTGACGTTGATGGCGCGCGAGCGCGAGGTGACGCTGACATTGCGTGCACCGGCCGAGCCGGTGCGGGTCGCGGGCGACCGCGACGAGCTGCTGCGGCTGATGGAAAACCTCGTCGAGAACGCGATCAAATACGGCAAGCGCGGCGGCGAGGTCGTGATCGATGTCGAGGATGGTCCGCTCGAGGCCGGCGTCGGCGTGCGCGACGACGGGCCGGGCATCGCGCCCGAGCACCTGCCGCGCCTGACCGAGCGCTTCTACCGCGTCGACACCAATGCGAGCCGGGAGGCCGGCGGCACGGGGCTCGGGCTGGCGATCGTCAAGCACATCGTCCTGCGCCATCGCGGCCGGCTGACGATCGAGAGCGCGCTCGGGCAGGGCGCGACCTTCCGCGCCGTGCTGCCGCGCTTCGGGGCGCTGCCGAAAAAGCCCTGATGAAAGCTTTATGACAGAGTGCGTGACGGATTGTCATGAAGCTGTCATGCAGAGGGTGTTCTGAACGGGCCGCTAAATGTGCGATCCAGAGAGGACATCTCATGCGCAAGATTTTCATTGTCGCGGCCGCCACGATCGGTCTTTCCGGCGTGGCCCAGGCTGCCGACATCACCGGCGCCGGCGCCACCTTCCCCTTCCCGATCTACTCGAAGTGGGCCGAGGCCTATAAGAAGGAGACCAATGTCGGTCTCAACTACCAGTCGATCGGCTCGGGTGGCGGCATCCGCCAGATCAAGGCCAAGACGGTCGCCTTCGGCGCCACCGACGCCCCGCTCAAGGGCGAGGACCTGACCAAGGACGGCCTGATCCAGTTCCCGACCGTCATGGGCGGCGTCGTCCCGGCCGTGAACATCGCCGGCGTCGAGCCCGGCAAGCTCAAGCTCTCGGGCGAAGTCCTCGCCGAGATCTATCTGGGCACCATCAAGAAGTGGAACGACCCGAAGATCACGGCGATCAACGCCGGCCTGACCCTGCCCGACGCCAACATCAACCCCGTCTATCGTTCGGACGGATCGGGCACGACCTTCGTCTTCACCGACTACCTCTCCAAGGTCTCGCCGGACTGGAAGTCGAAGATCGGCACCAACCAGTCGGTCCAGTGGCCGGTCGGCATCGGCGGCAAGGGCAATGAGGGCGTCTCGGCTTCGGTGAAGCAGGTCGCCAACTCGATCGGCTATGTCGAATACGCCTATGCCAAGCAGAACAAGCTCGCCCATGCGCTTGTGAAGAACGCCGACGGCAACTTCCCGGCTCCGGACGACAAGGCCTTCCAGGCGGCCGCCGCCAATGCCAACTGGAACGAGGCTCCCGGCTTCGGCATCTCGCTGAACAACCAGAAGGGCGCCGAGGCTTGGCCGATCACCTCGGCCACCTTCCTGCTGGTCCATGCCAAGCCGGAGAAGCCGGAAGAGGTTCAGGCTGCCCTGAAGTTCGTCGACTGGGCCTATAAGAGCGGCGACCAGCTCGCTCTCGACCTCGACTACGTGCCGCTGCCGGCCAACGTCAAGGATCAAGTCCGCGCCGCCTGGAAGGGCGTGACCGATCCGGCGGGCAAGCCGATCTTCTGATCGCTGCCAACGATAAGGCGAGGCGGGTTCGACCCGCCTCGCCAAAAACATTCAGCCCTCATCCTGAGGAGCCGCGAAGCGGCATCTCGAAGGATCACCCAGAGTGCACTGGAGCCTCCTTCGAGACGCGCTCCTGCTGAGCGCTCCTCAGGATGAGGGCTGAGGTTGACGAGGCCGGGCGTCCGGCAGCAGACGACTTCAGCTACCCCACCGGAGCCTCCGCGGATGACCGCAGCAACCGACATGACGAGCATTCCCGGCGCGACGCCGATCGTGCGGAAGACGCCCAAGGGTACCTTCGACATCGTCTTCCGCAATGCCAGCTTCCTGGCGGCGCTGCTCGTCCTGGTGCTGCTCGCCGGCATCATGCTGTCGATGGTGATCGGCGGCTGGCCGGCCTTCCGCGAGTTTGGCCTCGGCTTCATCACCTCCAGCGTCTGGGACACGCAGAACGACCAGTACGGCGCCTGGCCGGCGATCGTCGGCACGCTCTCGACGGCGCTGATCGCGCTCGTCATCGGCGTGCCGCTCTCGCTCGGCATCGCGGTGTACCTCACCCAGCTCGCGCCGCCCTGGTTCAAGCAGCCGGTGTCGACCGCGATCGAGCTGCTCGCCGCCGTGCCCTCGATCATCTACGGCATGTGGGGCCTGTTCGTGTTCGTGCCGCTCTTCGCGGCATATGTGCAGATACCGCTCTCGAACATCGTCGAGGGCATCCCGATCGTCGGCACGGTGCTCTATTCGCGCTCGCCCTCGGGGCTCGGCATCCTGACGGCCGGCTTCATCCTGGCCTTCATGATCATCCCCTTCATCGCCTCGATCACCCGCGACATGCTGGAGCAGATCCCCTCCGTGCTGCGCGAGAGCGCCTATGGCATCGGCGCGACGACCTGGGAGGTCGTGCGCCATGTGCTGGTGCCGCAGGCCGGCGTCTCGATCATCGGGGCGATCATGCTGGGGCTTGGGCGCGCGCTCGGCGAGACCATGGCGGTGACCTTCGTCGTCGGCAACGCCAACCGGCTCTCGTCCTCGATCATGGATCCGGGTTCGACCATCGCCTCGCGTATCGCCAACGAGTTCAACGAGGCGATGGGCCTGCAGCTCAACGCGCTGATCGCGCTCGGCTGCATCCTGTTCTTCGTCACCTTCGTCGTCCTCGTCATCGCGCGCATCCTCGTCTCGCGCGTCAAGAGCTACTGATAGGGCAAGCGATCATGAGCCTGGCGACCCCCTCCACCGTCCGCGAACTGCCGCATGCCCCTTGGGGCCGCGTTCGCCAGTCGCGCCGCACTGCCGACAAGGCAATGAAGGTCATTGCGACCGGCTTCACCTTCCTCGCCATCTTCGTGCTGTTCTGGATCCTCGGCATGTTGGTCGTGAAGGGGCTCGGCGGGCTGTCCGTCGCGACCTTCACGCAGATCACGCCCGGCCCGGGTTCGGAAGGCGGCGGCCTCGCCAACGCCCTCGTCGGCTCGATCGTGCTGACTTTCCTCGGCATCGCCGTGGCGACGCCGATCGGCGTGCTCGCGGGAACCTATCTCGCCGAATACGGCAAGAAGTCGCAGCTCGCGAACCTGATCCGCTTCATCAACGACATCCTGCTCTCGGCGCCCTCGATCCTGATCGGCCTGTTCGTCTACGTCATCCTGGTCGAGCCGTTCCGCGGCTATTCCGGCTGGGCCGGCGGCGTCGCGCTCGGCATTATCGCGATTCCGGTGATCGTGCGCACGACCGAGGACATGCTGCGCCTCGTGCCCGGTCCGCTGCGCGAGGCCGGCGCGGCGCTGGGCGCACCGCCTTCGGTGGTGATCACCTCGATCACCTGGCGGGCGGCCAAGTCCGGCATGGTCACCGGCATCCTGCTGGCGCTGGCCCGCATCGCCGGCGAGACCGCGCCGCTGATCTTCACCGCGCTGAACAACAACTTCTGGTTCTCGCCGAGCCTCGTCGGCGGCGTCTCCAACCTGCCGGTGACGATCTACCAGTTCGCCTCCGCCCCTTACGAGAACTGGCAGCAGCTCGCCTGGGCCGGCTCGCTGATCATCACCATGTCGATCCTGCTGCTCTCCATCGTCGCCCGCCGCATCGTGCGCGGCGGCAAGTGAGCTGCACAACCGAAACTTCGTCGCGTTCGATCTGAAGGAAAAAGTCGATGCTTTCGACGCTTGAACTCTCCCCGCAGACGCTCGATGCCGATGCCCCCGTCCGGATCGCGGTCAAGAACCTCGATTTCTACTACGGCGAGCACAAGGCGCTGAAGAACATCAACCTCGATTTCCGCGACCGCCACGTCACGGCGCTGATCGGCCCGTCCGGCTGCGGCAAGTCGACCCTGCTGCGCATCTTCAACCGGATCTACTCGCTCTATCCGGAGCAGCGCGCCACCGGCGAGATACTGCTCGACGGGCGCAACGTCATCTCCGGCGACATCGACGTGAACGAGCTGCGCTCGCGCGTCGGCATGGTCTTCCAGAAGCCGACCCCCTTCCCGATGTCGATCTACGACAACGTTGCCTTCGGCATCCGCCTCTACGAGAAGCCGCCGAAGTCCGAGCTCGACGACCGTGTCGAGGGCGCGCTCCGCCGCTCGGCCCTCTGGGACGAGGTTAAGGACAAGCTCAAGACCTCGGGCATGGGCCTCTCCGGCGGCCAGCAGCAGCGCCTCTGCATCGCCCGCACCATCGCGCAGAAGCCGGAGGTCATCCTCTTCGACGAGCCGACCTCGGCGCTCGACCCGATCTCGACCGGCAAGATCGAAGACCTGCTGGAGCAGCTCAAGAGCGACTTCACCATCGTCATCGTCACCCACAACATGCAGCAGGCGGCGCGCATCTCGCAGTACACTGCCTTCATGTATCTGGGCGAGGTCATCGAGTTCGCGCCGACCAACACGATCTTCATGAACCCGAGCAAGAAGCAGACGCAGGACTACGTCACCGGCCGCTTCGGCTGAACCGCTCGCGCTGCACAGGGACACACGCCGATGACCGAACATATCGTCCGCTCCTACGACGCCGAACTCGAGGCGCTGCGCCGCAGCCTCGCCGAGATGGGCGGCATGTCCGAGCGCATGCTCGGCGACTCCACCGTGGCGCTGGTGCGCCGCGACACCACGCTCGCCCAGAAGGTCATCACCGCCGACCAGCGGCTCGACAATCTGCAGCGCGATGTCGAGGAGCGTGCCGTGCTGACCATCGCGCGCCGCCAGCCGCTGGCCCAGGATTTGCGCGAGCTGATCTCGGCGATCCGCCTCGCCTCGGACATCGAGCGCGTCGGCGATCTCGCCAAGAACATCGCCAAGCGTGCGGTGGCGATCTCCGGCCAGTTCTCGCCGCCGCATCGCGCCGTGGTCGGGCTCGAGCATATGAGCCGGCTCGTCCAGGCCCAGCTCAAGGACGTGCTTGACGCCTATGCGGCCAACAACGAGCAGAAGGCGCTCGAGGTCTGGCATCGCGACGGCGAAATCGACGCGCTCTACACCTCGCTGTTCCGCGAGCTGCTGACCTATATGATGGAAGATCCGCGCAACATCACCTTCTGCACGCATCTCCTGTTCTGCGCCAAGAACGTCGAGCGCATCGGCGACCACACCACCAACATCGCCGAGACGATCCATTACCTCGTCACCGGCGAGTCGCTCGACCTCAACCGTCCCAAGCTCGACACCACCGATATCAGCGTCGAGGCGGTGACGGGGAATTGATGGAGTATCCATTGCGTCATGGCCGGGCTTGTCCCGGCCATCCACGTCTTGCGTCGTCGAGCGCTGTGACCAAGACGTGGATGCTCGCCACATGGTCGAGCATGACGGAATGTGTCGGCTGAATACCCAGAACGGAACCGCGCCATGCCCGCCCGCATCCTGATCGTCGAGGACGAAGAGCCGCTCACCTTGCTGCTGCGCTACAATCTCGAGGCCGAGGGCTTCGAGGTCGATAGCGTCGCGCGCGGCGACGACGCCGAGCTGCATCTGCGCGACTCGACGCCCGATCTCGTCCTGCTCGACTGGATGCTGCCGGGCCTCTCCGGCATCGAGCTCTGCCGCCGGCTGCGGGCGCGCCGCGACACCGAGCGTGTACCGATCATCATGCTGACCGCGCGCGGCGAGGAGACCGAGCGGGTGCGCGGCCTCGCCACCGGCGCAGACGATTATGTTGTCAAGCCGTTCTCGTTGCCGGAGCTGATCGCGCGCATCCAGGCGCTGCTGCGCCGGGCCAAGCCGGGCCATGTCGCGGGGCTGCTGACCGCGGGCGATCTCGAACTCGACCGTACGACCCGCCGCGTGCGCCGCTCCGGCGAGGAGCTGCATCTGGGACCCACCGAGTTCCGCCTGCTTGAATTCCTGATGCAGGCGCCCGGCCGGGTCTATTCGCGCGCGCAATTGCTCGACGCGGTCTGGGGTCGCGACGTCTATATCGACGAGCGCACCGTCGACGTGCATGTCGGGCGCCTGCGCAAGGCGATCACGCCCGGCGATGCCAAGGACCCGCTGCGCACGGTGCGCGGTGCTGGCTACGCCTTCGACGAGACGTTCGCGCGGGCGTGAGGGGGCTCTCTCCCTTTCGCACATCCGCGCGTCATCCCGGACAAGCCGCGTAGCGGCGCCGATCCGGGATCCATGCCTGAGCCGTTCCGGAATGAGTTCCGGGTCTGCGCTGCGCTTCGCCCGGAACGACAGCGCGCATTTGACAAACCCTCGATCCTCACCGCGGCGCCGCGATGATGATCGCCGCTCCCGCGAGGCAGACCAGTCCGCCCGTCACGTCCCAGCGATCCGGCCTGAATCCCTCCGCCGCCCAGAGCCAGGCGAGCGAGGCGGCGATATAAATCCCGCCATAGGCGGCATAGGCGCGCCCCGCGGCGTCGCTCTCGACCAGCGTCAGCAGCCAGGCGAAGAGGGCGAGGCAGACCAGGCCTGGCAGCAGCCACCAGACCGGCTTGCCGAGCCGCAGCCAGCCCCAGAAGGCGAAGCAGCCGGCGATCTCGAAGAAGGCGGCGCCGAGATAGGCGGCGATGGTCGGCATGATGCTGGCGGGTCGGGCTTTCCGGGATCGGACAGTCAGTCTAAAGCGAAGACCCTTCAGATGGAAACACGCCGTCATCCCGGACCAGCCGCGAAGCGGCGCCGATCCGGGATCCATGCCTGAACGGTTCCGGCATGGATCCCGGGTCTGCCTCCGGTCGCCCGGGATGACCGTGGAGAACGCGGGAACTTTATGCCAGACATCGCCATCATCGGCGCCGGCCCGGCTGGATTGATCGCAGCCGAGCGGCTGGCGCAGGCCGGGCATCGCGTCACGATCCATGAGCGGATGGCGTCGCCGGCGCGGAAGTTCCTGCTCGCGGGGCGCGGCGGGCTCAACCTGACGCATTCCGAGCCGCTCGACGGCTTTCTCGATCGCTACGGCGCGGCGCGAGGCTGGCTGGAGCCGGCGATCAGGGCCTTTCCGCCGCAGGCGCTGCGGGACTGGGCCGACGGGCTCGGCGCGGAGAGCTTCGTCGGTTCGAGCGGGCGCGTCTTCCCGAAGGCGATGAAGGCCTCGCCGCTGCTGCGCGCCTGGCTGGCGCGCCTTAACGGGCTCGGTGTCCGGTTTGAGGCCGGCCGGCTCTGGGCCGGCTGGGCGGCGGATGGCACGCTGACCTTCGCAGGGCGCGATGGGACGCCCGTGACCGTCCGCCCCGACGCGACATTGCTGGCGCTGGGCGGGGCGAGTTGGCCGCGGCTGGGCTCGGATGGCGGCTGGGTTCCGCTGCTGGCCGGGAAGGGCGTCTCGATCGCGCCGCTACGGCCCGCCAATGCCGGCTTCGCCGTGAACTGGTCGGCGATGTTGCGGGAGCGGTTCGCGGGAGCGCCGCTGAAGCGCATCGTGGTTCGCTTCCGGGAGCATGAGGTCGCCGGCGAGGCGATGCTCGATCCCGGCGGTATCGAGGGCGGCGCGCTCTATGCCCTGTCGGGGCCGTTGCGCGAGGCGATCGAACGCGAGGGCTCGGCCGAGATCGCGCTCGACCTGCGGCCGGATCTCGACCGCGCCCGGCTGGCGGAGAAGCTCACCAAGCGTCGCAAGGGCGAGACTCTGAGCAACCATCTGCGCAAGGCGGCGGGGCTTTCGCCCGCGGCCGTCGCCGTGCTGCGCGACAGCGCCGGCGGGCGGCTGGACGAAGCGCCGGAGGCGCTGGCGGCCGCGATCAAGGCGGCACGCTTGCGGCTCCTCGGCCAGATGCCGATCGCCCGCGCCATCTCCTCGGCCGGCGGCATCCGGGCTTGCGAGGTCGATCCGCATTTCATGCTGAGGCGCCTGCCCGGCGTCTTCGCGGCCGGCGAGATGCTGGACTGGGAAGCGCCGACCGGCGGCTATCTGCTGCAGGGCTGCTTCGCGACCGGGATCGCGGCGGCGGCGGGTATGGAGGCGTGGCTCAGGGAAAAGGCGAGCGTCGCCGGGTGATCCGGATGCCGCCCTCATGCGTTCAATCCGCAATGCGGAGCCCGCCATGAGCAAGCCCTACCCGACCGGAACCGACGTCACCTGGCGCTGGGGCGCGCATGTCGCGCGCGGGCGCATCGGGCAGGTCTTCACCCAGCCCGTGACCCGCACGATCAAGAGCACGGAAGTTCGCCGCAACGCCAGCCCGGAGAACCCGGCCTATCTGGTGACGCAGGCGCGGGGCGGCTACGCGCTGAAATCCCATAGCGAGGTCGAGGCGGAGGGGTGAAGGGCCTTCCCTGAAGCCACAAAGGCTCCGTCATTCCGGGCGTAGCGAAGCGGAGACCCGGAATCCATGCCGGAACGGGTCAGGCATGGATTCCGGATCGGCGCGGCTGCGCCGCTTGTCCGGAATGACGGGGAGATCTCTCCTGCCAGCTCCTGTCACCAGTCCGCCCGGCCATGCACTCCGCCCTCTCGCGCCGAGGCGGCTTCCGCCCCATATTGCGGCCATGGCCAAAATCTCCGACACGCCCGCCAAACCCGCCAAAGCCCCTGCGGCGAAGAAGCCGTCCGGCGCGCGCACGCCCAATTCCAAGGCGAGCAAGCCGGAGCTGAAGCCGCTGGAGGGCTATCTCGCCGATCTGCTGAATCCGGCGATCAATCGCGGCACGGCGGTTCCCGGTGGCGCCTCCGGCTTCAGCGACCAGCCGCAGGCGGACTATGAAGCGCGCCCCGGTGACGGCGACACACGACCGAAGCGCAAGCTCTCGAAGAAGGCCGATTCCGCCTTCGCCGGGGCCGAGGGCGCGGCGGCCGCGACGGCGACCTCGCTGCAGGCGCTGCTCGAGACCGGCAGCCCCTTCATCCAGCCCGGCAAGCCCTGGACGCCGCACCGGCCCGAGCGGCCGGACAAATCGGAAGGCGGCATCCGCTTCCGGATGAACTCGGAATACGAGCCGGCCGGCGACCAGCCGACCGCGATCGCCGATCTCGTCGACGGGATTTCGCGGCAGGAGCGCGACCAGGTGCTGCTCGGCGTCACCGGCTCGGGCAAGACCTTCACCATGGCGCAGGTGATCGAAAAGACCCAGCGTCCCGCCCTGATCCTGGCGCCGAACAAGACGCTGGCGGCGCAGCTCTATGGCGAGTTCAAGAGCTTCTTCCCCGACAACGCGGTCGAGTACTTCGTCTCCTATTACGACTACTACCAGCCCGAGGCCTATGTGCCGCGCTCGGACACCTATATCGAGAAGGAATCCTCGATCAACGAGCAGATCGACCGGATGCGCCACTCCGCGACGCGCTCGCTGCTGGAGCGCGACGACGTCATCATCGTCGCCTCGGTCTCCTGCATCTACGGCATCGGCTCGGTCGAGACCTATACGGCGATGACCTTCGGCATCAAGCTGGGCGAGCGCGTCGAGCAGCGCCAGCTCATCGCCGATCTCGTCGCGCTGCAATACAAGCGCACGCAAGCTGACTTCACCCGCGGCACGTTCCGCGTGCGCGGCGACAATATCGAGCTGTTCCCGGCCCACTACGAGGACCGCGCCTGGCGCATCGGGCTGTTCGGGGACGAGGTCGAGAGCATCCACGAATTCGACCCGCTGACCGGGCAGAAGACGGCCGAGCTGGAGTTCGTCAAGGTCTACGGCAATTCGCACTACACCACGCCGCGCCCGACGCTGACCCAGGCGGTGAAGTCGATCAAGGCGGAGCTGCGCGAGCGGCTCGACGAGCTGAACCGGATGGGGCGCTATCTCGAGGCGCAGCGGCTCGACCAGCGCTGCACCTTCGACATCGAGATGATCGAGGCCACCGGCTCCTGCAACGGCATCGAGAACTATTCGCGCTATCTCACCGGCCGCCGCCCGGGCGAGCCGCCGCCGACGCTCTTCGAGTATCTTCCAGATAACGCCCTCGTTTTCACCGACGAAAGCCATGTCACCGTTCCGCAGATCGGCGCGATGTATAAGGGCGACTTCCGCCGCAAGGCGACGCTGGCGGAATACGGCTTCCGCCTGCCCTCCTGCATGGACAACCGGCCGCTGCGCTTCGAGGAATGGGACGCGATGCGGCCGCAATCCGTGCATGTCTCGGCCACGCCCGGCGGCTGGGAGATGGAGCAGACCGGCGGCGTCTTCACCGAGCAGGTCATCCGCCCGACCGGGCTGATCGACCCGCCGGTCGAGATCCGCCCGGCCAAGCACCAGGTCGCCGACCTGCTCGACGAGATCAAGGAGGTCACTTCGAGCGGCTACCGCACCCTCGTCACCGTGCTGACCAAGCGCATGGCCGAGGATCTGACCGAATACCTGCACGAGAACGGCGTGCGGGTGCGCTACATGCACTCGGACATCGACACGATCGAGCGCATCGAGATACTCAGAGACCTGCGCCTCGGCGCCTTCGACGTACTGGTCGGCATCAACCTGCTGCGCGAGGGCCTCGACATTCCCGAATGCGGCTTCGTCGCCATTCTCGACGCCGACAAGGAGGGCTTCCTGCGCTCCGAGACCTCGCTGATCCAGACGATCGGCCGCGCCGCGCGCAATGTAGACGGCAAGGTCATCCTCTATGCCGACCACGTCACAGGCTCGATGGAGCGGGCGCTGGCCGAGACGACGCGCCGCCGCGAGAAGCAGATGGCCTACAATGCCGAGCACGGCATCACGCCGCAGACGATCAAGCGCGCCATCGGCGACATCCTGGGCAGCGTCTATGAGCGCGACCATGTCACGGTCGATACCGGCCTCGCCACGCCGGCCTCCGGGCACAACTTCAAGGCGGCTTTGGCCGATCTCGAAAAGCGCATGCGCGAAGCCGCCGCCGACCTCGAATTCGAAACCGCCGCCCGCCTGCGCGACGAGATCAAGCGCCTGCAGGCGACGGAGCTGGCGATCTCGGACGACCCGCTGGCGCGGCAGGGCGATGTCGAGGCGAGCGCCGGGAAGTATCGCGGCGAGCGGAGCTACGGCGCGAGCGCGAACCTGCCGCCGACGCGGGCGAAGAAGCCGACGGATGAGGATATGGGGCCGCACAACTGGGGCGGCGGCGAGGGCAAGCCGGTGGCGCGGGTGGCGCGGCCGAAGAAGCCGACGCTCGACGAGATGGGGCCACGGCCGGAGTCGCGGCCTAAGGGGGCTGGGGAGGGGGCGAAGCGAAGGGGGCGGAGGTAGGTATGTCAGTTCAAGCCGTAGATTTCAGTTGCCCAAGCGCGCACTGCTTCTGGTGTATTTGATTCGATTTCTTCCAAGTATTGAATATATTCGTCTCCGTTTTTCGTGCTGAATACCTTTGATGAGAGCTTAAGTGTGTTCTTGATTGGCTCTTCGTTTAGGAGATTTGCGCATTCATTGTCTAAAAAAATCGCATCAACGTATGGAGCGTATGTTGATATCGTTTTAAAGTCATTGAATATGCCGACAGTCGGTTGTTTGCGTTGTCCTTGCGCAATCCTTCTTGCGAGCGCAGCAAATAGATATGAGGAGATTTTATTATGAGGTAGCTCCCAATTTCCTTTCCACGCCCAAAAATTGAAGACCTTTTCGCATGACTCGTTTCTGGATACGCCGGATCGTTCGACGTGCTCTCGTAAGATTTGGAATTCTCTATATGTTCTTTTTGAAGTTGCTCTAATTGCATCGTCAAAATTGCCGCGTTCTATAGCGTTCGCCAGTTCTCGCGCGATGTTTTGAACAGTTTTTTTGTTTTCAGTGCCGTAGCCTTCTAGCTCAACCCGGAGCGCCTCTTGAAAGCTCGGCCGTTGTTCTGCCCATACTCTCAGTAAATTTTCATAAGCGGGCTTAATAGAATCGCGTTCGGAGCGAATCTCGGCTGCAAATATAGAAAAATCCATACTTGCTGTGATATGAAGATCAGAAATCCATTGGTCTTTATCGCCCTCTAGTGCGTTTTCAGCGCGGAAATCTATTTGTGGCGGTTTTTCTCCGCTGAGATATTTATCAAGAAATTCTACAGTTTGGTCTCTCATTATTCGATCTGATGCAATAAAAGAAACGTCGCCTCCTAGCATTTCGTGAGCCAGATTCAGTTCATCGGCATGGACATAAACCAATGTCTCATCGCGATGTATATCAGAGAGTGGAAACACAGCCTGCTGAAGCAAGAATACTCTCCTAGAAAGTTCTGACACTTTTCGCCAAAAATTCTCTCTGTTGTTATTGGATTTCATTCTTAAAGAAGATACTTTAAATATATTACTGATTGCATTTTGATCTAAATATATAACCTTCTTGTTTAGAGGCGGAAGATCATATTGTTGCTTATAGTTGCATTTTGTGCATCGTCTAGTCATTGCGGTTCCTCCAGCCCAAAGCAGGCCGAAGACGTTTTCTGCTCGGCAACGCGGGCAGGATTTAAATGGAGCGCGCTCGAACAAGGCCATCCCACTATCTAGATAAATTAACATGCTAATATAGAATAAGCTGCCCGCATACGCTGCAGGCGGGGGGAACCCTTCTCCTGTAAGGAGAAGGGCAGGGATGAGGTGTCGGTCCCTCGACCAGTAAAACACCGAGCCAACCGCATGCGGCGGTGGGGCTTGCCCTCTGCGGAGAACGGCAGACACCTCACCCTGCCCTCTCCTTACAGGAGAGGGTTCTGCGTCGAGGTTCCGGTGCCGTGGCGGCGACGGGCGCGAACCCTTCTCCCCTCGCGGGAGAAGGTGGCGGCGCGGAGCGCTGACGGATGAGGGGGCGCTGTGAGCTTTCCGCCGAACACAACGCCAACCGGCCCGCGCACGGCGCCCCCTCATCCGCCCCTGCCGGGGCACCTTCTCCCGCGAGGGGAGAAGGGAAGAGGCGTCGATGCTGCGGCGAAAGGCGCGGGAACCCCTCTCCCGGATGGGAGAGGGGCAGGGGTGAGGGACCGCCGCTGTTCGTTGAAACGAGACGGAGCCGTTGTGCCTGATTGCTGCAACGGCAGGCCCTCATCCGGCGCTCCGCGCCACCTTCTCCCATCCGGGAGAAGGGAAGGGGCGTCGCGGTTCCCTCAATCTTATCCCCGCCGCATCGCCCCATGCCTATCCTCCCCTCGCTCCACCCGACCAAGGGGGCTGTCGCGAGGCATCGTGCGGCCGGGCGGGGTTGCGGGTTTCGTCGTCTGAGGCCGTTGCGGGCCAGGGATGGCGGAGGCGCAGATCGCCATCGCGCAGGTGAGTCAGGCTGCGCGACCCGTGGCACGGATAACCAGAAGGCGATCTGGCGGCATCAAAGACCTGCGCGCGGGGCGGGGTGGCGGCTGACGGCGCTGCTTCGACACGACATTCGACATCGACATCGGCACGCAGCCGTCGACTGCGACGCCGCCTCGTCCCGCGCATCCCCTTGGATACGCATCTGCCCGAAACCCCGCGGCGATCAGCCGGCCGGGGCTTTCGGCGCGTGGCATGGCTGAGGCTTTCAATATGGGGCGCGAGGAACCCCTCCCCTCGTGGGGAGGGGCAGGGGGTGGGGGGCGTGCCGCCTGGTGAGCGCGTTGCGGAAAAGGCGACCCGGCAGCAGCGGCACTGCCACTCACCAGCGAATTCGTCCTGGCTTTACGCCCCCCACCCCTTCCCCTCCCCACAAGGGGGAGGGGTTTGCCCGCGCCGCACTTGCCGCGCCGGCCGGGCTGCCGTAACCGGGTAATCCCGCGCCGCAGCATCGATCTTCCCGCCCGCATGATCTTCCCGCCCGCATGACAGCCTCGATCACCGAACGTTACGCCGCCCTGGTCGAGTCCGGCGCGATCGAGCGCGATCCGGCGCAGGTCGCCGTGGTCAGGCGGCTGCAGGCCCTGGCGGAGACGCTGGCGAAGCAGCGGCTGGCGCGCAAGAGCAGCGCGCTCGGCTGGCTGTTCGGCAAGAAGACCGACACCAAGGACGTGCCGAAGGGGCTCTACATCTGGGGCTCGGTCGGCCGCGGCAAGACCATGCTGATGGACCTGTTCTACGATTCCGTCGCGGTGAAGCGGCGCCGGCGGGTGCATTTCCACGAATTCCTGGCCGATGTGCATGGCCGCGTCCATGCCTATCGCCAGCGCCTCAAGGCCGGCGAGGTCAAGGAGCCCGATCCGATCGGGCCGATCGCGGCGGAGCTGGCGGCCGAGGCCCGGCTGCTCTGCTTCGACGAGTTCACGGTGACCGACATCGCCGATGCGATGATCCTCGGGCGGCTGTTCACGGCGTTGTTTTCCGCCGGCGTCGTCGTGGTCGCGACCTCCAATGTCGAGCCGTCGCGGCTCTATGAGGGCGGCTTGAACCGCTCGCTGTTCCTGCCCTTCGTCGCGTTGCTGGGCGAGAAGGTCGAGGTGCTGAAGCTGGAATCGCGCACCGATTTCCGGCTGGAGAAGCTCGGCGGCGCGCCGGTCTATCGCGTCCCGGCCGACGAGACGGCGAAGGCGGCGCTCGACGACGCCTTCCGCAAGATCGCCGGCACGCCGCAGGGGCACAAGCTCGCGCTGGAGGTCAACGGCCATGAACTGCTCGTGCCGCAGGCGGCCGGCGGCGTGGCGCGGGCGCGCTTTGCCGATCTCTGCGGCAAGGCCTATGGTGCCTCCGACTTCATCGCGCTGGCGCAGCGCTTCCATACGCTGGTGCTGGACGAGATCCCGGTGCTGGCCGACGAGCAGCGCAACGAGACCAAGCGCTTCATCATCCTGATCGACACGCTCTACGAGCATCATGTGAAGCTCGTCGCCTCGGCGGCGGCCGAGCCGCATGAGCTCTATCGGGCGAAATCCGGCCGCGAGGCGTTCGAGTTCGACCGGACCGTGTCGCGGCTGATCGAGATGCGCTCGGACGATTATCTCGGCCTGCCGCATGGCCGGGCCGACTCGGCGGCTTCCGGCGACAGCGGCGGGCTGGTGGAGACCTGAGCGCCATGACGATGCGCGAGCCGAGCGAGACGCGGATCCTGACCGTCGCCGGCGAGCATCTGCGGCAGTTCGGGCTGAAGCGCTTCCGCATCGTCGCGGTGGCGGAGGCGGCCGGCATGACCCATGCCAATGTCTACCGCTACTTCCCCTCGCGCGGGGCGCTGATCGATGCGGTCGTCGACATCTGGCTGAAGGCGACGGAGCGCCGGCTCGCCGACATCGCCGACGGGCCCGACCCGGCCCATGACAAGCTGGAGCGCCTGATCCTGGCGCTGGCCAAGGCCAATCGCGACCTGCTGATCGAGGATCCGCATCTCTTCGCGGCGCTGTCGGAGGCGGTGGCGGAGCGTCATGCGATCAGCCGGCGCAACCGGACGCGGGTGCGGGCGCTGTTCGAGCGGGTGATCGACGAGGGCATCGCGTCGGGTGCCTTCGAGCCGCGCGACCGCGACCGGGCGATCGCCTTCGTCATCGACGCGACACATCGCTTCATCCATCCTGCCGTGATCGCGCTGGAGGCCGACGTGCCTCAGGCCTCCGTCGACACAAGGCTTTCGACCCTGATCCAGATCGCGCTGCGGGTGCTGACGCGGGGCCTCGTCTGAGCCTCTTTTCCAAGAAAATGACGATTTTTGTAAATTGTCATCGGTTTATTTTCAGGCCGCCGAGAGCGGCTCTGCGGGCGGAGCCCGCGTAAGTCACTGAGCGCAAGGGGTTATCCGCGTTCTGGGCGGCTTGGCCAGGTGTTTCGGCCGGCCGCGGCCGATGCTGCCGACAGGGTTGCGAGCAAACCCCGTTTCGGGCCAAAGGAACGCACGGTTTCGCCGGTTCTCCGGCATTTCGCAGCGTCAGGACAAAGGACTACGCAATGGCCCGCAAGAAGATCGCCCTCATCGGCTCAGGCCAGATCGGCGGCACCCTCGCTCACCTCGCCGGCTTGAAGGAACTCGGCGACATCGTGCTGTTCGACATCGCCGACGGAATCCCGCAGGGCAAGGGCCTGGACATCGCCGAGTCGGCCCCGGTCGACGGCTTCGACGCTGCCTACAAGGGCACCTCGTCCTATGAGGACATCAAGGGCGCCGATGTCGTGATCGTCACCGCCGGCGTGCCGCGCAAGCCCGGCATGAGCCGCGACGACCTGATCGGCATCAACCTGAAGGTGATGAAGGCGGTCGGCGAGGGCATCAAGACCTACGCCCCCAAGGCCTTCGTGATCTGCATCACCAACCCGCTCGACGCGATGGTCTGGGCGCTGCAGAAGTTCTCGGGCGTGAAGCCGAACATGATCTGCGGCATGGCCGGCGTGCTCGACTCGGCCCGCTTCCGCCACTTCCTCGCCGACGAGTTCAAGGTTTCGGTCAAGGACGTCTCGGCCTTCGTGCTCGGCGGCCATGGCGACGACATGGTGCCGCTGGTGCGCTATTCCGGCGTCGCCGGCATCCCGCTGCCCGACCTCGTCAAGATGAAGTGGACCACCCAGGAGCGTCTCGACGCCATCGTCGAGCGCACCCGCAAGGGCGGCGGCGAGATCGTCAACCTGCTCAAGACCGGCTCGGCCTTCTATGCGCCAGCGGCTTCCGCCATCGCGATGGCCGAGAGCTACCTCAAGGACCAGAAGCGCGTGCTGCCGGCGGCGGCGGCCCTGAAGGGCCAGTACGGCGTCAAGGACATGTTCGTCGGCGTTCCCGTCGTGATCGGCGCGAAGGGCGTCGAGCGCGTCGTGAAGATCCGCCTCAACGGCGCCGAGAAGGAGATGCTGGCGAAGTCGGTCGCCTCGGTGCAGGGCCTGATCGACGCCTGCAAGGCCATCGATTCGTCACTGGCGTGACCTAGAACGGACGGAGTGACGGCGCCGCCAAGGCGCCCGTCATCCCCGCCCGTCAATCGCCACCCGAAATACGCTTCCAGGGAAACCGAGCACATGAACATCCACGAATACCAGGGCAAGGCCGTCCTCAAGGAGTTCGGCGCGCCCGTCTCCGCCGGCTTCCCGGCCCTGACGGTGGCGGAGGCGGTCGAGGCCGCCAAGAAGCTGCCCGGGCCGCTCTATGTCGTGAAGTCGCAGATCCATGCCGGCGGTCGCGGCAAGGGCAAGTTCAAGGAGCTCGGACCCGACGCCAAGGGCGGTGTCCGCCTGGCCAAGTCGGTTGAGGAGGTCGAGGCGCACGCCAAGGAAATGCTCGGCAACACCCTCGTCACCGTGCAGACCGGCGAGGCCGGCAAGCAGGTCAACCGCCTCTATATCGAGGACGGCTCGGACATCGAGAAGGAGTTCTACCTCTCGGCTCTGGTCGACCGCGAGACCTCGCGCATCGCCTTCGTCGTCTCGACCGAGGGCGGCATGGACATCGAGGCGGTCGCCCATGACACGCCCGAGAAGATCGAGACCTTCTCGGTCGATCCGGCGACCGGCATCATGCCGCATCACGGCCGCGCCATGGCGCGCATCCTCGGCCTCTCCGGCGACCTCGCCAAGCAGGCCGGCACCGTGCTGAGCCAGATCTACACCGCGTTCGTGGCCAAGGACATGGACATGCTGGAGATCAACCCGCTGATCGTGACGACGCAGGGCCAGCTCAAGTGCCTCGACGCCAAGATCTCGTTCGACTCCAACGCGCTCTACCGTCACCCCGAGATCGTCGCGCTGCGCGACACCACGGAGGAGGACGAGAAGGAGATCGAGGCCTCGAAATATGACCTCGCCTATATCGCGCTCGACGGCACGATCGGCTGCATGGTCAACGGCGCCGGCCTCGCCATGGCGACGCTCGACATCATCCAGCTCTATGGCGAGAGCCCGGCCAACTTCCTCGACGTCGGCGGCGGCGCCAGCGAAGAGAAGGTGACGGCGGCGTTCAAGATCATCACCGCCGACCCGAAGGTGAAGGGCATCCTGGTCAACATCTTCGGCGGCATCATGAAGTGCGACGTCATCGCGCGCGGCGTCATCGCCGCGGTGAAGGCCGTCGGCCTTCAGGTCCCGCTGGTCGTTCGCCTCGAAGGCACCAACGTCCAGGAAGGCAAGGACATCATCTCGTCCTCCGGCCTCAACGTCATTCCCGCCGACGACCTCGACGATGCCGCGCAGAAGATCGTGGCCGCGATCAAGAAGGCTTGAGGAGCAACCATGTCCATCCTGATCGACAAGAACACCAAGGTCATCTGCCAGGGCTTCACCGGCAAGAACGGGACCTTCCACTCCGAGCAGGCGATCGCCTATGGCACGCAGATGGTCGGCGGCACCTCGCCGGGCAAGGGCGGTAGCTTGCATCTCGGCCTACCGGTCTTCGACAGCGTCGTCGAGGCCAGGGACAAGACCGGCGCCACGGCGTCCGTCGTCTATGTGCCGCCTCCGGGCGCGGCGGATGCGATCTGCGAGGCGATCGACGCCGAGATCCCGCTGGTGATCTGCATCACCGAGGGCATCCCGGTGCTCGACATGGTCAAGGTCAAGCGCTCGCTGGTCGGCTCCAAGACCCGCCTGATCGGGCCGAACTGCCCGGGCGTCGTCACCGCCGGCGAGAGCAAGATCGGCATCATGCCGGCCAACATCTTCAAGCCCGGCTCGGTGGGCATTGTCTCGCGCTCCGGCACGCTTACCTATGAAGCCGTGTTCCAGACCACGCGCGAGGGCCTCGGCCAGACCACGGCCGTCGGCATCGGCGGCGACCCGGTCAAGGGCACCGAGTTCATCGACATGCTCGAGATGTTCCTGGCCGACGATAAGACCGAGTCGATCGTCATGATCGGCGAGATCGGCGGCTCGGCCGAGGAAGACGCGGCGCAGTTCATCAAGGACGAGGCCAAGCGCGGCCGCAAGAAGCCGATGGTCGGCTTCATTGCGGGTCGCACGGCGCCTCCGGGCCGCCGCATGGGCCATGCCGGCGCGATCATCTCGGGCGGCAAGGGCGGCGCCGAGGACAAGATCGCGGCGATGGAAGCGGCCGGAATCCGCGTCTCGCCCTCGCCGGCGCGCCTTGGAAAGACCTTGGTCGAGGTGTTGAAGGGCTGAGGCAAGGCAGGGGCGTCATAGTCGGGTTCGACCCGGCGAATTCGCCCCTCGCCGGACGGCAAAATCGGCATGAGATGCTCGGGCTAAGCCCGAGCATGACGCAGTAGCAGGCAGGCAGGAAAAGGCAGAACGACCATGGCTCGCCAGGACATCAACGAGGCTCTCGCTCAGACGGGTTTCCTCTATGGCGGCAACGCGGCCTATATCGAGGATCTCTATGCCCGCTACCAGGCCGATCCGAAGTCGGTCGACGAGCAGTGGCAGGGCTTCTTCGCCGGGCTGAAGGATGACGGCCAGTCCATCGTCCAGAACGCCAAGGGCGCCTCCTGGAAGAAGGCCAACTGGCCCGTCGTCGCCAATGGCGAGTTGGTCTCTGCGCTGGACGGCAACTGGGCCGTGGTCGAGAAGGTCGTCTCCGACAAGCTCGGCGCCAAGGCGAAGGCCGCGGGCGCGACGCTGTCGGCCTCCGATGTCCAGCAGGCGACGCGCGATTCCGTGCGCGCGATCATGCTGATCCGTGCCTACCGGATGCGCGGCCATCTCCATGCCAAGCTCGACCCGCTGGGCATCGAGCAGGTCAAGGATCCCGAGGAACTGTCGCCGGCGGCCTTCGGTTTCGGCGAGGCGGATCTCGATCGCAAGATCTTCATCGACAATGTGCTCGGCATGGAGTTCGCCACGATCCGCGAGATGGTCGCGATCCTGCAGCGGACCTATTGCAGCACGGTCGGCATCGAGTTCATGCACATCTCCGATCCCGAGCAGAAGGCCTGGCTGCAAGGCCGGATCGAGGGGCCGGACAAGGAGATCGCCTTCACCAAGGAAGGCAAGAAGGCGATCCTGAACAAGCTCGTCGAGGCGGAAGGCTTCGAGAAGTTCATCGACCTGAAGTATACCGGCACGAAGCGCTTCGGCCTGGATGGCGGCGAGGCGCTGATCCCGGCGCTGGAGCAGATCATCAAGCGCGGCGGCGCGCTCGGCGTGCGCGACATCGTCTTCGGCATGGCCCATCGCGGCCGCCTCAACGTGCTGACGCAGGTGCTGGGCAAGCCGCATCGCGCGCTCTTCCACGAGTTCAAGGGCGGCTCCTTCGCGCCTGACGACGTCGAGGGCTCGGGCGACGTGAAGTACCATCTCGGTGCGTCCAGCGACCGCGAGTTCGACGGCAACAACGTCCATATCTCGCTGACCGCCAACCCGTCGCATCTCGAGATCGTCGATCCTGTGGTGCTCGGCAAGGTGCGCGCCAAGCAGGACCAGTTCGGCGACATCGTCGAGCGCTCCAAGGTGCTGCCGCTGCTGATCCATGGCGACGCGGCCTTCGCCGGCCAGGGCGTCGTGGCCGAATGCCTCGGCCTGTCCGGGCTGAAGGGCCACCGCACCGGCGGTTCGGTCCACTTCATCATCAACAACCAGATCGGCTTCACGACCTATCCGCGCTACTCGCGCTCCTCGCCCTATCCGTCCGACGTGGCGAAGATGGTCGAGGCCCCGGTCTTCCATGTGAACGGCGACGATCCGGAGGCGGTGGTCTTCGCCGCCAAGATCGCGATCGAGTTCCGGCAGAAGTTCCACAAGCCGGTCGTGGTCGACATGTTCTGCTATCGCCGCTTCGGCCATAACGAGGGCGACGAGCCGGGCTTCACCCAGCCCCTGATGTACCGCAAGATCCGCGGCCACAAGTCGACGCTGGAGCTCTACGGCGCCAAGCTCGAGGCCGAAGGCGTCATTGCCGCCGGCGAGCTCGACGGGATGCGCGCGGCGTGGAAGGCCAGGCTCGAGGTCGAGTTCGACGCGGGCCAGGCGTTCAAGCCGAACAAGGCCGACTGGCTCGACGGCCGCTGGGCCGGCATGAAGGCGATCCGCGCCGACGAGGACGATCCGCGCCGCGGCGCGACCGGCGTTCCCGCCGCCGTGCTCAAGGAGATCACCGAGAAGATCACCGCGGTGCCGCCGGGCTTCAACGTCCACAAGACGATCCAGCGCTTCCTCGACAACCGCCGCAAGGCGGTCGAGACCGGGCAGGGCATCGACTGGGCGACCGCCGAGGCGCTGGCCTTCGGCTCGCTGCTGCTCGACGGCAACCCGGTTCGGCTCTCGGGCCAGGATTGCGAGCGCGGCACCTTCTCCCAGCGCCATTCGGTGCTGATCGACCAGGAGACGGAAGCCCGCCACACCTCGCTGAACCATATCCGCGACGACCAGGCGCGCTACGAGGTCATCAACTCGATGCTCTCGGAGGAGGCCGTGCTCGGCTTCGAATATGGCTACACCCTGTCGGAGCCCAACGCGCTGACCTGCTGGGAAGCGCAGTTCGGCGACTTCGCCAACGGCGCGCAGGTGGTGTTCGACCAGTTCATCTCCTCGGGCGAGCGCAAGTGGCTGCGCATGTCGGGGCTCGTCTGCCTGCTGCCGCATGGCTATGAGGGCCAGGGTCCGGAGCACTCCTCCGCCCGTCTTGAGCGCTTCCTGCAGATGTGCGCCGAGGACAACATGCAGGTCGCGAACTGCTCGACGCCGGCGAGCTACTTCCACATCCTGCGCCGCCAGCTCAAGCGCGACTTCCGCAAGCCGCTGATCCTGATGACGCCGAAGTCGCTGCTGCGCCACAAGCGCTGCGTCTCGACGATCGAGGAGCTCGCCGAAGGCTCGACCTTCCACCGCGTGCTGCATGACGACGCCGAGCGCGGCAACTCGACGACCAAGCTGGTCAAGGATTCGAAGATCCGCCGCGTCGTGCTCTGCTCGGGCAAGGTCTATTTCGACCTGCTGGAGGAGCGCGAGAAGCGCAGCATCGACGATGTCTACCTGATGCGCGTCGAGCAGCTCTATCCGTTCCCGCTGAAGTCGCTGGCGCATGAGCTGTCGCGCTTCAAGGGCGCCGACGTGGTCTGGTGCCAGGAGGAGCCGAAGAACATGGGCTCCTGGACCTTCGTCGAGCCCTATCTCGAATGGGTGCTGGGCCATGCCGGCTCGAAGTCGAAGCGTCCGCGCTATGTCGGCCGCCCGGCCTCTGCCGCGACCGCGACCGGCCTGATGTCGAAGCACGTCGCCCAGCTCAACGCCTTCCTGGACGAAGCCTTCGCCGGCTGATCCCAGGCATCCGAACGCCAGACCAAAGACACGAAACAGAGGCCTGACATGGCGACCGAAATCCGCGTACCCACCCTCGGCGAATCCGTCTCCGAGGCGACCATCGGCAAGTGGTTCAAGAAGCCGGGCGATGCCGTGAAGGCCGACGAGCCTCTGGTCGAGCTCGAGACCGACAAGGTGACGCTGGAGGTCAACGCGCCGGCGGCCGGCGTGCTCGGCGAGATCGTTGCCAAGGAAGGCGACACGGTCGGTGTCGCCGCGCTGCTCGGCATGATCTCGGCCGGCGACGGCAAGTCGGCCGCACCGAAGGCCGACACGGCGGTGGCGCAGGCCGCCGGCAAGGCCGGCGAGCCGACCGTCGCAGCCGCCGAGAAGAAGACCGGCGAGGTCGCCGGAGACACCCAGATCAAGCCTGCGACCAAGGCCGCCGATTCCGGCCCGGCCGTCTCGCGCCTCGCCGCAGAGAGCGGCGTCGATCCGTCAGGCGTCGGCGCCTCGGGCAAGGACGGCCGCGTCACCAAGGGCGACATGCTGGCCGCGATCGCGACCGGCCCTGCCGTCGCCGCCTCAGCGCCGGCCGCGCCGGTTCAGGTCCGCGCGCCCTCCGCCCCCGACGACGCCTCGCGCGAAGAGCGCGTCAAGATGACCAAGCTGCGCCAGACCATCGCGCGCCGCCTCAAGGAGGCGCAGGCCACAGCCGCGATGCTGACCACCTTCAACGAGGTGGACATGACCAACGTCATGGCGCTGCGCAACCAGTACAAGGACGTGTTCGAGAAGAAGCACGGCGTGAAGCTCGGCTTCATGGGCTTCTTCGTGAAGGCCTGCGTCCAGGCTCTGAAGGAGATCCCCTCCGTCAACGCCGAGATCGACGGCACCGACATCGTCTACAAGAACTACTACCACATCGCGGTCGCCGTCGGCACCGACAAGGGCCTGGTCGTGCCGGTCGTGCGCGACGCCGACCAGCTGTCCATTGCCGGCGTCGAGAAGGCGATCGGCGCGCTCGGCAAGAAGGCCCGCGAGGGCAGCCTCAAGATCGAGGACATGCAGGGCGGCACCTTCACGATCTCGAATGGCGGCGTCTACGGCTCGCTGATGTCGACGCCGATCCTGAACGCGCCGCAGTCGGCGATCCTGGGCATGCACAAGATCCAGGAGCGCCCGATGGTCGTCGGCGGCAAGATCGAGATCCGGCCGATGATGTATCTCGCGGTCAGCTACGACCACCGCATCATCGACGGCAAGGAGGCGGTGACCTTCCTCGTCCGCATCAAGGAGGCGCTGGAGGACCCGGCGCGTCTCGTGCTGGATCTTTGATCGCTTTCATCGGCGGTCAACTCAGACGTCATGCTCGGGCTTGTCCCGAGCATCCACGACTTTTCTCCCGGCCTCCGAAGACGTGGATGGTCGGGACAAGCCCGACCATGACGGGCACTGCGAGGCAATTTAGATGTCCTACGATCTCGTCGTCATTGGAACCGGCCCCGGCGGCTATGTCGCTGCCATCCGTGCAGCCCAGCTCGGCCTCAAGGTCGCCGTCGTCGAGAAGCGCAAGACGCATGGCGGCACCTGCCTCAATGTCGGCTGCATCCCCTCAAAGGCGCTGCTGCACGCTTCCGAGATGTTCGAGGAGGCAGGCCACACCTTCGAGAAGCTCGGCATCGTCGTCGGCAAGCCCAAGCTCGACCTTAAGGCGATGGCGGCGCACAAGCAGGAAACCGTCGACGCCAACGTCAACGGCGTTGCCTTCCTGCTGAAGAAGAACAAGATCGAGCCCTTCCACGGCACGGCCTCGATCCCGGCAGCCGGCAAGGTCGTCGTCACCGCCGAGGACGGCAAGACGCAGGCACTGGAGACCAAGAACATCGTCATCGCCACCGGCTCCGAGGCGATGGGTCTGCCCGGCGTCGAGATCGACGAGAAGACGGTCGTGACCTCGACCGGCGCGCTGGAGCTGAGCGCCGTGCCGAAGGAACTCGTCGTCGTCGGCGCCGGTGTGATCGGGCTCGAAATCGGCTCGGTCTGGAGCCGTCTCGGCGCCAAGGTCACCGTCGTCGAATATCTCGACCGCATCCTGCCGGGCATGGATGGCGAGGTCGCCAAGCAGTTCCAGCGCATCCTGGAGAAGCAGGGTTTCACCTTCCAGCTCGGCTCCAAGGTCACCAAGGTCGAGACGGGCAAGAAGGGCGCGACCATCACGGTCGAGCCGGCCGCCGGTGGCGAGGCCAAGACGCTGTCGGCCGATATCGTGCTGGTCGCGATCGGCCGCCGGCCGAACACGGACGGGCTCGGGCTGGAAGCGGCGGGCGTCGCTACCGAGCGCGGCCGCGTCGTGATCGACGATCATTTCAAGACCAATGTCGCCGGCATCTACGCCATCGGCGACGTAGTGCGCGGGCCGATGCTGGCGCACAAGGCCGAGGACGAGGGCGTCGCTGTCGCCGAGATCATCGCCGGCAAGCACGGCCATGTGAACTACGACGCGATCCCCGGCATCGTCTATACCGCACCGGAAGTCGCGGCGATCGGCAAGACGGAAGAGGAACTGAAGGCCGAGGGCGTCGCCTACAAGGTCGGCAAGTTCCCGTTCACGGCGAATGGCCGCGCCCGCGCGATCCGCCATACCGACGGCTTCGTGAAGGTCCTGGCCGACGCCACCACCGACCGCGTGCTCGGCTGCCACATCATCGGCCCCCATGCTGGAGACCTCATCGCCGAGGTGACCGTGCTGATGGAATTCGGCGGCTCGTCGGAAGACCTCGCCCGCACATGCCACGCCCATCCGACGCTCGCCGAAGCGGTCAAGGAAGCGGCGATGGCGGTCGAGAAGCGCCAGATCCATATGTGATCGGCGGCCTTCGCGCGGGGCCCTGTTTGATGTAAAAATGGGGCTATGACCCGCGACGAAGCCACAGCCGAACTGGTTCGCCGTGCCGATGCGCTGCGTGCGCGCGGCGCCGAGGCTGTGTTCCTGTTCGGATCGACCGCGCGCGACGAGGCCGGCGACAGCAGCGATCTCGATGTCTTCATCGATGTCGCGCCCGGTCGCAAATTCTCGCTGATCGATCTTGCGGGTATGCACGCCTTCCTTGTCGAGGAACTCGGAATCGAGATCGACCTGACCACGCGCAAAGGTCTTCATCCAAAGCTTCGGGATCAGATCGAGAGCGAGGCCGTCCGGATATTCTGATGGCGCGCGACGTCGTCATCGTCCTGCAAGATATTCTGGACGCGATCGGCCTCGCCGAAGGGGCTTCCGCCGGGCACGATCTCGCCAGCTTCAGTGCCGATCGTTTTCTTCAACTCGGAATCGAGCGCTCGCTGGAAATCATTTCCGAGGCGGTGCGGCATCTTCCCGATGATCTTCTCGCGCAGCAGCCGGATATTCCCTGGTTTGGCATCAGGGCCATCGGCAATCTGATGCGACACGAATATTGGCGGATCGATCCAGATATCGTCTGGAAGGTCGTCACAGACGACCTTCCAGCATTGCGGGTGGCGGTCGAAGGTTTCCTGAGCAAATAGGACGAGGCCAATGCGACCGCTCAGTCGCCTCGACGCGCCTTGAAGGCCGTCAGCGTGTTGCGCAGCAGGCAGGCGATCGTCATCGGGCCGACGCCGCCGGGGACCGGGGTGATCGCGCCCGCGACCTTCACGGCCTCGGCGAAATCCACGTCTCCGACGAGCTTGCCGTCGGGCATGCGGTTGATGCCGACGTCGATGACAGTCGCGCCCGGCTTGATCCAGTCGGCCTTGACGAAAGCGGGGCGGCCGACGGCTGCGATGACGATGTCGGCGCGGCGCACGACGGCGGCTAAGTCCTTCGTACGCGAATGGGCGATGGTCACGGTGCAGTCGGCTTGCAGCAAGAGCTGCGCGGCGGGCCGGCCGACCAGCTCGGAGCGGCCGATCACGACCGCTTCCAGCCCCGAGAGCGAGGGCAGGACATGGCGCAGCAGCAGCATCGAGCCCAGCGGCGTGCAGGGCACGAGGCCGCCCGCCTTGCCGCCGGCCAGCCGGCCGGCATTGACCGGGTGAAGGCCGTCGACATCCTTCGCCGGGTCGATGGCGTCGACGACCGCCTCGGTGTCGAGATGCTTCGGCAAGGGGAGTTGCACCAGGATGCCGTCGACGCTGTCGTCGGCGTTGAGTTCGGCGAGCTTGGCCAGCAGGTCCGCCTGGCTGGTGTCTGCCGGCAGGCGATGGGCGACCGAGTTCATGCCGGCCTCGACGGCGAGCCTTTCCTTGGAGGCGACATAGACGCGGCTCGCGGGGTCGTCGCCGACGAGGACGACATGCAGGCCGGGCACGAGGCCGCGCTGCGCCTTGATGGCGGCGATCTCGGTTGCGATCTCGGCGCGCAGCGCGGCGGCGATGGCCTTTCCATCGATCAGGGTTGCCTGCGGCATGGGCCTTCGTCTCCATCGGCGGGGAAGCCGCCCTCATGCGCGATCGGGGGGCGCAGGACAAGCCCGGATGAGACGCGCGCTGTCGCGGCTGCGTCGCCGGCTTGCCTAATTCACCTTGCCCGCATTCGTCTTGTCCGGGCCATCGGCGGCCGGTATCGATCGTGCATGGCCCAGGCCAATCGAGATGCTGATGGAGATCCCGCCCCTGTGACGACCGGCTTCGCCTCGCTTCCCGCTTCGGACAGCTATCGCCTGGCCCGAGCCCGCGCCCCGCTTTGCCTGGTCGAGGCCGGCGGGTTAGCCGCCGACCGCGATGGGCTCGCCCTGATCGACATCGCGGTGGAGGAGGGGCGCATCGCCTCGATCCTGCCGACGGGAACGGAAAGCCTGCATGACGGCCCGGCCTTGGATCTCGACGGCGGCATCGTGCTGCCGCGCCTCGTCGACTGCCATGTGCATCTCGACAAGGGCCATATCTGGCCGCGCCAGCGCAATCCGGACGGCAGCTTCATGGGCGCGCTGAACAGCGTCATGGCCGACCGCGAGGCGAACTGGTCGGCCGCCGATGTGCGGGCGCGGATGGAGTTCGGCCTACGCTGCGCCTTCGCGCACGGCACGGCCGCGGTTCGGACGCATATCGACTCGCTCGGCAAGCAGATCGGCATCTCCTGGCCTGTCCTTGCCGAGCTCCGGGCAGAGTGGGCGGGGCGCGTCGCGATCCAGGCCTCGCCGCTCTTCGGCATCCAGTTCGCGCTCGATCAGAACCATATCCGCGATGTCGTCGCTGCGGTGAAGGCGCATGGCGACGGGCTGTTCGGCTGCGTCAGCTACATGATCCCGGAGCTGAATGATGCGCTCGACATCATCTTCCGGACCGCGATGGAGCACGGCTTCGATCTCGATTTCCACGTCGACGAGACCAACGACCCGACGGCTCGGTCGCTGGAGAACATCGCCGATGCCGCGATCCGGCATCGTTTTAAGGGCAGGATCCTCGCCGGGCATTGCTGCTCGCTGGCCCTGCAGGAACCCGAGGTCGAGGCGCGGATCATCGCCAAGGTCAGGGAGGCCGGGATCGCCGTGGTCTCGCTGCCGATGTGCAACATGTATCTGCAGGATCGCGTGCCCGGCCGGACACCGCGCTGGCGCGGCATCACGGCACTGCACGAGCTGCAGGCGGCTGGCGTGCCAGTGATGATCGCCTCCGACAACACGCGGGACCCGTTCTACGCCTATGGCGATCTCGATCTGATCGAGGTGCTGCGCGAGGGCACCCGTATCCTCCAGCTCGACCATGCCGGAAACGACTGGGCCAATGCGGTGGCCCGGACGCCTGCGACGATCATGGGACTGGAAGGCCGGGGCGTGCTGGCGGCCGGCGGGCCGGCGGACCTGATCCTCACGCGGGCCCGAGACTGGACCGAGTTCTTCGCGCGCCCCCAGGCCGACCGGAGCGTCCTGGTCGAGGGCCGCGCGATCGACCGGACGCTGCCGGACCATCGCGAGCTGGATCATTTGATGGGAGGGTGGTCGTGATGTTGTCCTCGTGCGCCATTCCTTACCGTCATGGTCGGGCTTGTCCCGACCATCCACGTCTTCCTTTGTCGAGGACAGTGTTGAAGACGTGGATGCTCGCCACAAGGGCGAGCAAGACGGCAGAGGCTGAGACTACATGACCACCCGCTACGACATCGCCGCCCTCAAGGCCCGCCTCGGCGGGATCAAGACCGAGGAAAACCCGGCGCTGGTTAAGCAGAAGAGTCGCGACTTCTTCTGGTATTCGCCGGTGCTGAAGCGCCAGCTCGACCATGTCACGGCCGACATCGTGGTCTCGCCGACAAGTGAGGCGCAGGTGCTGGAGGTGCTTGCCTCCTGCCATGCGCTCGGGATTCCGGTGACGCCGCGCGGCACAGGCACCGGCAATTACGGTCAGGCGATGCCGCTGTCGGGCGGTGTGCTGCTCGACCTTTCCGGCTTCAACAAGGTGCTGGAGATCGGCCATGGCCGCTATGTCGCCGAGCCCGGCGCGGTGATGGCGCGGATCGACGACGAGACCCGCGCGCATTCGCGGCAGGAACTGCGGCTGCACCCCTCGACCTACCAGACCGCCTCGATCGGCGGCTTCATCGCCGGCGGTTCCGGCGGCGTCGGTTCGATCAAATGGGGCGGCCTGCGCGACTGGGGCAACATCATCCGGCTCAGGGTCGCGACGATGGAGGAAAGCCCGCGCATCCTCGAACTCGCGGGCGAGGATCTGCACAAGGTCGCGCATGCCTATGGCACGAACGGCATCATCACGCAGGTCGAGATGCCGCTGGGACCGGCCTATGACTGGGTCGATGCGATCATTGGCTTTCCCACGCTCAGGGCTGCGACCGACTTCGCCAATGAGCTCGGCGAGCAGGACGGGCTGGCGCTGAAGAACCTCTGCGTCGTCGCAGCGCCCGCGCCGCACGACTATTTCCTGCGCCACCGCAAGTTCCTGCCGCGCGACAGCCATCTGGTGATCGTGATGGTCGCGGATTTCGCGGTCGAGTCGCTGCTCGCCTATGCGCGGCGGTTCAAGGGGGCGGAATTGCTGCTGCGATCGGACAGGCTCTCGGCGGAGGAGGCCAAGGGCCTGCCGCCGGCTTACGAACTCGGCTGGAACCACACGACGCTGCGGGCGCTGCGCGTCGATCCGTCGATCACCTATCTGCAGGTGCTCTACCCCTTCCCGAACCAGGTCGAGTTGATCGACGCGATCCATGCCCGCTTCGGCGAGGAGGTGGTCTGCCATCTCGAATTCGTCCGTTTCGACGGCAAGGTCACCTGCTTTGGCCTGCCCTTGGTGCGCTTCAGCACGGAGGAGCGGCTGGAAGAGATCATGGCCATCCATGAGGATATGGGCGCGCCGATCTTCAACCCGCATCGCTACACGCTGGAGGAGGGCGGCATGAAGCAGACCGACGAGGCCCAGCTCGCCTTCAAGCGCGAGGCCGATCCGCAGGGGCTGCTCAACCCCGGCAAGATGATCGCCTGGGAGGATCCGTCCTATGACTACCGCGCAGGCGGCACCTTCCTGTTCCGCAGCCTGTCGGAAGCTGGGGTCGGCTAAGGATGAGGGTGCTCGTCCTCTACGCCCACCCGAATCCCGAGAGCTATGGCGCGGCTCTTCACGGCGCTGTGGTCGAGAGCCTGCGGCTGGCCGGGCACGAAGTCGACGACTGCGACCTCTATGCCGAGGGGTTCGATCCCCTGCTGAGCCGCGAGGAGCGGGTCGGCTACCACGACCTCGTCAGCAATACCCAGCCAGTTGCCGGCTATGTCGCGCGAGTGCAGGCGGCGGAAGCGCTGGTGCTGTGTTTCCCGGTCTGGAATTTCGGCTATCCCGCGATCCTGAAAGGGTTCTTCGACCGCGTCTTCCTGCCCGGCGTCTCGTTCAAGATGGTGGACGGCAAGGTCCGGCCCAATCTCTGGAACATCCGCAAGCTAGCCGCCGTCACCACCTATGGCGGCACGCGCTGGCGCGCTTTGCTGATGGGCGATCCGCCGCGGAAGCTGGTCCGCCGGGTGCTGCGGGCGGTCTGCCATCCCACCGCAAGACCACGCTATCTGGCGCATTACGATATGAATCGCGCGACGCCGGAAGCCCGCGCGGATTTCCTGCGATCGGTCGGCGAAAAGATGCGTGCTCTGTGACAATTGGGGTATGATCGTCATCACGCTGTCATCTTGGCGAGCGAACAGGCAGCCGGCGAAGCGACTTCCTGATCCGCATAAAGATCGCGGCCGGGATCGAGCCAGGGATCGAGCCAAGGACCGAGCGAGATGACCAAGGCACTCGAGAAGAGCGTTGGCCGGGCCTTGCTCGTCACGGCTCGTCTGCATCGCGCGCGCATGGGCGAGAGGCTGAATGCGCTCGGCCTGTTTCCCGGCCAGGAGCAGGCGCTGAAGGCGCTGCAACCCGCACCGATGACGATGGGCGAACTGGCGACACTGCTGCGAGTCAAGCCGCCGACCGTGTCCAAGACCATCGGCCGGCTCTCGTTGCAGGGGCTGGTTACGCGCGAGGGCGGCGGCCGTGACGGGCGGCTCGTGCAGGTCGCGCTGACGGAGGCCGGGCACAAGACCGCCGGCGCGCTCGACGCGGTCTGGACGCAGGTCGAGGACGAACTGCTCGACAAGCTCGACGGCAAGGAGCGCAAGCAGCTTCGCCGCCTGCTGCGCAAGGCCGCCAAGGGGTTGTCCAAGGCCGGAGTCGAGGTCGATGATCCCGACGCCGATGGCGACGAGGTCGACAGCGACGCCTGAGCCGGACGCGGCTTCGCCCGGGCTTCGCGGCAAACCCTGATACGCGCATGGAGTGCATGCGCTCAGCCGCTGGTCAGAGGCTGCAAATCGGTTAAATCTAATCCCGTCATTCTCCCAGCGCATGACGGGAACAGCCTTGCCCGCCGCTTCGTCCCATCTTCCGGAAACCGGCCGCTCACGCCTGATCGCGATCGGCCTGATCTGCTGCGCGGTGCTGTTCTTCGCCCTGCTCGACACCAGCGCCAAGTGGCTGTCGGGCCATATGCATCCGGTCCAGGCGGTGTTCGCCCGCTATGCCGGCAGCATGGTCCTTGTGCTGATGCTGTTGAACCCCTGGAGCCATCCCGGCGTCCTGCGCACCAAGCGGCCCTGGCTCCAGGGCATCCGCTCGCTTCTGCTGTTGGGGGCGACGGCGCTGAACTTCGTCGCGCTCAAATACCTGCAGCTCGCGGAGACCGTCTCGATCATGTTCGCGGGGCCGTTGCTGGTGGCGCTGGTCGCCGGGCCGCTGCTCGGCGAATGGCCCGGTCCGCGCCGGCTGGCGGCGATCGCCGTCGGCTTCGTCGGCGTGCTCATCATCACGCGGCCGGGGATGGGCGGCATGCATCCGGCGGCGCTGCTCTGCGTCTTCGGGACCGTCTGCTACAGCTTCTATGCGCTGGCGACCCGGCAGCTCGCGGCCTACGACCCGCCGGAGACGACGATGATCTATTCCGGCGTCGCCGGAACGCTGGCCGTGCTGCCACTGATCCCGTTCTTCTGGACGACGCCGCAGACGCCGTTCGTCTGGCTGGTAATGCTCGGCACCGGCGCCTTCGGCGGTTTCGGCCATTGGCTGCTGATCCTGGCGCATCGGCTGGCGCCGGCGACCGTGCTGGCGCCCTTCATCTACTCGCAGATCGTCTGGATGATCCTGCTGGGCTGGTTCGTCTTCGGGCAGTTCCCGGACGCCTGGACCTTCGTGGGCGCATCGGTCGTGATCGCGTCGGGTCTCTACCTGCTCTATCGCGAGCGGGTGCGGAAGGTCCCGGAGACGGCGGCGCGGATGGATTGAGCGACGGGAGCGTCATTCTCGAGCGAAGCGTAACGCAGACCCGAGAATCCTCGTCATGAGATGCTCGGGTCGAGCCCGAGCATGACGTATCGGCCCTGCTCAGACCGTGACCTGGGTTCCGACCTCGACGACGCGGCCGGTGGGGATTTGGAAGAAGTTGGTCGCGTCGGTGGCGCTCTTGGTGAGCGAGATGTAGAGATTGTCCTGCCAGACTGGCATGCCCGATTGCGGCGAGGCCTTGATCGAGCGGCGCGACAGGAAGAACGAGGTCGACATGATGTCGAACTTGAAGCCCTGCTTGCGCAGGATCGCGAGCCCCTTGGGCACGTTCGGGCTCTCCATGTAGCCATAGACCAGATCGACCCGCCAAAAGTCGTCGGTGATGCGCGAGAGGCGAACGCGCTCCTCCTCGGCGACGCGCGGCGTGTCGGCCGAGCGTACGGTCAGGATGACGTTGCGCTCGTGCAGGACCTTGTTGTGCTTGAGGTTGTGCAGCAGCGAGGCCGGGGCCGTCTCGGGATCGCTCGTCAGGAAGACGGCCATGCCCTTGACCCGGACAGGAGGGCTCTTCGACAGCATGCCGACCAGTTCGAGCAGCGGCACATCGGTCTTGCGGGTCTTGTCGAAAAGGATCTTGGTGCCGCGCACCCAGGTCCACATCAGCATGACGAGCGCGATCGCCAGCAGCACCGGCATGTAGCCGCCGCTGAGCAGCTTCAGCATGTTGGCGGCGAAGAAGGCAACGTCGATGATGAGGAAGGGCAGGATCAGGGCCACCGTCGCAGGCAGGCTCCAGCCCCAGACGCGGCGGATCACGATGAAGGCCAGCAGCGAACTCACCACCATCGTGCCGAAGACCGCGATGCCATAGGCGTGCGACAGGTTCGACGAGGTCCGGAAGGTCCAGACCAGCACCAGGACGATGACGAGAAGCATCCAGTTGATGCGCGGGATGTAGATCTGGCCGGAGGTATGCTCCGAGGTGTGGCGGATCTCGAGGCGCGGCAGCAGGCCGAGCTGCACGGCTTGGCGGGTCAGCGAATAGGCGCCGGTGATCACGGCCTGGCTGGCGATGATCGTGGCGATCGTCGCCAGGATGACCAGCGGCAGGATCAGGACATCCGGGGCGAGCTTGTAGAATGGGTTGTCGATGGCGGTCGGGTCCGAGAGGATCAGTGCGCCCTGGCCGAGATAGTTCAGCCACAGCGACGGGAAGACCAGCCAGATCCAGGCGCCGCGGATCGGCCCGCGGCCGAAATGGCCCATATCGGCATAGAGCGCTTCGGCGCCGGTGACGGCCAGGCAGACCGAGCCGAGCACGGCAAGCGACACGCTGGGATGGTCGAGGAAGAAGCGCAGGCTGTAATACGGATTGACCGAGGCCAGCACGCCGAGGTCATCGGCAATGTGGTAGATGCCGAGCCCGGCCAGCGCCAGGAACCAAACCAGCGTGATCGGACCAAAGAAATTCGCGACCTTCGCGGTGCCGCCGCTCTGGACCAGGAACAGCGCGATCAGGATGCCAGTGGCGATCCAGACGACATATTGATCGAGCGCCGGTGTCACCAGTTTGATGCCTTCGACGGCCGAGAGCACCGAGATCGCCGGCGTGATGACCGCGTCGCCGTAGAATAGGGCCGCGCCGGCCATGCCGAGGAACAGCACGATGCCGCCGCGCGCCCGCCCGACCCCGCGCTGGGCCAGCGCGACCAGCGTCAGGATGCCGCCTTCGCCATTATTGTCGGCCCGCATCAGCAGCAGGACATATTTCAGCGTGACGACGATGACGAGCGACCACAGGATCAGCGAGAGCACCCCGATGACGATGTCGCGCGGCACCGGCGCGCCGACGACCGCGGCGCTCAGTTCGCCATGGGCCGCGGTCGCCGCCAGCACGGTTTCGCGCAGGGCGTAGAGCGGGCTCGTGCCGATGTCGCCGTAGACGACGCCGAGGGCACCCAGCGCCAGCGCTGCGTAGCTGCTGCCGGCATGGCCGTTCCGGGCCTCGCCGCCATGGCCGTCTTCCAGGCCGAAACGGGAATCCTCCGTCCTCTGGGCCGGGGGATTCGTCTGGTCATGCCCCATAGGGGATCTCCGCGCGCGCTGCCGTGCAGCGAAAGGCCGGGGCCTCTAACACAATGCCGTCAGCACGCAAAGGCGCAGCTTCGCAGTCGATGCCGGGCGGGCTGGATCATTCCGCCGCACTGGCCTGTCCACCGTAACGCTGCGCCACATAATCATCGACCATGACCTTGAAGTCGTCGGCGATGCCTGCGCCGCGCAGCGTCCGGACCTTCTTGCCGTCGACGAAGACCGGCGCCGTCGGTTCCTCGCCCGTGCCGGGCAGGGAAATGCCGATATCGGCGTGCTTGGATTCGCCCGGGCCGTTCACGATGCAGCCCATCACCGCGACATTGAGGCTCTCGACGCCGGGATAGCGCGTCTTCCAGTCGGGCATGGAGTCGGCAATCCAAGTCTGGATATCGCGCGCCAGCTCCTGGAAGACGGTCGAGGTGGTGCGGCCGCAGCCGGGGCAGGCCGCGACCTGCGGCACGAAGGCGCGGAAGCCCATGGTCTGGAGCAGTTCCTGCGCCGCCTTGACCTCGAGCGTGCGGTCGCCGCCGGGTTCGGGCGTCAGCGAGAAGCGGATCGTGTCGCCGATCCCTTCCTGCAAGAGGATGCCGAGCGCCGCCGAGGAGGCGACGATGCCCTTGGAGCCCATGCCGGCCTCGGTGAGGCCGAGATGGATGGCATAGTCGGAGCGGCTCGCCAGCATGCGGTAGACGGTGATCAGGTCCTGCACGCCGGAGACCTTGGCCGAGAGGATGATCCTGTCCTTGCCGAGCCCGATCTCCTCGGCGCGCACGGCCGAGAGCAGGGCCGACTGGACCATCGCCTCGCGCATGATGGCGCGGGCGTCGAGCGGGCGCGGCTGGCGGGCGTTCTCGTCCATTAGCGCGGTCAGCAGTTCCTGGTCGAGCGAGCCCCAGTTGGCGCCGATGCGCACCGCCTTGCCATGACGGATCGCGAGCTCGACGATCTGGCCGAACTGGCGGTCCTTCTTGTCCTTGAAGCCGACATTGCCGGGGTTGATGCGGTATTTCGCCAGGGCTTCGGCGCAGGCGGGATGATCGGCCAGAAGCTTGTGGCCGATATAATGGAAGTCGCCGATCAGCGGCACGTCGATGCCGACGCGGTCGAGCCTCTCGCGGATCTTTGGCACGGCCGCGGCCGCCTCGTCGCGATCGACGGTGATGCGGACCAGCTCGGAGCCCTGCCGCGCCAGCGCCGCGACCTGTGCCACCGTGCCGGCGATGTCGGCCGTGTCGGTATTGGTCATGGACTGGACGACGATCGGCGCGCCGCCGCCGACCGCGACGTTGCCGACCATCACCGGGACGGTCAGATGACGCGCCTGCGGACCGGAATGCTCGGCGCTCAGGCAGGGAAAGGCCCGCTCGTTCATGCCCGGCTCTCCCGGCAATGCTCGCAGCGGCCGACGATCTCGACCACCTGATGCGACGGGGAGAACTGCCTGGTCTGGGCGATCGCCGCGACGGCCTTCTTCATCGCGGGCGATGAATCCTCGTCGACGCCGCCGCAGACCTCGCAGATCAGGAAGGCCACGACCTCGCCCGCGCCATGGCCATGCAGGCAGGCGACATAGGCATTGCGCGAGGAGAGGCGGTGGACGAAGCCCTGTTCGACCAGGAAATCGAGCGCACGATAGATCGAGATGGGCGCCAGACGACGCCCACTGGGCGGCGAGATGCGGTCGGCCAGATCATAGGCGCCGACCGGGCGATGATCGGCATGGAGTGCTTCGAGCGCCTTGGCTCGGATCGGGGTCAGGCGCAGGCCGCGCTCGCGGCAGATGCGTTCGGCCCGGGCCAAGGCCTCGGCGGCATGGGCGCGGTGGTCATGCGCGTGACGGCAGCCTTCTTCGCCCTGCGGGAGGCGCCCGTCATGCGAGGCGCGGTGGTCGGCATGCGCATGGTCGTCGTGCGTATGGTCGCCATGAGGATGGGCGTGTGGCTGCATTTTCGTCATGTTGCGTTGCAAGGGGTCATCGGGCAACGTGCGGGCTATCCTGTCCAGACGGTCCTGTCTTGACTGTCCTGTCCTGGCGACATTGCCTTGTTCGGCCCGAACCTAAGCATTTTCCTACCGATTGTCAGGAGCCTTGAAGCCAATGTTTCTCAAAGATCGCGCGGCCGTCATCACGGGTTCCACCTCCGGCATCGGGCTCGCCTATGCAAGGGCGCTCGCCAAGGAAGGCGCCCATCTCGTGATCAACGGCATCATGCCCCCCGATGAGGCGGAAAAGCTCCGCTCCGACCTCGCCAGCGAATTCAGCGTGAAGGTGCTGTTCTCCGGTGCCGACATGACCAAGCCCGAGGAAATTGCAGGCTTCATCGCGCAGGCCGAAGACGCCTTCGGGGCGGTCGATATCCTCATTAACAATGCGGGCATCCAGTTCGTTTCCCCGATCGACGAGTTCCCGATCGCGAAATGGGACCAGATCATCGCTATCAACCTGTCCTCGGCCTTCCACACGACGCGCGCCGCGCTGCCGAAGATGAAGGCGAAGGGCTGGGGCCGGATCATCAACACGGCCTCCGCGCATGCCTTCGTCGCCTCGCCCTTCAAATCGGCCTATGTCGCCGCCAAGCACGGGATCGCCGGCCTGACCAAGACGGTGGCGCTGGAAGTCGCGACCAAGGGCATCACGGTGAATGCCATCGCGCCGGGCTATGTCTGGACGCCCCTGGTCGAGAAGCAGATCCCCGACACCATGAAGGCGCGCGGGCTGACCAAGGAGCAGGTCATCAACGACGTGCTGCTGGATGCGCAGCCGACCAAGGAGTTCGTCACGGTCGATCAGGTCGCGGCGCTGGCCGTGTTCCTCTGCACCGATGCGGCGAAGTCGATCACCGGCGCGACGCTGCCGATGGATGGCGGCTGGACCGCCGCGTGACCGGCCGCAAGAAGGCGACGCAGTCGATCGTCGGTCTCGCCGGGCCGAAGGCGGAGAAGTCGGTCTCGCTGGCGCTCCAGGGCGGCGGCGCGCATGGCGCCTTCACCTGGGGCGTCCTCGACGCGATCCTCGAGGATGGCCGGCTCGCCATCGAGGCGCTGTCGGGCACGAGCGCCGGTGCGATGAACGCGGTGGTGCTGAGCGAGGGCTGGATCGAGGGTGGCGCCGAGGGCGCGCGCACCAAGCTCGAGACCTTCTGGCGGTCGATCAGCGTCGACGGCAAATATGGTGGCTCCGAGCGCTCGCTGATCGACACCCTGCTGGGCGCCTGGGGCGGTTCCAACGGCGTGCCGCCGGGCATGATCTGGTTTGAGATGTTCTCGAAGGTGGCGAGCCCCTACGACATCAACCCGCTCAACATCAATCCGTTGCGCGGGGTGATCGCCGACCTGATCGATTTCGACAAGGTCAGGGCCTGCACCGCGGTGAAGCTCTTCATCGCGGCGACCAATGTCCGCACCGGCAAGATCAGGGTCTTCAACGGTCCGGAGATGACGGCCGATCACCTGATGGCCTCGGCCTGCCTGCCGATGCTGTTCCAGGCGGTCGAGATCGGCGGGGAGGCTTACTGGGACGGCGGCTATATGGGCAATCCGGCGCTGTTTCCGCTCTTCTACCAGGCGGCGGGCGACGACATCCTGCTGGTCCAGATCAACCCGCTGCTGCGCAAGGAGCTGCCGACCAAGGCGCGCGACATCCAGGACCGGCTGAACGAGATCACCTTCAACGCCTCGCTGCTGCGCGAATTGCGCGCCATCGACTTCGTCAACCGCCTGATCGACGGCGGCAAGCTGCCCAAGGACGAGTACAAGCGCGTCCTGATGCACCGGATCGACGGCGGCCCGCCGCTGGCGGAGATGACGTCGTCTTCGCGGCTGAACGCCGACTGGGATTTCCTGCTGCGGCTGCGCGACATTGGCCGCGCGGCGGCGCGGCGCTGGCTGAAGCGCAACTACGAGGCGATCGGAAAGGTCGGGACGCTCGACCTGAAGGCGGCGTTCTCGTAGAGGTTTACGACGGCCGAACGTCACAAGCATGGGCGCAGGCCTCGCTGTTCCACATTCGATGCAACACCGAACCGAGAGACTGCCGTTCCATGTCCGACCTCATCGTCACCGCGGGCCCCTTCACCTTCGGGGCCAAACTGGAGCGCGAGGCCGCGCCGAAGACCTGCGCCTCCTTCCTTCGCCACATGCCGTTCACCAGCAAGATCGTGCATGTGCGCTGGAGCGGCGAGGGCGTCTGGGTGCCGCTCGGCGATCTCGATTTCGGTGTCGGCTATGAGAACAACACGGCCTATCCGGCTCCGGGCCACATCATCCTGTATCCGGGCGGCGTCAGCGAGACCGAGATCCTGCTTGCCTATGGCGGCGTGCAGTTCGCCAGCAAGGCGGGCGTGCTCTCGGGCAACCACTTCCTCACCCTGACGTCGGGTCTGGAGAACCTCTACGCGCTCGGGCGCAAGACGCTCTGGGAAGGCGCGCAGGACATCAGGTTCGAACTGGCTTGAGCTCGTTTGGCGTGGAATCACGCCGTCATCCCGGACAAGCGGCGAAGCCGCGCAGCTCCGGGATCCATCGTAAAGCGCACTCTCTACGATGGATCCCGGAGTTCCGCTTCGCTGCATCCGGGATGACGGTGCGGTTCTTCGTGAATCGATCTATCAGGCCGGCTGCGGCTGAGCCGGTGGCTCCGCCGGCGGCGGTTCCGGGGCGGCGCAGAGCGCCAGCATGGCGCGGGCGATCTCGGCCTCGCCCATGATCGTCAGCGTCGCGCCGCATTTGGTCAGATGCGCCACCTCCGCGTCGGAATGGGCGCGGGCGACGATCGGCAGGGCCGGATTGTCGCGACGGGCCTGCTCGCAGACCTGGCCGGCCTCGAAGCTCTGGGGGATGGCGACGAAGAGCCGCTTGGCGCGGTCGAGCCCCGCCGCGGCCAGCACGGCAGGGTCGGCTGCGTTGCCGAGCAGCAGTTCGGCGCCGTCGCGTTTCGCGGCTTCGACCGCGTCCCCCTGCTCCTCGATGACCAGAACCTTCTCGCCGCGCGCCAGCAGGCCGGCGCCGAGCAGCGCGCCGACGCGGCCATAGCCGACGACGACCATGTGATCTTCGAGTTCGGTCGGGACGATGTCGAGATCGGGCTTCGCTTCCGGCTCGGGCTCGGCCGGGCTCGATTGTGTCGGGCCGGACTTGGGCTTCGCCGGACCGGCCTCGCCGCCGAAACGGTCGACCAGCGCGAACAGCACGGGGTTGAGCAGGATCGACAGGATCGCGCCGGCAAGGATCAGGTCGCGCCCCTGCGCCGGCAGGATCGCCAGCGAGACGCCGAGCCCCGCCAGGATGAAGGAGAACTCGCCGATCTGGGCGAGCGAGGCCGAGATCGTCAGGGCGACGCCGTTCGAACGGCCGAAGGCCCGCACGATCAGCCAGGCGGCGAGCGACTTGCCGAGGAGGATGATCGCCAGCGTCGCCAGCAGCGGGCCGGGGGCGCGCAGCAGGATCGCCGGGTCGAACAGCATGCCGACCGAGACGAAGAACAGCACCGCGAAGGCGTCGCGCAGGGGCAGCGATTCCTCGGCCGCTCGCTGGCTGAGCGGGGATTCGCTCAGGATCATGCCGGCGAAGAAGGCGCCGAGCGCGAAGGAGACGCCGAACAGGGTCGCCGCGATGAAGGCGACGCCGAGCGCCACCGCCAGCACGGCGAGGCGGAACAGTTCGCGCGAGCCGGTATGGGCCACCCAGTGCAGCACCCAGGGGATGACGCGCCGCCCGACGACGAGCATAAACGCCATGAAGGCGACGACCTTCATCAGCGTGAAGCCGAGAACGCCCCAGAGGCCGAGATCGAACTGCCCCGCCAGCGGTGTGGGCACACCTGGCCGCGAGCCGTTCAGCGCATCCGCCACCGCCGGGATCATCACCAAGGCGAGGACCATGGCGAGGTCCTCGACGATCAGCCAGCCGACCGCGATCTTGCCCTTCTCGCTCTGGACGAGCCGGCGCTCCTGCAGGGCGCGCAGCAGCACCACGGTGCTGGCGACCGAGAGCGCCAGGCCGAAGACGAGGCCGGCGACCCAGCTCCAGCCCAGCAGCAGGCCGAGCCCCATGCCGAGCAGCGTCGCGACGCCGATCTGAACGATGGCGCCGGGAACCGCGATCGCCTTCACCGAAAGCAGGTCCTTCAGCGAAAAATGCAGGCCGACGCCGAACATCAGCAGGATGACGCCGATTTCGGCGAGTTCGTTGGCGAGGTTCTGGTCGGCGACGAAACCCGGCGTGAAGGGCCCGACGGCGACGCCGGCGACGAGATAGCCGACCAGCGGTGAGATGCGGAGTTTCTGGGCAAGGGCCCCAAAGACGAAAGCAAGGCCGAGGCCCGCGACGAGGATGGCGATCAGCGGGCCGTGATGCATGGGTCTCCCGGAAGGATGTGCGACGAAAGGCCAGGAATGGGGCGCGGCCGACCATGCTGGCTGCGCCGGGTGATTTCAACCGCCGGGCTGTCGCACCGGGCGCTATTGCGCCGGGGACCGGCGCTGGTCGCCAGCCCCGCGGAAGGACCGTCCGCAGGCGGCCGTCAGGCCTTGGGTTTTTCGAGCAGGATCTGGCCCTGCTTCTCGACGCCGATCTTCAGCTTCTCGGCGAAGACGGCGAGCACCCAGGGCAGCATCACCTCGATGCGCACCAGCGCCTGCTCGACATCGAGCCGGCCGCGCACGGTGTAGCCGAGAGCGGCGACGCCGAAATGCAGGCTGTCGCCCTCCCAGCGCTCCTCGACGAGCTGCATCTTCACCATGCCGAGCCGGTCGCGAATGCGGTCGATGCCCTCGCGCAGGCGCGTCAGCGCGCCCTCGCGGCCGAGATCATGGGAGACGGTGATGCTGACGGGCTTGGCCATGGCGCTCCCTGCGCGGAAATCCGAAATGTCTGCTCGCTCAGAATGGTGTCGGTGGCGGCCGATTTCCAGAAGGAGGCCGCTCCGGGAGGCCGCCGATCGGCGCGGCGACCGGATGCCGGCCATTGGCGGCCCAAACGAAACCGGCCGGCGCGATGGAACGCGGCCGGCCGGCAAGGCGCAAAAGCGATGGAGCCGGATCAGATGTCGCGCTCGTGCAACCGGCGCTGGCCCCGCTCGGTGATGCGCCAGCGCTCCCCGGTCGCCTCGACGAGGCCCCGGCCCTTCAGGACGTGGAGCATCGAGACATCGAAGACGAAATGGTTGGTCTGTTCCTCGATGCTTTCGAGGGCGATCCATTCGGGGTCCGACATCACGCAGGGATGCTGGATCAGGAGGTGCTGGGCTTCCATGAGCGTCTCCTTATCGCGAACGAGTGGGTCGGTCGGAGAGGTCGCATTCAATCTTGGCCTTGTGATGACCGGTGGCGGCGTTTTAACGGCCGGAATGTTTCCGTTTGCGCCGGACGGCAGCTTTCTCGGTTCCGGCCGGAACTCTCGCGCCGGTGCCTCGTTCACTGTCCAGGCGCTCGCATTGCCAGCCGGCCGATGGCGCCGGCGATGAGCCCGATGCATCCGACCGCGTCCGCACAATGGAGACACCGCGATGGCGACCATGAACACCTTTCCGCCCGACGTTCCAAAAGATCGGGACGAGATCCGCGACGATATCGAGAGCACTGCCGGCACGGTGCGCGCCAAGGCTTCCAATCTGGCCGAGAAGGCGACGGAAACGGTCCGCGACAGCTATTACCGGGCCAGGGATGCGATTACGGAAACCGACCCGACAGAGCTCGCCCGCGAGAGCGGCGAAGCGGTCAGAGAGGCCGTGGTGCGCCATCCACTGGCGGCGTTCGGGCTCGGCGCGCTCAGCGTCGGGCTGATCGCCTGGGCTGGCCTTCGGGGATCGTCCTCTTCGCGCTTCGAGCGGTATGAGCCGGATTACGGGCGCTGGAGCCGCATGTTGCAGAACTATGGAAGCGATGCGGCGCAGGCCGGGGAGAATGCGCTCAAGAGCGGCGAGAAGTGGCTGCGCAGCAATAGTGGCGTGGCTCGCGAGCAGGTGCGCGACTATGCCAGCCAGGCGCGGGACTACGCCGACCATGGCGGGCGGATGATCGTCAGGCGCGCCGAGCGCGAGCCGATCGCGGCGCTGCTGGGCGTCGGCATCGCGATCTATGTGCTCGGCTCGCTGCTGTCCTCGGCCGGAGCCAGCGAGCCGGCGCCGGCCCGAAAGCGCACGGCCAAGCGCTGACGCGAACGGCCGGGTGCTTCCGGCCGACGCAGCAAAGCCCAAATAAAAACCCTGCCGCATCGCTGCGGCAGGGTCTGTTCTAGACTGGGGAAGGCCGCGACATCATGTTGCGGCCCCTCCCGATTTCACCACCAATAGCCGCCGTAATAGCCGCGACGATAATAGCCGCGATTGGCCGAGGCAGCGATCGCGCCACCGACGACGCCGGCCGCGACGCCGGCCGCAACGGCGCTGCTGGCCTCGTTCGAGGCGCGGCGGTTCTCGACATAGTTCGCGGAGCGGCACTGCTGATAGGCGCGAGTGCCGGGGCGGAAGCCCTGCGCCTCGCAGGTGACTTCGGCGTCAGCGAGCGATTCCTGCGCAGTCTGGCAGCCGGCAAGCATGGCCGCCATAGCCCCGACAATCAGAATGGTACGCATTTTTGGTCCCTTTTTGCAGCCTCCCAATGGCTGCTCGGGACTAAAATGCAGGAGCCATGGGAGGTCAAGCAAAACAGCGTGATTTGGGTTAAATGCGTGTGCGAAGTTGCTGCAATACTACGTCAATCGGTTTCCGCGGCCGGCGCCCATTCAGCCCTTTCGCGCGGGCTTTTCGGGGGGCTTTCCGGAGCGCTCGATGCTGGCGATCTCGAGCGGCGGCATGCCGGATTTCTCGGCGATGGCGCGGTCCTGCTCCATGATGGCGTCGCGGGCCGGCTCGTCACCGTCCAGGCCGCCGAGGATGGCGCTCGGCACACGCCGGTTGGAGCGGCGCGAGCCGTCGACATAGACGACGTCGAACATCACGAATTCGGCATCGAGCGGTTTTGATTTCTTGCGGGCCATGATGGGCTCCTTTGGGGAATGCGGAACCGGCGCCGCTCGGCGTGGCCGCGAAGGCGCGTCGCGGGGATCGCGCGGCAGGCGAACAGCGGGTCCGGAGGATGATGGGGGACGCCTAGACCATGGGCGGTCCGCGCGCAATCCTTCCGGCCCTGCCGAAACCGCAGGCGCCCCCGCAGGTTCCGGGCTTGCCGACGCGACAGCGACGCCCTTAGTTCGCTTGAACCCGCCCCTGCGACGAGGTGTCTCTCCCGTGAAAATCCTGATCTTCGGCGGCGCCGGCTTCGTCGGTCTCAACATCGCAGAGGCGATGCTCGCGGCGGGACACGACGTCGTGGCGTTCGACCGCTCCGCCATGCCGGAGGCGACGCTCCGCGCCTTCGCAGGATTGTCCGGGCGATTCGAGCCGCGGATCGGGGATGTCACCGATGCCGACGCGGTCGCGGCGGTCGTGCAGCCCGGCACCGACGTCGTGATCATGGGGGCTGCGATCACGGCCGGGCGCGAGCGGGACGCGCAGATGCCGGCGGCGATCCTGCAGGTCAACCTGCTGGCGCAGGTGCCGATCCTTGTAGCGGCGCGGGCGGCGGGCGTGCGCAGGGTGATCAATCTCAGTTCGGCTGCCGCCTATGGCGCAGCCGGCGAGCGGGTCGACGAACTCGCCGAGGACACGCCGGGCGATCCGGTCGGGCTCTATGCCATCACCAAATGGGCGAGCGAGCGGGTCGGGGCGCGGCTCGGCGATCTCTGGGGCATCGATCTGGTGAGCCTGCGGCTCAGCGGCGTCTTCGGCCCCTGGGAGCACGCGACCGGGGTGCGCGACACGCTCTCCCCGCATTGCCAGATCCTGGCGGCCGCTGCGGCAGGTAAGGCCGCGATCCTGCCGCGCGCGGGCCTGCGCGACTGGATCTACGCGCCGGATGTCGCCGATGCCGTGCTGGCGGTGGCGGGAGCGCCCCGGCTCGGCCACGGCGTCTACAACGTCTCGACCGGCCGCCGTTTCAGCATGCTGGACTGGGGCCAGCGGCTGGCCGCGTCCTTTCCGGGCTTCATTTGCCGGCTGGCCGGGCCCGGCGAGGCGGCGACGATCGATTTTCATGGCCCATCCGACCGGGTGCCGCTCGTCGTCGAACGGATAGCGGATGATCTCGGCTGGTGCGCCCAGACGGAGGGGCTGGATTCGGCCGACCTGCTCGCGGCCTGGTGGCGGGCGCATGGACAGGACATGGGGCTTGGACAGGACTCGGGACTTGGACAGAACTTGGGGCTTGGACAGAACTTGGAGACCGGACGATGAGGCTCGAGGGGAAGGTCGCGCTCGTGACCGGCGCTGGATCGGGGATCGGGCAGGCGATCGCGCTGCTCTTCGCGCAGGAGGGCGCACGCCTGGCTCTCGTGGACCGCGATGAGGCGGGGCTCGCCGAAACATCGGCGCAGATCGCGGCTGCCGGCGGCGAGGCGCTGACCGAGAGCGGCGATGTCGGGCTGCCCGGCTTTGCGGATGCCGTCACGCAAGCCTGCGCCACGCGCTTCGGTGGCCTCGACGTGCTGGTGACGGCGGCGGGCTTTTCCTGCGGTGGCACGGTGACGACGACGGCGCCGGAGGACTGGGATGCCGTGTTCCGCGCCAATGTCGGCGGGACCTTCCTGTTCGCGCGGGCCGCGATCCCGCTGATGCAGGCGCGCGGCGGTGGTTCGATCGTGACCTTCGCCTCGCAGCTCGCGCTCGCCGGCGGGCGCGGCAACAGCGCCTATATCGCCGCCAAGGGCGCGATCCTCAGTCTGACGCGGACGATGGCGCTCGACTATGTCGGCGACGGTATCCGCGTGAACGCGATCGCGCCCGGTGCGATCGATACGCCGATGCTGCGCCGGAGCTTCGCCCGCCATGCCGATCCGGAGCCCGTGCGCGAGGCCTCGCGCAACCGCCACGCGATGAAGCGCTTCGGGCGGGCGGAGGAGGTCGCGCAGGCAGCCCTCTATCTCGCCAGCGCTGCCTCCTCCTTCAGCACGGGGACGACGCTGGTGGTCGATGGCGGCTGGCTGGCGGCCTGAGCGATCGGGCAAGAGGCAGGGGTGGGGGAGATTGTCGGCATGAACGCTGCATCGGGACAGGCCATGAAACATGATGGCCTGTCCGTTCTCGAAAGCCGCATCGCGGCCGATCTCGACCGTACCGCGCATCCGCGTGCAACCTGGCTGAAGCCCGTCATGGCGCCGGACGGCAAGCCGGCTCACGACGTCATCATCGTCGGTGGCGGCCAGTCCGGTCTCGCCACGGCCTTCGGGCTGTTGCGCTCGCGGGTCGACAACATCCTCGTGCTCGACAAGGCCCCAGCCGGGCAGGAAGGGCCGTGGCGATCCTATGCGCGGATGCACACGCTGCGCAGCCCGAAGGACTTCACCGGCCCCGATCTCGACATGCCGAGCCTCACCTACCAGTCCTGGCACGAGGCGAAATTCGGCGTCGAAAGCTGGGACCGGCTCGGCTTGATCGACCGGCGGCACTGGGCCGACTACCTCGACTGGTTCCGCCATGTCGTCGGCATCCCCGTCCGCAACGAGGCCGAGGTGATCGACATCGCTCCGGCAGATGGATTGCTCGCGGTGACCGTGCGCAGCGGCGGGCGCAAGGAGACGTTGCATGCCCGCAAGCTGGTGCTGGCGACCGGGCAGGAGAGCATGGGCGACTGGAGCTTGCCGGCGCCGATCGCGGCGTTGCCGGCGTCGCGGCGGGCGCACTGCGCGGAACCGATCGATTTCGCGGCGCTTGCGGGCAAGCGCGTCGCCGTGATCGGCGCCGGCGCCTCGGCCTTCGACAATGCCGCGACCGCGCTCGAAGCGGGGGCGGCGAGCGTGCATCTGCTCTGCCGCCGGCCGCAGGCGCAGGTGGTGCAGCCCTATCGCTGGCTGACCTTCCGCGGCTTCCTGCGCCATCTCGGCGATCTCGACGACGCCTGGCGCTGGCGCTTCATGAGTGCGATCATGGCGCTGCGCGAGGGTTTCCCGCAGGCGACCTATGACCGCTGCGCGATCCACGATGCCTTCAAACTGCATCTCGGCGCGCCGGTGCTGAGCGCCGTCGACGGGGCCGGCGGGGCGGAGCTGGCGACGCCGGCGGGCTCGGTCGACGTCGATTTCGTGATCTGCGCGAGTGGTATCGAGATCGATCTCTCGACGCGGCAGGAGCTGTCGCGCTTCGCCCGCAACATCGCCTCATGGGCCGATCGCTATACGCCGCCAGCGCCTGAGCGCAACGACCGACTCGGCCGCTTCCCCTATCTCGCGGACGATTACGCGCTAAGCGAGCGCGTGGCCGGCGCGACGCCCTGGATCGCCGACATCCATCTGTTCAGCATCGCCTCGACGATGAGCTTCGGCGCCTCTGGCTCCTCGATCAATGCGATGACGACGGCCGTGCCGAGGCTCGTCTCCGGCCTGACGCGCGGGCTGTTCCGCGCCGATGTCGAGCGGCTCTGGGAGGAGTTCCAGGCGTATGACGAGCCGCAGGCGGTGGTTCGGCCGCCCGCCAGCGTCGCCTGAGAGCGTAGTGCATGGCACCGCGCTTGCATCCTGTTCCGTTCGGAACCAACCTGTCGATCGCGTTCAAGAATAATGAGGGGACATTCATGACCATCGTGCGCACGGCCTGCCTCGCGGCGGCGCTCCTGATGTCCACGGCGCTGCCGGCGCTGGCGCAGACCCGCGCCGAGACGCTGCGCCATGTCACCGGCGCAGCGATCAACACGCTCGACCCCAACATCCCGGGCTCGACCCGCGAAGCCTTCGGCCTGTCGCTGCTGACCTACGACCGCCTGCTCTCCTTCGGCAAGAAGCAGCTCGACGGCAAATGGGTCTTCGATCTCGACAACTTCAAGCCGGAGCTGGCCGAGAGCTACACCGTCAGTCCCGACGGGCTGAAGATCACCTTCAAGCTGCGCAAGGACGCCAAGTTCCACGACGGCACTCCCGTCACGGCCGAGGACGTCAAGTGGTCGCTCGACCGCGCCGTCACCGCGAACGTGCTCGGCAAGGGCCAGCTCCTGACGGGCTCGCTGACATCGGCCGACCAGTTCAAGGTCGTCGATCCTCACACCTTCGAGGTGACCCTGCCCAAGCCCGACAAGCTCGCGCTCGCCAATCTCGCCGTGGTCTATCCGGTGATCTTCAACTCCAAGCTCGCCAAGTCGAAGGCGACGGCGGAAGACCCCTGGGCGCTGGCCTGGCTGAAGGAGAACACCGCCGGTTCCGGCGCCTATATCATCGAGAGCTACAAGCCGGGCGAGACGACGATCCTGCGCCGCAACCCGGACTGGAACCGCGGCTCGGCCGAGAAGCCGGCTGCCTTCAAGCGCATCATCACCCAGACGATTCCGGAGGCCGCAACCCGCGCCAACCTGGTCGAGAAGGGCGATGCCGACATCGTCATCGATCTGCAGGCGACCGACGCGGCCGACCTCGAGAAGAAGGGCAAGCTCAAGGTCATCTCGACGCCTCAGTACAACTCGATCACCTTCGTCTCGTTCAACAACCAGATGGCGCCCTTCGACAAGCTCGAGGTGCGCAAGGCGATCGCCTATGCGCTGCCCTATGACGACATGTTCAAGGCGGCGCTGTTCGGGCGCGGCGCGCCGCTCTATGGCGCGAACTGGGCCGACGGCAAGGCGCCGACCGGCGCGACTTTCCCGATCCCGCAGCCGCTGAAGACCGATCTGGCCGAGGCCAAGAAGCTGCTGACGGCCGCCGGTTTCCCGGACGGCTTCTCGACGACCTTCTCGTTCAATGTCGGGCAAGCCGGCACGGCCGAGCCGATGGCGGCGCTGCTGAAGGAGGCGCTCGCCAAGATCGGCATCAAGGTCGAGATCCAGAAGCTGCCGGACGCGCAGATGTCGACGCTGATCAACGAGAAGAAGGTGCCGTTCTTCACCGAGGGCATCGTCGCCTGGCTGCCCTCGATGGATTACTTCTACCGCAACTTCTACATCGGCCCGATCCGCTGGAACTATTCCTCGCTGAACGACGCCAAGATCACGGAATGGGCGCAGGCCGCCCGCTTCGAGCCGGACATGGCCAAGTACGCCGCCTATGGCAAGGATCTGAACACCCGGCATTTCGAGCTGATGCCGCAGATCCCACTCTGGCAGCCGGCGCAGGACGCGGTGATGGCCTCGTCGATCGACGGCTATGTCTACCAGTTCCACCGGCAGATCGATTTCCGCGACCTCAGCCGGAAGTGAGGCGCGGCGCGATGCTGGTTCGTCATGGTCGGGCTTGTCCCGACCATCCACGTCTTCGGACGTCGGGCGCTATGCCAAAGACGTGGATGCTCGCCACAAGGGCGAGCATGACGGACTGGATGTCCTGAAGAATGTCGCAACTCTCCACCACCGCCAAACGGGCCGGCTGGCGCTTCGCCTCGTCGCTGCCGGCCCTGTTCGGCGTGCTCGTCTTCACCTTCCTGCTGATGCGGGTGCTGCCGGGCGATCCGGCGGTTTTCTTCGCCTCCGGCCCCAGCGCCGGCAAGGAGGAGATCGAGATGATCCGCAAGCAGATGGGGCTGGACAAGCCGGTTCCGGAGCAGCTCGTGCGCTATCTCGGCGATATCGGCTCGGGCAATCTCGGCCGCTCGCTGACCACGGGGCAGCCGGTGCTCGCCGACCTCAAATCGCGCCTGCCGGCCTCGCTGGAGCTGACCTTCTCTGCGCTGCTGATCGCGCTGCTGACGGCGGTTCCGCTGGGCGTCGCGGCGGCGTTGCGGCAGGGCTCCTGGATCGACCATGTCGTGCGCTTCATATGCGCGCTCGGCGTCTGCGTGCCGACCTTCGTCTCGGGGCTCTTGCTGATCTACGCCTTCTATTACCTGCTCGGCATCGCACCCGATCCGACGGGGCGCGTCGACATCTTCACCTCGCAGCCGCCGCTGGTGACGGGCTTCCTGCTGATCGATTTCGCGCTGGCCGGGGACTGGGAGGGCTGGCGCGCGGCGGCCTCGCAGCTCGTGCTGCCGGCCTTCACCATGGCACTGTTCGTCGTGGCGCCGCTGGCGCGCATCACGCGCGCGGCGATGCTGGCCTCGCTCGGCAGCGATTTCGTGCGCACGGCGCGCTCGCTCGGGCTGCCGCCGCGCAAGGTGATCGTCACCTATGCGCTCCGAAACGCGCTGCTGCCGGTGCTGACCATCGCCGGCATCGTGTTCTCGACCATGCTCGGCGCGAATGTGCTGGTCGAGAAGGTGTTCTCCTGGCCGGGCGTCGCCTCCTACGCGCTCGATGCGCTGCTGGCATCCGACTACGCGCCGGTGCAGGGCTTCGTCTTGCTGATGGCGTCAATTTTCGTCGTCGTGAACCTGACCGTGGACGTGCTCTACGGCATCGCCGATCCGCGGGTGTCGGTGGAATGACCTCCGCCACGCTTCGCCACACCGCCTGGATCCTGCGCGGCAACCCGGTCACGGCGGTCGCAGCAGCCGGCGCTTTCCTGCTTTGCCTGCTGGCGATCATCGGGCCGTCGATCGTGCCGTTCGATCCGATCGCATCCGACGTGCCCAATGCGCTGCAGCCGCCGAGCGCGACATACTGGGCCGGAACCGACCAGCTCGGCCGGGACGTGTTCAGCCGGTTGATTGTTGCAGCGAGGCTCGACCTCGCCATCGCGGCCTCCGCCGTGACGCTGTCCTTCGTGGTCGGCGCGGTGGTCGGCGCGCTCTGCGGCTATGCCGGCGGCCGGCTCGACCGCTATGTCGGGCGCTTCGTCGACGTGCTGATGGCGTTCCCGCTGTTCGTGCTCGCCATGGCGATGGTCGCGGCGCTGGGCAACCGGGTCGAGAACATCGTGATCGCGACCGCCATCATCAACCTGCCGTTCTACATCCGCTTCGCGCGGGCCGAGGTGAACGTCCGGCGCAATGCGGGGTGGGTGGAAGCTGCTCGCGCGAGCGGCGACAGCCATGTCTCGGTGGTCCTGCGCTTCCTGCTGCCGAACGTGCTGCCGGCGATGGCGGTGCAGGTCTCGCTCAATCTCGGCTGGGCGATCCTGAACGCGGCGGGCTTGTCCTTCATCGGGCTCGGCGTCTCCGCGCCGACTCCGGAATGGGGGATCATGGTCGCGGAAGGCGCGCGCTTCATCTCGACCGGCAAATGGTGGCTCGTAGCCTTTCCGGGACTGGCGCTGATGCTGACCGTGCTGTGCTTCAATCTGCTCGGCGACGGTCTGCGCGACATCCTCGACCCGCGGATGCGGACGTGACGCGCATGACCAATGCTGAGGATGGGCCGCTGCTCGCGATCGACGATCTGCACGTCACCTTCTCGACCCGACGCGGGCTGGTGGAGGCCGTGCGCGGCGTATCGTTCTCGGTCGCAGCCGGCGAAACGCTCGGCGTCGTCGGCGAGAGCGGTTCGGGCAAGTCGGTGACGGCCTTCGCGGTGACGCGATTGCTCGACGCCTCCGGCAAGGTCAGCCGGGGCAGCATCCGCTTCGGCGGCGAGGAGATCACGCGGGCTTCGTCGAAACAGCTGCGCCGGCTGCACGGCGCGGCGATCTCGATGATCTTCCAGAACCCGCGCGGGGCGCTGAACCCGATCCGTACCGTCGGCCAGCAGATCGCCGATGCGATCGGCGCGCATGAGGGCATCTCGGCGGGCGAGGGCCGGGCGCGGGCGCTCGCGCTGCTCAAGGCGGTGCTGATCCGCGATCCCGAGAAGCGGCTCGACGCCTATCCGCACGAGCTATCGGGCGGCATGTGCCAGCGCGTCATGATCGCGATGGCGATCGCCTGCGAGCCGAAGCTGCTGATCGCCGACGAGCCGACGACGGGGCTCGACGTCACCACCCAGAAGACGGTGATGGACCTCCTGGCGAAGATCACCGCCGAGCGTAACATGGCGATGATCCTGATAACCCACGATCTCGGCCTGGCCTCGCGCTACTGCCAGCGCGTTTGCGTGATGGAGCAGGGCCAGGTCGTCGAGGAGGCGCAGCCGCTTTCGCTGTTCAGCGCGCCGCAGCACGCCTATACGCGCCGGCTCGTGGCGGCCTCGCCGACGGCGACCTCGACGATCGCGGATCTGGCGCCGGAGAACCTCAGCCTTCATCCTGAGGAGGCCGCGTCTGCGGCCGTCTCGAAGGATGCTCCAGTGATCTTGGAGCCTCATGGAACATCCTTCGAGACGAAGCCTGCGGCTTCTCCTCAGGATGAGGGCTCGGGGAAGGCGAGGCAAAAGCCCGCTGCGGGAACGCCACTGCTGCTCGAGGTGCAGAACCTGGTGAAGCGCTATGACCGCGGCGTCATCGCGGTGAACGATGTCTCCTTCGCGATCCGGGCCGGCGAAAGCCTCGGCCTCGTCGGCGAATCCGGTTCGGGCAAGAGCACGATCTCGCGGCTGGTCTGCCGGCTGATCGACGCCAGCGAGGGGGAGATCCTGTTCGACGGGCAGGCGATCGGGACGCTGCCGGCGCGCGATTTCCACCGCTCGCCGCTGCGCAAGGACATCCAGATCGTCTTCCAGGACCCGACCGACAGCCTCAACCCGCGCTTCAATGCCTTCGACTGCATCGCCCATCCGCTGCGGCGCCTGCTCGGCATGAAGGAGGGCGCGGCGCTCGCCGCCCGCGTCAGCGAATGCGCCGAGCGCGCCGGCCTGCCGAGCGCGCTGCTGGAGCGTTTCCCGCATCAGCTCTCCGGCGGGCAGAAGGCGCGCGTCGGCATCGCGCGGGCGATCGCCTGCCGGCCGCGGCTGCTTATCCTGGACGAGCCGACGGCGGCGCTCGATGTTTCCGTCCAGGCCGTGATCCTGCAGCTGCTCGACCGGCTCCGGCGCGAGGACGATCTGGCGCTGCTCTTCGTCAGCCACGATCTCAACGTCGTCAGGATGATGTGCGAGCGCACCGTGGTGATGCAGAACGGCCGGATCGTCGAGCAGGGCGAGAGCCTCGAACTGTTCAGCCGGCCGCAGACGGACTATGCGAAGACGCTGCTCGACGCGGTGCTGCATCTCGGCGGTCCGACGGCACATTCAGAGGCCGCCGCGAAGCCCGCTGCGGCGGCCGTCTGACGCGACGGTCTGCGCTTCCGGTGCTCACGGACGGAAGTCCGCTCCGCTCCGGTTCTCGACCGCCACGCCAGCCGACTCGCCGGAGCGCGTTCGCGGCGACCTCCGCGCCGAGCTGGTCGGGGCCTTGAATTTGCGGCAAAGCCGCGGATCATGGCGACCGCCGCTCCTGCTACCGCCCGAGGATACGCCCGATGTCGAAACGCCTGCTGCCCGTGCTGATGATGCCGGCCCTGATGCTCGCCGCCTGCGCGATTCCGACCTCGCGCTCGAACATCGTCGTGCTGACGGACAACAAGGCGGTGGTCGAGCCCTGCAAGTCGCTGGGCGAGATCGACGGCGCCTCCGAGTTCCACTCGATCCTGGTGCTCGACAAGGCGCGCGACGCGACATTGGCGCGGATGAAAATCAGGGCGGCCGACATGGGCGGCACTCATGTCCTTACCCCCGTCGCCGATATCAAGTGGAAGGGCCCCTCGACGGCGGGGACGGTCTACAAATGTGGGACATGAGGATCGTTGCCGCTCGTCATGGTCGGGCCTGACCCGACCATCTCGGCAACCAGCCATCTTGTCGTAAGCTTCTCGGGACGAACCCGAGAATGACGCATTGGATTCGGCGCTCAGCGCCTGACCAGTTCGACCCGGCGATTGAGCGCGCGGCCAGCCTCGTCCGTGTTGGCGGCGACGGGCTGGCTCAGGCCCTTGCCGAGCGGGTTCAGCCGCGCACGGTCGATGCTGTAGTGCAGCGACAATTCGGCGACGACCGAGAAGGCGCGCAGGTCCGAGAGCTTGAGATTGAAGCCCGCGCCGCCCTGGCTGTCTGTATGCCCGATGATATCGAGCCTGAGGCCGGGGTTCTTCGTCAGCAGATCGGCGATGGCCGCGAGCTGCGGCTGCGACTCCGGCCTGATCTCGGCGAGGTCGACATCGAAGAGGATGCCGTAGACATTGGCGCGGCCCTTCTCGTTCAGCTCCCGGCCGAGCTGGTTGGCATCGGTGATCCTAACGATGCCGGTATCGAGGCCACCGGCTTGGACGACGCGGCCGGGCAGCGGCTGGTTCTGGGCTGTGGCGGTTGAGGGCATCAGCCAAGGCATCGCCCCGGACAGCGGGAGCGAGAGCAGGAGAAGGGCGGTCTTCATCGGGCCTTTCCGCGTCCTTGGCGAGACGGGTGCGTCCGGGTTCGAACGGCATCCCGCACAAAGGTCAGCCGACGATGGCGAGAGCGCCGCGCCCTCGCGTCATCCATATGAAGGATCGGGCGGGCTCAGAGCTTGGTCAGCCACTCGTGCTCGGCGGCGTTGTGGAACTTCCAGGTCCGCTTCGGGCCGGCCATGACGTTGAGATAGTAAAGGTCGTAGCCGTGGCAGGTGGCGCAGGGATGGTAGCCCTTGGGGACCAGCACGACGTCGCCATCCTCGATCGCCATCGCTTCGTCGAGGCTGCGGTCGTCGGTGTAGACGCGCTGGAAGCCGAAGCCCTGCGGCGGGTTGAGACGGTGGTAGTAGGTCTCTTCCAGATGGGATTCGCGAGGCAGGTCGTCCTGGTCGTGCTTGTGTGGTGGATAGCTCGAGGTGTTGCCGGCAGGCGTGATGACCTCGACGACGAGCAGCGAGTCGGCGGCTTCCGTCTCCGGCAGGATGTTGGTGACGTGGCGGGTGTTGCTGCCCTTGCCGCGGACCTCCTGGCCGAGATCGTCGGGGGCGATGACGCGCATCGGCAGGCCGCCGCTGAGGCCGGGCGCCGTGCAGACCGCTAGTTCCAGATCGGTGGTGGCCGTGACAGACCAATCCGAGCCCTGCGGGACATAGACCGACCAGGGCTTGCCCTCGAAGGGCGACATGCGCCGGCCGAGTTCGCCGAGAGGCTTGCCGCCTGCCGCGACCTCGCCCTTGCCGGTGACGAAGACGAGGCAGGCTTCGCGATCGCCGGTCTTGGCGGAGACCGTCTCACCCGGCTTCAGGCGATGCAGGTCGAAGCCGACATAGGTCCAGCCGGCGCTCTCCGGCGTGACATGGGTGACGCGGCCGTGGCTGCCGGCGGGCTTGATCTGGAGGTGGGACATGGGACGCGTCCTTGAGGTCTGTAGAGCGTGTCGAAAGCACTGCCGTCATTCCGGGCAAGCGAAGCGCAGACCCGGAATCCATGCCTGACCCTTTCCGGCAGGCGATCCGGCATGGATTCCGGAGCTGCGCCGCTTCGCGGCTTGTCCGGAATGACAGTGGAGAACGTTAGGCTAGCCCAGCCTCCTTGATGAAGCGCGAGAGATTGGCGTGGCCGAGCTTGGCGTAGGTCGCGGGATCGGCCTTCTTCGGGTCCTGCTCGGCCTCGACGACGATCCAGCCGGCATAACCCTGCAGTTCGCGCAGCACGCGGACATAGTCGATCAAGCCGTCGCCCGGCACGGTGTAGACACCGGCAAGAACCGATTCGAGGAAGGACCAGTCCTCCCGGTTCGACTGCCACATCACTGTCTCGCGAATGTCCTTGCAGTGGACATGATGGATGCGGGTCTTCCAGTGGCGGGCGATGCGGGCGGGGTCGCCGCCGCCCCAGGTGGCGTGACCGGTGTCGAGTAGGAGGCCGACCGCCTCGCCGGTGACCGCCATGAAGCGGTCGATCTCGGATTCGGTCTGGACCACCGTGCCCATATGGTGATGGTAGACGAGCTGGAGGCCGTATTCCGACTTCACCGCTTCGGCGAAATTGGTGTAGCGCGCGCCGAAATCGGCCCAGCCGTCCTTGGCCAGCACCGGCCGCGCCGAGAGCGGCTTGCCGATGTCGGAATGGATCGCGTTCGAGGTCTCGGCCGCGATCAGGACCGAGCAGCCCATGTCGCGCAGCAGCGTCGCATGGGCCTTCACGGCGGCCATCTCGGCGGTGACGTCGCGCACCAGCAGTTCGGTCGAATACCAGCCGGAGACCAGCGCATGGCCATGCGCGTCGAGGATCGGCTTGAGCTTGCTGGCCTCGCGCGGGAACTTATTGCCGAGTTCCATGCCCGTGAAACCGGCGGCGTGCGCTTCCTTCAGGCAGGTTTCGAGCGGGATGTCGCCGCCGATCTCCAGCATGTCGTCATTCGACCAGCCGATGGGGTTCGCGCCGATGCGGATCATGTGTCGTTCCTTGATGGCCGTCAGTGTTCAGGCAGAGATGTCGATGAAACGCGAGGGGAACCCTCTCCCGGAGGGAGAGGGCAGGGTGAGGGGATGGTCGCTGGACGTCCGTGCTATATCCTAACCGCTGCTGCGGAGAGGGCTGGGCGAACTGGTTCAAGGGCCTTCACCTCACCCCTGCCCCTCTCCTTACAGGAGAGGGGTTCCCCGCGCCCTCCCTCGTAGATGGCGGATCACTCACCGACATGCTGCCGCTTCCGGCTGACGTCGTAATTCGCCCGCGCCTCGCGCACCTCGACGCGTTCACTGACCTCCGGCACCGCCACGTCCCACCAGGCGCCGCCGGCGCCCGTCGAGATCAGCGGGTCAGTGTCGATGACGACGACAGTGGTGCGGGCGTTGCTCTTCGCCGCGGCAAGCGCGGTTTCGAGCTCCGCGATCGACGCGGCTTTCGTCGCGATCGCGCCCATGCTGGCGGCGTGGGCGACGAAGTCGATCTGCGGCAGGGTCTCATGGCGGGCGTCCTTCAGCAGATTGTTGAAGGAGGCGCTGCCGGTCGCGTTCTGCAGGCGGTTGATGCAGCCGAAGCCGCGATTGTCGAGCAGGACGATGGTGAGCTTCAGCCCCAGCATCACCGAGGTCGCGATCTCGGAGTTCAGCATCAGATAGGAGCCGTCGCCGACCATGACGACGACCTCCTTGTCCGGCCGCGCCATCTTGGCACCGAGGCCGCCGGCGATCTCGTAGCCCATGCACGAGAAGCCGTATTCGGCATGATAGGAGCCGGGCGGGCCGGCCTGCCAGAGCTTGTGTAACTCGCCGGGAAGCCCGCCGGCCGCATGCAGCAGGATAACGTCCGAGCCGAGCGTACGCTGGACGGCGCCGATGACCTGCGCGTCGGAGGGCAGGGCGGCGTTGGTCGCGGCGGTCGCCGCATCTGCCTCCTTGCGCCAATCAGCCTTGCCGGCCTTGGCGTTCGCCGTCCAGCCCTCGGGCGCCTGCCAGTTGCCGAGCGCGGCGAAGAGTTCGGTCAGGCCCTCGCGGGCGTCCGAGACGAGCGGCAAGGCGCGGTGCTTGCCGGCGTCGAAGGGCTGGACGTTGAGGCCGATGATCGCCTTCTCCGAAGCGCCGAACAGCGCCCAGGAGCCGGTGGTGAAATCCTGCAGCCGCGTGCCGACGGCGAGGATGAGGTCGGCCTCGGCGGCGAGGCGGTTGGCGGCAGAGGTGCCGGTGACGCCGATCGCGGCCATGTTGAGGGGCGCGTCGTCGGGCAGGGCCGACTTGCCGCCTTGCGTCTCGCAGACGGGAATGCCGGTCGTGGTCGCGAAGCGCGCGAGATCGTCGGAGGCGCCGGAATAGAGCACGCCGCCGCCGGCGATGATCAGCGGCTTCTTCGCGGCCTTGAGCGCGGCGGCTGCCGCTGCGAGCTCGCTGCGGTCCGGGCGCGGACGGCGCGGCGTCCAGAGGCGCTCGGCGAAGAAGCTCTCGGGGTAGTCATAGGCCTCGGCCTGAACATCCTGGCAGAGGGCCAGCGTGACGGGGCCGCATTCGGCCGGGTCGGTCAGCACCTGCATTGTGCGGGCCAGCGCCGGGATGATCTGCTCAGGCCGGGTGATGCGGTCGAAATAGCGCGAGACGGGACGGAAGCAGTCATTCGCCGAGACGGTGCCATCGCCGAAATCCTCGACCTGTTGTAGGACGGGGTCAGGGACGCGGCCGGCGAAGACGTCGCCCGGCAGCAGCAGCACCGGCAGGCGGTTGACATGGGCGAGCGCGGCCGCCGTGACGAGATTGGTCGCGCCGGGGCCGATCGAGGTGGTCGCGGCCATGAAGCGCCGGCGCATATTCGCCTTGGCATAGGCGATGGCCGCATGGGCCATGGCCTGCTCGTTATGGGCGCGGAAGGTTGGCAGGCGCACGCGCTCATGCCAGAGCGCCTCGCCCAGGCCCGCGACATTGCCATGGCCGAAGATCGCCCAGACGCCGCCGAAGATCGGCAGGCGCTTTCCGTCGATCTCGGTCATCTGGCGGCTGAGATAGCGCGTCAGCGCCTGCGCCATGGTGAGGCGGATGGTGCGGGTCATGTCGGCTTCCGACTCTTTGCAACAAGTGACGATGTCATCCCGGGCAAGCGAAGCGAGACCCGGGATCCATTCCGGAACCTAACCGATGAACGCTCCGGAATGGATCCCGGATCGGCGCCGCTGGCGCGGCTTGTCCGGGATGACCCGCGAGGGCGAAACAGCAGCACTGAGCTTACGCCGCCTTGCGGCCGCGCGTGGCAAGCCAGAGGTCGGTCAGGGCGCCGAAGCGCCTGGCCATGTCGGCGATGGCCGCCTCGTCGTCGAGCTTGCCGGCAAGCCAGCCCTCGGCGGCCGTCATGAAGATCGTCCGGCCAACGGCGAAGCCCTTGACGATGGACGCGCCGGACGTGGCCGCAAAGCCGGCTTCCAGCTCTTCGGCAGGAGCGTCAAGGCCCAACAGAAGCACGCCGCGACACCAGGGATCGTGCCTTGCGATCGTCTTCTCGATCGCTGCCCAGGCCGCGGGGGAGGATTGCGGTTCGAGCTTCCACCAGTCCGGCTTGATGCCGAGCGCGTAGATCTCCTCCAGGGCGCGGGCGATGGTGTCGTCCCCGAGCGGGCCGTTCTTGCCGGCGATGATCTCGACCAGCAATTCGCGGCCGACCTTGCGCGCCGCCTCGAACAGGCCGCGCAGCTTGTCCTGCTGGGTTTGCTTCAGGGCCGGCTCGTCATCGGGATGGTAGAAGCAGAGCGCCTTGATGCAGTGGTCCACCGGCCATTCCGGCAGGAGCGAGCCGACATCCTGGCTGATCTCGAAGCGTAGCGGGCGCGAGCCGGGGAGCTCGACCGGGCGGCCCAGCCAGGAGAAAGGGTGGCGGGCGAATTCGAATATCGCCTCGCGGCCATGCTTCTCGTCGAGCAGCATGCCGTAGCCGGGGCGGCCGGCGGCGACGCGGGCCGCTGCCTTCACCGCAAGTACCTTGAAGTCGCGGATGCGGGCCGGGTCGGCGTCGAGCTTCGTGGCGAGGTCCTCCAGCTGGGAGCGATGGTCGCAGGCGAGAGCCATCAGCGAGGGGATGTCGCGGCGGCGCGTCGTCGCCCAGTGGATGTGGTTGATGGCCTCGTCCTTGCGCAGCGCGCGATGCGGGCTGCCGTTCTTCAGGAAATATTGCAGCTCCGCGAAAGTTGGGCTCTCCGGCGAGCAGAGCAGGCGCGAGACCGCGAACGCGCCGCAGGCATTGGCCCAGGTCGCGGCGGTCTGGAGGCTCTCAGCCCCGAGCCAGCCGCGCAGGAAGCCGGACATGAAGGCGTCGCCGGCGCCGAGCACGTTGTAGACCTCGATCGGGAAGCCCTTGCCGACGATGCCCTGCTCCAGATCATCGGGGATTGCGCCGTCATAGACGATGCAACCCATCGGGCCGCGCTTGAGGACGATGGTGGCTGAGGAAAGCGCGCGGATCGTCTTCAGGGCCGGCAGCAATTCGCTCTCGCCGGAGGCGATCAGGACTTCTTCCTCGGTGCCGACGATCAGGTCGCAGCCTGGCAGAACCGTCTTCATTCGCTCGGAGACGGCTTGCGAGGCGATGTAGCGGTTGTCGCCGGCATCGTGGCCGGCGAGGCCCCAGAGGTTCGGCCGGTAGTCGATGTCGAGCACGACCTTGCCGCCCTGCGCGCGCATCAGGCGCATCGCCTTGCGCTGGGCGGCCTCGGTGTTGGGGCGGGCGAAATGCGTGCCGGTGACGACGACGGCGCGGGCCCGGGCGATGAAAGCTTCGTCGATATCGCCTTCCTCCAGCGCCATGTCGGCGCAGTTCTCGCGGTAGAAGAGCAGCGGGAAGGATTTGTCGCTCTCGACCGAGAGGATGGCGAGGGCGGTGAGCCGGGTCGGGTCCGTCTTCAAGCCGTCGAGATCGACGCCTTCGCGGGCGAGCTGTTCGCGCAGGAAGCGGCCGAACTGCTCGTTGCCGACGCGGGTCAGGAGGGCCGAGCGCAGGCCGAGGCGGGCGGTGCCGATGGCGATGTTCGCCGGGCAGCCGCCGACGGATTTGGCGAAACTGGTGACGTCCTCGAGTCGGGAGCCGATCTGCTGGCCGTAAAGGTCGACCGAGGCGCGGCCGATGGTGATGACGTCGAGCGCCTGCGCTGCTTCGCCCTGCGATCCCGCCATGTGTGTCTCCCGGCTATCCCTGCCCTTGCCATGCCTATGGCCCGCCGGTTGCCCGATGGCTCCGGCGATGCGGCGTCTACGAAATGATAATTCTACGGAACAGTCAATTCGGAACGTATGTTCCTGATTGCTCTATTCCGTCCAGCAAGAAGCGGCTAAGCCTTGCGGCGATCCTTGCCGGGCTTGCGGTCGCGCCTCGCTTCGCCGATGCCGACGGCCAGCGCCATCGACAGGGCCATCGTCGCCGACAGCGTGCGGAAGCCGCCGAAATCGGCTTCGGCGACCTCGAACCAGATCGTCGCGAACTGGACCAGCGGCGAAAAGGCGCTGTCGGTGATGGCGATGACGGGCACGCCACGCTCGGAGAGCAGGCGGGCCTCGTCGACCGTCTCTGCCGCATAGGGCGAGAAGCTGACAGCGAGCGCGATGTCTCGCTTGCCGGCGAAGGAGAGGATCTCGGGGCTCAGGCCCGCCGCCGATTCGACGAGCTGGTAGCGCACGCCGAGCTTGCCGAGCGCATAGGCCATGTAGCTCGCGACCGGATAGGAGCGGCGCCGCGCGAGAATGTAGACCGTTTCGGCGCCGGCGAGGGCCGCGATGGCGCGGTCGAGGGCTGCTTCGTCGAGGGAGCGCGCCATCAGGTCGAGCGAAGTGCCCGAGGCGGTCAGGAAGCCTTCGAGGATGCGGTGATTGGCGCCGTTGCCGCCGACATCGGCGCGCAGTGCGCTGAGGCGCTCCTCATAGCTCGAATTGCGCTCGCGCAGGCGCTCGCGGAACACCGTCTGCAGGCTCGTGAATCCGTCGAAGCCGAGATGCTGGGCGAAGCGCACCAGAGTCGAGGGTTGCACGCCAGCCGCGACCGCGATGCTGGCGGCGGTGCCGAAGGCGATCTCGTCGGGATTGTCGAGCGCATAGGCCGCGACCTGAGCGATGCGCTTCGGCAGCGACTGACGACGGCCGAGGATCAGCGCCCTCAGCCCGTCGAAATCGCGGGGGAGCCCGGGGGCCGTCCCGTCATCCATGCGAACGCCTCTGCATCAGTAACGCCTTTGCAGCGTTGGAACGATTCTCATCGTTCTGACAGTGCCGGCGAAATGGATCAAGTGTTCCATGTCTGGAATATCGCTGGCGGTTCCGCGGCATGGCTGGTCCTCCGGGGGCGGACATGGCACGCGGGGTGCAGGCGAGGTGCGCGGCGCATGCTCGCGCCATACGGCAGCGATACGGACGGTGACTGATGAAGATTCTGCTGCTCAACCCCAACACCAGCGAGAGCCTGACTGCGCGCCTCGTCGATGCGGCCCAGCAGGTGGTGGCGACCGGAACGGGAATCGTGCCCGCGACGGCGCCGCGCGGCGTGCCCTACATTTCGACGCGGGCGGAGGCGCAGATTGGCGGCGCGATCGCGCTGGAAATGCTGGCCGAGCGGGCGGGGAGCTACGACGCCGCGGTGATCGCGGCCTTCGGCGATCCCGGGCTGTTCGCGGCGCGCGAATTGTTCGAGGTGCCGGTCGTCGGCATGGCCGAAGCCGCAATGCTGACCGCCTGCATGCTGGGGCGGCGCTTCGCCATCGTCACCTTCGCGACGGCACTCGGCCCTTGGTATCGGGAATGCGTCGAGATGCACGGCATGAGCGATCGCTGCGCCGGCATTCGCATGCTGGACGGCGCCTTCCGCTCGATCTCCGATGTGCAGGAGGAGAAGGAGGAGCTGCTGGTCGCACTCGCCAATGATGCCGTCGCGAGCACGCAGGCCGATGTCGTGATCCTCGCCGGTGCGCCGCTGGCGGGGCTGGCCGCCAAGGTGCGAGAGCGCATCCCGGTGCCGGTGATCGACCAGGTGCAGGCGGCGGTGAAGCAGGCCGAGACGCTGGCGCTGCTGCGCCCGCTCAAGGCGCGGGAAGGCAGCTTCCGGCGGCCGGGGGCGAAGGAGAGCGCGGGGCTGCCGGGCGCGCTGGCGGACTGGATCGCGCATCGGAGGTGAGGGTGAGCGCTCAGCCCATCGCCCCAACCGAGCAGGTCTGGCCGCCATCGACCGGCAGGCAGACGCCGGTGATGAACCTGGCCTCGTCGGAGGCGAGGAAGACCGCTGCATTGGCGATGTCCCAGGCCGTGCCCATCTTGCCCATCGGCACGAGCGCGTCGCGGGCGGCGACCATCTCCTCAGCCGAGGCGTATTGCCCGGAGATCTGCTTGTAGATCATCGGCGTGTCGATCAGGCCGGGCATGATGCAGTTCGCCCGGATGCCCTGCCTTGCATATTGCATGGCGAGCGCGACTGTCGCCTGGTTAACCGCGGCCTTCGTCGCGTAATAGGCGAAATAGGGATATCCGACCCAGCGGATCGCTGCGATCGATGAGATGTTGACGATCGCGCCGCCGCCTCCGCTCAGCATATGCGGGATGACGGCCTTGGAGCAGCGATAGACCGGGCCGAGATTGAGGTCGATCGCCGCCTTGAACTGCTCTTCGGAGAGTTCGACCGGCCCGCCCATATGGGTCACACCGACATTGTTGTGCAGGATGTTGATGCGGCCGAAGCGGGTCATCGTCGCCGCGACAGCCGCATCGATCGAAGCCTGCTGCGTGACGTCGGCGGCGAGTGCGATGGCGATGCCGCCTTCGCCGTTGATGAGTGCGGCGGTCTCGTCGGCGGCGGCCTGGCTGATGTCGATGCAGGCGATGCGGGCGCCCTCCCGGGCGAAGGCAACGGCCGCCGCCTTGCCATTGCCCCAGCCCGGGCCGGAGGAGCCGGCACCGAAGACGATGGCGATCTTGCCCTTGAGCCGGTCGGCCATGGCTAACTCTCTCTACGAATTCGTGGAAACGCGCCGTCATCCCGGGCGGAGCGAAGCGGAGATCCGGGATCCATGTCGGCACGGTTCAGGCATGGATCCCGGATCAGCGCCGCTTCGCGGCTCGTCCGGGATGACGGCGCGGGTGTTGGAACCGCGTCAGCTGAGCGAGCCGCCGACCGCCTTCTCCAGGATGCCCCAGGCCTCGTCGCCATACTTCTTCTTCCACTCGGCGTAGAAGCCGGCCTTGCGCAGGGCGTCGCGGAAGGGGTCGGCCTTGGTCTCGTTGATGACCATGCCCTTGGAGGCGAGGTCGCCCTGCAGCCCGGCATTGAGCTTGGCGACGTCGGCGCGCTCCAGTTCGGCGGCGGCGTTGAGGTTCCTGGCAACGATCGCGCGCAGATCCTCGGGCAGGCGCTCCCAGGCGCGGCGGTTGCCGAGAAACCAGAAGCCGTCCCACATGTGGTTGGTCAGCGAGAGGTACTTCTGCACCTCGAACAGCTTGGCGGTCGAGATGATCGCGAGCGGGTTCTCCTGGCCGTCGACGACCTTGGTCTGCAGGGCGGTGTAGACCTCGGCGAAGTTGATGCTCGCCGGCGAGGACTGGAAGGCGGTGAACATCGAGGTCCAGAGCGGCGAGACCGGCACGCGGATCTTGAAGCCCTTGAGGTCGTCAGGGGTGTTGATCGGCCCCTTCGAGGAAGTCATCTGGCGGAAGCCGTTGTCCCAGATCTTGTCCATGACGACGAGGTTGGCCTTGCCGATCTGGCCGCGGACGTAAGCTCCGAGTTCGCCGTCCATCGCCTTCCAGACAGCGTCGTAGTTCGGGAAGGCGAAGCCGATGCCCGAGACCGAAGCGTTTGGCACCAGCGTCGAGAGGATCAGCGGCGACAGCGTGAAGAACTCGACGCCGCCGGAGCGGACCTGACTCAGCATGTCGGTGTCGGAGCCGAGCTGGTTGTTTGGGAAGATCTGGATCGCAACGCGGCCATTGGTCTCGGCCTTGATCTTCTCGACCGCCTCATTGGCGCGCTGGTTCATCGGATGCGCGATGGGCAGGTTGTTGGCGTATTTGTAGGTGAATTCCGCAGTCTGCCCGAAGGCGCTGCCGATGTGGAAGCTGCCGATCGCGGAGGCGGCGGCTGTGCCCTGCAGCAGGGTGCGGCGTGAGATGGTCATGGTCGTTTCTCCCGGTAATGCGTTGTCTTTCGAGAATCTGCCCGGTCGTTGCCGGGAAGCAGGGGGCGATATGCTGTCGGCGTCGGGTTTCTCCGTCACAGCACCCAGGTCGAGATACCGGGCACGACGGCGATGATGACGAGCCCGGCGAGCAGGGCGACGAGATAGGGCCAGATCGCGCCCATCGCCTCGTCGGGCGAGACGTTGCCGATCTTGCAGGCGATATAGAAGCCGATGCCGATCGGCGGCGTCATCAGGCCGATGTTCATCGCGGTGACCACGACCATCGAGTAATGGACGTCGTTGATGCCGAGATTCTTGGCGATCGGGAACATCAGCGGCGCCATCAGCACGATCGCCGGCAGGCCCTCGAGGACGCAGCCGAGGATCATGAAGACGACGATGGTCACCGCCATGAAGGTGAGCCAGCCGCCTGGCAGGCCGGCCATGAAGGTGGCGAGGTCGCGGGCGAAGCCGGTCTGGGTCAGGGCCCAGGCCATGGCCAGCGCCGTGCCGAGGATCATCAGGATCGCGCCGGACAGGGCGGCCGTCTCGACGAACATCGCGTAGAACTTCCGCGGGCTGATGCCGCCATAGAGCACCATGCCGATGATCAGCGCGTAGAGCACCGCGATGGTCGAGACCTCGGTCGCGGTGGCGATGCCCCCGCCGACGGCACCGCGGATGATGAAGGGCAGCACCAGCGCCGGGCCGGCGATCAGCGCGGTCTTGCCGATGACGGCGAAGGAGACGCGGCGCACGCCCTTGAGGTCCTCGTGGCGCGCCTTCCAGCGGGCGAGGATGGCGAGCGCCAGCAGCAACACCATGGCGATGGCGAAGCCGGAGTTGAACAGGCCCGCGATCGAGACGCCGGCGACCGAGCCCAGCACGATCAGCACGATCGAGGGCGGCACCGTGTCGGCCATGGCCGCGCCGGTCGAGAGCAGCGCAATCAGCTCCTTGGGCTGGTAGCCGCGGCGCTTCATCTCGGGGAAGAGCGCGGGTGCGACCGTCGCCATGTCCGAGACCTTCGAGCCCGAGATGCCGGAGACGAGGAAGAGCGAGCCGAGCAGCACATAGGACATGCCGGCACGGATATGGCCGAGCATCGAGGCGAGGAAGTCGACGATCGCCTTGCCCATGCCGGTGGCGTCGAGAATACAGCCGAGCAGCACGAAGATCGGCACCGAGAGCAGGATGATGCTCGACATGCCTTCGTCCATGCGGCCGACCATGACGATCATCGGCACGCTGGTCGAGAACATCAGGAAGCAGAGCGTGCCCATGCCGAAGCAGAAGGCGATCGGCACGCCGGCAACCAGGCAAAGCGCGACGACGCCGAGCAGGAAGATCAGGATGTTGCCGTAGCCCAGGCCCTTGAAGGTCGGGGTCAGCAGCCAGAAGGCCACACCGATGGCGACGACGAGCGCCGTCGCCAGCATGAGGTCGCGCAGAGTCGAGGTCCGCACCGCATGGCGCAGGGCCAGCAGCGTCATCAGGATGATGCCGGTGGCGATGGCCGAGACGCGCCAGCTATTGGGAATGTTGAGCGCGGCGGAGGTGACGAAGCTTTCCTCGATCGCATAGTCGATCGCCGGATAGACCATCGCCAGCAGGAAGGCCGCGACCACCAGCAGCGCGAAGGTGTTGGCGAAGCCGCGCAGGCGCTCCGGCATCATGCCGACGAAGAGCGTCAGCCGCAGATGCTCGTTGCGGTCGATCGCGATGGCCGAGCCCAGCATGGCGAGCCAGAGGAAGGAGATCGAGGCGACCTCGTCGATCCAAACCACCGGCAGCGAGAACACATAGCGCGAGGTCACGCCGAGCAGCAGCACGCCGATGATCAGCGCGACGAGCCCGGCCGCGATCATCTCGACCGGCCGCATGATGGGAGAACCCGGGCGAACATCGTCCAGGTCGGCGAGATCCTCGGGCAGTGCGATCCTGTCGGCGACGTCGACCATGTGCCGGCTCAGCCGCGAGCGCTGATGCAGGGCGTGGCGACGACGGCGTCAGCCAGCGGCGAAATGGCGGCGGGCACGCAGCCGGCGCCCTTGCGGGTTGCCTGCATCGGCATCGGTTTGTCCTCCCATGCGCGTCGATCTTGTTGGCTTGTCTGGCAGCCGTCGACACGGTCCATACTGTGATCGAAGTCACATCAGGTTGGCGCGGAGATTACACGACGGGCACCGCATTGCAATCCGGAATGGAGCGATCTAGTGTCATTCGACAAGAATAAGGTCCATATCGTGGACCAGGCTTGAGGAAGCCAAGGTGGCACAGTTCAACGAAGCGCGCACCGGCATGTCCGGTTCGCAGAGCGTCGACCGCGCTCTGCGGCTGCTCGCGCTGATCGGCCGCGAGCCGGCCGGCGGGCTTCCGCTGACGGAGATCGTGGCGGGCAGCGGGCTCAACAAGCCGACGGCGCGCCGGCTCCTGCTGGCGCTGATGCGCGCCGGACTCGTCGAGCAGGAGCCGCAGACGCGGCATTACTGCCTCGGCGAGGAGGCCTTCGTGCTCGGCGTGCTGGCGGCGCGCCGGCATGGGCTGCTCGAACTGGCGATGGAGAGCCTGAGACGGCTCTCGGCCGTGACGATGGATACGAGCTTCCTCTCGATCCGGCGCGAGAACTATTCGGTCTGCCTGCATCGCGAGGAGGGCACCTATCCGGTGCGGACGCATGCGCTGCAGGCCGGGCTGCAGCATCCGCTCGGCGTCGGGGCGGGCTCGCTCGCCATGCTGGCGGCGCTGCCGGACGATGATGTGGACCGGATCATCGAGGCCAATGCGCCGGTCCTGCTGACGCATTATCCGGGCTTTGCGCCGGAGCTGATCCGGGGCGATCTGGCGCTGGCGCGGGAGCGTGGCTTCGCGGTCAATCCGGGTCGGCTGGTCGCGAGTTCCTGGGGCATCGGCGCCGCCTTCCGCTATCCGGACGGGCGCGTCGCCGGGGCGCTCAGCCTCGCCGCGATCGACAGCCGCATGCAGCCGGACCGGCAGGAGGAACTCGGCCGCCATCTCGCGCTGGAAGTCGCCCGGATGGAACGCCGGCTGGCCGAGATGTTCGTGTCCGGGCGCAAGACGGCGAGCCGCGCCGGACGGCCCGCGGCCGCGCCGATTGAGGCGAGACGCGCGTGATGCTGCGCTTACCTAAAGACCATATCGATATGGGAGTGCCTTGAATGGCCGCATTGACGTCTTCCACCGCGCCCGCCGGCGGCGTCGTTCCGATGACGCGGCGGGTGATGAATCTCGGCCATATCGCCGCGCAGAATGCCCGGCGGCTTGCCGATCACCCGGCTTTCATCTGGGGCGATCTGACACTGAGCTGGGCTGATCTCGACGCGCAGGTGTCGGCGCTGGCGGCGGGCCTGCGGGCGCGCGGCATCGGCAAGGGCGACCGCATCCTGGTCCATTCCAAGAACTGCGACGCGATGTTCGTCTCGATGTTCGCGGCCTTCCGGGTCGGCGCCGTCTGGGTGCCGACGAATTTCCGGCTGCTGCCGGACGAAGTCGCCTATCTCTCGACCTCGTCGGGGGCCAAGGCCTTCCTCTGCCATGGCGACTTTCCCGACCATGCGGCGGCTGTGGCGAAGGCTGCGCCCGCACCGGATTTCACCTGGCGGATCGGCCCCGCCAGCTTCGGCGAGGACGAGGTCGGTGCGGTGATTGCGCGCCATCGCGGCGAGCGCGTCGTCGACGTCGCGGTCGAGCATGACGACCCGTGCTGGTTCTTCTTCACTTCGGGAACGACCGGGCGTTCCAAGGCCGCGGTGCTGACCCATGGCCAGATGGGCTTCGTCATCACAAACCATCTCTGCGACCTCGTGCCGGGCACGACCGAAGCGGATTCCTCGCTGGTGGTGGCGCCGCTGTCGCATGGCGCGGGCGTGCATCAGCTGATGCTCGCGGCGCACGGCGCGACGACGATCCTGCTGCCGACCGAGCGCTTCGACATCGACGAGGCCTATCGGCTGATCGCGCGCCACCGCGTCACCAGCCTGTTCACGGTGCCGACGATCCTGAAGATGCTGGTCGAGCATCCGGCGGTCGACAGCCATGATCATTCCAGCCTGCGCTATGTCATCTATGCCGGTGCGCCGATGTATCGCGAGGACCAGAAACGGGCGCTCGCCAAGCTCGGCAAGGTGCTGGTTCAGTATTTCGGGCTGGGCGAGGTCACCGGCAACATCACCGTGCTGCCGACTTATCTGCACGAGGAACAGGATGGGCCGGATGCACGCGTGGGAAGCTGCGGCTTCCCCCGCACCGGCATGCAGGTCCAGATCCAGGACGATGAAGGCCGCGAGGTCGAGCCGGGTGTGCAGGGCGAGATCTGTGTCATCGGGCCCGCCGTCTTCGCCGGCTATTACGACAACCCTGAAGCCAATGCGAAGTCGTTCCGCAATGGCTGGTTCCGCACTGGCGATCTCGGCCATATGGACGGGCAGGGTTTCGTCTACATCACCGGCCGCGCCTCGGACATGTACATCTCCGGCGGCTCGAACATCTATCCGCGCGAGATCGAAGAGAAGATCCTGACCCATCCGGCGATCGCGGAGGTCGCGGTGCTCGGCCTGCCCGACCCGGTCTGGGGCGAGATCGGCGTCGCGGTCTGCGTCTGCCGCGGCGGCGAGCGCCCGAGCGAGGCCGAGATCGCGGGCTTCCTCTCCGAGAAGATCGCCCGCTACAAGATGCCGAAGCGCTTCTTCTTCTGGGATGCGCTGCCGAAATCCGGCTATGGCAAGGTGCCCAAACGCCTCGTCCGCGACGAGCTGGAAGCGCGCGGCGAGCTCGAATGGCTCAAGGGGAAGGCCTCGTGAGGCGGATCGAACAGCCTGGCCGCAGCACGCCCGAGCGCATCCAGTGGGCGGAATGCCACGGCCTGCGTTTCCCGATGACGCTGGAGGCGGGGCTGCCGCTGCTGGAAGCCGTGCGGCGCGGATTCGCGGCCGCCGGTTTCACCTCCGGCGTGGCGAAGCTCGACGGCCTCGCGCTTGCGCCCTTCGCCTATGTGATGCCGGCGCTGTCGCAGACGCCGGAGCACGCGGCCTTCTACAGCGAGACCTTCAGGCCGGCCGGCGTCGCCCGGATCGAGACCGGCGCGATGACCTTCGGCCAGCGCGACGGCGCGCCGTTCTTCCATGCCCATGCGCTCTGGCTGGAAGGCGACGGCAAGCGCAGCGGCGGCCATATCCTGCCCGACGAGACGGTGTTGGCCGAGACGGTCAGGCTGCCGGCCGTCGGGCTCGACGGTGCCGCCTTCGTCGCCGAGCCGGACAGCGAGACGAATTTCAAACTCTTCGGCCCGCGCACGGCAGATCTGCTCGGCGCGACGCGCGAGGGGCGCTTCTTCGCGCTCAGGGTCAAGCCGAATGTCGATTTCTGCGGCGCGCTGGAGCGGTTCTGCGCCGAGCGCGGGATCGCGCGGGCGACGATCCATGGCGGAGTCGGGTCGACGATCGAGGCGCGGTTCGAGGACGGCAGCAGCGTGCAGAATTTCGCGACTGAGGTCGCGATCACGGCGGGGCGGATCGCCGATGGCGAGGCCGAGATCGATGTCGCGCTGGTCGATTTCACCGGGGCGATGGCGAGCGGGAGGCTCCTGCGCGGCGACAACCCCGTGCTGATGACCTTCGAGTTGGTGCTGGAGGTGCAGTGACTTCCCCGCGCCCCTCCTTCAACCCTCCCGCTTCCGCGCCGCCTCCATCTCCCGCAGATTCTTGCGCTGGATCTTGCCCGTTGCCGTCATCGGCAGTTCCGTCACGAACTCGATCATGCGCGGATACTGGTAGGCGGCGAGACGGTCACGGACGAAGGCCTGGATCTCGGCCGCCAGCGCAGCGGATGTCTCGATGCCCGGCTTCGGCAGGATGAAGGCCTTGACGATTTCGGTGCGCACCGGGTCGGGCACGCCGACGACCGCGACCATCAGCACGGCCGGATGGCGGATGATGCAATCCTCGATGTCGCCGGGGCCGATGCGGTAGGAGCCCGAGGAGATGATGTCGTCGTCGCGGCCCTGGAACCAGAAATAACCGTCCTCATCGCGAGTGCCGGTGTCGCCGGTGAGGAGCCAGTCGCCTGCGAACTTTGCGGCGGTGGCTTCGGGCTGGCGCCAGTATTCCAGCATCATCACGGGATCGGGCCTGGAGACAGCGATCAGCCCGGCCTCGCCGGCCGGCAGCTTCTCGCCCTCGGGCGAGACCACCGCGACGCGGTGGCCGGGCACGGCGCGGCCCATCGAGCCCGGCCTGATCGGAAACAGGCTCTCGCAATTGGCGACCAGCAGATTGGCCTCGGTCTGGCCGTAGAACTCGTTGACGGCGAAACCGAAGGTGTCGCGGCTCCAGTCGAGCATGTCGGCGCCGAGCGTCTCGCCGCCGCTGCCGATCGAGCGCATGGCGTATCCGAAGCGGCGCGGGTCACGGACCTGGCGCATCAGCTTCAGCGCAGTGGGTGGCAGGAAGGCATTGCGGACCTTGTGCCGCGCCATCAGGTCGAAGGCGGCCTCGGGATCGAATTTGCGGGCGCGCGAGGCGAGCACCGGAATGCCGCAACAGAGGCTCGGCAACAGCACATCGAGCAGCCCGCCGATCCAGGCCCAGTCGGCGGGTGTCCAGAACAGGTCGCCGGGTTGGGGGAAGAAAGATTGCGGCACCTGCACGCCGGGCAGATGCCCGAGCAGGACGCGATGGGCATGGAGCGCGCCCTTGGGCTTTCCGGTGGTGCCGGAGGTGTAGATGATCAGCGCCGGATCGTCGGCCCTCGTATCGACGGGTGTGAAGTCGTCCGAGGCCGTTGCCATCTCGGTTGCGAGGTCGAGATGACCGCCTGCGCCGTCGATGACGAAGATGCGCCTGAGATCGGGCAGGGCGTCGCGGATCGCCTCGATCTTGGGGAGGTTTTCGGCGTCGGTGATCAGGGCTGCCGCTCCGCTGTGCTGGAGCCGGTGCTCCAGCGCCTCGGGGCCGAACTGGATGAACAGCGGCAGCGCTATGCCGCCCAGCTTGTAAACGGCGAGATGCGCCATCGCCGTTTCCGGCCGTTGCGGCAGCAGGATGCCGACGCGCTCGCCCGGGCCGATACCACGGCCGCGCAGCATGTTGGCGATGCGGTTGCTGGCTCGTTTCAGGTCATCGAAGCTCAGTGTCGCGACGCCGGTTGCCTCGTCCTCGTAGACCAGCGCCGGCTTGCAGCCGCCGTCGGCATGACGGTCGCAGGCAGCGACGCCGATGTTGAAGCGCTCGGGGATGGTCCAGCGGAAGCGGTCGAAGGTTGCGCCATAGGTCGCGTGGCGTTCGAGCATCTGCTTCCTCATCTATGAACCGGTATGATCAGCCGTATCACGAAATGGATCGGCAACGACGGACGCATGTCCATTGGTCTTCATGGCGATCGTCTCACCGGTGTGTTATACGATATGTATAACACGGTTGGAGATGTGCCATGAAAGAGATCACCAAGCCGGAAACCGAGACTGCCGCCGTCCTGCAGCTTCGCAAAATTGGAAACTCGGTCGGTCTCATCCTGCCGAAGGAATTGCTCGCGCAGCTTGGCTTTGCCGAAGGCGACAGACTTGAGTTCGTACGGCAGCCTGAGGGGGGAATCAAACTCCAGCGCCATGACGATCTGCATGCTCGGGGCATGGCCATCGCCCGGAAGTCCTTCAAGAAATATGCGGCCACCTATCGCGAACTCGCCAAGTGAGCGAGCCGTTCTGGGTAGGCATCGAGCTTGCGCGAGGCATCCATGAGGAGCAACTCGCCATCTTCGGAGGACCGGCGGGCATCCGCGATCGGGCCCTGCTCGAATCGGCCCTGGGACGGGCCCCGAACAAATTTGCCTATGGCGAGACGGACCTCGCGGCGCTGGCTGCGGCCTATGCCTTCGGCGTTGCGCGCAACCATCCATTCGTCGACGGCAACAAGCGCGCGGCATTCGGCTGCATGATCGTTTTTCTCGGTCTCAACGGCATTGATTTCGATGTCGAGCCAGCCATGGCCGCCGCCGCCATCCTCGCGCTCGCCGCGGGCGAGGTCGACGAGGACGGGCTGACGCGCTGGATCCGCGACAACTGGCCGAAGGATGCGCCGGCATGAGGCTCTTGCGATGACCACGCCGATCTGGATCGAGGCTGCGATCAATGGCCCCTGGGGCAAGGAGCGCCAGCGCGGGATTCCGATCACGATTCCCGACATCGTCGCGGACGGCATCGCCGTGGTCGAGGCGGGGGCGGCGATCGTGCATCTGCATGTCTATGACGTCGAGACCGGGCGTCAGCGCGACGACTGGGAACTCTATGCGCAGGCGATCGAGGGCATCCGGACGAAGGTCGACGCCATCGTCTATCCGACGATCCCCATCCTCGGGTCGGCTTATGCCGGCGACATGATCGGTTCCGGGCGCTACACCCATCTGGAGGAGTTGGCGAAGCGCGGCCTCGTCGAATGGGGCGTGCTCGATCCCGGCTCCTGCAACTGGACGACCTTCGCGGGCATCCCCTCGGGCGAGGCGGGCTTCATCTACCAGAATCCCGGCGAGCATATCCGCGAGGGCATGGAGGTGGCGCAGCGCCATCAGGTCCATCCGAGCTATGCGATCTACGAGCCAGGTTTCACCCGGCTCGGCGCCGCGCTGGCCAAGGCCTATCCCGGCATGCCCAGCCCGATCTACCGGTTGATGTTCTCTGATGCCTTCGCCTGGGGCTTTCCGCCGCGCGACTGGGCGCTCGACGCGCATCTGAAATTGCTGGCGGAGGATGCGCCGGACGCGCCGGTTATGATCGCGGGGCTCGGCGTCGATCTGACCGGGCTGGTGCCGGCGGCGGTCGCGCGCGGCGTGCATGTCCGCGCCGGGCTCGAGGATGCGCCCTTCGGGGCGACGCAGACGAACGTCGCGCTGGTCAGCGAGACGGTGCGGCAAGTCGAGGCGGCGGGTGGCCGAGCTGCGAGCGCGGCCGAGGTCAGGGCGGATCTGGCGCAGCGGGAAGCAAGGCGCCGGACGTAGCGTCACCCCGAGCATTCGTGCCAGACTGGTTTGCCGGCATCTCCGGCTTCGCCTCATTCGGCTTGCAACGATCAGGTTTTCGCCATGAGCCCCATCGGTGTCGGCGCCATCGCCTTCCTTTGCGTGTTCGGCGGAGCGCTTCTTGGCATGCATCTGCGCTCGCGCCTGCCCGATCACCATCTCGGCCAGGAATCGCGCGATGCGATCAAGCTCGCGACGGCGATCATCGGCACGCTCTCCGCGCTCGCGCTCGGCCTCCTGATCGCCTCGGCCAAGCGCACCTTCGACGAAGCCAGCGCCGACCGGCGGACATCGTCGGCGCGAGTCGTCCTGCTCGACCGCGTGCTGGCGCAGTACGGCCCGCAGACCGCTGAACTGCGTGGCAAGCTCAAGTCGATCATGCAGGCGCGGCTGAAGGCCGAGCAGGAGTTGGCCGGCGGCGACCTCTCGCTGAATGACGGGCTCGATATCGAGGCGGCGCAGGACCGGCTGAGGAATCTGGTGCCGCAAACCGAAGCGCAGCGTTTGCTGCAGCAGCGCGCGATTCAGCTCAGTGGCGATCTCGCCGAGGCGCGATGGATTCGGACGGAAAGCGAGGTCGGGGGATTCCCGACCCCCTTCCTGGCCGTGCTGATCATGTGGTTCACGCTGCTCTTCGCCTCGTTCGGCCTGCTCGCGCCGGGCAATGGCACGGTCGTCGCGACGTTGCTCGTCTGCGCCTTGTCGGTCAGCGCGGCGCTGGTGCTGATCATCGACATGGACCATCCCCATCTCGGCTTCATCCGCGTTTCGGATGAACCGCTGCGCTGGGCGCTGGAGCGGCTCGGCCGGCCCTGACGGCACCTGGGACTTCGCTCAGGCGACGGCAGTCCTCGGCAGATTGGCCTCGCTGCGGCCCTCGAAGGCTGCCATCGCGGCCTGGACGCCGCCGCTGCGATGGGGGACGCCCGCCGCTGCCAACCCCATCTCGACGCCCGAGAGCGCGCCCAGCAGCGCAAGCTCGTTGCATTCGCCGAGATGGCCGATGCGGAAGACCTTGCCGGCGACCTTGCCGAGGCCGGAACCGAGCGAGATGTTGTATTTTTCCAGCGTGATCCTGCGGTAGCGATCGGCGTCATGGCTCGGCGGCATCAGCACCGCCGTCAGCACCGGCGAATGCTCGGCCGGGTTCTGGCAGAGCACTTCCAGCCCCCAGGCTTCGACGGCGGCGCGGCAGGCGGCGGCCAGGCGCTGGTGGCGGGCGAAGACGTTATCGAGTCCCTCCTCCTGCAGCATGGCGAGCGCTTCCTTGAGCCCGTAGAGCAGGTTCGTCGCCGGCGTGTAGGGGAAGAAGCCGCCGGCGTTGATCTTCACCATCTCCTGCCAGTCCCAATAGGAGCGTGGCAGGCTGTTGGCCTTCGAGGCGGCCATGGCCTTCTGCGAGATCGCATTGAAGCTCAGGCCCGGCGGGAGCATCAGCCCCTTCTGCGAGCCGGAGACGGTGACGTCGACCTGCCATTCGTCGTGGCGGTAATCGACCGAGGCGAGCGAGGAGATGGTGTCGACCATGAACAGGGCCGGGTGGCCAGCGGCATCGATTGCCTTGCGGATCTCGGCGATGCGGCTGGTCGAGCCGGTCGAGGTCTCGTTATGGACGACCATGACGGCCTTGATCGCGCGGGCCTTGTCGTCGGTCAGCCTGGCCTCGATCGCGGCCGGGTCGGCGCCGCGGCGCCAGTCGCCGGGGATGAACTCGACATTGATGCCGAAGCGGGTGGCGATCTGCTTCCAAAGCGTGGCGAAATGGCCGGTCTCGGCCATCAGCACGGTGTCGCCGGGCGAAAGTGTGTTGACGATGGCGGCTTCCCAGGCGCCCGTCCCGGATGCCGGGTAGATCACCACCGGCTGTTGCGTCTTGAAGACGGCCTTGCAGCCGTTCAGCACATGTTTGCCGAGGGCGGCGAACTCGGCGCTGCGATGGTCGATGATCGGCATCGCGATGGCGCGCAGGATGCGATCGGGAATCGGGCTCGGGCCCGGGATATGCAGGAAATGCCGGCCCTGTTGCGCGCTCATGCTGATCCTCCCTCGGCATCCTGGCGCAGTCCGTGCCGCACCTTCATGGTTGTCGCAAAATTGCATTCATTTTTGGCTTTGGCAATCGAGCGATCGAGCGCATAATTGTGACGATGGCGCTCGACAGGGCTATCTTGCTGAACTAGCGATGATTCATGGCGAGCACGGTTCTGGACAGGCAGGGCGACGACGACGCGGGAGCGGTTGCCTCCCTGCCGGGCGAGGCTGCGCGCGCGCCTGCCTCCCTGCACGACGAATTGCTGGCTGCGCTGCGCGACTACATCGTCGAGGGCAATCTCGAGGATGGCGCGCGCGTTCCCGAGCGGCTGCTCTGCGACCGCTTCGGGATTTCGCGCACGCCCCTGCGTGAGGCGCTCAAGGTGCTGGCTGCCGAGGGGCTGATCGACCTGCTGCCCAATCGTGGCGCGCGGGTGCGTGTCCTCAGCGCCGAGGATCTGCGCGAATTGTTCGACGTAATGGGCGGGCTCGAGGCGCTGGCGGGCCGTTTGGCCTGCGAGCGCATCAGCGACGAGGAGGTCGCCGAGATCGAACGGGTACATCACGAGATGTACCGTTTCTATCTGCGCCGCGACATGCACGGCTATTTCCAGTGCAATCAGGAAATCCATCGCATGATCGTCGAGGCAGCCGGCAACGCCGCGCTGAAGGCGACCTATGCGAGCTTCGCCGGGCGCATTCGCCGCGTGCGCTATTCGGCCAATCTCGCAACCGATCGCGACCGCTGGGGCGAGGCGATGCGCGAGCATGAGGCAATCCTGGACGCGCTGCGCCGCCGGGCCGGCAGCGAACTCAGCGACATCCTGTTCATTCACCTGCGCAACAAGCGCAAGGCCGCGCAGGCGGGAGTCGCGCGCTAGTCTCACGCGCTATGGTCTGCCAAAGGTCGTCATTTCGACGCGTTCTCATTTTCAGATTGAATGCAAAATTATTTGCTTCTAGGCTCTCCCCACGACGCCGTTAGAGCGCGATCCAAGGGAGGTGACCTGCATGACGAAGCATTGGCTTGCTGCATCCGCATTCCTGCTGGCCGGCGCGACGCCGGTCTTCGCCTGGGAGCCGACCAAGGCGATCGAGATCATCGTGCCGTTCTCGGCCGGTGGAGCCTCCGACCAGATGGCCCGCACGATCCAGGGCGCCATCCAGAAGCACAAGCTGACCGCGCAGCCGATCATCGTCGTCAACAAGCCCGCCGCCGGCGGCGCCGAGGGCATGCTCGAGATCCAGAAATCGGCGGGCGACCCCCATAAGCTGATCACCACCTCGAGCGGCCTCTACATGACGCCGATGGCCACCAAGCTGCCGCTGAACTGGACCGACTACACGCCGATCGCGATGATGGCGCAGGATAGCTTCGTCCTCTGGGTCAACGCCAAGGCGCCGTACCAGAACGCCGGCGACCTGATGGCGGCGGCGAAGACGGCTTCACCACCGATGAAGATCGGCGGCACCTCGTCGAAGCGCGAGGACAATCTGATCGTCTTCGCCATGGAGAAGGCAGGCGACACGAAGTTCGCCTATATTCCGCACACCAGCGGCGGCCAGGCCTCGACCCAGCTTTCGGGCGGACACATCGAGGCCTCGACCAACAACCCGGCCGAGGACGTCGCGAACTGGCGCGGCGGCGCGACCCGGCCGCTATGCGTCTTCTCGGACAAGCTGATGGGCTACACCGAGAAGGTCGCGGACGGGAAATCCTGGGCCGACATCCCGACCTGCCCATCGCAGGGGCTGAACGTCACCTACCAGATGCTGCGCGGCATGTTCATGCCCGGCAAGGTCACCAAGGAACAGCAGGCCTTCTATGTCGAGCTGTTCAAGAAGGTTGCCGAGACGCCGGAGTGGAAGGACTACCTCGCCCGCAGTGCGCTCGTGCCTGATTACCGGGACGGCGAGGCCTTCCTCGCCTTTCTCAAGGAGGACGAGGCCAAGCATGCCAAGCTGATGAGCGACGCGGGCTTCATGGCCAAGTGAGCGGTTGCGCCATCGGCCCTGCCGCTTCTCGTGCCGTCATTCCGGGCGCAGCGAAGCGGAGACCCGGAATCCATTGGAGGGCGCTGAACCCGACGATGGATTCCGGATCGGCGCCGCTTCGCGGCTTGTCCGAAATGACAGCGCGGGAGATGAAGAATGTCCGACCTGACTGACGTGCCTGCCCCGCCAGGCCTCTCCCGTCGCCCCGTCGAGCGCATCGTCGCGGCGATCCTGATCGGGCTCGCGCTGGTGGTGCTCTATGATTCCTACGGGCGCGGCGCCGGCTGGGACAATGGTCCGCAGAACGGCTTCTTCCCCGCCCGCGTCGGCTGGCTCTTCCTGGCGGCCTCGCTGTTCATCCTGGTACAGTCCTTCCGGTCACCCGCGGAGGGCGTCTTCGTTACCTATGAGCAGCTCCGGCAGGTCGTGCGGGTGCTCGGCCCGCTCGTCCTGTTCGTGACGCTGATCCAGCCGCTCGGACTCTATGTCGCCTCGGCGATCTTCATCGTTGTGTTCATGGGCATCGTCGCGACCTCGCGCTGGTATGCGATCGCGCTGACGGCCGTGCTCGTGCCGCTGGCCTGCTTCTGGGTCTTCGAAATCCAGTTCCGCGTGCCGCTGCCCAAAGGCCCTCTCGAAATCGCGCTCGGCTACTGAGGTCTCCCGATGGATGATTTCTCCTCGCTGATGGCGGGCTTCCAGGTCGCCTTGTCCTGGCAGAACATCGGCTTCATGGCGATCGGCGTGGTGCTCGGCATCGTCGTGGGCGTGCTGCCGGGGCTCGGCGGGCCGAACGGCGTCGCGATCCTGCTGCCGCTGACCTTCGGCATGGACCCGACCTCGGCGATCATCCTGCTCTCCTCGATCTATTGGGGCGCGCTGTTCGGCGGCGCGATCACCTCGATCCTGTTCAACATCCCCGGCGAGGCCTGGTCGGTCGCCACGACCTTCGACGGTTACCCGATGGCGGTGCAAGGCAGGGCGGCGGAAGCGCTGACGGCGGCCTTCACGGCCTCCTTCATCGGTGCGATCTCCGGGGTCATCCTGATCACCTTCGTCGCGCCGCTGGTCGCCTCCTTTGCGCTGCGGTTTGGGCCGGCGGAGTTCTTCGCCGTCTTCCTTTTGACCTTCTGCTCCTTCATCGGCATGGGGCGCGACAACCGCTCCAAGATCCTGGCTTCGCTGTGCATCGGCTTCCTGCTGGCGGCCGTCGGGCTCGATTCGATCTCGGGCGATCTGCGCATGACCTTCGGCTCGCTCGAATTGATGCGCGGCTTCGATTTCCTCATCGTGGTGATCGGCCTGTTCGGCGTCAGCGAAATCCTCCTGACGGTCGAGGAAGGGCTGGTCTTCAAGGGCAAGCAGGCGCGGATCGATCTCAAGGTCGTGCTGCGGACCTGGGCCGGGCTGCCGCGCTACTGGGCGACGCTGCTGCGCTCGGCTGTGGTCGGGATGTGGATGGGGGTGACGCCGGGCGGGGCCATCGCCGCCTCCTTCATGGGCTATGGCCTCGCCAAGCGCTTCTCGAAGCGCGGCAGGAACTTCGGCAAGGGCGAGATCGAGGGCGTGCTGGCGCCCGAGACGGCGGCGCATGCGGCGGGCACCGCTGCGCTCCTGCCGATGCTGGCGCTCGGCATTCCGGGTTCCGCGACGGCGGCCGTGCTGCTCGGCGGGCTTCTGGTCTGGGGGCTGCAGCCGGGGCCGCTGCTCTTCGTCGAGCAGAAGGAGTTCGTCTGGGGGCTGATCGCCTCGATGTATCTCGGCAATGTCGCGGGGCTCGTCATCGTGCTCGCGACCGTGCCGCTCTTCGCCGCGATCATGCGGGTGCCGTTTTCGTATGTCGCGCCGGTGATCCTGATCGTCTGCGCGATCGGCGCCTACACGATCTCGAATTCGATCTTCGATATCTGGCTGATGCTGCTGTTCGGCGTCGTCGGCTATGTCTTCAAGAAGCTGGATTACCCGCTGGCGCCGCTGGTGCTGGCGCTGGTGCTGGGGGACCGGGCGGAGGATGCGTTCCGGCAGGCGCTGCTCGGCTCGGCCGGCTCGCTCAACGTGTTCTGGGCGAACGGGCTCGTCGGCACCCTCGTCGTGCTCGCCATGCTGCTGCTGCTCTGGGGGCCGGTGTCCGATCTGATCGGCGCGGGGGCGCGGCGTGACCGGGCGGAGAAGCCCGCGGCGGCGGAATAGCGTCGATGGTCCTGGCATATGAACCACAGCGTCATCCCGGGCTTGCCCCGGGATCCATCGTAGAGCGCAGCTCCCTCCGATGGATCCCGGATCTCCGCTTCGCTGCGTCCGGGATGACGGTGCGGATGTGGATCGGAACTGTGATACGATGAACCAGGCCGCGCTCACAAAATCCCATGCCCGCAATCTCGGGCTCGAACGCCGTCTGGCTCAGGCCCTGGAGGGCGAGGTCCGTTTCGACGCCTTCACGCGCGGGCGCTATGCGACGGATGCCTCGATCTACCAGATCATCCCGCAGGGCGTCGCCTTTCCGAAGTCGGAAGCCGATATCGCCGCGGCTTTGACGATCGCCGCCGAGCACGGCGTGCCGGTCATCGCGCGCGGCGGCGGCACTTCGCAGAACGGTCAGCCGATCGGCGATGCGCTGATCCTCGACATGAGTCGGCACTTCAATGGCATCCGCGCCTATGACCCGGCGGCGCGCACCGTTTCGGTGGCACCGGGCCTCGTGCTGGAGGCGCTGAACGCGCATGTGAAGAAGGACGGGCTGTTCTTCCCGGTCGAGCCCTCGACGGCAAGCCGCTGCACGCTCGGCGGCATGGCCGGCAACAATTCGTCGGGCGCGCGCTCGCTGGCTTATGGCAAGATGGTCGACAACGTCATCGCCATGAAGGCGATGTTCCATGACGGCGAGGCGTTTGCGCTCGGCGAGGGGCCGGTCGGCGACAATGCCTCGGCCCGCGCGCGAGACCTGATGACGCGGATGTTGGCGCTGGCGGACGGGCACCGCGCCGAGATCGAGGCGATCTTCCCCAAGGTGCAGCGGCGCGTCGGCGGCTACAATCTCGACGAGCTCCTGCCTGCCCGTCCCAATCTCTCGCATCTGCTGGTCGGGTCGGAAGGTACGCTGGCGATCACCACCGAGGCGACGCTGAAGCTCTCGCCCCTGCCGCAACATCGCGTCATGGGCGTCTGCCATTTCCCGAGCTTCCGTGCCGCGATGGAGACGACGCGGCATATCGTGGGGCTCGGGCCGGTCGCGGTCGAGCTCGTCGACAACAATGTGCTGGTGCTGGGCGCCGACATCCCGCTCTTCGTGCGCACGCTCGCCGACATCACCAGGGGCCAGCCGAACTGCCTGCTGCTGGTCGAGTTCGCCGGCGACGACCTCGATGCGCTGAAGCGCGATCTCAAGCGGCTCGACCAGTGCATGGCCGATCATGGCTTTGCCGATTCCGTCGTCGAAGTGGTCGAACCCGCACGACAGAAGCCGGTCTGGGAGGTGCGTGAGGCCTGCCTCAACATCATGATGTCGATGAAGGGGGACGGGAAGCCGGTCTCCTTCATCGAGGATTGCGCGGTCCCGCTCGAACATCTCGCGGATTATACCGACGCGGTCACCGCGCTGTTCGAGCGGCATGGCACGCGCGGCACCTGGTATGCCCATGCCTCGGTCGGCTGCCTGCATGTCCGGCCGATCCTGAACATGAAGGACGAGGCTGGCGTCAGGGCGATGCGCGGCATCGCCGAAGAGGCCTGCGAGCTGGTGCGTCGCTTCAAGGGCTCGTTCTCGGGCGAGCATGGCGACGGCATCTCGCGCTCGGAATTCGTCGAGCCGATGTTCGGGGGGCCGCTGACGCGCGCCTTCGAGGCGGTGAAGGACGGTTTCGATCCGGGCAACCGGCTGAATCCCGGCAAGATCGTGCGACCGCTGCGCATGGATGACCGCAGCTTGCTGCGCTTCGCGCCGGGCTATGCGACGCCTGTCCCCGCAGAGACGGCGCTCGACTGGTCCGACTGGGGCGGGTTCGGCGGCGCGGTCGAGATGTGCAACAACAACGGCACCTGCCGGAAGATGTCCGGCGGGACGATGTGCCCATCCTGGCGCGCGACGCAGGACGAGACGCATGTGACGCGCGGGCGGGCGAACTCCTTGCGGCTCGCGATCTCCGGCCAGCTCGGCCCGGACGCCTTCACCTCGCCGGAGATGAAGGAGACGCTCGACCTCTGCGTCTCCTGCAAGGGCTGCAAGCGCGACTGCCCGACCGGCGTCGATATGGCCCGGATGAAGATCGAGTTCCTGAGCCATTACCATGCAAAGCACGGCCTGCCGCTGAAGGAGCGGCTGATCGCCTTCCTGCCGCGCTATGCGCCGTGGGCCGCGAGGCTCGCCCCGCTGATGAATTTGCGCGACCGCATCCCGCTGCTGGCGCGGCTGAGCGAACGGCTTCTCGGCTTCAGCGCGCGGCGCTCGCTGCCGGTCTGGCGCAGGCCGTGGCGGCAGGCGAACGCGCCGGCGAGGGTTGCCGATGTGAAGGGCGACGGGCGCGACGTCGTGCTCTTCGGCGACAGCTTCAACCGCTATTTCGAGCGCGAGAATCTGGAGGCCGCCGAGCGTGTGCTGGCGGCGGGTGGCTACCGGCTGCACCGGGCCGAGGCTGCGGATGGCGGCCGGCCGCTCTGCTGCGGGCGCACCTTCCTCTCGGCGGGGCTCGTCGACGAAGCCCGCGCCGAGGCGCGGCGCACGCTCGACGCACTCGCCCCTTTCGTCGCCAAAGGGGCCCGCATCGTTGGGCTGGAGCCGTCCTGCCTGCTGACCTTCCGCGACGAGTTCGCCGCGATGCTGCCCAAGGCGGAGGTCGAGCCGGTGGCCGGCGCCGCCTTCCTGCTCGAGGAACTGCTGGCGGCGGATCTGAAGACGGGCGCGACCACTCTCCCATTCAAGGATCAGGGCGCGCGCGTCGCGCATCTCCACGGCCATTGCCACCAGAAAGCCTTTGCCGCGATGGGGGCCGTCGAGGCGGTGCTGCGCGCGGTGCCGGGCCTCGAGGTCAGGCCAATCGAATCGAGCTGCTGCGGCATGTCGGGCGCCTTCGGCTATGGCGCGCAGACGATCGACGTGTCGATGGCGATGGCGGAGCTCTCCCTGCTGCCGGCGGTGCGCAAGGCCGGGGCCGGCGATCTGATCGTTGCCGATGGTACGAGCTGCCGCCACCAGATCCATGACGGAGCGCAGCGCGAGGCGCTGCATGTCGTGCGCGTGCTCGAGATGGCTCTGGCGGACCCGACACTCGCCGACATGGCTCTCGCGCATGCGCCTCCCGCGCCCAACGGCATGGCGCCCGGCGACCCGGCACGGGATGATCGCTCCGGCGCGTGAACACGATCGCGACCGACATCAGAGAGGCCGGGCAGGGCGATCAGCTCCTGCAACCAGCCCGATCAGGGAGGATACGAACCATGGCGCTGCCGCTCGAAGGCATCAGGGTGCTCGACATCTCACAGGTCATGGCCGGGCCGTTCTGCTGCATGCTGCTGGCGGATATGGGCGCCGACGTCATCAAGATCGAGCCGCCCGGCACAGGCGATTCGACCCGGCAGTCGATGGGGTTCCGGCTCAAGGGGGTCGACAGCCCAGGCTTCCTGGCGCTGAACCGCAACAAGCGTAGCATCGCGCTCGACCTCAAGCAGGATGCCGATCGCGAGGTGCTCTACGCGCTGGTGAAAACGGCCGACGTCCTGATCGAGAATGCCCGTCCCGGCGTCGCGGCCCGGCTCGGGATGGATTATCCGAGGCTGAGGACACTCAATCCGCGATTGATCTATGCCAGCATTTCCGGCTTCGGCCAGACCGGCCCCTGGTCGCAGCGGCCGGGCTTCGACCTGATCGCGCAGGCGGTCTCGGGCGTGCTCAGCTCGAACGGGCTTCCCGGCCAGGAGCCGGCGAAGAATTCGATCCCCGTCGCCGATCTCGGCGCCGGGCTCTTCACCGCCTATGCGGTGCTGAGCGCGGTGATCGGCCGGCAGAATTCCGGCGAGGGGCAGTTCGTCGATGCTTCGCTGTTCGAGGCGGCACTGGCGCTCTCGGTCTGGGAGACGACCGAACTCTGGGGCACGGGCAAGACGCCGGAGCCGATCGGCTCGGCCAACCGGATGTCGGCGCCCTATCAGGCGGTCGAGGCCTCGGATGGCTGGTTCGTGATCGGCGCGGCCAATCAGGGCCTGTGGCTCAAGCTCATCAAGGTGCTCGGCCGCGAGGAGTTGCAACTGGACGAGCGCTTCTCGACCAACGCCGCTCGCCTCACCAACCGCCTCGCCCTGATCGCGGCGATGGCGCCGAGCTTCGCGAGCCGGACAAGGCAGGAATGGATCGACGGGCTGCTGGCGGCCGGCGTGCCGGCGGCGCCGATCCTCGACTATGCGCAGGCCGTGGTCAGCGAGCAGGCGGTGGCGCGCGAGATGGTGCAGATGGTGCCTCACCCGGCCGAGGGCACGTTCAAGGCGCTCGGCTTCCCGGTCAAGCTCAGCGCCACGCCGCAGCAGATGCGCATGCCGCCGCCCTTGCTCGACGAGCATGGCGAGGAGCTGCGACGCGAGCTGGTCGAGCTCGGTCTGCTGGCGCTCGAGGCAGGAGCGGGCGCATGAACGCGACCGCCAGCCGCCCCCGCATCGGCTTCATCGGCATCGGGATCATGGGCGAGGCGATGGTGCGCCGGCTGCTCGATCTCGGCTATCCCGTCACGGTCTGGAATTTGGAGCCTGAGCGGCTGGCGACGGTGGTTCCGCATGGCGCGGCAGTGGCCGAGACACCTGCTGCCGTCGCGGCCGCGAGCGACATCGTCATGCTCTGCGTGCTGCATATGGCTGCGGTCGAGCGCTGCATCCTCGCCGAGGACGGCGTGGCGGCGGCCGGTGCGGGACCGGCGCTGGTGATCGATTTCTCGACGGCCGATCCGGAGGGCACGCGCGCCGTTGCCGCGAAGCTGAAGGCGCTTACCGGCGCCGGCTGGATCGATGCGCCCGTCTCGGGCGGGCCGCAGCTTGCCCGCAGCGGCGGGATGACCGTGATGGCCGGCGGTTCGCCGGAGGATTTCGACAAGGCGAGGCCGATCCTCGAACAGATGTCCGGCAACCTCACTCTGATGGGGCCGGTCGGCGCCGGGCAGACGACGAAGATCATCAACCAGGCGATCGTCGGCACCGGCTATGTCGTGATGGCGGAAGCGCTGATCCTGGCCGAGGCGGCCGGCATCGATGCGGCACGCCTGCCGCAGTGCCTGGCCGGCGGACATGCGGATTCGAGCCTGTTGCAGCGCCTATATCCGCAGATGCAGCAGCGAGCCTTCGAGCCGCCGTCGTCCTATGCGAGGCAATTGCTGAAAGATCTGAAAGCGGTCTCTGCCTTCGCGCAGGGGCTAGGCCTCGACCTCAAGGTCATCGAGCAGGGCGTGAAGCGGTACGGCGACTTTGTCGCGCTCGGCCATGAGATGTCGGATTCGGCGGCCGTGGTCAGGCTCTACGAGCACGACGCCGCGAAGCGCGGCGAGGTGCGGTCATGAGCGAGTTGCCGCAGCGCCCGCGGGCGGTGATCGACGCGCATCACCATGTCTGGGACCTTGCCAACGACCAGCCCTGGCTGAAGCATGAGCGCGTGCCCTTCCGCTATGGCGACTACTCGGCGATCTGCCGCGACTACATGCCGGCCGACTACCGCGCGGACACGGCCGGCTGGCCGGTCGTAGCTTCTGTCTATGTCGAGGCGGAATGGGCGCGGGACAAGGCGGCCGAGGAAAGCCGCTGGGTCGCGGCGGTCTCGCAGGCGGAAGGGCTGCCCTCCGTCGTCGTCGCCTGGTGCGACCTCGCGGTGCCGGGGGCGGCGGCGCTGCTCTCCTCCCATTCCTCCGTGCCGATCGTCCGAGGCGTCAGGCACAAGCCCACTGCTGCGGCGACGCCCGGCGAGGCGAAGCGCGGCGCGCCGGGCTCGATGGATGATCCGCGCTGGCGCGAGGGCTACGCGCTGCTGCAGCGGCATGGCCTATCCTACGACCTGCAGACGCCCTGGTGGCATCTCGACGCCGCCGCTGACCTCGCCCGGGATTTTCCGGCGACGCCGCTGATCGTCAACCACACCGGCCTGCCGGCCGATCGTGCGCCCGAGGCGCTCGCCGCCTGGCGGCGGGCGCTGGGCAAGGCCGCGGCGCAGCCGAATGTCGCGATCAAGATCTCCGGCATCGGCCTGCCCGGCCAGCCCTGGACGGTGGCGAACAACGGTCCGGTCATTCGCGACGCCATCGCGATCTTCGGCACCGACCGGGCGATGTTCGCCAGCAATTTCCCGGTGGACGGCCTCGTCGGCGATTTCGACACGATCTTCTCCGGCTTCCTCGAGGCGACGGCGATGTTTCCGGAAGCCGATCGCGACAAGCTCTTCCACGACAATGCGAGGCGCATCTACAGGATGTGAGGGGCGGCGGCGCCGCGTCGCACGGCGTCATAGGGACGGCGCGCCGCATTGGTGTCTCGCGCGGCGCATCCTACATGTGGTGCGACCCGTTCCGAAAGCGCCAAGCCTTCGAAAGTGCCCCGCCCATGTCCGAACGCGATACCGAAGCCAACCGCTTTTCCGCCCGCGCGGCGCGCTATGCCCGCGTCGGGGCCAATGTCGGCGGGGTCGCGGCGCGGATTGCCGGCACGCGGCTGTTCGGGCTCGACGGACGCAACGCCTCCAATGCCGAGGCCTTGGCCAAGGCGCTGGGCGGGCTGAAGGGTCCGATCATGAAGGTGGCGCAGCTCGTCGCCACCATCCCCGATGTCGTGCCGCCGGAATATGCCGCCGAGCTGCAGAAGCTGCAGTCGCAGGCGCCGCCGATGGGCGCGGCCTTCGTCAAGCGCCGGATGATGGCGGAACTCGGGGCCAATTGGCGCGAGCGCTTCGGCGAGTTCGACCTGAAGCCTGCGGCGGCGGCCTCGTTGGGCCAAGTGCATCGCGCGACGACCACGGATGGCGCGGCGCTCGCCTGCAAGCTGCAATATCCTGACATGGAATCGGCGGTCGAGGCGGACATCGCCCAGCTCGACATCCTGTTCGCGCTGCACCGGCGCATGGAGCCGGTCATCGACACCACCGAGATCGCCAAGGAGATCGGCGCGCGGGTCCGCGAGGAACTCGACTACCAGCGCGAGGGCAAGCATATCGCGCTCTATCGCGAGATGCTGGCCCAGACCCCCGAAGTGCGCGTGCCGGCGCTGGAGGCCTCGCTCTCGACGCGGCGGCTGCTGACCATGCGCTGGCTCGAGGGCGACGGCATCCTGACCCACAAGCAGGACGACCAGCAGGCGCGCGACCGGATCTCGACGGCGATGTTCAAGGCCTGGTGGCGGCCCTTCAGCCATCACGGCGTCATCCATGGCGACCCGCATCTCGGGAACTACACCGTCTTTTCAGAGGGCGACGCGCCGGCCGGCATCAACCTGCTCGACTATGGCTGCATCCGTATCTTTCCGCCTTCCTTCGTGGGCGGGGTGGTCGATCTCTATCGTGGCCTGCTGGAAGGAGACTCAGCCCGCGTCGTCCATGCCTACGAGACCTGGGGCTTCAAGGGGCTGACCAAGGACCTCGTCGACACCCTGAACATCTGGGCCCGCTTCATCTACGGGCCGCTGCTGGAGGATCGCAGGCGGCGCATCGCGGAAGGGGTGAGCCCGTCCGAATACGGCCGGCGCGAGGCCTTCCGGGTGCATCAGGCGCTCAAGCAGAAGGGGCCGGTGACGGTGCCGCGCGAATTCGTCTTCATGGACCGGGCCGCGATCGGGCTCGGCGGCGTCTTCCTGCATCTCGACGCGGAGCTGAACTTCCACCGCCTGTTCGAGGCGGAGATCGAGGGGTTCAAGGTCGAGACGATCGCAACGGATCAGGCCTCGGCGATGGCGCGTGCAGGGCTGGTGGCGAGCGGCTGAGCCATTTTCCGGCCGATTCCGGCTTGGGAATCCGATTCGGCGCTTGCCTGTGCGGCATCGGGCGGTCTAGATCGCGCGCTTCCTCCCCAGCGTTCCGGAAGCGCTCCCTGCCATGGCTACCACGTCTTCGCCCGTCGCCATCATCATGGGCAGCCAGTCCGATTGGGCGACCATGCGCCATGCCGCCGAGACGCTTGATGCGCTCGGCATCGGCCATGACGACCGCATCGTCTCCGCCCATCGCACGCCGCAGCGCATGGTCGATTTCGCGACCGGCGCCAAGGCCGAGGGTTTCAAGGTGGTGATCGCCGGCGCCGGCGGCGCAGCCCATCTGCCGGGCATGACCGCGTCCCTGACGCCGCTGCCGGTCTTCGGCGTTCCCGTCGAATCCAAGGCGCTCTCCGGCCAGGACAGCCTGCTCTCGATCGTGCAGATGCCGGCCGGCATCCCGGTCGGCACGCTCGCCATCGGCCGGGCCGGCGCCGTCAATGCGGCCCTGCTGGCGGCGGCCGTTCTGGCGCTTTCGGACGAGGCCTTGGCGGAGCGCCTCGATGCCTATCGCGCCCGCCAGAGCGCAGCCATCACCGATCGCCCCGTGAAGGACGAAGCGTGAGCAGGCCGGCTTTCGAGGGTCTCGCGCCCGGGGCCGTCCTCGGCATCCTCGGCGGTGGCCAGCTCGCCCGCATGATCGCGCTCGCCGCGGCCGATCTCGGCATCGCCAGCCACATCTTCGCTCCGGAGCTGGAGAACCCGGCCTTCGACGTCGCGGCGGCCCGCACCGTCGCGGCCTATGAGGACGAGGAGGCGCTCGCCAGCTTTGCCGCGGCCGTCGATGTCGTGACCTACGAGTTCGAGAACGTACCGGCCGCGACGGCGGCCTTCCTCGCGGCGCGCAAGCCGCTGCATCCCGGCGCGCGCGCCTTGGCGGTGACGCAGGACCGGCTGAGCGAGAAGAAGTTCGTCGCCAATCTCGACCTGGCCGTGGCGCCGTTCCGTGCCGTCGACTCGCTGGCCGATCTCGAGATCGCGGTGACAGCGCTCGGCCGGCCGAGCGTGCTGAAGACGCGGCGTTTTGGCTATGACGGCAAGGGGCAGGTCAAGATCCTGCCGGGCACGGACCTCGCGGAGGCTTATCAGGCGATCGGCCGCTCGCCGGCAGTGCTCGAAGGCTTCGTCACCTTCGTGCGCGAGGTCTCGGTGGTCGCGGCGCGCGGGGCCGATGGCTCCTTTGCCGCCTTCGACCTCTGCGAGAACGAGCATCGCGACCATATCCTCGCCTTCACCCGCATCCCGGCGCAGGTTTCGGCCGGGACGGAAGCCGCGGCGATCGAGGCCGCGCGCAAGATCGGGGCGGCGCTCGGTTATATCGGCGTCTTCGCGGTCGAGATGTTTGTCGTCGGCGAGGGAGCTGCCGAGCGCGTCGTCGTCAACGAGATCGCACCGCGCGTGCATAATTCCGGCCACTGGACCAGCGAGGGGGCGCAGACCTCGCAGTTTCACCAGCATGTCCGCGCCGTCTGTGGCTTTCCGCTCGGCTCGGCTGAGCGGCGCGGCCGCGTCGAGATGGAGAACCTGATCGGCGACGCCGCGCTGCGCTGGCGCGATCTGCTGGCCGAACCCGGCGCACATCTGCATCTCTACGGCAAGCGCGAGGCGCGGGCCGGCCGCAAGATGGGCCATGTCACGCGGGTTTGGCCGGAGGGCCGCTGACCCCCGGCGGACGCCCGACATCGAGGCTTTATTTTCAGCGCCTTTTCGGGCGTTACAGCGTGGACAGGCAGGTTGAATTCTGTTATCCGCACGATCCTCCGGGCGATCTGCGTCGCAGTGTCGCCGACCCGACCTTTTAGGCCAACCCGCTAAAGACGGACAATCACGTGCAGGTTCTCGTTCGCGACAACAATGTCGATCAGGCTCTCCGCGCTCTCAAGAAGAAGCTGCAGCGCGAGGGCGTTTTCCGCGAGATGAAGCTCCGCGGCCATTACGAGAAGCCCTCCGAGAAGAAGGCACGCGAGAAGGCCGAGGCGGTGCGCCGCGCACGCAAGCTGCAGCGCAAGAAGCTCCAGCGCGAAGGCCTGCTGCCGGCGCCGGTGAAGCCGAAGCGCCCCTGATTTTTGGTCGCTGCGGCAGCGTTCGCGCTGCTTCGTGACATCGCAAGGCCCGACTGCGCCTGGAGCCTGCTCCGGGCGCAGTTGCTTTTTCCGCGGCGTTAACCAAACCTTTGGCACAAAGCGGGCGTTCTCTACATCGGGGCGCTGTCGGTTGGGGGAGCGCGATGATGCGGCGTCGGTCCGGTTTCGGGCGGCGCTGCAGATGAAGCACGGAACCAGACCGATGGGACAAAGCACATGATGCGTGGCAGGAACTGGCTGGCGGCGGCGGGCATGGCGCTCGCGCTTGCGGGCTGCGACACCGTTTCGAGCATGTCGGGGCAGTCTGTCGCGGAGCTCGACACGGCCTCGGCGGCCGAGGCCAGCGTCAATATCGGCTCGCTCTCGGAAGTGGTCAGCCGCAATCCCAACGATCCCGGCGCCTACAATACGCGCGGCGCGGCCTATGCTCGCGTCGGCCGCTATTCGGACGCGATCGCCGATTTCACCAAGGCGGTGCAGCTCGATCCCAATCTCGGCTCGGCCTACACGAATCGCGGGCTCGCGCTGCGCCAGACCGGCCGCAACGATGCGGCGCTGGCGGATTTCAACCGCGCCACCACGGCCTCGCCGAACTATGCCCCGGCTTATATCGCCCGCGCCAATCTGCTGCGCGCCCAGGGCAACAGCCAGCAGGCGCTGGCGGATCTCAACACCGCGATCCGGCTCAATCCGGAATCGGCCGAGGCCTTCCATGCGCGCGGGCTGGTCTACCAGAAGGAAGGCCAGCACCAGTACGCGATCTCGGATTTCGATTCGGTGATCGACCGCAATCCTTACAACGCACCGCCCTATATCGCGCGCGGCCAGAGCCTGAATGCAGTCGGCAAATATGATGCGGCGCTCGAGGACTTCACGGCAGCGTTGAACGTCGACAACCGCAATGCCGATGCCTGGGCCGGTCGCGGCTTCGCGCAGGAGAAGCTCGGCCAGCGCTCGGAAGCCGCGCAGAGCTATCAGCGCGCGCTGGGCCTCGACGGCAACAATGCGGTCGCCCGCGCCGGGCAGGGCCGGCTGGGCGGCGGCGGCGGGCTGTTCCGCAGCTGAGGCAGCTACTCGACGGTGCGGGCTTCGGCGCCCTTGAGTGTGCCGCCGGCGACCTCGGTGAGGAAGCGCCTGACCTCCGGCAGCGAGCCATGGGCCGGCAGATCCTCATGGCGGCCCTGCGGAAAGCGCAGGAAGCGCTTAGGGGCATTGGCGAGGCCGTAGAGCGCTTCGCCCTGAGCGAAGGGGATGACGCCGTCGCGCGCCCCATGCAGCACCAGCAGCGGTGCGCGCACGCGGCCGATCACTGCCTGCGACTCGAACTGATCCAGCATCAGCAGGCGAATCGGCACATAGGGGTAGATGCCCTGCGCCACCGAGGCGGTCGAGAGATAGGGCGCCTCCAGAATGACGGCTGCCAGCGGCGCTTCGGCCGCGAGCTTCAGCACGACGCCGGTGCCGAGCGATTCGCCATAGCCGATCAGTTGGGAGGCGCCGAAGCGCTCCGCTGCTGCGCCATAGGCCGCGCGGGCGTCGAGATGCAAGCCCTCTTCGGTCGGCGTGCCGGTCGAGCCGCCATAGCCGCGATAGCTGACTGCGAAGAGGCCGGTGCCGTCCTCGGTCAGGGCCTTGAAACGGCCGAGACGGCCCGCTCCGCCGAGATTGCCGGCATTGCCATGGAAGTAGAGCAGCACCGGCTTGCCCGAGCGCGGCGGCACGACCCAGGCGACCAGGCGCTCGCCATCGGCCGTGGTCAGCGTGACCTCCTCCGCGCCGGGCAGCCCCGCCTGCGCGATGTCTACGCGGGCGGGGTTGCGCGGGAAGACCAAATCGCGCTGCCGCAGATAGAGCATCGCGAGCACGGCGAGATAGGCGCAGGCCGCGGCGGTGAGGCCGAATCTCAGCACTTGCAGGATCATCACAGCGCGCCGTTCGAAACGAAAAGGGCCGGCGATCAAGCCGGCCCTTTGCAGCGATGTGATGACAGAATGAACAGGCTCAGTGCGCCATCGCCTTGACGATCTCGTCGGTGACCTTCTTGGCGTCGCCGAAGAGCATCATGGTGTTGGGGCGGAAGAACAGCTCGTTCTCGACGCCGGCATAGCCCGCCGCCATGCCGCGCTTGATGAAGAGCACGGTCTTGGCCTTCTCGACGTCGAGGATCGGCATGCCGTAGATCGGCGAGGACTTGTCGGTCTTGGCGGCCGGGTTCGTCACGTCGTTGGCGCCGATGACGAAGGCGACGTCGGCCTGGCCGAACTCCGAGTTGATGTCCTCGAGCTCGAAGACCTCGTCATAGGGCACATTGGCCTCGGCGAGCAGCACGTTCATGTGGCCGGGCATGCGGCCTGCGACCGGGTGGATCGCGTACTTGACCTCCACGCCTTCCTTCTTCAGCAGGTCGGCCATCTCGCGCAGGGTGTGCTGGGCCTGCGCCACCGCCATGCCGTAACCCGGCACGATGATGACCTTGCCGGCGTTCTTCATGATGTAGGCGGCATCGTCCGACGAGCCCTGCTTCACGGGCCTCGCCTCGACCGCGCCACCGGCGCCGGCCGTGGCATCGTCGCCGCCGAAGCCGCCGAGGATGACGGAGATGAAGCTCCGGTTCATCGCCTTGCACATGATGTAGGACAGGATCGCGCCGGACGAGCCGACCAGCGCGCCGGTGATGATCAGCGCCATGTTGCCGAGCGTGAAGCCGATGCCGGCCGCGGCCCAACCCGAATAGGAGTTGAGCATCGAGACCACGACCGGCATGTCGGCGCCGCCGATCGGAATGATCAGCAGCACGCCGAGCGCGAAGGAGACCAGCACGATCAGCCAGAAGACCAGATGGCTTTCGGTCTTCAGGAAGACCAGCAGCAGCACGACGAGCGCGATGCCGAGGCCGATATTGATGCCATGGCGCTGCGGCAGCATGATCGGCTTGCCGCTCATGCGTCCGTCGAGCTTGAGGAAGGCGATGATCGAGCCGGTGAAGGTGATCGCGCCGATCGCGACGCCGAGGCCCATCTCGAACAGGCTCGCACCCTTGATCTGGCCGACATTGCCGATGCCGAAGGCGCTCGGCGCATAGAGCGCGGCCGCCGCCACCAGCACTGCGGCCAGGCCGACCAGCGAGTGGAAGAAGGCGACGAGCTGCGGCATCTGCGTCATCTGCACGCGCTTGGCCATATAAGCGCCGATGCCGCCGCCGATGCCGATGCCGGCCACGACCAGGAGCCAGCCCGAGAAGCCGGCCGGCGGGAAGAAGATGATGGTGGTGGCGATGGCGATGCCCATGCCGACCATGCCGTAGAGATTGCCCTGGCGCGAGGTGGTCGGATGCGACAGGCCCCGCAGGGCCATGATGAACAGGACGCCAGAGACGACGTAGAGAAGGGCGGAGAGATTCGCGGCCATCGGCGCTCAGCCCTTCTTCTTGTACATGGCGAGCATCCGCTCGGTGACGAGGAAGCCGCCGAAGATGTTCACCGAGGCGAGGATCAGGGCGAGGAAGCCGAAGATCTTGGCCCAGACCGGCCCGTCGCCCAGTGCGGGTGCCGCGTCGACGCCGACGGCGAGCAGCGCGCCGACGACGATGACCGAGGAGATCGCGTTGGTGACCGACATCAGCGGGGTGTGCAGGGCCGGCGTCACCGACCAGACGACGTAATAGCCGACGAAGACGGCGAGCACGAAGATGGCGAGGCGGAAGACGGTCGGATCGACGCCGACCGCGGCGCCGGCGGCGTGGGCCGCCTGCTCGGCATAACGCTCGGCGAGTTCGGCCGCTTGCTTGGCCAATGCTGCGGCGTTGCGCGCCTGTTCGAGGGCCTGTTCGGGTGTCGGATTAGCCATTGTTGACGCTCCCCTCGGCGGCAGGCTCAGGCTTGGGTTCGGGCTCAGGCGTCGGCTTGGCCGCGAAATTCGGATGAATCACGGCGCCGTCCTTGGTCAGGGCGGTCGCCTTGACCAGTTCGTCGTCCCAGTTCACCGCGAGCTTCTTCTCGGCCTTGTCGATCAGCGTCTCGACGAAGGCGAAGAGGTTCTTGGCGTAGAGCGAGGACGAGGTCGCGGCGAGGCGGCCGGGAACGTTGAGATGGCCGACGATCTTCACCCCGTTCGGGGTGGTGACGACCTCGCCGGGCCTGGCGAGTTCGCAGTTGCCGCCGCGCTCGACCGCGAGATCGACGATGACGGAGCCGGGCCTCATGCTCTCGACCATCGCAGCGGAGATCAGCTTCGGGGCAGGGCGACCGGGAATCAGCGCGGTGGTGATGACGATGTCCTGCTTGGCGATGTGGCTGGCGGTCAGCTCCGCCTGCTTCGCCTGATACTCCTTGGACATCTCCTTGGCGTAGCCGCCGGCCGTCTGCGCCTGCTTGAACTCCTCGTCCTCGACCGCGAGGAACTTGGCGCCGAGCGATTCGACCTGTTCCTTGGTGGCGGGGCGGACGTCGGTGGCGGTGACGATCGCGCCGAGGCGGCGCGCGGTCGCGATCGCCTGCAGGCCGGCGACGCCGACGCCCATGATGAAGATCTTCGCCGCCGGCACCGTGCCCGCGGCCGTCATCATCATCGGCAAGGCGCGGCCATATTCGGCGGCGCCGTCGATTACGGCGCGGTAGCCGGCGAGGTTGGCCTGGGAAGACAGCACGTCCATCACCTGCGCGCGGGTGATGCGCGGCATGAACTCCATGGCGAAGGCGGCGACATTGGCCTTCGACAGCGCCTCGAGCGCCGCCTCGTTGCCATAGGGGTCCATCGTCGCGATGACGAGGGCGCCGGCGGGCAACTGGGCAATCTCGGCTTCCGCCGGGCGACGCACCTTGAGCACGATAATCGCGCCCTTGAGCGCGTCCTTGGCGTTCTTGGCGATGCTGGCGCCGGCCGCCTCATAGTCGGCGTCGTTGATGCCGGAGGCGAGGCCCGCGCCTTTCTCGACGACGATCTCGGCCCCGAGTCCGATGAATTTGCGGACGGTCTCCGGCGTCACGGCGACGCGGGTTTCCGCCCCTTGCGTTTCGGCTGGCACGGCAATGCGCATGGCGGCGGAACCTCTCGGCGCTCTGTGGCGGGTTCAGTGTGCGGCGGGCAGGAGGAGCAGCGCCAGCAGCATCAGGACCAGAGGCACGGCGGTCGCCCTCCAGCCGATCGACTTCGCGGCAACGCCGACGCCGGTGCCGACGAGCGTCAGCAGCGTGCCGATGATCGCGGTGCCCCAGGCATGCTTGGTTCCGCCGACGGCGAGCGCGGCGACGATGGCGAGGCAGGCGACGGTGCCGACTTCCGCGAAGTGAATGAAGCCCTGATAGGTACGCTCGTGCTCGCGGTAGTCCATCTGCGGAATATCGTCGGCGTGGTGTCCGTGGCTGGCCATGGTCTGATCCCAATAAAACGGTCGTCGCATGCCTGTAGCGCACCTGCGGGAGGTCGGCAACGGAGTGCCGGGAGAGCCCTTCCGGAAGGAAACGTCGAGGATGTCGCGGTTGCGGCTCTACAGCGGCCGGGTGGTCATGTAAATCGATTTAGATAGAGGGGATTCCTCTTTATTGCGCCGAAAAGAGGATAATTCACGCGATGATGTCGGGCGTCAGCGCGTCCTCGATCTGCGAGATGCGGTCCTTGAGGTAGAGCTTGCGCTTCTTCAGCCGCTGGACCTGGATCTGGTTGATCGGTCCGACGCGTTCGAGTGCGTCGATGGCGCTGTCGAGGTCACGATGTTCCTCACGCAAGCGCGCCAGTTCCGTGGTGAAGGCCTCGACCTCGTCAGGGCTGAGCTCGAATCCCATAAGCCATCTCATCATCGCCGCGATTGGGCGCGACTATGCTGAGACGCCGGCTGCGCCGCAAGTGCGGCGACGCTCGGCGAAGGCCGTTACGTCATATTCGTCTCGTGCCGGAAAGGAGCTGGAGAGGATCACAAAATCTCATGGTGCGGTGCGAGATTGGCCCGCAGACGTGAAGCCGGCTCTATGTCAGACTGCCTCTGTCAACCGCTCATCAGGAGGATCCAGATGTCGCTGCAGACCCATCTCGTCGAACTCGAACGCAAGCATCGCCAGCTCGAGGAAGCCATCGCCCAGGCCGTGGCCCGCCCCTCGTCGGACGATCTCACCGTGGTCGAGTTGAAGCGAAAGAAGCTGCTGCTGAAGGAGGAGATCGAGCGCGTGCGGCAGACCATGCCGGACCGAACGCTGCATTGAAGCGCGTCGCCGGGCAAGATGCGGCCCGGTTCTCAAGAACCACCAGCGAATTTCAGCCGGCCCCGCAAGGGGCCGGTTTTTTGATGCGCTCGACGCGCTCGGGCCAGGTCGCGCCCCGCGTACGGTTTGGCCCGTTTCGCCACAATCATGGCGGCAGAATGGAACCTCCGGGCGGCTGCGGCTGTTCTGCAGCGATATGGGCTCAGCAAGGGAGGGATGCCGTGGGCTTCATCTGGACCATCATCATCGGCTTCGTGGCGGGTATCATCGCCAAATTCGTCATGCCTGGCTCGAACGAGCCCGCCGGTTTCGTGCTGACGACGATCCTGGGAATCGTGGGCGCGATCGTCGCGACTTATCTCGGCCAGTCGCTGGGTTGGTACGCGCCGGGCGAGGGGGCCGGGCTGATCGGCGCAGTCGTCGGCGCCATCGTCGTGCTTTTCGTCTGGGGAATGTTCTCCGGTCGCCGAAGCTCCGTCTGATCCGATTTTACTCAACCGTCGGGAGAGACATCGATGGATGACAATTCGAGCAGTGGATTTCCTTCGCTCACGGCCTTGCTGGGGCTCCTGGCAGTGGCGGGCTACCAGAACCGCGACAAGATCGGTGACTGGCTGCGCGGCGCGGCGCAGCCGGCGGGCGGAACGGATAGAGTGCCCGGCCCGACGGGTTCGACCCAGGCCGGTCAGGGCGATGGCGGCCTTCTCGGCGGGCTCGGGGAGCTGGTCGACCGCTTCACGCAATCCGGCCAGGGCCAGAAGGTGGATTCCTGGGTTCGTCAGGGCCCGAACGAGGAGGTGGCGCCGCGCGATCTCGAGCGGGCGCTGGGAACCGACCTGATCGCAGCGATCACGCGGCAGACGGGGCTGTCGCGCGAGGAACTGCTGGACCGGCTTTCCGCCGTGGTTCCGAAGGCGGTCGACAGCTCGACACCGGACGGGATGCTCCGGCGGAGCTGATATTGACGATTGTGGATGGCGCGGCGCTCACAGCGCCCGCGCCATGTCCCGCAGCCGGAATTTCTGGATCTTGCCGGTCGAGGTCTTCGGGACTTCGGTGAAGACGACCGTCTTGGGGCATTTGAACGAGGCCAGCAGGCCCTTGCACCAGGCTATGATCTCGGCTTCCGTCGCGCTCGCGCCAGGCTTGAGCTCGACGAAGGCGCAGGGCGTCTCGCCCCATTTCTCATCGGGCCGCGCCACCACGGCGGCTGCCTGCACGGCCGGATGCTTGTAGAGCGCGTCCTCGACCTCGATCGAGGAGATGTTCTCGCCGCCGGAGATGATGATGTCCTTGGAGCGGTCCTTGAGCTGGATGTAGCCGTCCGGATAGCGCACGCCGAGGTCGCCGGTGTGGAACCAGCCGCCGGCGAAGGCGGCTTTCGTCGATTTCGCGTTCTTGAGGTAGCCCTTCATCACGACGTTGCCGCGCATCATCACCTCGCCCAGCGTCGCGCCGTCGCGCGGGACAGGCTGCATGGTGTCGGGGTCGAGCACGTCGAGGCCTTCGAGAGCCGGGTAGCGCACGCCCTGGCGGGCCTTCAGCGCTGCCTGTTCGGCGGCGGGCAGGGCATTCCAATCGTCGTTCCAGTCGTTGACGACGGCGGGGCCGTAGACCTCGGTCAGCCCGTAGAGATGCGTCACCTCGAAGCCGGCCTGCTTCATCCCGGCGAGCACGGCCTCGGGCGGTGGGGCGGCGGCGGTAAAGAAGGAGACCTTCTGCGGGAAGGTGCGGCGCTCCTCCTCGGGGGCGTTGAGCAGCGCCGACATCACGATCGGCGCGCCGCAGAGATGGGTGACGCCATGGTCGGCGAGCGCATCATACATCGCCTTTGCCCGGACCTGGCGCAGGCAGACATGGGTGCCGGCCACGATCGAGAGCGACCAGGGGAAGCACCAGCCGTTGCAGTGGAACATCGGCAGCGTCCAGAGATAGACCGGGTGCTTGCCCATGTTGCCGGTGATGATGTTGGAGGTCGCGAGCAGGTTCGCGCCACGATGATGGTAGACCACGCCCTTGGGGTCGCCCGTCGTGCCGGAGGTGTAGTTCAGCGTGATCGCGTCCCATTCGTCGGCGGGCATCGCCCATGCGAAATCCGGGTCGCCGCCGGCGATGAAGGCCTCGTATTCGACGCTGCCCAGCCGCTCCCCCGGCCCGTCATAGACCGGATCGTCATAGTCGATCACCAGCGGCTTCACCTTGCACAGGCTCAGCGCCTCCTTGATCGTCTTCGAGAATTCGCGGTCGGTGATCAGGACCTTGGCTTCGCCATGGTCGAGCGAAAAGGCGATGATCGCTGCGTCGAGCCTCGTGTTCAGCGTGTTGAGCACGGCGCCGGCCATTGGCACCCCGTAATGGCACTCGAGCATGGCCGGGGTATTGGGCAGCATCGCCGCGACGGTGTCGTTCTTTCCGATGCCGTGGCGGGCCAGCGCAGAGGCGAGCCGGCGCGAGCGGGCGTAGAACTCCGCATAGGAGCGCCGCAGCGGCCCGTGGATGATGGCGGTGTGGTTGGGGAAGACGGCGGCGGCGCGCTCGAGGAAAGGCAGGGGCGTCAGCGGCTGGTGGTTCGCCGGGTTGCGGTCGAGATCGGTGTCGTATGCTGAGATCGTCATGCGGCTCTCCCCCCTCGCGCGACAGTTCTTCGGCCCGGCTCGGCTTGTCCAAGAAACGCACGCCGCTTCCCGGGCCGATGCTTAGCCTCTGCGGGCTTTCACCGTAATCCATCCCTTTGTCCGATGGCGCGCAAGGGCGGAGGCGTTGACGCGCCGTGAAGGCTAGAGGAGGCTGCGCACTCCGTCGATGACCAGCTTCAGGCCGACGGCGAGCAGGAGCCAGTAGATGATCGTGTAAAAGCGCTCGGCCGGTACGCGGCGGACCAGCCAGACACCGGCGATGGTCGAGGCGATGGCGACGGGGAAGAGCGCCAGCGAGGCGGTGAGATTCTGGGCCGAGAACTGGCCGAGCGCGATATAGGGCGCGAGCTTCACCAGGTTGAGCAGGGCGAAGAAGATCGCGCCGGTGCCGACGAAGACGCCGGGCGGCAGCCGCTGCGGCATGATGTAAATCTGGAAGGGCGGCCCACCGGCATGCGCGATCATGCTGGTGAAGCCCGACAGCGCGCCCCAGAAGGTGCCGGCGCCGAAGCGCGGGCGCGCGACGGCGGCTGTCGTCTTGCCCTGGGCCAGCATGCGCCGCAGCGCAAAGCCGATCGAGATGACGCCGACCGCGAAGCCGACGGCGGCGTCGGAAACCTTGGCCGCCAACAGGTAGCCGGCGAGGACGCCGAGCGCCGCGCCTGGCAGCAGCGTCGCGAGGTTCTTCCGGCTGAACTCCCGGCGGTAGGACCAGACGGTGACGACATCCTGCGAGATCAGCAGCGGCAGCATGATCGCTGCCGCCTGGATCGGCGGGACGAGGAGCGCCATCAACGGCAGGGAGAGCAGGCCGAGCCCGGAGAAGCCGCCCTTGGCGAGGCCCATCAGGATGACGGCCGGTACCATCACGGCGAAGAAGGTCAGGTCGAAAGTCATGGCCTCGGCAGCCTCCGGGGCGCGTCACGACGACGCGGGCACCGGTTGGAGGGGCCCTTGCTGGGCGAAAGTCTGACGGCGGGGCGCTTGCGCCCGCGGGGGCGAATGAGCACGATCCCGCGCAAAATGAGCCTCCGCCGCTGCCGGTCCCGGAGCGGGATGTAGGCCAGAACACGCGCGAGAGGAACGCCGCCGATGAATGCCTCGCATGCAAATGGCTATGCCTCGACCTATGCGCTCTGGCAGGCCGATCCCGAGGGCTTCTGGCGCGAGGCGGCCAAGGCGATCGACTGGATCAAGCCGCCGCAGCGGATCTTCGATGCCGAGGCCGGTGTCTACGGGCGCTGGTTCCCGGACGCCACCTGCAACACCTGCTTCAACGCGCTCGACCGGCATGTCCGGGACGGGCGCGGCGAGCAGACCGCGCTGATCTATGACAGCCCGGTCACCGGGACGAAGGCGCGCTACACTTACGCGCAGATGCTGGAGGAGGTCGCGGCGCTCGGCGCCGTGCTGCAGGATCTCGGTGTCGGCAAGGGCGACCGCGTCATCATCTACATGCCGATGGTGCCGGAGGCGGCCTTCGCGATGCTCGCCTGCGCGCGGATCGGCGCGGTGCATTCGGTGGTCTTCGGCGGCTTCGCGGCGAAGGAACTGGCGACGCGCATCGACGATGCCGAGCCCAAGGTCATCCTGACCGCGACCTGCGGCATCGAGCCGAGCCGGGTCGTCGAATACAAGCCGTTGCTCGACGCGGCCATCGCGATGTCCAGGCACAAGCCACAGACCTGCGTGGTGCTGAACCGGCCTCAGGCGGAAGCCTCGATGCATGCGACGCGCGACAAGAACTGGCGCATGCTCGTCGCCGCCGCCAAGGCGGCCGGGCGCAAGGCCGAATGCGTCGAGGTGGCGGCGACCGACCCGCTCTACATCCTCTACACCTCCGGCACGACCGGGCGTCCGAAAGGCGTGGTGCGCGACAATGGCGGCCACATGGTCGTGCTCAAGGCGACGATGGACCAGCTCTACGGCGTCGGGCCCGGCGAGGTGATGTTCACCGCCTCCGACGTCGGCTGGGTCGTCGGCCATGGCTACATCGTCTATGCGCCGCTGATCCAGGGCGCGACGAGCGTGCTCTACGAAGGCAAGCCTGTCGGCACGCCCGATCCCGGCGCCTTCTGGCGGGTCATCGCCGAGCATGGCGTCAAGGTGCTGTTCACGGCGCCGACGGCCTTCCGCGCCATCCGCAAGGAGGATCCGGAAGGCAGGCATCTCGCCGGCCATGATCTCTCGCGCTTCACGGCGCTGTTCCTCGCCGGCGAGCGGGCCGACCCCGAGACGCTGAAATGGGCGGAAGATCTGCTGAGGGTGCCGGTGATCGACCATTGGTGGCAGACCGAGAGCGGCTCGCCCATCGTCGGAAATCCGATGGGCCTGGGCCTGCTGCCGGTGAAGCATGGTTCGCCGACGGTGCCGCTGCCAGGCTGGGACGTGCAGTGTCTCGACGAGGGCGGGCGGGCGGTCGAGCCTGGGACGATGGGCGCGATCGTACTGAAACTGCCGCTGCCGCCCGGCGCGTTGCCGACGCTCTGGAACGACGATGCGCGCTTCAAGGAAGCGTATCTCGCGGCCTATCCGGGCTACTACAACACCTCCGATGCCGGCTTCATCGACGCGGACGGCTATGTCTTCATCATGGGGCGCACCGACGACATCATCAATGTCGCCGGGCACCGGCTCTCGACCGGCGGCATGGAGGAGGTGCTGGCGGCCCATCCCGCCGTGGCGGAATGCGCTGTCGTCGGCATCCGCGATCCGCTCAAGGGCGAGCAGCCCTGCGGCTTCGTCGTGCTGAAGGCCGGCGTCACGCAATCGCCCGCCGAGGTGGAGAGGGAACTCGTCGCGCTGGTCCGCGAGCGGATCGGGCCGGTGGCGGCGTTCAAGCTGGCGCTGACGGTCGGGCGGCTGCCAAAGACGCGCTCGGGCAAGATCCTGCGCGCGACGATGAAGAAGATCGCCGATGGCGAGGACTACGCCATGCCGGCGACGATCGAGGATCCCGCGGTGCTGGACGAGATCGGCGTCGCGCTGAAGGGCAGGGGCTTGGGGTAGATTCTGATTTTGTTGTCATTCTCGGGCGAAGCGATGCTTCGACCCGAGAATTTCAGGACTGGAAGGCTTTGGCTTCCGAAATGCTCGGGGCAAGCCCGAGCATGACGCCGCCAAAATGCCTCAGGCCTCGTCGTCTTCGTCGACCGGGCGCTTCATCTGCTTGAGCTTGGCGAAGACGGAGTCGACGTCGATCGCCGCTTCTTCCTCGCGCTTGGGCTTGCTCATGTCGGCGAAGGGCTGGCTCTGCGGAGCGGGCTCCGGCGCCGTCGTCTCCTCGGCGGAGAGCAGGGTCGAACCGGCCTCGGCCAGCGCGGCCGGGCGGTCCTTGGCGGCGCGGCCGACCTCGAAATCGAGATCGATCTGCGAGCACAGGCCGAGGCTGACGGGATCGATCGGCGTCAGCGTCTGCGCATTCCAATGCGTGCGGTCGCGGATCTGGGCGATCGTCGACTTGGTCGTGCCGATCAGGCGGATGACCTGCGCGTCCTTGAGTTCGGGATGGTTGCGCAGCAGCCAGAGGATCGCGTTCGGGCGATCCTGGCGCTTGGAGACCGGAGTGTAGCGCGGCCCCTTGGCGCGCTTGATCTCGGGCACCTTGACCTTGCGCTCGGCGAGCTTGAGGTGATGGGCCGGATTTTTGGCGGCGCGCTCGAGCTCCTCGCGGGTGAGCTGGCCCGAGGTGATCGGGTCGAGACCCTTGATGCCGGCGGCGACTTCGCCATCGGCGATGCCGCGCACTTCGAGCGGGTGGAGTTTGCAGAACTCGGCGATCTGCTCGAAGGTCAGGGACGTGTTCTCGACCAGCCAGACCGCGGTGGCCTTCGGCATCAGCGGGGGATTCGACACGGGCTGTCTCCTGAATTTCGAAAGCCGGCGATCGGGCCGGATCGGCCTCGCGGACAAGGGTTCTGGACAATAGTTCTCATGCGCCGACCGGCCTCCCCGGCCGGCCATCCAAATCATCGACGATGAACAGGATGGCGCGCCTTATAGGCGAGGCTGGGGCGGCTGTCCAAGAAAAAGCATGTCAATGCGCCCCGATACCGGGAGCGGCGTCATCCGGCCCTTGGGCCGCCGACGCGGCCATTTTGTTTGCATCGGCTCCTGCCGAAAACCGCATCCCACTTTTCGGTCCGATGCTCTAGTGTGCGCGCCGTCTTGCGTAGGGAAGGAGGCCCAGATGTCGCTGTTTTCCGACGATGACCGTCCGAAGCCCAAAATGCTCCACGAGATCGGCCAGGACCTGTCCATGCTCTCGCTGGCGGAGATCGACCTGCGGGTCGAGGCGCTGAAGGCCGAGATCGAACGCCTGACCGAAGCGCGATCGAAGAAGGCTGCCTCGCGCAGCGCCGCGGACGCCTTCTTCCGGAAGGCCGATTGAAAAAGCGGCAGTTTCGGGAGGCGTTAAGAGCCCCTTAACGATTCCAAAGTATGAATCGAGAGGTCCAGATTGTCTGGATGTGAGTGGCTCCTGCCCGCTCTGTTTGACGCCTCCCTGTTGACCTTCGAGCCGCCTCCGGGCGGCTCTTTTTTATGGTCTGTAGCCCCGTTAAGGTTAACCACACCTTACCGGCGCGAGGCCGCCCCATCGGCGCTATCCTTGCGACGTCGACAGCATGAACCGCGACGCGTGCCAAGCGGGCACGGGTTTGTGCCGATGGGAGACACCGCAATGAACGACCTGCTGATGCTCGAGCCGGCTGCCGATGAGGGCGCGATTTCCTTCGCGCGGGGCTTCGTGAAGTCGGATGCCTTCATGGCGCTGTTCCGGGAGGGGATGGGGCTCGTCGAGCAGACCGCAGCCTATCTCGACGGCGACGGCCGGGCGGCGTCGGCTGCGCTGCCGCGCGAGGTCGCCCTGTCCTATGCGACCGAGAGCATGCGCCTGACGACTCGGCTGATGCAGATCGCCTCCTGGCTTCTGGTGCAGCGCGCGGTCGCCGAGGGCGAGATGACCGCCGAGCAGGCGCGCGCCGAGAACGACAAGGTCAGGATTCCCGAGCAGATCCCTTCGACGCCGCAACTGGAGACCGAGCGGCTGCCGCAGGGCCTGCGCGACCTGATGGAGCATTCCTTCCGGCTGCAGGGCCGCATCCGCCATCTCGAAGGCCAGATGTCGGGCAAGGCGCCCGCCGTGGAGACGGCCAATCCGGTCCAGGACCAGCTCGCCAGCCTGCAGGCGCGCCTCGGCCTGGCGCGCTGAAGGCGCACGCAGCCGCAGCATCATCATCACGAAAATCAAAAAGGCCCGGTCGAAAGACCGGGCCTTTTTGATTCAGATCAGCGCGGGCGGTGACGCCCGCCGCCAGATCACTTCTTGCCGAGCGAGCCGATCGCGGCGAAACGCGAGTTGAAGCGCGAGACACGGCCGCCGCGGTCCAGCATCTGCTGGGTGCCGCCGGTCCAGGCCGGGTGCGTCGTCGGATCGATGTCGAGGTTGAGGGTGTCCCCCTCCTTGCCGAGCGTCGAACGCGTGAAGTATTCGGTGCCATTGGTCATGACGACCTTGATGGTGTGGTAGTCGGGGTGGATGCCGGTCTTGGCCATGGCTAAATCCTCAAACGTCTATAAACGGGCGTGGCCGACAAGCAGGCGAGCCTGCCCGGCCCGTCGAATAATTCGTATGAGCCTGTCGTGAAGTCGCGTGCACATATCGCAGCCGGGCCGACAGCGCAAGCAGAACAGGACAAAGTCGCGTGGCCTTAGCCGAAAAAGACGAGACAAAACCGCGCCCAGACTTTCGTTCGCTCGCCTCGTTCTGGCCCTATGCGTTGAAGCACAAGGGGCGCATCGGGCTGGCGCTGCTCGCGCTGATCGTCGCCTCGATCGCGACGCTGGTGCTGCCGGTGGCAGTGAGGCGGGTCATCGATGTCGGCTTCTCGGGCGGCGAGCAACGCCTGGCCAACAGCTATTTCATCCTGCTGACTGGCGTCGTCGCCGTGCTCGCGCTGGCGAGTTCGGCCCGCTTCTACCTCGTCATGACCGTCGGCGAGCGCATCGTCGCGGATCTGCGCTCCGACGTTTTCGCACATCTGACGCGGCTCGAGCCTGCCTTCTTCGATTCGAGCCGTGCCGGCGATCTCGTCTCGCGGCTGACGGCCGACACGACGCAGATCAAGTCGACTTTCGGCTCGACGGCCTCGATCGCGCTGCGCAATGCGATCATGACCATCGGCGCGCTCGGGCTGATGATCGTCACCAGCCCGCAGCTCTCGGCCATCGTGATCGGCGCGATCCCGCTGATCGTGCTGCCGCTGGTCTTTTCGGGCCGCTCGGTGCGCCGGCGCGCGCGGGCGGCGCAGGACCGGCTGGCGGATGCATCAGCCTTTGCCGCGGAGGCGGTCGGGGCGATCCGCACCATGCAGTCCTTCGGGGCGGCCCGGCAGACGGCGGCGCGCTTCGCCGCCGCTTCCGACGACGCCTATGGCGCCTCGCGTGCGGCCACGGCCTCGCGGGCGCTGCTGTCGGGCGTCGCGATCTTTTTGGTCAGCGCCAGCGTGGTCTGGGTGCTCTGGACCGGCGCGACCGAGGTGTTCGAGGGCCGGATGACCGGCGGGCGGCTATCGCAGTTCGTGCTTTACGCCGTGCTGGCGGCGAGTTCGCTCGGGCAGCTCTCCGAAGTCTATGGCGAGATTTCCGCGGCAGCTGGGGCTGCCAGCCGGCTCGGCGAGATTCTCGCCATGAAGCCGGCGATCGCGGCGCCGCCGCACCCTAAGCCGATGCCCGAGCCCTCGCGCGGCGAGCTTTCCTTCGAGAACGTCTCGTTCAGCTATCCCGGCCGCAGCGTCGGGGCGCTGTCGGAGCTCTCATTCTCCGTGCGGCCGGGCGAGCGTGTCGCGCTGGTCGGCCCCTCGGGCGCGGGCAAGAGCACGGTGCTGCAACTGGCGCTGCGCTTCTACGATCCGACGGCCGGCCGTGTCGTGGTCGATGGCGTCGCTGCGCCACAGGCTGATCCCGAGATGTGGCGGCAGCGCTTCGCGCTGGTGCCGCAGGAGCCGACCGTCTTCGGCGTGTCGGTGCGCGACAACATCGCCTATGGCCGTCCGGATGCGACGCAGGCGGAGATCGAGGATGCCGCCCGTCTGGCGGCCGCCGACGGCTTCATCCGCGGCCTGCCCGAAGGCTACGACACGATCGTCGGCGAGCGCGGGGTGACGCTGTCGGGCGGCCAGCGCCAGCGGCTGGCGATCGCCCGCGCCGTGCTCAAGGACGCGCCGATCCTGCTGCTCGACGAAGCGACGAGCGCGCTCGATTCCGAAAGCGAGCGCGCGGTGCAGGATGCGCTGGACGCGCTGATGCAGGGACGCACCACGCTGGTGGTGGCGCATCGCCTGGCGACGATCCTCTCCGCCGACCGCATCCTGGTGATGGAGGACGGGCGCGTGGTGGAGGAGGGCACGCATGCCGAACTGACCGCGCGCGGCGGGCTTTATGCGCGGCTGGCGGCGCTGCAGTTCGGGCTCGAGGCGGCGTAAAGGCGAGCTGGGCCGGGCCTCAGATCGGACGGATCAGGCCGCGTCCGCAAGCGGCATTGCCAAAGCAGGTCATGACGGCGTCGTCGAGTTCGCGTGAGCGCTGTCCGTCGAGGATCACATCGGGCATGCCGTTGTGACGCAGGAAGATCTGAAGCCGGAGAACCGCCCGGATGCCGCCCTTGTCGAGAACATAGGCGACATCCTTCATCGCCTCGTCTCGCCGGCCGACGGACGCCAGCAGCATCGCGCGCTGATAGGTCAGCTTTCCGAAGTCCTGATACTGCGGGGGCATTTGGTAAGGGCCGCCGGGCGGCCCGATCAGCTTTGCCAGGTCCGCGAGCGCTTCGTCGGTCTTACCGGCGCCGAGATTCGCAAGGGCACGAAGGTTGAGTGTGGTGGGGTCTCCGGGCCGTGCCTCCTGTACGCGATCGGCATCCGCGACGGCGGCTTCCAGGCGGTTTTCCCGAAGATGGAGCACGGCCCGGGTCTCCCGCGCTCTGACATTGCCGGGGTCGCGAAGGGCAATTTCCAGATCCTGCTCCGCCTTGTCGCGCTGGCCTAGAGCGATCAAAGTCGAGGCGCGAATCCAGCGGGCGTCGGGATCGTCGGGCATTGCCGCCAGCGCGACGTCGATCTCGCGCAGCGCTTCGGGCCAGCGCCGCATCTGCAGATGCAGATAGGCGAGTGAGCTCCTGACCGGGGCACTGCCGGGGTCGGCCTTGATGGCGGCGTCCAGGTCCTGCTCTGCGCCCTTGAGGTCGAGCATGCTGAGCCGAAGGCGAGCGCGCAGATGCAGCGCTTCGACGGCGGCCGGCGCGGCCGCGATCGCCTTGCCGAGTTCTTCCTTCGCCGCGTCCAGCCGCAGGAGCGCGATCAGCTTGCGGGCGCGCTCGACACGGGCGCTCGTCAGCGCCGAGGGCGATAGGCCGGCCGTGTCAGGCGCAGGCGGGTCGCAGGCTCCCTGATGTTGCGCGAGGCCTCCAGCGTCGCAGGTGGCCCCGCCCAGCATGCGGAAAGGCCCGGACGAACCTGCATTGTTCGCCGCGGCGCAGGGCGAGGCGGCGAGAGCGAGCAACAGCGGCAGGAGGGCAATGCGCTTCACGACGGTCAATGCTCCCGGCATTCTGGATCGAGAGAACAGGCCTTGAGTGCATCCTTGAGCAGCGGCGTCATCTCGGTCGGCGGCTGTCGGCTAGGGTAGTAGCCGGCGATTTCGAGGCGGGTGAGATGCCGAGGAATGAGCGACGGGTCGCGATCCAAGGCCGTGGTGAAATCGGCGAAGGCCTCGTCGAAGCGCCCGAGCTGCTTCAGGGCGCCCCCGCGCAACTCGTAAGTCTCACCCTTCGTATCGTCGATGGCGAGGGCCCGGTCGGTGGCTTCCAGCGCGTCTGCCCATCGCTTGAGGCGAAGCAATAACTCGGCTCTGGCCGCATGGAACCAGGTACGATGCGAGTGCGCTCCTGCCAGCATATCGAAGTCGCGCAAGGAATCCGCTTCGCGGCCGGGCTGGCCCGAGAGAAAGGCGCCGCGGGCGAGATAGGATTGGGGTCCCGGCTTGTAGGCGACCGCCGCGTTCACGTCCGCTTCCGCCTCGGCGACCCGGCCGCGGCTTTCGAAGAGTTTCGCCCGTTCTTCGAGCGCAACGATGTGGAAATCTTCGGGGAGGCCGTCCTGGCCGCGATAGCTGACGCGGGCGAGGCTCTTCTGGGGCAGGGAGACAAGTGCATCGGCATCCTTGAAGGCCTCCGGCCATCGGCCTGACGCGGCATGGGCCTTTAGCCGGAAGAGCAATCCGAATGGCTGCGTCGGGTCGATCTTCAGGGCTTGGTCGAGCAGCTTGAGCCCATCCGGCTGGCCCGACTCGATCATCAGATTCCCTAAGCTGACCAGAGCGCGGGTGTTTCGTTCGTTCAGGTGAAGCGCCGTTTGCAGATCTGCGACGCCGCCCTGAAAATCGTCACGGTTGAAGCGAGCGCTGGCCCTGCTGGCATAGAAGTCGCTGTTCTTCGGCTGCAGCGCGATGGCTTCTTCGTAATCCTGGAGCGCGAGCTCGGCCGCGCCGGTGCGGTCGCGGCCCCGGCCGCGGATGTGCAGGATTTCGGCCCGCTCCCTACGGCTGAGCTTGGCGGTATCGAGACGTGCGGTGCAAGGAGCCTCGACTGAAGCGGGATCGGTCTGCATTCGCTCCACCGTGCAAAGATTTGGACTGCGGGCGGCAACCGGCAGTGTCGTCACGATGAGGACGGAGCCCAAGGCAAGGGCAATGGTCGGGCGTAGGGGCATTGCGAGAGCTTCCGTTGGAATGCTCCCATCTAGCCGAGGTCGATCTAACGCTGGGTCAAGCCGCCAGCGAAATTCGGGCCTTTACCTTTAACGGATGCGCAAGGTTCCGAGGCTTGTCAGCTCGTGAAGGTTCACTCCGCCACCCCATGCGTGCGCGGATAGGCGCTCGGCTGTGGCGATACCCAGCCGGCCAACAGTTCCGGCTCTGTCCTGAAGATCTCGACCTTGAGCGGGTAGCAGGCGGCGGTGTCGCTGGAATGGGTCGAACCGCAATCGCCACCGGGGCAGGCGGAGAGCGCGCCGAGAAGGTCGATCTCGGCGAAAAACTCGATGTAGTCGCCCGGCCGCACCGGGCTCGCCTTCATGAAGTACTGATGCGTGTCGCGGGTGAAACCGGTGCACATGAAGACGTTGAGCACGTCATGGACATGCATCTCGGCCTCGCGCACCGGCAGGCCCTTCGCCTTCGCCAGGGCCCGCGTCAGGTTGGAATGGCAGCAATGGTGATAGTCGCCCCCGGAGAGCAGGCGGTTGGTGTAGGGGTCGCAGCGCGTGCCGATGACGTCGTGGATGCCGCCGCCATCTTCGTCGAAGCCATACCAGCCAAGCGTGTCATGCGTGATCGTTGCGAGCGGTCGCAGATGGGGCAGGTTGCTCCAGAGCCGGTCGCCGGTCGAGACATGGGTGGCGTGAAGCTGGCGGGTCTTGCCGCTGAAGAAGCGTTCGGAGAGGTCGTCAGCCTTCCAGAGGTTGAGATCGCCGACCTGCGGGCCGTCGATGCCGATAATGCGGAAGAAGTGCCCCTTGGGTACATGAAAGGCTTCGGCGTCGCGCGGCGCGACGAGGACCTCGTCGATCTTGGTCAGGTTCTGCCGGGCACGGTCGAGCATCGTCATGTCCGGCTTCGGCAGCGCCTCGACGGGATAGCAGACCGTCAGAGGCTGGGCGCGGCGCTGCGCGGCGTCGCTGGGCTCGGCGATCGTCATGGTCGTGGGTCCGTTTGTCCTCGGCCGTTGCGGCTCAGCGGGGCGGCGGATCGGCGCATCGACGCTCTCAGCGCTCGGTGATCTTGAACTCGATGCGGCGGTTGCGGCGCCAGGCATCGTCGTTGTTGGCGACATCGAGCGGCTGGTACTCGCCGAAGCCGGTGGCCGCGATGCGGTCGCTGGGCAGCCCCTTGCTGATCAGATACTCGACCACCGCGATGGCGCGCGCCGAGGAGAGGTGCCAGTTCGAGGGGAATTGCGGCGAGCGGATCGGCCGGTTGTCGGTATGGCCGTCGACGCGCAGGATCCACGGAATATCCGGCGGCATCTCGCGACCGAGATCGATCAGGATGGCGGCGAGCTTGTCGAGTTCGCCGCGGCCCTCCGGCTTCAGCACCGCCTGGCCGGCATCGAAGAAGACCTCGGACTGGAAGACGAAGCGGTCGCCGACGACGCGGATGTCGGGGCGCGTGCCGAGCACCTGGCGCAGGCGGCCGAAGAAGTCCGAGCGGTACCGCGCCAGCTCCTGCACACGCTGGGCCAGCGCCACGTTCAGCCGCGAGCCGAGTTCCGCGATGCGGGCCTGCGAATCCCTGTCCCTGGCCTCGGAAGCGCCGAGCGCTTCCTCCAGTGCCGCGAGCTGGCGGCGCATGGCGATGATCTGCTGGTTGACGAGATCGACGGTCGCCTGGGCGCGAGCGGACAGCTGCTTTTCGGCTTCGAGCGCCTTCTGGGCCTCGCCGAGCTGGGCGGCGCTGTTGCCGGGCTGCGCATTCAGCATGTCCTGGATGCGGGCGCGCTCGCCCTGCTCGCGGGAGAGCGAGGATTGCAGCAATTGCAGGTTCTCCTGCGCCTGCCGGTTCGAGGAGCGCTCCAGCGCCAGCAGGTCGGTCAGCTCCGAGATCTGGCGGTTGAGCCGGTCGAGCGCGGTGTCCTTGCCGGTCAGCTCCTGCGAGAGGAAGAACTGGCCGAGCACGAAGACCGAAAGCAGGAAGACGATGCCGATCAGCATCGTCGAGAGCGCATCGACGAAGCCCGGCCAGAAATTCGTCTCATCGCGACGGTGCGAGCGGGAGAGCGCCATGCTGGTCAGGCTCCTGCTGGTTTGGGGGCGACAGGCGCGGCGAGGACCATCAAGGCTCCATCACATTGTCGGCGGTGAGGCGTTCGAGCAGCCGCTTGAGATCCTTCTCGCGCGCAGCCTGAGCCTCGACCCAGTCGCGGATCAGCTGCTGCTCCGAGCGCATGTGCTGGACGAGGCCCTGGATGCCTTCGGCGAGATTGGCGAGCGCCTGGGTTGCCGCACGGTTGTTGGCGCCGCTCTCGGTCATGGCGACGCCGAGCCGGTCGAGCCTGTCGGAGAGCGGGTCGCCGGTCAGCGGCTGCAGACCGGCGACGACAGCTGCGCCCGCGGTCGTGGTTCGCGTGCCGAGCCAGCTTTCGACCTCGTTGCGGAAGCGGCGCTGGGCCTGGGCGACCTGCAGTTCGAGGAAGCCGAGGACGAGCGAGCCGGCGATGCCGAAGAGCGAGGAGGAGAAGGACAGGCCCATGCCGGCGAGCGGGGCGGCGAGGCCGGCTTTGAGTTCGTCGAACAGCACGCCGGCCTCGGCGCCGGTACGCAGCGACTTGATGACGTTGCCGACCGAGGAGACCGTATCGAGCAGGCCCCAGAAGGTGCCGAGCAGGCCGAGAAAGACGAGCAGTCCGGCGAGATAGCGCAGCACCTCGCGGCCGTCGTCGAGCCTGACCGCGATCGATTCGAGCACGCTCGCGGCCTGGGACGGGGCGAGGCTGCGGGCGTCGAGAGCCGGCAGGACCGGGCCCAGCGGCGCGATGACCTGCCCGCGCCGGACGTCCGCCAGGCCGGGGTCGGCCGCCAGCCGTGTCGCGGCGCGCGCCTCGCTGTGAAGGCGCCAGAGTTCGCGCAGCGCGATCAGGACGCCGACCAGGAGCGAGCCGAGAATCAGGCCGTTCAGGCCCGGATTGGTCATGAAGGCCGAGATCAGCCCGGCCTGGAGGATGAAGCCGAGGAAGCCGATCAGGGCGAGGAACAGAAGCGCGCGGATGACGTAGCGCAGCGGTCGCGAGAAGCGGGTTTCGTCCCGCACCGGCGCGGCCGTTGCCGTCTCGGCCGCCAAATCCTCATTCGCCATGCTTCGTCTTCCGTTCGTCTCTACAAGTCGAAGAGCGAAAGCATGATGCCGAAAACCGGTTCCCACTTTTCGGCATCATGCTCTGACCGCAGCGGGAACTGTCGCCTCCCATGCCGCGATGATCAAGCGCGAAAGATCAAAGACATATGACGAGCTGTCGACAGCCGGAGCCCGGCCGCGCCGTTCAGGCCGCCTTGAGAGCGGCCCGCAGCGCCTGTTCGCCGATCTCGTTGCCGCAGATGATGTCGCGCGCCATGGTCGGCTGCTTGCCGTCGAGCGTGCCGAAGGTGCCGCCGGCCTCGCGGATCATCACAGCGCCCGCCGCGAAATCCCAGGTGTTGAGGTCGCGCTCCCAATAGGCGTCCATGCGGCCGGCCGCGACATAGGCGATGTCGAGCGCGGCGCAGCCCATGCGGCGGACATTGGAGAAGCGCGGCATCACGGCGCCGAGCTCGCGCAGGAAGAGCGGGTGGCCGCCCTTGCCGATATGGGGCACGCCCATGCCGATCAGCATCTCGGTCGGCTCGCGGCGGCCGGAGACGCGCATGCGGCGGTTGTTGACATAGGCGCCCTTGCCCTTCTCGGCCATGAACAGCTCGTCCTTCGCGGCGTCGTAGATCACGCCGGCGATGAACTGATTGTCGCGCTCCAGCGCCACCGAGATGTTCCAGTGCGGGATGCCGCGCAGGAAGTTGTGGGTGCCGTCGAGCGGGTCGATATGCCAGCGATTGCTCTCGTCGGTGCCCTGGACGACGCCGCTTTCCTCCATGACGAAGCCGTAGCCGGGCCGGGCCTTCTCCAGCGCGCCGCGGATGATCTCCTCGGCTTTGTGGTCGGCCTTGGAGACGAAGTCGCCCGGCCCCTTGGCGAGCACCTGCAGGTTCTCGACCTCGCCGAAATCGCGCTTCAGCGAACGGGACGCCTTCATCACGGCGTCGGTCATCACGGTCATCAGGGGGGAGCGGATCATCTCAACCTCGTTCGCGCCATCCGGCGCAATCCTGTGGCGCTCAAGCCAGAGCGCGCGTCAGTTCGTCAAAATTCAATCGGTCCCTTGCGCGCCCGTCAGGGCGCCGTCAAGGCCGCGCCCTCGATCCGGCTGGCGGCGAGGAGGGCGGCCCGGCGCTGCTGCTCGGGATTGAGGCGGTCGAAGAGCTGCTCGAGGGCGGGGTCGTCGAGGCCCCGCGCCCGAGCCGCCAGATGCCAGGCCGCCGCCTCGATCGAGTCGGGTGGAATGCCGCGACCGATCTGGTAGAGCCGTGCGATGCGGTTCTGGGCGATCGGGTTGCCCTTGCCGGCGGCGCGGAGGAACAGCCTGGCGGCGGCCGTCTCGTCGGGGGCGACGCCGGCCCCGTTGAACAGCATGATGGCGTATTCGATCTCCGCGGGAACATGGCCGACGGCGGCGGCCTTCGCCATCCATTCCGCGGCGGCGACGTCGCTCGCCGGCATGGCGCGCCCCTGCTTCGCGAGGGTACCCAACGCATATAGGGCGTCGGGGATGCCAGCTTTCGCTGCAATCTGGAGGCTTTTGATGGCGGCTTCGTCGTCCTGCGCCTGCCCCGTGGCGAGCAATGAGAGCGCGAGGTTGTAGTTGGCGGCGGCGTGGCCTGCGGCTGCAGCCTGGCGCAACAGAGCACCGGCGCGGACCGGGTCGCTGCGGCCGCCTGCATCGCCGAGCAGGGCGATCGCCAGCGCATAGGTGGCGTTGACGTCGCCGCGCTCGGAGGCGCGCTCATACCATTCCGTCGCGACCTTCTGGTCGGGCGGGACGCCGAGCCCCTGCCGGTAGAGCTCGCCGACGAGGGTCATAGCGGCGGCGTCCTTGCTGTCGGCCTCGATGCGCTTCAGGGCCTCACGCAGGGCGCGGCGATAATGGCCGGTCTGGTAAGCGCCATAGGCGAGGTCCGTCTCGGCCGCCATCGCCGGAAGCGCCTGCGCAAGACCGGCGAGCAGCAGCAGGCAGATAGGCAGCAGGCCGGCGAGGCCGCGGCGCAGGCGCCTCATCTGGCGGCTTTCCGGGCGGCGCGAGCGGCGATGGCCTCGTTGGCCTCGGCGACGAGGGCGCGGATGTCGCGCCCTTCCTCGAAGGCCCATGCGCCGAGCGCAACGAATTCCGCGCCGGTCTCGACCAGCGCCGGCACCGATTCCGGATCGGGCGCATAGGCGACGCAAGGCGTCTCGAAGATCTCGGCCCACCAGCCGGCACGTTCGATCACCGCGGGCAGCGGCGGCACGCTGCCATCGGGGCGCGGCTCGCCGAACATGACGTAGTCGACGCCGGCCTCGCCGATATCCATGGCGTCGTGCCGGGCGCGCAGGCCGCCGGCGCCGATGATGCGCTCGCCCTTCAGGCTGGAGCGCGCCTCCGCGATCGCCTCGACGCCGCCGGTCAGATGTACGCCGTCGGCGCCGCCGCGCGTCGCCACCACGGCCGAGGCCTCGACCACGAGGGCGACATTCGCGGCCTGGACTGGGCCGGCGAGGCGCTTGATGCGTTCGATGCGGCTGCGCTCGTCGCCCTCGGCGAGGCGCAGCAGCACGGCCGCGATGTCGCCGCCGGCCTGGGCCTGCATCAGCTTGAAGGCCATCGCGTCGGCATCCGCCACGAGCGGGGTGACGAGCATCAGGCGGGTGGGTGGGTGCTGTATGGTCATGATCTTGCGCGCAAACGGCCTGCGACCGCGTCCAAAGTCAAGACGCTGAGGCCGGCAACGAGACTCCAGAAGGCCGACCCAACCCCGAACAGCGTCAGGCTGGAGGCGGCGACGGCAAAGGCGATGACGGCGGCGATACGCTCCCTTTCGGAAGCCATGGCCTGGCCGAGGGCTCCGGTGAGCGAGCCGAGAAGGCCCAGCCCGGCGACCGCCACGATCAGCGCTTTCGGCATGGCGAAGATCAAGGCGAGCAGAATGCCGGCGCAGGCGGCGATGGCGAGATAGGCGAGCCCGTAGAGCACGCCGGCCTTCCAGCGCTGGGCCGGATCGGGATGCGTATCGGGACCGGTGCAGATCGAGGCGCTGATCGCGGCCATGTTGACCATATGGGCGCCGAATGGCGCCGTGAGGAAGGAGGCGAGCCCGGTCGCGAAAAGGCTGGCCGCTGTCGGCGGCTTGTAGCCCGCCGCGCGCAGGACGGCGAAGCCGGGCAAGTTCTGCGCCGCCATGGTGACGAGATAGAGCGGGACGCCGACGCCGAGCATGGCTGCGATATCAAGGCGCGGTGTGACGAATTCGAGGCCGCTGAGAGTCAAGGCGCCGGCAGACCAGCTTGCGAGGCCGAGGCCGAAGCTGAGCGCGATGCCGGCGAACAGCGCCGCGATCACGCCGAGAAACGGGTTGATCAGCCGCGCCAGCAGGAAGACCGCCAGAAGCGGCACGACGAGGCCGGGCGAGACGCGCATTTCGTCGAAGACCGCGACGACGAAGCGAAAGATCACGCCGGCCAGCATGGCGGCGGCGACGGGCATCGGGATCTTCTCGATCAGCGCGCCGAGCGGGCGGAAGGCGGCGGTGAGCATCATCAGCGCGGCGGCCAGCAGGAAGGCGCCGACGGCGGCCGCCATGTCGAGCCCGCTCGTCGCGGCGATCAGCGCGGCGCCTGGCGTCGACCAGGCGCAGATCATCGGCATCCTGTAGCGCCAGGACAGCCAGATGCCGGCCCCGGCCTGGGCGATGGCGAGGCCGGCGATCCAGGAAATCGCCTGGCCCGGGGTCGCGCCAACCGCCTGCGTCGCGGCGAGCACCACCGCGACCGAGGCGGAGAAGCCGACGAAGGCCGCGACCAGCGCTGAAAAGACGATCGACATACAGAACCTGCGGCGAGGGCAGCGGTGAGCGCGGCGGGTGCTCCTTCAACCAGAAAGTGTCGCCGGCCGGAAGAGCCCGGGCGCCCGGCCGGCATGTGCGCTGCGTCTTGCAGGACTATTGTCACCGCAGCGTCACCGCCGCCGCCTATCGCTCGATTTCCTCCAATGCCAATCTGAAGCTTCGTCAGGACCGACCCCATGAGCGACGAGATCAAGAGCGACGAGACGCAATACGAATCGACCTTTGGCGCCAGCATGCTGGAGCACGAGGACGCCGAGCCGCGGAACCCGACCGACAATCCGACGATGGGCGAGCTGATCTCGCAGCGCTTCTCGCGCCGCGGGCTGCTCAAGGGCGCGCTCGCGGTCTCCGCGATCTCGGCGACCGTCGGCACGCTGGCGCTGGAGACGGCCGAGCAGGCGCAGGCGCAAGGGGTGAAGTCGGCCTTCTCGTTCAAGGAGGTCGAGGCCGGCGTCGATGCCGACCACCATGTCGCCGAGGGCTACGACGCCGACGTGCTGCTGCGCTGGGGCGATCCAATCACCAGCGGTGCGCCAGCCTTCGACCCGGCGAAGCAGACGCCCGAGGCCCAGGCCCAGCAGTTCGGCTACAACAATGATTTCGTCGGCTATCTGCCGATGCCGGGCGCGGCCGACCCCTCCGCCCATGGCGTGCTCTTCGTCAATCACGAGTACACCAACCCGCATCTGATGTTCCCGGGCGTCGTCGAGATGAAGGACGGCAAGCCGGTGCTGAAGAACGCGACGCCGGAGCGCTTCCGCATCGAGGCGATGGCGCATGGCGCGACCGTCGCCGAAATCCGCCGGACCGACGGCAAATGGGCGCTGGTGAAGGATTCCAAGTACAACCGCCGCATTACGGTCGCGACCGAGATGCAGCTCTCGGGCCCGGTTGCCGGAAGCGACCGCGTCAAGACCGGAGCCGACGCGTCCGGCCGCAAGGTTTTCGGCACGCTCAACAACTGCTCGGGCGCGATGACGCCCTGGGGCACCTTCGTCACGGGCGAGGAGAACTTTCACGGTTATTTCTCGGGCAAGCTGCCGGAGGGCCATCGGGAGGAGGCGAACTACAAGCGCCTCGCCGTGCCGTCCTCGCCTTACGCCTGGGGCCGGTTCGAGGAGCGCTTCGACCTTGCCAAGGAGCCGAACGAGGCCAATCGCTTCGGCTGGGTCGTCGAGGTCGATCCCTTCGATCCGAACTCGGTGCCGAAGAAGCGCACCGCGCTCGGCCGCTGCAAGCATGAGGGCGCCGACAACATCGTCGCGAAGGACGGCCGCGTCGTGGTCTATCTCGGCGACGACGAGCGCTTCGACTATGTCTACAAATTCGTCACGGCCGGGCGCTTCGACCCGAACAACCGTGCGGCCAATCTCGATCTGCTTGATTCCGGCACGCTCTACGTCGCGAAGTTCGCAGCCGACGGCGCCGTCGAATGGCTACCGCTGGTCTTCGGCCAGGGGCCGCTCACGGCCGCCAACGGCTTCCAGAGCCAGGCCGACGTGCTGATCGAGACCCGCCGCGCCGGCGACCTGCTCGGCGCCACCAAGATGGACCGGCCCGAGGACATCACGCCCAACCCGGTGACCGGCAAGGTCTATGTGATGCTGACCAACAATACGAGCCGCAAGGACGAGCAGATCGACGCTGCCAACCCGCGTGCCAAGAACGCCTTCGGCCACATTATCGAGATCATCGAGGAGGGCGGCGACCACACCGCGACCAAGGGGCGCTGGGAAATCCTGCTGAAATGCGGCGACCCGTCCGTCGCGGCGGTCGGGGCGAGCTTCTCGACCGACACGACGAAAAGCGGCTGGTTCGGCATGCCCGACAATGCCGTGGTCGATTCCGCCGGGCGCCTCTGGGTCTCGACCGATGGCAACGGGCCGGACGTGACCGGGCGGACCGACGGGCTCTGGGCGGTCGATACCGAGGGCGGTGCGCGCCGGACCTCGAAGCTGTTCTACCGCGTGCCGCATGGCGCCGAGCTCTGCGGCCCCTGCTTTACGCCGGACGACACTACGGCCTTCGTCGCCGTGCAGCATCCAGGCGACGACGGTCCGGACTGGCCGGCCTTCGGCCGCCGCTCCTATTACGAGGATCTCTCGACCCGCTGGCCGGACTTCAAGCCGGACATGCCGGTGCGCCCCTCCGTGGTGGCGATCACCCGCAAGGGCGGCGGCAAGATCGGGGTTTGATCGGGTGTGCCGCCCGATCTGTTGGAAAACAAGGCGCGGGAACCCTCTCCTGTAAGGAGAGGGTAGGGTGAGGTCGGGCGTTTGACGATTGGCTGTGACCTCACCGCTCCATTGCTTCGGGGTCGGCACTCGACTGGTCGAGGGGCCTACACCTCACCCCTGCCCCTCTCCTTACAGGAGAGGGGTTCCCCGCGCCTCGCCGAGAATGACGCCTTGCCTCAAGCCGCCTTCTGCGAGCCGAAGGTCGGGTCGAGCTCGCCCTTGGCGTAGCGCTTGGCCATCTCGGCGGTGGTCGCGACGCGCTTGATCTTCGAGGCCTGGCCGGCGGTGTTGAACTCCTGCAGGCGCAAGCTGCAGAGCTTGGTCATCGCCTCCATGGCGGGCTTCAGATACTTGCGCGGGTCGAACTCGCCGGGGTGCTCGGACAGGATCTTGCGGATCTGGCCGGTCATCGCCATGCGGTTGTCGGTGTCGATGTTGATCTTGCGGACGCCGTGCTTGATGCCGCGCTGGATCTCCTCGACTGGCACGCCCCAGGTCTGGGGCATCTTGCCGCCATACTGGTTGATGATGTCCTGCAGGTCCTGCGGGACCGAGGAGGAGCCGTGCATGACGAGGTGCATGTTCGGCAGCTTCTTGTGGATCTCCTCGATGACATGCATCGCCAGGATCGCGCCGTCGGGCTTGCGGGTGAACTTGTAGGCGCCGTGCGAGGTGCCCATGGCGATGGCGAGCGCATCGACCTTGGTCTCGGCGACGAACTTCACCGCCTCTTCCGGATTGGTCAGGAGCTGGTCGTGGGAGAGCTTCCCCTCGAAGCCATGGCCGTCCTCCTTCTCGCCCTCGCCGGATTCCAGCGAGCCGAGCACGCCGAGCTCGCCCTCGACCGAGATGCCGCCGAGATGGGCCATCTCGGTCACGGTCCTGGTCACGCCGACATTGTAGTCCCAGTCTCCCGGGGTCTTGCCGTCGGCCTTGAGCGAGCCGTCCATCATGACGGAGGTGAAGCCGGCCTGGATCGCGGTCATGCAGGTCGCCGGCTCGTTGCCGTGGTCGAGATGCACGCAGACGGGGATGTGCGGATAGATCTCGGTGACCGCGTCCATCATGTGCTTGAGCATAATGTCGTTGGCGTAGGAACGGGCGCCGCGCGAGGCCTGGATGATGACGGGGGCGTCGGTGGCGTCGGCCGCCGCCATGATCGCCAGAGCCTGCTCCATGTTGTTGATGTTGAAGGCGGGCACGCCGTAGTCGTTTTCGGCGGCGTGATCGAGCAACTGGCGGAGCGTAATACGGGCCACGATGGAACTCCCCTTGAAGGCAATGGATATGGGGAGCGTTTAAAGGCGAACTGCGACAAAGGTAAAGCGAAAGCGGGGAAAGCGCTTAAGATCAGCGGCCGCGCGCTTCCAATGCCGTCACGCGCTCTTCGATGGCTGCGAGCTCCTCGGCGAACTGGCCGGTGGTCGCCTTGGCCATGACGAGCAGGCCGGCCGTGTCGCGGCACTGCTTGCGGACCAGTTCTTCGAGCCGCTCGAAGCGCTCGTGCGTTTCCGTTCGAAACGAGGACATCTCAGCCTGAAGCTTCTTCAGGATTTCGTACATCGCCGTCTGGACGTTCCCGCTCACGGTCAACTCCCGCTTCACGGCGAGAACATAGCATAAACACGCTCTGCCACAAGGGCAGAGCGCAAGTCCATGTCAGCCCTTCCGCAGCGCCTCGACGCCCGGCAGGGCCTTGCCTTCCATCCATTCGAGGAAGGCGCCGCCCGCAGTCGAGACATAGGTCAGGTCGGCAGCCACGCCGGCATGGTTCATCGCGGCGACAGTGTCGCCGCCGCCTGCGACCGCGACCAGCTTGCCGGCCTTGACCTTCTGGGCCGCCGCCTTGGCGACGGTGACAGTGGCGGTGTCGAAGGGCGGCAGCTCGAAGGCGCCGAAGGGGCCGTTCCAGACCAGCGTCTTGACCTTGTCGAGCTTGAGCACGACCTCGGCGACGCTCAAGGGACCAGCGTCGAGGATCATCTCGTCGGCCGCAACCTCACCGGTCTGGACGACGCGGTGGCCGGGATGGGCCTTGAACTCACGGGCGACCAGCGCATCGACCGGCAGCATGATCTCGCAGCCGGCGGCCCTGGCCTTCTCCTCGATCTCGCGGGCGGTGCCGACGAGATCATGCTCGCAGAGCGACTTGCCGACATCGACGCCGCGCGCAGCGAGGAAGGTGTTGGCCATGCCGCCGCCAATGACGAGGACATCGACCTTCTTCACGAGGTTGCCGAGCAGTTCGAGCTTGGTCGAGACCTTGGCGCCGCCGACGATCGCCATCACCGGGCGGGCAGGGTTGTCGAGGCCAGCGGAAAGCGCTTCCAGCTCCGCCTGCATGGTGCGGCCGGCGTAGGCCGGCAGGACATGGGCGAGGCCTTCGGTCGAGGCGTGGGCGCGATGCGAGGCCGAGAAGGCGTCGTTGACGAAGAGGTCGCCATTGGCGGCGAGCGCCCTGACGAATTCCGGATCGTTCTTCTCGTCGCCCGCGTGGAAGCGGGTGTTCTCCAGCAGCAGGACCTCGCCGTTCTTCGCAGCCGATACCGCCTTCGCGACATCCTCGCCGATGCAATCGCCGACGAAGGTGACGGGCTGGCCCAGCGCATGGGCCAGCGCGGGGACGACCTGCTTCAGGCTGTTCTTGTCGTCACGGCCCTTGGGCCGGCCGAAATGCGCGAGCAGGACGACCTTGGCGCCCTTGGCCGAAATCTCCCGGATCGTCGGCAGGATGCGGTCGATGCGCGTCGCGTCGGTGACCTTTCCGTCCTCCATGGGGACGTTGAGGTCGACACGGACCAGGGCGCGCTTGCCTGCGAGGTCGGCGTCGTCGAGCGTCTTGAATGCGGTCACGGCAGCAGTCATGGCAGCTGTCACGGCAAGAGCTTGGGCATGAGGCCCGGCACGCCGAAGCGCAGCACGAGGACGGTCAGGATGACGGTGAGGACGGCAGTGACGATCGCTGTCGTGAACAGGGTCGCGGAGCGCGGCGTCGCATCGACCCGGTCGCGAAGGCCCGCGATCTCGCCGCGGATCGCGGCGAAATCCATCGTGCCGGCGGCGGCGTCGACCTTGTGGGCGCTGCGCTCCAGCGAAGCCTCGGCGCGGGTCAGAACGGCTTCGTAGCGGGCGAACTTCTCCTCGATGCGCGCGGCCTTCTCCTCGATGCGGGAGAGCTGGTCGAGCTGGCGCGGCTCGGTGACGGGCGCGGCCTGTGTCGAAGGCATGGCGCTACCGACGGCAAAAGGCGTGCCGTAGGTCGGTGCAGGCGCAACTGGCGTCGGGACGGAAGCGTCGCCTTGCGACGCGACGGTCGGCTCGATCTTGGCCATGGTCGTTCCGTTCGATTGGAGAAGGGAGCGAGGCCGCACCGGAGCGGTGCGGCCTCGAAAGAGCGTCAGATCAGAGCAGCTTGCCCATGGCGACGGCGGTGTCGCTCATGCGGTTCGAGAAGCCCCACTCGTTGTCGTACCAGGCGACGACACTGACGAGCTTGTCCTCCATGACCTTGGTCTGGTCGAGGGCGAAGGTCGAGGAGGCCGGGTCGTGGTTGAAGTCGACCGAGACGTTGGGCTGGTCGGTGACGGCCAGGATGCCCTTGAGCGGGCCGCGCTTGCTGGCCTTGATGATCGCGTCGTTGATCTTCTCGACCGTGGTCTTGCGCTTGGCGAGGAACTTGAAGTCGACCATCGAGACGTTGGGGGTGGGCACGCGCACCGAGGAGCCGTCGAGACGGCCCTTGAGCTCGGGGATGACGAGGCCGATCGCCTTGGCGGCGCCGGTCGAGGTCGGGATCATCGAGAGCGCGGCGGCCCGGGCGCGGTAGAGATCCTTGTGCATGGTGTCCAGCGTGGGCTGGTCGCCGGTATAGGCGTGGATCGTGGTCATGAAGCCCTTGTCGATGCCGACGGCGTCATGGAGCACGCGCACGACCGGCGCGAGGCAGTTGGTGGTGCAGGACGCGTTCGAGACGACGATATGGTCCGCCGTCAGGGCAGCGTTGTTGACGCCGAAGACGACGGTCAGATCGGCGCCGTCGCAGGGGGCGGAGACCAGCACGCGCTTGGCGCCGGCGGCGAGATGGGCCGAGGCCTTCTCCTTGGTGGTGAAGATGCCGGTGCATTCCAGCGCGATGTCGACGCCGAGCGCCTTGTGCGGCAGGTCCTTGGGATCGCGCACGGCGGTGACCTTGATCGGTCCGCGGCCGACATCGATCGTGTCGCCGGAAACCGTCACCGTGCCGGGGAAGCGACCATGCACGGAGTCGTAGCGGAAGAGATGGGCGTTGGTCTCGACCGGGCCGAGATCGTTGATCGCCACGACCTCGATGTCCTTGCGCTTCGATTCGATGATCGCGCGCAGCACGTTGCGCCCGATGCGGCCGAAGCCGTTGATCGCCACCTTGACCGTCATCTCAAACCTCTCCTTCGCCGAACTGAGGCGTTCGCACGCCATTCATGCGGGCAATTCGGCCAAAGCGTGGCCGAACGCAAGTGGTTGGTCGAGAAAATCGGGATGATGCCCGATTCTCTCACGCATTTTGCGAATCTCAGGCGTTGTGACGCTTGATCGCAGCCTCGGCCACGGCCTCCGGCGTGATGCCGAAATGCTTGTAGACCTCCTTGTAGGGCGCGCTCGCCCCGAAGGAGGACATGCCGATGAAGACGCCGTCATGGCCGATCACGGCATCCCAGCCGAAGCGGACGCCGGCCTCGAGCGCGATCTTGACCGGGGCGGTGCCGATGATGGCGGCCTGCGTCGCCTCGTCCTGCTGGAGCAGGAGTTCGAGCGAGGGCACGGAGACGACGCGCGCCTTGATGCCCTTCTCGGCCAGGAGCTTGCGGGCGGCCACCGCGATCTCGACCTCGGAACCGGATGCGAAAAGCGAGACCTGAGCCTTGCCGCCCTCGGCTGCGAGCAATTCGTAGCCGCCCTTGGCCGAACGATTGGTCGCGGTCGCGTCGGTGCGCAGCTGCGGCAGGTTCTGGCGGGAGAGCGCCAGCACGGTCGGGCCCTTGGTGTTCTCGAGCGCGAACTGCCAGGCCTCGGCGGTCTCGATCGTGTCGGCCGGGCGGAAGACATGCATGTTCGGCATGGCCCGCAACGAGGCGATCTGCTCGATCGGCTGGTGCGTGGGGCCGTCCTCGCCGAGGCCGATCGAGTCATGCGTCATGACGTAGACGACGGGCAGGCCCATCAGGGCGGCGAGCCGCATGGAGGGGCGGGCATAATCGGCAAATACGAGGAAGGTACCGCCGCCGGTGCGGAAACCGCCATGCAAGGTGATGCCGTTCATCGCGGCGGCCATGCCGTGCTCGCGGATGCCGTAGCGGACATAGCGGCCCTTCGGGGTCTTCGGCGTGAAGTCCAGGGCTGCCTTGGTGCGGGTGTTGTTCGACGGCGTCAGGTCGGCCGAGCCCATCACCAGCTCCGGCATGATCGGGGTGATCGCTTCGAGCGCCATTTCCGAGGCCTTGCGGGTGGCGACCGCCTGCGGGGCTGCGACCAGCGACTTCTTGTGGGCGAGGATGGCCTTGGCGAGCTTCGCCGGCACGCCATGGGCCAGGCGGCGTTCGAATTCGACGCGCTTGCGCTCGGAGAGAGCGCCGAAATGGCTCTTCCAGTTGGAGTGGGCATTGGCGCCGGCCGCGCCATGGCTGCGCCAGGTCTTCAGCACGTCGGCCGCGACCTCGAAGGCGCCGCCGGTGATGCCGAGCGCCTTCTTGGCGGCGGCGAGCTCCTCGGCGCCAAGCGGCTCGCCATGGGCCTTGGAAGTGCCGGCCTTCTTCGGTGCGCCGAAGCCGATCACGGTCTTGCAGGCGATCATCGTCGGCTTGCTGGACTTCTGGGCACGGCGGATCGCGGCCTCGATGGCGTCGGGATCATGCCCGTCGACGCGCTCGGAGCGCCAGCCGCAGGCCTTGAAGCGGGCGACCTGGTCGACATTGTCGGTGATCGAGAGCGGGCCATCGATCGAGATGCCGTTGTCGTCCCAGAGCACGATCAGCTTGTTCAGCTTCTGGTGGCCGGCGAGCGCGATCGCCTCCTGGCTGATGCCTTCCATCAGGTCGCCATCGGAGGCCAGAACGTAGGTATGGTGGTCGACTACCTTCTTGCCGAATTCGGCGGCGAGCATGCGCTCGGCCATCGCCATGCCGACGGCGGTGGCGAGACCCTGGCCGAGCGGGCCGGTGGTGGTCTCGATGCCGGCGGTCATGAAGTTCTCGGGGTGGCCCGGCGTCTTCGATTCGAGCTGGCGGAACTTCTTGAGGTCGGCGAGCTCCATGCCGGGCACGCCGGTGAGATAGAGCAGGGCGTAGAGCAGCATCGAGCCGTGGCCGGCCGAGAGCACGAAGCGGTCGCGGTCGGGCCAGCGCGGATCGGCTGCGTCATACTTCATCACGCGGGTGAAAAGCACGGTGGCGACGTCGGCTGCGCCCATCGGCAGGCCTGGATGGCCGGATTTCGCCTGCTCGACGCCGTCCATCGCGAGCGAGCGGATGGCATTGGCGAGCTTGTCGTGCTGGGCACGGTCGATCGTGGTCATGAGTATCTCAGGCTCCGTCTGGCGGGAGGACGAGGCCGCGGCCAAATCCTGCATAGCGGCAGGCCGGGACGGTCCGAAATTCCGATGTCGTCTGGTCGCGTCGAATGGTGGCTCGATTAGGCTGCCGGTTCGCTTCGAGTCAATTCGCCCCGGCGCTGTCCCGACAGGCAAAGGCGTGCCTCGATTTCGCCTTGCTGCATCCGCGAAGTCAGCAAGAGGGGCCAAGCCCTTGGGAACGGGCCTCATCTTCGCCATGCGATTCCCGTTTTCCGGCGATTTGGTCTAGGGTCGCGAATCGTGTGAGCCGGCTTCGATCTGAAGGGAGAGCGAACGTGGCGAGCCTGATGCTGGAGAATGCCCTGATGCGCCTCGACGGCGCGCTGGCGCAACTCGAGGCCGCGGCGCGGCGGCGTGTCGAAGCCGAGCGCGGGCGGGCCAATCTGGAGACGGAGCTGGCGCTGATGCAGGACGACCGCGCGAGGCTCGCGGCCGAGCTCGACGGCGCGACGGCGCGGCTCGGCGATGTCGAGACGGCCGCCGCCGATGTCGACCAGCGGCTGCAGCGCGCGATGAACGTCATCGGCGCCGTGATCGCGCGTGCCGAAGCCGCGGCGGAGCAGCCCGACGAGGGCGGCGAGGAGGCCGGCGACGACGAATCCGCCTATCCGGAGCCGGCGCAGGTCGGCCCCGGCATCCGGGAGCATTGAGCGGGGAGAGCCATGCCGCAGGTCAATGTCACCATCGCCGGCAAGGCCTATCGCATGGCCTGCGGGGAGGGCGAGGAACCGCATCTGGAAGGCCTCGCCCGAATTTATGACGGCAAGATCCAGGAGATGCGCGACGCCTTCGGCGAGATTGGCGACATGCGGCTGCATGTCATGGCCGCGCTGATGGTGGCCGACGAGGTTTCCGAATTGCAGCGCAAGGTCGCAAGGCTCGAAGCCGACCTCGCCCTGATCCAGGGCGATGCGGGGGCGGCCGACCGGCGCCTCGGCGAGGTGGAGGACCGCGCGGCCGAGGCGCTTGTGGCCGCCGCCGAGCGGATCGAAGGCGTGGCACGCAGTCTGATTCCCGGCCCCGTGGGCTGAAACCTTTCATCCAGATCGACGCGAGATATCCAGTTCATGACGACCAGATTGCGGGTTGCTGTTCTCCTGGGCGGGCAATCCGCCGAGCACGACGTCTCCATCCTCTCTGCCGGGAATGTGGTCCGGGCGATCGACAAGGCGAAATACGAGGTCGTGCCGATCCTGATCAGCCGGAGCGGCGAATGGAGCCTGCTCGAGCTGCAGAACGGCGTATTGCCCGATCCGATCCCCGAGGGTGGCGCCCAGATCTGCCTGGTGCCGGGGGGGCGTGGCCGTCTGCTCTGCCTGCCGAAAGGCGGCGCGCCCGAGGAACTGCCGGCGGTCGATGTCCTGTTTCCGGTCCTGCACGGTCTCAACGGCGAGGACGGCTCGATCCAGGGGCTGGCCCAGATCGCGGGCGTGCCCCTGGCCGGCTGCGGCATCCTCGGCTCGGCGACGGCGATCGACAAGGACATCGCCAAGCGCCTGCTTCGCGAGGCCGGGCTTCTGGTGGCGCGCTCGATCACGGTGCGGCGCGGCGAGACGCCGTCCTTCGACGAGGTCAACGCGACGCTCGGCCTGCCGCTCTTCGTCAAGCCCGCACGGCAGGGCTCGTCGGTCGGCGTCAGCAAGGCCCGCACGGCGGAGGAGTTTCGCGCCGCCTTGGCGGAGGCTTTCAAATTCGACCAGAAGCTGCTGGTCGAGGAATTCATCCAGGGGCGCGAGATCGAGTGCAGCGTGCTCGAACAGGCCGATGGCGAGACGATCGTCTCCGTGCCCGGCGAGATCGCGGCGGCCGCCAGCCACGGCTTTTACACCTATGAGGCGAAGTATCTCGATGCCGACGGCGCGGCGATCAGCATCCCCGCCGACCTGCCTGCCGATGTCGCGGAGCGGATCCGGGGGCTGGCGCTGAAGGCGTTCCATGCGCTCGGCTGCGACGGCATGGCCCGCGTCGATTTCTTCGTGCGGCCGGACATGAGCGCCGTGGTCAACGAGATCAACACGATACCGGGTTTCACCGACATTAGCATGTATCCGAAGGCGCTGGCGGTGACCGGGATCGCCTATCCCGACCTGATCGACCGGGTGATCCGGCACGGGCTGGCGCGGGCAGAGGCGGCGAAGGGCGGGGCCGGGGCGTAGTCAGCCCCAACTCGCCACTGGCGCTTTGCCGGCGCATTCCCTACATTGGCCGGGCTGGGCTGCCTGGTGCGTGCGAGGAACTGTATTCCCGGGCCCATACGACTCCCTAGGGAGCTGTCCCTGACCGGATCCCTGGACCCGGACACACGGCGCCCACCTACTTTAGTAGGTGTCCCGGGATCGAAATCTCCACGGCCGAGGTGGCTCAGCACTGTCCATGTCCAATACGTTTCTCGCCGATAGCGCCGCCGTGACGAAAGCAGCCCTGCGCGACGCCGCGCTCGCCCAGCGCGATGCGCTCGAAATCGACGATCGCCTCGAATGGGACCCGCTGATCGCGGAGCGCGTGCTGTCGCTGCCGGTTTTCGGAGAGGGCGCCGGTCCGGTTTCCGCCTATTGGCCGATGCGTTCGGAAGCCGATCCGCGGCCGATCCTCGAAGGGCTGCATGAACGCGGCCTGCCGCTCTGCCTGCCCGCGATCGTCTCGAAGCGGATGCTGTTCCGGCGCTGGGCCCCCTATGAGCCGATCGTGCCCGGCGGCTTCGGCACGCTCGTTCCGCATCCCGCCGAGCCGGAGGTCGTTCCGACGATCCTCCTGGTGCCGCTCGCCGCTTTCGACCGGCGCGGATACCGCATCGGCTACGGCAAGGGCCATTACGACGCGAAGCTCACCGAGCTTGGCTCGCCGCTCACGATCGGCATCGCCTATGCCGCCCAGGAGATCGAGGCCGTGCCCGACGAGCCGCATGACCGGCGCCTCGACTGGATCGTGACCGAACGCGAGGTCATCGCCTGCGGTTGATTGCCTCTAGTTGATTCCCGGCGACATTCGGGCGACGGAGGGTCTTTGCCGTTCCCGGATCGTCTCCCCATGCGTTTTCTCTTCCTCGGTGATGTCGTCGGCCGCCCCGGGCGGGCCGTGGTGCAGGAGCGCCTGCCGGCCTTGCGCCGTGCCTGGGCGCTCGACTGCGTCGTGATCAATGGCGAGAACGCGGCCGGCGGCTTCGGCATCACGGAAGCGATCTGCGACGAACTGCTCGCGGCGGGCGCCGATGCCGTGACGCTCGGCAACCATTCCTGGGACCAGCGCGAGGCGCTGGTCTTCATCGAACGGCAGGACCGGCTGGTGCGCCCGGCCAATTATCCGAAGGGCACACCCGGGCGCGGCGCCGCGGTGATCGAGGCCAGGAACGGCGCGCGCGTCCTTGTCGTCAATGTGATGGGGCGCATCTTCATGGATGCGCTGGACGACCCCTTCCAGGCAATGGAGCGGGAATTATCGGCCTGCCCGCTGGGCGAGGTGGCCGACGCCGTGATCGTCGATTTCCATGCCGAGGCGACCAGCGAGAAGCAGGCGGCGGGGCATTTCCTTGACGGGCGCGCCAGCCTCGTTGTCGGCACGCATACGCATGTGCCGACCTCGGACACGCGCATCCTTCCCGGCGGCACGGCCTATCAGTCCGATGCGGGCATGTGCGGCGACTACGATTCGATCCTGGGCATGCAGAAGGACGAGCCGGTGCGGCGCTTCCTGCAGAAGACGCCGGGCGCGCGGCTCGAACCTGCGACGGGCGAGGGGGCGCTGTCGGGCGTCGCGGTCGAGATCGACGATGCGACGGGGCTGGCGAAGGCGGTCTGGCCGGTCAGGCTCGGGCCGCATCTTGCGGAAGCCGTGCCGCCCTGGGCGGAACCCTGAGGCAGCCGGCTAGATGATCGGACCGAATACCGTATTCGATCCGATCAGCTAGCCCTTTATTCCGGCATCGGCTTTTCCGAAAACCGCATTCCACTTTTCGGGTCGATGCCCTGGGTTTCGCCTCAGGCGGCGTGGCTGCGCTTCATCAGGCCGTCGAAGGCGGCTGAGAGCGCGTTGGCTTCCCGCGCCAGCGTCCCGGCCACGTCGAGCACTTCGCCGACGCTGGTTCCGGCCGCGATGGCCAGATCGCTGACGCCGCAGACGGTCTGTGCCACCTCCTGCGTCCCGACGGCGGCGAGATCGACGCTGCGCGCGATCTCGGCCGTGGCCGAGCGCTGCTGTTCGAGCGCGCTGGCGACGGACGAGGTGGTATCGGACATCTGATGGACGAAGCCGACGATGCTCTCGATCGCCTCGACGGCCTCTCGGGTCGAGGCCTGCATGGCCGGCACCTGGGCGGCGATCTCGTCGGTCGCCTGGGCGGTGCGGGCCGAGAGCTGCTTGACCTCGGTCGCGACCACCGCGAAGCCTCGCCCTGCCTCGCCGGCGCGGGCGGCCTCGATCGTGGCGTTGAGCGCCAGCAGATTGGTCTGGGCTGCGATCTCGCGGATCATCTCGACGATCGAGCCGATGGTCTGGGCGGACTGGGCCAGGCTCTTGACGATGACGTCCGTCTTGATCGCCGCGGCATGGGCGTCCTGCGCCATGGTGGCGGCGCGCGTCACCTCGAAGGCGACATGGTCGAGCGAGGTCGACAGTTCCCCGGTCGCGCTGGCGACGTTGTGGACATTGGCGGAGGCGTTGTCGGAGGCGCGCGCGGCCGCGATCGCCTGGCTGCCGGTGTCCTGGATCACATGGTTCATCGTGCCGGCCAGCGTCTCGACCCTGCCGGCGCCCGCGTTCACGGTCGCGACCACCTGGCGGACGGTAGCCTCGAAGGCGGCGATCTCCGCGCGCGTCCGTTCCCGGCTCTGGCGTTGCACCTCGACATAGGTCTCCAGCAGCAGTTCGAGATCGAGGGCGGTCGCCTTGTTCAGCGCGGAGCGAAGCGCGATGCGTCGGCGCAGTTCCTTGCTGCGCCAGGGGCCGAGCTGCGAGAGCGAGTCGCGGTCGAGACTGAGCTCGACGCCGATCCGGTTGGTCACGATGGCGTGGCAGATCGCCACCGCATAGGCCGGCACCTCATGCTGATGGAAGGCCGTCGCGAGCCGATGGGCCGATTCCACGAAGCCATCCTGCAGATCGCCGGATGCGAGCCTGATCCAATGCGCGAGCCGGGCGTCGTGAACCTCGGGAATGCGCAGGGCGCGCGCCGTTTCGGGCCAGGGCGCGAACTGTTCGTGCAGGTCGACGAGCAGTGCGGGCAGGCGGGCCTTCGCGAACGCGGCCTGGCCGCGAAGCGCGGCGATGTCCTCCGGCCCGATCTGAAAGGCGCGAAACCGCGGCTCCTGATCTGCGATCACCGTGCTGGAGGATGGATTCATACAAGCCTACGTCTTCGGTGCCCCGGCGGGCGGTACCCTCGTCGCATGACAGTGGAACCGGTTTGGCAAAGAATGACTTAACGAAATGCAGAAACCCGGCGTGACGCACCGCTCCGGGCGCAAAACGGGGCCCGGCACCGGGCGGCTTGCTAGCCGGCGAGGGCGGCGCTTATAAGCCGGGCTTCGCCTGCCCGACATGGTCGAGGCGGGCTCTAGCGACATGACAGCAGAGGCTCGGGTTCCATGGCCGGTCATTCCCAGTTCAAGAACATCATGCACCGCAAGGGCAAGCAGGACGCCGTGCGCGCCAAGCTGTTCTCGAAGCTCGGGCGCGAAATCACCGTCGCCGCCAAGATGGGCATGCCCGATCCCGCGATGAACCCGCGCCTGCGCATGGCCGTGCTCGCCGCGCGCGCCGAGAACATGCCGAAGGACAACATCCAGCGCGCCATCAACAAGGCGGCCGGCGGCGAAGGCGACAATTACGACGAGGTCCGCTACGAGGGCTACGGGCCGGGCGGGGCCGCCGTCATAGTCGAGGCGCTGACCGACAACCGAAACCGCACCGCCTCGGCCGTGCGCTCCTACTTCACCAAGGCGGGCGGGGCGCTGGGCGAGAGCAACTCGGTCTCCTTCATGTTCAACCGCGTAGGCGAGATCAGCTACCCGCCGGAGGCCGGCGATGCGGACAAAATCATGGAGGCTGCGATCGAGGCCGGCGCCGACGATGTCATCAGCGACGAGAACGGCCACACCATCCTGTGCGCCTTCGACGCGCTGAACGAGGTCTCGAAGGCGCTCGAAGCCTCGCTCGGGGCTCCGGCCTCGGCCAAGCCGGTCTGGCGGCCGACGACCTCGGCCCCGCTCGACGAGGAGAAGGCGGCGTCGATGATGCGGCTGATGGAAGCCCTCGACAATGACGACGACGTCCAGAACGTCTTCGCCAATTTCGAGATCGCCGACGAGATCATGGCCAAGCTGGGTTGAGGCCTTTCCTCGCCGTCATGGTCGGGCTTGTCCCGACCATCCACGCCAGTTTTGGGCGATGGCGGTGTTCAAGACGTGGGTGCTCGCCACAAGGGCGAGCATGACGGGTCTGGCTGCTACCGCCCGACCACCGCATCCCAGAGCGGCAGGCTGACCAGCGCGCTGAGGAAGATCACCGCATAGGCGATGCGGCGGAAGGTGATTTCGTTCGCCAGGCGGAAGCCATGCGTTCCCGCCCACATGCCGGCGCCGTAGACCGCCATCAGCGGCAGCGCCATGGTCAGCGCGGTCATCGTCAGGATGCCGTTGCGCCAGAGGATGGCGCCGCTGACCAGCGTCGAGATGCCGAAGAAGGTCTGCAGGTTGGCGCGCGTCTTGTGACGGTCGTTGCGCTGGGCGCCGAGCCAGAACACGGCGAGCGGCATGCCGCCGATCGAGGCCATGCCGTTGAACAGGCCGGAGAGCACGCCGACGCCGAGCGAGAGCGGGATGCCCGGCCGGCCATGATAGCGCCAGCCCGAGGCCATCAGCGCGACAGCGGCCAGGATCAGCCCGGCCAGAATCCAGCGCATCGTCTCGCGATCGAGCCAGATCAGCAGCCAGATGCCGGCGGGCAAGGCGAGCGTCGCGGTCAAGAGCAGGGGTGCCACTTCGCGCCACTCGGCCTGCCTCGCGTTGCGCGCGGCGATCGGCAGGGCGAAGGGCAGGTCGATGCACCAGATCAGCCCGAGCGCCGCGACCGGGCCGAGCACCATCGAGGCCAGCGGCATGAACACCATCGCGAAGCCGAAGCCGGTGAAACCGCGGACGAGCCCGCCGAGCAGCGTCGCGGCCAGCAGGACCGCGAGGCCGGACGCGGAGACGCCGGGAAACAGGTGGCTGAGTAGATCGGTCATGCTGTCCGGCAGTGCGCGAGCGGATCGAATTTCTCCGCACCAACAGGCTAGCGACCGCAAGGACAACCCCTGTCAGTGTGATGCGACCGATGCGCGGCGTTCATCGATCGCCGACCGATCGAAGGGGATCGTTAGGATGATCCATGGAACAAAGCGTGTCCAACGGCTAGGCTGTACCCGACATGAACCCACCGATTCGCATTCTCGGCATCGATCCCGGCCTCCGGAAGACGGGCTGGGGCGTCGTCGTCTCGGAAGGCAGCAAGCTCGGCTTCGTCGCCTGCGGCTGCGTCGAGAGCGAGGCCGGGCTGTCGCTGCCGGAGCGGCTGCGCCAATTGCATGAGGGGCTGACGCGGGTCGTCGGCTCCTTCGGGCCGGACGAGGTCGCGGTCGAGGAGACCTTCGTCAATCGCGATCCGCAATCGGCGCTCAAGCTCGGCCAGGCGCGGGGTGTCGCGCTTGTGGTGCCGGCGCTGGCCGGGCTCGAGGTGGCGGAATATGCCGCCAATCTCGTCAAGAAGACGGTGGTCGGCGTCGGCCATGCCGACAAGAAGCAGGTCCAGATGATGATCCGCGTGCTCCTGCCCAAGGCCGAGACCTCCTCGGCCGATGCGGCGGATGCGCTGGCGGTCGCGATCTGCCACGCCCAGCATCGCGGCATGCGCTCGCTGGTGGCGCAGATGGGCGTGGGGTGAGGACATGATCGAAGTGGAACCCAACCATCAGCCGAGGCTGTCTTGACCTTTTTCCTGAGCGCGTCATCCCGGGCGACCGCAGGGAGACCCGGGATCCATTCCGGAGCCTCTCCGAATAGCGCTCCGGAATGGATCCCGGGTCTACGCTACGCTTCGCCCGGGATGACCCGCGGAGGGGGCAAAGCATGATCGGCAAGCTCAAGGGCATCGTCGATTCCTATGGCGAGGATCATGTCATCCTCGACGTGCAGGGCGTCGGATACGTCGTGCAGTGCTCGGCGCGCACGCTGCAGCGGCTTCCCAAGCCGGGAGAGCCATCCGCACTGTCGATCGAGACGCATGTGCGCGAGGATGCAATCCGGCTCTACGGCTTCATGTCCGACAATGAGCGCGACTGGTTCCGGCTGATGCAGATGGTGCAGGGCGTCGGCGCAAAAGTCGCGCTCGCGATCCTCTCGACGCTCGATCCCGGCGCGCTGGCGACGGCGCTCGCGACCAACGACAAGGCGGCGATCGCGCGTGCGCCCGGCGTCGGGCCGAAGCTGGCGCAGCGCATCTGCGCCGAACTCAAGGACAAGGCGCCGGCCTTCGGCCATGTCGATCCCTCGGTGGCGACGCTTGCCGGCGCGCTGGAGGACCGCAAGCTGCCGCAGCCGGTGGCGGACGCGGTCTCGGCGCTGAGCAATCTCGGCTATCCCCAGGCGCAGGCCGTGGCGGCGGTCGCGGCGGCCTCCAAGGCTGCGGGAGAGGGTGCCGGCACGGCACAGCTGATCAAGCTCGGCCTGAAGGAACTGGCGAAGTGAGTGCCGGCCGCCTGAGCGTCAGGCCGGTCGAGGACAAGAGCGCCTTTCTCGCGCTGATGCTGGCGAGCTGGGGTTCGCACAGCATGATGATCGATTTCACGGTCTATGATTGCGCGGAACTCGATCTGCTTGGGATCGCCGGTGCTGATGGGGCCTTCCTGGCTTATGCGAGTTGGACGATGCATGGCGATGTCGCGCTGCTTTGCGCGCTGCATTCGGTCGCGCCGGGGCAGGGCGCGGCGATCCAGCTGCTCGAAGGGGTCAAGGCGGCGGCGCGGGCGCGCGGGGCCGTCCGGCTCAAGGCGATGCTGACCAACGACAACATGCCGGGCCTGACCTTCTACCAGAAATGCGGTTTCCGCTTCTCGCGGCTGCATATCGAGGCGATCGACCATTTCCGCTCGGTGGTTCCGAGCATCGTGCGGACCGGCTACATGGACATCCCGATCCATGACGCGATCGAGCTGGAGATCGCATTGTGAGCAAGGGACGCCGTCCCGGCCTCCGTTCCGCCGAATGCCGCGGCAATGCGCTTGATCGTGTGCTGCAAGTCGGCCTGATGGAACTAGGCACCACAACGCTGGCTCAGCTTGATCAAGCTCGAGCTAAAGAAACTGGCGAAGGGGGCGCCGTATGATTCGGGGTGCGCTTATTGTCTTCTTTGCCGCGCTCGGGCCGCTTATGGGACTGCTCTCGTTTATTGTCGGGTTCTATTCACAGAAATTGCTGGTGAACGATAACCTTCAACACGATGAGTTCTTCGCGCTTGATAGTCTCGCTCTCGTTTACGTAGTCGGGCTCATTCCTGCTTTTGCCGTAGGAACTGCCGCAAGTTTCTCACTCGACGAAAGATTTCGATTTTCACTGCGAACTGCCCTGTGTGGCGGCGTTGTCGCCGGGCTCGCTCTAGGAGCTCCTTTGCTTCTCCTTGGCTATGATATGCCTCCGCGTACGCTCTATGAGCGCTTGGCGCCAACGGTGATGGTCGCCTGGGTCAATGTCGGCGCTGCACTTCTATCCTGGACCGTATGGGAGCTTGCTCGACGGACCATTGTGACGATTCGAAACTACAGAGAGCTTTAGGTTCGCATGGTTGCCCCCCGTCCCGGCCTCCTCTCCGCGGAGAAGCGCGACGACGACAGCGAGACCTCGCTGCGGCCGCTCTCGCTCGTCGATTTCACCGGTCAGGCGGCGGCGCGGGCGAATCTCCAGGTCTTCATCGAGGCTGCCAAAAGCCGCGGCGATGCACTCGACCATGTGCTGTTCGTCGGGCCGCCGGGCCTGGGCAAGACGACGCTGGCGCAGATCGTGGCGCGCGAGCTCGGTGTCAGCTTCCGCTCGACCTCGGGGCCGGTGATCGCCAAGGCCGGCGATCTCGCGGCGCAATTGACCAATCTGGAAGAGCGCGACGTGCTCTTCATCGACGAGATCCACCGGCTCAACCCGGCGGTCGAGGAAATCCTCTATCCGGCGATGGAGGACTATCAGCTCGATCTGATCATCGGCGAGGGGCCGGCCGCCCGCTCGGTCAAGATCGACCTGCCGAAGTTCACCCTAGTGGGGGCCACCACCCGCGCCGGCCTGCTGACGACGCCTCTGCGGGACCGCTTCGGCATCCCGGTCCGGCTGCAGTTCTACACCGTCGAGGAGTTGCAGGGCATCGTCGCGCGCGGGGCGCGGGTGCTCGGCGTGCCGATGTCGGATGACGGGGCGAACGAGATTGCCAAGCGGTCCCGGGGGACGCCGCGCATCGCGGGGCGCTTGCTCCGGCGCGTGCGCGACTTCGCCATCGTCGATGGCGACGCGATCGTGACGCGGGCCGTCGCCGACAAGGCGTTGAAGCTGCTCGATGTCGATCCGATCGGCCTCGACCAGATGGATCGGCGCTACCTCACCACCGTCGCGATCAATTTCGGCGGTGGGCCGGTGGGGATCGAGACGATCGCCGCCTCGCTGTCGGAGCCGCGCGACGCGATCGAGGAGATCATCGAGCCCTTCCTGCTGCAGCAGGGCTTCATCCAGCGCACGCCGCGCGGCCGCATCCTGACGCCGCATGCCTTCCGGCATCTGGGGATGCCGGAGCCCAGCCGCGAGGCGGCGCAGTTCGGATTGTTCGGGGACGGGGAGGAGTAAGTGGCACTGCGCGCGGGCGTCGTCGCGCCGGCATCCGGCAAATGCAGGACGCGTGATGGGGCGAGGTGCGATTCCTTAGATACCATTCCATTGGGGGAGCCCATGCGCCTCATTCGTCCGGCCTTCATCGCCTGTCTGTTGGCCTGTGCGCCCGCGAGCACTGCTTCGGCGGCCGAAAGCTCGCCGGACAGCGTCGTCCGTGAGGCCTATGCGATCACCGCCCGGTCGCTCGCCAGCATCGGCACGAAGAAGCGCGTAGAGCCGCCCTTCCGGCCGCCGCATCGGCAGCGGCTGATGTCGAAGGAGCTCTCGGCGATGTTCGCGCGCGACGAGCTCTTCATGGATGAGAGCGGCGATATGGGGCATGTCGCTGCCGACCCCTTCATCAGCGGCCAGGATGGCGAGGTCAAAAACCTGCAGGTCGCGGTGACGGAACCGCCGGTCGGAGGGAAGGCTCTGGTGACGGCCTCATTCCGCAGCTTCAAGCAGCCCGTCAGCGTCCGCTTCCGCATGATCGAGGAGGGCGGTGCCTGGCGGATCGACGATATCGTCAACCGCATCGACGGGAAGGATTATCCGATCCGCGCGGCACTCGCCGAGCCCTATGAGTGCGGCTCCTTCATGAAGAAGCCCTGCAAGCGCTGAGAGGCCGCCCCGAACGCTACTGCGGCGGCCGTCCGACGCAGCTTTCTGCGCTTCCGGTGCTCACGGACAGATGTCCGCTCCGGTTCTCGAAAGCCACGCCGGCCGACCCCCCGCAGCGCGCTCGCGACGGTCTCTCTCGCGGCAGCGCTTCGCTGACCGGTGCCGGTACTCAGCGCGCGAACTTCGACCGGTGCATCGCCGAGCGCTGGCCGGCATGGTCGAGCGCGCCGGATTTGGCGGTCTTGCGGGTCGGGACCGATTTCATGCCCTGGTCGGCGGTGCGGCTCTTCGGCCGTTCGGCCGCCTGCTGGCGTTGCTTCAGGGCGAGCGCCTTGCGCGCGAGCGAGCGCTGGCTCGGTGCGCGCAGCTTCTCGGTGCGGCGGGTCTGCTCGGCGCCGACGCGCTTGAGCGCAACCGTCAGCGCGTCGGCCTTGGCCTTGGTGCCGGTGTTGTCGGAAGCCGCGTCCACGCCCTGCGGTGCGGCCTTGCCGCGGAATTCGCGGCGCTGCCGGCGGGCGACGTCGCGCGCCTTGTCGCGGCGGTCGCGCAGGTTCTTCGCCAGATCACGAAGGTCGGTGTCGGGAACGTCCGCGATCGCACGGCTGCGGGTGCGGGCGACGAGGTCCCATTCGTCCTTGTCGAGAACGCGTTCCAGTTGCTTGGTCGAGAGCGACATGGGTTTTTCCCTTTCTTGTGGCTCTGGTCTCCCTGGGAGAACAATGCGCGCGCGGCCGGGTTCCCCGGCGTAGCGCCCTGTTCCTTCCCGACTATGCCGTCGCGCGCCCAGCGTTTAAAGCTCGCTGCTTCTCCCTCTCCTGATCCCCGATGTCATGACCGCCTCTCACAGCCTTTCCGTCCGCGTCTATTACGAGGACACGGACTTCTCCGGTGTCGTCTACCACGCCTCCTATCTGCGCTTCATGGAGCGCGGCCGCACCGAGCTGATCCGCTCGCTCGGCATCGAGCAGCGCGAATTGTTCGACGGCGCGACGGCGCTGGGCTTCGCGGTGCGAAGCATGCAGATCGAGTTCCTGCGTCCCGCCGTGATGGACGACATGCTGACGATCGAGACACGCTCGATCGCGGCTCGCGGCGCGACGATGGATGTCGAGCAGCGCGTGCTGCGCGGCGAGGAGGTCCTGGTCACGGCCAAGGTCAAGGTCGCCTGCGTCGGCGGCGGCCGGGCGAGGCGCATTCCCGACGGTCTTCGGCTGCGCCTGGGGATCAAGGATTGAGACGTGATCGACGACCGCGTTGCCCCATGTTAGCGCTCTTCACATGAGCTGGAAACGCGACAAACCCGAGCAGCCGCCGCGCGGCTACCACCATGGCAACCTCAAGGAGGAACTGGTGCGCGCGGCGATGGGGCTGATCGGCGAGAAGGGGCCGAACGGCTTCACCTTTGCCGAGGCCGCGCGGCTCGCGGGGGTGAGCCCGGCCGCGCCCTACCGGCATTTCCGCGACCGCGACGACCTCCTGGCCGATGTCGCGACGCGCGGCTTCACCGTGTTCGAAGCGGCGCTGGCCCGCGCCTGGGACCAGGGCCGGCCCGATCCGGAGACGGCCTTCCACCGGCTGGGACGGGCCTATCTCGCCTTCGCCCATGACGAGCCGGCCTACTACTCGGCGATGTTTGAGGCGGGAGTCTCGCTCGACGCCAGCCCGGAGCTGCGCGCGGCGGCCGACCGCGCCTTCCAGAATTTGCGTTCGGCGTCGGAGGCGCTGATCGCCTTGCTGCCAGCTGCCAAGCGCCCGCCGGCGCTGATGATGGCGCTGCATGTCTGGTCGATGTCGCATGGCGTCGCCGCGCTGTTCGGCCGTGCCGATGGCGGGCGGAGACCCCTGCCGATGTCGGCGGCGGAGCTGCTGGAGGCGGGGATGCTGATCTATCTGCAGGGCCTCGGGCTGGGCCGGGGCGACGCTTCGCGCTCCGCCGGCTGATCTCTTTCAGGCGCGATGCTTGACAAAGAGCGAGGTTGGGGCCATTTATGTAAATGTGATTTACATTCACGCTCTGTCATGAGAGGGAACGATGCCGATCGTCGAGAAGCTCGATGAATATGGGAAGGGAGCCTGGATCGCCTTCGCGGTTCTCGGCTTCATCGTGTTCTGGCCCCTGGGTCTGGCGACCCTGGCCTTTCTTTACTGGAGTGGACGCATGGGTTGCGGATTTGGCGGTTCCGACCGCTACGAACACCGGATGAACCGCCTGCAGGGCAAGATGGAACGCCTGCGCGAGAGGATGGCCGGCCGCGAGCACGGTTTCGGCGGCTTCGGTGGCGGCTGGCATCGCGCGCCGTCAAGCGGCAACCGCGCCTTCGACGAGTACCGCCAGGAGACGCTGCGGCGTCTCGAGGACGAGCAGCGCGAGTTCCAGGACTTCCTGGGCCGGCTGCGCATGGCCCGCGACAAGGCCGAGTTCGACCAGTTCATGGCCGATCGGCGCGCCCAGCCGCAGAACCCGGCGCCGACCTCCGACGCAGCGTAAGCGGTCGCTTTCGACGGCCACGACATCTTGAACGTCCGCTCGGGAAACCGGGCGGACGTTTTTTTTGCGCTGCGGGAGCCGCGTGCGGCGCTGCGAAGGCTCCTGCGTATACCCGGCATTAACCTTGCTGGAGGCTTAACTCGATCACGACCATGCGTTTCGCAGGAAACCCCGTTTCGGCCCATCTTTCGCCGGATTCAAAGGCGATTGACGGATACGGCATTCCCCGGATCGCAGAATCGGGCGGCGTCGTGGGGTTACCCGCGGCGCGTATGGCGGGGCGTTGGCCGGGCAGGCTGGCGCCGGGCCGCCAGGCAGAAGGAAGACAGGATGAACCCCGCCGACGTCGCGCAGACCGCGCCGCAGATCGACATGTCGTTCTGGACCCTGTTCTGGCACGCCCATATCGTCGTCAAGCTCGTGATGATGGGCCTGCTCGCCGCCTCGATCTGGTGCTGGTCGATCATCATCGACAAGACGCTGCTCTACCGGCGCACGCGCAAGGAGATGGACGCCTTCGAGGAGGTGTTCTGGTCCGGCCGCTCGCTGGAGGAGCTCTATCGCGAGCTCGCCGCCAAGCCGGTCTCCGACATGTCGGCCGTGTTCGTCGCGGCGATGCGCGAGTGGAAGCGCTCCTTCGAGAATGGCGGGCGTTCGGTCGCAAGCTTGTCGCAGCGCATCGACAAGGTGCTCGACGTGACGATCCAGCGCGAGACCGAGCGGCTGGAGTCGAAGCTTCTGGTGCTGTCGACCATCGCCTCGGCGGCGCCCTTCATCGGCCTGTTCGGCACGGTCTGGGGCATCATGCATTCCTTCACCGCCATCGCGGTCTCCAAGAACTCCTCGCTCGCGGTGGTCGCGCCCGGCATCGCCGAGGCGCTGTTCGCCACCGCGATCGGCCTCTTCGCCGCAATTCCGGCACTGATGGCCTACAACAAGCTGCAATCCGAGGTCGCGCGCGCCTCGAGCCGACTGGAAGCCTTCGCCGACGAATTCTCCGCGATCCTGTCGCGGCAGATCGACGAGCGGCTGGCGGCTTGAGGAGGCGCTGACATGGGGATGTCCGCAGCATCCGGCGCCAAGGCCGGGGGACGCCGCAGCCGGCGCGGCCGCAGGCACGGGGCCATCGCCGAGATCAACATGACGCCGTTCATCGACGTCATGCTGGTGCTGTTGATCATCTTCATGGTCGCGGCGCCGCTGATCGCGACCGGCGTGCCGCTCGACCTGCCGCAGACCGGCGCCAAGCCAATCAATGTCGACCAGAAGCCGATCACGATCGCGATCGACGGCAAGGGCCAGATCTTCCTGCAGGACCAGCCGACGCTCGAGCCCGATCTGGTGACGAAGCTCCACGGTCTCGCCAAGCAGGGCTTCGACGAACGGATCTATGTGCGTGGCGATCGCATGGTCGATTACGGGCGCGTCGCTTCGGTGATGTCGACGATCACCTCGGCAGGCTTCAAGCGGGTCGCGCTGGTCACAGAGCCGGCGGCGAAGTGACGACGGGTATGGCGAGGGTGTTTCGGGCGTGAAGCTATCGACCTCCGAACCGGGCATGGTGGTATCGGCGCTCGGCCACGCGACGTTCCTCGTCGCGGGGCTGCTGGCGTTCTCTTCGCCTGCGCCGCTGCCGGAGAACGAGGAGGCGATCGCGGTCGAGATGGTCGATGCCAGCGCGCTGAACCAGGTCACGCGCGGCGAACGCAAGGCCGAGAAGGTCCAGGCGCAGCCGATCCAGCGCGCCGAGCGCAAATCCGAGATCGTCGAGCGCAAGGAGGAGGGCGAGGCCAAGCAGGATGCGCCGGCGCCGCCGAGCCGCCCCGTCGAACTCAAGACGGCCGACGACAACGCGTCCGCGCCGCTGCCGCCTACGCGCGCCGCCAACCTGCCGAAGCCGGAACCGAAGCCCCCGGAGCCGGTGAAGCAGCCGCCGCAGAAGGCGGGCCCGAGCGCCGCCGAACTCGCCGAGCAGAAGCGCGAGGAACTGGCCAAGCTCGCCGAGGAGGCCGAACTCGCCTCCAAGGCCAGGCAGGCCGAGGAGGCCGCGAAGGCCGCCGCCAAGGCGAAATCGGAGACGGAAGCCAAGGCGAGGGCGGAGGCCCAGGCGAAGGCCAAGGCGGAAGCGGTGGCCAAGGCCGAGGCTGAGGAGGCCGCCAAGGAAAAGGCGGAGGCCGCCGCCAAGGCGAAGGCCGAAGCAGAGGCGAAGGCTAAGATCGCCGCCGCCGCCAAGGCCAAGCAGGAAGCCGACGCCAAGGCCAAGCGCGAGGCCGAGATCGCCAAGAATTTCAACCCGAGCGACATCTCCAAGCTGCTCCAGTCGAAGGAGCAGGCCCAGTCCACCGGGGCGGCGGCGCCGCAGGTCAACCGCACGGCGTCGCTCGGCACCGAACGCGGCGCCTCGCAGAAGCTCAGCCCGTCGCTGCGCGGCCAGTTGATCGGCATCATCCAGGACCAGCTCATGAAGTGCTGGAACGTGCCGATCGCGCTCGCCAATGCGCGCGGCGCCGTCGTGCCGCAGGTCCGCATGAAGCTGGCCGCGGACGGCTCGCTCCTCGGCCAGCCCGGCGTCGTTAACTCCTCGTCCGATCCGCTGTTCGCAGTCGCGGCCAGCTCGGCCCTGACCGCAACCCGCCGCTGCGCGCCTTTGCGCATCCCGGCTCAATTCGCCGCCTATTATGACGACTGGCGAGACGTCGTCGTCAATTTCGACGCAAGGGACGTGCTGTGACCCTGATCGACCGTAGTCCTCTCCCGCTTCTGACGGCTGCGCCGACGCGCCGTGGGATGCTCGCCCTTGCCGGGGCCTCGCTACTCGTTCCCGCAGCGGCCCGGGCCGAACTTGTGATCGACCTGCGGGGCGGCTCGTTCCAGCCATTGCCGATCGCTATCGCCGATTTCGCCGGAGAGGGCGGAATTCTGGTTTCCGGCGTCATCACCAACAACCTCAAGCGCTGCGGCTATTTCGCGCCGATCGACAAGGCCCGCCATCCCGACAAGAACCCGCCCTTCGACGCCGTTCCCGAGTTCGGCGCCTGGAAGGCCTCGGGCGTGCAGGCACTGGTGACGGGCCGTGTCTCGCGCGACGGGTCGGGCCGGATCAAGGCCGAGTTCCGCCTCTGGGACGTGACGACCGGCACGCAGACCGACGGCCAGCAATATTTCACCGATCCGAACAATGCCCGCCGCGTCGGCCATATCATCTCGGACGCGATCTTCACCAAGATCACCGGCGTCGGCGGCTTCTTCGACACGCGCGTCGTCTTCGTCGACGAATCCGGGACGAAGGAGAATCGGCGCAAGCGGCTCGCCATCATGGACCAGGACGGCGCCAATGTGCGCTATCTGACCGACGGTTCCGTCTCGGTGGTGACGCCGCGCTATTCGCCTGTGTCGCAGGAAGTGACCTACATGTCGCAGCGCCTGGGCGAGCAGCCGCGCGTGCATGTGCTGAACATCGAGACCGGCCAGCGCCAGATCGTGGGCAATTTCCCCGACATGACCTCGAGCCCGCGCTTCTCGCCCAATGGTGCGCGCATCGCGCTCAGCCTGCAGCAGGGCGGCAACGCCAATCTCTATGCCATCGACATCGGCTCGCGCACGACGATGCGGCTGACCTCGACCGGGGCGATCGACACCTCGCCGTCCTATTCGCCCGACGGCACGCAGATCGTCTTCGAGAGCGACCGCGGCGGCTCGCAGCAGCTTTACGTGATGGGCGCCGGAGGCGGCGAGGGCAAACGCCTCTCCTTCGGTTCCGGGTCCTATTCGCAGCCGACATGGTCGCCGCGCGGCGACCTGATCGCCTTCACCAAGCGCGGTTCCGGCGGTTTCGCCATCGGCGTGATGCGGGCGGATGGTTCCGGCGAGCGCCTGCTCACCGAGGGCTTCCACAACGAGGCGCCGAACTGGGCGCCCAATGGCCAGTACATCATGTTCTTCCGCGACCCCGGCGGGCAGTCCGGCGGCAAGCTCTACATGGTCGACATCACCGGCCGCGTCGAGGTTCCGGTGCCGACGCCGGCCTTCGCCTCGGATCCGACCTGGTCGCCGCTGCTGACCGCGGCGCGCTGACGAAGCCGCCGATCTGCCGTTATCCACAAGCCGCCCGGCCATTGCCGGGCGGTTTTTTGCTGCCGGGGCGAAATGGCAGCGGATCGCGGATTTGTGCGCATTTTGCTGAGAAATCGGCTGTCATGCCGCGCCGGAAATGCTGCTCTTCGCTCCCCACGATCGTTTTCCGCCAGGCGCCGGTGATGCACCTGCAACACGCGGCGCGATCGCAAGGCGTCCAACGGCCGCGTGCCTTATACGTGACAGACCAGGCCATAAAGCCGCCGAAGTTCCTCGCCATATCCCATGTCGAGTGATGCACAGATTGGACGGTTCGGAGAAAGAGAATCTTTGACGTTAAGTAACATCAGGCGCGAGCGCAGTAACACCGTTCAGATCGACTTTAAAAATTTTAAGGTGAAGCGCTTGCGATCAGAATCTTGTCTTTTCTGAATTTTTTCACGCAGGCTGGCGGCGAGAGGATCATCGCTAGCCGAGCCGCGGACAATCTCGACGCATTTGACGCGCCGAAGCGCCGGGCCCCGTTCGATGGTCCGCGAGTGCCGCCCTGGGGCCTGCCCTAGCTCGCAGCGATCCATCACCGCATTCCCCAAACAGACCCCGTCGAAAGAGCCACCGATGCTGCCGCCGGTCGACCGGCGCCGCGCATGCTCGGCCTGACCCTTGCCCCGGAGTAGACCGTATGAAACGCAACGCCCAGGCGGCGCTGCTCGCGCTCACGGCCTTTGCCGTGCTGCCCGTGAAATCCACCCCATCCACCTCGCTGACCCTCGCGCATGCCTCCTTCGGGATCGGCGGCGAAGCGCCGGGTTCAGGCGGAAGAACCGAGCGAATGAGCCGGCTCATCAGCGAAGGCGTCCTGGAATTCGGAAAGACCGACGATCTTCCAGGCTTGATTGCGGCCAGCCTGACCCCCGATGCGGTCTATGCCGGCGTCCAGGATCGATCATTGCGCGGCTTCGCGGTCGAGCCGCATGAACAGGGGCGGGCCGATCCTGCCCCGCCCGATACGTCTCCGAAGCAGGACGCGGCCCTGCCTGCCGGCGAAGGAGCGGTCCCGGCGGCTGCGATCCCAGCCACGCCAGGTTTGTCTACGGCTCCAGGTGAATCCGACGCCGACGCCTCGGCGCCTGCCCCTGCGATCACGTCCGGGCGCGAGAACGCTCCGAAGCCGCGGCTGACCTATATCGGCCTGATCGAGCCCGAGCACATCGTGCGCGAACAGCGCTGCCTCGCTGAGGCGGTGTATTTCGAGGCCCGTTCCGAGCCGGAGGAAGGGCGCGCGGCCGTCGCCCAGGTCGTGCTCAACCGGGTTAAGAGCGGGGTCTATCCGGGGTCGGTCTGCGGCGTCGTCTACCAGAACCGCCATCGCAGGCTCGCCTGCCAGTTCACATTCGCCTGCGAGGGCAAGGCGCTGCGCATCACTGAAGCCAGGTCCTGGGAGGTGGCGGTGCGCATCGCCCGCGACGTCTATGAGGGCAGGATCTATCTGGCGGAGGTAGGCGTCGCCACGCATTATCATGCCGACTATGTCCAGCCGACCTGGGCGAAGAAGCTCAGGAAAATGGACGTGATCGGCCGGCACATCTTCTACAGCTGAGTTTGTCATGCGCGGCATGGATGCCGACCAGACATGATCCGGCGGCATTGGCATAACGGCCGCGTGCATCACGGTCGGGGCGTCCGCTCGTCGAATCTCTATCGCCAGGATTGAGACGGCACACCTGCCCGCGATGGGCTGGCCGAGTTCACATCAGGTTCCGCTCGCCGGTTGCACTTTGTTCGGCGTGGTCGGCGGCGCTGTCAAACAGCGAGACTTCCTCCACCAAGACAGGCCTGTTCTCATTGGCCGGCTTCCGGGCGTCCCCCTTCGTCTTCCTCTGCCGGATCGTGTTTCCGAGGATGCTGCGAAGTTTTTCGCGCCTGGCGTAGTACGAGATCGAGCGATGCTTCTTCATCGTTCCTGCTCCGTTGCCCAGACGATACGCTGAGGCACGATGGGCGGATGCACATCCTTCACTTGGAGGATGAGTCCGCGCCAACCGTGGCAGGCGCGGCGGCTCGGCGAAGCTGTCGCAGTGCCTGTGTCGGCGTGGCCACACCCGTGACGGCATGCGCCTTTCGCCATCATTGGTTAACCATATGCCGCAATGCCGCCACTTCGCCTTGTTCTGGCAAGGTCTCGTTTAGGTTGACGCTTCATTGATGCATTCAAGTGCTTCGCTGCCTTGATCCTTCAATCCCGTCCGTGAAACGCGCCTCGCATAGATCGAACGCCCGGAGTCCATCATGTTCGCCACCCTTTTCTCGACTGGCCGTGCCGTCCGCTTCGCCGCCGCCATCGCCGCTTCGCTGGCGCTCGGCGCCTGCGCCAACAACCAGAACGCCGATGGCTTCGGCGCCGGCGGCGCCGCGACGCCCGGCAGCGCGCAGGATTTCGTCGTCAATGTCGGCGACCGTGTCTTCTTCGAGACCGATTCGACCGATTTGACGCCGACGGCCGTCGCGACGCTCGACAAGCAGTCGGCCTGGCTGCAGCGCTATCCGCGCTACACTTTCGTGGTCGAGGGGCATGCCGATGAACGCGGCACCCGCGAATACAATTTCTCGCTCTCGGCGCGCCGCGCCCAGACGGTACGCGATTACCTGTCTTCGCGCGGGATCCAGGGCAACCGCATGCGGATCGTCTCCTATGGCAAGGAGCGCCCGGTCGCGGTCTGCAACGACATCTCCTGCTGGTCGCAGAACCGCCGCGTCGTGACCGTGCTCGACGGCGCCGGCGGCGGCGTCTGAGGCTTCCCGGCAGAACCCGACCTGGGGCCGACATCTTCCTTTCGGGAAGGTGCCGGCCCTTTCATATTTTGGCCGTTGTCATCACGTGTTATAGGCGCCTCTTCCCGCTCAACCTCGGTTTTCGAATGATGCTCCGACCGTTCCGCCTCGACCACGGGATTCGCTCCGGCCTCGCCGCTCTCGCGTTTGGTACGGCGATCTCCTGCATGGGCCTGCCCGCGCGGGCGCAGGACGCCGCCGATCTGGTGGTGCGGACCTCGCGGATGGAGAACCAGATCCGCCAACTCTCCGGCCAGATCGAGCAACTCCAATTCGAGAACAGGCGCCTGAGCGAGCAGCTCCGCAAGTTCCAGGAGGACGTCGATTTCCGCCTGAACGAGCGCGGCGGGCGTTCGAGCGGCGCAGCCGCGCCGGGCAATGCGGCGCCCCGGCCGCAGCCGCAGCGCCGCGGCGACGCTTTCGATCCGACCATGCAGCAGGGTGCGGCCGGCGCGCCGCGCCCGCTCAACGGCAGCATCAGCGCGATCATCGATGACGAAGCCGCCGAGGGCGGCGCGGCCCAGGGGCCGCTCGACCTGCAAGGCGTCGGGCGCAACGTGCCGCAAGGCGGGCTGCCCCCCCAGACCGCTCCCCGCGGGCCGAGCGTTGCCGCGGCCAGCGGGCCCGCGACCGCCAAGGAAGCCTATGACCTCGCCTATGCCTCGATCCTGCGGAAGGAATACGAGCAGGCCGAGATGGGCTTCCGGCAGTTCTTGCAGAGCTATCCGCGCGACCGGCTCGCCGTAGACGCGACCTATTGGCTCGGCGAGAGCTATCTCCAGCGCAAGCGCTATCGCGAGGCGGCCGAGCAGTTCCTGAAGGTCAGCAACGATGCGCCGAAATCGAGCAAGGCGCCCGACAGCCTGCTGCGTCTCGGCATCTCGCTCAATGGCCTCGGAGCCAGGGATCAGGCCTGCGCGACCTATGCCAAGGTCGGGGTCGATTACCCCTCCGCACCGAATTCGGTGCGCCAGGGCATCGAGCGCGAGCGGCGACGCTCGGGCTGCGCGTGAGCGCGGTCCCCCAGGCGATCTGCGATTATCCTCCGCTCGGCGGCCGCGAGGCCGCCGCGTTGTTTTCAAGCCTTGCGGCCGAGGCGAAGCTGCTCGTTGCGGTGTCCGGCGGGCCCGATTCGGTCGCCTTGCTCGTCTTGCTGGCCGACTGGGCTCGGGAGCCGGGGCGCCCAACGCTCCATGCGGCAACGGTCGATCATGGCCTGCGCGCCGCCTCGGGCGAGGAGGCGCAGGGCGTGGCCGCGCTGTGCGATAGGCTCGGCGTTCCCCATCGCATCCTCCGCTGGGAGGGGCCCAAGCCCGGTACCGGCCTGCAGGAGCGCGCGCGCGCGGCCCGCTACGCGCTTCTGGCCGAGGAAGCTGAGCGTCTCGGCGGCGTGACGCTGATCACGGCGCATACGCTGGACGACCAGGCAGAGACACTGCTGATGCGGATGGCGCGCGGTTCCGGCCCGTCTGGGCTCGCGGCGATGCGCGAGCGGGTTCGCAAGGGGCCGGTCACGCTGGTGCGGCCGCTGCTCGGCGTGCCGAAGGCACGGCTCCTCACGACCTTGCAGGCGCTGGACCTGCCTTTCGTCAGCGACCCGAGCAACGGCGATTCCCGCTTCGAGCGGGTGCGCTGGCGAGCCCTGATGCCGGGCCTCGCCGACGCAGGCTTGAGCGCGGAGCGGCTGGGGCTGCTGGCTCAGCGGATCGCGAGGCTGGACGAAGCGGCTGCGCTGCGTGCGAAGGCCCTGCTGCCCGAGTTGCGGCTGCCGGCGCCAACCGGTGCGGCGGCGATGCTTCGCCTGCGCTTCACGGCGCTGTCGGCCGAGCCCGAGGAGATCGTGCTGCGCGTCATCGCGCTGGCGATCGAGGAGATTGGCGGGGAGCGCGGTGTGGTGCCGCGGCTGGAACGGCTCGAGACCTGCGTCGAGACGCTGCTCCGAGCTGTCAGGCAGGGGGAGCGCGTAGCCAGGACGCTGTCCGGCTGCGCGCTTTCGCTGGGCAGCGACGGGGTTCTGACCCTGCGGCTGGAAGGGCCGCGCAGACGAGGTGTTCACCCTGCGACGCCATAGGGTCGCGCCGCTTTCCTGTTTCCCTTGGCAAGGGCCCCTGTCGCACCTAGATTAGTCGAGCAAACTCTCGGCCTCTTCCGGTTGGTCCGGCAGGCCTGATCGGACTGGTGATGAATCCGAATTTCCGCAATTTCGCCCTCTGGGTGGTAATTTTCCTGCTCGTTCTGGCGCTCGTCACGCTGTTCCAGAGCCCGAGCCAGCGAGCCAGCACAAACGAGATCCCCTACAGCCAGCTCATCAACGAGTCTGAAGCGGGTCGTATCTCGAATGTCGTGGTGGCCGGGCAGGAGATTTCCGGCACGTTCTCGGATGGCCGCAGCTTCGTGACCTATGCACCCTATGGCGATCCGCAGCTTCTGAAGACGCTGGCCCAGAAGGGCGTGCAGGTCTCGGCCCGCGCTCCCGCCGAGGGGACGCCGTGGTTCATGGCGCTGCTGGTCAACTCGCTGCCCTTCGTGATCTTCATCGGTCTGTGGATTTTCATGTCCCGCCAGATGCAGAACGGCGCCGGGCGTGCGATGGGCTTCGGCAAGTCCAAGGCCAAGCTCCTGACCGAGGCTCATGGCCGCGTCACCTTCGAGGATGTGGCTGGCATCGACGAGGCCAAGGAAGACCTGACTGAGATCGTCGAGTTCCTGCGCGATCCGCAGAAGTTCCAGCGGCTGGGCGGGCGCATCCCGCGCGGCGTGCTGCTCGTCGGCCCGCCCGGCACCGGCAAGACCCTGACGGCGCGTGCCGTCGCGGGTGAGGCCAATGTGCCGTTTTTCACGATCTCGGGTTCGGACTTCGTCGAGATGTTCGTCGGCGTCGGCGCCAGCCGTGTCCGCGACATGTTCGAGCAGGCCAAGAAGAACTCGCCCTGCATCATCTTCATCGATGAGATCGATGCGGTCGGCCGTCATCGCGGCGCCGGTCTCGGCGGCGGCAATGACGAGCGCGAGCAGACCCTGAACCAGCTCCTCGTCGAGATGGACGGCTTCGAGCCGAACGAGGGCGTCATCATCATCGCGGCGACCAACCGGCCCGACGTGCTCGACCCCGCGCTGCTGCGTCCGGGCCGCTTCGACCGTCAGATCGTGGTGCCGAACCCCGACGTCGCCGGTCGCGAGAAGATTCTCAAGGTCCATGTCCGCAAGGTACCGATGGCGCCGGATGTCGATCTGCGCATCCTTGCCCGCGGCACGCCCGGCTTCTCCGGCGCAGACCTGATGAACCTCGTCAACGAGGCGGCGCTGCTGGCGGCGCGGCGCGGCAAGCGTATGGTCACCCATGCCGAATTCGAAGATGCCAAGGACAAGGTCATGATGGGCGCCGAGCGCAAATCCATGGCGATGTCCGAGGAGGAGAAGAAGCTCACCGCCTATCACGAGGCGGGCCACGCCATCGTCGGGCTCTACGTCCCGGCCGGCATCCCGGTCCACAAGGCGACGATCATCCCGCGCGGTCGCGCGCTCGGCATGGTCAAGTTCCTGCCGGAGGGCGACCGCTACTCGATGAAGTTCAAGGAATTCACCTCGCAGCTCGCGGTCGCCATGGGCGGACGCGTCGCGGAGGAGATGACCTTCGGCCGCGAGAACGTGACCTCGGGCGCCACTGGCGACATCCAGCAGGCGACCAAGATGGCCAAGGCCATGGTCACGCAGATGGGTTATTCGGACGAGCTCGGCATGGTCGCCTATGGCGACAACCAGGAGGAGGTCTTCCTGGGCATGTCGATGGGCCGCAGCCAGAGCGTCTCCGAGGCGACGGCGCAGAAGATCGACGCCGAGGTCAAGAAGCTGGTCGATACCGGCTATCAGGACGCCAAGAAGATCCTCACCGAGCACCACGAGCAGTTCGTGGCGGTGGCCGAGGCGCTGCTTGAGTTCGAGACGCTGACGGGCGAGGAAATCCGCGACCTGATCGCCGGCAAGCGACCCTCGCGTGATCTCGACGATACGCCGTCCTCGCCGCGCGGCTCGGCCGTGCCGAGCGCCGGCAAGGGCCGCAAGCGCGGCGAGCCGGATGCCGGGCTGGAGCCGCAGCCTCAGGCGTGACGATTGGGTTCAGAAGACCGGGAAGGGCGCCTCGCAAGGGCGCCCTTTTCGTTTGGGCGTTGCTGCGGCCGGGGTTTGGGGTCTGGTGCATTGTCGTGGAATGCACCGTCATCCCGGACGCAGCCCTCGGGTCCGACCTTTGGTCGGCCCAAGGACAGGCTCCGCGGAGATCCGGGATGACCGCCTGTTCCGAGAAAAATCAGCAGGCTCTAGGTATGCCTCAGCGGGCTGATGCCGTGCGGCGCGCGGTGGCGGCCTCGTCATCGACGACAAAGGTGTCGCGGCCGTTCTGCTTGGCGGCGTAGAGCGCCGTGTCGGCATGGCCGGCAGCCTCCGCAAATGCCTCCTCCGCCGCGACGAGACAGGCGCCGATGCTGACCGTGACCGGCAGCGACACACCCTCGCTCACGAGGATCGGCTTCTCGCGCATGGCCGCGAGGATTTTTGCGGAGACCGCGTTCAGCGCCTCAAAGCCGGCATCGCCGAGCAGCACGAAGAATTCGTCGCCACCCCAACGCGCGCAGAGATCGTAGTTGCGCAGCTGTCTGGTCAAGCGCGCGACCACTTCGAGAATCACCCGGTCGCCGGCCTGGTGGCCGTGGATGTCGTTGATCGGCTTGAAATCGTCGATGTCGACCAGCAGCAGGCCGAGGGTCCGGTCGTTGCGCCGGGCCCGGTTCTGCTCGGTCGCGAAGGCCTGTTCGAGGCCGCGGCGGTTGAAGATGCCGGTGAGTGGATCGAGGTGGGCGAGGCGCTCCAGCTTCTGCGTGCGTTCGCTGACCATCTGCTCGAGACGGTCGGTGTTGTCGCCGACGGCGCGCGCCATATCGCCGAAGGCGCGGGCGAGTCGGCCGATCTCGTCATCGGCCTGATCGGCGACGACGCTGTCGAAGCGCCCGGCCTGCACGCGCTCGACCGCAGCCTCGACCCGGGCCAGCCGGTCGAGCACGCTGCGCTTGAACAGGATCGTCATCAGCACCGCCGCAGCGAGAAGCATGGCGCCCAGCAGCAGCGCGATCGGGGCGAAGAGGCGCCGGTCGATGATCTCGTCGACATCCATGATGGTGACGTTGAACCAGCCGAGCCGGTCGAGATAACCGACGCCGACCAGAGCCTCGCGGCCGTCGATCTGCATGAAGCGGGAGCGGACGAGCGCGCCACCGGTCGCGACCTGTTCCATCATCGTCGCCAGCGCGCCGCGGTCGCGCTCGCTGTCGAGCTGCAGGAAGATCGTCCTCTTGGCCTTGGTGTCCTTGGTCAGGCTGTGGAAGTCGACCAGCTTCGGATCCCGGTGGGCCTGCACGGCACCGCTGCGGTCGACGAACATGCTCTGCACGCCGGTCTGCGGGATGTCGACGACCTCGCGGATGAACTGGCTGAGGTCGACTCCGGTGCCGATGATGCCGAGCACGCGGTCGGCCCGCCGGATGATGCAGTTGATCCAGACCTTGGTAACCTTGAGGTTGTCGTCATGGTCGACATTGAGGTGGCAGCCCGATCCGAACGCCGCCGTCTTGTAATACCAGCCGTCGCGCGGGTTATCGCGCGACAGGACATAGCGCTTGCGGTCGTGCTCGTAGTTGTTGTCCTTGTCGTTGAAATAGTAGCTTCCCGAGCCGTCGAGCACGGCGAAATAGCTCTGGTCCTTGAACGAGAGCCGGTAATGCTCGAGTTCGGCCAGGCCGCGCTCGGTCTTGGCGGGGTCGGTCTCGTCCTGTGCCCATTCGATGATGGCGGGCGAGCGGGCGACCGTCTCGGCCAGCGAGACCTCGCGCATCAGAGATTCCAGGCCGCGATAGCGGTCGAACAGGATTTGCTTCTCGGCGAAGAGCGTGCCGAGCTTCACCACCGTATTGTCCACGATCCAGATGAAGACGCCGGCCGCCGGCAGGGCGATCGCGACCAGGATCGCCAGCGTCCAGGCCAGCACGCGGGCCCTGAGGCCGCGGGGCAGCCGGATGGCTCCAGCGACGGCTTTCATCGTTGTGACGTCTCCTCACGCCGGACCCTGCCAATTCGGGCGTGGAGCCGGGCCGAAATCCTGTTGGGCAGGTTTTAAAGATCCGCCAACAACCGGTGCGGGGACAGCAGTTCCGCTCAAAACAGTCCTTCGATCCGCCCCTGCGCGTCGATATGGATGCGTTCGGCCGCCGGCGAGCGCGGCAGGCCGGGCATCGTCATGATGTCTCCGCAGATCGCGACGACGAAGCCGGCGCCGGCCGAGAGCCTGACCTCCCGCACCGGGACGATGTGCCCCGTCGGCGCGCCGCGCAGAGTCGGATCGGCGGAGAAGGAGTACTGCGTCTTGGCCACGCAGACCGGCAGGCGGCCATAGCCGCCCGCCTCGAGATCGGCGAAGCGGGCGCGCACCTTGAGGTCGGCGGAGATGCCGTCCGCACCGTAGATCTCGCGGGCGATGGTCTCGAGCTTGTCCCAGAGCGGCAGGGTGTCGGGATAGAGCGGCTCGAAATCGGCCTCGCCGCTCTCCGCGAGGGCGACGACCCGGCGCGCCAGCTCCTCGGTGCCGGCGCTTCCTTCAGCCCAGTGCCGGCAGATCACCGCCTCGACGCCGAGATGGTTGCGGCAGAAATTCGCGATCAGCTCATGCTCGGCCGGCGTGTCGCTGACGAAGTGGTTGATCGCCACGATCGGCGGCACGCCGAACTTGCGGATGTTGCCGACATGGCGCGCGAGATTTGCGAGGCCGGCGTGGAGCGCCGCCAGATCCTCCTGGCCGAGCGCCTCCTTAGCCATGCCGCCATGCATCTTCAGCGCCCGCACGGTCGCGACGACGACGGCGGCGGCGGGCTTCAAGCCCGTCTTGCGGCATTTGATGTCGAAGAACTTCTCGGCGCCGAGATCGGCGCCGAAGCCGGCCTCGGTCACCGTGTAGTCCGAGAGCTTCAGCGCGGCGCGCGTGGCAATCGCCGAATTGCAGCCATGGGCGATGTTGGCGAAGGGGCCGCCATGGACGAAGGCGGGCGTGCCTTCCAGCGTCTGCACCAGATTCGGCATCAGCGCCTCGTTGAGCAGGACGCTCATCGCGCCGGTGGCCTTCAGCTCGGCTGCCGTGATCGGCCGCTTGTCGCGCGTGCGGCCGACGACGATCCGGCCCAGCCGCGCCTCGAGGTCGGCGCGGTCGGTCGCGAGGCAGAAGATCGCCATCACCTCGGAGGCGACGGTGATGTCGAAGCCATCCTCGCGCGGGAAGCCGTTGCCGTTGCCGCCGAGCGAGGAGACGGTGCAGCGCAGGGCGCGGTCGTTCATGTCCAGCACGCGCCGCCAGGCGATGTGGCGCGTGTCGAAACCGAGCGCATTGTCCCAATAGACATGGTTGTCGATCATCGCCGCGAGCAGGTTGTGCGCGCTGGTAATGGCGTGGAAGTCGCCGGTGAAATGCAGGTTGATCTGCTCCATCGGCACGACCTGGGCGTGGCCGCCGCCGGCCGCGCCGCCCTTCACCCCGAAACAGGGGCCGAGCGAGGGCTCGCGCAGCGCGATGACGCAGCGCTTGCCGATGCGCGTCAGGCCGTCGCCGAGCCCGACGGTCGTCGTGGTCTTGCCCTCGCCCGCCGGCGTCGGGCTGATCGCAGTGACGAGGATCAGCTTGCCGTCGGGCCGCGTCGTGAAATCCGGGATTTCGTGCGTATCGACCTTGGCGATGAACTTGCCATAGGGATGGAGGGCGGCTTCGGGAATGCCGGCGCGTTCGGCAATATCGGCGATAGGCTGGAGCTTCACCGCGCGCGCGATCTCGATGTCAGTCGGCATCCGTATCCCTCTGCTACGTCTCGTCCGCCGTCTGCATCCCGCCGCGGAATCGTTTCGGCGACACTGCCGCGAAACCGGATATGCTGCCACTGCTTTCGCTGAAACCGGAGGGATGGAACAGACGTATGAGGGCAGTGGGATATGTCATTTGACGTGTAGTGTGGCGGCCGCGCCTGTTAGTGCTGCCAGTTGGTGGCACACAGCATGGAATCGGCCTCGTGCGCGCAAGGACGTCGATCGGCTGGGGGGATATGGCCGTGGCTGAGCGATCATGGCCCGCCGCTGGCGGCGAGGTGGGCGCGATCCTGCGCTCCTGGACGGGAGCCGAGACCGCGCTGGGGCCTGTCTCGACCTGGCCGGAGCGGCTGAGGTCCGCCTTGCAGCTCGTCCTGGCGTCGCCCACGCCGATGGTGATGTTCTGGGGGCAATCCGGGCTGCTGCTCTACAACGACGCCTATGCGGTCATCGCCGGCGCCAAGCATCCCGACATCCTCGGGCAGAGCATCTGGGACGCCTGGCCGGAGGTCACGGATCTCCACATCGAGGTGATGAAGACCGTCTTCGAGGGCGGACAGCCCTTGTCCTATCGCGATCTGCCGCTGGTCCTGCATCGCAACGGCGTGGCGGAGGATGTCTGGCTGAATGTCGACTACAGCCCGATCTTCGACGATGCGGGGGCGGTCCTGGGTGTGCTTGCCGTCGTCATCGAGACGACGACGCTGGTGGGCGCGCAGCGCGAGCGTGACGCGGCCGAACAGGCCCTGCGCCGCCGCGAGCAGGAGCTCGCCCAGGTCCAGAAGATCGGCAAGGTCGGCGGGCTCGAAGTCGAGTTGCGGGACGGCTTCCGCAACCGGCGCTCGCCGGAATATCTGTTGATCCACGGGCTGCCGCCCGAGGCGGTGCATGAGAGTCATGAGGATTGGGTCAGGCGCATCCATCCGCAGGAGCGGGCAATGGTCGAAAGCCATTTCCGCGAGGCGATCGCAGGAACGGCATGCGACTACCAGATCGAGTACAGGATCATTCGCCCCTCGGACGGAGCGGTGCGCTGGATCTCGGCCGTCGCCCAGATCGAGCGTGACGAGGCCGGTCGGGCCGTCCGGCTGGTCGGTGCCCATCTCGACATCACCGAGCGCAAGGAGGCGGAGGCGCAGCTGCGCTTGCTGATGCAGGAGCTGGCGCATCGCGTGAAGAACACGCTCGCCATGATCCAGGCGATCGCCTCGCAGACGTTGCGGAGCGCGACCTCGCTGGAAGCCGCGAACGAGGCCTTCACCGCGCGACTGGCGGCGCTCTCGCGCGCGCATGACCTGCTCGTCGCTGGCCAGCGCGCCAATGCGCCGATGGCGGACATTGCGGGCAGCGTCGTCGCGATCCAGGGCGATCCGGCGCGGTTCAGGATCGGCGGGCCCGATCTCGTGCTCGGGCCGAAATCTGCGCTCGCCCTGACGCTGATGCTGCACGAACTGGCGACCAACGCTGTCAAATACGGGGCGCTTTCGAACGAGTCGGGCACGGTCGACCTGTCATGGCGCATCGACGAGATCGACGGCGCCGCCCAGTTCCGCCTGCGCTGGCAGGAGAGCGGAGGGCCGCCGGTCACCGCTCCGTCGCGGCGCGGCTTCGGCTCGCGCCTGATCGAGCGGACCTTTCCAGCCGCGCAGGCGCGGGCGGAGAGCGCTTATCCGCCGAGCGGGCTGGTCTTCACGCTGGATGCGCCGCTTGAGGCGCTGAAGGACGGCGAGGGGGAGAACGGGGAGCAGGACTGACGTCGCTCCCGGTGCGCTTGCCCGCTCCGGCGCTGGGTCTTCCAACTATTCTCGGAACCACTCCGTCACCCCGGGCTTGCCCCGGGATCCATCGGAGGGCTCCGGAGTTCTCCGATGGATCCCGGAGTTGCGCGGCTTCGCCGCTTGTCCGGGATGACTTGGTTCTGTGTAAAGTCTGCAGGCTCTATCGGGCGAGATGGGCGTTCTGCGGGAACAGGAACTTGCGGGCCTCTTCGTCGAAGTCCGCCTTGAAGGCGAAGGCGTCCTTGAGAGCGATGGCGCGCTGGGCGGCCGGGCGCGCGGAGATCTCGTCGAGATGGCGTTTGACATGCGGGAACATGTCGACCCATGCGTCCCCGACGGCGAAACCGAGGCGCGTCGCCCAGCCCCAGACGGACATGTCGATCAGCGTGTAGCTGTCGCCGAGCATGTAGCGGTTCTTGCCGAGCCGCGCGTCGATGATCCCCCAGTGGCGTTCGGCCTCGCGGGCGTAACGGTTGATCGCGTAGGGGATCTTTTCCGGCGCGAAGCGGCTGAAATGCACGGCCTGGCCGCAATAGGGGCCGATGCCGGTCGCGACGAACATCAGCCAGGAGAGCATCTCGCCCCGAGCCTTCGGCGTGTTCTCCGGCAGGAACTGGCCGGTCTTCTCGGCGAGGTAGAGCAGGATCGCGTTGCTGTCGAAGACCGTGACGTCGCCATCGGTCAATGCCGGCGTCTTGGCATTAGGGTTGATCGCCAGGAATTCCGGCTTGAACTGTTCGCCCTTGCGCGTGTCGACCGGCACCATCTCGTAGGGGAGGCCGGCTTCTTCGAGGAAGAGGGCGATCTTCGCCGGGTTCGGCGAGGGGTGGTAGTAGAACTTGATCATGTCAGGCTCCTCGGGCGAAGGCGGGCTGCGCGGCGGATCATCCCCGGGAGAGGCTGCTCGCGGGACCGGCATAGGAGACGAGATCTGTCAGGGCCGCAATGGTCACATCTGCGTCAAGCCCGAGTTGCTCGGCCTGCATCCGCAGCGCCTTAAACATCTGTGCGGATCCAAAGGCGCTGCCGCCCCGGAGTTCCTTGTGCAGGGCATCCGGAGCCAGCCTCGCGATCCGTGCGACCCTGAAGCCATGCGCCTTGGCGCCGGCTATGTCGAAGCCGTTCGAGGAGACGAAGAGGATGTCCTCCCGGTTCAAGCCGAGCCGCGTCTCGACATGCCGGTATCCGCGCGGATCGGGCTTGTAGACGCCGATCTCGTCGACGCTGATCACGGCCTCGAACAGGCCGTTGATGCCGGCCTGGGCGACCAGCCGATTCAGCATCGCGGCGCTGCCGTTCGAGAAGATCGCCAGCCGCGAGGGGGCGAGCTGTTCAAGCGCCGCGCGCGCCTCGGGATAGAGCGCCAGCGCGTCATAGGCTTCCGCAATCTTCGCGACGAGTTCAGGCATCGCGGTGAGGCCGAGCGTCTCCAGCGTGTAGGCGAGGGATTCCTGCGTGACGTTCCAGAAATCCTCGTAGCGGCCCATCAATCCGCGCAGCCAGGTGTATTCGAGCTGCTTCAATCGCCAGATCTGGGTGATGACCTCGCCATGGCCGGGAAAGGCGGCCTCGGTGACGGCGCTGACGGACTGCACGTCGAACAAGGTGCCATAGGCATCGAAAACCACTGCCTTGATCGTCATGGCTGCTCTCCCGATGGGGGCCGTCCGCCTTCTTAGCACTCGCATTCGCGCCGGGCGGCGTGATACTCGCACAACGGTTTCCACGAATGCTCACAGGTCGGCCATGTCTCCTCGCCCCGTCATGCTGATGATCCTCGATGGCTGGGGCTGGCGCGAGGAAGCTGAAAACAACGCGGTGCGCCTGGCGCATACGCCGAATTTCGACCGTCTCTGGGCCAGTTCTCCCCGCGCCTTCCTGAAGACGTCGGGTCTCGATGTCGGCCTGCCGGAGGGCCAGATGGGCAATTCCGAGGTCGGCCACCTCAATCTCGGCGCCGGGCGGGTGGTGATGCAGGACCTGCCGCGCATCAACCAGGCGATCGAGGACGGTTCGATCGCGCAGGCGCTGGCGGACTCCGGGCTGATCGCCGCGCTCAAGGCCAGCGGCGGCGCCTGCCACCTGCTCGGCCTCGTCTCGCCGGGTGGCGTGCATGCGCATCAGGACCATGCCGTGGCGCTGGCGCGTATCCTGGTGGAGCAGGGCATTCCGGTTCGTGTCCACATCTTCACCGACGGGCGCGATACGCCGCCGCAATCGGCGGCCGGCTACGTCCGCGATTTCATCGCCGCCCTGCCGCCGCAGGCCGTGATCGCCAGCGTCTGCGGCCGCTATTTCGCGATGGACCGGGACAATCGCTGGGAGCGCGTCGAGCAGGCCTGGCAGGCGATCGTGCTGGGGGCGGGGCACGTGTTCCCGGATGCACCGGCGGCGATCGCGGGCGCTTATGCCGATGGAATCAACGACGAGTTCATTCCGCCGGCCGTGATAGGCGGCCATGCCGGCATGCAGGACGGCGACGGTCTACTCAGCTTCAATTTCCGCTCCGACCGCATCCGCGAGATCCTCGACGCGGTGCTGTTCGCGGACTTCACCGGCTTCATGCGGCCGCGTCGGCCGCAGTTGGCGAAAGCCGTCAGCATGACCTCCTACAGCGCCGAGCTCGACGAGATCATGCCGGCGCTGTTCGCGCCGCAGACGCTGGCCAACGGGCTCGGCGAGACGGTCGCCAAGGCCGGTCTCGCGCAGGTCCACATGGCCGAGACGGAGAAATATCCGCACGTCACCTATTTCTTCAACGGTGGCGAGGAGACGCCTTATCCGCGTGAGGACAGGATCATGGTACCCTCGCCGAAGGTCGCGACCTATGATCTCCAGCCCGAGATGTCGGCGCCCGAGCTGACCGAGCGTGCGGTGCAGGCGATCGAGTCGGGCCGCTATGACCTCATCGTGCTGAACTTCGCCAATCCCGACATGGTCGGCCATACCGGCGTGCTGTCCGCCGCGATCAAGGCGGTCGAGACGGTAGATGCCGGGCTCGGGCGCATCGCGGAAGCGATCGCGCGGGCGGGAGGCGCGATGCTCGTCACCGCCGACCACGGCAATTGCGAACTGATGGTCGACCCCGAGACAGGCGCGCCGCACACGGCGCATACGACCTATCCGGTGCCGGTGATGGTCGTCGGGAGCAAGGCCACGGGGCTGGCGAATGGGCGCCTCGCCGATGTCGCGCCGACGCTGCTGGCGCTGCTGGGCGTCGCCCAACCGGCCGAGATGACCGGCCAGTCGCTGCTGCGCTGAGCTTTCCGAGGCCTCAAATGAAAGCAGCGCGGACCGGGGCCCGCGCTGCTCGTCGGTTTGTCGTCGCGCTCAGTATTTGCGGACCGTCGGCGCGTAGGCGATCGGCTTCTCGACCGGGCCGCAGCAGCTCGGATCGCTGAAGTTCCAGCGCATGCCGATGCGGATGTCGTGGCTGTCGATGTTCTTGAAGCGGACCGAGGAGCTCGGGTTGACGAGCAGGCCGTTGGCGCCGCCGAGGCCGACGGTCGGGCCGTCGCCCATGTTCAGATAGCGGTAGCCGATGTCGAGCTTGAGGTTCGAGGTGACGTCGTAGGAGACGCCGGCCATCAGCGCCCAGGCGAAGTTGGTCGTGCTGCGCGAGTCGCCATAGGCGTAGGAGACGTTGCCGAAGGCTGCGCCGACGGCCTGGTTGATGCCGTTGTCGGAGAGGCCGTTCACCGTGTGGTTGGCGAAGCCGATGCCGGCGCCGAGATAGGGTGTGAGGCAGTTCCAGGTGCCGAGATCGATATAGCCGTTGACCAGTCCGACGAAGGTCGCGATGTCCGCCCGATAGACGTTGGTCTGGTTGGTCGGAACGCCGAAATCATAGGAGATCTGATCGCGGCCGTTGAACGAGGCGCCACGATATTCTCCGGTCAGATCGAAGCGCAGCCAGTTGTTGAACTGGTAGCCGATGCCGACGCCGGCGAAGGCGGCAAAGCTGCGGTCCGGCTTGACGGTGGTGAAGGAGGTGACACCCGTGGTCTGAATGACCGGAGCGCCGTTCAGCTTCACATCCAGATCGTCATAGGACTGCGTGCCGACGCCGATGTCGCCGCGCAGGTAGAAGCCGCTGTTGATCGAGCCCCTCAGGACGGGCGGCTCCGCAGGCAGTGGGGCGGGATAGGCGAGGTCGGCGGCCGCGGCGGCGGATGCCCCGAGCGCCAAGGCGCCTGCCAGCGCAAAAGTTTTCAGGCTGCCCATGGCAGTGTCCCTCGAGTTTGCGCGGCGCCAAGAACGCAGCCCGCGCGAGTTACCGACGGGACGACCATGCCAGTGATTTCTTAAGCGAGACTTAACCTTAGCAATTAACCTCAAGAAAGTCTGAAATTCGGCTGAATACTTGCCGAGCCGTTAACGGCGGCGGTGCGTGACGCAAGGCAGGGTTCCTGAGCGTTCGGGCATGCGTGCTCAGGCACGTCGTCCTGCCTCGGAGACAGGCCGTCGTCCCGGGCGTAGCGCAGCGCAGACCCGGGATCATTCCCGGCCATAACCGACCTGCGCTCAGGCGTGGATCCCGGATCGGCGCCGCTGACGCGGCTTGTCCGGGTTGACCCGTTTTCTTGCCGGGCGCAGAACCGAGCGTCCTACGCAGCCGCCGTCGTCACCGCGTCGACGACGTTGTCGACCGCGCGCATGACGAGGTCGGCGTCGTCGCCCTCGGCCATGACGCGGATGACCGGTTCGGTGCCGGAGGGGCGGATGACGAGGCGGCCGCTCTCGCCGAGCATCTGCCGGGCGGCCTCGATGGCGCTGACGACGGGCTTTTCCGAAAGCGGCTGGCCCTGCTTGTAGCGGACGTTCTTGAGGATCTGCGGCAGCGGCTCGAAGGCGTGGCAGACCTCGGAGACCGGCTTGTCGTGGCGCTTGACGGCCGCCAGCAATTGCAGCGCCGCGACCAGCCCGTCGCCGGTCGTGCCGAAATCGGAGAGGATGATGTGGCCGGACTGCTCGCCGCCGAGATTGAAGCCGTGGTTGCGCATATGCTCCAGCACATAGCGATCGCCGACGGCGGTGCGGGCGAGGCTCAGGCCCAGCCCGGCCAGATAGCGCTCGAGGCCCAGATTGGACATAACGGTCGCGACCAGACCGGGCTGTGACAGGCGGCCATCCTCCAACCAGTCGCGCGCGATCACGGCCATGAGCTGGTCGCCATCGACGACATGCCCGAGCTCATCGACGATCAGCACGCGGTCGGCGTCGCCATCGAGCGCGATGCCGATGTCGGCGCGCAGCTCGCGCACCTTGGCGATCAGCGCGTCGGGAGCTGTCGAGCCGACATCCTTGTTGATGTTGAAGCCGTCGGGATCGACACCGATCGAAATGACTTCGGCGCCGAGTTCCCAAAGCGCCTCGGGCGCGACCTTGTAGCCGGCGCCATTCGCGCAATCGATGACAATGCGCAGGCCCTCCAGGCTCATATTGCGCGGCAGCGTGCGCTTGGCGAACTCGATATAGCGCGACTGGGCGCTGTCGATGCGCTTGGCCCGGCCCAGCGCGGGGGAGGCGGAGAGGCGGGGCGCGAGATCGGAATCGATCAGCTTCGAGATCTCGCTCTCGACCTCGTCGCTGAGCTTGTAGCCATCGGGGCCGAACAGCTTGATGCCGTTGTCCTCATAGGGGTTGTGGGAGGCCGAGATCATCACGCCGAGATCGGCGCGCATCGAGCGCGTCAGCATAGCGACGGCAGGCGTCGGCATCGGGCCGAGCAGCATCACGTCCATGCCGACGGAGGTGAAGCCCGCGACCATCGCGTATTCGATCATGTAGCCGGAGAGGCGGGTGTCCTTGCCGATCACGACGCGGTGCCGATAGTCGCCGCGATGAAAGGCCAGGCCTGTGGCCTGGCCGACCTTGAGGGCGAGGTCCGGGGTGATCGCGCCATTGGCGCGTCCGCGGATGCCGTCGGTTCCGAAATATTTGCGTGTCATTCTCGATTGCGTCCACATCGGGCGACGAGCCCGTTCCGACGCGTTTATAGCGGGGAATTCGTTTCCGCCTTCTCACATTTTGTGACGAATCCTATCCGGCGCCGATGGCGCCGGATGGTGTTCGCTTTGCTGGGCCGGCTCAGCCGAAGGCGAGTTGGACCTTCATCGCCTTCGACTTGTCGGCGGCGAGGTCGAAGGCCTCGATCGCACGCTCAACCGGAATCGTCGCCGTCAGCAAGGGGGAGAGGTCGATCGTCTTCGAGCCGATCATCGCCACCGCCCAGTCGAATTCCTCATGGAAGCGGAAGGAGCCGCGCAGGTCGAATTCCTTGGCGACGACGACATTCATCGGCAGGGTGAAATTTCCGCCGACGCCGATCTGGACGATGGTCCCGCCCGAGCGCAGCACATCGAAGGCTCCGGTCAGCGCGTGCTGGTTGCCCGAGGCCTCGAACATCACGTCGAAGGCGCCTTTCTCGGCTCCGTACTCGGCTTTCAGCAGGTCGGGCTGCGCCATCACGTTGATGGCCCGGCTCGCGCCCATCTTCAGCGCCGTCGGCAGGGGACCGTCGACGACATCGGTCCCGACGATCTCGGCCGCACCCGCCGCCTTCGCCGCGACGATCGCGAGGATGCCGATCGGCCCGGAACCGGTGACGAGGACACGCTTGCCGAGCAGCGGGCCGGCGCGCTTGGCGGCGTGGAGGCAGACCGCCAGCGGCTCGGCGAAGGCGGCCTCGGCTGCCGTGACGTGGTCGGCGACCTTCACAGCCTGCCGCTCCTCGATGACGAGCATTTCGCGGAAGCCGCCCTGGACATGGGGAAAGCGCATTGCGCTGCCATAGAACAGCATGTCGGTGCAGTGCTGCTGCAGGCCCATCTGGCAATAGCGGCAATGGCCGCAGGCGCGGCTCGGATTGACCGCGACGCGGTCGCCGACCTTCACGCGCGTGACCTCGCTGCCGACCTTCTCGACGCGGCCGGCGATCTCGTGGCCGAGGATCAGCGGTTCGCGGACCCGGATCGTGCCGAAGCCGCCATGCAGGTAGTAGTGCAGGTCCGAGCCGCAGATGCCGCCGGCCTCGATCTTGACGCGGACCTGCTGGGGGCCCGGCTCGCCGATGGCGACATCGTCGACGCGCAGGTCCTTCTCGGCATGGATGACGACGGCACGCATGGCGGCTTCTCCCTGGCTGGTCGGCATTCTTCTCGGCCCTCATCCTGAGGCGTGCTCGCACGAGCGCGTCTCGAAGGATGCTCCAGATGGTTCCGGAGCGTGCTGGTCCATCCTTCGTGGCGCCGCGTTCCGCGGCTCCTCAGGATGAGGGCTGAGAGAGTTTCGACCTCGTGATCGGTGTTGTCTAATCGTTTGAAAGCTGCTTACCCAGTTTCAATGGACCGGCGCAAACCCAAAGATGCCGGCTGCTTCAATCGTCGCGAGGATCGGCCATGTCTCTGTCGCTGTTCAATCTCGAGGGCAGGATCGCCCTGGTCACCGGCTCGGGGCAGGGGATCGGCCTTGCTCTGGCGGAGGGGCTGTCGGAGGCCGGCGCGCATGTCGTTCTGAACGGCCGCGACAAGGCCAAGCTGGAGCGAGCGGCGCAGGTCATTTCGACGGCGGGGCGCAAAGTCTCGGTCGCGCCCTTCGACGTCACCGACCATGCCGCCGTCGAGGCGGGGGTGGCGAAGATCGAGGCCGAGATCGGGCCGATCGATATCCTGATCAACAATGCCGGGATGCAGAAGCGCGCGCCGATCACCGAATTCCCGGTCGAGGGCTGGCATGAGCTGATGGCGACGAACCTGCATTCGGTGTTTTACGTCACTCAGGCTGTCACGAAGCGCATGGTGCCGCGCCGGAGCGGCAAGATCGTCAATATCGGCTCGGTGCAGAGCGAACTCGGGCGACCGACCATCATCCCGTACACCGCCTCGAAGGGGGCGGTGAAGATGATGACGCGTGGGCTCGCCGCCGAACTCGGCAAGCACAACATCCAGTCCAACGCGATCGGGCCGGGCTATTTCGCGACCGAGCTCAACGCCGCCCTGATGGCCGACGAGGCCTTTTCGAACTGGCTGTGCAACCGCACGCCCGCCGGCCGCTGGGGCGAGACCAAGGAACTGGTCGGCGCCGCGATCTTCCTGTCCTCGGCGGCGTCGGACTATGTCAACGGGCACCTGCTGATGGTCGATGGCGGGCTGACCGCGGTGGTCTGAGAGACGGCTTTAACGTTCCGCGTCCGAGAGCGGCTGATGATTGCGGGCCTGTTCGGCGCGCTGCTCGAACTCGCCCCGAATCGCCTCGATCTTGTCCTCGTCGAGCTCCTCGAGATCCATCAGCTCCTCGCGCGCGCCTTCGATCTTCGCAAGCAACTCGTCGAGCTTGATCTGCATCGCCGCCGTGTCGCGATTCTGGCTGTTCTGGATGATGAAGACCATCAGGAAGGTGACGATGGTCGTCGAGGTGTTGATCACCAGTTGCCAGGTGTCGTTGAAGCCGAAGATCGGCCCCGACACGGCCCACAGAACGATGATCGAGAGCGCGACGAAGAAGGTCTGCGGCTTGCCGGCCCAATGGGCGGTCGTCTGAGACAGCCGCGTGAAGAGCGAGCGATGCGGCTTTTGTCGATCGGCCATGGCATTTGCCCCGGTGCGCCGGAGCGGCGCATCCGGTCAACACGCGGGCAGGGCGATGCGTTCCGTGGAAGGTGGCTCAGAGCGCCGTCAATCGCTGGGCATGCCAGGCGATGTGCTGGGCCATGAAGGTCGAGATGAAGTTGTAGGAGTGGTCGTAGCCGTCGCGCATGTGCAGTTCGAGCGGGATGCCGGCGGCCGCACAGGCGATCTCCAGAAGCTGGGGCTTCAGGCCCTCGTCGAGGAAGCCGTCGGCGGTGCCCTGATCGACCAGCAGATCCCTGACGCGATGGCCGTCCGCGATCAGGAGGGTCGTGTCATAGGCGCGCCAGCTGCGCTCGTCGGTGCCGAGATACTTCTCGAAGGCCGGGCGCGACCAGCCGGCCGTCGAGGGCTGTACGATCGGCGCGAAGGCGGAGACGGAGGCGTAGCGCTGCGGGTTCTTCAGCGCGAGCGTGATGGCGCCATGACCGCCCATGGAATGGCCGAAGATGCCCTGGCGACCCATGTCGACCGGGAAATGGCGGGAGACCAGATCCGGCAACTCGTCGCGGATATAGCTCTCCATCCTGTAGTTCTTCGCATAGGGCTCCCGGGTGGCGTCGAGATAGAAGCCGGCGCCCACGCCGAACTGCCAGTTGTCCGGTTCGTCGGGAATGCCTTCGCCGCGCGGTGAGGTGTCCGGGCAGATGATGGCGATGCCGTTGGCGGCGGCTGCCGCGCGGTACTCGCCCTTGTCCATCGCGTTCTGGTGCGTGCAGGTCAGGCCCGAGAGATACCAGAGCAGCGGAACCGGCCCGTCCTCTATCTGATGCGGCAGATAGATCGCGAAGGTCATCGGGCAGGCGCAGGCGGCGCTGTCATGGCGATAGACCCGCTGCGAGCCGCCGAAGGCCTTCGAGGAGGAGAGGAGTTCCATGCGCTTTACCTTCTTGGTCGAGCTTGCGCGACAGCGCAGCGAAACCCGCGTCGTCATCCCGGACGCAGCGAAGCGGAACTCCGGGATCCATCGCAGGGAACTGCGCTCTACGATGGATCCCGGAGCAGCGCGGCTGCGCCGCTCGTCCGGGATGACGTCGAGCTTAGTGATCGACTGATACGGCGGAAGAACGGCGTCTCAGTAGACCACCACGCTCCTGATCGACTTGCCCTCATGCATCAGGTCGAAGCCGTGGTTGATCTCGTCGAGCGAGAGCTTGTGGGTGATCAGGTCGTCGATGTTGATCTTGCCCTCCATGTACCAGTCGACGATCTTCGGCACGTCGGTGCGGCCGCGCGCGCCGCCGAAGGCGGTGCCCTTCCAGACGCGGCCGGTGACCAGCTGGAACGGACGCGTCGCGATCTCCTTGCCGGCCTCGGCCACGCCGATGATGATCGACTCGCCCCAGCCGCGATGGCAGCATTCCAGCGCCTGGCGCATGACGTCGGTGTTGCCGGTGGCGTCGAAGGAGAAGTCGGCGCCGCCGCCGGTCAGGTCGACGATCGCCTGTACGACCTTGTCGTTGCCGATCTCCTTGGGGTTGACGAAGTCGGTCATGCCGAACTTCCGGGCCATCTCGACCTTGGCCGGGTTGATGTCGACGCCGATGATCTTGTCGGCGCCAACCATGCGGGCGCCCTGGATGACGTTGAGGCCGATGCCGCCGAGCCCGAAGACGACGACATTGGCGCCGGGCCAGACCTTGGCGGTGTAGATCACCGCGCCGATGCCGGTCGTCACGCCGCAGCCGATATAGCAGATCTTGTCGAAGGGGGCGTCCTCGCGGACCTTGGCGAGCGCGATCTCGGGCAGAACGGTGAAGTTCGCGAAGGTCGAGCAGCCCATATAGTGGAAGACCTCGCCGCCATCGCAGGAGAAGCGACTTGTCCCATCGGGCATGAGACCTTGCCCCTGGGTGGCGCGGATCGAGGTGCAGAGATTGGTCCGGCGCGACAGGCAGGACTTACAGTTGCGGCATTCCGGCGTGTAGAGCGGGATGACATGGTCGCCGACCTTGAGCGTGGTGACGCCGGCGCCGACCTCACGCACGATGCCTGCGCCCTCGTGGCCGAGGATAGCCGGGAACTTGCCCTCGGAATCGAGCCCCGACAGGGTGTAGGCGTCGGTATGGCAGATGCCGGTCGCCATCACCTCGACCAGGACCTCGCCGGCCTTCGGCCCGCCGATCTCGATGGTCTCGATGGTGAGGGGCTTGCCGGCTTCCCAGGCGACGGCTGCACGGGTCTTCATCGGGCGTTTCCTTCTTTTCGAGCGTTCATTTCAGATAGGGCCGGATGACGCGCATGATCTCGGCGATGGAGTCCGGGTTCTCGTCGCCTTCCTCGGCCGGGCGAACTGATGTCTGCATCGTTTCGCGCAGATGCATTTCGAGCACCTCCGCCATCAATCCGGTCGCAGCGCCGCGCAGGGCGGCGAGCTGCTGCAACAGCGCGCCACAATCCTCGCCGCGCTCGACGGCCAGGATCAGCGCGTCGGCCTGGCCTCTGATCCGGCGCAGCCGGGTGACGGCGCGCCGCTTGTCCTCGGGGCTGTGGGGCATACCGCAACCAATACTGGGGTGGAGTATCTCTACGCGATCGCTGATAGGATACTGGCCTGGAGTATGTCAACGTGATGGCGGCCCCGTACAAAACGAAAAGGCGGCCGCGTCGCCGCGGCCGCCTTTTCGAGCAGAGTGAAGGACTGGAGCCTCAGAAGCTGTAGGCGGCCTTCACCTTAACGAGGTGCTGGCTGAAATTGGTCAGGTCGAGATTGCCCGGCTCGTTTTTCGCCTTGCCCGCGACCTGGATGTTGTAGGCTGCCGAGATCGCGAACTGCTTGGTCGCCTGCCAGAACACGCCGGGGCCCGCGAAGGTGGCGTAGCCCGCCTCCTTGCCGAAGCCGAGCGTGTTGTGAGCGCGCTGATGGCGGACCTCGCCGCTGAGATAGACGCCGTCCAGCACCTGCCAGGCGAGCGAGCCACTGAGCGTGAAGGTCGAGGAGCGGGCGTAAGGGTCCGGCCCTGTCCAGGTCATGTCCTGCGAGAGGTTGAGCGCGGCGTAGAGCTTGCCGGGTACGAGCGTCTTGTCGGCGAAGAGGCGCAGGCCCGTGTTGTAGGTGGTGAAGCGTCCGGCGCCGTCGGGGTCGGTCCGGTTGAAGCTCGGGTCGATCACCACGGTCAGGCCGATGCCGTGCATGTCGCGGCCGAGGAGCTTGTACTTGGTCTCGATGCCGGCGCCGAAGCTGCGCTCGTCGGCGCTGACGCCGGCGAAGGAGGAGCGCGAGAAGCCGCCGAGCAGGTAAGGACCGACTTCGAGGCAGGGCGCGAGGCCGTATGAGCCCTGAAGCTGCAAGCCGTTGCTGTTGGACGAGCCCAGCCGCGTGCCATAGGCGCCGCCATAAGTCAGGCTCGCGCCAAAGGAGCCGGGATCGGCCACATCCGACCCGGTCGTGAAGCCGAAGGCGTCGGTGGGGATGCCCTCGCTTTCGGTACAGGCGGAGGCGACGGGCGGCGCGGCGGGGGCGCCCTTGCGCGAGGGCAGGTCGGCGGCGAAGGAGGCGGTCGCCGCGCCCGAGAGGAGGGCAGCGGCGGCGAGATGTTTCAGCGACATGGGGCAGGTTCCGGTTGCGTCGAGTCGATTTTATGCAAATGCGAATGATTTGCAATAGAGTCTGCGCGTTGACGTTGATTCAGTCTGCCCTTTGGCCGGGCTGCTGACGAGAGGATGCGGGCGCTAGAAATTGTAATAAAGTTACATGTTGCAATGCGGCAACATTGGGTCTTGGCTCAGCGCGGGGGCGTCAGGGTCCGAATCCGGGCGAGCGCGAGGGGGGCGATGTCCACGAGTTCCTCCAGCGGCTTCCAGGCGGCGGCATGGACCTCCTCGATCTGGGCGACGAGCGGCAGCGCCGGATCGGCCAGGAAGAGATATTGCAGGTCGTGATGGATATGGGCGGGTTCGGCCTTCGCCGGCTTGCCGGGCACGTCGTGGCTGTCGATGAAGAAGGGCAGGTCGCCGCCCTGGTGCCAGGGATGCAGCGCAAGGCCCTGTACGCCGGTCTCCTCCAGCGCCTCGCGTGCCGCAGACGCAGCGAAGGTCGGGGCGTCCTCCCAATGGCCGCCGGGCTGAAGCCAGCGGCCGATCACGACATGGTCGATCAGCAGGATGCGCGCATGGTCGGGCGAAAGCACATAGGCGCTGGTTGTGACATGGCCGGGGAAGGTGTCGCGCCGGTCGAGCGCATCGCCCTGGGCGATCTGCCAGCGCAGCAGCGAGAGATGCTCGCGCGGGCCCGCGACCTCGGCCCTGTAGCGCGTAACGGCCTCGGTCAGGCGGGCGAGGAAGGCGGTGTTCGCGGTGGTGCTCATGTGTCGGCAGTAGATGATTCGCCGCCGCCGTGCAGCGACCGCCTTCGGGCGCGGCGACAATTCGGCAACCGAATTCGGTGAATTTCGCCGGCTTCCGTAGCTGTCGCGGCGTGATTTGCTTGCGTCGGCAAGCGAGATGTGGCTTTTCGCGTGCGCTCTCCAAACAAGGCTGCGGATTTCGGTGCAGGACCAACTCGTCTGTCCCTATTGCGATGCCGTGCTCAACGGCAACGCATTGTCGTGCCGCTGCTGCGGCCGCGACCTGACGCCCGTCCTGCCGCTGCTGCGCCGCCTCAATGCGGCTGAGGCGCGCCTTGCCAGCCTCGATGCGTTCGAGGGGCGTATCGCCAGCTTGGAGCAGGCGCAGGAGCGGCGTCGCTTTCGGGCCGAGGTTGTGGAAGCCAGCGATGGCGGCGAAGCCGAAGCGGGGGAGAGTGCGGAAGTGGAGAGTCCTTTCCGGCTCGTCGCCGCACGCCGGCGCTTCTGGGTGCTCCCGATCGGCTTCCTCGCACTCATGGCCGCTTACTGGACGGTGGTTCTGGGGCTCGACCTGTCGCTCTCCGTGTTGCGGCTGTCCTCGATGGCCATCCCCTTCGCCACCGGCCTGTTCTATTTCGGCGTGCGCCCGCGCATGAGCGGGCTCGATGCGGCCGTCGCCGTGTTGTTCGCGATTTTTTCCGTCGCGGCGATGAACGCATTGCTGGGTTGGATCGACAACATCCCGTTGCTGCCGCAAGGAGTCGCCGCCTGGCGCGAAACGTCGTTCTACGCGCTGAGCATAGGCGCCTCCATGTTCGCCGGCATGTTGCTGCGCGTCACGCAGGCTGCCTTGAGCGCAAAGGGCCTCGCCTCGGTGCCGGCACTCCGAAAGGGGCTGCTCGCAGTGAACGGCAAGATGCCGATGGACACGCTCAAGGCCGTGGAGACGACCATCCTTCTCGCCAGCACCGCATTGTCGATCATGACCGGCCTAATCGCCGGTCTTCTGGGAGTGAAGTGAAACGATGACCAAGACGACGCTCATCCGGCACCTCCTGGCTGCCATGTTCGCTGCGGCTGTTGCCGCCGCCATTCCGTTCACCGCCGCGAAAGCCGCGGAGCCGGTCCAACTCATCACCCGCGAGGAGGCCGGATTGCCGGCTCCCGACGCGTCGGGCAGCGCCGTGCGCAACCTGACCCGCGGCCCTGGCATCGACACGCAGGGCACGCTGGGCTCGGGCGTCGCCGGCAAGCCGCTGCGGCTGGCGGTCAAGTTCCTGCCGAGCAATGGCGTCCCGATCGATCCCGAGAGCGTGCGCGTGATCTATCGCCGCCAGCCGGCGCTCGACGTCACCACGCGGGTCAAGGCGTTCATCACCGCGCAGGGCATCGAGGCGCCTGCCGTACTCGTGCCGCCCGGCAAGCATGTCATTGAGATCCAGGCTGTCGACAAGGAAGGGCGGGTCGGGCGCAGCCAGATGACCCTGAACATCGCGCCGGCGTCGTAGGGACGGGCTGCTACGCGAACCCCTGCCCCTCGTGGGAAGGGCAGGCGCGCGCCTGACCGGCTACCGCGCCTGCAAGGCTGCCTCCTGCGCCCGCTGATAGCTCTCCATCACCGCGGCATAGTTCGGAGCGACGAGCCCGTAGAGTTGGGCGAGGCTGGCAGCCTCCGGTCGAGCCCAGGTTCGGTGAAGTTCCGACAAGAGCGCGTTGGTCGTGGTCGGCTTGACGCCGCCTTGCACGAAGCGTGCGAGAGAGGTGCGCGACGCCATTTCACTCGGATCGCCCGACGCGTCGATCACGGCGTAGACATCGTATCCCGCCGCGCGTGCGTCGAGTGCAGGAAACATGACGCAGACGCTGGTCCAGACACCGGCCATGACGAGCGTCTTGCGGCCGGTCGCCTGGACCTGCGCCACGAAGTCCGCGTTGTCCCAGGCGTTCACCTCGCCCTTGCGCGCGACGTAGACAGCGTGCGGGGCGAGTTGATGGATCTCCGGCATGAGCGGTCCGTTCGTGCCGGCGGGTTCCGAAGCGGTGGTGACCACCGGAATGTTCAGCAGCGTGCACAGCCTGGCGATCATCTCCACATTGCGCCGAAGGTCGGCGACCGGGATATCCTTCACCGTCTGGAACAGCCCGGACTGATGATCGAGCAGAAGAACCAGCGTATCGGACGGGTCCATGAGCGCCGCGCCGCCGCCTGTCGGAAGCACGCTTGGCTTTTTCGACGACGATTCCATCGATCTTCTCCAATGTTCTCGTTGATGCGCTGGCGGGGTTGGCTGCGAAATCGAGTTGCTACGGAAGCTGCCCCCTTCGCGTGTTGCCTGAATTCATCGATCCAGGTGACGCTGCGTCTGTCGATGAGACATGACCGGCGTCGATTCAGGCCTCTTTGCGGATGCGAATAGGCTTTTCAAGCCGGCGGATTGGCGGTTCGAGTGGCGATCTCGCGCCGCAGGCGCTCGTTTTCCGCGCGCAGGCCCTTCAGTTCGTCGCGCACGGGTTCGAGCGCAGACTCCAGTTCGGCCTCGGTGAAACGCGGCGTGATGTGCTGGGGGCAGTTCCAGTCGAACGCCTCGACCGCGATCAGGACGAGGCGCTCGACGCGCCCCGCATAGCCCGGCACGGTCAGACGCTCTTCGAGAGCGGGGTCGTCCCCGGCGTCGATGACGCGCATGCGGCCGAAGACCTTCAGGCGCCTCTGGTGCAGGTAATCCATCAGGAAAAGCGACACACGGTCATTCGCCTGGACGTTGCCGGTCGTGATGTACTGACGATTGCCGCGGAAATCCGCGAAGCCCAATGTGCCGCTGTCGACGACACGCAGGAAGCCTGCAGGCCCGCCGCGAAACTGGACATAGGGCCAGCCCGACTCGGAGACGCTGGCCAGATAGAAGCCGTCGCGCGCAGCAATGAATTCCTGCTCGGCGGCGCCGATGCGCTGGTTGCGAACGGGCTCGTCGGGATTCGAGCGAGCGTCGGCGCGCGCCCACTGGTGGGCGCTGCCATAGTGCTCGCGCGCCGCCCTCACCGAGGGCGTCGACGCGATCTCGAGATATCTGTGACCCATGATGCCTCTCCCGATCGCGCCGCGAGCCGGCGAAGTCGTCCGAATGCGATGAACCCTTTAGATCATCGGACCGAACATCGTGCTCGGTCCGATGATCTAGCCTTTTGTTTTGCATCGGCTTTTCCGAAAACCGCATTCCACTTTTCGGGCCGATGCTCCAGGTTCCAAGGTCAGGTCTGGAGAGCCCAGTCCGCGACCTGCCAGCGCAACTGCCCGCGGTCGGAGACAATACGGCCGAGGCCCGGGAAGGGCATGTGCGTCGCGGCGATCAGCGCGCCTTCCGCTGCGGCGAGCGGAAAGAACCGGTCCCGCATCGCCTTGGCAGCCGCGCGATCCTGCTCGAACAGGAAGTTCACGTCGGTCGCGACGGGATGCACGACTGGAAAGACCATGTCGGACACCATGATGAGGCTCTGGCCGGCATCCTCGATCCGGACGCCGATATGCCCGGGCGTATGGCCGGTCAGATCGACGATCGAGATGCCGCGCAGGATGTCACGCGGGCCGTCGATCGCCTGCAGCCGCGGGTAGAGGCGCACGACATCCGTCGCCATGCGGAAGCTGGTCTGCAGATAGTCGGGGGCGGCGTTGCGCTTCGCCGGGTCGGTCCAATGGGTGACGTCGCGCCGGTCGATGTAGAGCTCGGCATTGGGGAAGTTGTTCTGCCCACCGGAGATCAGACCGCCCATGTGATCCTGATGCATGTGGGTCACGATCACGGCGTCGATCTGATCTCGACGCAGGCCGCGGGCGGCAAGCGCCTGCGGCAATGCGCCGGTCTGCCCGATCGACCCGGCCGGGCCTGTATCGAGCAGAATCCTGCGCTCGTCATCCTCGATCAAATACTGGTTGAACACGAAGCGGACACCGCTCGGCCGGGCGACGAACTGCGCGGTTGCCGCCTGCTCGACCTCGGCGGCCGTGCGGCCGGGGAAAAAGGTGTACGGCATGTCCGCATAGCCGTCGGTGAGCGCCGTCACGGTAAAGCGGCCGATCCGGATCTGCGCGAGGGGCGTCACAATGGCTTCCGCGGAAGGCGCGGCCACGCTCCGGGCTGGCGCGAGAAGAGGGACAAGGCCCCCTGCGAGGAGGCCGAGCGGAAGACCGCCCGCGAAGGCGCGGCGAGAAAGATTCGACATGATTTGCTCCGTCTGATCACTGACGCGACCTGAGGCGTGCCGTCCAGACTGGCCCCAACCGCCTGGTCCCTAAACTATTCCCTCCCTTCCAGTTGGAGTATCCTGCGGTATCGGGAGCCATCCTCCCGCATGGCGGGAGGAAAGATGGACAGGTTCGAGGCCATGTCGGTTCTGCTGGACGTCGTCGACGCCGGCAGTCTTTCGGCCGGAGCGCGGCAGTTGCGCGCCCCGCTCTCCACAGTCAGCCGCAAGATCGCCGAGTTCGAGCAGCATCTGGGCTCGCGGCTGTTGATCCGCACCAGCCGGGGGATTGCCCTGACCGACGCCGGCCGCGCCTTCGTCGCCGCCTCCCGGCGCATTCTGGGACAGTTGGAAGAGGCGGAGCGCGAGGCCGCCGGCGAACACAACGCGGCCCGCGGCGGGCTGCAGGTCACGGCGCCGATCGCCTTCGGGGAACGCCATCTCCTGCCTGTCGCCCTGGGTTTCCTGGCAGAACAGCCCGAAATCAAGCTGCGCCTGATCCTGGCCGACCAGCAGCTCAATCTGGCGGACGAGCATATCGACGTGGCCCTGCGCATCGGGCATCTGGCGGACAGCACGCTGATCGCGACCCGGGTCGGCACGGTGCGCCGGGTCATCTGCGCCAGCCCCGCCTACCTCGCCCGGCGCGGTGTCCCACGCGTGCCGGAGGATCTGGCGCTGCATGACGGAATCAGCTTCCAGGGCTTCGCGGTCGCCCCGGAGTCGCGCTACCGGCGGGACAGCGCGGCCTTCGCGGTCGACCCGCATCCGAGGCTTGCCGTCAATACGACGGAGGCCGCCATCCAGGCCGCCTTGGCCGGCTTCGGGATCGTCCGCCTGCTGTCCTATCAGGTGGAGGAGGAATTGCGCTCCGGCCAGTTGCAGGTCCTCCTGCCCGACTTTGCGCCGGAGCCGCTGCCGGTCAGCCTGATCTATCCAGAGGCGGACCTGCTGCCGCTGAAGGTGCGATGCTTCCTGGACTGGACCGTGCCGCGCCTCCGGGACCGGCTGGCCGCCCTCCATGCGTAGCGGTCGAGAGCAGGATGGCAGCAATGCCGGCAGACCGCGCGCGATCCGCCGGTGACACAGTGAGGGCTCTCCGCCATGCGTCGATGCGCGGCGAGGAAACCCGGCGCCACTCCGAGGTGGCGCCGGTCGATGTCGCTTTCAGCCCAGCTTCCCGTAAGCCGGCACGGTGAGGAAATCCTCGAATTCCGGCGCCAGCGACAGCTTCGAGAACAGCTCGATCGCTTCCGGGAAGCGGCCCTTGGCGTAGTTCTCGGCGCCGACTTCGCCCTTCACCCGCTCCATCTCCTCGGCGAGGCAGCGCTTGAACAGTTCGGGCGTGACCTTGGTCTTGCCGTCGACCTCGACGCCGTAGCTGACGAACTGCCAGATCTGGGCGCGGCTGATCTCGGCCGTCGCGGCGTCCTCCATCATGTTGTAGATCGGCACGGCGCCGCGGCCGCGCAGCCAGGCTTCGAGATATTGCACGCCGACGCGGATGTTCTCGCGGAAGCCTTCCTCCGAGCGCGTGCCCTCATGGACCTGCAGCAGGTCCTTCGTGCCGACATTCACGTCCTCGCGCTTCTTGTCGAGCTGGTTCGGCTGCGGCATCAGCCGGTCGAAGACCTCCATAGCGACGGGGACGAGGTCGGGATGGGCGACCCAGGTGCCGTCATGGCCGTTGCCGGCCTCGCGCTCCTTGTCGGCCTTGACCTTGGCGAAGGCCGCCGCATTGGCTTCCGGGTTGTTCTTGACCGGGATCTGCGCGGCCATGCCGCCCATGGCGAAGGCGCCCCGGCGGTGGCAGGTCTTGATCAGCAGCAGCGAATAGGCGTTGAGGAAGGCCTTGGTCATGACGACCTGCGAACGGTCGGGCAGGACATAGGCCGGGTTGCGGGCGAGCTTCTTGATGAAGGAAAAGATGTAGTCCCAGCGGCCGCAATTGAGGCCGGCCATGTGGTCGCGCAGCTCGTACAGGATCTCGTCCATCTCGAAGGCGGCTGGCAGCGTCTCGATCAGGACGGTCGCCTTGATCGTGCCGGTCTTGAGGCCGAGCGCGTTCTGGGCGGCGACGAAGACATCGTTCCAGAGCCGTGCCTCGAGGTGGCTCTCGAGCTTCGGCAGGTAGAAATAGGGGCCCGAGCCCGCCGCCAGCGCCGCCTTGGCGTTGTGGAAGAGATAGAGGCCGAAATCGACCAGCGAGCCCGAGGCGATCTCGCCGTCGATCTCGATATGGGCTTCCGGCAGGTGCCAGCCGCGCGGGCGGATGATCAGCACGGCGGGCTTCGGCCCGAGCTTGTAGGCCTTGCCGGTGGTCGGCTCAGTGAAGTCGATCCGGTTGGCCCAGCGATCCCGGAGGTTGATCTGGCCCTCGACCATGTTGGCCCAGACCGGCGAGGAGGCGTCCTCGAAATCGGCCATGAAGACCTTCGCGCCGGAGTTCAGCGCGTTGACGATCATCTTGCGGTCGACGGGGCCGGTGATCTCGACGCGACGGTCGAGCAGATCGGCCGGGATCGGCGCAACCTTCCAGTCGCCTTCGCGGATATGGCGGGTCTCGGCCAGGAAATCGGGCGTCTCGCCGGCGTCGAAGCGCTTCTGGCGCTCGGCGCGCAGCGAGAGCAGGCGCTTCCTCGTCTCGTTGAAGCGGCGCTGCAGCTCGGCCACGAAGGCGAGCGCGTCATGGCTCAGCACCTCGTCATAGCGGTCGGCGATGGCGCCCTTGACGACGACGCCCTTGGGAAGGGTGAGGGCCTTGGGCAAGGTGTGGGAAGGCTGCGACATGACCGTTTCCTTTCGACGCGGTGCCATCTGCGAGACTGCGACGGTTATGCGGCGAAAGCGGGTTTCTCGAAATCCGGAAAAGAGCGAGATCACCTTTGCAAAATTGGAAATAATCGAGCGCGCCGGCTGCGAGGCTGCGGCCGCGTTCGAGACAAATCGATACGAAAATGTCTGAAAAATCGGCAAATCGGAGGCTTGCAAACAATTTGACAGATTGATTTCAGCCCCGTGCAAGCCCCGCGGGCGCGTGCTTGGAGGCTGGAGTTGTCACCAGGGGGGATCAGGCAATGGCTCTGCGAGGCTGGCTGCTGAAGCGTCTGCGTGCGCTGCGTTCCGAAGAACGCGGCAATGTCCTCGTCATGTTCGGCTTCGCGCTGGTGCCCGTGATCGGGCTGACCGGCGCCACCATCGACTATTCGCGTGCCACCTCGGCGCGCCAAGTGCTCAACGCCGCGGTCGATTCGGCGGCGCTGATGGCGGCGCGCGATGCAGCCAAGCTCTCGGATGCCGAGCTGCGCAGCCGGATCGACAAGTGGATCGTGGCGAATCTACATGGCGATGCCGCGAAGGGCTTCACGAGCGCGACCACGGTGATCGACCGCACGGCGCGCACGATCGCCATCGAGGCGAAGCTCAACGTCGACACCAGCCTGACGCGGGTGCTCGGCAAGGACGCCATGACGATCAGCAGCAAGTCGCAGTCGACCTGGGGCACGAACACGATCGAGTTGGCGCTGGCGCTCGACAATACCGGGTCGATGGCGTCGTCCGGCAAAATGGATGCGCTGAAGACGGCGGCGACCAACCTGATCGACATCATGAAGGATGCGACGACGGAGACCGACCAGATCAAGGTCTCGATCGTGCCCTTCGCCACGCAGGTCAAGATCGCGACCAGCTTCAAGGACGAGACCTGGTTGCGCTTCGACCAGACCAAAGGCAGTGGCTGGAACAAGCAGACGATCACCAAATCCACCTGGACGGGCTGCGTCAGCGATCGCGACCAGCCCAACGACGTCAAGGACAACGAGACCATCCTCGCCTACGGGACGCTGTACCCGGCCGATTTCTGCGCGCAGTCGACTCTGGCGCCGATCCTGCCGCTGACAGCGGACTGGGCGGCCCTGAAGACCTCGATCAACGGCATGACTCCGGTCGGCAATACCAACGTCACGATCGGTGCGATCTGGGGCATGGCGACTCTGACGCCGGGCGTGCCTTTCACGCAGGCGCGCCCCTTCGCGACGCCGCGGCTGAACAAATACATGATCCTGCTGACAGATGGCGAAAACACGCAGAACCGTTTCACGAGCAACGGCGCCGCGATCGATGAGCGCACGAAGCTCGCCTGCCAGACGGCGAAGGATGCCGGCATCAGGGTTTACACCGTGCGCGTGATCAATGGCGACCGGACCCTGCTGCAGAACTGCGCCAGCGATGCGAGCATGTATTACGAGGTCAGCAGCGCCTCGCAGCTAACCCCGGTGTTCCAGCAGATCGCGCGCGAGATCAGCCAGGTGCGCCTGACGCATTGAGCCGGCGAAACATTCGAGGAAGTGCGTCTGCGCGGCTTGCTGCTTGTGGATTCGGGACAATGGCCCGGATCCGATGGTCGCACGAGCGTAAAATTTTTACCGAATTGAAGGTGAGGCCTGAATTCAGGCACCGATTTCATGGATTCGTAAGGTCCGATTCTCAAGGATCACGAAAGGTAAGGCGCACACCGAGGCATCAGGCTATGAACGGCCACGCGAAGCTGAAGCAGATCACCAAGTCCTTCGCGAGGGACCGGCGTGGCAATGTGGCGCTGATGTTCGCTTTCGCGCTGGTGCCGCTGATCAGCGCGGCCGGCGTCGTCATCGATTACAGCCGTGCCACGGCGGCGCGCGCGCGTCTCAACGCCGCTGCCGACAGCGCGGCACTGGCGGCGGTTTCGCAGGTGGCGATGCTGAAGACGGTGGCCGAGGCCAAGGCGGACGCCGAAAAGGTTTTCGACACCAATGCGGCCGAGTACAGGTCTATGCTCTCGATCCGCGAGGTCGAGGTCACCAATGTCGGGCTGAGCCGCACCGTCAAGGTGACCTATCGCGGCGATTTCCCGACGACGCTGATGTCGATGTTCGTCCCGTCCATGACTCTGGCATCGACCGCCGAGGCAGCGGGCGCGCGCGCTCCCTTCATCGATTTCTACCTGCTGTTGGACAATTCACCGTCGATGGGCGTGGCGGCGACGACAGCCGATATCGCGAAGATGGAAGCGGCGACCAAGTCCGTCCGGCAATGCGCCTTTGCCTGCCACGATCTCAGCAACCCCAACAATTTCTACAAGAAGGCGAAGCAGATCGGCGTCCAGATGCGGATCGACGTCGTTCGGAAGGCCTCGCAGGAGTTGATGGACACGGCTAAGTCGACGGCGACGCTGCCTCTGCAGTATCGCATGGCGACGTACACGCTCGGCCCATCCTGCGACGGCAAGAAATTGACCGAGATACAGGCGGTCACCAGCGATCTCGCCGCGGCGAAAACCTCGGCAAATGCGATTGACCTGATGACGATCCCCTATGACGGCTTCAACGCCGACCAGTGCACTGATTTCAACAAGGCGCTGCAGGATATCAAGGACATCATCCCGACTTCCAGGGATGGTTCGAGCCGAACCGATCCGCAAAGGGTGATGTATTTCGTTTCGGACGGCGTCGCCGACTACGCGAGCAGCAAGAGCGCCTGTTCGAAGAAGCTCTCCGGCAGCACGCGCTGCCAGGAGCCGATCAACATCCAGTATTGCGATGCGATCAAGAGCAAGGGCATCAAGATCGCCGTGCTCTATACGACTTATCTGCCGCTGCCATCCGACAATTGGTACAATACCTGGATCAAGCCGTTCCAGTCGGAAATTCCGAAGAAAATGGAAGCTTGCGCATCGCCGGGCCTGTTCTTCGAGGTCAGTCCGAGTCAGGGCATCTCCGAGGCGATGACGGCTCTGTTCCAGCGCATCGTGTCGAAGGCGCATCTCTCGCACTAGCGCCGGAGCCGATCAGGTCGAATCAACCTGATCGGCGCGCGCTCAAGGAAGCGGGCGACCTTACCCGGCGAGCGTGGTGAAGCGTTCGAGGAAGCGATCCTGCGCGGCTTGCGTGTCGAGCGGCGCGAGCAGGGCGGTGACATTGCGCGGCAGCGCCTGCGGGCGGCCGAAGAAGCGCAGCGCCTCCTCGCGTTCGAAACCCGCGAGTTCGGTCGCCTCGAGGAAGGCGGCGATGGTGTCGGCTTCCTTGGTCTTGCGCTTGAGCAGGGCCGGCGGCGCAGCGGGCAGGCCGAAGCGCAGATGGATCGCGCCGAGCAGCCTCGTCTCCACCGCCTTGTAGGCATCGCCCATCACGACCTTGAAGGGCGAGATCATGTCGCCGATGACGTATTCCGGCGCATCGTGCAGCAGCGCCATCAGCCGCCAGGCATCGGACCAGCCGGGGTTGAGATGATCGGCGATCGCCTCGACCAGCAGGCTGTGCTGGGCGACCGAAAAGGAATGCGGCCCTTGCGTCTGGCCGTTCCAGCGCGCGACGCGGGCGAGGCCATGGGCAATGTCCTCGATCTCGACATCGAGCGGCGAGGGGTCGAGCAGGTCGAGCCGGCGGCCGGACAGCATGCGCTGCCAGGCGCGGGGCGGGGCGGGAGCGCGGGCCATGCTCAGGCTGCCTCGATCGAAGCGCTCATCCCACGAGCCCTCATCCTGAGGAGCGCTTCGCAGGAGCGCGTCTCGAAGGATGATCCAGATGGTTCCGGAGCCTCCTCGACCATCCTTCGAGACGCCGCTCCGCGGCTCCTCAGGATGAGGGCTGAGAGGTGGAGATTCTGGGTCATGCCGGCCGCACGTCGCGCGCCAGCGCGGCGCATTCCTGCCAGCGGAAGCAGCCTGTGAGATGGTCGTTGACCAGTCCGCAGGCCTCCATGAAGGCGTAGACGATGGTCGGGCCGCAGAAGGTGAAGCCGGCCTTCTTCAGTTCCTTCGCCATCGCCTCGGAGAGTTTCGTCTGCGTTGGCACCTCGCTCTGCGAGCGAAAGCTGTTCTGCAGCACGCGGCCGTCGAGATGCTTCCAGAGGAAATCGGCGAAGGACTCGCGTTCGCTGACGGCTAGATAGGCGCGCGCGCTCCTGATCGTCCCCTCGATCTTGCCGCGATGGCGGATGATGCCGGGATCGGCCAGCAGCCGCTGCACATCGGCCTCACCGAAGCGGGCGACCGCCTCCGGCTCGAAGCCGGCAAAGCCGGCGCGAAAGGCGTCGCGCTTCCTGAGGATCGTGATCCAGGACAGGCCGGCCTGGAAGCCATCGAGGATCAGCTTCTCCCAGAGCGCGCGGGAGTCGTATTCCGGCACGCCCCATTCGGTGTCGTGATAAGCGAGGTAGAGCGGGTCGGTGCCCGGCCAGCGGCAGCGGAATTTGCCGTCCGGCCCCTGGATGGCGATGCGCTCTTCGCTCAAGGTCTTTGCCTCGCTTGCCGGCACTGCCTCGCTCATGTGGCGGCTCCGAAGCCGGCTTCGCCGGGGAAGGGGAAGCGGATGAAGTCGGGCTTGGCCAGGGTGAAGGCGAGCCCGCCGCCGAGCAGCGGTTCTCCCGCCGCCAGCGCATCCGCGACGCGGTCGAGCCGCAGCATGGCAAGGGCACGACCATTGGCGGCGGAGCCGACCTTGCCCAGCGTCTTGCCGCCCGCGGTCGCTTCCGAGCCCGTCTCGGCCGCGATGCCCTCGGTGAAGACGATCGGCACGACACGGGTGCGCGCCGTGCCGCGATGCTGCATGCGCGACACCACCTCCTGGCCGATATAGCAGCCCTTCTTGAAGGAAATGCCGCCGAGCTGGTCGAGCAGCGCCTCATGCGGGAAGGTGTCGCCATAGGCGAAATCCCTGCCGCCATCGGGGACGCCCAGCGTAATGCGCCGGGCGTGGTACGCATCGGCTGCCGCGCCGGCGACCGAAGCGACATCGTTGCGGTCGGTGATCGCGCGCTCGCCGAGCGCCGGCAAGCGCGGATCGGCATAGACGAGGCCGGCCTCGTCAGGCAGCGAGAAACCGCCGCTCGAGGCGACGACGGCCGCGATCTCGCTGAGATCATCGAGCGCGACCTTGGCGCGCAGCTTGTAGAGCTTCAGCCGTTTCATCAGATCGGGCACCTGCAGGAGCGGCACATCGAGGAGAAAGCCGCCGCGGTCCTCCTCCGGCACCGCGACCACGAGAAAATCGCCGATGATCTTGCCTTGCGGTGTCAGCAGCGCGCCATAGCCGGCTCGGTCGACCGTGACCGCATCCATGTCGTTGGTGACGATGTTCTGGAGGAAGTCGCGCGCATCCTCGCCGCTGACGCGGATGACGCCGCGATCGACCAGATGGGTGGCGGGCATGGACGGGGCTCCGATCCGGATTCGAAGGTCGAGGCGATAGGTAGGCGTATCGAGCCGTGTTCTCAACTCGCCTCCGCGCGCTCTTTCCGCTAACTCCCTTCGATCCGTTCAACCGCGCCGTCATCCCGGACGCAGCGAAGCGGAGATCCGGGATCCATGCCTGAACCGTTCCGGCATGGATCCCGGATCGGCGCCGCTTCGCGGCTTGTCCGGGATGACGGCGCGGTTCCTTCAGCAAGACCGCCCCCAACCCGGAGACCCGCCATGCCGCAAACCTTCGACGTCATCCTCAAGGGCGGCACCGTCGTGAATCATGACGGGCGCGTGCAGCGCGACCTTGGCATCACCGGCGGCAAGATCATGGCGCTGGGCGACCTGTCTCGCGCCTCGGCCGGCGAAGTGGTGGATTGCACGGGCCTGCACATCCTGCCCGGCGTGATCGACAGCCAGGTGCATTTCCGCGAGCCCGGCCTCGACCACAAGGAGGATCTGGAGACGGGCTCGCGCGCGGCGGTGCTCGGCGGCGTCACCACCGTCTTCGAGATGCCCAACACCATTCCGCAGACGGTGACGCCGGAGGCGCTCGCCGACAAGATCCGGCGCGGCAAGCATCGCATGCATTGCGACTTCGCCTTCTGGGTCGGCGGCACGCATGAGAACGTCAAGGACGTGCCGGAGCTGGAACGACTGCCCGGCGCCGCCGGCATCAAGGTGTTCATGGGCTCCTCCACCGGCGACCTGCTGGTCGAGGACGACAAGGGTGTCAGCGAGATCCTGAAGCGCACGCGCCGGCGCGCCGCCTTCCACTCCGAGGATGAGGGCATGCTGCGCGAGCGCATGCCGCTGCGCGTCGAGGGCGATCCGGCGAGCCATCCGGTCTGGCGTTCACCGGAGGTCGCGCTGACCTGCACGAAGCGGCTGGTCAGGATCGCGCGCGAGACGGGGGCGCGGGTGCATATCCTGCACATCTCCACCGGCGACGAGATGCTGTTCCTCAGGGACCACAAGGACGTCGCCACCGTCGAGGTGCTGCCGAACCATCTGACGCTGGTCGCGCCCGACTGCTACGAACGCCTCGGCACCTATGCCCAGATGAACCCGCCGATCCGCGACGACAGCCACCGCCAGCGCATCTGGTGGGGCGTCGAGCAGGGCATCGTCGACGTGCTCGGCTCGGACCACGCGCCGCACACCCATGAGGAGAAGCACCACGCCTATCCTGCCAGCCATTCCGGCATGCCGGGCGTGCAGACGCTCGTGCCGATCATGCTCGACCATGTGAATGCCGGGCGGCTTTCGCTGGAGCGCTTCGTCGACCTGTCGAGCCATGGCCCGCAGCGCATCTTCGGGCTGGAGGGCAAGGGCCGGATCGCAGCCGGATACGACGCCGATTTGACCATCGTCGACCTGAAGCGCCGTGAGACCATCACCAATGCCTGGGGCGCTTCGAAATGCGGCTGGACGCCCTATGACGGCGTCACCGTCACCGGCTGGCCGGTCGGCACCTTCGTGCGCGGCCAGAAGGTGATGTGGGAGGCGCAGATCGTGACGCCGGCGCAGGGCGAGCCGGCGCGGTTCCTCGAGGCGCTGCCGCGGGGCCTGTGATCGGCTGTTGAACCACTGCGTCATCCCGGATGCGGCGAAGCGGAACTCCGGGATCCATCGTAGGGAACTGCGCTCTACGATGGATCCCGGAGCGGCGCCGCTGCGCGGCTTGTCCGGGATGACGGCGCGCTTCTGAGGCTGGTCGAGACTTCGTCTCAACCCAGCATCGCCGTCTCGATGATGCGCCATTGGTCGATCGGCACATCCTGGCCCGAGGTGACGACACAGAGCCGGTCGAAACGGATCGGTCGCCCTGTGAGCAGCTTCGTGATCTCCGCGGCGGCTTCCGCCTTCGGCCCGGCCGCGACCGGCCCGTAGAGCAGCGAGACATGCGGCATGAAGGGCTCGCTCGCCTGTTCCTCGAGCAGCCGCTTCAGGGCCGCCAGCGGCGGGCTGACCGCGAAGCGCGCATAGAACGAGCGGAAGAAGGCCTCGCTCGTTTCAATTCCGGCGACGATCTCCGAGAAGGCCGCAACCTGCCGGGCCGCTTCCGCGATGGCGGCCGCCAGCGTCGGCAGAGGCAGGTCCGTGTCGCCCCTCACCGTCAGATGCGGCGTGAAGAGCGGCGTGCCGAAGCGCTGGGACAGCTCGGTCACGATGCCCGAGCAGAGGGTGCCGTGGGAGGCGTCCGGCATCAGCCAGATGGAATGGATCGGCGCTGTCATCAGAGGTTCACAAACCTATTGCACACGGTCGCTGCGGGGCGTTATGTTTGCTCCAAGCGTATCGGAAATGGAAGATACATTCCATTCATCCGGAAAAGATCGCGGCCAGGGAGACGGCGTCGTGCCAACGGATTTGCAGAGCGGGCCGCGGAGCGGCGCGGCCATCGCCGTGCGCGACCTGCAGGTCGCCTATGGCGGCACGCGCGTGTTGCACGGCGTCAGCATCGACTTCACGCCCGGCAGCTTCACGGCCCTGCTGGGCTCGTCCGGCTGCGGCAAGACCACGCTGCTGCGCTCGCTCTCCGGCTTCGTGCCGGTGGAATCCGGTTCGATCGTCGTCGGTGGCCAGGATGTCGCGGGGCTGCCGCCCGAGAAGCGCGGCATGGCGATGGTGTTCCAGTCCTACGCGCTGTGGCCGCATATGACCGTGCTGCAGAACATCGGCTACGGGCTGAAGCTGCGCGGCGCCTCCAGGGCCGAGATCGCGACCAAGGTCTCGGCGATGCTCGCGATGCTCGGCCTATCCGGCTATGAGGACCGCAAGGTCACGGCCCTGTCGGGCGGACAACGCCAGCGCGTCGCGCTCGGCCGGGCGCTCGCCATCGATCCCGGCATCCTGCTGCTCGACGAGCCCTTGTCGAACCTCGACGCCAAGATCCGCATGACGATGCGCCACGAGATCCGGGCGATCCAGCAGCGGCTCGGTCTGACCGCCGTCCATGTCACGCATGACCGCGAGGAGGCCATGACCATGGCCGACCGGCTCGTCATCATGCAGGCGGGCCGGATCGCGCAGGTTGGCACGCCGGAAGAGGTATATGATCGCCCGGCGACCGCCTTCGTCGCGAATTTCATGGGGGCGGAAAATGTCCTGCCCTTGCGCATCGAGCGTTCGGAGGCCGGCGCCTCGCTCACCATGGGCGATGCTTCGGCCACGCTTGGAGCGGAGCCGGCGCAGGCTTTGCCGGCCGGCGAGGCCGTCGCCTATTTCCGCGACGACGTCGCCCGGCTCGACGCTTCCGACGCCGCCGCTGGCGGGGATCTGCTGGTGTCCGGCCGGATCGCCGCGCGGGCCTATCCCGGCGGCGTCTACCGCTACCGCGTCGAGGCCGCCGGCCGCCAGATCACGGTCGACGACAGCGACCGCCACGAACTCGGAAGCACCATCGGCCTGCGCATTCCGCTGCAACGCCTCCACATCTTCCCGGCATCCGAGGCCGGGATCGCCGCCTGAACCAGCTTTCGAACCAACCCGGAGCCAGACCCATGCGCATCCTCACAATCGCCTGTTCGCTCGCAGCGCTGATGGCGGCGTCGCCGCTCTCCGCACAGACCCTCAATGTCGCCTCGGCCGGCGACCAGAACATGGTCGACTACGTCAAGGACTATCTCGGGCCGATGTTCGAGAAGGCCAATCCCGGCGTGAAGGTCGTCTCGGTCGGCACCGGCCCGGGCGATTCCGGCTCGCAGAAGATCTATGAGAAGCTCGACGCCCAGAAGGGCGCGGCCACGACCGATTTCGACGTCGTGGTGATCCACCAGAAGGCCGCCGGCCAGATGGTCAAGGAAGGCCTGCTGAACAAGTACACCGGCAATGTCGAGACGGCGAAGCTCGCCACCGGCGACAACGCCAGGAACGCGCTCGGCACCGACGTCTCGGGCTTCGTCATCCCGATGTTCCAGTCGCAGACGGCGCTCGCCTACAACGCCGACATGGTCAAGACGCCGCCGACGACCTTCGCCGAACTGGCCGACTGGGTGAAGAAGAACCCCAAGCAGTTCGGCTACAACGGCATCAAGGGCGGCATGTCCGGCGTCTCCTTCGTAGCCGGCTGGGTCTATGCCTTCGGCGGCGACGCCGACAAGCTGATGAAGGGCCCCTATGACGCCGCCACCAAAACCGGCTGGGACAAGGCCTTCGCCGATCTCAAGGACTTCAACAAGAATGCCGTCATCACCCCCGGCAACGCCGGCACGCTCGACATGCTGAACCGCGGCGAGATCGCGATCGGACCGGTCTGGGTCGACATGTTCTATTCCTGGCAGGCCGACGGGAAGCTGCCGCCGAACATGAAGCTGAAGCTCGTCTCGCCCGGCATGCCCGGCCAGCCCATGTATTACGCCGTGCCGGAGAAGTCGGCCCAGAAGAAGCTGGCCGAGGCCTTCATCGCGCTCGCGACCTCGCCGCAGGTCCAGGCCGACGGCATCGTCAAGAAGTTCAACTGGTATCCGGGCATCGATGCGAAGAACCTCGAGGGCAAGCTCGACAAGGCGGCCTGGGACAAGCTCTTCACCGACGTCACCCCGGCCGACCTCGCCAAGAACGGCAAGCCCTTCCCGATCGCGCCCTACTTCAACGACATCCTCGAGGGCTACGAGAAGAAGGTCTCGAACTGAGGTCGCTTTAGCTCGGAAACACGCGTCATCCCAGACAAGCCGCGCAGCGGCGTCGCTCCGGGATCCATCGTAGAGCGCAGTTCCCTACGATGGATCCCGGAGCTCCGCTTCGCTCCGTCCGGGATGACGGTGAGGTTCCGAGCCAGCGCCACTCCGCTTTGCAATCCTCCGGCCCGGCACATTGCCGGGCCGCCCCTCCCTCCAAACGGCGCTCGCCCATGCTCTCCCAACGCCATCTGGCGCTGATCCTGATCGCTCCCGGCCTGATGCTGGTCGCGGCGCTGTTTTTGTATCCGCTCTGCTTCTCGCTGGTCTCGGCCTTCACCAAGGATGGCTCCTTCACGCTGGAATGGTTCGCCAAGGCCTTCGAGCTCTATTCCACCGACATCGTCTTCACGGTGGTGATCGTCGTGGCCTCCTGTGCGTTGACGGCGATCGCGGCCATCGTGATCGCCGGCACGCTGACGCTCGGCGAGAACCGCGTCATCGTCGGCGTGCTGAAGGCGCTCTATCGCTGGCCGCTGTTCATTCCCTTCATCGTCGCAGCCCAGTGCATGCGCACCTTCCTCGCCAAGAACGGCCTGATGAACAACACCTTCGTCTCGATGGGGCTGATCGAGCCGCTGCAGGCGGTGAGCTTCCTCGACTGGCGCGGCATCATCGCGACCTTCGTCTGGAAGCAGACGCCCTTCGTCGCGCTGCTGCTGGCGGGCGCGCTCGCCTCGATCGACCGGGCGACGCTGGAGGCGGGCCGCAATCTCGGGGCGTCGCGGATGCGGGTGCTGCTTGAACTCGCGCTGCCGCAGGTGATGCCGACGCTGCTCGTCGCGCTGGTACTCTCCTTCGTGACGATGCTCTCGGTGCTGTCGGTGCCGATGATGGTGTCGGGCTCGCAGCCGACCATGCTGACGGTCGACATGGCCTTTCGGATCAACGCCTATGGCGACTACGCGACGGCCAACGCGCTCGGGGTCATCACCTATCTGATCTCGGCCGGCGCCGCGATCCTCTACCTCAAGCGCGGCCTATCGCAGGAGGCGCCGCGATGAGCCGGGTCACTTCGTCCGCGCGTATGGTGCTCGCGGTCTCGCTGCTCGTCGCCTTCGCCTTCGTGCTGATCGGCCCGCTGCTGAACCTCGCGCTCTGGTCCGTCGCCGAGCGCTGGTACACGCCCTACAAGCTGCCGGTCGTCTATGGCACCCGCTATTGGGAGCAGGTCTTCAGGCCGACCGGCGATGCGATGGTCTCGCTCGGCACCAGCGTCTGGATCGCGGTGCTGACGGTCGTCCTCGCGCTCGCGCTGTCGATCCCGGCCGGTTACGCGCTGGCGCGATTGAAGCTGCCGATGCGGGCGCTGTTCATGCTCGCCTTCCTGCTGCCGCAGGCGTTTCCCTCGGTCGCGATCTACATCAACGTCGCCCGGATCTTCTACCAGCTCGGCATCAACGGCACGGTGCTCGCGGTCGTTCTGGTTCATGCCGCGCATGGGCTGGTGTTCTCGGTCTGGATCGCGGCTGCGGCCTTCGCCGCGGTCGACAGGGATCTCGAACTCGCCGCGCGCAACATGGGCGCCTCGCCCTTGCGCGCCTTCTTCACCGTGACATTGCCGCTGGCGGCGCCGGGCATCATCGCGAGCGGCATCTTCGTCTTCCTGGAATCTCTCGACGAGTTCACCGGCACCTTCTTCGTCGGCGTGCCGCAGGTCACGACGCTGCCGTTGCTGCTCTACAATGCGGCGATGGGCGGCAACTATCAGGTAGCCTCGATCACGGCGCTGATCCTGCTCGTGCCCTCGGTGCTGTTCATGCTGTTCATAGAGCGCTTCCTGCGTGCCGACGTGCTGGCGAAGGTCGGCGCGTAGCGCCGCGCCTCAGGCCGGCGCAGGCCGGCTCGCCGCGGCCTGCGCCCCGATCTCTCGCATGAAGGCCTGCAAGGCGGGGCTGCGCTTCTCCCCCTTGCGGAAGGCCAGCGAGATGCGGCGCCGGATCTCGGGGACGAGCTGGCAGACCCAGACGTCCTGGAGATGGTGGCTGGCGCGGAGTCCCGGCAGCATCGAGATGCCGCAGCCCTCGCGGATCAGCGCGACCGTGACCTCGAAGCCGCGGCAGCGCGCGACGATATGAGGGTTGAAGCCGGCGGCCTGGCAGGCGGCGGCCAGCATCCGCGTATAGGTGTCCGAGGCGGTATCGATCGCCCAGCGTTCGTCGCGGAGTTCCTGCAAGGTCACGGTCGCGCCGCCGGCGAGCGCGTGCTGCTTCGGCAGCATGACGTTGAAGACATCCTCCATCAGCGGGATCGTCTCGACATTGGGATCGAGCGCACCGGTGGGGACGTTGAGATCGTCGATGATCGCGATGTCGGTCTGCCAGCTCCTGAGAGCTGCGAGGCTCTCGGCCGGCTCCATCTCGTCGAACTGAACCGTCAACTGGGGGTGAAGCCGCAGCAACTCGCGCACCGTGGCGGGTATCAGCGCAGCGGCGACGGAGGGAAAGGCCGAGACGCGGATTTCGCCGGCGATCTGCTTCTTGAGCTCGGCGATCTCGGCGCGGGCCGACTCCACTTCCGCGAAGATGCGTTCCGCCCGCTCAACGAGGTGCCGGCCGGCCGGGGTCAGGTGGACGCCGCGGCCGCGACGCTCGACCAGGGCGACGCCGACCTCGTCCTCGAGCAAGGCGATCTGCTGCGATACGGCCGATGGCGAGACATGAAGCGTCTCGGCGACCGCCGCCATGGTCCGGCGGAACGATAATTCGCGCAGCGCCCGCAATCGCGCGAGGTCCATCGTCCGATCCCGTTTTGGCTACACCGAATGATTAGCAAAACTGTATCTATGGACAAGTATTATTCACTTTTTCTGGCGGAATGGAGTCGCTACGGATTTCCACGCAACCACAGCAGGTTTCCGGAATCCGTCATGACCGACCAGACGCAGGCCTTCTTCTCCGCCACCGTGCATGAGCGCGACCCGCTCATCGCCCAGGCGCTGGACAGCGAGCGCAAGCGCCAGCAGAACCAGATCGAGCTGATCGCCTCGGAGAACATCGTCAGCCGCGCCGTGCTCGACGCGCTCGGCCATGAGATGACCAACAAGACGCTGGAGGGCTATCCCGGCAACCGCTTCCATGGCGGCGGCGAATTCGTCGATGTCGTCGAGCAGGCCGCGATCGACCGCGCCAAGGAGCTGTTCAGTTGCGGCTATGCCAATGTGCAGCCGCATTCGGGCAGCCAGGCCAATCTCGCCGTGTTCTTCCTGCTGCTGAAGCCCGGCGACAAGGTTCTGTCGCTGGATCTCGCGGCTGGCGGGCACCTTTCGCATGGCATGAAGGGCAATCTCTCGGGCCGCTGGTTCGAAGCCCACAGCTACAAGGTCAATCCGCAGAACGAGGTGATCGACTATGACGAGGTCGAGCGCACTGCCGAGGAGGTTCGCCCCAAGCTCCTGATCGCCGGCGGCTCGGCCTATCCCCGCGAGATCGATTTCGAACGGATGGGCCGCATCGCCAGGAAGGTCGGCGCCTGGTTCCTGGTGGACATGGCCCATATCGCGGGGCTCGTCGCGGGCGGGGTGCATCCCTCGCCCTTCCCACATGCCGACATCGTCACCTGCACCACGACGAAGACGCTGCGCGGCCCGCGCGGCGGCCTGATCCTGACCAACAACGAGGACTGGTTCAAGAAGCTGCAATCGGCCGTGTTCCCCGGCGTGCAGGGGTCGCTGCATAGCCAGGTCCTGGCCGCGAAGGCGATCTGCCTGGGCGAGGCGCTGCGCGACGATTTCAAGGTCTATGCGGCGCAGGTGAAGGCCAACGCCAGGGTGCTGGCGGCGACGCTGATGGAGCGCGGGGTCCGCATCGTCTCGGGCGGCACGGATACGCATCTCGTCCTGCTCGACCTGTCGAGCAGGGGGCTGAACGGCAAGCAGGCCGAGGTTGTGCTGGCGCGCGCCAACATCACCTCGAACAAGAACCCCATCCCGAACGACGGCCCGCGCCCGGCCGATTGGGTCGGCATGCGGCTGGGCGCCGCGGCGGCCACGACCCGCGGCATGAAGGAGGATGCCTTCGTGACGCTCGGCAACATCATCGCCGACCTGATCGAGGCCGAGGCCGCGGGCAATGCCGACGCCGCAGTCGAGGCCGCCAAGGCTGAGGTCGCGAGGATGACCGAAGCCTTCCCGGTCTACCGGAACTGAAAAGGAGGCTGGCTGGGGCGGGAGGATTCGAACCTCCGAATGGCGGTACCAAAAACCGCTGCCTTACCACTTGGCGACGCCCCAATACGCCGCGCCTTCTAGAACGCGTCGGGCTGTGGCGCAACCGGTCAGACGATCGACGGCCACCATGTGCCCAGCCCGATGTGATGATGGTGGGGATTACGGATAATTCGTCATCGACAGGCTCGCGACCTGTTGCGCCCGGCCGCAGCGCTGGCTATAAGCCCGCCACCAGTTGATCGGAGTGTGGCTCAGCCTGGTAGAGCACCTCGTTCGGGACGAGGGGGTCGCAGGTTCAAATCCTGCCACTCCGACCAAAATTTCCCGAAGTATTTCAATGCTTTGTGAAACAGGCCCTTCGGGGCCTTTTTCTTTTCCGGGCATGGATCCGGCCAGGTTCGATCCCCGTGGACGCGTCGGCCCTGCGTCTCTGATCGGCGCCACTGATCCGCCGCCGGTGGTCATCGCTGCGATTGCTCTCTAGGGTAGATCACCACCACCAGCGGAATCGATCATGAAGCGCGCCTTCCAACTCCTCGGCATTCTCGGACTGGCGACGCTGCTCGCAGGCTGCGACAAATGCGGCAATCTCGGCCCCTTCTTCACGGCGCCCGGGCAGAAGACATGCAGCAGTTCCGCTCCGAACGGCTGAGCGCGGATCCGGGCTGCTGTCCGAACGATCGACATGAAAAAGGCCGGGCATTGCCCCGGCCTTTTTCATGTTCGGCATTGCAGCAGGTTCAGCCGCGGCGCTGCAGCACCGACCAGCCGGCGCGCGCCAGGCAAGCGACCAGCGCGAGCTTGACGAGATCGCCGATGAGGAAGGGCTGGACGCCATAAGCGAAGGCCTTGGCGAAGCCGACGCCGGTTGCGCCCGACGCCATCTGGGCGCCGAAGGCGAGCCAGCCGAAGCCGAGCAGCATCATCACGAGTTCGGCTGCGACGAGGCCGCCGATCAGGCGCGGTAGCGAGGCATCGCGCGCGGCAGCCCAGCCGGCGATGGCGGCGGCAGCGACGAAGCCGACGAGGAAGCCGCCGGTCGGGCCGACCAGATAGAGCGGGCCGGCGGCGACCGGCGGGGTGTTGGTGAAGACCGGCAGGCCGGCGAGGCCATAGGCGATGTAGAGCGCGACGGTCGCGGCGCCGAGGCGCGAGCCCAAGGCGGCACCGAGGCCGAGCACGGCCAGCGTCTGCAGCGTCATCGGCACCGGCCAGAACGGCACCTTGATCTTGGCGGCGAGCACCAGCAGCAGGCTGCCGGCGACGGCGAGCGCGACATTGCGCAGCAGGGTCGCGCGCGGGCCAGAGACTGCGGGAAGAGCCGCGCCGGCCAGTGTCGGGGCTTGAAGGGGAAGCATCTGCGCCATGGGCATGTCATCCTGTTCGCGAAAGGCCGCGCCGCGCGACCATCTTTTCCGTCTATAGAAAATGCGGCAATGCCCCACAAGCGGCGTGCCGCGAGCGGGTGCGCCCAGCGGGAGTGCAGGATCACGCATGAGCGACGAGATTGAATTCGACCGCAGCGCCACGACTCCGCCTGGCGAGGTCGCGAGGCTGTCGCCGCTGGTTCGGCGCGTCATCGCCGGCAATGGCGGGCCGATGACCTTCACCGGCACCTGCAGCTACATCGTCGGGCAGGGGAGGGTGGCGATCATCGATCCCGGTCCCGACGATCCGGCCCATGTCGAGCGGCTCCTGGCGGCGGTTGCGGGTGAGAGCGTCAGCCATATCGTCGTCACGCATACGCATCGCGACCATTCGCCGGCCGTGCCGGCCCTGAAGGCGGCGACGGGCGCGATCGTGGTCGGCTGCGGGCCGCATCGCGCGGCGCGCGAGCTGGCCGAGGGAGAGATCAGCCGGCTCGATGCCGCCGCCGACCGCGACTATGCGCCGGACCAGGAGATGCGGGACGGCGATGCGGTGACCGGGCCGGGCTGGAGCCTCGCCGCCGTCGAGACGCCGGGCCACACCGCCAACCACCTCGCCTTCGCGCTCGCCGAGGAGGATACGCTGTTCTCGGGCGACCATGTCATGGCGTGGTCGACCTCGATCGTTGCCCCGCCGGACGGCTCAATGGCGGCCTACATGGCTTCGGTCGAGAAGCTGCGCGGCATGGAGCATGGCCTCTACCGGCCGGGCCATGGCGGCCCGGTGACCGAGCCGCAGCGCTTCCTGCGCGGTCTGGTGCAGCATCGTCGTCAGCGCGAGGCGGCGATTCTCAATCGCCTGCGGGCGGGCGACGAGCGAATCGCCGCGATGGTGCCGCTGATCTATCAGGGGCTGCCGCCGGCCCTGCACGGGGCGGCCGCGCTGTCGGTGCTGGCGCAGCTCGAGGATCTGGTGCTGCGGGGCGTCGTCATCTGCGACGAGCCGTTGCCCTCGCTGACGAGTCGTTATCGGCTCGCCTAAGCCTCAGCGCGCATCGACAAGCGTTTCGACCTCCTCGGCGAAGGCTGCGATGCGCGCGGCGTTGATACCGAGGTCGTGGCCGCCGAGGCGGGTCGCCGAGCGGATGTCGATGCGGCTGCCATCGGCGCGCGGCCGGATGCGGATGGTGATGTCCTCGGAGGTCCGCAGGATGCGCGATCGCGCGACCACCTCGATGCGGCCGGCGCCGGTGCGCCCGCCCGGCCGCGACGATTCGAGCACCTGCCAGCCGCGGGCCAGCGCCGCGCGGCGGGCGATGTCGAAGGCGATCTCGGCCGGCAGCTCGAGCACGATCGGCACCGCTTTCGGATAGGCCTGCCGCTGCAGGCGGCGTCGTTCGGGCGCGACATCGGGCGGCATGCGCCCGCTGCGGGCGTCGAGCGCGGCGCGCGAGCGGCTGAAGGCCGGAGGATCGTCGATATCGGTCGAGACATCGGCCAGGGCCGGCAAGGTTGCCAGCCGGAAACCGACAAAGGCGGCAGGCGCCAGCATCAGGACGCAAAGCAGGAAGGCGCCTGCTGCCATGCCGACGCCGCGATGGCCGGATTGCCAGATCCGCGCGAAGGCCAGCAGCGACAGGACCAGCGCCAGCAGGACGAAGAGATAGGCCGCGGCAACCGGCGCCAGGCCATCGAGGCTGGGCTCGCCGGTCCGGAAGACGAGGAGCGCGAGCAGCAGCACCGCGAGCGAAAACCAGGCCAGCCGCCGGCTCCAGAGCGCGGCGCGCGAGACAGGCTCCTCGAAGACGAGACGGCGGTGCATCGGCCATAGGTGACGCTGCGGCGGCGCGAAGGCAAGCCTTTGCCGGCAAGGCCTGCAGGCAGCCGATCTCGCCTCAGGCGGCGAGATGGTTTAGGCGTGATCTTTCTTGATGGGGGCAAGGCCGTGCCAGACTCGAAGACAGTGCAGCGCGTCGATGCGACCGAGCCGGATCGCGTATGGTTCCGCTTCATGCGGCTGCACCAGCGCATGCTGATCCAGATGACGGGGCGCATTCGCGCACTCGGCCTGTCGATCCCGCAATTCGACCTGCTCTCGACCCTGACCGAGCGCGAGGGCATCAGCCAGAACGAACTGGCCGAGCGGCTCTATGTCACCAAGGGCAATGTCTCCGGCCTGGTCGACCGGCTGGTCCAGGCCGGTCTCGTCGAGCGCCGGGCCATCGCAGGCGACCGGCGCTCCTACGCGATGCACCTGACGTCCGAGGGACGCAGGCTGGCGGAAGCCGGCATCCGGACGCAGCGCGAATTCGTGGCGCAGACGCTGGGCAAGCTGCCGGAGCGGGATCTCGCGGAACTTGATCGTCTCGTGCTCGCCTGGCGAGACCTCGCGCGCGCCGCCGACGAGCGATAGGACACGGACGAGAGACCGACGCCCTGGTCAGGCGCTCCGCCGGATCTTCTCCACGACCTGCCGTCCGCCGGGCAATTCACGCAGCACGATCCGCTCATCGGCTCCGATCTCGCCGAGCACCGTCTCGCCATGGGCTGTGAGGGCCGTGGCGAGCTTCCTGACGAAGACGATGACGGGGCGGTTGCCGGCCGCGGCCCAGCGCTTGAGCTGGCCGTAATAGGGCTCCTTGCGCCAGGCCTGTGCCGCGCCGGGGTCGGCCTGCACGAAAAGCCAGCGCGTTGCGGCATCCATGGTCAGGACGAAGCGGGCCTTGTCGGGCTTCCAGTCGGGGCCGAGGAAATCCTGGGTCATCCAAAGGCAGTGGAAGGCGCGGCATTGCTGCGGGCGCGTCTCGTAGATCTTGCAGCCGCGGCCCGGCAGGCAATTCGGGCACCAGTTGCCCGCCGTGGCCCCCGCATCAGGCACGTCATAGACCTTGCAGCAGAGGGTGCAGCTGCCGCAGGCCCGGCCGGGGGCGGGCTGGCTCATGGTTGCGACCGGATCAATCATGCGGCGTCTTTACAGGGATTCCAGATGCCGGACCATGGCGAGCGCGCTCCAGGCTGGCAAGCGATTGCGGCAAACGCCATGGCATCTGAAAAATCGCGTGCCAGCTCGTCGCCCTGCGGCAGAGTCTGCGGTGATGTGCGGTAAATTCGCTCAGCGCTTGCGGCATCGCCGATCTATGATGGCAAAAGCCACCAACCGCACTAGGGAACCGCACGATGCTGTCCAACCTCGCCGTCCGCGACATCGAGACCCTCGTCCATCCCTATACGAATCTCGCGACGCATCGCGAGACCGGGCCTCTGGTGCTGGAGAGCGGCAAGGGCATCTATGTCTACGACTCGGCCGGCAAGGAATATATCGAGGGCATGGCGGGGCTGTGGTGCACCTCGCTCGGTTACTCCAACCAGGAGCTGATCGAGACCGCCTATGAGCAGATGAAGAAGCTGCCCTTCCAGCATATCTTCGGCGGGCGCAGCCATGATCCGGCGATCGAGCTGGCCGAGAAGCTCAAGGAAATCTCGCCGGTTCCGATCTCCAAGGTGTTCTACGGCGCCTCCGGCTCGGATGCGAACGACACCCAGGTCAAGATCGTCTGGTACATGAACAATGCGCTCGGCCGGCCGCAGAAGAAGAAGATCATCTCGCGGCTGAAGGGCTATCACGGCGTCACCGTCGCGTCGGCCTCGCTGACCGGCCTGCCGAACAACCATATCGACTTCGACCTGCCGCTGCCGGGCATCCTGCACACCTCCTGCCCGCATCACTACCGCTTCGCCGAAGCCGGCGAGAGCGAGCAGGATTTCTCGTCGCGGCTCGCCGCTGAACTCGAGGAGATGATTCTGCGCGAGGGGCCGGACACGGTTGCCGCCTTCATCGCCGAGCCGGTGATGGGCGCCGGCGGCGCGATCACCCCGCCGGAGGGCTATTTCGAGAAGATCAACGCAGTTGTGGCGAAATACGACATTCTCTTCATCTCCGACGAGGTCATCACCGGCTTCGGCCGCACCGGCAACATGTTCGGGACGCAGACCTACGGCATGGCCGCCGACTCGATGTCCTGCGCCAAGCAGATCACCTCGGCCTATTTCCCGCTCAGCGCGGTGATGATGAACGAGCGCATCTATGAGGTGCTGGTCGACCAGAGCCGCAAGATCGGCACCTTCGGCCATGGCAACACCTATGCCGGCCATCCCGTCGGCTGCGCCATCGCGGTCAAGACGCTGGAGATCTACCAGCGCGACAGAATCGTCGAGCATGTCCGCAGCGTTTCGCCGACCTTCCTGCGCCGCCTGGACAAGCTGAACGAGCATCCGCTGGTCGGCGAGGCGAGGGGCGTCGGCCTGATCGGCGGCGTCGAACTGGTCAAGGACAAGGCGACCAAGGCGTCCTTCGAGACGAAGAAGGGCGTCGGCCCGAAATCGGTCATGTTCGCGCAGGAGGAAGGCCTGATCCTGCGCGCCATGGGCGATCGCGTCGCCTTCTGCCCGCCGCTCGTCATGAAGGAGGCCGAGATCGAGGAGATGTTCGACCGCTATGAGCGCGCCCTGAACAAGACGCTCAACTGGGTCAAGGCCGAAGGGCTGCTCGCGGCCTGAGGCCGGCGGCGAACGTTTTTCAATCAACCTCGTGCCGCCCTGTCGACTGACCGGGCGGCGTTACCTATCGACTTCTTGCTCGCTGCGCCGCAGCAATTCGTTCACAATTGTGGCGTTAGCCTGCGGAGCGACACAAATCGCCTTGAACCGATCACGATGGCGCCGTGGCGCCGTCCCGATCGCCGGTCAGGGTGGTTTCATGACGGTGGCCAGGAACCAGCGTCATCCGTGTGGCTAACGAAGTCGAGACCCATGACCTCCGCCGATCCGCGTCGCAAGACGCAAACGAATGCGAGTTTCCACGATGCATCCGCAAGGGAGGCCTATGCCTCCTGGTTCCGCCCGATCGCTTTTCCCGCAGTGGCGGCCGGAACCAGATCACCGGCTGCCGCGTTGGATAGACGTACGAAGGACGAACCATCCCGGCTTGCCGGGGTCCTTCGCCACGGTTTTGACGACTGAACATCGTAGACCCTTTTTCGAGACCCTCCATGTTTGACCGGCGCAGAGTCCTCAAAGCTCTCGCCGGTCTTTTTTTGTCCCTGCTGGGCCCCGGCGCCTACGCCGCGGCATGGGAGCCGGCGCAACAGGGAGTGACCCGTTACAGGCTGAGGCCGCGCGGCTGGCCCGAGGGCCGCCGCCTGCGACTGGTGGCGATTTCCGATCTCCATATCGGCTCGCTGCACGTGCCGCTCTCGCGCGTGACCGAGATCGTCGATACGGCCAATGCCCTCAAACCCGATCTGACGTTGCTGCTCGGGGATTTCGTGGCGAGCCGGAAGCGCGTCGACTCGGATCCCTCGATGCGCGAATGGGCGGCAGAACTGATCCGGCTCCAGGCGCGTGACGGGGTCTTCGCCGTGCTGGGCAATCACGACTGGTGGCAGGACGAGCGGGCGCAAAGCCTGCGCGCCGGCCCCTCGCTCGTCGGCCTGACGCTCGAGGACGCCGGCATCCCCGTCCTCGAAAACCGCGCCATGCGGATCGAGAGCGCCGCCGGCCCGCTCTGGCTGGCGGGACTGGGCGACCAGGTCGCCTTCATTCCGTGGCGACGCGGCCAGCGCAACAGCCTCGACGATTTGCCGGGCACGATGGCGCAGATCGCCGATGACGGCGCGCCGGTCATCATGATGGCTCATGAGCCCGACATCTTCGCCGAGATGCCGGATCGCGTTTCGCTGACGCTCTCGGGGCATACCCATGGCGGGCAGGTCCGGCTCCTCGGATGGTCGCCGATCGTGCCCTCGCGCTACGGCAACCGCTTCGCCTACGGGCATGTTCGCGAGCGGGGGCGCGACCTCATCGTCTCGGCCGGGATCGGCACGAGCAAGCTGCCGATCCGCTTCGGCATCCCGCCGGAAATCCTGCTGATCGAACTCGGCTGAGACCGGCGGCGGCCTCGCCGGCCGGCCGCGTCAGGTGACGATGACCTTGGTGCCGTTGGGCACGCGGTTGAACAGGTCGATCACGTCGATATTGCGCATCCGGATGCAGCCGGACGAGGCCGAACGGCCGATGGTCTCCGGCTCGTTGGTGCCATGGATGCGATAGAGCGTGTCGTGGCCGTTCTGGTAGAGATAAAGCGCGCGGGCGCCCAGCGGGTTGTCGGGGCCGCCCTCCATGCCGCCGGCGCGTGGCGCCAGATGCGGCCAGCGCGCGATCATCTCCGCGGGAGGCGTCCAGCGCGGCCACTCCGCCTTGCGCTGGATCACCGCTTCGCCGGTCCAGCCGAACGCCTCGTCGCCGGTCGCGACGCCATAGCGGATCGCCTTCTTGTTCGGCAGAACGTAGTAGAGATATTTCTCCTTGGTATCGACGACGATCGTGCCGGGCGCCTTGCCCGTCGGGTCGGCGATCTCATAAGGCAGATGCGTGATCTCATGCTCGAATTTCGGCACCAGCGCGATGTACTCGGCATCGCGGGCCGACAGGGCCGGAGCGTTGACGCTCTTGTACTGGCAAGCCCCCAGAAGGGCGGATATCGCCAGCGCAAGAATCACAGTCTGTTTCATGACGTCCTCAGAGCGGCCCGGAGGCGATCTTTATGGTGAATGCAGGGTTAATGCTTGGTTTCCGCCGCGTTCGGCAGGAGCATTGCCTGTTCGCCGATGCTCTAGGGCCCAAACCGGCATGGCGCAATTTCGGTTCCCGTCACGGCAGCCGAATCAGGCGTTTCGCAGTGCACCGTGGCCATGATGCCACGGCCCGCTCTCCTCGATCCCCGAAATGAGGCCTGCCCGGTGACGACGCTCCTGATCACGCACCCCTCGAGTCTCCTGCACGAGACCCCGCCCGGCCATCCCGAGCGCGCGGATCGCCTGCGCGCGGTCGAGGCCGCGCTGGAGGAGGAACGCTTCTCTGCACTGATTCGGGAAAGCGCCGCGCTCGGCTCGCTCGACCTGGTGAAGCTCTGCCATCCCCGGGATTTCGCGGAGGCGATCCTCGCCGCCTCGCCGGACAGCGGCCTCGTCCAGGTCGATGCGGATACGCTGATGTCACCGGGCACCGTCGATGCAGCGCTGCATGGCGTCGGGGCTGCGGCGCAGGCTGTCGACGAGGTGATGACGGGGCGGGTGGCGAATGCCTTCAGCGCGATGCGCCCGCCGGGGCATCATGCCGAGAGCGCCAAGGCGATGGGGTTCTGCTTCTTCAACAACGCCGCCATCGCGGCCCGACATGCGCAGCGACGCCATGGGGCCGAGCGGGTGGCGATCATCGACTGGGACGTGCATCACGGCAACGGTACGCAGGAAATCTTCTGGGACGATGCGAGCGTGCTCTACGCCTCGACCCATGAGATGCCGCTCTATCCGGGCACGGGGGCCGCCTCGGAGCGCGGCCAGCACGGTACGATCGTCAACGCGCCGCTGAGGGCCGGCGACGGCTCGGAGGCCTTTCGCGAGGCGATGGAGACGGCCCTGCTGCCGCGGATCGAGGCGTTTGCGCCGGATTTGATCGTCATCTCGGCCGGCTTCGACGCACACTGGCGCGATCCGCTGGCCAATCTCAACCTCAAGGAGCCGGATTTCGCCTGGGCCACACAGAGGCTGATGGAGATCGCAGATCGATCCTGCCGTGGGCGCATCGTCTCGATCCTCGAGGGCGGCTACGATCTCGAGGGGCTTTCCCGTTCGGCGGCCGCGCATGTCGCGGCGCTGATGCGGGGCTGAAGGAGCTCCTGCGCAGTGCCGATGCGGCAGCGTTCATCGCGGGTTCAGTCGTGCCCGAGCATGAGAAACATGCTAGTGGGGTGCCGTGTCGCGGCAGGTCGCTCGGCCGGGGGGTTCTACCGAACAGTTGCATCGGGGAGGTGCGCTTTTCGGATCAAGATGAGGTGCGGAAAGGGATTGCCGCATATGGAGGGCGCGCGATGCGGCGCTGCTCCTCGATGCGCCGGACCTGACTGCAGCGGGGCACGATGAACGATATGAGCAAGCTGTCGGCGACGACAGAGCTGGCGGCTGCCAGGCCGCTCGCCATGATGGCGGGCGAGAAGCGGCCGGACCTCCTGCGCGACGAGGTGCTTGGCGAGATCTTCGCGGCGACCGTGGCGGCGCGTGCCGCGCACCCGGCGCTGGTCGATGCGTCGCGCCGTCTGAGCTATGACGAGGTCTGGGCCGCGGCCGGGCGGCAGGCGCGCGGGCTCGCGCTCGCCGGCGTCGGGCCGGGCGATCTCGTCGGCCTGTGGATGCCGCGCGGCATCGACCTCTTGATCGCGCAGGTTGCGATCACGCGGGCGGGCGCGGCCTGGGTACCGTTCGACGCCGAGGCGCCGGTCGATCGCATCGCCATCTGCCTCAACGACGCCGAGGCGAAGGGTATCGTCACCGCCGCCGATTGGCAGGGGCGGGCAGCAGGTATCGGGCGCAGCGTCTGGACGCCCGAGGCCTTGGCGGCTGCCGATGACGGTGTCGCCATGCCGGCCCGCGCTGCCGGACTGACCAAGGACCACCCGGCCTATCTGATCTACACTTCGGGCTCGACGGGCACGCCGAAGGCGATCGTCATCAGCCACCGCAACATCTGCCATTTCCTGCGATCCGGGAACGCGCTCTACGAGATCGGTCCCGACGATGTCGTCTTCCAGGGGGCCTCGGTCGCCTTCGACCTGTCGATGGAGGAGATCTGGACGCCCTATCTGGTGGGCGCGACGCTGCATGTCGCCTCGCCGGAGATGATGGGCGACGCCGAGAAGCTGCCGGCGCTGTTGAGCGAAGCCGGCGTAACGGTCATCGACACGGTGCCGACGCTGCTCGGCATCCTGCCGGCTGACGTGCCGTCGCTGAAGCTGATCCTGCTCGGCGGCGAGGCATTGCCGCCCGCGACCGTGCAGAAATGGTCGAAGCCCGGCCGGCGCATCCTGAACACCTATGGACCGACGGAAGCGACCGTGGTCGCCACCGCGGCCGAGGTCACGCCCGGCGAGACGGTCACGATCGGCCGGCCGATCCCAAACTACACCGCCTATATCGTCAACGAGTCGATGGAGGTGGTCGGGCGCGGCGAGCAGGGCGAATTGCTGATCGGCGGCCCGGGTGTCGCCAGGGGCTATCATGGCCGCCCGGAGCTGACGGCCGAGAAATTCATCGCGAACCCGTTCGGCCATCCGTTCGGGAACGACGATCCGGTGCTCTACCGCTCGGGCGACGCGGTCAGCCTCGACGAGAACGGGAATATCGTCTTCCACGGCCGGATCGACGACCAGATCAAGATCCGCGGCTTCCGCGTCGAGCTCGGCGAGATCGAGTCGAAGCTCACCGAGGAGCCCGGCGTCAACCAGGCTGCCGTGGTGATGCGCATCGACGACGAGATCGAACGGCTCGTCGCCTTCGTCGTGGCCGAGCCGGGCGTCGCCGTCGACGGGGCGGCCTTGCGCGCCTCGCTGCGCGAGCAGCTACCGCCCTATATGGTGCCGGCCCATTTCGAGGCTGTCGGCTCGCTGCCGCGCATGGTCTCCGGCAAGGTCGATCGGCGGATGCTGAAGGCCGCGCCGCTGACGGCACCGAGCTCCGCCGGCGAGCAGGAGCCGCCGCGCAATGCGACCGAGGCCGCCCTGCTCGAAGCCGCCAAGCGCGTGCTGGGAGCATCGAGCCTGCCGCTGGACGCTGATTTCTTCGTCGATCTCGGCGGCCATTCACTGCTGGCGGCGCGCTTCATCTCGATCGTTCGCGAGAGCCCGGCCTATGCCGGTATCACGCTGCAGGACGTCTACGGCGCCCGCACATTGCGCGGCATGGCGGCCCTGCTCGACGGGCGCGGCATCGCCGAGACGCAGGACCTTTCCTTCACGCCGCCGCCCTTCATGCGGCGCTTCCTCTGCGGGCTGGCCCAGGCCGCCGTTCTGCCGGTCATCATCGGGCTCGCGACGGCGCAGTGGCTCGGCATCTTCGTGACCTACATGCTCCTGTCGGGCGAGGATCTGCCGCTGCTGGGGCAGGTTTTCGCACTGCTCGGCGTCTATGTCGCGATCACCATCGTCACCGGCCTGATCGCGATCGCGCTGAAATGGCTCGTGCTCGGGCGAACGAAGCCCGGGGTCTATCCGCTCTGGGGCGTCTATTATTTCCGCTGGTGGTTCGCCGCCCGGGTCGCCGGCCTCGTGCACATCAAATGGCTGCAGGGCACGCCGGTGATGCGGATGTACTGGCGCCTGCTCGGCGCCAAGGTCGGGCGCGACGTCATCATCTCCGACTATGAGGCCGGCGCGATCGATCTGATCACGATCGGAGACGGCACCAGCTTCGGCTCGAAAACGACCTTCGCCAATGGCGAGGCGGTCGGCGACAAGCTGGTCCTCGGCAGGATCACGATCGGCGAGGATGTCTGCGCCGGAGCTTCCGTCGTCCTCGGCCATGACTGCGTGATCGAGGACCATGCCGAGATCGGCGATCTGACGGCGATCGCGCCGCATGCCCGCATCGGCCGGGCCGAGATCTGGGATGGCTCGCCTGCCCGCAAGACCGGAATGGTCGATCTCGCCTCGCTGCCCCCGCAGGCCGAGGCCAGCCCGCAGCGGCGGGCCGCGATGACGGCTTTCTACGTCCTTATGCTCATCGTGCTGCCGCCGATCAGCCTGCTGCCGATCTTCCCGGCCTTCTGGCTGTTCGACAAGATCGACGACTGGATCGCGACCTGGTCGGATGTCAGCTATCTCTGGTATCTGCCGATCCTGACCTGGCCGACCGCGATCGGGCTGATCGCCTTCACCGTGCTGCTCATGGCGGGATTGCGCTGGGCGATCCTGCCGCGCGTGACCTCCGGCTCCTATTCGATCCATTCGAGTTTCTATGCGCGCAAATGGACCGTGGCGCTGGCGACCGAGGTGACGCTGGAAACGCTGTCCTCGCTGTTCGCGACGATCTATATGCGCTTCTGGTACCGGCTGATGGGCGCGCGCATCGGCAAGGGCGCCGAGATCTCGACCAACCTGTCGGGCCGCTACGACCTGACCGGGATCGGCGCCGGCAACTTCATCGCCGACGAGGTCGTCTTCGGCGACGAGGACATGCGGCGCGGCTATATGCGCCTCGACATGACTCGCACGGGCGAGCAGGTCTTCGTCGGCAATGATGCGGTCGTGCCGCCGGGCGCGTCGATCCCGGACCGGGTTCTGATCGGCATCAAGTCGAAGCCGCCGGCCAACGACCAGATGCAGCCGGGCGACACCTGGTTCGGCTCGCCGCCGATCAAGCTGCCGACGCGGCAGAAGGTCGATCTCGGGGCCGACTGGACCTACAAGCCGTCATGGCAGAAGCAGGTGGCGCGCGGGGCCTTCGAGGCGTTGCATACGTCGTTTCCGGCGATGCTGTTCATCACCTTCGGCACGCTCGCCGTCGATCTCGTGCTGCAGCAGAAGATCAACGAACAGGATTGGACCGGCCTCGTTTTGTCCTTCATGGGGGTGGCGATGCTGATCGCGATCGCCCAGGCGCTGATCTGCGCCGCCATCAAATGGCTGATGATGGGCGTCTACAGGCCCGTGATGAAGCCGATGTGGTCGTTCTGGGCGATGCGTACCGAAGCTGTCGCGGTGATGTATTGGGGGCTGGGCGGCAAGGTGCTGTTCGACTATCTGCGCGGCACGCCGTTCCTGCCCTGGTTCCTCAAGCTGTTCGGCGCGAAGTACGGCAAGGGCGTCTGGCTCGATTCGACGGATATCACCGAGTTCGACTGCATCACGGTCGGTGATTTCTGCACCGTGAACGCCCATTCCGCCCTGCAGACGCATCTCTACGAGGACCGCGTCATGAAGGTCGGCCGGGTGAAGCTGGGGAAGGGGGTCTGCGTCGGTGCGGGCGCCACCGTGCTCTACGACACCCATGTCGGCGACTATGCGCAGGTAGGCCTGCTGACGGTCATCATGAAGGGCGAGAATCTGCCGGCGCATACGCGCTGGGAGGGAGCGCCAGCGGTGCCGGCGAAGGCTGTGGCGGGGCATTGATCGGCTGGAGGAAATACTGGAGAACCCAGTCTCCGGCCACTACGCTGATCGCATGCAAGCTCGCCTGTTCCAACTCGATGCCTTCACTATCCGCCGATTCTCGGGAAATCCAGCGGCGGTCATGCTGTTCGAGGCGTATCCGGACGCGGCCGTGATGCAGGCGCTTGCCGCCGAGAACAATCTGGCCGAGACCGCCTTCCTCATCGCCGAAGGCGACGACTACCGGATACGTTGGTTCACGCCGACCGTGGAAGTTCCTCTCTGCGGCCACGCGACCCTGGCGAGCGCGGCGGTCGTGCTCGAGCGCCTGGATCCCGGGCGCGAGACGGTTACCTTTCATTCGCCCAGCGGACCGTTGATCGTCCGCCGGTCCGAGCGCGGCTACGTCATGGATTTTCCAGTGCGTCGCTGGGCGGCTGCGGAGGCTCCAGAGGGGTTGGCCGAGGCGCTGGGCGTCGCCCCAGCGGAAACACTGTGGGACGGGTTCAATTTCATCGCGCGGCTCGAAGCCGCTGACGCGGTGCGTGGCCTTCGTCCCGATCTGGCTGCGATCGCGCGCCTGCCTTGCGCTGGCGTCGTCGCGACTGCGGGCGGAGACGGCGTATACGACTGTGTCAGCCGCTATTTTGCTCCCGCCAAGGGTATTCCGGAAGACCCCGTCACGGGCGGCGCGCATTGTGCTCTCGTTCCATTCTGGGCGGAGCGGCTGGGCAAGCACGAGATCCATGCCTTTCAGGCCTCGGCGCGCGGTGGCGAACTGTACTGCCGGCTCGACGGCGACCGGGTGCATCTCGAAGGGGCCTGCGTCTTCTATCTGGAGGGTGTTGCGCGATGGTGAGCAGGGATGGGGGGCGGGGTTTCCTTGGCAGTTGTTAGCCCTTAAGAGCCTGCACGACAGTTCCGCAGGCAGCCATGTCCCACAACACATTCGGTCATCTCTTCCGCGTCACCACCTTCGGCGAGAGCCATGGCCCGGCGATCGGCTGCGTCGTCGATGGCTGCCCGCCGCTGCTGCCGCTGACCGAAGCCGACATCCAGGGCGATCTCGACCGCCGGCGGCCGGGCCAGTCGCGCTTCACCACACAGCGGCAGGAGCCGGACCAGGTCCGGATCGTCTCGGGCGTGTTCGCGCGCGAGGGCGACGGCGTCCAGGTGACGACCGGGACTTCGATCGGGCTGATGATCGACAATGTCGACCAGCGCTCGAAGGATTATTCCGAGATTAAGGACAAGTACCGGCCCGGCCATGCCGACTTCACCTATGATGTGAAATACGGCATCCGCGACTATCGCGGCGGCGGGCGTTCCTCGGCGCGCGAGACGGCGATGCGGGTCGCCGCCGGCGCCATCGCGCGCAAGGTTGTGCCGGGCATGGTCGTGCGCGGGGCGCTGGTGCAGATGGGCCCGCACAGAATCGACCGGAACAACTGGGATTGGGACGAGGTCGGCAACAACCCGTTCTTCTGTCCCGACGCCAAGGCGGCAGCGTTTTTCGAGGGGTATCTCGACGGCGTCCGCAAAGCCGGCTCGTCGATCGGCGCGGTGCTGGAGATCGTCGCCGAGGGCGTGCCGGCGGGGCTCGGTGCGCCGATCTATGCCAAGCTCGATTCCGAGATTGCCGCCGCGCTGATGAGCATCAATGCCGTAAAGGGCGTCGAGATCGGCGACGGCTTCGGGGCGGCAGAACTCTCCGGCGAGGAGAATGCCGACGAGATGCGCGCCGGCAACGATGGCAAGCCGCTTTTCCTCTCCAACCATGCCGGCGGCATCCTCGGTGGCATCTCGACGGGGCAGCCGATCGTCGCGCGCTTCGCGGTGAAGCCGACCTCGTCCATCCTGGCGACGCGCGCGACCGTGACCCGCACCGGCGGGGAGGCGGACATGTTCACAAAGGGCCGCCACGACCCCTGCGTCGGCATCCGCGCCGTGCCGGTCGGCGAGGCGATGGTCGCCTGCGTGCTGGCGGATCAGTTTCTGCGCCACCGCGCGCAGGTCGGTGTGATCGAGCCGAGGTGGCCGTTTCAAGGTTGACCGGCGTTCTTGCATTTCAGCAATACTGAAAATGCGCTCGTGCTTCATTGCGATTGAAGGCGCGTCGTATTATCCTGCCGGCATGAAGCTCGACGTCTGGCTCTCACAGAACAAGATCGCCCGCAGCGCCTTCGCCAAGCAGGTCGGCCTGTCGCCAGCCAGCGTGACGGCACTTTGTAACGACCAGGGCGCCTGGATTTCGCGCGAAAGCGCCGAGCGCATTGCCGCCGCCACGGGCGGCTCCGTCACACCCAATGATTTCCTCGGCCTCTCCGGGCCGCGCGAGGCTGCCATGTCGAACAATGTCACCGCCACCATCGAGGCCTTCGCCCGCGGCGAGATCGTCATCGTCACCGATGACGATGATCGCGAGAACGAGGGCGATCTCATCGTCGCGGCCTCGCTCTGCACGCCTGAGAAGATGGCCTTCATCATCCGCAACACCTGCGGCATCGTCTGCGCGCCGCTGACCGCGGCCGAGGCGCGGCGCCTGCGGCTCGACCCGATGGTGTCCTCGAACGACGCCCCGCTCGGCACCGCCTTCACCATCACGGTCGACGTCAAGCACGGGCTGACCACCGGCATCTCGGCCGAGCAACGCTGCAACACGGTGCGCGCGCTCGCCAACGGCAATATGGGCGCCGGGGATTTCGTGCGGCCGGGCCATGTCTTCCCACTGATCGCCAAGGATGGCGGCGTGCTGATGCGCTCGGGCCATACGGAGGCCGCGGTCGATCTCTGCAAGCTCGCGGAACTGCCGCCGGTTGGCGTGATCTGCGAACTCGCCAATGACGACGGCACGGTGATGAAGGGCGCGCAGATCACCGCCTTTGCCCAGAAGCACGGGCTGAAACAGATCACGGTCGCCGACCTGATCGCCTATCGCCAGTCGCGCGAGAAGCTGGTCGAGCGAGTGCATTCCTTCCCGGTCAAGACCGCCTTCGGCGAGATGACCGGCCATGTCTACATCACGCCCTTCGAGGACACGCAGCATTTCGCCTTCGTGATGGGCAAGATCGGCGATGGCGAGAAGGTGCCGGCCCGGCTGCACCGGGCCAATGTCGTCGAGGATGTGCTGGGAGGCGCGCCGTCGATCCAGTGCGCGCTGAGACGCTTCCAGCACGATGGCCGCGGCGTTCTGATCTATCTACGCGACGGTTCGGCCGGCGTGCCGATCAAGAGCGTCGAGGACGGGTCGGATGCGCTGCGCAACCAGCAGTGGCGCGAGGTCGGTCTCGGTGCCCAGATCCTGCGCGATCTCGGCGTCGGCTCGATCGTCAACCTCGCCTCGTCGCCGCGGTCCTTCGTCGGCCTGAGCGGCTTCGGGATCGAGATCGCGGACACGCAGCCGCTGGAGTGAGCTAGACCCACTCCGCCCGGTCGCCGGTGACCGTCAGGATCTTGCCCTGCCAGATCTCGACCAGCGCCGCCTTTTGCGGCGGCACGGCGCCGACCAGCGCGAGGATGGCGCGGGCGACGCCGCCATGGCTGACGATGACGCTCTCGCGCTGGAGCTCCTCCAGCACCGGCCGGACGCGCTCCGCCAGCATGCCGTAGCTCTCGCCACCCGGCGGCACGAAGCTCCATTTGTCGCGCTCGCGCAATTGAGCCTGCTCGCGCTCGGCCTTGCGGACGTCGCGCCAGGTGAAGCCTTCCCATTCGCCGAAGGTCAGCTCCTTCAGGCGATCGTCGATCCGGTAGGCGCCGGGCGCCAGATCCAGCGTGGTGCGCAGGATGTCCATGGTCTCGCGGGCGCGAAGCATGGGCGAGCCAATGTAATCCAGCGTGGCGAAGCTTGGGGCCAGCGTGCGCAGCCGGTTGGCTGCCTCGGCGGCCTGCTGCCGGCCGAGTTCGTTGAGAGGGATGTCCTGCCCGCCCTGCAGACGGCCTTCACGATTCCAATCGGTCTCGCCATGGCGGATGAGGATGAGCCGGTGCGGGAGCGTGATCGGAGGCATGGCCGGGCTTCTGCACGCTGCCGGCCGCAAGGTCAAAGCGTCATGCCGGATCGGGGCCATGCGCCGCAGCCATGGCTGCAACCGTCGGTTTCCGTTGGCCTGTTGCAATGCGGCGGTCTATAGGCGGCTCTCCGCCCTTTCGGATGGTTCCCGATGCCGCCGGCTCTCACCTTGCCCGATGGTCGCAGGCTCGCCCTCGACGCAGCGCCCCTGCTGATGGGCATCGTCAACATCACGCCCGATTCCTTTTCGGACGGCGGCATGCTGCGTGATGCCGCAGCGGCGGTCGCGCATGGCGAGAGGCTCGTCTCGGATGGCGCCGACATCGTCGATATCGGCGGGGAATCGACAAGGCCGGGCCACGCTCCGCTCGACGCCGGGACGGAGATCGCCCGCGTCCTGCCGGTGATCGCGGGGTTGCGCGAACGCGTGGCGACGCCGCTCTCGATCGATAGCTGGAAGGCGGAGGTCGCCGAGGCGGCGCTAAAGGCAGGCGCCTCGATCGTCAACGACGTCTGGGGCGCGCAGCGCGACCCTGCCATCGCAGGCGTCGCGGCCCGGCATGGCGCGCCGATCATCCTGATGCACAACCGCGAGACCATCGATCCTGCGCTCGACATCCTCTCGGACGTAATGCGCTTCCTCGAGCGATCGATTGCGATCGCGCTGGCCGCCGGTGTGCCGCGCGGGCAGATCGTCGTCGACCCCGGCATCGGCCTGTTCGGCAAGACGGCGGAGCAGTCCCTGCTGCTGATCCGCAAGTTGGCGAGCGTCAAGGAACTCGGCTGCCCGATCCTGCTCGGCGCCTCCCGCAAGTCGGTGATCGGCGCCGTCACCGGCCAGAGCGTACCGGCCGAGCGCGTCGCCGGCAGCGTCGCCGCCCATCTCTACGGGGCGACGCAGGGCGCCAGCATCATCCGCGCCCATGACGTCGCCGAGCATGCGCAGGCATTCAAGGTCTGGGCGGCCCTTTCACAGTCTTCGGAGCCTCGCCCGTGAGCGAAACCGGCATCATTCTGATCGAGAAGCTCGATATCTACGCCTATCACGGGTTCTTTTCGGAGGAGGAGCGGCTGGGCCAGCGCTTCGTTCTCGACCTCAAGCTGGAAACGGATTTGCGGGCCTCGGCCATCAGCGATGCGCTCGCCGACACCGTGAACTACGGCAAGGTCGTCGGCGTCGTCACTGAGGTCTTCACCAGCCGGCGCTTCAACCTGCTGGAGGCGGCGGCGCGGGCGGTGGCGCAGGCGATCCTCGATGGCTTTCCACCGGTCACCCGCGTCGAAGTCACCTTGCGCAAGCCGGCCCCGCCGATCCACGCTACGCTCGCCAGCGTCGGCATCACCTTGAGCTACCGTCGTGAGCGTTGAGGCGGCGCTTGGCCTCGGCGGCAATCTGGGCGATCCGCTGCAGGCCTTCGCAAGAGCGCTGCGCAGCCTCGACGACCATCCCGCAGTCACCCTTCGGAGATATTCGTCCGTCTATCGGACCAAGCCCTGGGGCATTGTCGAGCAGCCCGATTTCCTGAACATGGCGGCGCTGCTGTCGACGGATCTCGGCGAGGTCGAACTGCTCAATCTCTGCATGGAGCTGGAGCGGGCCAGCGGGCGCGAACGGCGCGAGCGCTGGGGGCCGCGCACGCTCGACATCGACATCCTGACCTTCGGCGATCTGGTGACCGACCGGCCCAGCCTGCAATTGCCGCATCCACGACTTGCGAAGCGCGCCTTCGTGCTCGTGCCGCTCGCAGAGATCGCTCCGGATCTGATGATCGGCGGGCAAAGCGTCTCGACGCTGAAGGCCGGGCTCGAAACCGACGACGTCACGCTGGACGAGGCGCAGACCGCTCGTCTCCAGGAGATGCTGGGCTGATTTGGGCAGGCGGCCGCAAGGCTCCGGCGGCCGGGTAGGCCGCAGAGTGCGCCTGCCCCTCACTCGCCCTTGTCGAGCGAGATGTCGGGTGCGGTCGGCACCTTCATGCCGACGACGTGGTAGCCGGCATCGACATGCAGGATCTCGCCGGTGATGCCGCGCGACATGTCGGAGACCAGGAACACGGCGGTTTCGCCGACCTCCTCGATCGTCACCGTGCGGCGGAGCGGCGAGTTGTACTCGTTCCAGCGCAGGATGTAGCGGAAATCGCCGATGCCGGAGGCGGCCAGCGTCTTGATCGGGCCGGCGGAGATCGCGTTGACGCGAATCTTCGAGGGGCCGAGATCGGCGGCGAGATATTGCACGCTGGATTCGAGCGCGGCCTTGGCGACACCCATGACGTTGTAGTGCGGCATCCATTTCTCGGCGCCGTAATAGGTCAGCGTCAGCATGGAGCCGCCATCGGTCATCAGCTTCTCGGCACGCTGGGTGACGGCGGTGAAGGAGTAGCAGGAGATCAGCAGCGACTTGGTGAAGTTCGCTTCGCTGGTCTCGACGTAGCGTCCGGTCAGTTCATCCTTGTCGGAGAAGGCGATGCAGTGGACGACGAAATCGAGCTTGCCCCAGAGCTTCTCGATCTCGGCGAAGACGGCGTCGATCGAGGCACCGTCGGTGACGTCGCAATGGCCGACGACATGGCCGCCGAGCTGCTGCGCCAGCGGCTCGACGCGCTTCTTCAGCGCATCGCCCTGATAGGTGAAGGCGAGTTCGGCGCCGGCATCGGCCGCGGCCTTGGCGATGCCCCAGGCGATCGAGCGGTTGTTGGCGACGCCCATGACAAGGCCGCGCTTGCCCTTGAGAAGATTGGCGGTCGGCCGGGCGACGGCAGTGGAATCAGGCATCTGGGACCCGCGAACTGGATAAAGTCGAGGGCGTCTCTTAGAGCATGAAGCCCGAAGTGGAAACCGGGTTTGGTGCGGGCGCGCGCCTGCCGGCAACGTCCGACTTGCCCGCGCCCAACGGCTATTCCGCCCGCGCCTTCATCAGAGCCGTCAATTCGGCGTCTGTCTGGGGCATCTCGATGTCGATGGCGACGAACAGGTCTCCAACCACGCCGTTTTCGCCCTTCAGGCCCTTGCCGCGTAGGCGGAAGGATTTCGTCGTCCCGGTCAGCGGTGGAATCTTCATCTCGACCGCGCCGGTCAAGGTCGGCACATGGATGGGGCCGCCAAGCACCGCCTTCGCGAGCGGAACCGCCACGCGCGTGCGCAGGTCGTTGCCCTCGATGGTGAAGCGCGAGTCGGGCTTGACCCTGATCGTCATGAGCACGTCGCCGGTCTGGCCGGAGAACGGGTCGGGCTGGCCGAGCCCGCGCAGGCGCATCACCTTGCCGTCGGCGACACCCTCGGGAATCGTGACCTCGACCTCGCGCCCGCCCGGCAGGCGGACACGACGCGTCGCGCCAGCCACGGCCTGGGCCAGTGTCACATCGAGCGAGAAGCTCTGCTCCGGCGGTTTCTGCGCCTCGGGCCGGGTCTTGCCCGCGCGCCTTGCCGCATCGCCGAAGAGCGAGCCGAAGATGTCGGAGGGGTCGAAGCCGGCGCCGCCGCTGCCGCCAGCACTTCCGAAGGGGTGGCCGCCACCATGGCCGAAATTGAACTCGAAGCCGCCGGCGCGCCCGCCGCGGCCCGCGCCCATGCCCTCGAAGCCCTGGAACTTCGGCTTGCCCTCGGCATCGATCTGACCGGCATCGAACTGCTTGCGCTTGGCCTCGTCGCCAATGATCTCATAGGCGCCGTTCAGCTCCGAGAAGCGGTCCTGCGCCTTGGGATCGTCCCGGTTGCGGTCGGGATGCAGATCCTTGGCGCGGCGGCGATAGGCCTTCTTGATATCCGCCTCGCTCGCGGTGCGGGCGACACCCAGAATCTGATACGGGTCGCGCATTCATGAACCCCATTTGGCAATGCTGACGGGCCGGCCGGGACGTGTGTCGGGGCCAACCTTGATCTCTGAAGCCTTATCTGGGAATGGTGTGGCCTGAACGCAACAGCTGGGCAAGGATGATCTCGGCCGGCCTCCTGGCTCTCAGGTCGTGCCCTTCCAGGGCTCCATGTCCTTGACGATCCAATCCCCGCCCGAAGGCCGACAGGCCGTGCCCTGGAGTTTGGCAGGTTTCGTCTGCGTCTGCACGTTCGCGATGAAGGCGCGGCAGATCTCGTCAGAACGCAGAAACGGCCCGCCGACGGGGATGAAGGAGCCCTTCACGCCGGTCTGCGGGTTGTCCCAGGAGACGGCGGCGCCATTGCCCTGCGGATCGAGAGCCACGGCCATCGCGCCATCGGCGCGACGGATATCCTCGGGGCCGAGTTCGGAGGCGAGCGAGGCGAGAGGACCGGGCTTGCTGGAACCGCGCGCCGGCAGCACCGAGGAGGTCGTGACGACGTCGTCCTCGGCCTTGCTCGACAGGCCGAGAATCGGGAACGAAACCGAACATCCGGCCGCGGCGAGACCGAGGCAGGCGGCGCCTGCGGCAGCAAACCGGCGCATGGCGGAAGCGCGCTGCGGAAGGCTTTGGAACCCCCTCGTCGCTGCCCTATATAGTCGTCCCGACCTGCCCAAGATCACCGCCTGCGCTCGCCCAAACGCAACACCCTGAAATTCACCGAGGATTAGACACGTGGAACGGTTAACGAGCGGTGACTTCACGCAGGAGCAGGATCCTTTCGCGCTGTTTCAGGAGTGGTTCGAGGAGGCGAAGAAGTCGGAGCCCAACGACCCCCATGCCATGGCGTTGTCCACGGTCGATGCCGAGGGCATGCCCAATAGCCGGATGGTGCTGCTGAACGGGCGTGACGGCGACGATTTCGTTTTCTACACGAACACGCAGAGCCAGAAGGGCGAGGAGCTGCTCGGCCAGCCCAAGGCCGCCGCCCTGTTCCACTGGAAGAGCCTGCGCCGGCAGATCCGAATCCGCGGTCCTGTCTCGATCGTCAGCGACGAGATGGCGGACGCCTATTTCCAGTCTCGCCCGCGCGACAGCCGGATCGGCGCCTGGGCGTCGCAGCAGTCGCGGCCGCTGGAGAGCCGTTTCGCGCTGGAGAAGGCCGTCGCGGTCCAGGCGGCCCGGTTCGGCATCGGCACGATCCCGCGCCCGCCGCACTGGACCGGCTTTCGCATCACGCCGGTCTATCTCGAATTCTGGAAGGACGGTGCCTTTCGACTGCATGACCGCGTCGCCTTCCGCCGCATTTCCGCCGGCGAACCCTGGGCGCGCGCGCGCCTTTATCCGTGAGGACACCCAGCCCAATGGCGATGCCCACATTCGATTTTCCCAAGACCGAGGCGGGCAAGCGCCCGGTGATGCTGCTGACGGGCGCGAGCCGCGGCATCGGCCATGCCACGGTCATGCAGTTCGCGATGGCGGGCTGGCGGATCCTGTCCTGTTCGCGCCAGGGCTTTTCCGACAAATGCCCCTGGCCCTCGGGCGCCGACGACCATGTCCAGATCGATCTCGGCGATCCCGAGGACACGATGCGGGGCATCGCCGAGATCAAGCGCCGGCTCGCGGCCGAGGGCGGCAAGCTCAATGCGCTGGTCAACAACGCCGGCATCTCGCCGAAGGGGCAGGGCGGTGCCCGCCTCGGGGCGGCGACGACCTCCTTCAACGACTGGCACAAGGTCTTCCAGGTCAATTTCTTCGCGCCGATCATGCTGGCGCGCGGGCTGCTGGACGAACTGACGGCGGCCAAGGGCACGATCGTCAACGTCACCTCGATCGCCGGCTCCCGCGTCCATCCCTTCGCGGGGGCCGCCTATGCGACCTCGAAGGCGGCGCTCGCCAGCCTGACGCGCGAGATGGCCTCGGATTTCGGCCCGCTCGGCATCCGGGTCAATTCGATCTCGCCCGGCGAGATCGACACGGCGATCCTGTCGCCGGGCACCGAGAAGATCGTCGCGACGCTGCCGCTGGGGCGCCTCGGCAAGACCGAGGAGGTCGCCAAGGCGATCTACTTCCTGTGCACGGATGCCTCGAGCTATGTCACGGGTTCCGAGCTGCACATCAATGGCGGCCAGCACGTATGAGCCGGGACCGCGCGCGATGAGCGGCGAGGGCGGGCAGGTCATCCGCTTCCCGGCGGCGGGCAAGGCGCCGGCCCGGCCGGTGCTGGCCGCCTCGGTCGCGGTCTTTCGCGACGGGAAGGTGCTGCTCGCGACGCGGACGAAGCCGCCGGCCGACCAACTCTGGTCGCTGCCTGGCGGCAAGGTCGAGGCCGGCGAGACGCTCGAGCAGGCGGCGCTGCGCGAACTGGAGGAGGAGGTCGGTGTTTCCGCGCGCATCGTCGGCTTCAACCGCCATGTCGAGATATTCGGCCGCAATGAGGCCGGCGAGGTCACGCATCATTTCGTCGTCGCCTCCTTCGTCGGGGAATGGCTTTCGGGCGAACCGCAGACCGGACCGGAAGCGGGGGCGGTGATGTGGGCCGACCCGCTGAAGCTCGGCGGCCTTGCGACGACGCGTGAACTGGCCGATGTGCTTCGGCGTGCACGCGGTATCCTGATCGGGGCTAGGGAAGGCGCATGAAGCGGGCGGCGCTGTGCCTGCTCGTGCTGCTCGCTGCGCTTCCATCCGGCGGGGCCGCGGCGCAGCAGCGCCCTCCGGTTGCGACCAAGGCAGCCGAGCCAGCGCCGGCGCCCGCACCCGAGCCGCCGCCACCACCCTATGAGCCGCAATTGCTGAAGCTCGCCGAGATCATGGGTTCGCTCGCCTATCTGCGCACGCTCTGCGCCGGCAAGGAGGCGCAGGACTGGCGCGAACGCATGGCCGCGCTGGTCGAGGCGGAGGGCCGGACGCCGTTGCGGCGAGAGCGCCTGACGAGCGCCTATAATCGCGGCTTCCGGGCCTATGCCCTGACGCACCGCTCCTGTACCCCCGGTAGCCAGGAAGCCTCGACGCGGCTGGCGGCCGAGGGAGAACGCCTCGCCCGCTCGCTGGCGGGCCGCTATGGCGGATAGGTGACAGGGCGCGGCGAACCATCGTTTTGCACCGGATTCTCGTGGCCGCGTTAACCTTTTCTAAACGGCGCGGTAGCGTCCCGCGCTGGCACGGCCTATGGTCCGAATGAAGTCGAGCGTTGCGAAGCGGGCCGAAACTGGCGCGATTCGCGCCACGCGAAACCGAAAATAGCGCGACAGAACGCCCATTCGAGCAAGCCGCAGAGTCTTCGCCTTCATGTCCATCATTTCCGACGACCTGCCGCTCGACATGACCCTCGCCGAGGACAGCCATGACGCACGCCGCGTCGCTTATGGTTATGTCGAGGACGCCTTCACGGAAGCGCAGCAGGATGGGCTCGACAGCGACGCGCTCGCCCATGCCGCGCTCTTCGCCGCTTTCCGCACGCTCGTCGAGACCTATGGCGAGGAGGCGACCGCCGTCTTCGCCGAATCCTTGCCGGACAAGCTGCGCACGGGCGCCTTCAGCAGCGGCACGCGCCACTGAGTTGTTCGCTCGGTCGCTCTTGACGGTGGCGGAGCGCGCTCTATCGTAAGTTTCGATCAAGGTTCTTCGGTCGTTCTCGGCCGAAGCTAAGAGGGAATTCGGTGAGGCGTTCCACGCCGAAGCCGAGGCTGCCCCCGCAACTGTAAGCGGCAAGCTTTCCGTCCATCGTCCACTGGCGCAGTTCGCGCCGGGAAGGCCGGCCGGAGTCAGCGTCGACCCGCGAGCCAGGAGACCTGCCCTGATCGACTGAACGGTCTTTCGGGCGGGGTGTCCTGATCGGTCGTGCGCGAACGGGCGGGCCTTTCACATCCCGCAAACGTATCGCGCGCGTCCGTCGCATGCCCCTCAATCGTCACGGGGTTAGCGATGATGCAGTCACTCTCCAACAGCCAAAACAGCGAGACATCAGGCTTGACGCGGCAGCTTGCCGCCGGTCATGGTAATTGTAATGTTATTACATCTCATTTAACCGATGCCGCTCCTGCACAGCGCGCCATTCCGCCTTCCTGCCTTCCTCCCAAGCCGGACCATGCCATGACGACATCGACCCGCAGCCTGCGCCGCCTCGTCCGTTCCGCCACGCTCGCTCTTCCGCTGCTGGCGCTCGGCATGGGCTTCGCCAGCGCGCAGGCGACACGCTATCCCGTGACGGTCGAGAATTGCGGGCATCAGGTCACCTTCGACAAGGCGCCCAAGCGCGTCGTGGCGATTGGACAGACCCAGACCGAGATCCTCTATGCGCTGGGTCTCGGCGACCGGGTCGTCGGCACGGCGGTCTGGTTCAGCCCGGTGGCGAAGCGCTTCGAGGCGGCGAATGCCGGGGTGAAGCGCCTCGCGGACAACGATCCGAGCTTCGAGGCGGTGGTCGCGCAGGAGCCCGATCTCGTTACCGCGATGTTCGAGTGGCATGTCGGCCCCAACGGCATCGTCGGCAAGCGCGACCAGTTCGCCAAGCTGAAGGTTCCAGCCTATGTCTCGCCCTCGGATTGCGTCGGCAAGGACAATTCCGGCGCCGGTGACGGCGTCCGCACGCAGATGTTCACGATGGAACTGGTCTATCGCAACATCCGCGAGTTCGGGCAGATCTTCGATGTCGCTGACAGGGCCGAGGCCTTGATCGGAGAACTCAAGGCACGCGAGGCCAAGGCCGTGGCGGCAGTCGCGGGCAATGGCGCCAAGGACATCCCGGTGACGGTCTGGTTCTCGAGCAGGGACATCAAGGGGGACGCTTTCCTCGCCGGCAAGAACGGCGTTCCCGCCTATATTCTGTCCAAGCTCGGCGCGCGCAACATCATCACAACCAATGAGGAATGGCCGCTGGTCGGCTGGGAGAGCGTGGCGGTTGCCAACCCCGCCGTCATCGTCGTGGTCAAGATGGACCGGCGTCGCTTTCCCGCCGACGACATCGAGCTGAAGCTGAACTTCCTCAAGACCGACGCGGTGGCGAGCAAACTCGACGCGGTCCGGAACAACCGGATCGTCGTGATGGATGTCGGCGCGACCCGCGCGGGGCTCGACACCGTCGACGGCATCGAGGCGCTGGCCAAGGGCATCGAGAGCTTCGGGCTGACCAAGTGAGTGGCGCCAGAGTGAGCCGGGCTAAAACGAGCCGCGACCTGTGAGCCACGCCCCTATCGAGCCGAACTGGCCGGCGCGCATCGCGATCGCGCTGGCGGCGTTGCTCGCGCTGGTGACCGCGATCGCGCTCGCCGTCACCATAGGCGAGATGAAGATCCCGCTGTCGACCGCCTTCCAGGCGCTCGGCAATGGGATGTTCGATCTCGGCTATCCCGTCAGCGCGATCCAGCAGGGGGTGATCTTCGACTACCGCCTGAGCCGGGCGCTGCTGGCGGCGCTCTGCGGCGGGACGCTGGCCCTGTCGGGCGCGATCCTGCAGGCGCTGCTGCGCAACCCGCTGGCCGAGCCCTATATCCTCGGCATCTCCGCCGGCGCCTCGACCGGAGCGGTGGCGGTGCTGATCCTCGGCATCGGTGGCACTGCGCTGACGCTGTCCGGGGGAGCCTTCCTTGGCGCGATCGCGGCATTGGCCGTGGTCGCGCTCCTCGCCGCAGGCGCTGGCGGTTCGAGCGACCGGGTGATCCTGGCCGGCGTCGCCGGCTCGCAGCTCTTCAATGCGGCGACGGCGACCATCGTGACCACGCTGGCGAATGCCGAGCAGGCGCGCGGCGTGATGTTCTGGCTGCTCGGCAATTTCGGCGGGGTGCGCTGGCCCGATGTCTGGGTCGCGACGCCGGTGGCGTTGATCTGTTTCGGCATCTGCATGCTGCATGCCAAGGTTCTGGACGCCTTCGCCTTCGGGGCGGATGCGGCGGCTTCGCTGGGAGTCGCCGTGATGCGGGTCAGGATCGTGCTGTTTGCGACGACGGCGGTGATGACGGCGACCATGGTCTCAATCGTCGGCACGGTCGGTTTCGTCGGCCTCGTCATTCCGCATGCGGCGCGGTTCCTGGTCGGCCCGGCACATGCCCGGCTTCTGCCTGCCTGCCTGGTGATCGGCGCGATCTTCATGATCCTCGCCGACATCCTCTCGCGCATCCTGGTGCCGCAGCAGATCCTGCCGATCGGCGTGGTGACAGCGCTGTTCGGCGCCCCGGCCTTCGCGCTCATCCTCTATCGGGCGAGGCGCGCGACATGACGCTCGCGGCGCATGATATCCGCTGGAGCGCGGCGCGGCGGATGATCGTCGACGGCGTGACGCTGCGCGCTGAGCCCGGACGCATCCTCGGGCTGATCGGCCCCAATGGGTCGGGCAAATCGAGCCTGCTGCGGCTGCTCTGCCGGTTGCGCAAGGTCGAGAGCGGGGTGGTCACGCTCGACGACCGCGATCTTTCGACGATGGCACGGCGCGACCTCGCCAGGCGGCTCGCCTTCGTCGAGCAGCAGGCCTCGACCGAGGTGCAGCTTTCGGTCTGCGATGTGGTCAAGCTCGGCCGGACGCCACATCGCGGTGCGCTGGCCTCTTGGACCGATGCCGACGAGGCGGCGGTGGAGGCTGCGCTCGAACGCGTCGGCATGAGCGAGCGGCATGACCAGCTCTGGCATACGCTGTCGGGCGGCGAGCGCCAGCGCGTCCATATCGCCCGGGCTCTCGCGCAGGAACCGCGCGAGCTGATCCTGGACGAGCCCACCAACCATCTCGACATCCAGCACCAGCTTTCGATCCTGGCGCTGCTGCGCAGGCTCGGCGTGACCTGCATCCTCGCCTTGCACGACCTCAACCTCGCATCGCTGTTCTGCGACGAGATCGCGGTGATGCATCAGGGCAAGCTGGTAGCTGCTGGTGCGCCGCCGGAGGTGCTGACGGAGGATCTGATCTCCAGCGTGTTCGGGGTCGCGGTCTGCATCCGCGAGGGTGCCTCCGGGCGGCGTCATATCGAGTATCTGATCGACCCATCCGACGAAGGCATAGCGCGATGAACGAGCCGACGCAGGACGCCGTCACGGCCTATTGGAGTGCCAGGGCGCCGCAATTCGATGGCGTCGCCTCCCATGTCGCGCAGCGCGAAATCTGGCGCGAGGTGCTCGAAGCCGCGTTCGAGGCCGACGGGCGCAAGGATGTCGTCGATCTCGGCACCGGCACCGGGGCCTGCGCCCGGATCGCGGCCTCGCTCGGCCATCGCGTGCGGGGTTATGACGCGTCGGAGGGCATGCTGGCGGTGGCGCGTGCCGCGGCGCGGACGATGAAGCTCGACGTCGCTTTCGAGGAGACCGTGATCGACGAGGCCGCGATCGAGCCGGCCTCGGCCGATATCGTCACATTGCGCAATGTGCTGTGGACGCTGGAGCGGCCGATGGACGCGCTGTTGCAGGCGCATCGCATTCTGCGCCCGGGCGGAAGGGTCGTCGTGTCGGACGGGCTGTGGTCGGTCGCACCGCAATACCGCTCGACCTACGAGCCGGGGCTGGCCGCCCGCCTGCCGCTGCATGACGGGCTGACCGAGGCGCTGACGCGGCAGATGCTGACGGATACCGGTTTCGGCGAGGCGCTCTCCTGGCAGCACATCTTCGCGACGCCGCCCTATCCGGGCGACGTGCCGATGTTCGTGTTGACGGCGCGAAGGGGGTAAAGACCCCCGCGCTTGGCTGGCGCCGGCGTTGTCCCCATCTGATGCTGCCAGGAACAAGCGCCGGCGCGCGCCGTTCAGGCACTGAAGGGAACGAATGATGGAGCTGGGCGAGGTGCAGGAAGTGATCGAGAACGTCGCCAGCAGCCGTTTCGAGATGGCTTTTCCGGGCGGACTCGCCTTCGCCAGCTTTCGCCGCGACGGCGACCGGCTGGTCGTCACCCATACCGAGGTGCCGCCCGCGTTCAACGGCCAGGGACTGGGCTCGCGGCTCGTGCTCGGCCTGTTCGAGAATGCGCGGGCGACGGGGCGACGGATCGTGCCGGGCTGTTCCTTCGTCGCCGCCTGGGCGCGCCGCCATCCCGAATTCGCCGATGTGCTCGCGCGCTGAGCCGTGATCACCGGCAACCTCATTGCTGCGAACTGACCATGTCCCGATCCGCCGGCAAACATGAACTCCGGGCCGCCTTCAAACGGCTCGAACGCGACCTGCCGCATCGTCTCGCTTCGGGCCTGCGCTTCCTGCGGCATCCGTCCTCGCGCTGGGCGCGGCTGCCGGCGGGGATCGCGCTGATCTTCGGCGGGATCTTTTCGTTCCTGCCGATCCTCGGCGTCTGGATGCTGCCGCTCGGGCTGATGCTGCTCGCGGCCGATGTGCCGTTTCTGCGGCGGCCGATGGCGCGCTTCACGCATTGGGTGATCGACCGGGTCGATGGCTGGCGGAAGAAGGGCTAGCATCCCGCTCCCGGCGCTCCTGCGGAGGCACAACATCGCCTGCCTTGATAATATACATTATAGTGATATGTATAATGATGAATTGAAGGGATGGATCGATGACGGACGCCAAAATCACCGAGACATTGACTGTCGCGGGGCAGCCCGCATTGCAGGCGTTCTCCGGACTGGCGGGCGATGGCTTTGCCGCCCTGGTCAATCTCCGGCCGGATGGCGAGGATCCAGGCCAGCCGGGCAATCCTGCCGAGAAGGCTGCGGCCGAGAGCGTGGGGCTCGCCTACCGCTTCGTTCCGGTGACCGGCGCGACCATCACGAGCGCCGACATCCGTGCCTTCCAGCATGCGCTGCGCGATGCGGGCGGGCCGGTCTTCGCCCATTGCAAGGGCGGTACGCGCGCCTTGACCCTGCATGTCCTCGGCGAGGTTCTCGACGGGCGGATGCGGCGCGGCGAGGTCGAGGCCTTCGGCCGGAGCCATGGCTTCGACCTGTCGGGCGCCGTGCGCTGGCTGGAGCGCGAGGTGCAGAGGCTGGCCCATGTCGAGGCCTTCTATGAGCCCGGTAGCGGCAGCATCCAGTATGTCGTCAGCGACCCCGCGACGCGGCGCTGCGCCATCATCGATGCGGTGCTGGACTACGACGAGAAGTCGGGCTCGACCGGCACGGCCAGCGCCGACGCGATCCTCGCCTATGTCGCGCGCGAGGGGCTCGGCGTCGACTGGATCCTCGATACGCATCCCCATGCCGACCATCTCTCGGCGGCGCATTACCTCAGCGGCAAGACCGGGGCGCCGAAAGCGATCGGAGCGCATATCACTGCCGTGCAGAAGCTGTGGAAGGAGATCTATAACTGGCCGGAACTCGCCACCGACGGCTCGCAATGGGACCGGCTGTTCGCGGACGGCGACCGTTTCAACGTCGGTTCGCTCGAAGGGCGGGTGATGTTCTCGCCGGGCCATACGCTGGCGTCGATCAGCTATGTCATCGGCGATGCGGCCTTCATCCACGACACGCTGTTCATGCCCGATTCGGGCACGGCGCGGGCAGACTTCCCGGGTGGGAGCGCCAAGGCGTTGTGGAACTCGATCCAGGCGATCCTCGCCTTGCCCGACGATATGCGGCTCTTCACCGGGCACGACTATCGGCCGAACGGTCGAAACCCGAAATGGGAAAGCACGGTCGCGGAGCAGAAGCGCACCAATCCGCATGTCGTCGGCATGGACGAGGCCGGATATGTCAGGCTGCGCGAGGCGCGCGACCGGACGCTGCCGATGCCGAAGCTGATCCTGCATGCGCTACAGGTGAATATCCGGGGCGGTCGCCTGCCCGAGCCGGAAGCGAATGGGAGGCGCTACCTCAAGCTTCCGCTCGATGCGTTGAAGGGAGCGGCGTGGTGACTGCCGTCGACGCGCCGCCGAGGGCCGGAACGGCGCCGGGCGACATGGAGGCCCGCGCGAGCGAGGCGGCCTCTTTGCTCAAGACGCTGGCGCATCCGGCGCGCCTGATGCTGGCCTGCACGCTGGCAGAGGGGGAATACGCCGTCGGGGAGCTGGAGGAAAAGCTCGGCATCCGCCAGCCGACGCTTTCGCAGCAACTCGGCGTGCTGCGCGATGCCGGCGTCGTCGAGACGAGGCGCGAGGCCAAGCAGATCTTCTACCGGTTGAGCGAAGCTAAGGCGGCGCGGCTGATCGAGGCGCTCTACGCGATCTTCTGCGCCGAGGAGGAGGGGCGATGAGCGCCTATTGGCCCGCGCTGATCGGAGGCATGCTGATCGGCGCCTCCGCCGTGCTTCTGCTGCTCGTCAACGGCCGCATCGCCGGCATCAGCGGTATCGTCGGCGGCTTGCTCGGCGGCCGGCAGGTTTTCGCCAATGGCGCCTTTCTGGCTGGGCTCCTGCTCGGGCCGGTGCTGTACGCCGCGGCGTCCGGCCGGTTTCCCGCGGTGACCGTCGCGGCGTCCTGGCCGGCGATCGTGCTGGCCGGCCTGCTCGTCGGCATCGGCACGCGCATGGGCTCGGGCTGCACCTCCGGCCACGGCATTCTCGGGCTGGCCCGGTTCTCGCCGCGTTCGATCGCGGCGACCGTGACGTTCCTGGTCACCGGGATCGTGACGGCCACGGCTGCGGGGCTGTTCCGGTGAGCGCGCAATCTCTTGCCCGCCTGTTCGTCGCGCTGCTGGCCGGGGCTCTGTTCGGGTTCGGTCTGTCGCTGTCCGGCATGGTCGACCCCGCGCGGGTCATCGGCTTCCTCGATATTGCGAGCGGCCACTGGGATCCGAGCCTGATGTTCGTGCTCGGCGGCGCGCTGACGATCGCCGTTCCCGGCGTCATGCTGCAGCGGCGGCTGGCACGCCCGGTTCTGGACGAGCGCTTTCGTCTGCCGGAGAGGGGGGCGATCGACCGGCGTCTCCTGATCGGATCGGGGCTGTTCGGCATTGGCTGGGGGCTGGCGGGGTTCTGCCCGGGGCCGGCGGTTTCGGCTCTGTCGCTGGGGCTCTTGCCGGTCTTCGTCTTCGTTGCGGCGATGGTCGTCGGCATGCTGCTGCATGACAGGGGGCTTGCGCCCCCGGGGTCACTGATAGCCCGTTCGATCTCAGCGTGAACGAGCCATGATGACGAGGCAGGCGATACCGAAACAGGCGGCCATCAGGAAGCCGAGATCGAAGCGGCCTGTTGCTGCCAACACCAGAGCGAAGACGGCCGGCGAGAAGACATAGCCGAGGAAGACGATCAGCGTCGCGCCGGCCGAGGCCTCCCGCACCAGATGAGACGGGCTGGCGCGGGCGACTTCGGACAGTTGCACGCCGTTCCAGCTCGATACGGTGATACCGGCGACGGCGGCGAGCAGGCAGAGCGCCGCGAAGGACCAGCCCGGTTCGACGAAGGCCATGGTCAGAGAGGTCAGGCCCGAAGCCAGGCCGATGAAGGCGAGCAGCCGGCGCGGGTTGCCGAAGTAGTCGGCGACCCAGCCGAGCAGGATGCGGCCGACGACGCTCGCCGCCTGCATAATCGCGAAGACGACGCCCGCGGCGCTCAGGCCGTAGCCCAGTTCCGAGACGGCGAAGGTCATCAGATAGGCGAACCAGACGCCTTGGCCGACCGCCATGCAGGCGCCCGCCATGCCCAGCCGGACAAGCGCGGTCGAGGAGGTCACGGCCGAGAGCGAGGACATCAGGTTGGCCGGCGAAAACAGGGTGCTCAGCGTCAGCGACTGGTCGCGCTTGCGCTCGGCGTCGAGGCCGGCGCGCATCGGCTGGACGCTCAGGATGACGACGAGCACGAAGGCGCCGGCGGCCAGCAGCGAAATGCGCCAGCCGAAGGCATCGGCGATCGGCGCCAGCGCGACGCCGGCGACGATCCCGCCGACGGGCACGCCGGCCTGCTTGATCGAGAAGATCATCGCGCGCCGGTTCGGTGGCGCGGTGCGATGCAGGACGTCGTTGCCGGCGGGCGAGGAGGGGCCGTAGCCCAACCCGATCAGGAGCGAGGCCAGCCCGGCCGTCAGCGCGAAAGGCGGCAGCAGCAGCGTGAGCCCGAGGATACCCAGGACGAGGCCAGCCTGCAGCGCGCGCACCGAGCCGAGCCGGTGCAGGAAAGGTGCGCCGAGCACGAGAAAGAGGATCGAGCCCAATGTGTTGAGGCTGGCGAGGTAGCCCACCACAGCATCTGACCAGCCGCGCTCGGCGGCCAGTGCCGGCGCCAGCGTCGGCGGGATACGCGAGAGGAAAGCCGTCGCCATCTGGACGGCGACCATGGTGATCAGTGCCGTGACCCAGGACGGCCCCTGCCCGGCAGACTCTGCTGTTGCGGGAGGCATCTTCGAGGGGGCGTTCACGCGGCCTGCTCGCGCCAGCGCAGGCAGGCGACGCCGTGCTCGCCCTCGAACTCGACCTGTGGCTCGGTCTGCGCGCAAGCCTCGACGGCGAGCGGGCAACGGGTGCGGAAGCGGCAGCCGGATGGCACGTTGGAGGGGTCCGGTGGCTCGCCCTGGAGCGCGAAATTCTCGGTGACGCGCGGCCCGCCGATGCGTGGCGCGGCCGCCAGCAGCGAGCGCGTATAGGGGTGACGCGGGGCGGCGAAGACGTCGGCCGTCCTGCCGATCTCGACGATGCGGCCGAGATACATCACCACGACGCGGTCGCAGATCGAGCGCACGACGGCGAGGTCGTGGCTGATGAACAGATAGGTCAGGTCGAATTCGCGCCTGAGATCGCGGAACAGCGCCAGCACGGTCGCCTGCACGGAGACGTCGAGCCCGGAGGTGGGCTCGTCGAAGATGATGAGCTGTGGCCCGAGCACGAGGATGCGGGCGAGGCCGACGCGGCGCTGCTGGCCGCCGCTGATCTCGTGCGGATAGAGGTCGAGATGGGCCTGCGGCAGGCCGACCGCCTTGACGATCGCCTGGACCTGCTCCTCGCGCTTGGCGCGCGGCCAGTCGGTGTGGATGATCAGCGGCTCGTGCAGAGAGCGGCGCAGCGTCCAGCGCGGATCGAGCGAGGCGCCGGGATCCTGATAGACATATTGAAGCTGCGCCCGGACGGCCGCTGCACGCTTCTGGCCGGGCGAGGCGATGCGGGCACCGGCGAGATGCACCTCTCCTTTCGTCGGCTCGTGAATGCCCATCAGCGTCTTGCCGAGGGTCGACTTGCCGCAGCCGGATTCACCGACGATGCCGAGCACCTCGCCCTTGCGGACCGAGAAGCTGACATCGTCCAGCGCGCGCAGCGTGCCAACCTTGCGGTTCAGGAAGCCGCGCACGGGGAAATGGCGGGCCAGCGCGGAGACGTCGAGCAGGGCAGGAGACGGCTCAGACATAGGCGGCCTCCGCGCTGGCGGTCACGGGATGATGGCAGGCGACGAGATGGCCGGCGGAGCCTTCCGTCAGGGCGGGCCGCGCTTCGCGACAAATGTCGGAGACGCGCGGGCAGCGCGGGTTGAAGCGGCAGCCGCCGGGCGGGGCGAGAGGGCTCGGCACAGCCCCGGGTATTCCGACGGGGTCGCGACCCGGCTGCGGCAGACTACCCAGCAGCATGCGGGTATAGGGGTGGCGCGGATCGGCGAAGAAGGCCTCGCGCGGCGCGATCTCGGCGGTCTGTCCGGCATACATCACGACGATGCGGTCGCAGATCTCCCAGGCGGCGCCGAGATCATGGGTGGTGAACAGCACGGAGACGCCGCGCTCGACCGCGAGCCGCCGCAGCAGGCCGAGGATCTGCGCCTGGACGGTGACGTCGAGCGCAGTCGTCGGTTCGTCGGCTATGATGAGCCTTGGCTGCGGCAGGAGCGCCATCGCGATCATGACACGCTGGCGCTGCCCGCCGGACAGTTCGTGGGGGTATTTCGCCAGAATGGCGCGCGGCCTCGGCAACTGTACGGCATCGAGCATCGCGATCGCCGCGTCCTCGTCGGCGCGGCGATGTCCGCCAAAGCGCGAGCTTTCGGGGCGCGGGGCTTTCCAGCGCATCAGGTCGGCGATCTGAGTGCCGATCCGGAACAGCGGGTTGAAGCTGGCGAAGGGGTCCTGCGGAACGAAGGTGACGACACGGCCGCGGATGTTCTCGGCCGCCTTGCCGCCGCGCAGCATGTCGACGCCATCGAGGCGGATATGACCGCTGCCGATCTCGGTCAGTCCTTCCGGCAGGGTGCCGAGGATCGAGCGCGCGAGCGTGGTCTTGCCGCAGCCGGATTCGCCGACGAGGCCGACGATCTCGCCGGGCTTCACGGCGAGATCGATCATGTCGAGGACGCGGGCCGGCCCCTTCTCCGTGCGGAAGCTGAGCGAGAACTTGCTGATGTCGAGGAGCGCGTTCATCGCCTCAGACGCTCCTGCGCGTGCGCGGGTCGAGGATGTCGCGCAAGCCATCGCCGAAGAGGTTGAAGCCGAGCACGGTCAGGAAGATCGCGATGCCCGGCGCCAGCGCATACCACCAGGCCTCGGGCAGGTATTCGCGGCTCTCGGCGATCATGCGGCCCCATTCGGGCGTCGGCGGCGGAGCGCCGAGGCCGAGGAAGCCGAGCGTCGCGGCCGTCAGGATCGTCGCGCCCATGCCGATCGAGGTGCGCACGATGATCGGCGAGGCGATGTTGGGCAGGATGTGCAGGACGATGACGCGCCAGGGCGAGGCGCCGAGCGCGACGGCGGATTCGACGAAGACCTCGTTTCGCATCGAGCGCGTCTCGGCATAGACGAGCCGAGCCCAGAACGGCCAATAGGTCAGCGACAGCGCCAGGATGACGTTTTCGATGGAGGGCCCGAGCGTCTGCGCGATCGCGATGGCGAGCACGATTTGCGGCACGGCGAGGAAGATCTCCGCGACCCGCATCAGCGCATCGCTGAACCAGCTCTGGTAGTAGCCCGCGATCAACCCGACCGGCACGCCGATCAGCAGGGCCGAGCCTACGGCGATGCCGGCCAGCATCAGAGTGATACGGGCGCCGAAGAGCAGCCGGCTGAAGATGTCGCTACCCATCCGGTCGGTGCCCATCAGGGCCTCCGGCGCGGGCGGCATCAGGCGCCGCTCGATATGGAAGTCGAAGACGTCGCCCGGATAGGGCGACAGCCACGGCGCGAAGATCGCGGCTATGACCAGCAGGCCGAGGAGGCTCGCGCCGAGCAGGGCGGCCTTGTCGCGGGCGAAGCGCTTGACCAGATCCATCAGGCGGCTCCGCGCGGATCGATCGCCGCCTGCAGCATGTCGACGAGGAGGTTGATGAAGACGAAGAGCGCGCCGGTGCAGAGCGTGAAGCCCATCACGGCGTTGTAGTCCGACTGCAGGATCGAGCGCACGGCATAGGCGCCGAGACCCGGCCAGTCGAACACCGTCTCGACTACGACCGCGCCCGCCAGCAGGATGCCGAAGATCAGGCCGAGCTGCGTCACCGTCGCGGTGAGGGCCATGCGCAGCACGTATTTCCAGACGATGACGCGGCGGGGAAGGCCCATCGCCGTCTGGTAGGCGACGGATGGCGAATTGATCACGCCGATCACGCCGTTGCGGGTGAAGCGGACGACCGTTGCCGCCGCCGGCAACGCCAGGGTCATCGCCGGCAGGATGATGTGGCGGAGAGCTGAGCCCAGCGCTTCGCCGTCGCCTGCGATCAGCGCGTCGACGACCATCAGGTTTGTGACGGGTTCCGGCGGAAAGCCGTCGATGCGTCCTGACAACGGCAGCCAGCCGAGTTTCATCGAGAACAGGAACTGGAGCTGCATCGCGAACCAGAAGGAGGCGACGGCCAGCCCGGAGACGGTGATCACGCGCAGCACATGGTCGAGCCAGGAATTGCGGTGCAGCCCGCAGAGGACGCCGAGCGGGATGCCGATCAGGGCTGCGACGAGCACCGCGACGAGGGTCAGTTCCAGCGTCGCCGGCAGCCTTGTCGCGAGGTCGTCGACGATCGGCTGCTGGGTGAACATGCTGACGCCGAAATTGCCCTGGGCGACGTCGCGGACATAGTTCAGGAACTGCACCGGCAACGGCTTGTCGAAGCCGAAGCGTTCCCTGACTTTCTGCACCTGCTCGACCGAGGCGTTCTCGCCCGCCGCGAGCAAAGCGGGGTCGATCGGCACGACACGCGAGAGCGTGAAGACGATGGCGAGCAGGCCGAGCAGGGTCGGCACGAACCAGATCAGCCGGTTCGCGACCATGGAGAGCCAGTTCATGCCATCGTCTCCGCCGCCATCAGCCCACCATCCTCATCGCTTCTGCGAGGCCCAGCGGATGTCCTGGCCGTTGCTCACGGGGGAGAAGCGGATGCCGTCGACCTTGCTGGAGTAGGGCCCGTACCATTTGGTGTTGTAGACGAAGATGCCGGCGGCATCGTCGTTTACCATCTGGGTCATCTCCTCGTAGAGCTTCTGGCGTTCCTCCTGGCTGCCCGCGACGAGAGCGCGGTCGAGGCGCCTGTCGAACTCCGGATTGCTGTAATAGGAGAAGGTGCGCGTGCCGTGATAGCGCGTGCCGAAGAGCTCGCCGACCCAGTTGTTGGGGTCGACGTAATAGGTGCTCTTCCAGAGCGGGATGATATCGGCCTGGGTCTGGGCGCTGCGCATCCGGCCCGACACCACCGACCAGGGCGAGACCTCGACGACGACCTCGACGCCGATCTGGCGCAGCGTGTTCTGGAACAAGGTCGCGGCCTGCTCGGATTCGCTGAAGCCGGCGAGCGCGTTGATGGTGATCGGCCGCAGCGGCTGCGTGACCTTCTTCAGTTCCTCGCGTGCCTTGTCGAGATCGTAGCTGTAGCCCTTGAGGCCGGCTGGCGTGCCCCAGATCGGGTTCGGGTTCGGGCCGGGATTGCGCGAGACCGAGCCCTTCATGATGTTGGCGATGAAGCCGTCATAGTCGAAGGCATAGGCCAACGCCTTGCGGAAATGGACGTCGTTCATCAGCGGCTTGCTGGTGTTCAGCGCCAGCGTGAAGACGCGCAGCGATTCCTGCTCGATGATCTGGACGTTCGGCGACTGGCGCAGCCGCTGGATCTGGTCGTAGGGCAGGTAGCCGTCGGCGCCCTGAAAGTCGCCGCGGATCAGGCCGAGCACGCGGGTGTTGGTCTCGAGCACGGTGCGGAATTCGAGATCGTCGAAGGGCTGGCCGGCCCAGCCGGCGAAATGCTCGGGGAAGCGGCGCGCCGTCCAGCCGACGGCCGGATCGTGGCGACGGAGTGCATAGGAACCGCTGCCGGCCTCGTTGCGGGCGAGCCAGACCTCGCCCCAGTCGCCGTCCTTCTCGTTGGCCTTCACCAGCGCGCTGTTGACGATCAGGATGTCGGGGACGGTGGTGAGGAAGATCGCCGAGGGCTGGGCCAGGTTGAAGACGACGGTATGGGCGTCGGGCGCCGTGGTCGAGCCCGGCTTGATCGCATCGAGATAGAGGCTCGCCGGCCCCTTCTTCAGCGCGATGATGCGCTCGATCGAATAGATCACGTCGGCGGAGGTGAGCGGCTTGCCGTCGTGGAACTTGGCGTTCTGGCGCAGCTTGAAGGTGTAGACCTTGCCGTCCTGCGAGACGGTATGGCTCTCGGCGAGCCAGGGGATCATCTTGGGCGGGTTGTCGACCCAGCGATACAGCCCGTCATAGAGGTTGAAGCGGGTCGCGGCACGGGCCGTGTCGAAAATCGTGTGCGGGTCGAGATTGTCGTAGGGGCTGTTGTTCGCATAGACGAACTTGCCACCGGCTTGGGCAGAGGCGCCCTCGAGGCCCACAGCAGAGAGGGCGACCGAGCCAAGAACCGTCTTCAAGGCGTCTCTTCGTGTCGTCGTCATGCCGTCCTCCAAGGGTTTGCTGGTTTCAGGGGCTGCCGGTTACGGAAAGCGTCTGTCCGGTGATGAAGTCCGCATAATCGGAGGCGAGGAACATCACGGCATGCGCGATGTCCTGCGGGGTGCCGGCGCGGCGGCGTGCGGTGCCCGCGATCAGGCTCTCCTGCTGCTCCGGTGAATAGGAGTTCCACTGCCTCTCATAATCGGGGCTGGTGCGCTGGAAGCCGGGCGCCACCGCGTTGACGGTGATGCCGAAGGGGCCGAGCTCCTGGCCGAGCTGGCGGGCGAGCCCGATCTCGCCGGCCTTGGCCGAGGCATAGGCCTGGATGCCGGTCAGCGAGGTGCGCAGCCCCGCGCCGCTGGCGATGAAGACGATGCGGCCCTTGCCGGACTGCTTCATGCCGGGCGTGACGGCTTGAGCCGAGAGGAAGGCGCCGGTCAGGTTGACGTCGAGCACGGCGCGCCAGGCGGCCTCGTCGACATCCTCGAGCGGCGTCGCGCTCTGGCCGAGCACGCCGCCGGCGACATAGACCAGCACGTCGGGGCTGCGGCCCGACACTGTCTCGCTCTCTCTAACCCAGCCGCGGACCTGCGCCTTGTCGAGGAGGTCGAGTTCGGTCTGGTGCGCTGGCAGCCCGTCCATCTCCTTGCCCAGCCGGTCGCCGGCGAAGACGTTGGCGCCGCGAGCGGCGAAGGCCTCGACGATGCCGCGCCCGATGCCGCGGGCCGCGCCCGCGACCAGGACCGTCTGCCCGGCGAAATCGATGTTCATGCGGCCTCTCCGAGATTGCGCGGGGCGATCTGCGGATAGAGCAGCAGAAGGCTGGCATAGGCACGCCCGATCGCCGCGACCGGATCGACTTTGGCGGCGGGGTCGGCGTTCACGAGTGCGAAGATCTCGTGCTTGAGGAAGAAGCGCCATTCGATCGGCAGGGCGAAGAGCAGGCTCGAGAGATGGTCCCAGGCCTCGCTGGACCACATCGTCTCGAACGACAGGCGCTCATCGTCGAAGACGAGACCGCTCGGGCGTTTGCCCGGCTGGTCACGCAGAGCCTGCGTCGCGGGCTCGTCGAGAATGCCGTCTCGCACGACGACGCCGTAGCGGCGGGCGCCTTCCTCCGAGACCTTGCCCTGCGCGACGTCGTCCATGACCTCGGTGACGGGACGGGTGAAGGGATCGCCCCAGCCGCCTGCGCCGGCTGCCGAGATCATCAGCACGTCGCCCGGCGCGCAGCGCACGACATCGGTGTTGCCGAGGCTTTCCTCGCGTTCCGTTCCGGGGTTGCGCAGGAAATTGCAGGTCGCGCCGGGTTCACCGCCTTCGAGCCCCCAGCAGGAGAAGCGCACCCGGTCGCGGTTGCGCGCGGTGACGACCGAGTTCGGGGTGAACATCTTGAAGGTCATCTGCGCCGCGAGGCCGCCGCGATAGCGCCCGGCGCCGCCGGAATCGGGCACGAGTTCATAGCTGAGCACGCGGATCGGCACCTCGGATTCGGTGATCTCGATCGGCGTGTTCTTGAGGAAGGAGTTGGAGCCGTCCTGCCCGTCCTCCCTGGCCCAGCCGCCGCCGCCGCCGGTGATCGGGTTGATCGAGGCCATGGCTAGCCGCCCGGTCCGGCTGTCGGTGGTGCGGACATTGAGGATGCCGCCGCCGCCCGCCGGGCCGGCCGGCAGCCTGTCGGGAAGTGCCAGCGAGAAGGCGCCGACGACCATACCCTGGACACGGGCGCAGGTCAGGCTGCGCATGCCGGTCGCCGCCGGATAGACCGGGTTGACCACGGAACCTTCGGGCAGGATGCAGCGTACCGGCCGCAACAGCCCGGCATTGAGCGCGACGGTCGGGTCGAGCGAATAGACGACGTAATTGTAGCCGACCAGCGGCAGGATATGGCGCGGCAGGCCGCCGGTCGGCATATTCAGCGCCGATTGCAGCTGCGGATCGCTGCCGGTGAAATCGAACACTGCCTCGTCGCCGCTGACGCGCACGGTGAGCTTCAGCCGGCAGGGCACGCCACCGGGGCTGTCTTCGTCGATATAGTCGGTGAAGACATAGTCGCCGTCCTGCATCGAGGCGAAGAGGCGGCGCGCCTGCCGGTCGGCGAGGTCGAGCACGCCATAGGTCGCCGCGCAGACGGCCTCGACGCCGAAGCGGGCGATGGCGTCCCTGATCTTGCGCTCGCCGGTCTTGAGCGAGGCGATCTGGGCCTTGAGGTCGCCCCAGTTCTGGTCGGGCATGCGGACATTGCGCAGCATGATGGCGAGCACCTGCTCGTTCGTTACGCCTTGCTCGACCAGTTTCATCGGCGGGATGCGGATGCCCTCCTGCTGGACCTCCGTCAGCGCCCGCGACAGCGAAGCGGGCACCGCGCCGCCCATGTCGGTGTTGTGGATGTGGCCGACGGCAAAGCAGACCAGCCTGTCGCCTTCGAAGATCGGCATCCACAGATGCACATCGGGCGCGTGGGTGCAGACATAGCCGGAATATGGGTCGTTGGTGATGCAGATGTCGCCGGGCCTGTAATCGGCGATCGCGTCGATGGCCCCCTTGTAGTCCAGGCCGATGAACCAGGTCGCGCCGAGATCCTTGGGGCTGGCGAAGGTCTGGCCGCAGGGCGTGGTCAGGCCGCTTGTGAAGTCCTCTGTTTCCTTGACGAAGGCGGAATGGGCCGTGCGCAGCAGGGTGTAGCCCATGCTTTCGGCTGCGGCCTCGAAATGGCTCTTCAGGATCTGGAGCGTGACCGGATCAAGCAAGGGCGTGATGGCGGATGTCATGGTGTGGGCCGTCATGACGCCCGCTCCTTGTTCAGGATGAGGTTGCCATAGCCATCGACCGACCCGCTGAAGCCAGGTGGCGCCCAGGTCGTCGTGTCGTCCTGGAGGATGACGGCGGGGCCGGCGAAGCGGCTGCCGGGCTTCAGGTCGCGTCGCCGGAACAGGGCGGCCGCGATCTCGCCGCCGCGATGGGTGACCGCGACGGTGCCTTCCGGAGCCACATCCAAGGGTGCGATCTCGCGGGCCGGGAAGGAGGGCTTCGGCGTCCTGCCGGCGATGACGACGCGCAGGGCAACGAGCTGCACGTCGGCCTTCTCGTCGGCATGCCCGTAGATCTCGGCATGGCGGGCATGGAAGGCGGCGATGATCGCCTTGTCGTCGCCGTCGGTGATCCAGCTCTCGGCGATCGTCGTCTCGATCTCGTAGGACTGGCCGCGATAGCGCATGTCGCCGGAGATCGTCAGCGTCGCTTCGCCGTCAAAGCCCTGACCGCCATGACCCTGGCTGCCGTGCAGCCAGTCGCGCGCCTCGGCCGCGAGGCCCGCAAGGGCGTCGCCGATCGCCGGCATGGTTGCGGCATCGACGTCGAGGAAGGTGACGCGGACGAAGTCGGAGCGCACATCGGCCAGCAGTCCGCCGAGCGCGGCGAGCACGCCGGGCGTCTCCGGAATGATGACGGTTTCCATGCCCATGGCTTCGGCGAGCAGGCAGCCCATCATGGGTCCAGCCCCGCCGAAGGCGAGCAGGGCATAGCCGCTCGGCTCCTCGCCGACCTGCGAGAACAGGCGGCTGACCTCGCGGTACATATTGGCGACGGCGAGATCGATGATCGCTTCCGCCGTGGCGACCGCGCTGCGCGCGAGCCCTTGCGCCAGCGGCTCGACCACGGCGAGCGCCTTCGCGCTATCGACGTTGACGGCGCCATAGCCGAGCTCGGCTGCGCCGAGCACGCCCTTGACCGCGAAGGCGTCGGTGATGGTGGCACGCTCGCCGCCGCGTCCGTAGCAGGCGGGCCCAGGTGTCGAGCCGGCGCTCTCGGGGCCGACGCGTAGCACGCCGAGCGCATCGACGCTGGCGACCGAGCCGCCGCCGGCACCGATCGAGGAGACCGAGACCGTCGGCAGATAGATCGGATACTGGCCGACCAGCTCGCCGGAGCGGAAATCGGGCATGCCGTCGCGCAGCAGGGCGACGTCGGCGCTGGTGCCGCCGATGTCGAGGCTCATCACGCGGGGGAAGCCGGCGCGCTCCGCGACGAAGCCCGCGCCGATCACGCCCGCCGCCGTGCCCGAGAGCAGCATCTCGATGCTGCGCTCCTTGCCGGCGGCGGCGGTCATGACGCCGCCGTTCGACTTGGTGATCATCGGGGCCGGCGCGACGCCGCGCTCGCGCAGTGCGGCCTCGAGCCGGCCGATATAGTGCGAGACGCGCGGCTGCACCGAGCCATGGATGCAGGCCGTGATGGTGCGTTCGTATTCGCGCACGATCGGCCAGACATCGGCCGAACAGAACACCGGCAGATCGGGGCGCAGACGCTTCAGCGTCTCCTTCACCAGCAGCTCATGCGCCGGGTTGGAATAGCTGTGAAGGAAGGCGAGCACGATGCCCTCGGCCCCGGCAGCCTCCGCCTTTGCCAGCGCCGCGACGATCGCGGCCTCCTCGGGCACGATTTCGGCTCGGCCATCGGCGCTCATGCGCTCGCGCAACGGGATGACCCGGTCGCGCGGCACCAGCGGTGGGGGGCGGCGCGAGAACAGGTCGTAAGGGTCGGGGATCTTCAGCCGGGCGAGTTCGAGGACGTCGCGGAAGCCTTCGGTCACGAACAGGCAGAGCCGGGCGCCGGTGCCCTGGATCACGCTGTTCACGCCCACGGTCGAGCCATGGGTGAAATAGGAGACATCCTGCGGCGCGATGCCGAAGCGACGTTCGATCTCGTCCAGTCCCTGCAGCACCTCGGCACCCGGCGCATCCGGCCGCGACAACACCTTCAGCGTTCGCAGCGCGGCGGATGCCTCGTCGAAGACGCAGAAATCGGTGAAGGTGCCGCCGATATCGACGCCGATGCGATAGCCCACGGCTCAGCTCCGTTCCGTCGCGGCGAGTGATTCAGGCAAAGCCTGTGCCGTCTCGACAACGGGTCGGCGTAGGCTGGGGTCGGTCGTCGGACGCATCATCATGCTCAAGCGCTCAACAATTGAACTGGAAGCCGTCGACGACGAGCGCCTGGCCGGTCATGAAGCAAGGTTCCGACGCAGCCAGGAACAGCACGAGCTGGGCGACGTCCTCCGGCTTGCCCATGCGCTGCAGGGCGATGCCTGCCTGGGCGAGCGCCGCACCGCGCTCGCGCGTCAGCGTGTTGCCGAGCTCGGTCTCGATCACGCCGGGGCAGATCGCGTTGACCAGGATATTCGGGCCGAGTTCCTTGGCGAGTGCCTTGGTCATGCCGATGATGCCGGCCTTGGCGGCGGCATAGGCGAAGCGGCTGACCGCGGCGGTGACGCCGCCGGTATGGGCGTTGAGCGAGGACATCGAGACGATGCGGCCGTTCCCTTGCGCCTGCATCACCGGCGCAACCGCGCGGATGTAGTTGAAGCAGCTCTTCAGATTGATCGCGATGGTGCGGTCGAACTCGTCCTCGGTGATCTCGAGGATGCCTTTCGGCATCGAGCGGCCGGCATTGTTAACGAGCACGTCGATGCGACCGAGCTGTGCGACCGTCTCGTCCGCGATGCGCTGAGCCTCGGCGAAGGAGGAGACGTCGGCCTCGAAGGTCAGGACTCCGCGGCCGAGCGCGCGGATCTCATCGGCGGTGCGATCGAGTTCGGGGCGGAGCAGATCGACCAGCGTGATGTCGAAGCCGGCTCCGGCGAGCGTCTTGGCGCAGGCCCGGCCGATGCCCCTGGCGCCGCCGGTCACGATCGCCACGGATGGGCTGCGCGATGCCTTCATCTGCCGAATTCACCCCGTCTAAGGTCTTGAATTCATCTCGATTGAAGGAGAGCCTATCGTCGGCTAATTTGTTCGACAAGTTGGATCAGGTTCACATATATGAATACTGAAGTGAAATCGGCGGCTCGTATGCTCGACCTTCTCGAGTATCTCGCGGGCTGCGCCGAGCCGGTGAAACTCAAGGACATCGTCGCCACTCTGGGCTTTCCAAAGAGCAGCGCGCATGCCCTCGCGCAGACGCTGGTCTCGCGCGGCTACGCGATCCAGGACTCGACCGAGCGCTATGTGCTGGTGCATGCCAGCCGGCACCGCTCGGCCACGCGCGCCCATGAGGCGCGGCTGCTTTCGGCGGCGCATCCGGTCATGGAGAGCCTGCGCGACGCCTCGGGCGAGACGGTGGTGCTGGCGGTGCGCAACACGCGCGGCGAGGCCAAGCGGCTGGCGAAATGCGTCAGCCGGCAGGCCATCCGCTTCGATGTCGATCTCGATGGCCAGAGCGATTCCTACTGCACCGCAACCGGCCGGCTGTTGCTGGCGCATTGGGACGAAGCCCTGACTGAGGCCTATCTCGCACGCGTGCCGCTGCTGGCGCGCACGCCGAAGACACCGACTGATCCGGACGTGATCCGCGCCCTGTTCGTCCGGATCCGGGAGGAGGACATCTCCATCTGCGACGAGGAGCATGTGCTCGGCTCGACCGGGCTCGCCACGCCGGTCCGGGCGCGCGACGGCAGCGTGGTCGCGGCCCTGAACCTCGGCGTCGTCACGATGCGCTACCATCAGCGCAGCAGCGAACTGGTCGCCATGCTGAAGGACGCTGGCCGGCTGATCAGCACGCGACTCGGCTTTCGCGAGGCGTGAACGATCGGCCCGGCATTGCCAATCGCACCAGATGCCACGCCCGTCCACCACCTGCACTGACTGGCGCATGGTCTTCGGCCCGGACGGCGACATGGTCAATGCCAGCTTAATCCATCGCGGGACTTTGCCTCGGTATGCAATCACATCCAGATATTATTCAGCAAATTCCGGCATCCGCTTAGCCGGATGGCGCGTATTGTGGCAAACAGCGTTGCCGCAGGACGCGGCTAGACGAACAGGGATCACGTTCGATGTTGAGGGGGACGGAACCTCTCCAGATCTGGGAGATCATCTCATCGCCGGCCGGCCATGCGGCGCTGCAATACGCCGCCGAAAGCGGGGCGCCGCCACTCGAGCCGCTGATCGGGCTGATCGAGGAATGGTGGGGCAATTGGCTCGACGATGATCGCGAGGATCACTTGCAGCGCCTGCACAGCATGGTCTCGCGCCTGATGGCGGCCGATGGCTGGGAAGAAGCGGGCGTCCGTCCGGTGCGTTCAGGCCGACTGATCACCGAGGCGATGACCTTCCGGAAGGCCGGCTACACCACCCTGCAGTAGGGCGGCCAGAGCTTTTTTTTCACGCGGGGTGGACGCCGGGTCGCTCGAAAATGCTCTGGCGTCACGCCGGCACGGCTTCACGCTGCTGGCCGAGGCCTGCGATCCAGCCGAGCTGACGGTCGACGCAGCGTTCGCGCTCATAGCCCGAGACGACGGTCGCGCGCGCGGCGCGGCGTAGCCCGCCCAGCATGGGGCCTCTGCGAAGCGCCTCCTCGATCCGATGCGCCAGTGCGGCCGTGTCGTGGAAGGGCGCGAGCAGCCCGTTGACGCCGTCGGTGATGACCTCCCGAACCGGCGGCGTATCGGAGCCGACGATCAGGCTGCCGCAGGCCATCGCCTCCAGCAGCGACCAGGACAGGACGAAGGGCACGCTCAGATAGACATGGGCCGCCGAGACCTGGAACAGCCGGACCAACTGGTCGGGGGCGAGCCAGGGAATGTGGGCCATGCGATCCGCCAGACCTGTCTCCTCCAGCATCACCTCGCGCCAGAGGCGGCCATCCTGCCGCGCTCGGCCATAGCCTGGACCATCGCCGCCGACCGTGACGAACAGGGCGTCGGGATGGCGCGCGGCGACCTGTGCAGCTGCGCGCATGAACTGGGGATAGCCGCGATAGGGATCGAGATCACGGGCCGCGAAGGTCACTACCGGATCGCCGTGCCGCAGCACGCGCCCGTCGGGCAGGCGCAGAACGGCCGCCGGATCGGGGTGGCAGAAATTCGCATCGATGCCATCATGGCAGACGGCGATGCGCTGGCGCAGATGCGCGGGGTATTGCTGCTGCTGCCAGCGCGTCGGCGTGTAGGCGGCGTCGAGCGTCTCCAGCGTCAGCAGCTGCGCCGCGTTGCGCATGCGGATGCGATGGCGCTCGGCATCCGGGATCGCGGATCCGGGATCGAAGTCGAGATCGGAGCCTTCGCTGTTGTAGTAATACTCGCAATAGCCCATCAGCGGCACGTCGGGCAGCGCATCGCGCGCGAACAACAACCCGCCCCAGCCGATGTGACCGATGACGACATCGGGCGGATCGGTCTGGGCGAGCCGGCCGAGCAGGCCGGCGACGGCCTCGCCGGTGCGCATGTGGTAATCCGTCGCCGCCAGCGCGGCATGCGTCGTGGTCGATTGCCCGACCGCATAGGTCAGCTGCCTGACGCCCGCCTGGTGGGGCGCCGCATGCTCCGTCAACAGCGTGACCTCCGCGCCCTCGGAAACGAGGCGCGCGATCAGGTGAGCGAATTGACCAGATCCGGAGCGATGTACGAATAGGACATGCATGATGCGAGCAGAACGCCTCCAAAACGCAACGAGTCGCTCCACCACTGCTCGAGCCGGCGCAGCGTGTCATAGGTCGTCTGAAGATCGGCCTCGGCGTTGAAATCGAGGTTCTGGCCGAACGGGTTCGAATCGTCGATCAGGCGCAGCCGCTCGCAGAGCATCTGGCCCTTGAGCGAAAGGGATATGCGCGCCAGCCGCCGGTCGCGCGGCGAGGCCCCGCGCTCGAGATAGCCGCTCTCGACCAGCTGCTTCAGGTTGTAGGAGGCGTTGGAGCCGACATAATGGCCTCGATCCAAGAGATCGCGGACCGCGATCTCGCCTTGCCCGATCGTGAGCAGGACCATGACCTGCGACGGTGAGATATCGTCCACGCCGAGCTTGGTCAGCTCCAGCCGCATATAGTCGAGGAATCTGCGGCTGACCCGCTCGATGACCCGCGCGAGATCGAGCGGGGAGACGCCGACGCGCCGCGATACGCTGTCCGCGTCCCGTGGAGGCTCGGGCGCCCTGGGGTGATGGCCGTTCAGTACTCTGTCCAGGACTTGTTCGCTGCCATGCGGCTTGGGCTGCATTTCCTACTCCGCCTGCTTGTCAAAATGGGTAACCCCGACCCGAACGAATCCCACATCCGATGATTAGCCTACACGCAAAGCACATGCCACCTCAGATCGCGATATTTGTAGATTTTATCGTAAGATGAACCGGATCGAACTGTTTCGAATTTCAAATTGTTTCGATTTTTCGCCTTAATTTTCGATATTAACCGGGATTTATCAGGCAGTGATCTGTCATTGTCTTGCCATCACTGACGTGTCAACCTGCCAATTGGCTGGCGTCAGGTTCTGCTTCGCGGCGGCTCCTTGCCTAATTGCGGGCTTTCGATCCGGAGATCTGAATGGAGGCGAAGACATTGGCGCCCGACGTGTTGATCCGAGGCTTGCAGCGCTCTTTCGTGGGAGGCCTGGCCTATGCGGGTTTCCTCAGCATGTTCGTCAATCTGCTGCTGCTGATCGTGCCGCTCTTCATGATGCAGGTGCAGGACCGCGTGGTCGTCAGCCGCAGCTACGACACGCTGACGATGTTGCTCGTCATCGCGGTCGTCGGGCTGGCACTCTATGGCGTGATCGAGTTCATCCGCTCGCTGACCTTCCAGACGATGGCGAGCATCTTTGCGCGCCAGCTTAACCTGCCGGCGCTGCAGGCGGCGGTCAGTGCGTCCCTCGAGCAAGGCTCCGGGCAGGCGACCCAGGCGATCCGCGACCTTAACGACATTCGCTATTTCATCGCGAGCTCGGCCGTCGCGACACCGCTCGAAGCGGCCTGGTCGCCGATCTTCCTCGCCGTGCTTTTCGCCCTCCATCCTGTCTACGGCCTCGTCGGCCTGGTCTCGCTGGTGATCCTGCTGGTGCTCGGCGTGCTCTCCGACGTGCTGACGCGGCGCGTGCTGAAGGAAGCCAATGCCGAGGGGGTCGCCAGCATCAACGAGGTCGGCGCAAGCCTGCGCCATGCCGAGACGATCGAAGCGATGGGCATGCTGCCGGCTCTCGCGAGCCGCTGGAAGAGCCAGCAGCTCGCGATGATCGAGCATCTCGACGTCGGCACGCGGCGCGGGAAATTCATCGCCGCACTGACCCGATCCTCGCGCATGACGATGCAGCTCGCAATCTATGCCACGGGGGCGGTGCTGATCATCCGCAACGAGGTCACGGCGGGCACGCTGATGGCCGCGAGCATCCTGCTCGGCCGTCTGCTCGCGCCTTTCGATTCGATGATCTCCGACTGGCGCCAATGGGTGCTGGCGGCGACGGCCTGGAACCGGGTCAAGGAACTGCTGCAATCGCGCAGCTCGCAGCGCCAGACCGTGCCGACGCCGCCGACGCAAGGCGAGCTGGTCGTGGATCGTGTCGTCTTCGCTCCGTCAGGCTCGGAGCAGACGGTCATCAAGAGCGTCGCCTTCTCGCTGCAGCCCGGTGAGGTGCTCGGCGTCGTCGGCCCCTCCGGGGCGGGCAAGTCGACATTGGCGCGGCTGATGGTCGGCGTGCTCAAGCCGAATGTCGGCGGGATCTATCTCGACGGCCACAATGTCTATCTCTGGGAGCGCGGCTCCTTCGGCGCGATGGTCGGCTATCTGCCGCAGTCGGTCTCGCTGCTGAACGGGACGATCGCGGAGAACATCGCGCGTCTGCGCAAGCCCGATCCGCACGCGATCCTGGAAGCCGCCCGCATCGCGGGGGTCCATGAGCTCATCGGGCGGCTGCCGCTCGGCTATGACACCCATGTCAACGATGGCGACTTCAAGCTCTCGGGCGGCCAGCGCCAGCGCATTGGCCTCGCGCGCGCGCTCTACGGCATGCCGCGGCTCATCGTGCTCGACGAACCCAACGCCAATCTCGATGCCGAGGGAGAGCAGAGTCTGGTCCGCGCCATTGTGGCTGCGCGCGAGGCCGGGGCGATCGTGGTGCTGATCGCCCATCGCCCATCCGTCATGCAGGTGGTCGACAAGATCCTCGTGCTGCGCGAGGGCCGGGTCCAGCAATTCGGGCCGCGCTCCGCCATCGCCGGAATGATCACGCCGGGCGGCATCGTCGAGATCGAGCCCGCCAATAGGCCCTTGGTCCCGGCGGCCGCCGGGGCCATTCGCGAGGTGAGCGCATGACCGGCCAGGCTCTGGTCAAGCTGCAGGACCGTGCGCTCGCCCTGGCGGCGCTGCCGGACGATCAGGAGGAGCGCCGGCCCTCGCTGCGCACTCTGGTTCTGGCGGGCGTGGCGGCGATCGGTGTCGGCTTCGGCGGCTTCGGCGCCTGGGCGGTGACGGCGCGGCTCGACAATGCCGCGGTCGCGAGCGGCGTGGTCGCCGTCGACAGCAAGCGCAAGACGGTGAGCCATCTCGAAGGCGGCGTCCTCAAGATGCTGCTCAAGACGGAGGGCGAGCGCGTCGCCAAGGACGAGCCGCTGTTGCGGCTCGAGGATGCGCGCGCCGGCGCAGAGCTGCATCAGCTCCGGGCCAAGCGCGTCGGCCTCGAGGCCAAGCTGGCGCGGCTCAGGACCGAGCAGGCCAATGCGGCGGAGGTCGATTTCCCCGACGACATCGAGAGGGACCAGACGCCGATCGCGCGCGAGGTCGTCCGCGCCGAACGCGGGCTCTTCAAGGCGCGCACGCAGGTCTACGACGGCAAGATCCGCATCCAGCAGCGCGTCATCGAGCAGCATCAGGCGGAGGCCGAGGCGCTTCAGGCCCAGATCGATGCGATCCGCTACCAGCGCACGCTGATCGACGAGGAGACCCGCGTGATGGCGGAGCTCTACGAGAAGCGCTACGCGAAGCGCACGCAGCTCGTCGATCTCCAGACCCGTCAGAGCGAGCTCGCCGGGCGTGCCGGCGAGAACGCCGCACGCAAGGCCAAGGCGGAGCAGCAGGTGGCCGGTGCCAATCTTGAGATTCTCTCGATCACCCTCGAACGCCAGAACGAGATCGCCCGGGAGATCCAGGACAGCCAGCTCGCGCTCTCCGAGGTGAACGAGCGGATCGTCCAGGCGGAGGACGTGCTGCGCCGGCTTGTCCTGCTGTCGCCGCAGGAGGGTATCGTCGCGAATATCAGGATGAGGACAGCCGGCAGCGCGATCGCGGCTGGCGAGGCCATCCTCGACATCGTGCCCGAGCAGGAGCCGCTGGTCGTTGAGGCCAAGGTCGACCCCCGCGACATCGACGTCATCCGCGTCGGCGCCGAGACGCGCATCCGGCTGACGGCGTTCAACTCGCGGCTTCTGCCGCCGCTTCTGGCGAAGGTGAGCTACGTCGCCCCGGACCAGCTGATCGACGAGAAGACCAACGCCGCCTATTTCGTCGTCCGCGCGGAGATCAGTCCAGAGAGCCTGCGCGAAAATAAAATCGTGCTCCATGCCGGCATGACGGCGGAGGTGCTGATCGTGAACGGCTCCCGCCGCGCGATTGACTATCTGCTCGCGCCCTTCACCGACAGCTTCAATCGGGCTTTTCGCGAAGACTGATTTATCTCTTGAAATCAATAAGTTAGACCTCCTTCATTTCGCTCGTGCAGCATTCTGATTAAATGCATGCGAGTTTATATTTCGATTTTCGATGCTATTTCGTTTGAAGCCATAAGTATAATGCTATCGAAATCAAGCTTAAATCGTTGTGCGTCGCAAAATGGTCAGAATTAAAAGCTTGCTGCACTGCAATCATCGAGTATTCTTTCAGCTGTCGAGCGGTGGCGTGCAGTGCGCATGTCGTCGGAACGGTGCCGTATCCGGTGCGTGGCGATCAAGTCGCCGGGCTTCGGGGGGCGCCCTGAGATCGCCGAGGAGGTGACGAATGGCTACGATCGAAGGAAGTGCTTTCGACGATTTTCTGGTGGGAAGTCGATTCAGTGACGTGATCTTCGCCGGGGCGGGGCATGATGTCGCCCATGGCGGAAGCGGGAACGACTCGCTGTTCGGTGAGGAGGGTGACGATGTTCTCTTCGGCGACAGCGGTGACGATGCGCTGTTCGGCGACGAGGGTGATGACGTCATCTTCGGCGGGCAGGGGGACGATTTCCTGAGCGGAAGCGCAGGCGATGATGTGTTGTTCAGCGGCGCCGGCAGCGATGTCGTGCAGGGTGGCGCTGGCAGCGACCTGCTCCTGGGTGGGGCGGGTGCCGACATCCTCCAGGGCGGTGCGGGCGACGATCTCCTGATCGGCGGCGCCGGCAGCGACATCCTCCAGGGCGGTGCGGGCGACGATCTCCTGATCGGTGGCGCCGGCAGCGACATCCTTCAGGGTGGTGCTGGCGACGATATCATCCAGGGCGGAGCCGGCGACGATCTGCTCTTCGGCGGCGCGGGCGACGACATCCTGTCGGGCGGCGCCGGTTCCGACATCTTCAGCTTTACCGGAGGGGGCGGCAACGATGTCGTGCTCGACTTCCATGCCGGTGACGATCTGCTGAAGATTTCTTCCGACATCAACGGGACGGGCATCAGTTCTGCCGAAGATCTGGCGGCACGTACCAGCACCGTCGGCGGCAATGCCGTCATCGATCTCGGCAATGGCGACACGCTGACCCTGGTCGGGGTCACGGCCGAGGACATCCAGAGCGATCCGAACTCCTACTTCACGGTCGCCTGACGATCGTCATCCGCGGCGCCGGCCCGATCGAGGCCGGCGCCGCACCGGATCATCGGCTCCATACCGGATCCGATGATCCATCCCTTTGGTTTTGCATCGGCTTTCCCGAAAGCCGCGTTCCACCTTTCGGGCCGATGCTTCGGCGGGATCGAATTTCATGCTCTCACAGGCGCCCGTCGTCATGGCGGACTCATGCCCGACGCATCTCGAACTGCACCGGCTCGGTGGCTCGGTCTTCCTGCTGTGCTGGACGCGCGAGGTCTCGCCTTTCGGCAAGCCCGCGATCGCGCTGTCCGGTAAGGGCAGGCGGCTTCCTTCGGCCTCGATCATGCTCGGCTTGCGGGACGGGCGCGAGCGGCTTGCGGTGGCGTTCCGCCATAATGGCCATGACGGCATCGTCGCGACTTTGTCCGACCAGGGCCCGCAGGGGGAGGTGACCGCGACCTTCGACCCGGCCCTGGTCCATAATCTGGCCGACCCCGGGGAGATTCTGAGCGAGCTGACGGCAAAGGCGAGGCTGTCGCTGGCCGGCGCGCTCTCCGGGCCGTGGCCCGCGCTGTTCGGCCTGACGACGACGGCGCAGTATCTTTCCTTCCTGCGCCAGTTCCTGACTGTCCTTTTTCCGAAGATCGCCCCCGCAGCGCCCGTGGCGACGCTGGTCGACGGCAAGCTGCTGTTCGAGACCGCGCTGCCGTCCGACTTCGGAGCGCTTCGTGCAGCCGCCCGGCTGGACGGTGCCGGCCTCGCCCGCCTCGACCTGCGCTCGCGGCTGGGCTCCGCCGACCGCAAGGGGCGGCACGAGTTCCACTTTGTCCTGGACGAGCCGCCCGTGCGTGGCGGCGGTATGCTGGTCCTGCAAGGGGAGGGCGGGCTGGTCGTCAGGACGTTGCCGCCCCGGCAAGGCTCGCAGTCCGCCTCGCAGTCCCTCGGTCGCTGGTGGGCGAGCAAGGCGGCGAGCCGCGACGGCCTGCGCAACTGGCTCGTCGAGCAGCTCGCCGGACTGTCGGAGCAGGGGCGGCTTCTTGCAATTGAGATGCAGAGGCGTTTGCCGCTCGCAGTGCAGAATGTTCACCGCAACGACGATCTGCCGGCGGCGGAACTCGACCTCGCGGTCTGCAACAAGGCCGGCCTGCTGATCGGCGGCTGGCTGCGCGATCCCGACGGGCTGCTCGACGAGATCATGCTGCATGGCGGCGGGCGTTCACCGATGCCGATGCTCGATCGAATCAGGCGCTTCCCGGCGCGATTGCCGCCCGGGCCGGATGGAACGGTGCGGTCGGCGATCGGCTTTGCAGCTCTCGCGCCGCATTACGCGATGGGCGCGCCCGTCCTGCAGCCGCGCTGCGAGGTCAGGCTGAAATCCGGCACGACGCTGATGCTTCGCCCGCCGGTGCAGCCGGCCGATCCCGCCGCTATCCGGGCAAGGGCGCTGGCGGCCATTCCTCCGCAGTTCCTCACGGCGGATGCGCTGGAGACCACGCTCGCGCCGCTTCTGGCGGCGTGCCAGGCAGAACTTCACGAGACCCTGCCCGAGCCGCAGGTCCGAGGCTTCGGCAGACAGGTCGCGGCGCCAGCGGTCTCGGTCGTGATCCCGCTCTACCGCGTCTACGAATTCCTGCGTGTGCAGGTCGCGGCCTTCGCTGGCGATCCCTGGTTCGTCGGCAAGGCCGAGCTGATCTATGTGCTCGACTCGCCCGAGCACGAGGCGGAAGTCACGCATCTGCTCGGTGGTCTCCACCTCGCCTACGGCCTGCCGATGCAGCTCGTCGTCATGGGCCGCAATGGCGGCTTCTCGGCGGCCTGCAATGCGGGGGCGAAAGTGGCGCGCAGCCCGGTCCTGGCGCTGGTGAATTCGGACGTGATCCCGGCCGCCAATGGCTGGCTGCCGATGCTGAGCGAGAAGCTGAGCCCGCGCGACAGGATCGGCGTCGTCGGCCCGAAGCTGCTTTATGATGACGGTTCGCTGCAGCATGCCGGCCTGTTCTTCAAGCGGGACAGCAAGGGCACCTGGCTCAACCATCACTACTTCAAGGGCATGCCGTCGAACTATGAGCCGGCCAATGTCGAGCGGCCCGTGCCGGGCGTGACCGGCGCGTGCATCGTGATGCTGCGGGAGCTGTTCCAGGATGTCGGCGGCTTCGACCACGGCTATGTCATCGGCGACTACGAGGACAGCGACCTCTGCCTGAAGGTTCGCCGCGCCGGCTTCGGCATCGTCTACGTGCCTGCTGTGGCGCTCTACCATCTCGAGCGCCAGTCCATTTCGAAGAGCGGCGACTACATGCGGGGCGTCGCCTCCCAGCACAATGCCTGGCTTCAGACGCGGCGCTGGGACGCGCAGATCGACGCGTTGATGGGCGCGATCGACGGCACGGTGCAGAAGCCCGCCCCGCGCGAGCCGGCGCCACGGGAGAGCGATTTCATTCCCCGCGTCAATCTCAGGAGAGCGACAGCAGCATGACGGCGATAACGGCCCTGAGACAGATCGCGCCCGATCAGGCGCGCCCGGATGGCATCAGCGCAGCCGAGCTCGGCTACCTGATGGCCTCGGTTCAGACCAACCGCTTCCTGCCGCATCCCCCGCCGGGCAGCATCTTTGTCGGCGACGGCGATTATCGCGCGATCGGGGCGGAGTTCCTCGGCCACTACATCCGTCTGGGGCGGCTGCGCCCGGATGAGCGCATCCTCGACATCGGCTGTGGGATCGGCCGCATGGCCGTGCCGTTGACTCAGTATCTCGATCCCGAACGCGGCAGCTATGACGGGGTCGATCCCGTCATGGAGGGCATTCTGTGGTGCGCCCAGACGATTACGCCCGCGTATCCGCGCTTCCGTTTCCAGCGGCTGGACATCGCCCATCCGCTCTACAATCCGCAGGGTTCGCTGCCGGGCACGGAAGTCCAGTTCGGCTTCGCCAATGGCAGCTTCGATTTCGTCACGATGGTCTCTGTCGCGACTCATCTGCCGCCGGATGAGCTCGTCGTCTATCTGAACGAGGCCTCGCGGCTGCTCGCTCCCGGCGGGCGGCTGTTCCTCACCGCTTTCGCGATCGACGGCGCGAGTACCGGCCAGGAGCGGCTCAAGTTCAAGCGCTGGCAGGACGGGCCGGGCTGGTATGCGATCGAGGAAGCGCCGCTGGCGGCGGCCGGCATCGACACGGACTGGCTGCTCGATGCGGCGGGGGCGGCCGGCCTTGCTTCCGAAGGGCTGCGGCGCGGCCATTGGCGGGGCACGACCGCGGCCCATTACCAGGATCTGCTGATCGCGACGAAGCCCGGAGGTGGGAAATGACGCGCCGCATCCTCGTCGTCGCCCATAACCATCCCGACCTGCATCCCGGCGGGACGGAAATCTTCGCCCATGATCTCGCGCAGGCCTATCGCGAGCAAGGCTGCGAGGTGCTGTTCCTCGGGGCGACCAATGCGATCCATCGTCAGCCGCATCCCGGGACCGCGTTTCAGGCGACGGGCGAAGCGGGCGACCTGCTTCTCTGGAGCGGCCATTTCGACCGTTTTCATCTCAGCCAGATCGATCACTATGGCACGCTGCAGGACCTCGCGACCTTGCTGAGCGAGTTCCGGCCGGATGTGATCCACATCCATCATCTCGTGCTGATCGGCGCGGAATTCCTGGCGCTGGCGCGCCGGCTCCTGCCGCAGGCCGCGCTGGTGATGACGCTGCACGACTACTATCCGATCTGCCACCATGATGGGCTGATGGTGCGGCCGAGCGACAAGCAGCGCTGCACCGGCGCCTCGCCGAGTTCCTGCCATGGCTGCTTCCCCGACATTGGCTCCGACCGCTTCCTGCTGCGCGAGCGCTTCCTGAAGACGCATCTGGCCGCCGTCGACCGTTTCGTCGCGCCGAGCCGCTTCCTGCGCCAGCGCTATGTCGACTGGGGTCTGCCGGCGGAGAGGATCGAGGTCATCGCCAATGCGCGCCCGGCCCGGAGCACCGCTGCGCATCGAGCGACCAGGGGGCGGCGCGGCAATTTCGGCTATTTCGGCAACCTCAACCCCTGGAAGGGCGTGCTGCCGCTGCTCCAGGCGGCGAAGCTGATCGCGGACCGGGGCGACGGCGATTTCTCGCTGCGGATCCATGGCGGGGCGCCTTTCCAGAGCGAGGCCTTCACCACGGCGCTCGGTCAGGCGTTTTCCGAGGCCGGCAGTGCGGTGACGCAGTGCGGGCCGTACGCCCGCGAGGACGTGCCGGAGCTGATGGCCGAGATCGACTGGGTGGTGATGCCGTCGGTCTGGTGGGAGAACGCCCCGCTGGTGATCCAGGAGGCGTTCCAGCATCGCCGGCCGCTGATCGTCAGCGGCATCGGCGGCATGGCCGAGATGGTGAGGGACGGCGTCGACGGCCTGCATGTCCGGCCGGGGGATCCGGCCGACCTCGCCCGCGCCATGCGCCGCGCCCTCGACGAGGAGGACCTCTGGCAGCAGCTCGTCGACGGCATCGTCGAGCAGCCGGCGCTCGCGGAATGCGCGACCCGGCATCTCGCCCTCTTCGACAACCTCAAGCTCGCGGAGGCGGCATGACGGCGACCCAGAACCGCGACGACACCATCCGCCTGCCCAATGTCACGCCGGCGCGCCTCAATGGCCGCGTCGATGCCCTCGACGGCAATCGCCTCCATGGCTGGATATGGGACGAGGCCCGGCCCGAGGAGCATCTGCTGGTCAGGGTTTTCCGCGATGGCGCCCTGGTCCAGGAGAGCAAGGCCGACCAGAATCGGATCGATCTGCGGCGCAATGGCATCGGTGACGGCCGGCATGCCTTTTCGATGGAACTCGACGATGCGCTCGTCGCAGCGCGGGACACGCTGACCGTCGTCGGCGTCTCCGATGCGACCGGGATGGAGCTGGAGCTGCGGTTGCCTCCGCCGGCCGAGCTCGCGGCGGAGGCCGCGATCGCCGTGCCGCTGGCGCGCTTCTTCGATCGTGTCGAGGCGCTGATCGCGCTGAACCGGCGCGCGCAGCTCGCGCAGAAGGAACTCGGTGAAAAGCTCGACGGGATCGCCGCCCAGCTCGAGCAGAGTCGGGCGCCCGCTCGCGATCCCGAGGCCGATGCGGCCGCGGAAGGGCAGATTGCCCAGCGCCTGGCCGAGATCGACGTCTTCCAGCTCCGCTTCGACGCGACGCTCAGGAGCTTCGACGAGCGGTTGGCCGTGATTCGTAAGGAAGCCCGCGCCCCGCTACGGCAGGTGACGGTCGTCCTCGGCTTCCTGTCCGGTCTGGCGGCCGTGATCTCCTTCGTCACGCTCGCCGTTCTTCTGGTTCGCAGGTGACATGATGAACGAGGTGATCGTCCCGGAAAGAACCCATATCAGCCCTGCCCCGACGGTGGCCTGGACGCCGCTCGGCGAGAACGCGATCCTCATCATGGGCGCCTGCGACGCGATCCCCGGCAAGGTGCCGGTCGCGATCGACGGCAATCCGCGCAGTCGCGTCGAGACGATGGCGCTGACCTGGCGCCGGCCGAAGGCCGAGGCCTCCGTCGGCGTCGGCTTCATCTGCCTGGCGCCGGCCCCTATGCCGGATCGGCCCGGGGCCGGAGCGGTCCTGCTTGGCCGGCCAGGCCGGCCGCTGCGCCTGATCCTGACGCCGAAGCCGCTCGCCCTGCCGGCTTTCCTAGAGGGGCTCGCAGAGGAGGCGGGGCAGGCGTTCCCGAGCGTCGTCGACGGGTTGCTCGAGGTGCTGCTGGCCGGCAAGTCCAATCCGCGGCGGTTGCGCGCGGTCGGGCTGCTCCTGCAATCGGTCGCCAAGCCCGGCGGCTTCATCGAAGTGATGGGGCCGCTCGACGACAGCGTTTTCCTGCAAGGCTGGACCTCCAATTTCGCGGCAGGGCGGACGAAGCTGCTGATCGCCCATGGCGGCCTCTCGCCGGCCGTGCTGGAGGCCGGCACCTTCGAGCGGGACGACCTCGGAGACGGCGCGCGCGGCTTCTTCGGTCTGCTGGAGGATTGCCCGGTCCGCCATCCCGGCGAGATCGAGCGCCTGTATTTCCGTGGCAATGACGGCTGGCGGGCCCTCGAGGTCTATGAGCGTCATGTGCTGCTCGAACCGATCACGGTTCCCGGCCATCTCCGCGACGGCCTGCAGAACGGCGTCGCGCCGCAGGGCACGACGGAGAAGCTGCGGCGGGCCTCGCAGCGCTTCGACGGGCGCGACACGGTTTGCCTGCTCGACGTGCCGGTTCGTGCGGGCATCGATGACGCGACCGTCATCGAGGATGCCGGCGTCCTGATCATCGGCTGGCTGTTCGATCCGGAACGGAAGGTTACGGCGGTGACCTTGCGCAGCGGCTCGCAATCCTGCGTCGTCGATCGCCTCTGGACGCGCGTCCAGCGGCCCGACGTGACGAACGCCTTCATGGAGGATCCGCGCTTCGGCCCTGCGCTGGCGGCGCGGCGCAACAGCCACGGCTTCATCGTCTTCGCGCCGAAGCTGATCCCGGAGCCGGGCCAGCCGCTTTACCTCGAATTCGAGGTCGACGGCACCGGACCGGCCTTCCTGCCGCTCGATCCGGGCCGCGGCCAGGCGCGCAGGACGCTGGAGCGCCTCTTCGGCCTGCTCGATCCGCGCTCCTCAACGGCGAACACCGTCGTCGAGAGGCAGATCGCGCCGGCCCTGCAGGCGGCCGAGATCGCGCCGCCACGTGCGGTGGAAAACCTCGATATCGGTGCTTTCGATGCCGAGGCGCCGCTTGGCCTCGTGATCGGGCTCGACCACCGGCACCGCGAGCTTTCGGCGTTGTTCGCGCTGCTGGCCATAGACCCCGAAATCCGGCCGCTGCCGATCGTGATCGCGGCGCCGGCCGAGAGCTTCGACCGCACCGGCGCGGAGGCGCGGCGGCTGGCGCGCTTCTATGGCCTCAGCGTGCGGCTCGTCGTCGTCGAGGGCGTCGAGGATGCCTGCGATGCGCTCGAGGCCGGCGTCCGCGCCTGCCGCTTCCAGACGGTGGCGCTGCTCTCGGGCGCGGCCCAGATCCGGATGCCGGGCTGGCTCGGGCGGCTGGAGCGAGCCTATCGCGGGCGCGGCGGGCAATGCGTCGCGAGCCCGACCCTGCTCTTCGAGGACAATTCGATCCGCTGGGCCGGCGCCTGGCTCGAAGGCGAGGGCGCGCAGCGCCACGTCGTCAACCGCTTCGTCGGCTATCCGCTGGAAGCCATCGGCAATCTCGGCCCGATGGAGGTCGCCGCCGGCGCCAGCGAATGCTGCGTGCTGTCGCGCGCGGCCTTCATCGAGGTCGGCGGCTTTGCGCGCAACTACTTCACCACGGCCGAGAAGGGGCTCGATCTCTGCCTCAAGCTCAGGATGAGCGGGGCGCCCTCGCTCTGGGTCCCGGAGGTCGAGGTCTATGTCGTCGACGATGCCGAGACGCGACCGCATATCGGCGCACTCACGCAGCTCGCCGACCGCACCAGCTTCGACCGCCGTTGGGCGCTCGCCATTTCCAACATGAGAGGATGATGATGCGCGTACTTGTGGTGTCCCATGCGCATCCGTCGCTGTCGCTCGGCGGTGCGGAAGTCGCTTCCTACAATCTCCACAAGGGCCTGCAGGCCGCCGAGGGCGTCGAGACCCATTATCTCGCCCGCACCGGAGCGCCGACGCCGCGGCATGCCAGCACGGCGCTGATGAGCCTGCGCCAGCGCGGCGGCGAGTTGCTCTACTATGCCGAGGACTATGATCACTTCCTGATCTCGAACCGGGCGACCGAGGAGATCGAGCGCGATTTCGTCCGAGTGCTGCGCGACCTGAAACCCGATGTGGTGCATTTTCACCATTTCATCGGGCTCGGGCTCGAATGTCTTTACGCGGCGCGCGATACGCTGCCCGATGCGTTGATCGTCGTGACCTTCCACGAATATCTCAGCATCTGCCACCATCACGGCCAGATGGTGAAGACCGGTGCGTTCAAGCTCTGCTACCGGGCCTCGCCGACCGACTGCAATGGCTGCTTTCCGGACATCTCGCCGGCCCGCTTCCTGGCGCGCGAGACCTTCATCAAGGGCGTGCTCGGCCTCGCCGACCATTTCATCTCGCCGAGCCGCTTCCTCGCCGAACGCTACAAGGAATGGGGCCTGGCGGAGGAGAGCCTCTCGGTGATCGAGAACGGCATCGACGTGGCAGTCGCCGCGCCGCCGCGCCCGCTGCCTGACCCGGCGGCACGACGCTCGCGTTTCGCTTATTTCGGCCAGTTGACGCCCTACAAGGGGGCCGACGTCCTGATCGACGCCGTGACACGCATCCCCGATGCGGTCTGGGGCGATGATGCGATGCTGCTGGTCTATGGCGGCAATCTCGAGCGCCAGCCGCAAGCCTATCAGGACAAGTTCGCCAAGCTCGTCGAGAGCGCCGGCCGGCGCGTGCGCTTCTGCGGCCCCTTCCAGAACCACGAGATGCCGAACCTGATGCGCTCGGTCGATTGGGTGGTGATGCCGTCGGTCTGGTGGGAGAACTCGCCGATCGTGATCCAGGAGGCCTTCTTCCATGGCAGGCCGCTGCTCTCCAGCAATCTCGGCGGCATGGCCGAGAAGATCACGGATGGGGTCGACGGCCTGCATTTCCGGGCGGGCAGCCCGGAGGATCTCGTCGATTGCATGACCCGGGCACTGACCGAACCGGATCTCTGGTCCCGCCTGCGTGGCGGCATCACCCAGCCGCTGAACCATATCGACTGCGCCGCGACGCATCTGGCGCTCTACCGGCGCCTGATCGCCAAGCGAGGCGTCCCGATGCCGGAAAGCCGCGTGGCGGCGCCGATGATCGCCTGATTTCAAGCGGACAAAAGAGGGAGAAAATCCATGGCCCGCATCCTCGTCATCAGCCCGTCAGGGGAGGTCTACGACCACGACAATGTGCGCTGGTACGACTATGCCAATCTCGCTGAGCATATCGACCACTATCACAACATCGGCGATGCCTTCGTCTTCGATTCCTCGCTCAAGCTCTTGAATTTCGAGCGGCTCGACGTACTGCCCATCGAGCAGGTCGATGTCGCGGCGATCGACCGGGCGAACGCCGAATACGACTATGTCTTCCTGCGCGGCTCGAACTATGTGCATTCCGAGATGGAGTGGGGGCAGGCGCCGGAAGTGCTGCGCCGGCTGAAGATTCCGGTCATCGCCTTCGGCATCGGCGCGCAGGCGCCGGTCAGCGGCAAGCTCGAACTGAGCCAGGATACGAAGGCGGTGCTGCGGCTGATCGCGGATTCGACCGCCTCGGTCGGCGTGCGCGGCACCTACTCCGCCGATGTTCTCGCGGGCCTCGGCATCAAGAACGTTCGCATCATCGGCTGCCCGACGGCGTTTCGCGCCAACGATCCCGCTCTCGCGATCAAGCTGCGGCCGCTCGATCAGATACGGACGGCGGGCGTGACGCTGCGGCGCGAGGTGTCCACGACCTATGCGCAGGATATCCAGCGCTACCTCACCTTCCACCGCGACCTCGTCAAGGCGATGGCGGGCCGGTTCGACGTGACACTGATGGCGCAGGGCGAGGCCGAGGAGAAGAAGCTCGCGCTCGGGACCGCTACCCAGAAGGAAGAGGCTATCGCCGCGCTGCGCGACAATGGCTGGGCCAGCCAGTGGTATCTCGATGAGGAGATGGAGCGGCTCTACCGCAGCCGGATGTTCTACTCCGACGTCGTTGCCGATTATGAGAAACTCGTGCGCCGGCTCGACCTCGTGCTCGGCTACCGGCTGCACGGCAATCTGATGGCGCTCGCGAATGGCACGCCGTCGATCTATTTCACCTATGACAGCCGTACCGTCGAGTTCGCGGAGACCTACCAGATCCCGAGCTTCGACGTCTTCTCGGGCCAGGAGTTCCGGCTGGAGGAGTACTGGGAGCAGGCGCGTTTCGACCGCTTCAACGCCACGCACGCGCAGGTCTATACGGCGATGTCCGACTTCCTGTCCGAGAACAGGGTCGACCACAAGATGGTCAAGCGAGCCGCTGCGCCGGAGCGGAAGGTCGCATGAGGCGGCAGCGTGCATCGCTGAGCGGCCTGCTCGCGGGAGCGCTCGTCGCCGCCGCGTCGCTCGCGGCTGCCGCGCAGACGCCGACCTATCGCGTCGAGATCGTGCCCGAGGCCGTCGAAGAGACTGTCTTCGACTGGTCCAGCCAGCGCTGCGAGCAGTGGCATATTCCCGATGCGCCTTTGCGGGCCTATCGCGACGACCGCAACGAAGTCGTCGCCTTCGCGAGCCATCACCGCAGCCGTGCGATGACCGGCCCCGGGCTGGAACGGCTGGCGACCTCCTGCGCCGTCGCCTTCGAGGGCAAGCATAGCGCCGACCCCAGCGCCTACAGCGATTTCAGCTGGATCGGCGCGACCTGGACGGGGAATGGCCGCGACGTCTTCGCCCTGATGCATGACGAGTATCATGCCAACGAACATCCGGGCGCCTGCCGCTTCAGGGAGGCGATGAGCTGCTGGTACAATGTCGTGACCGCGGCGCGCTCGCGCGATGGCGGGCGCAGCTTCACCCCGACCCAGCCGCCATCGCTGGTCGCGGCCCCCGCCTTCCGGCAGGAGGTCGGGCAAGGGCGGCATCGCGGCTTCTTCAATCCCTCCAACATCGTCACGCAGGATGGTGCCTGGTTTGCGCTGATCGCGACGACCGGCGGCGAGGGCCAAAAGCCCGGCGTCTGCCTGTTCAAGACGATCCAGATCGAGGATCCGGCTTCGTGGCGGGCCTTCGATGGCGCGGATTTCGCCCTGCGCGCCGTGGACCCCTATCGTGAGGACGCCGCGACGGCGAAGCCCTGCCAGCCGCTGAGGCACCTGCCGACGACGGTGGGCTCGGTGACGCGGCACGAGGCCAGCGGGTTGTGGCTCGCCATCTTCCATCTCGGCCCCGACCCGGCGCAGGGCGTCGTCGGCGGCCGCGTCGCCTATAGCTGGTCGCGCGACCTTCGTAACTGGACGACGCTGCGTACGCTGGTTTCGCATCCGACGATGTGGAGCAAGGATTGTGGCGACCAGGTCCGCTATGCTTATGGGGCGATCGCCGACCCGGCCTCGTCCTCGCGCAATTTCGAGACGACGGGCGATGAAGCCTTCCTGTTCATGACGAAGATGCGGGTTTCCGACTGCAAGGTCGGGCCGCAGCGCGACCTCGTCCGGATCAGGGTCCGGATCGTGAAGGAGACACCATGAACGCGCCAGTCCGCGAACTCGCCACCGCTGCCTCATTGGAGCCGGTCATGAAGATCCTGCGTGCGACGACAGGCGAGGTGGTCGTGTCCGTGACCCGGCCCCAGGGCGCGGGCTGGCCGGCGCTGCGCCTCCTGCTGGACGGGCTGGACTACGCCACGATCCAGCCCGGCGCGCTGGTCCCCGGCGATGCGAGGGTGGCCGAGCTGACCATTCCGTTGCCGAGCCTGCCCGAGGGGCGGCTGCGCTCCATCGCCGTCGCGGATGCCGCGACCGGCCTGCTCGCGCCGGGCTCGCATCTGCGGCCCGTCGCCACCACGAGGCCGCTTCGGGCGCTGGTAATCTATCCGGCGGGCGAGGTCTACGACCACGACAAGGTGCGCTGGTATCGCGCGCCGATGGAGAAACTGCTCTCCGACTATTTCAACATAGGCGACATGATCGTCTACGATTCGACGCTGAAGCTCCTGCGCTACGCGCATCTGGAGCCGATGAAGATCATGAATCCGACCGAGGCCGATATCGAGCGCTACGCCAGCGAGTTCGACTATGTCTTCGTGCGCGGCTCGAACTTCATCCATGAGAAGATGGAGTGGTTCCGCGCCATCGAGGTGCTCGAGCGCGTCAAGCTGCCGGTCTACGCCATCGGTGTCGGCGCCCAGGCCAGCCAGAACCGCGCCATCGAGCTGCCGGACGGCTCGAAGCGCTTCTGGCAGATTGTCGGCGACCGCTGCGCCTCCATCGGCGTGCGCGGCGCCTTCAGCGCCGAGACGCTGCGGCACAACGGCGTCAGGAATGTCGAGGTCGTCGGCTGCCCGTCGATCTTCCGGACGCGCCGTCGCGATCTCGCCATCAAGGTTCCCGACCAGCGCGAGATCCGCAAGGTCGCCTTCAGCTTACGCCGCGAGTTCGACAACACTTACACGGCCAACCCCGAGGCCTATCTGCGCAATCAGCGCCAGGCGCTGCTCAAGGTCGACAGCCAGAGCGAGATGGTGATGTCCTCGCATGGCGAGCAGGAGGAGAAGGCCTTCTTCCTGCGCGACGAGGCCGCGAAAGCCAAGGCTGTCGCCGAGTTCGTCCATAGCGGCTGGTGGGAAGGGCCGGACGATGCCCGCATGCGCGACATCTACGAGCGTCGGCTGTTCAGCTTCTTCGATGTCGAGCGCTATGACGAGTTCGCGAAAAGCCTCGATCTCGCCGTGGGCTATCGCGTCCATGGCGTCCTGCCGGCGGTGGCGCATGGCGTGCCGGGCGTCCTCGTCGCCTATGACACACGCAGCCAGGAACTGGCTGAGACGCTGAAGATCCCGGTCGTGCCCGAGGCGGCCCTGGCCGATGGCGGCTGGCGCGCGGTCTATCAGGACACGGCGCTGCACGCGCTCTCAAAATCCTATGCCCAGTCTTACGACCGGATGAGCGGCTTTCTCGACCGGAACGGGATTCCGCACCGGATGTGAGGCCGAGCCATGCCGGCGGAGCAGCCAGCTCCGCCACCAAAACCGAGGGGGACCGCGGCGCAGGGCCGGCGGCCATAGCGGCAGGAGAAGACGATGAGGATCGAATACGACGCCGGCACCGCGCTCTCGATCATGCGGGCCAATCCCGTCCGCGGCTGGAACTCGGGCAAGGCCGAGCGCATGGCCAAGGACCGGCTGACGACGGGCGGCTTCCTTGAGGTCGATCATCGCGCGAAGTTCCAGATCGATCCGTCCTGGCCGATCTTCACCATGGGGTCCTGCTTCGCCCGCGAGGTCGAGAACGTCCTGATGATGCGCGGCCTGTCGCTGGTCACGAAGGGCCATGGCGTGCCGGCCGAGCATTTCGAGACCTGGAACGCCACGACCGGGCGCGGCGGCGGCGCGGCCGGCGGCGAATTGAGCCGGGGCGCGCTGAACAAATACTCGGTGCGTTCGATGACGCATGAGCTCAGGCGCGTGCTGCAGGACGAGAGCTATCCGAATGACGGGCTGATCGAACTCGCAGCCGACCAGTGGTTCGATCCGCATGCGAGCGGGTTGCGGCTACTCGACCGCGAGACCGCCTTCGCCAACCGCAAGCGTCTGACGGCGGCGACCGCGACGATCAAGCAGGCGCGCATCTGCTTCTTCACATTGGGCCTGACCGAGACCTGGCTCGATTCCGAGACCGGCCTCGCGATGAACGCCCATCCCGGCCCGGCCTGGCTCGCACGCATGCCGGAACGGTTCCGCTTCGTCGACTACGGTTACGACGAGACGCTCAAGGACATGCTGTCGATCATCGAGATGATCCGCACGCATTGCCATCCGGAGATGCGCTTCGTCGTCACCGTCTCGCCGGTGCCGCTGGGGGCGACCTTCAAGGATGCCGATGTCATCGTCGCCAACAGCGCCTCGAAATCCGTGCTGCGCGCGGTCGCGGAAGAGCTCTACCGGCGCTTTGATTTCGTCGACTACTTCCCGAGCTACGAGATCGTGCTGAACTCGCCGCGCGCGCTCGCCTTCCAGGAGGACCAGCTCCATGTCGCCCGCGACATGGTGGCGGGCGTGATGAGCGCTTTCGAGCGCAGCTATTTCGGCGAGGCGGCGCAGACGAAGGCGGCCTGATCAGGCTGCATCGGCCTCTCCACATCAACCGAATGCCCAATCTGCAAATGGGCTTCTGCTGGGCGTCTGCCGCGCGCATCATGGGCGTGGCGGTGATGATTTTGCACGGACACAAGTCCGCAACGGGGTTCTGCGATGGCTGTACTGGTTTCGGGTGGGGCGGGCTATATCGGCAGCCACATGGTGCTTGAACTGCTCGACCGTGGCGAGAGCGTGGTCGTGCTGGACAATCTCTCGACCGGCTTCTGGTGGGCCGTGCCGAAGGAGGCCGTGCTGGTCCAGGGCGATATCGCCGACCAGGAACTGGTCGCGCGCGTCGTCGCCGAGCATGGCATCACCGAGATCGCCCATTTCGCCGCCAGGATCGTGGTTCCGGAATCGGTCTCCGATCCTCTCGGCTACTACCTTAACAACACGGTGAAGACGCGAGCCCTGCTGGAGAGCGCCGTGCGCGGCGGCGTCCAGCGCGTGATCTTCTCCTCGACGGCCGCGGTCTATGGCGAGCCGGCGCTGAGCCCGGTGCCGGAGGAGATCGCGCTTGCCCCGATCAACCCCTATGGCCGCTCCAAGCTGATGAGCGAATGGATGCTGGAGGACGTCGCCCGCGCCCATGGCCTCGGCTTCGTCGTGCTGCGCTATTTCAACGTCGCCGGCGCCGACCCCAGGGGCCGCTCCGGCCAGTCCTCGCCGAACGCCACCCATCTGATCAAGGTCGCCGGCCAGGCGGCGCTCGGCCAGCGCGCGATGCTCGAGGTCTTCGGCACCGATTATCCGACGCCGGACGGCACCTGCATCCGCGACTACATCCACGTCACCGATCTGGCCCGCGCGCATCTTGCCGCGCTCGATCATCTGCGCGCCGGGGGCGCCAACCTGACCCTCAACTGCGGCTATGGCCGGGGCTATTCGGTCAAGGAGGTCGTCGACGTGGTCAAGCGGGTCTCGGGGGTGGATTTCCCGGTGAAGCTCTCGGGCCGCCGCGCCGGCGATCCGGCCTCGCTCGTCGCCAAAGCCGACCGCATCCGCAACGAACTCGGCTGGCGGCCCGAACATGACGACCTCGAGCAGATCGTCCGCCAGGCCCTGAACTGGGAGGACAAGCTCAGGACGAGGAATGCCGCCTGAGAGGAGCCGGGGCCGGATTTCCGGGGCGGCCGGACGGAGAATCTCGCCTGCGCGGGATCAAGTCCCCGGCGCCGCGACGGCTGACAGGGTGGGGCGGGCCGCCGATGCCTCCACAGCCGCCGGCGACCAGGTGAACTCGTTCGCGCCGAAGATCGCCGCGCGTTCGCCGGGGCGGGCGCGGAAGAAGGGATACAGCGCCTCGACCCGGGGCGACGCCTTCGCGTAGTCGAGCTGCGACAGCATCACGGGCTTGGCGAGACCCGGATAAAGTCGCGGTGGGCTGATCACGGTGTTGCCCCAGAGCCGGCGATAGAACGGATAATGCTCCGGCCTCACCGCCGCCAGCATGATGTCCGCGTTGAAATGCTCCATCGCCAGCCAGGGCAGCCGCAGCGTCAGATAGGCCAGCTCCGGCAGTTCTCGCGACCATTGCGCGTCGGCCACGAAGCGCGTCGGATCGACCAGCACGCGGCCGGCCTCGATCTGCGGCAGCACCGAATCCGGAAAGACGCCGGCGGTGGGGATCTGCGGCAGGCCGGGCACGGAGATATTGAGGCGGATCGCGCCCGCCAGCTCGCCATCGACATGGACGCCGAAGACGAGGCAATTGGGGTGCTCGTCGACCGGATCGGTGAAGAGCTGCGCTTCGTTGGCAGCAATGGCGCCCTCGCGCAGATAGGCCTGATAGCGCAGGCGGAAGACGCTTTCGCGATCCTGGGGGCTGACGGCCATGCGGTATTCGACGCGCTCGAGCGCGCGCATGACACGATCGCTCAGGGACAACGTTTGATGAGCGACGGCGTGAACCATGCTGCAGCCGAGGGTGTAGTTAATCAGTGATTAACAGTCGTCGCGATGGGGGCGTGCCGTCAAGCCGTTGGCTGCACAAGATTCAGCCTGCCACGGCATTGCGTGCCGCAGCAGGGGGCTAAGCGTGACGGCTGGATGACCGCCGCCGCCTCAGATGTCCCCGCGTCCGGGAATACGCTCAGGGCGCGCGTCGGCGCAGCGGCTTATGCTCGACCGAAGCCGTCAGCGAGCGCGCAGCGAAGGCCGATATCAGTTCGCGCACCAGGGGAGAGGGCTGGGGCCGGGCGAGCAGAAAACCCTGAACCTCGTCGATCGCTCCCATCTTCGTGAGAGCGTCGAGTTGGTCGACCGTTTCGACGCCCTCGGCGACGACGGTGAGCCCGAGTTCCTTGCAGAGCCGCGCGATGCCGACGAGGAGCGTCTGGTCCTTCTTCGTCTCGCGACCGCCCGAGACGAAGGAGCGGTCGATCTTGATCTTGTGCAGCGGGAAGGACTGCAGATAGCTCAGGCTGGAATAGCCGGTCCCGAAATCGTCCAGCGCGATCTGCACGCCGATGTCGCGCAATTTGGTCAGCGTCGACATGGCCTGCGCGTCGTCGTGCATCAACGCCGATTCCGTCAGCTCGATCACGAGGCGTGAGGGCTGCAGCTTCGACCTCGCGAGCGCGGCGGCAACGTCCTTGACGATGACGTCGCCGCGGAAATGCGTGGCGGAGATGTTGACTGCGACCGAGACGGTCTCCGGCCACAGCATCGCCTCGCGACAGGCCTTGTAGAGCACCGTCCGGCCGATCTGGTTGATCAGCCCGACCTCCTCGGCGATGCCGATGAAGTCGCCGGGGACAACGATGCCCCGCTCGGGATGGCGCCAGCGCAGCAGCGCTTCGCAGCTCGTGATCCTGCCGGACCCGATCGCGACGACCGGCTGGTAGAACAGCTCGAACTGGTCGTGAGCCAGCGCCTCGCGCAGGTCGAGTTCGACGATGCGCCGCGTGCTGGCGGCCTCGATCATGCTGCTGTTGTAGAAGCGCGCGCAACCGCGCCCGCTGGATTTCGCGGCGTAGAGAGCCAGATCCGCGTTGCGGATGACGATGTCGGGGTCGCGGCCGTCATCGGGGCTTATCGCGATGCCGATGCTGGCGCTGCTGACGATGGCGTTGCCGTCGATCTCGTGGGGCTGGCTCAGGCTGGCACTGACGCGTGCCGTGATCTGTTCGAGCGCCTGCCGATCGACGAGATCGGGAATGACGACGACGAACTCGTCGCCGCCGAGCCGGGCGATCAGCGAAGCGGCGCCGAGCAACAGGTTGAGACGGCGTGCGACCTCGACGAGCAGGGCATCGCCATAGGGGTGCCCCAGCGTGTCGTTGACCTTCTTGAAGTGGTCGAGGTCGATGAACAGGATCGCGAAGCCCTGGTCCGGATTGGCCATCAGCGTCTGCAGATGCGATTTCAGCAGGCTGCGGTTCGGCAGGCCGGTGAGCGGGTCGTAATGCGCGAGCTGGCGGATCGTGTCTTCCTGCTGGCGCTGCTCGGTGATGTCCTCGATCACGACCACGGTGCCGGTGATGCCCGATGTGCGAAAGGTCAGTTCGAGGACGCGGCCATCGGCCAGGCTCGTGGTCAGCCGGGCCTCGTTGTGATCGCGCAGGGCCAGGCGCGCGGCGAGGACGAGGCTGCGCAGCTGGGCCCGGCCGATCAAACCGGCGCGCTGGCAGCGGACGAGAAAGCGGCCGACGCCGCGGCCAGGCTCGGCCAGGCCTGCGGGCAGGCCGACGATCGCGGGCAGGCGCCGGTTGACGATGGAGAGCCGGCCGCCCCGTTCGAACATGCACAGCCCATGCGCCATGTTGTCGAGCGCCGCTTCGAGTCGGGCAGCCAGCAGGCGCTCGCGCTTGGCCGAGATGACGGCGGTCGTCAGCGTCGCGCGCAGCTTGTCGGCGATCGACTTGAAGCTCAGCAGGAACGGCCCGAGGACGCAGGCGACCACCGCATAATGGGCGTTGCCGGCCAGGACCAGCCCCGCGAGGAGGGGCACGCCCGCGCAACTGAGCTGGGTCGCAACCAGCATCCGGCTGCCATAGTTGCGTCCGGCGACGCCGATCATGTTCGCCAGCGTCATCGAGAAGGCGAGGAGCTGGACCGGTGGGCTCGCCTGCAGCGCAAAGGTCAGGAACGACCAGAGCCCGAGCACGAAGACATAGACGGACGAGAAGACCGTGTAGCGAAGTTCCCAGCGGGCGGCGCCGTCGCGGTCGCGCATCTGGTGGGCCGCGGCCTTGAACTGCGCGACGTCCGCGGCTCGCGTCAGCGTGAGGCACAGCAGGATGACGGCGCAGATATAGAAGGCCGGCTGACCGGTCATCCCGGCGCTGAGAAACGCTGCCAGTACCGTCCCGCTGGACCCGATGATCAAGGTCCTGGGGTCGGCATAGAGCGAACGTACCAGCGAAATGTAGACCTCGTCGCGTAATCCTTGATCGATCACACGAGGGGAGGTTTGGGGAGGCATGGGTCATCCCTGCAGGCCAAGTCCCGAGCAAGATCGCCGCTGAGCGTTAAGATGTAGTTGTGATCTTGCGGATACGAATTCGCGGTTCGCGACTACGTTCCGACGATCGATCGGAATGAATTAACAGGTCGGTTAGGCCACCCGTGCAAATGTTCGTGCAGAGCTGCACCGTGGCGCGGCTGGAGTTGATCGATGACAGTTTCAGCCCGCCCCAACGTCATCGTGGTGAAGGGCAAGGCGGGCCTGCCTTGTGCGTCTTGCCTGTTTGACCTTGGCGAGGCCTCGGGAATGGCCGGAGCCGCGGCATGCCCGCTGAAGAGCGCGCTGCTGCGCCGCCTCGCGGGACATGCCGTTGTCGGTCATGCGGCCCGCGATGCGTCCTGCGATGCCTTCGCACCGGGCTTTTTTGAGGCTGAAGCCGGCCAGGTCGGTGCCGACGAGACCGAGCGTCGGGCGCGTCTGTCCTGACGGGTTATGACCGGGTCGACAGCGCGCAGATCGCGCGCGCGACCTCGAAGGACTTCTCGAAGGCCGGGATCGGCAGGAACTCGAAGCGGGAATGGAAATTATAGGCGCCGGTGAAGAAGTTCGGCGTCGGCAACCCTCGGGCCGATAGCGCGGCGCCGTCCGTGCCGCCGCGCATCGGGATCAGCTTCGGCTCGATCTGCAATTCGGCCATCGCCGCCAGCAGGAGATCGACCGAGCGGCGGTCGTCCCCGAGGCTGTCGGAGATGTTACCATAGGTGTCGGTGACGCTGCATTCGACACGGCCGGTCGGATAGCGCGCGGCAATCTCGCGCGCGACGGCCGCGACCCGCTGTTTGCGCTGTTCGAAACGCTCCCTGTCGAATTCGCGGATCATCACCTTGAGGCGGGCCTGGCTGGCATTGGCCGTGATGTCGTTGAACCAGAAATAGCCCTCGCGGTCCTCGGTGCGCTCTGGCGTCTCCGCGCGGTCGAAGGCGGCGATGAAGTCCTGCGCCATCAGTAGCGGATTGACCATGACGCCCTTCGCCGACATCGGATGGGCGCTGACGCCGGTGAAGACCAGTTCGCCGGCTGCGGCGTTGAAGTTCTCGATGACGACCTCGCCGACCTCGCAACTGTCGATCGTGTAGGCGAAATCGCAGGGGAAGCGGGCGAGGTCGAGCGCCTTGGCGCCGCGCAGGCCGATCTCCTCGTCCGGCACGAAAGCGACGAGGACGTCGCCATGGGCGTCGTCGGGCCCGAGCGTCGCCAGCAGCGTCATGACGATCGCGACGGCGGCCTTGTTGTCGGCGCCGAGCACGCTGGTGCCGTCGCTCGCGATGATGTCGGCGCCCCACCAGGGCTCGATCTCGGGATGCTCGGCGACGCGCAGCCAGATGTCCTGCTGCGCGTTAAGGCAGAGATCCGTGCCCTCGAAGCGCAGGATCTGCGGGTGGATGACCGGCGAAAGCCCTGAATCGACCGTGTCGAGATGGGCGATGAAGCCGATCTTCGGCGCTTCCGGCCGCGTGCCACGCTTCAGCGCCGTGACGGTCGCATGCTCGTCGACGACGACGTTCTCCAGCCCCAGGCCGCGCAGCTCCTCCGCGAGCAGGTCCGCGAGGCGCTGCTGGCCCGGCGTACTCGGCAGGGTCGTGGCTTTCGCGTCGCTCTGGCTCTCGACCGCGACATAGCGGAAGAAGCGCTCGATCAATTGCTGGCGAATAGTCATGGCGTCTCCGATGATTCAGCTCTTTGCATCGGCCTGAAAGCATCCCACGTTTCGTGGCCGATGCATGGCCGCCGCCGGACGCTTCGCGTCAGGCGCTCTCGAGCTGATCCCGCATACCGAATTCCCGTCCCGGAATCGAGGCGAGCAGCGCCTTCGTATAGGCATGCCGGGGATTGCCGAAGACCTCGCCGATCGGGCCGGATTCCACGACCTCCCCGCTCTTCATCACCGCGACGAGGTCGCAGACCTGCGCCGCGACGCGCAGGTCGTGGGTGATGAAGACGATCGAGAGCCCGAGACGCTGGCGCAGTTCGGCCAGCAGTTTCAGCACCTGCGCCTGGACGGAGACGTCGAGCGCCGAGACCGGCTCGTCGGCGACGAGGACGCGCGGTTCGAGCGCGAGCGCGCGGGCGAGCCCGATGCGCTGGCGCTGGCCGCCCGAGAATTCATGCGGGTAGCGTTCGGTTGCGGCGGGGTCGAGCCCGACCAGGGCGAACAACTCCTTGGCGCGGATCATGGCTTCGGGCCGAGGCCTGCCATGGACGATCAGGCCCTGGGCCACCGCTTCGCCCGCCTTGCGGCGCGGGTTCAGGGAAGCGAAGGGGTCCTGGAAGACCATCTGGATGTGGCGTGTCGCGGCGCGTAGTTCGGATTTGGAGAGGCTCGCGAGGTCGGTGCCGCCGATGCGGATAGCGCCGCTTTCGGGATCGATCAGGCGCACGAGGCAGCGTGCCAGCGTCGACTTGCCCGAACCGGACTCGCCGACGATGCCGAGCGTCGCGCCTTTCGGCAGCACGAGCGAGACGTCCTTGACCGCATGCGTCACGCGCTGACCGCGGCCGAGGAAGCCGCCGGTGCGGTAGGTCTTCGAGACGTGCTCGATGGTCAGGATGGGTTCGGCCGCGAGCTGGCGCGGAGGCGGCGCCTTGAGGGGCGGGACGGCGGCGATCAACTGCTTCGTATAGGCGTGCTGCGGGTTGCCGAGCACGGCTTCGGCCGTGCCCTGCTCGACGACGCGGCCCTGGCTCATCACCGCGACGCGGTCCGCGATCTCTGCGACGACGCCGAAATCATGGGTGATGAACAGGACGGCGGTGCCCTTGCGCTTCTGCAGGTCGCGGATGAGTTCGAGGATCTGCGCCTGGGTGGTGACGTCGAGTGCGGTCGTCGGTTCGTCGGCAATCAGCACCTTCGGATCGAGCGCGAGCGCCATCGCGATCATGGCGCGCTGGCGCTGGCCGCCGGAAAGTTCATGCGGATAGGCTTTGGCGGCCGCTACGGGATCGGGAATGCGAACCTCTTCGAGCAAAGCCTGGACCTTGCCCCTGACCTGCGCCTTGCCGAGATCGGTGTGCAACTCGAACATCTCGCCGATCTGGTCGCCGATGGTGCGCAACGGGTTCAGCGCCGTCATCGGTTCCTGGAAGATCATGGCGATGCCGGCGCCGCGGACCTTGCGCATCTCGGGTTCGCTCAGGCCTGCGAGATCGCGGCCTTCGAACAGGATGCGCCCGCCATCGATGGCGACGCCCGGCGGCAGCAGACGCATCACGGCGTTCGCCGTCATCGACTTGCCCGAGCCGGATTCGCCGACGATGCAGAGAATCTCGTTGGCCTGGAGGGAGAGCGAAACCTCGCTCATCGCATGCGGCCGGTCGGCATTGTTCGGCAGCCTTACGCTGACGGCGTCGAGAGTGAGGATTGCGCTCATCGGCCCTTCAGCCTCGGGTTCAGCGCGTCGTTCAGGCCCTGCCCGACCAGCGAGACGGCGAGCACGGTGACGAGGATCGCGACGCCGGGGATGGCCGAGACATACCATTGCACCCTGAGCACATCGCGGCCGGCGCCGATCAGGTTGCCCCAGGAGGCGACGTTGGGATCGGAGAGCTTGAGGAAGGCGAGCGCGCTCTCCAGCAGGATCGCGATCGCCATCACCACGCTGGCGTAGACGATGACGGGGGGCAGCGCGTTCGGCAGGATCTCGCCGAAGATCAGCTTGACGTCGCGCAGCCCCAGCGTCCGCCCGGCCTGGACGAATTCGCGGTTGCGCAGGGAAAGGAACTCGGCCCGCGTCAGCCGTGCCGAAGCGGGCCAGGAGACGATGCCGATCGCGATCGTCACCGTGGTGATCGTCGAGCCGAAGACGGCGACCAGCACCAGCAGCAGGATGAAGTTCGGCAGGGTCTGGAAGGCCTCGGTGACGCGCATCAGGGCGGTATCGACCCAGTCGCCGTAGTAGCCGGCGAAGGCGCCGATGGTGATGCCGATCATCACCGAGATGATCGTCGCGACCATACCGATCAGCAGCGAGATGCGGGCGCCGTGGAAGATCTGGGCGGCGATGTCGCGGCCGGAATTGTCGGTGCCGAGCAGGAAACGCGGATTGCTGAACGGCCAGATCAACGGCCGGCCTGCCAAGGCCAGCGGATCGCGCGGATAGAGCCAGTCGGCGGTGGCGGCCATCGTGAGGACGAGGATCAGCAGCAGGAGGCCGATCACGGCCGGCGGGCTGCGGAAATAGAGCTTCAGGAAGGACATGGCTTCAGCCCCCCGTCGTGATGCGCGGGTCGAGCCGGGCATAGAGCAGGTCGACGATGAAATTGACGGCGATCACGAGCAGCGCCGAGACGAAGACGATGCCGAGCAGCGTGTTGAGATCGCGCTGGATCACCGATTCATAGGCGAGACGGCCGAGGCCCGGCAGCGAGAACACGCTCTCGACCACGACCGATCCGCCGAGCATCGTGCCGGCCTGCAGGCCGATCAGCGTGACCATCGGCAGGAGCGCGTTGCGCAGGACGTGGCGCACGACCACGCGCGTCTCGTCCATGCCCTTGGCGCGGGCGGTGCGGACGAAATCGAGCGTCAGCACCTCGAGCATCGAGCCGCGCATGATGCGCAGATAGATCGCCATGTAGAACAGGGCGAGCGTCAGCGTCGGCAGGACGAGATGGCTGGCGATGTCGAGCGTTCGCGCCAGCCCGGCGCGGGCGACCGTGATGTCCTCGAAGCCGCCCGCCGGCAGCCATTGCAGGTAGATCGAGAAGATGACGATCGCCATCAGGCCGAACCAGAAGGTGGGCATGGCGTAGAAGACGAGGCCGAGCGTCGAGATCAGCGTGTCCGGCCAGCGGTTGACGCCGCGCGCGGCAATGACGCCGAAGATCAGGCCGAAGACAAAGGCGAGCGAGAGCGAAGCCGTCATCAGGAGGATCGTCGCCGGCAGGCGTTCTGCGATCACGGTCGCGACCGGCTTGCCGTAGATCGCGGAGAAGCCGAGATCGAGCCGTACCAGCCGCCAGAGATAGTTGCCGAGCTGGGCCCAGGCCGAAACGTCGAGCCCGTAGTACTCGCGCAGCTGTTTGGCCGTCTCTGCGTCGCCGCCGCCCATCTGCGCCATCAGCGCATCGACCGTGTCGCCTGGCGCGAACTGCAGGAGGACGAAGACCCCGATCAGGATCAGTACCAGGGTCGGGATCGAGGCGGCGAGACGCCGCCCCGCAAGGGTCAGGATGCGCATAGGGACCGACTGTAGCAGGCCGTTTCGGAAGACGAAGCGTTCACTCCGCCAACCACAGATCATGCCAGGAGCTGGAACCCCAGCGCGGCGTGTTGGAATGGTTGCGCGCCTTGGCGCTGATCGCGGTCAGGAAGATCTGCTCGATGGGGGTCCAGATCGGCAGTTCGGTATTGGCGCGGCGGACGAAATCGCCATAGAGCGCCTTGCGCTTGGCGACGTCGACCTCGGTGGCCGCGTCGTCGATGATCTTGTCCATCGTCTCGTCGGTCCAGCCCCACTGGTTGGTCCAGGGCGCGCCCTTCGGCTGGCCCGAGCGATACCAGACCGTGGTCGAGACCGCGGGGTCGTTGCGGTACTGGTGCCAGCCGGTGGCAAGGTCGAAGGCGTGCTCGTCATAGACCTGCTTCAGGAAGCCGCCGCCATCCGTCCGGACGACCTCGACCTTGATGCCGACATCGGCCAGCGACTGCTGGATGAAGGTCGCGAACAGGGTGATGTCCTCGCCCCAGGGGGCGGGCAGCAGGCGCAGTGTGAAGCGGGTGCCGCCGGCGCCCGCCTTGAAGCCAGCCTCGTCAAGCAACTGGGCGGCGAGCTTCTTGTCGAATGGATACTGGGGACCGTTGTCGGCCGGGTAGAAGTCCGTCGAGACGGAGGGGACCGGGCCGGTGCCGCGCTTGGCGAAGTCGCCGAGGAAGTTCTCGATGAAGAAGGGAATGTCGAGCGCATGCGCGATGGCGCGGCGGACCCGGATGTCGGCGAGTTCCTTGCGGCGGAAGTTGAACTCGATCGTGTTGGTGCGGGCGTTGCCCTCGTTACCCTTGGTCGAGACGATGAAGCGCGGATCCTTGCCGAGGCGGGCGGAGTCCGAGATCGTCAGGCCGGAGAAGGGGCTGTAGTGGATCTGGCCGGCTTCCATCTGGGCGGCGGCCGCCGAACGGTCGGTGACGACGCGCCAGACGATGCGGTCGAGATAGGGGGCGTTGGGGCGCCAGTAGTCTGGGTTGCGGTCGGCGATGACGTGCTGGCCGCGCTCATAGGTGACGAACTTGAACGGACCGGTGCCGACGGGCGCGAGGTTGAGCGGGTTCTGGCGGATGTCGCCCTTGCCTTCGTAGAGATGGCGCGGCGAGACATAGCCGAGGTCCGGCAGGGCGCGCAGCAAGAGGTTGAGCGGCATCGGGCGGTCATAGCGGAACACGGCGGTCAGCGGATCGGGCGTGTCGACGGCGGTGAGGAAGAGCTGCAGCGTGGTGCCGTAGTTCAGGATCTTCTTCCACATCTCCATGGCGGTGAACTGCACGTCCGCCGAGGTGAAGGGCTTGCCGTCATGCCACTTCACGCCCTCGCGCAGCTTGAACGTGATGGTCTTGCCATCGGGCGCCGCTTCCCAGCTGGTCGCCAGCACGCCGACCGGATTGCCGGCCGCGTCGAGATCGACGAGCTGTTCCTGGATCTTGCCGCCGATGATGTAGACGCCGGTCGAGGCCTGCAGGCTCGGGTTGAGCTGGCGCTGCTCGGCGCCGTAATGGACCGTGAAGACGCCACCCTTGCGCGGGGTCTCCTGCGCGAAAAGCGAGCGCATCGGAAAGGCGACGCTGGATGCGATGGCAGCGCTGGTCAGCAGCGCGGCGCGGCGGGTCATGTCCATGGGGAAATCCTCGGTCCTGAGGTCACGTAAGGGAAACGATGGGCGCCGTGGCTGTACCCGTCAACGGTGGTCGCGCCCAAAAAGCAGGCGCGCGTGCTATTGCGGCAGGAAGCTCACGACGATGCCGTTGGCGGCGCTCGCGGCGACGCTGACGGCGCCGTCATGGGCGGTCGCGAGTGGTCCGAGCGCAGCCTTCGCACCATCGATATCGTTGCTCGCCAGGACGAGTGCGGCCGCCCCCTCGCTCGCCGCGCCGTCGCGCACGGAAGCAGGGTAGCGGCGCGCGAAGCCCGCGGCGTCGTAGAACAGGATGTCGGCCCGCTCGCCGCCGGAGGGCACGAGCCAGCCGTCGCTATCGGCGCGGACGGGCTCGTCGATCAGGCGGCCGAGATGTTCTGCCGCGGCCTTCGGATCGGAGCTGAGCACTTCGAGGCGGACGATCCGCTGCGCGCCGTTGGCATGGCTCTGCAACTCGGGAATCCAGACGGTTTCGCGCGTCAGATGCTGGCAGGCGAAGATGCGCAGGCCGCCGGGGGCTTCATCCAAGGGCCAGCGGAACACATTGAATTTCGCTTCTCCGATGCCGCCATCGGGCAGGTCGACCGGGCGGCTGAAATGCACGGGGCCATCGGCGTCGACGCCGCGCGCCTGTAGTTCCAGGACGCCCGCAGCCGCATCGTCCGTCGTGAAGGCCACGCGCTCGACGCCCTCGCGCGCCTTCAGGAAATTCCGCATCGGCTTGTTGTGCTCGGTCTCGGTGAGAATGCCGAGCAGTTCGAGATAGTCGTCGCCGAACATGATCGTATAGTTGCCGGAGCCGAGATGCGGAGAATGCGTCCCGCGCGGCGAGACCGTGAAGCCGAGGCGCCGCCAGGCCGCCGCAGATGCATCGAGATCACGCACTGTCACCATCACATGGTCGAGGCCGAGAATATGCTTGAGAGGCATGATGGCGTCCTGATCCGAAATCCGTCGGAGGCCGAGTTCATCCGAAGCGACGACGTGGCGCAACCGGCCGTCTCGACGTTTCCGGCAGCCCCCTGCTGCACTGCAGACATAGCGGGACGGGGATGAATATTCCAAGTGGAGAATGATATATCGCAAATTTTGGAAGGAATTATTTGTTTGATTGCAAAATTAGGGAATATCGATCTCCGTCACGTTCCCGAGTGAGAGAAGCCCTCTTGCCTCGGCCGGAACAGGCGGCAAGTCTGCGGCGCAGACGGCGTTTCCCATCCTGCGCCGGCTGAACAGCTCCCGGAAAAAAAACGCATGTCCGCTTCCGCCTCTGTCACCTGGCCGCCCTCGCTCTGGGCCGCGACGGCCCCAGCCGGTCCCGCGTTGAGCGCGCTGGAGGGTGACATCCAGGCCGATGTGGTGGTGATTGGCGCGGGCTTCACCGGTCTGTCGACGGCGATCCATCTGCGCGAGAGTGGCGTCGAGGTCGTGGTAGCCGAGGCGGCCGAGCCGGGCTGGGGGGCGTCGGGGCGCAACAACGGCCAGGTGATCCCGACGCTAGCCGGGCATGATCCTTCCGCGATGGTTGCGCGCCATGGCGAGGCGGGCGAGCGCTTCAACGCGGTGCTGCGCGACAGCGCGCAGTATCTGTTCGATCTCGTGCGCAAATACGATGTTCCGGCCGAGGCGGAGCAGGCGGGCTGGGTGCAGCCGGTGCATTCGCCGGGGCGGTTCAAGCTCGCCGAGAAGCGGGTGCGCGAATGGTCGGCGATCGGCGCGCCGGTCGAGCTGCTGGACCGTGCGGCAACGGCAGAGATGACCGGTTCGGACGCTTGGTTCGGCGGCTTTTGGAACCGGACGGGCGGCCATATCAATCCTCTGGCGCTGGCGCGCGGGCTGGCCGGGGTCGCGCTTGAGCTCGGCGCGACGATCTATGCGCGCTCGCCTGTCGCCAGCATGGAGCGCGAGGGCGACCGCTGGGTTGTCAGGACGGCGAAGGGGTCGGTGACGGCGCGCGCGCTGGTGCTGGCGACCAACGCCTATACCGGCGAGTTCGAGCGCGGGCTCGCGCCGGAGATCGCAGGCGAGGTCATCCCCGTGCTGTCCTGGCAGATGGCGACCAAGCCGATCAGCGACAACATCGCCAAGACGATCATCCCCGGCCGGCAGGCGCTATCCGATACGCATCGCGAGCTCTATTTCGCCCGCTGGGATGCGCGGAATCGGTTGGTGACGGGCGGCGCGGCGGTCTTTCCCGGGGCAGGCGGAAACAATCTGCGCGGGCCGGTCGGGGACCGGCTGAAGCGGCTCTGGCCGCAACTCGGCGAGGTCTCGTTCGACTATGTATGGTCGGGCTATATCGGCATGACGCCCGACGACGTGCTGAAGCCGCAGGTTCCGGGCTATCCGCGCATCCACCAGCTCGGGCCCAACGGCTTCGGCTGGGTCGGCTGCAACGGCCGGGCGGTCGCGCTCTCGATCTCGCTCGGGCGCGAATTGGCGCAGGCGACGCAAGGGACGCCACTCGGTACGCTCGGTCTGCCGCTGTCCGAGCCGAAGCCGCAGCCGATGCGGGACGTGATCCGCCGGATCGCGCCTTTGGCCCTGCCGCTTTACCGGGCGCTGGATGCCAGGGAAATCTAGGGCAGCGCGGCAAAGGGCCGGGCCGCCAGGAAGGCGCGGGCAGCGCGCAGCACCAGCGGGTCGGCGAGGCGCGGGCCGACGATCTGGAGGCCGATCGGCAAGCGGTCCGACGTCAGGCCGCAGGGCACCGAGACTGCCGGGCAATGCGACAGGTTGAAGGGATAGGAAAACTCCGCCCAGGCCAGCCAGTCCCAGGGATGGGCGGGCCAGTGATCGGGCACCTGCCTGCCATGTGGGAAGGCGGCGACGGAGGCTGATGGCGTCAGCAGCAGGTCCCAGCCTTCTGCAAACCAGCGACCGACTGCTCCCGCATAGGCATGGCGGCGCGACTGGGCGGCGTGCAGATCGCGCCATGAGGCCTGGCCGGTCTCGCGCAGGCAGGCGACGAAGCCCGGATCCATGGCGGCCTCAGTCGCGCCGTTGGCCGGGACATAGGACAGAAGCGGCGGCCCCCAGAGCGCGCGGATCAACTCGGGGCCGAGGGGCCCCCAGGCCGGCGTCGCATATTCGACGCTCGCGCCGAACTCCTCGAAGGCGCGGGCTGCCGCTTCGACCGACGCGGCGATCTCGGGATCGACGCGGGCATGGCCGAGATCGGGGCTATAGGCGATCCGCAGGCCGATCAGATCAGGGTCCGCGGGGTCGCGCCGGAAGCCGCCGGGCAAGGTGGTGTGGTCGGCGGGGTGAGCGCCCGCCATCACTTCGAGCATCAATTCGGCATCGGCTGCGTCGCGCGTGATCGGGCCGATATGGGAGAGCGCGCCGTTGTTGGGCACGGGCACATAGGGCACCATTCCGAAGGTCGGCTTGAAGCCGATGACGCCGCAGAAATGTGCGGGCAGGCGCACCGAGCCCGCGCCGTCCGTGCCGAGATGCAGCGGCCCGCAGCCGGCGGCGGCGAGCGCGGCTGCGCCCGAGGAGGAGCCGCCGGCGGTATAGCCCTGCTTCCAGGGATCGTGGGTCGCGCCGCTGAGTGGGTTCTCGCTGACGGCGGTCCAGCCCTGCTCGGTCGTGGCGGTCTTGCCGAGGATGACGGCTCCTGCGGCGCGAAGCCTTGCGACGGCAGGCGCATCATCGGTGGCCGGAGTGGCGTCGGAGTGCCGGGAACCCCGGCGGGTCGGCAGTCCCGCGACAGCCTGGACGTCCTTGATCGTGACAGGCACGCCATGCAGGCGGCCGAGCGCATCGCCGCGCATGACGGCAGCTTCCGCCTTGCGCGCCGCCGTCCGTGCGCCCTGGACATCCAGCGCCACGAAGGCGTTGAGCCGGGGTTCGAGCGTGGCAATGCGGGCCAGCACGTCCTCGACGATCTCGACCGGCGAGGCACGTCTCGATCGCACCAGTTCAGCCAGCTCATGGGCCGAGAGCGAGGCGAACCGGCTGGTTTTGGTCGTGTCCACCGCGGGCTCTCCGATGGGCGCCGCTGCCGGCTTCAGGCCCGTTTCTCCCAGGCTTCGACCTCGAGGAAGGTGCTCTGGTAGGAGGCGCCTTCGCCGATATCGGTCAGGCGGTCGGAGCAGAGCATGTTGACGGTGCCGTCGACCGCTTCTGTGCCGGGCCGCTGGCCGGGCACGAGGATGACGCCGGGCTGAATCTCGTCGGCGACGCGCAGGACTAGGCCGATCGCCGCGCGCTGGTTGAACAGCCTGACCTTGGCGCCGCTTTCCAGCCCGCGCCGGGCTGCGTCCTCGGGGTGAAGCACGCAGAAGGGCTCGCCCTCGCGCTTGCGCAGGAAGGAAACCCCCGAGAAGGCGGTGTGCGGCTGGAAATAGGACGGTGCCGTCAGCAGGCGTAGCGGCCAGGCGCCTGCGTCGGCGACCTCCTGCTCGTCGGGCTGCCAGTCCGGCATCGGCGAGACGCCTTGATCCGCGAGAGCCTGCGAATAGATCTCGAGCTTGCCGGAGGGCGTGCCGAAACTCTGCCCGGCGGGCGGGGCCACCTTCACCGGGACGCCGTCGAAAAGGCTCGACGGATCGACGGCCGCGACCGCGCCGGTCGAGCCTTTGAAGAACTCCGGCAGGATCCCCTTCTCGCTCTTCGAAAAGATCGGGTCGGTCACGCCCATGCGCCGGGCGAGTTCCTGCGCCAGGCGGAAGTTCGACCAGGCCGCACCCTGAGGCGCGACGGCGGCGGGCGAGTACTGCATGTAGTAGTTGCCGTAGCCGCGGTAGAAATCCTCCGTTTCGAGATAGGTCGTTGCCGGCAGGACGATGTCGGCATAGGCCGCAGTATCAGTCATGAACGGGTCGTGGACCACGGTGAAGAGGTCCTCGCGCGAGAGACCCTCGCGGACCTTGCCGGCTTCGGGGCAGGTCACGGCCGGGTTGTTGGCGGCGACGAAGAGAGCGCGCAAGGGCGGCTCGTTCATCTCCAGCAATTCGCGTCCAAGCAGGCTCTGGTTGACGAGGCGCGTCGCAGCCGGGCCGGAGGGCGGCTTGCGGACGGCGGAGAAATTGAAGTCCATCGAGCCCGCCGTCAGCAGCAGGGCGCCGCCGCCGGGGCGGCCATAGGCGCCGGTGACGGCGGGAAGCGTGGCCACCGCTCGCAGGGCCTGGCCGCCACGGGCAAGCCGCGTCATGCCTTCGCCGATGCGGATGAAGGAGTGCTTCGCCGCGCCATACATGGCGGCGAGCTTCTCGATGTCGGCGACGGGTAGCCCGGTGACCTCGGACACATAGTCCGGCGTGAAGCGCGGCACGGTTTCGCGTTCCCATTGGTCGAAACCGAGAGCGTTCGCCGCGAGATAGGCGCGGTCGCAGAGGCCGTCGCGGACGAGGATATGGACGATGCCCAGCGCCAGCGCCGCATCGGTTCCGATGCGGATCGGCAGGTGCCAGTCGGCGCTGGCGGCGGTGCGGCTGCGGCGCGGGTCGATGACGACGACCTGCACGCCGCGCTTGCGGGCGATTTCGAGCTTGGCCCAGAAATGCACGTTCACCGCCATGAGGTCGCAGCCCCAGGCGATGACGAGATCGGAATCGACGACGGATTCAGGATCCGCGCCGCCGACGGGTCCGAGCGTCATATCCCACGCCGTTTCGCAGCAGCTGTCGCAGACGGTGCCGGCCTGCAGGCGGCTCGTGCCCATCGCGTAGAACAGGCCGTTGACGATGTGGCGGTTCATCTGGCCCTGATGGGCGCTGTAGGCGTAACCCAGTAAGGCCAAAGGGCCGGATTCGGCGATGATCGCCTTCCATTTCGCCGCGATTTCGTCGAGCGCCTCGTCCCAGGTGATCGCTTCGAACTGCCCGGAGCCTTTCGGGCCGCTGCGGCGCAGCGGGGTCTTCAGGCGCTCGGGCGAATGCACCAACTCGGCGTCGCGGTTGACCTTGGCGCAGGCGAAGCCAGCGGTGAAGGGCTGGTCCGGATCGCCCGAGATCTTGGTGATCCGGTCGCCTTCGACATGGGCGATGAGGGAGCACATGTCGGGGCAGTCATGGGCACAGGCCACGCGGACGGTCTTCATCGGGCATCCTCCGGCATGACCGCGGACATATTCCAGGCATGCGCGCTCATCTCAGTTGCGAACTGGAACAGGTGCAATGACCACTTTGCGCGGAGCTGGCGGACCAGTTGTGGCCCGCGGCGACGATCCCGATGCGATTGGCAGTGCAGGACCTAGCTACTGATCGCTACCCGGAGAGATGCCGTTTCGCAGGCTGTGGATCGTATGGCCTCGCTGGTCCCGCCATCGCTGACGGCCCGCGCGATGCGGCCGAGTTCGGCGGCGGCGGCGCGCAGCTTGTGGTTGTCGAAGCCGGAATAGCCGAGCACGAGACCCTGCCGGCGGGGCGCTGCCATGTAATGCGGGCTGACCGGCTTGACGATGAGACCCTGATGGCGCGCGGCCTCGGCGACGGCGATGTCGGAGAGCCCGTCGCGGAAATGGATCACGAGCTGGATGCCGCATTCCGGCACCTCGATGTCGACGAGGTCGCCGAGATGGCGGTCGATCGCCTCGACGACGACGTCGCGGGCCTCCTTGTAGCGCTGGCGCATGCGCCGGATATGGCTGGTCAGGAAGCCCTGCCGCATGAATTCGGCGGTCATCGCCTGCTGCAGCGTCGGCGGGGAGCGGTCGCTCAGGAAGCGGGCGCCACGGAAGACGTCGATCAGATGATGCGGGACGACGGCGAAGCCGAGCCGGATGCCGGGAAACAGCACCTTGCTGAGCGTGCCGACATAGACGACGCAGCCGCCGCGATCGAGCCCCTGCAGGGAGGCGAGCGGGCGGCCGGCATAGCGGAACTCGCTGTCGTAATCGTCCTCGATGATCCAGGCCCCGGTCTGCGAGGCCCAGGCCAGCAGTTCGAGGCGGCGCGACATGCTCATGACCGCGCCGGTCGGATACTGGTGCGAGGGTGTGATGTAGACGGCGCGGGCCTGGCTCGCGACGGCGATGCCGGCGGCGACATCGAGCCCGTTCTCGTCGACGGGGACGGGGACGAGTCCCGCTCCTGCCGCGGCGAGAGCTTCCCGCGTCGCGCCGTAGCCGGGATCCTCGATCCAGACGGGATCGCCGGGGTTGAGCAGGGTGCGGATCGACAGGTCGATGGCCTGCTGGGCGCCCGACAGGACGATGACCTGATCCTCGTCGCACTGGACGGCACGGGCCGCACGCAGATAGGCGGCAATCTCCCGGCGCAAAGGGGCCTCGCCGCTGGGGTCGGCATAGGACAGGTTGACCGGATCGAACTGGCGCATCTGCTCGGCGCCGATCCGCCGCCAGGCCTCGACCGTCTTGGCATCGACCGAGCAGCAGCCGGCCGCGAAGGGCAGGCTTCCGGGCGGCGTCAGTTCAGCCGCGAAGCGGCCGTAGCGGGCGCCGGCTTCCGAGACAATCTGGCGCGTCGCAGAACCGGCGACGCCTGTGAACCGCGTGGGCGTGGCGATGACCGAAGGGACATCGTCGGAGACATAGGTGCCCGAACCCTCGCGGCCGACGACATAACCCTCGGCAAGGAGCTGGTCATAGGCCGAGACCACCGAGGTTCGCGAGACCTTCAGCCGCTGGGCGAGGTCGCGGCTGGAGGGCAGCTTGCTGCCGGGCGCCAGCGTGTTCGCCACCACCGCCTCGCGCAAGGCGAGGTAGATCTGCTGGAAGATCGGGCGCGCGCTGGTGTGATCCAGGGTCAGGTGGAACAGGTCGGACCATTTGGCGCGGGATGGCTTTTGTCGCATCGGACGGGCTCTCCCCGGGAACAATTCCAAGCAACCGCCATGCCATGTCAAGGCGCCGGCCGTTCAAGGTGGCCTGCACGATCGCTTCGAAACTGGCTCTTCTGCAAACCACTCACCTGCGCTTTCGTGCCGCTGCGCCCGATCTCGCAGCGCCGGAGCAGCCATGCCCTATGTCGTTACGGAAAACTGCATTCGCTGCCAGTACATGGATTGCGTCAGCGTCTGTCCGGTCGATTGCTTCCGCGCGGGCGAGGCGATGCTGGTCATCCATCCCGACGAATGCATCGACTGCGGTGTCTGCGAACCGGCCTGTCCGGCCGAGGCAATTCGTCCCGATGACGACAAAGAAGGCATGCGATGGCTTGCGTTCAACGCGCGCTTCGCAGAGGAGTGGCCGCGCATCTGCGAGAAGGGCACCCCTCCGGCCGATGCCGACGACTGGCGCGGCCGCCCGGGCAAATCCGCGATGGTCTTCGGCGCAGCGGGGCCTTGATTGCGGAAGCGCGGAACGAAACGGGTTGGACGGAAGAAGCGAGCATGAGCAACCAGTATGTCGAGAAGGTCCTGTCGGTTCATCATTGGAACGACACGCTGTTCAGCTTCCGCACGACCCGCAATCCCGCCTTCCGCTTTGAGGCCGGCCAGTTCGCGATGATCGGGCTGATGGTCGAGGGCCGCCCGCTGCTGCGCGCCTACTCCATGGCCTGCGCGCCTTATGACGACGAACTCGAGTTCCTGAGCATCAAGGTGCAGAACGGCCCGCTGACCTCGCGGCTGCAGAAGATCGTGCCGGGCGACGAGGTTCTGATCGGGCGCAAGGCGACCGGCACGTTGCTGCATGACAACCTCGTGCCTGGCCGCAACCTCTATTTCCTCTCTACCGGGACGGGGCTCGCGCCCTTCATGAGCCTGATCCGCGACCCTGCGACCTATGAGCGCTTCGAGAAGGTGGTGCTCGTTCATGGCGTCCGGCTGGTGTCTGAGCTGGCCTATGAGACCTTCATCCGCAAGGAACTGCCGGCCGACGAGTTGATCGGAGAGATGGTCTCCTCGCAGCTGATCTACTATCCGACGGTGACGCGCGAGGAGTATCCGAATCGCGGCCGTGTCACCGAGCTGTTCGGCTCCGACGATTGGTTCGCCTCGCAAGGGCTGCCGGTGGTCGATGCCGAGTATGACCGGGTGATGCTGTGCGGCAGCCCCGCCATGCTCGCGGATATGAAGGTCATGCTGGAGGGCAAGGGCTTCGTCGAGGGTTCGAGCTCGACGCCTGCGAGCTATGTGGTGGAGCGCGCCTTCGTCGAAAAGTGACGGACGCCATCACGATTCTTCGGGGGAGGAGGATCGATGGAGCAGGCCGGTGATCTGGAGGCTGAGATCCGTTCGCGCTTCGGCGAGGATCCGGAGCGGACGCTGCGCGACAACCTCGCTGCCGTCGAGGAGCGGATCGTGGTGGCCTGTGCCCGTGCCGGGCGGGCCCGCTCGGCGGTCAGGCTGCTTCCGGTCAGCAAGACGGTTCCGGTTGAGGTCGTCAGGCTCGCTGTCGGCATCGGCATGACCACGCTCGGCGAGAACAAGGTCCAGGAAGCGAAGGGCAAGGCCGAGGTGCTGGCCGGACACGGGGTGAACTGGAGTGTGATCGGCCATCTCCAGACCAACAAGGCGAAGGCGATGGTCTCCTTCGCCTCGGAATTCCAGGCGCTGGACAGCCTGCGGCTGGCGGGCCTGCTGCATGAGAGCCTCAGCGCCGCCGGCCGCACGCTCGATGTCTTCGTGCAGATCAATACCTCCGGCGAGGAGAGCAAATATGGCATCACGCCCGAGGAGGCGGATGCCTTCGTCGCTGAACTCGGCCGCTTCCCCTCGCTGAGGCCGAAGGGCCTGATGACGCTGGCGATCCTCAAGGGCGGCCCCGAGGAGATGCGGGCCTGCTTCCGCCGGCTCCATGCGGTGCGCGAACGCCTGCAGAAGACGAAAGCCGACTGCGGCATTACCCAGCTTTCGATGGGCATGACCGGCGATTTCGAGATCGCGATCGAGGAGGGCGCCGACATTGTCCGGGTGGGGCAGGCGATCTTCGGCAAACGCCCGACTGCCGATGGCCATTTCTGGCCGGGGCTGTTGCCGGTGACCTGAGGGCACTGGCCGGCCACGATCCGACGGTGCTGCCCATCCATTGTGCAGCCGGCGAGATTTCGCCCTTGGAGCCGCGCGGCGGGCGTGATTACCTGCGCCGTCTCGCATTTCGCAGGGAGCCTCCGCCTCATGTCGCCACGTATCGCCTTCGGCGGGTTCCTGCACGAGACCAACACCTTCGCGCCGAGCAAGGCGCCGCTCGATGCCTTCATCCAGGGGGGCGGCTGGCCCGCATTGGCGCGGGGCGAGGCGATCTTTGCCGCGGTCCACAGCGTCAATGTCGGCGCGTCCGGCTTCGTCGAGACGGCGCGCGGGCTGGGCTGGGAGATCGTGCCGACGCTGTGGTGCGCCGCGAGCCCGTCAGCCGAAGTTACGGCCGAAGCTTTCGAGACGCTGCTGGACGAACTGGTCGAGCGGATTACCGCTGCGTTGCCGCTCGACGGCGTCTATCTCGACCTGCATGGCGCGATGGTCGCGGAAGGTTTCCCGGATGGCGAGGGCGAGACGCTGCGGCGGGTGCGCGAGGCCATCGGCCCTGATGTGCCGCTGGTCGCGAGCCTCGACCTGCATGGCAATGTCACACAGCTCATGGTCGACAGCGCCGACGCGCTCGTCGCCTACCGGACCTATCCGCATGTCGACATGGCGCTCACGGGGAGCCGCGCCACGACCTATCTCGCCCGGCTGATCGGCACCACGAAACGCGACGCCAAGGCCTTCCGCCAGATCCCCTATCTGATCCCGATCGCCTGGCAGGCGACCGCGATGGAGCCGTGCAAGACGATCTATGGCGAACTCGCCGCGCTCGAAGACGAGAGCGTGCCGACGCTCTCCTTCCTGCCGGGCTTTCCGGCGGCCGATTTCGCCGATTGCGGGCCGACCGTCGTGGCCTATGGCGCGACGCAGGCCGATGCCGACCGGGCGGCGGATGCCGTGACGGCGCGCGTGATGGCGAGCGAGGCTGCGTTCAACGGTAAGGTGTTCGAACCCGACGCTGGCGTTCTAGAAGCCATGGCGCTGGCGGCCGGAGCGACGAAGCCGATCGTGATCGCCGACACGCAGGACAACCCGGGCGCCGGCGGCGATTCCGATACGATGGGCATGGCGCGGGCATTGGTGCGCAATGGCGCGATGCGCGCCGCCATCGGCCTGATCGTCGATCCGGAGGTCGCGGCGCAAGCGCACAAGGCTGGCATCGGCGCGACGATCAAGGCGGCGCTGGGGGCGAAGTCCGGCATTCCCGGCGATGTCCCGCTCGAAGGCCAGTTCACGGTCGAGCAGCTTTCCGATGGCCGCTTCGTCGCGCCCGGCCCGTTCTTCGGGGGATCGCGGATGAATCTTGGGCCTTGCGCGGCGCTGCGCATCGGCGGGGTCCGCATCGTCGTCGCCTCGCGCAAGGCGCAGATGGCCGACCAGGCGATGTACCGCCAGGTCGGCATCGAGCCGACCGAGCAGGCGATCCTCGTCAACAAGAGCTCGGTGCATTTCCGCGCCGATTTCGAGCCGATCGCGCAGGCTGTTCTGGTCTGCGCCGCGCCCGGCCCGATGCCGGTCGACCCCTCCGTGCTGCCGTGGAAGCATCTGCGGCCGGGCCTGCGCACGGCGCCGCTCGGCCCCGTCTTCGGCTGACCATTTCCTTTCCTTCCGGAGTTCATCGCTTCATGCCTGCCCTTCCCGAGATCGACGCCTTCAAGGACGACCTCGTCGCGATCCGCCGCGACATCCACGCCCATCCCGAGATCGGCTTCGAGGAGGTCCGCACCTCCGGCATCGTCGCCGAGAAGCTCGCGTCGTGGGGCATCGAGGTGCATCGCGGCATCGGTGGCACGGGTGTCGTCGGCATCCTCCATGGCAAGGGCGGCCCCGGCCGGCGCATCGGGCTTCGCGCCGATATGGACGCGCTGCCGATGGACGAGACCACGAACCTGCCCTGGCGTTCGACCATCCCCGGACGGATGCATGCCTGCGGCCATGACGGGCACACGACGATGCTGCTGGGCGCGGCGCGGTATCTGGCCGAGAACCGCAACTTCGCAGGCACGGCCGTGTTCGTGTTCCAGCCGGCGGAGGAGGGGCTTGGCGGCGCGCGCGCCATGCTCGCCGACAATCTGTTCGAGCGCTTTCCCTGCGACGAGATCTACGGCATCCACAACGCGCCCAATCTCGAACCCGGCCAGATCGCGGTCTTTCCGGGCGCGGCGATGGCGGGCGCCGACTTCTTCGACATCAAGATCACCGGCAAGGGCAGCCATGGCGCGATGCCCCATGTCGGGCGCGACCCGGTCATCGTCGCGATCTCGCTGGCGGCTGCCTTGCAGACGATCGTCAGCCGCAATGCCGATCCACGCGAAGCCGCCGTGCTCTCGATCACGCAGATCCACGCCGGCTCGGCCTATAACGTGATCCCGGAGGAGGCGGCGCTCGCCGGCACGGTGCGCACCTTCTCGCCGGAGATCGCCAAGCTCGTCCGCGAGCGCATGCGTGAAATCGCTGCCGGCATGGCGCTGAGCTTCGGCGTGCAGATCGATGTCGAGATCCGCTCGATCTTCGACGTGCTGGTCAACCATCCGGCGCAGGCCGAGGCGACGGCAGCGGTCGCGGCCGAGATCGTGGGGGGAGGGAATGTCCTGACGGAGCCGAAGCCGGTGATGGGCAGCGAGGACTTCGCCGACATGCTGCGCGTCGTGCCCGGTGCCTATGCCTGGGTCGGCCATGCCGGAAGCGTGCCGGTGCACAACCCCGCCTTCGTGCTCGATGACGGCATCCTGCCGATCGGCGCGAGCCTGCTGGCGCGCCTCGTCGAGACGCGGACCGTGGCCTGAGGACTAGCACCATGCCTGCCGATTTCCGTCCCGCCGAGCTGGCGCTGGATACCGATGCCCTGGTCGCCGGCCTGAAGCCATGGATCGAGTGCGAGAGCCCGACCTTCGACCCGGCTGCCGTCAACCGGATGATGGACCTCGCCACTGCCGAACTGGCGGCGGCCGGCGCCGTGGTGACGCGCATTCCCGGTCCGCCGGGGCTCGGAGACTGCGTGCGCGGCGACTTCCAGCATCCGCGTCGGGGTGAGCCGGGCATCCTGATGATGTCGCATCTCGACACCGTCCATCCGGTCGGCACGCTGAAGGTGCTGCCGTTCAAGCGCGAGGGCTCGCGCTGCTACGGGCCGGGCATCCTCGACATGAAGGGCGGCGCCTATGCCGGGCTGCAGGCTATCACTGCGCTGGCAAAGGCCGGGGTCGAGACGCCTTTGCCGGTCAGCGTGCTCTTCACCAGCGACGAAGAGATCGGCAGCCCGGGCACGCGCGAGATTATCATGGCCGAAGCGCGCAAGCACCGCTTCATCCTGGTGCCGGAGCCGGGGCGGCCGGGCAATGGCGTCGTCACCGGGCGCTATGCGATCGCACGCTTTGACCTCACCGCCGAGGGGCGGCCGAGCCATGCCGGCTCGCGGCTTAAGGACGGGCGCTCGGCGATCAGCATGATGGCGAAGCAGTTGCTCGCCATCGAGGCGATGACCGACGAGGATTGCACCTTCAGCGTCGGCGTCATCTCCGGCGGGCAATGGGTCAACTGCGTGCCGACGATGTGCCGGGCGGAGGCGCTCAGCATGGCGAAGCGGCAGGAGGACCTCGATCGTGGCGTCGAGCGCATGCTGGCGCTTTCGGCTAAGAACGAGGATGGCACGCGCTTCACCGTGACGCGCGGTGTCACCCGCCCGGTCTGGGAGCCGGACGCCGAGACGCTGAAGCTGTTCGGGCTGGCGCGTGAGATCGCCGGCGAACTCGGCTGGACGCTGGAGCACGGTTCGGCCGGTGGCGGCTCGGACGCCAACTTCACCGGCGCGGCCGGCATCGCCTCGCTCGACGGGCTCGGCCTGCTCGGCGCTGGCTACCATACGCTGGAAGAGCATATCGAGGTTGACAGCCTCGCGCAGCGGACAAGGCTGATGGCCGGCTTGCTGGCTCGGTTGACCGGCTGATCACGCCGGGTCAGCATGTCCTACTTGTGGCACAGAGCCTGCATGCAGTCGGCGCACGAATATATCACTGAAACGAGTGAGGGGAAAACCAGCATGGCATGGCGTTTGAAATCACTCGTGGCCGTGGCGGCGCTCGTCGCCGGTGCGTCGCTTGCGCAGGCGCAGACCACGCTGAAGGTGGTGATGCATTCCGACGTCAAGATCGTCGATCCGATCTGGACCACCGCCTATATCGTCCGCAATCACGGCTACATGATCTACGACACGCTGTTCGCGATGGACGAGGCGGGCGCGATCAAGCCGCAGATGGTCGAGAGCTTCAGCGAGTCGCCGGACAAGCTGACCTACAAGTTCACCCTGCGCGACGGCCTCATGTGGCATGACGGCAAGCCGGTCACGACCGCGGACTGCATCGCGTCGATCAAGCGCTGGTCCGCCAAGGACCCGGTCGGTCAGAAGCTGATGACCTTCGTCGACACGATCACGGCCGACGACGTCAAGAGCTTCACGGTCAAGCTGAAGTCGCCGACCGGCCTGCTGATCTTCGGCCTCGGCAAGCCCTCGTCCAACGTGCCCTTCATGATGCCGGAGCGCGTGGCGAAGACCGATCCGAACACGCAGATCTCGGAATTCATCGGTTCCGGCCCCTTCGTGCTCAAGCAGGACGAATGGAAGCCCGGCGACAAGATCGTCTACACCAAGTTCAAGGACTACAAGCCCCGCGCCGAGCCGGCCTCGGGCCTCGCCGGCGGCAAGGTCGCGAAGGTCGACCGCATCGAGTGGCTCGCGGTCGCTGACCAGCAGCAGGCCGTCAATGCGTTGCTGGCGGGCGAGATCGACATGGTCGAGCAGCCGGCTTTCGACCTGATCCCGCTGGTGCAGGGCGACAGCAACATCAAGCTGTGGAACTACAACCCGCTCGGCCTGCAATATACGATGCGCTTCAACCATACGCAGCCGCCCTTCGACAATCCGAAGGTGCGCCAGGCCGTGACCTATGCGCTCAACCAGAAGGACTTCCTCGAGGCGACGGTCGGCAATCCCGAATACTACAGCGCCTGTAAGGCGATGTTCGTCTGCAAGACGCCGCTCGCCAGCGAGAAGGGCATGGAGGGGCTGCTCGAGTCGAACTTCAAGAAGTCGCAGGAGTTGCTGAAGGAGGCTGGCTATGACGGCAAGCCGATCGTGCTGCTGCATTCGACCGACCTGCAGTCGCTGACCAATCTCGGCCCCGTCGCCAAGCAGTTGCTCGAGAAGGGCGGCTTCAAGGTCGATATGCAGTCCTCGGACTGGCAGACCGTCGTCTCGCGCCGCGTTCGCAAGGACCCGGTCGACAAGGGCGGCTGGAACCTGATGCAGACCTCCTGGGTCTCGGCCGACATCCTGAACCCGGTGATGGCCGGCTTCTTCAATGCGAGCTGCGACAAGGCCGCCTTCGGCTGGCCCTGCGACGAGCAGATGGAGAAGCTGCGCGACGATTTCGCCCGCGAGCCGGATGCGGCCAAGCAGAAGGCCATCGCCGAGGCCGTGCAGATGCGCTGGCGCGAGGTCGTCACCCACGTCCATCTCGGCCAGTACAATGTGCCGATCGCCGCGCGTAAGAACCTGTCCGGCATTCTCACCGCTCCGGCGCCGGTGTTCTGGAATGTCGAGAAGAAGTGAGGTGGCGGCGCTGATCACGCGGAACCGGCGCTGATGCTCGGCTACATCTTGCGGCGCCTGCTGGCGACGATCCCGGTCCTTGTGATCGTCGCCGTCCTCGTCTTCCTGATGCTGCGGTTGACGCCGGGCGATCCGGCGGCGGTCATCGCCGGCGACAACGCCACGACCGAGCAGATCGCGCTAATCCGCAGCCGGCTCGGCCTCGACCAGCCGATCCTGACGCAGTTTGCGATCTGGGCCGGCAATCTCGCCCAGGGCAATCTCGGCGAGAGCTTCTTCTTCAAGAAGCCGATCGGCGAACTCATCGCCGGCCGTATCGAGCCGACGCTGTCACTCGCCTTCGCGACGATGCTGATCGCGATCTGCGTGGCGATCCCGCTCGGCGTGCTCGCCGCCTACAAGCACGGCTCCTGGATCGACCGCATCGTGATGGGGTTCTCGGTGCTGGGCTTCTCGGTGCCGGTCTTCGTCATCGGCTATGCGCTGATCTACGTCTTCGCGATCACCCTGGGCTGGTTCCCGGTGCAGGGCTACCAGCCGCTGTCGGGCGGGTTCGGAGGCTTCGTACAGCGGCTCGTGCTGCCGGCGGTGACGCTGTCGGTGATCTACATCGCGCTGATCGCGCGGATGACACGTGCCAGCGTGCTGGAGGTGCTGAACGAGGATTATATCCGCACGGCGCGGGCCAAGGGGCAGGTCGAACGGAAGATCCTGTTTCGGCATGCACTGAAGAACGCGGCGGTGCCGATCGTCACCGTCGTCGGCATCGGAATCGCGCTCCTGATCGGCGGGGTGGTGGTGACCGAGAGCGTGTACTCGATCCCCGGCCTCGGACGCCTGACGGTCGATGCCGTGCTGGCGCGCGACTATCCGACGATCCAGGCCGTCATCCTGCTGTTCTCGGGCGTCTATGTCGGCATCAACCTGTTGATCGACCTCGCCTACAGCCTGTTCGATCCGAGGATCCGCTATTGAACGCCGAACCCAGCATTCTCGCGCCGGTCGCGGCCGAGCCGGTGGTGCCGTCCCGCACCGTGCTGATGCGGCTCGTCCGCAACCCCGTCGTTGCGATCGGCGGCACCGTGCTGATGTTGATGACGCTGCTCGGCCTGTTCGCGCCTTGGCTCGGCACGATCGACCCGACGGCGATCAATCCGAGCACGCGCAACCGCGTGCCGGGCTTCGAGCGGACGATCCGCGCCGATGACGGTTCGACCACGACCTTCAAGCACCGCATGGGCACGGATTCGCTCGGCCGCGATGTCTATAGCCGGGTGGTCTACGGTGCCCGTGTCTCGCTGCTGATCGCGCTCTCGGTCGCGTCGGTCTCGATCGCGATCGGGCTCGTGATCGGGCTGATCGCCGGCTATGTGCGTCCGCTCGACGGCGTCATCATGCGCTTCATGGACGGGCTGATGGCGATACCGGGCATCCTGCTCGCGATCGCCGTCGTTTCTCTGTTCCGCAGCGGGCTGACGGCGGTGATCATCGCGATCATCGTGCCGGAAATCCCGCGCGTGGTGCGGGTCGTGCGCTCGATCGTGCTGTCGGTGCGCGAGGAGCCCTATGTCGAGGCAGCGATCATGGCCGGCACCCGCCTGCCCAAGCTGATGGTCCGCCACATCCTGCCCAATACCATCGCGCCGCTGATCGTGCAGGGCACCTTCATCGCGGCTTCGGCGATCCTGGTCGAGGCGATCCTGTCCTTCCTCGGCATTGGCATCCCGCCGGAAATCCCGACCTGGGGCAACATCATGGCCGAGGGACGCAACCTGTTCCGCGTCTTCCCGCACAACATCCTCTATCCCGGCATCTTCCTCGGCCTGACCGTGCTGGCGGTGAACATGCTGGGCGACGGGCTGCGCGATACGCTCGATCCCAAGATGGCTGGACGATGAAAGATGGCCGGCCGATGAGCGACGCGAACACACCCGTCCTGGAGATCTCCGGCCTCAGCATCGCGCTGCCGGGCGGCGGAGACCGTGCGCGGGCCGTCGACGACGTCTCGCTCAGCGTCGGCGCCGGCGAGATCGTCTGCGTCGTCGGCGAGTCGGGGTCCGGCAAGTCGGTCACCGCGTTTTCGGTGATGGGCCTGCTGGCGAAGGTGCTGAAACCCGTCGCGGGCGCGATCAGGCTGGAGGGCGAGGACGTCCTCGCGGCGACGCCGCAGCGATTGCGGGCGCTGCGCGGCGACCGCATGGCGATGATCTTCCAGGAGCCGATGACGGCGCTCAATCCGGTGCTGACGATCGGCGATCAGATCGAGGAGGTGCTGCGCATCCACACCGACCTCGGTCCGTCCGAGCGACGCGCCAAGGTTCTGGCCATGCTGGAATCCATGCGCCTGCCCGAGCCGGAGCGCATGCACGCCTCCTATCCGCACCAGATCTCGGGCGGGCAGCGCCAGCGCGTGATGATCGCGGCGGCCCTGATCCTCGACCCGGCCCTGCTGATCGCCGACGAGCCGACAACGGCGCTGGACGTGACCACGCAGGCGCAGATCCTCAAGCTGATCAAGGAGATGCAAGGGCGGCGTGGCACAGGCGTTCTGTTCATCACGCATGATTTCGGTGTCGTCGCCGAGATCGCCGATCGCGTGGTGGTGATGGAGAAGGGCAAGGTCGTCGAGCAGGGGCCTGCCGCCGACATCCTGACGCGACCGCAGCATCCTTATACGCAGATGCTGATCGGCGCCGTGCCGAGCCTGAAGCCGGCGGAACGCAAGCCAGTGCTCGGTCCGCTGGCGCTGGAGACCGCCGGCCTCGGGAAGACCTACAGCTCCAAGGCGCTGTTCCGGAAGGAGCGCGTCGTGCATGCGGCGAAGGATGTGGCAATCCGGGTGCGGCGCGGCGAGACGGTCGGCATCGTCGGCGAATCCGGTTCGGGCAAGACGACGGTCGCACGCTGCGTCGCCCGGCTGATGCCGCCGAGCGTGGGCTCGATCCTGGTGCCGGACATCGACATCGCCAGGCTGTCGGAAGGCCGGCTGCGGCCCTATCGGCGCAAGATCCAGGTCGTGTTCCAGGATCCGTTTCGTTCGCTCAATCCGCGCCGCACCGTCGGGGCATCGATCATCGAGGGGCCGGTCAATTTCGGGCTGGGCACGGCCGAGGCGATGCAGCGCGCGCGGGACCTGATGACGCTGGTGGGTTTGCAGCCGGCGGCGCTGGAACGCTATCCGCACCAGTTCTCCGGTGGCCAGCGCCAGCGCATCGCGATCGCGCGTGCGCTCGCGATGGAGCCGGAGATCCTGATCGCCGACGAGGCGGTCTCGGCGCTCGACGTCTCCGTGCAGAAGCAGGTTCTGGCGCTGCTGGCGGATGTGCAGGAGCGCTTCAACCTGGCAATTCTGTTCATCACCCATGACCTGCGGGTCGCGGCGCAGATCTGCGACCGGATCGTGGTGATGGAGAAGGGCGTGATCGTCGAGCAGGGGACGACACGCCAAGTCTTTTCCGCGCCGGCCCATGCCTATACGCGCGCCCTGATCGAGGCGGCGCCCGGCCGGGATTTCGCGACCGGCGCTGCCGCCGTTGACGCTGTGCAGGCCTGACCGGATAGTCCCGCTCCCTTTTCGACTACGGAAGTGAGCGCCATGGACGACGATATTCTCTATGCGGTCGCAGGCGGGGTCGGCACGATCACGCTGAACCGCCCGCAGGCGCGCAACGCCCTGACCTTTGCGATGTATGAGCGGCTTGCCGCGATCTGCGCCGACCCGGCCGCGCATGGCGCGCCCAAGGTGCTGATCGTCACGGGCGCGGGCGACAAGGCGTTCGCGGCAGGGACGGACATCTCGCAGTTTCGGGCGTTCGACAAGCCCGAGGACGCGCTCGCCTATGAGAACAGGATCGAGCGCGTCATCACCGCGATCGAAAGCTGCCAGATCCCGACCATCGCGGCGATCACCGGCGCAGTGACGGGCGGCGGCGCCAGCATCGCCTGCGCCTGTGACCTGCGGGTCGCGACGCCTTCGGCGCGTTTCGGCTTCCCGGTGGCGCGGACGCTCGGCAACTGCCTCTCCATGGCGAACTACGCCAGGCTCGCGAGCCTGCTCGGGCCGGCGCGGGTCAAGGATATCGTCTTCACCGCGCGGCTGATCGAGGCGGAGGAGGGTCATCGCATCGGCCTCTACAACGAGATCGTCTCCGACCATGCCGCCCTGATGGCGCGAGCCCACGAGTTGGCGACGCTGATCGCCGGCCATGCCCCACTGACGATGCGGGCGACCAAGGAGGCCTTGCGCCGGCTGGGCAGCGGCGTGGCTGCCGCTGCCGGCGATGGGGACGACCTTGTGGTGATGTGCTACTCCAGCGCGGATTTCCGGGAGGGCATGGAAGCCTTCCTCGGCAAGCGCGTGCCGCTATGGCAGGGCAAGTAGAAAGGGGAGTCCGGGCGGCCCTGGCCAAGGCCGGGCTTACGATCCGCAGCGGAATCCCCTATATCCGCGCCGAACGGGAGCGAGAGCGGTATTGCCGGCATCTTCGAGAGTTCTGGTGACCGGCGGGGCGGGCTTCATCGGCTCGGCCGTGACGCGCAAGCTGATCGCGGAGACCGGCCACAGCGTCTGTGTCGTCGACAAGCTGACCTATGCTGGCAACATGGCCTCGCTCGCGCCGGTCTCCGGCGATGCGCGCTTCCGGTTCGAGAGGGCCGATATCGGCGACGGCGCGCGGATGCGCGCGATCTTCGCGTCGTTCGATCCCGACATCGTCATGCACCTCGCCGCTGAAAGCCATGTCGATCGCTCGATCGACGGGCCGGCCGCCTTCATTCACACCAACATCGTTGGAAGCTTCGTCCTGCTGCAGGAGGCGCTGCGCCATTGGCGCGGGCTTGGGCCTGAGCGCCGCGAGCGCTTCCGCTTCCATCATGTCTCGACCGACGAGGTCTTCGGTTCGCTCGGGGACGAGGGCTTCTTCCGCGAGGACACGGCCTATCAGCCGACCTCGCCTTATTCGGCATCGAAGGCGGCGTCCGACCACCTCGTTCGCGCCTGGCACCACACCTATGGCCTGCCGGTGCTCGTCAGCAATTGCTCGAACAATTACGGACCGTATCATTTCCCGGAGAAGTTGATCCCGCTGACGATCATCAACGGATTCGAGGGCAAGCCGCTGCCAGTTTATGGCAACGGCGCCAATGTGCGCGACTGGCTTTATGTCGACGATCACGCCGACGCCTTGCTGCTCGTCGCCGCGAAGGGCAGGCCGGGCGAGACCTATGCGATCGGCGGGCACAACGAGATGGCCAATATCGACGTGGTCAGGGCGATCTGCGCCCTGCTGGATGAATTGCGCCCCGATGCGGCCGGCCCGCATGAGCGGCTGATCTCCTATGTCACCGACCGGCCGGGGCATGATGCGCGCTACGCGATCGATGCCAGCAAGATCGGTCGCGAGCTCGGCTGGGCGCCGAAGCAGAGTTTCGCGAGCGGCTTGCGCCGAACGGTCGAATGGTATCTGGCCAATGCGGGCTGGTGGGGCGATATCCGCTCCGGCGTCTATCGCGGAGAACGGCTCGGGACGGGCTGAACGGCTGGGATCGCCAGAGGACCAAACGCATGCTGCACGTCGAAGCGACCGCGCTGCCGGATGTGAAGATCATCCAGCCGAAGAAGTTCGGCGACCATCGCGGGTTCTTCTCGGAGACCTATAGCCAGAAGGCCTTCAGCGAGGCGGGGATCGATCTCGTCTTCGTGCAGGACAACCACTCGCTTTCGCCTGTCGTCGGCACGCTGCGCGGCCTGCATTTCCAGTCGCCGCCCTTCGCTCAGGACAAGCTGGTTCGCGTGGCGCGCGGCCGCATCCTCGACGTCGCCGTGGATATTCGCGCCTCCTCGCCCGATTTCGGCAAGGCCGTCGCCGTCGAACTCTCGGCCGAGAACTGGCGCCAATTGCTGGTGCCTGCCGGCTTCGCGCATGGTTTCGTGACGCTCGAGCCCGATACGGAGGTGCTCTACAAGGTCAGTGCGCTCTATGCGCCGGCCCATGATCACGGGCTCGCTTTCGACGATCCTGCCCTCGGGATCGACTGGGGCCTGCCGACGGAACGGCTGACCCTGTCGGAGAAGGATCGCGGGCATCCGCGTCTTGCCGAACTGCCACGGTATTTCGACTGATGACACTTCGCATCGCCGTCACCGGTTGGACCGGCCAAGTCGTCTGCGCCATGCTGGAGCGTGTACCCGTGGGCGTCGAGGTCATCGCGCTGCGCCGCCCGGGCTTTGACCTCGCCGTTCCCAAGACGGTCGCGCCGGCCTTGCGCGCGGCCAGGCCCGACGTCATCGTCAACACGGCCGCCTATACGGCCGTGGACCAGGCCGAGAGCGAGCCCGACCTCGCCATGCGCGTCAACGGTGAAGCGGCCGGCGAAGCGGCGCGGGCTGCGGCCGCCTTAGGCATTCCCGTCATCCAGCTCTCGACCGACTATGTTTTCGACGGCGCGCTCGACCGGCCCCTTCGCGAGGATGACGCGACCGGCCCGATCTCGGCCTATGGCGCGAGCAAGCTCGCCGGCGAGCGGGCGGTCGCGGCGGCCACCGACAATCACGCGATTCTGCGCACCGCCTGGATCTACAGCCCCTTCGGCAAGAACTTCGTCAAGACGATGCTGCACCTTGCCGAAACGCGCGACGAGATTGGCGTCGTGGCAGATCAGGCGGGATGTCCGACCGGTGCGCTCGACATCGCCGATGCGATCTTCGCCGTTGCGCGCAACCTGACCAGCCGGGCGGACGACTCTTCCCTCCGTGGCGTGTTCCATATGAGCGCGGCGGGCGCGGCGGTCTGGGCCGATGTCGCCGAAGCGATTTTCGCCGAACGGGAGCGGCATGGCGGCAAGCCGGTCCGGGTCAAACGCATCTCGACGGCCGATTATCCGACACCGGCGCGCCGACCCGCGAATTCCAGGCTCGATTGCGGCAAGCTCGCGCTCGCCCATGGCGTGCGGCTGCCGGAGTGGCGCGGCTCGCTCGCCGCTTGCGTGGCGCGCCTTCTCACAGACGAACGGACAGGGCGGGGATCATGAAGGGTATCATTCTGGCCGGGGGCTCGGGCACCCGCCTCCACCCGATGACGCTGGCGATCTCGAAGCAGCTGCTACCCGTCTACGACAAGCCGATGATCTACTATCCGCTGACCACGCTGATGCTGGCGGATATCCGCGAGATCCTGATCATCTCGACGCCTTCCGACCTGCCGCATTTCCAGCGACTGCTCGGCGACGGTTCGGATTGGGGATTAAGCCTGAGCTACGCCGAACAGCCGTATCCGGGCGGCCTGGCCCAAGCCTATCTGATCGGAGCGGATTTCGTCGCGGGCGGATCTTCGGCGCTGATCCTCGGTGACAACCTGTTCTATGGTCACGGCTTGCCTGAGATGATGGATCAGGCGCGCAAGTGCGAGACGGGCGCCACGGTCTTCGCCTATCAGGTGCGCGACGCCGAGCGCTATGGCGTGGTCAGTTTCGATGGGCAGGGCAAGGCGGTTTCGATCGAAGAAAAGCCACGGAAGCCACGCTCGAACTGGGCGGTGACCGGTCTGTATTTCTACGATGCGCAAGTCGTGGAGATCGCGGCCTCGCTCAAGCCGTCAACACGGGGTGAACTCGAGATCACCGACGTCAACCGGGCCTATCTCGAACGCGGGCAGCTTTCGGTGGAATGCATGGGTCGCGGCTTCGCCTGGCTGGATACCGGAACCCCCGACAGCCTGCTGCAGGCCGGCGAATTCGTCCGGACACTGGAAAGCCGCCAGGATTTGCGGATCGCCTGCCCGGAGGAGATCGCCTGCCGGCGCGGCTGGATCGATGTCGAGCAACTTGGCGCCCTCGGAGCCCGGCTCGCCAAGAGCGATTACGGCCAGTATCTGCTGCGGATGGCGGCCGAGATCGGGCAGACGCCGACAGGCTAGATCAGGATAGAGACGATGGCAGTCATCCCGCAGCCCGGCGCATTGGCGCCGATGGTGTTCCTTGATCGCGATGGCGTGCTCAACGAGGATGTCGACTACGCCTATCGCATCGACCAGATCGTCTGGGTGCAGGGGGCCTTCGCGGCAATACGGCGATTGAACCAGCATGGCTATCGTGCCGTCGTGGTGACCAACCAGTCAGGCGTCGGGCGTGGCTTCTACACCGAGGAGGATGTGCGCATGCTCCATGTCGAGATGAACCGGATCATGGCGGAGAACGGGGCGCGGATCGACGCGTTCTATTATGCGCCGCATCATCCCGATGCGACAGTCGAGGCCTATCGCAGCGACCATGAGGATCGCAAGCCGCGGCCGGGTATGCTGCTCAAGGCGATGCAGGCGTTCCCGACGGAGATGCGGCGGTCGTTCCTGATCGGCGACCGCACGACCGATCTCGAAGCGGCAAAAGCCGCGGGCGTCGCCGGTTTCCTGTTCAAGGGCGGCGATCTGGATGCTTTCGTCACAGAATGCCTGGCCGCCCTATAGGGCCGCGACCGCGTCGAAGAAGTCGACTGGCCCCATCTGGCCGCCCTTCAGCACGATGGCGAGCCAATCGGGCGGTCGCCGCTATGGGTCCGGCAGAGCAGAGCGCCTGGCACAAGCGGTGTGCGATAGGACAGGCCCCGGACGGCGGGCTCGACAACCGCTCGGCGAGCCGCGCGGCCGGCGATCTGCTTTCGCGATTTATCGGTCCGAAGTCGGCCAAGGGCGCGATGATCGCGGGAAGCGCGAGCTATCGCACGCATGAGGAGCGCGAGATGGGCCTGCGCCTGTTCGAGGACATGTTCCCGGCGATCCAGGTGGGGGCCTGCGCGAGCGGCATGATGAGGAGGCCAGGAACGACCGCCAGACGCGTACAGCGCCCGTTCATGCGCCAGTTGATACCAGACGAGCATAGTTTTCGCCGCGCAGGCTGGATCCGGTGTCGAAATCGATCGAATTTGCCCTCGTTTTGCGCAAATGCTATTGGCCTCGATATTGCTCGCTCAATTTTATCGATTGATCGGCAGTGGGGAGAGTTTGATGACCAACCTGCCTGCAAAGGCGCAATTCGCGGCCTGCGAATGTGGCTCTCCCTCGATCATCATTCCCGCCGACATCGCCGATGACGCGCCGGTCTCTTGCGGCTGCGGGCGCGTGATCGGCTCCTGGCTGGGCTACAAATCCTTCGTCAGCCGCTCGATCAGCCTCGAGGCGCATGGGCTGCCGAACGCGCCGATCATCTGCGTCGATCCGATCCTGAAACAGCCGCTGGAGGATGCGCTGCCCGAGCGATGAGGCTCGATCAGGCCGGCTGTCCTGCCGCGAGGCGCGGCGACGCCGGGGGCGCCGAGGCGTGGAGCGTTGCATCCGCCTCAACCGCGGCGGCGAAGACATGGTAGAGTGTGCTCGCGGGAATCCGATCCACCATCGGGCGTCCGTTCTCGTCGACCTGGTCGATCCAGCCGCCGGGCAGAGGCTTGCCGAGATAGTTGGCCGACAACTGGTTGAGCGCATGCGTGGCCTTCGCCTGCGCGCCGTCGCGCCCGACGCGCTGCTCAGAGAGCCAGGCCTTGATCCATTCGGTCTGGGGCCAAAGCCTCCGGCTCCGGCGAGACGGCGTTCCGTCACTCAGCGCCTCGTCGATCAGAAAGCCGGTCGACGGGTCGGCTGTCGTTTCGGCGGCGGCGATGAGCGCTGAAGGCAGTTCGCCGGGTGGAAGCCCGACAGCGCTTTCGTAACGACGCAAAAGCCAGCACCACTCCGCCTGATGTCCGGGTTCGACGATATGGCCGGCATCGCCGGGCATTGGCGCCCAGTCATCGTCAAAGAATTCGTGAAGGATCGGTGCAGGCAGCAGGAACCTGTTCATCAGCATCGAGCGGAGCTTGCCGGCTCGCTCGAGGGCGCCGGGGAAAGCGAGCGTTTCATGCAGCGCCAGCATGGCCTCGAAGAGATGCATATGCGGGTTCTGACGACGCGGCAGGGTTGCGGGACGGCCTTCGCGGTAGGAGCCGTCAGGGCACAGCATCTCTTCGTCGAGGAAGGCGAGCGTTGTGTCGATGAGGGCGCGCGCCTGCGCATCGCCGCTCGCCTTGGCGTACCAGGCCAGCGCCAGCAGGATGAAGGCGTGATCATAGGTGTCGCGCAGCGGATTCGCGATGCTGCCATCGGGCTTCAGCAGATGGACGAAGCCCGATGCATTCCCGTTTGGGCGGGCCTTGGCCAGCAACCAATCCAGAATGTCGCCGGCGAAGGCGATACCGTCGAACCAGCCCAGAGCGGTGGCATGCGAATAGCAGTAGATCTGCCGGGCCTGGACCCGGACCCTCTTGATCGCAGTGAAATCGGGTGATCCGTCCCAATGCAAGCACTCATGGACGCCGCCGAACATGTGGTCCCGGCCATTCGACTGCCAGAATGGCAAGGCCTCCTTGCAGACCCATCGGGCGAGGTTCGAGCTTGGTTGCGCCATGGAACTGCTCATCGCGATCGTGCGCTACCGGCTATATCGGCCGGCGCCGGTGGCACAAGGCAAAGCGGGGGGCAGGGACAATTCACGATCTCGATTTCGCGCGCGATCCAACGATAGGTCTTGGTGAGGAATTCCTAGCAAGATTGCGTCTAAACACACAGCCCGGCCAGTCTCTTTGCGCGGAGCGCAACTCATCATGATCGATTCGAGTTCCTTTGGGACCATTCGTCCCGTCATCATGTGCGGTGGTTCGGGGACGCGTTTGTGGCCGGCTTCGCGCGAGGCCTTTCCCAAGCAGTTCGCGCCGCTGCTGGGTGCCAGGTCGACCTTCCAGGACACCGTGGCGCGGGTCAGTGATTCCGATCTCTTCGGCAAGCCGCTCGTCGTCACCAACAAGATCCATCGCTTCATGGTCGAGCGCCAACTGTCCGAAATCGGGCTTGCGGCGGATATCCTGTTGGAGCCGGTTGCGCGCGACTCGGGCCCGGCCATCCTGGCGGCCAGCCTTTATGTGAAGGCGAACAGCCCGGATGCCTTGATGCTGGTTCTCGCCGCGGATCACGTCGTTCTGGACGTGCCGGCCTTTCGCGCGGCCGTCCGCTCGGGTGTCGATGCGGCCGGGGCAGGCAGGATCGTGACCTTCGGTATCGTGCCGAACGCCGCAGCGACCGGCTATGGCTATATCGAGGCCGGCAAGGCCGATACGGAAACGGCTCGCGACGTGGTCCGCTTCGTCGAGAAACCCGACGCTGCAACGGCGCAGCGCTATGTCGAGGCCGGCTATCTCTGGAATTCCGGCAATTTCCTCTTCAGACCGGATACGATGATCGCCGAATATGCCGGCCATGACGAAGAAAGTGTGAGGCATGTCCAGGAGGCCCTGGATCAGGCGACGACCGACCTCGGCGTGCCCGTCCTCGACGAGGCCTGCTTCACTGCCGCCAAGAAGATTTCGATCGATTACGCGGTGATGGAGCGGACAGCGCTCGCCAGCGTCGTTCCTGGCGATTTCGGCTGGTCGGATATCGGCGGCTGGGACGCGCTCTGGTCCATCACTCCGCAGGATGGCGCCGCAAATGCCGCAGTCGGGGACATCACATTCATCGACAGCAGCGGCAACTATGTATCGAGTGACGGGCAACTGGTTGCGGTTCTCGGGATGAGCGATACGGTCGTCGTCGCCATGCGCGATGCCGTGCTCGTCGCGGACAAATCGCGCTCGGGAGACATCAAGGGACTTGTCGAGCGCCTGAAGAAGGCCGGGCGTATCGAGGCGACGCAGCATGCCCGCGTCTACCGGCCCTGGGGCTGGTATCGGACGCTTGAGCATCAGGACCGGTTCCAGACCAAGCGCATCGTGGTCTATCCGGGTGGGCAGTTGTCGCTGCAGAAGCATTTGCACCGTTCGGAGCACTGGGTCATCGTGAAGGGCACGGCGAAGGTGACCGTCGACGACAAGGTCAGCGAATTGTCGGAGAACGAATCGATCTATATTCCGCGCGGGGCGAAGCATCGCCTCGAAAATCCAGGGCGGATCGACCTCGAGGTCATCGAGGTGCAGACCGGCAGCTATCTCGACGAAGACGACATCATCCGCTTCGAGGATGTCTATAATAGGCCGTGAGGACGGGCCGGCGGCGCGGCAGCCCGCCTCCACCGTGCTTGGTTCGGGAACCCTGGTGCGCTTGCTGGCAGTGACTGAGCGGTGAGGTTTTGCATGAAATACGCTGTGGGCGGCGCCCTGATCCTGGCCGGTAGCCTTGGCGCCTGTGCGCCGGGGCCGCAGGTGGAGATCGAGCGATCGCCGCTGCCCGGCGCATCCCAAGGTCGCAATGCCCTCGCGCCGCTCGAATATGTCCGCTTCTGCCTGACCTATGCGGGGGATTGCGCGGCGGGGACACCCCATGCCGTCGTGACGCTCACCCCGGAGACGCAGGCGGCGATCGAGAGGGTCAACCGTGATGTCAATACGAGGATCCGGCCGCGGACGGGGCTCGGCGAATGGCGCATCGATCCGTCAATCGGCAACTGCAACGACTACGTCGTCACGAAGCGCCATGAACTGCTGCGACTGGGCTTGCCCGCGTCCGCCTTGCTCATCACCGTCGTGCAAACGCAAGCCGGCGAGGGCCATCTCCTGCTGATCGTCAGGACGGACCGTGGCGAGTTCGTGCTCGACAATCTGACCAACGAGATGAAGCCGCGCGGGCAGGCGAGCTATGTCTGGAAAATCCGGCAATCCTCTGCCGGTCCGATGATCTGGGAGCGGATGTAATCCAAGATCTGGCTGGAGGGGGGCGAGCGGTCGCGCCAATCCGAGTTCAGATGGTGTTCGACGACGCAGGATGCGCGTCCTGGAAACACCGTCAGTCCATCTCGGGCGCGCGCTCCGCCAGTTCCAGGAACAATGCGAAGCATGCCAGATGGACGATCATGATCGAGATAAGCATATGCGCCTCGCCTTTCGATATGTGATCGATACGCGAGTGCCTCTAGGGAATCGTTGAGGTGGATAGCTAAATTTTAGTTATTCGGATCTTTTAGAGAAAATCTCGACGAAATTCGATGATTTACTTTGCTCTTACCATAGTGCGCTCGACTTCATACAATATTCCTCGCTGGTCCTGGTCGAGCTCGCGACGGGGCTGCCCGTATTGCGAGGCCGCCCGGACGCCGCGCCGGCTTTTCCGCGCTCGGGTCCGAATACACGGCATTTTAGCGATCGCGCCGTTGAACGGCTAACCGGTTTTCTGAACCGGACTCTTACACATCACCGTCATGTTGCGTTCAACAGGAGAACGAGACATGGCGCAGATCTGGCTGACTTACAGCGAATTGGCTCAGGCTTTCGGTGGTACCCCGCATGAGGCGCGCGAGGCCGCGATCGAGAACGGCTGGGCGCGCTCCAAGGGTCGCGATGGCGTCGCTCATGTCCGGCTGACCCCGCCGATGGCGCAGGACTATCTGCTGCGCCAGTTGATGCTGCTCCAGCGCCGCGAGAACGATGCGATGACCGACCTGATGGTCACGTCGCTGCGCGCAATGCTTCCGGCGCCGCGCCCCGCGCTTGCGGCCAGGGTGGCGGCTTAGCCGCATCCCCTTTCAGGACGCCGCGGGGACGCGCCGGATCATCTCGAAGGACAGCCAGGCGCTGAAGCAGGCGCATAGGCCGAAGAATGCCGCATAGATCCAGATGATCTGCGTAATCGGCGGCATGATCGCGACCACGACCGCGACGAAGACCGCGAGCGCCACGCTGCACAGCAGCGTGAAGCGGCGGATGCCCTGCTCGTAATTGCCGTAGCTCAGGAACAATGCGGTCGGCTGGTAGATTCCGCTGATCGCGATGATCGCGGCTGCGGCGAGCGAGGCTTCCGGCGGCACGACGTTGTTCTGGCCGAGCAACAGCGAGAACACGAGCGGGCCGGCGAAGGCGACGATCCCGGCTGGAACGAGCGACAGCACCACGCAGACCGTGCCGGCAATGGTTGCCGCGCGCATGGCATCGCTGCGCCGGCCTTCGATGAGGGCACGGGTGAACCGGGAGAGGAATATCTCGGCGATAGTCCGCGAGCCCGCCATGGTCAAGCGCGTCAGCTTCATCACGGAGTCGTAGACCACGACCACCGGCCCGACGCCGAAGAGGAATGTCAGGAGGCCATAGGGCGAGTTGAGGATGATGAGCTCAGACAGCGCGTTCAGGAACGACGTTCCGATATGGCGCAGATGGGTTCCGATCGCCCGCCATGACAGTGTTCCCCAAGCCGGCCAGAGCGGAATAAAGGAATGTCGCGAGATCAGTGCCATCGCCACAATGTGGCCGATGACGACTGCGGCGAAGGTGATCAAGCCGAAAACGAGCAGGCTGCCCGTCAGCCAAAGCGCGGCTAGTGCGACGAAATGGACAGCACGCCGCAGGATCGAGATGATGGAGAAGCTGCGCTGCAGATCCACCGCCCAGGCGGTCGATTGCAGGTTGAAGGCCCAGGCGCTCATAAACAACGCCTGCATCAGGAACAGGACGTTCTCGAGATAAAGCGCTGGGCCGGCGCGGCCCAGCGCGAGCGGCGCCAGCAGGCAGACGGCTGTCAGCAGGGCAACATGGCCGAGCAGGAAGGTGGAAATGTCGTCGCGCGGGCTTTCGAGCCCGCGCGCGACCTTCTGCTGACGCAGCACGACATAGCTGGCGCGACCGAGGCTCTGGTCGAGAGGCTGGAGGTAGAAGGCAATCGAGACGAGAACGATGATCTCGGCATAGCGCCATGGCTCGAGAACGCGCGCCAGGACGAGCATCTGGACGAAGGTGTAAACGAGGTTGAGGCCGGCCGTCAGCGCGTGAAGCGGCGCGAATCCGGTCAGGCGTGCGGCGAGCCGCCCCGCGACGGCACGCTGAATCATGCGCGCTCGCTTCCGGCGAGCAAATTCGTCGAGAGCGGCGGTGATGGCTCAGCCATTCGGCGCGGGGGCTCCAGCGAGAGAAAAGCGAACCTCTAGGCTGTCGCCGCGCGGCGTCAACACGATCTCATGGGCCTTTTCTTCGACGCGATAATACAGCGACCAGGTGGCGTCGCCGACCGCGAGGTCGCAGTCGGTCCAGCTCACGGTCACGACATCCTTGCCCGCCCGCAGCAGGATCGCATCCTGCTGGCGCTCGAGTGCCCAGTCGGCGGGAATAAGGAATCGTGTGCGGCGGGTGCCAGCGCCGGTCCATTCGTCGCGGATCGTCATCGTGCCCTCGAACAGGGAGGCCGCGCGCGCGACGCGCACGTTGTTGAAGGCGAGCGAGCCTGTTGCGCGTTGGGTGCCGTCGGGATCTTCGCCGGCTTCGTCGAGGACTGCGGCGGCGTGGCGCCCAACCTTGAATGAATCAATGAAGGTCACCGGGCGCTCGCCGACGAAGACCGGGCCGTTATGCGCCTCCCAACTGCGCAGGTTGTCGCGCAGGGGACCTGCCGTATAGAGCAGCGTGCCAGGGTCTACGATGAAGCGCCTCTCGCCGATCGACGCCTCGATCGAGAGATAATCGGCGTGGCCATGGCCCGGATTTTCATAGGGGCCGATCGGCCCGGCATCCATCACGGCAACCCAGCGGCCTTTTGCGAAGCGCACATAGCCACCTTGGGGCATGACGTGGAAACCGATCCGGCGGTCGCCGACGATGTCGCACGTCGCAGGGTTCTCGCCAAGCCAAGCATCGTTGAACATCATGGGATAGCCGTCGCCCAGCGTCAGCGCCGCAAGCGTGGTCTCCAGATCGGCGAGGCGCTTTTCGAGCAAAGCTGCCTGTTCGGCCGACCAGATCGGCAGGGCGCGGTAAATCCGGAAGCTCTCGATGGTGAGCGCGTGGTACATGCCCGAGCGTTCCTCGGGCACGCCGTCATCGCAGATGGTACGGCGGACGACAGCATCGAAGGTCGCTTGCAGCGTGGCGACGATGTCGGTGGGCGGCTTCGCGCAGCATAGGCAGAACAGCGCCAGGGCAGCAAGATTGCGCTCGAGATGGTTGAAGCCGAGATCGACCTCGAGATTGCGCTGAACATAGACAACATTGAAGCGCATGAACGCCTCGATGTCCGCCCAGTCAGCCGTGCCGCGCAGATGCTGGGGAGCCAGCAGCAGCACAGAGGCTAGCGAGAGGACCCGGCGCGACGCGATGTAGGGATGCCAGATTTCGACGAAGTCGCGGCTGATTTCGAAGCGCGCGGAGGCGCGGAACTGGCGCACGAGCTTCGCCGCGAAGGCGAAGGCACGCTCGGGCTCGCTTTCCATCGCGACGGGTAGATAACCCATCTGCGACAGGTTGGAACGCCAGATCTGCCGCGCACCCTCATCAGCGGCGATACGCCAGTCGATCGCCTCGACGGAGCCGAAATCGACGATCTTGCTCATCAGGTTGAAGCGACCGTCAAAACATGACGGCACGGTTTCGTGGTATTCTGCCCCGTAGAACTGCGTGATCATCCGTGCCAGTGGCTCTGCTGCGGCGACAGGCGCGAAAGGGGGCAGCACAGCGGCAGCCTGCTCTAGTCCGGCGCGGTAGCGGCTGGCGAATTTTGGCATGATCTTGTTGCGCGCCCGCCGGCGGAGGTGACCGTAGATCTGTTCCGGCCGCAGACGCAGGATCGCGCCGAGCTTGACGAGAGCTCCGGAAGGGCTGGGCATGGTCGGACTCCAAGGGCGGCAGGCGCGAGTTGTCGAGGCAGAGGATTATCGTGCAGGTGTTGCAGTGGGCTCGATCAGGGGGCTGACGCCTTTCGGCCCAGGGCCGAGTGGCACGCCGAAGGCGGCGCTGATGTCGCCGCCGAGCCAGATGATGCTGAAAGGGCGCAGAGCGCGAATCCAGGGTTCCGCCGCAGGGTCCTTCGTCAGCCTATAATAGAGCTCGATCCAGCCCATGCTGTTCTGGTCGCCGCGCGTGAAGGGCGACTGTGGCGAGCCCGTCCTCTTCTCGAAGATCGAGGGATCCGCTAGGCCGGCGAAGACGCGCCGCGCCAGCCGGCCGATCGCGCCGTTGCCGGCCGTCAGCATCTTGCCGCCATTGGCCGCGTCGAATGCCACCGCCTGGACGAAGGCGCTGGCTGAGAAGGCGTGGTAGACCAGAGCGAGCTTGCCGCGCTCGAGTTCGAGCGGCAGGAAGCCGTCCTGATCGATCGCCGCGATCCCCTGTTCGATCCGGTGGGCGCCCCAGGCGTAGAATTTCGGATCCTTCAGCACAGTGCCGACGGCCATGCCGGCCAGTCCCGCCCAGTAGAAGTGATTCTGTTTATGGACTGCGCTGTCGGGATACTGCTCGGGGAAAGGCGCGGAGAGCGCACGCAGCCATGCGGCGATGGGCCCGGGCAGTGGCGGAGCCTCGGCTGCGCCGGCATGGAGCTGCAGATACATCTGGGACAGTGCGATCACCGTCCACTTCACCTCATATTGGCCTTCCGGCCAGACGACCTTGCCGCGCAATGCACCGCCTTCCGCCCAGGCAGATATCCAGGACAAAAAGCAAGCGCGGATCGGCTCGCGGGCAGCCTCGGGCAGTTGCATCGCGGCATTGGTCATGCCGGCGAGCCTGGTGAGGTAGTCGTGCAGCGGCTTCGTCGCGGCCTGGCGGGCGGCGATGCGCTCGGGAATCTTGTCGTTCCACTGGCCCCGGACGAAGATCGATTCGATCACGAGGTCGCGCATGGGGGGCGCAGGAGCAGGGCAGGCCTCCGATGACTTCGCGACTCGTCGCAAGCCAGGGGAGATTTCGTAAGGGGATTTGAAAGATGCCGCGGAGGTCTCGCCCGTGGCGAGTGCAAGCAGCGCGAGCGCCGCCAACCCCTTCAGCATCGTGGTCACTTACGGCTCGACGACGCGACCGTCCAAGTCTGGAAGCGTTCGCCCCGCAGTGACAGCGCGACACCGTAGGCGGTCGCCATGGTGTGGGTCACGGCTTCCATGATCGGGCTCACGACCGGAATCGCGAGGCGCGTCGCGGCGAGGTAGCCGAGGCCGAGCGCGACGAGGTAGCCGAAGAAGCCGGCCCAGCCGAACGCCATGGCGGCGATCAGCGAGCCGACGACCATGGCCGCGATCAGGATATAGCCCGAGAGCCAACGGATGAGCTTGTGCGACACGTATTTGTAGAGCGTCAGCGCGTCGAGCTTGCGCAGGCGCGGCCAGAACAGCCTGTGGCAGTTGAAGACACGGCAGCCGATGCGCACGCGCCGGCGCAACTCATCCTTCTTGACGCTCGCGGCCTGCTCATAGGCGATCAGATCGTCGGCGCTGATGTTGCGGTAGCCGGCGCAGAGGACGGTCAGGGCGGTGTGGAAATCGTCGGTGATGTCGTGCGGCACCGGCGCGAAGAGCTTGCGGCGCAGCGCGAAGAGCGTGCCGTCGGTGTAGACGACCGTGCCGGTATCGGTCTCGAGCTTCTTCAGCACCTCTTCAAAACCACGATAGGTGGTGCCGATCTGCGCGGTCTGGCTCTCCGCCTTATTGATGTAAACGAGGTGGCCGGTCGCGCAGCCGACTTCGGGATCGCGGAAATATTCGCCGACGCCGCCGATGCGGTCGACATCGATCATCACATTGGCGTCCGTGAAGATGACGATCTCGGCGTCGGTCATCGAAAGCAGGCGGTTCATGCCGGCGCTCTTGCCACCGCGCTTTTCGGCGATGGAAACGGTGATGCGATCCTGATGCGCCAGCAGGATCTCGTTGGTGCCGTCGGTGGAGCCGTCGCTGTGTACGAGAATCTTGCAGTCGCCGAGCTTGTCGCGCACCGCGTAGAGGTTCTCGATCTTCTGCTCGATGTCGCGGCGCTCGTTATAGGCGCAGCAGACTACGGCGAAGCGGGTCGGCGCGGGCAATGAAGGCTTGAGCGGCACAGGGCCACGGATCGCCCGGACCAACCGCAGGCTTGCGGGATACAGGATGTAGGGGTGCAGGAAAAGCGCGACGAGGAGGATGAACAAGGCAATCAGGATCGTCATTGGTTCACCCCCATGAGCGCAATGTGACGGACGAAGCCCGAGGGGCCGGATGTAGATTTCATCGCGCGCAACGATGCCCGAACCGATGCTGCAGTGCAACAGAAGAAGCGAGCTATAAAGGCGAATATTTGCCGATCAAGACGACTGCTCGTGGTGGGAGGGCTGTACTCGGGCCGTTGGGAACGAATTATCCTGAGTGACGCGGTCCTTCACGATCAGGAATGCGCCGGAGAGCAGCAGGCAATAGATCGTGTGAATCGGGACCGCCAGCGCGCCATTCAAGAGATGGTACTGGATGAACAGGGCCCACGAAACGACAAATGGTACCCCCGGTCGGAAGACGCCGAGGCATATTAGCGCGAACCAGAACACTGCGACGATGATGCCATATTCCACCACGACCTTGGCATAGGGCGCCCAAGCAAAGGACGCGAGACCGGTGTTCGAGCCGCGTGGCATCGATCCGGCACCCTTGCCCAAGATGAAGTCGTCGGCAGGGCCGGTCGCGGCATTGCCGACAGCCTGGATCGGCATGATAAAGCGGATATTGCCGCTCGCGTTGGTCTTGTCGAATTCGTCGAGCCGTTTCATGGCGTTGTCGAGGAAGCCGATCTGCATCGCGACGAGCAATGCGATCGGAAGGCCGATCAGGGCAATCAGCCACTGCCCGATCCGAAGATGCTTGGCCAGGAAGGGCGCGCAGAACAGCAGGATCGTGATGCCGGTGCCACCGAATGTTCCAAGCAGCGAAAAAGTCAGGAACGCGAGATAGCGAAGGCGACGGAAGAAGACGAACTCGCAGATGAGCCCAGTCGCTATGAACTGTGACGCGTGCGATGTCTCCAGGAAAAAAATGCCGTTTGGCTTGTATCGGATCGGTCCGAACCACATCCTGTTGATATAGTTGTAGTCGCGATACTGAAGTTCATAGGGAATTAAGAGATTAAGGTTCGGTTTTCCTAAGCCAATGATCTGAAAGGCCCACTCGAGCCACACCAGTGCGCCTGCGATTATGGCGAGTAAGATAAAGACACGGATTATCGTCAAGTAGTGACGCTGCTCGATTGGGATCACGAAGGCATAGAATGCCAGGATGACGAAGACTAAGCCAATCGAGGTGGGCGAAAAGTCCGTTGCCGGCAATCGGATATGAAAAATGAAGGCACATCCCATCATGGCTAGGAAGAGTGAGAGCCGGAGGGTGTCGACCCGCAGCAGTCCTTTCATCCCGAGATACGCATAGGCTGCGATGTGGAGTAGCAGCGCCAAGGCGACCTGCGCCTTTCCACCGAGTGGGATCGCGAGCTTTTGCGTCAGGACGACAAGCGCAAGCTCGATCGAGAATATCCGGGCAACGATGGCACCGGCTTCTTGGGATTGCCAGAAGGTCTTCCAGGAACCCGTTGCCCTCGGAGAAATAGGCCCTTGCAGACTTGGCCGCATATAATTCGGCATCGTCATGGCCGGTGTGCTCCGCTTACGGCTCCTCGGCGGTTGTCGGCACTTCGCCCGGGGGCCGAGGAAGGCCCGAAGAAGCGGGCAATTGCGATGTCGGCGCCTTCTGCAGACAGATGTCCAAAGTCCTCGTAGAGAAAGCGGCCCTTGTCGAGGTAGGGGCAGACTACGCCCTTGCACAGCTTGTCGAGCGGATCCACGTAGTTCGCATCAGCGGCCACCGTGATCCGGCGGAGTTCGGCGTTGATGCGTGGATCGAAGGTGATGGGCCAACGACCAGGCTCTACACCTTCGCGCCCTTGTCTATAGGCGAGGGCTTGGACGTCGATCGGGAATTCCGGGGATTGACCGATGACATAGACAGCAACGCCGAGCATTCTGAGGCGCTCGAGTGTCTCGCCGAGTTCTTCGATGCCACGTCCGCGTAGAGCGTGCCAGCGTGCTGCTATGATGACCTGCGCAACATTGGCGTCACGGATGATGTCAACGACGCGTTGATTGAAATCGTGGCAGTTCGGTAGAGAATACGAGACGAAGGATAGGATCGGCCGGCATCCCGCGGCCGTGTATTGAATGAGGTTGCCCGGCAGCGTCGATCCATTGCGGATGAGCCCCGGCACGTAATGCGCTGCGAAACTGTCGCCCCATAACAAGATGTTGCGATCATGTCCCGTGGTCCTGGTGCAGGCATTGGCATCCCAAGCCTGCCATTTCTGGTCGGAGGAGAGGAAGCAGGTGCGCGTCATCCACTCGTCGCGGCCTGCGATCTCTTGCGTCTGGAAATCGGGAAAGCGCTGGGGAATTCCCTTGAATGCCATGCCAATGCCGCCGACCAAGACGATCGCGGCCATGGCACCGGCGCCACTCCACAAGATGCCGGCCGACCTGGCGTCTGGGCGCGGGTGCCGGAAGGGCTGTTCGATGAAGCGATAGGAAAGATACCCCAGCATGCCGCTGGCGAGGATCAGAAGGGTCGTGTCCATCGCGGTGAAGTCGCGCAGCAGGATGTGCCGCGTGAAGACGGTCGCCGGCCAGTGCCAGAGATACATTGAATAAGAGATCAAGCCGACCCAAACCAGCGGCTTTAGCGCCAGCAAGCGGGTCGCCAGGGTGCGATGGCGGCCCTCACCGAGATAGATCAGCAGCGCTGCGCCGACGCAGGGGAAGAGCGCGTTAACACCCGGAAAGGGCGTATCCTCGGTGAAGGCGAGGACCGCATAGACGATGAGGCCGAGGGCAAGCATGCCAAGGCCCTCAGCGGCTGTCCGCGACCGCAGAGGCTGCAACGGAACCATGACAAGAAGCGCGCCCAGCAGCAGCTCCCATGCGCGGGTCGGTAGCAGGAAGAAGTTCGCGGTCGGTGCTACCCTCGTGGCGAATATGCTGAGCGCAAGTGAGGCTAGGGCGGCGGGAATGAAGAACAGGCCCCAGCGTTGTTTGCCGAAGCGGGCGACGGCAAAGACCGCCAGCGGCATGAAGATGTAGTACTGTTCCTCGACGGCGAGCGACCAGGTGTGAAGCAGCGGGCGCAGCAGTGCCGATGCGTCGAAATAGCCGGAGTTGCGCCAGAAATAGAGGTTGGAGACGAAGAGGCCGGTTGCGGCTGTGCTCTTCGACAGGTCTTCGAACTGTGGCGGCAGAAACAGGAATGCCGCCACCGCCCAGGTAGCAAGGACCATGCAGAACAGGGCCGGAAAAATCCGGCGGATCCGGCGGACGTAAAAATCTGCAATCGAATAGCGGCCGGCGCCCGCATCATCGAGAAGGCGGCGGGTGATCACGTAGCCGGAGATGACGAAGAAGACATCGACACCCACGTAGCCGCCGCCGAGAGCGGCGACGCCTGCGTGATAGATGACGACGGCCAGCACTGCGACTGCTCGCAATCCATCGATGTCCGCACGGTATTTAGTCAAGCAAGGCTCCGCATCAAATGCCGGTTGAGCTGGTGTGCAGCGACACGCCGACGTTCAGCGCGGCGTCTCCGACGACGGCGCCTTCTGCCAGTCGCGCGACGACGGGGCGATGACCCAGGTCCTGAATTGCTCGCCCCGCAACGCAAGATTCACGCCATAGGCCACCGCAAGGGCGACGAAGACGGCCTCATAGCCCGAGCTTATGACAGGAATGCGGAAGCGCGCGGCGAGCAGGCAGAGGAGCCCGCCGAGGGCCACGATGACAAAGGCGGCCGCAAGGCCGAAGAGGCTGGCAACAAGCGCCGCGAAGCTCAACGCGAAGCCGACCAGAAAATAGCCGGCAAACCAGCGGATTAGCTTGTGCGAGACGTATTTGTAAAGCGTCAGGCGATCGAGTTTGCGGATCTGCGGCCAGAGCAGGAGATGGCAGTTGAAGACGTGGCAGCCGATCCGCACGCGGCGGCGCAGTTCGTCGCGGCGCACCGTCGCGGCATGCTCATAGGCGACGAAATCCGGGACCGCGATGTTGCGCGCGCCCTTCACCAGAACCATGATCGCCGTGTAGAGATCGTCGGTCAGGTTGGGCGGAACGGGTGTGAACAGGCTGCGGCGCATCGCGAACATGGTCCCGTCCGTGTAGACGACCGAGCCGGTATCGGTCTCCAGACGCTTGATCATCTCCTCGAAGCCGCGATAGGCCGTGCTGACCTCTGCGGTCATGCTGGCGTCGCCGTTCAGGAAATGTAGGCGGCCGGTGACCATGCCGACGTCGGGGTCCAGGAAGTAGCGTGCCAGGTTGGCCGCAGAGGCGGGGTCGGCCATCACATTGGCGTCGGTGAAGATGACGATGTCGGCTTCGGTCATCGACAGCAGCAGATTCATGCCGGCAGTCTTGCCGACCTGCTTATCGCCGATGACGGCCCGTATGGGGGCCGGGCATGTACGCAGATATTCCGAGGTGCCGTCGCTCGAGCCGTCGCTGTAGAACAGGATCTCGCAATCGCCGAGCACCTCACGCACGGCCAGCGCGTTCGCGACCTTCCGCTCGATCACGGCGATCTCGTTATAGGCGCAACAGACGATAGCGAAGCGCGTTGGCGCCGGTTGGGTGGCCAGAAGGCGCGCCGGGCCGCGAACGCGCCGGATCAGGCGCAGCGACAAGGGGTAGAACGTGTAGGGATGAACGATCGCCAGGGCGAAGACGCATGCCAACAGCGCGAAAGTCGTCGTCATACGGTCTCCCCGCGGAATGGGATGGCGGGACGCAGCGGGCCGTCTCCTGCAGCGTGAGGATGGGGGAAGGCGATCATTGCTTGACACCCGAACGCTCGCGGAGCGCACCTTCCGCGGAGCGCCCCGTGAGGCGGTGAAGCAGTGTACGCAAGCCGAGCCGCCGCAACAGGTGCTTGGCGGCGAATTTCGGCGCAGCGGCGGCAAAAGCCCGCCAGGCCTCGCCGACGCTGGTCTTGCGGGCCACGAACTGATGCGCCTCGCCGAAGCGCTTGGTGGCGAAGCCCGACCGGCGCAACAGCGCTAGGACATGGTGTGGATAGCGCCCGATCTCCGTATCGCCCCAGGCATGGAGTTCGATGACGAGCGCGCAGCCCGGCTGCGCGAGATGGGCGGCAGCACCCATCAAGGTCCGGTACTCGAAGCCCTCGACGTCGATCTTGAGGACCGTGCCGGGCTCTGGCGGCAGCAGCCGATCGAGCGGCCGCACCGGCACATCGATCGTCCGGGCGCCCGTGACGGCGTAGTCGCTCAGGGTGAAGGAGCCGAGCGTGTCCTCCAGGCCCAGCGTAAAGGGCAGGCTCGCCTCGCGATCGCCCGCAGCGCAGGCCAGGACGCGAACCCGGTTTCTGCCGGTCTGCGGCCAGGATGAAATGGCCTGTTCAAGATCGCGCGCCAGATCGGGATTGGCTTCGATCGCGATGATCTCGCCGTCTTTCAGCAAGGCGTTGGCGACATAGGAATAGAGGCCGCGATTGGCGCCGACGTCGATGAAGCGGCGCGCGCCGCGGAGCACCTCCGGCAGGCGGCGGAGCTGCTCGTCTTCGTAGTCGGGCGTGAAACCGAACCGGTCACGCGCTTCCGCCAGGACGGCGTCGATCGAGAGGGAGGCCGGAGCGGCGGCGCCCGTGACGGCATTATTCATTTCGGCGCTCCGAAGACTTTCCTGAACATGGCAGACGACCGGGGATAGCGCCCGCCTTCGGACAGTTCCGCGTCATAAGTTGGGGAGGGGTCGTCCCAATAGTTCTGATAGAGCGGCTTCACCTCTGCGATCCAGCCCGCCATCTGCTGCACGAAATGGGGGTTGTCGCCCGAGCCGTGCCCGTCGGGACGCTGGCCAACGCCCCATTCGCTATAGGCCATGGGCTTGCCATGCGCCTTAGCGAAGTCGCGATGCCAGGCGAGGCCAAAGGGCTGGTCGCGGTAATAAGCCCAGCGCATGGTCGGGTCTCGCATATTGTCGGTCCAGATCTCGTCATAGACATCCATCCCGATGACATCGACATAGGCGTCGCCGGGATAGACTTTGGTCGGGTCAATCGCGTGGCGGCCGTGATTTGGCGTCCATTCGAATTTGAAGCGCTGGCCGGGGACGCCGCGCATCAGGATGACGATGCGCTGAAAATACTTGACGTAGCTCTCCGGATCCTTGTCGGCCCGCCACGGCATCCAGTTTCCATTGAATTCCCAACCGATGCGTATCACGGCATCGTGATAACCATTCGCGACGAGATGGAGCGCGGTGTCCGTGAAGACCTTGTCGTGCTTGCCGGCAACGCCATCCGCCAATTTGCCGGCATCCTTCATCGGCAGCATCGGCACCGACAGTGTCAGCGCGCGCCCGCTGCCCTTCCAGCAGGAGATCACCCAGGGGATGCTGCTCGTCAGATCGCTCCAGTCTCCGAACCAGTTCAATGCGTCGACGGTACGCTCGACCTTGCGACCGGCGAAGGCCTCGAAGCTTGCGATGCGGTCGCGTCCCTTGCAGCCGGGCCCGCGATAGACGCCGAATTCCGTCGCCGAAGCGTCGCCCCGCATGCCGGCCAAGGCCCAGCATGCGGCAAGCAACGACATTGTCGCCCGAGCCTGGCTGCGCCTCACGATGCGGCTGACGACGACGTCCACCACTCTATTTCCAGGCCTGCCCGCCGCAGGCATCGATATAGCGCAGTGCGGTGGGGCTGATCGGCTTGCGGCGGCCCGGGTGCCGGCGAACCCAGCTCACGAAGTCCCAGACCGCCTTGGCCACATTGATGCGGCCACGGTTCAGATAGGTCACATAGGCCGAATAAAGGGCCATGTTCATCGGGACATAGGGCAGCGGCAGGTATTTCCAGGTAATGATGAGCTTGTTGGTCAGCCGCATCTCCTCGACCTCGCGCTTGGGCTTGCGTCCGCCGGGGTCGTTGTGTTCGAAAACCCAGGCGCGCGGCTCGTACCAGATTTCGTAGCCGGCATCGACGACGCGGAAGGCGTAGTCGATCTCCTCGAGCCCGTAGAAATACTCGTCCGACATCGGGCCGACGGCTTCGTAGGCCTCCCGGCGCATGGCGAAGCCGTTGCCCTGGAAGCGGAAGGTCTTGAACGGCTGGTCCTTGGGAAGAGATTTGTCGGTATGCGGGAAGGAGGCGCGGGGCGTCTCGCCGGTATCGGCGTCGCGATGTCGCGCGGTGACGATCGCGACCTTGGGGTGCTCTGCGAAAGCCGCTTCGTAGACATCGAAGGCGCCGACGGGATTGAGGAAGGCATCGTCGTCGACGAAGACGATGAAGCGGCCCTCCGCGGCCTTCGCGCCGTCGTTGCGGGCCGGGACACCTTTGTTGCGGCCGAGCTTGACATAGGTCCAGCGCTCGAAGCCGGAGAGCCAGCCGGAGCGATCGACCTCGTCGGGATTGTTGTCGACCAGAACGAACTCGATGTCGCGCCGTTCGCCCGCCGCGGCTGCGACCTGCGCGACTGCGTTCGGCGCGATATGATCGCGCGCATAGGTTACCATCGACACGGAGAAGGTCGGCGCCGGCGCGCCGGCTGCGCGCGGGGATTTGCGGATCTCTTCCATGGCGGCGCTACACCTCGTCCTTCGCTGCTGCATCCGTGGTTTTCAAGGCTAGGCCGTTATGGCGGCGCAGGGCCAGCCAGGCGACCGTCCAGTAGACCGCTCCGACCGCCCCGGCGCTCAGCAGCGCGGCGGCGACAGCGCCGTCGAGCTGCCATCTGGCGATCAGGATGACCGAGATGCCGACCCTGAATGCAGTCGTCGACAACTGCATGGCGGTCTGGAAGCCGGCGCGATCCGAAGCGAGAAAAAGCTCGGACCCGATCTCGGCGAAGGACCGCAGCAGCGGCAGCGCCGCGATCAGCGGAAGGATATGGCCCAGCGTCGCGTATTTCGGGCCGAAGACCCAGACGACGAGCGGTGTCGCCACCACCACGCCGACCCAGGCGGCGATTCCGAACAACAGGATCAGCGGAACGATGCCCGCGACGATCTTCAAAACGGCAACCGAGCCGCCGGAGCCGGCCCTGTACATACGCGCTTGAAGGGTCTGCTTGAGTGCGCGTGTTGGCGCATAAAGCCCGTCCATCAGGCGTGCTGCGACGGCGTAGACGCCGACATCGGCCGGGGTCGCGAAGAAGGCCAGGATGAGCTTGTCGCTTTCGACCTGCACGGCGGCGTTGAACGAGGTCAGAGCGAAGCTCGCGCCCCCAAGCAGGTCGAAGGGGCGCAGGAAAAGCCGCAGTCGCCCGGCTTGGCCGAGTGTGTAAGCCAGGGCGCACAGCATCGAGACGAAGGTCGAGACCAGATAGGCGATGGCGAAAGCGAAGAGCGGATGCACTGGCGCCACCGAGATGACGATCAACGCCGCGACGAGCCGGCCGAGCGGAATGAACATGCCGACGAGCGCGGCGCGGAACTGCTGGCCCCGACCGATGAAGACCTGCTGGCAGTTCATCGCGATGCGCCAGGAGACGAGTTCGGAGAAGCCGATGCAGAGGGCAAGCCAGATCGGCATCGGACCCGGCGAGACAGCGAACATAATCGCAATCGTGATTGCGCCGACGAGCGGGCTGACGGCGAGTGTCCAGGCGATCGACTGCCCTAGGAAATCCCCCGCTTTCTCTGGTTGACGCGCGGTCAGGCGCAGGACCAGCCCGCCAGCGCCGAAGCCCGACAGCGCCATCATGATCGTGCCCACCGAGGCGCAGAGCATCAGGTAGCCGAAATCCGATGGCTCGAGGGTGCGGGCGGCGACTATGGTATAGACCAGCTGCAGCACCGACGGGCCGAGCAGGCCGACAAACGCCCAGATCGTGCCGACGATGTCGTCCTTGCCGGCGCGCTTGAGAAGCCGCAGCATGAAGCCTACCACGCCGGCCGGACGAGCGCGGCGCGCGACGTCACGCGGCGAGCCTCATGCTCTTCGCCCATTCGACGCTGAGCGCGATGCCTTCGTCGACCGAGACCTGCGGCAGATAGCCGAAGGACGCCGCCTTCTCCATCGAGTAGGTCACGTCCATCGCGTAGCGCTGCATGTCGTCGTCATTGGGCTTGAGCTTCAGGTCCTCTTCCGTCTTCTTCATCAGCGCCTTGAGGCGCGGGCTGCGGTTGGAGGCTTCGACGAGCAGATTGCGGTGGTTGGCGAGCAGATACTTGCCGACGGCGCGCACAGGCCGGCGCACCACCACCTGCAGCCCGAGATTGGACGAGGGCGCGGCGAGCGGCGGATGGCCAAGCGCGGCGTTGAAGCGCTCGAGATAAGAGTTCCAGGTGCAGATCTCGGGGCCGTTGCCGTTGAAGACCTGGTAGGGGCCGACGTCGTTCTCGATCAGGAAGCGGGTCTGGCGCACGAGATCGCCGACATAGACGAGATTGCACTTGCCTTCGCCCAGCGCACCCAGCGCACGCCATTTGCCGGAGGCGAAGCGGGTGATGTAGGGCGTCGTCCAGAGATCGGAGAACGGCCCGTAGACCAATGTCGGCCGGATGATCGAGATGGCGAGGTTCTCGTCCGCGAACTCCTTGCACATCGCCTCGGCCTGGCGCTTGCCTTCGCCGTAGATGCTGACGGGCGCTGTGGGCGGTGTATCCTCGGTGACGATGCCGGTGGCCTCGCCATAGGTCGCGACCGAGCTCATGAAGATCATCTTCTTCACGCCGGCAGCCTTGACGCGCTCCAGCAGCAGCCGCGTGCCGTTCAGCGTGACCGTGTTGTCATTGCCCTTGGCGCGGGCGCAATGGACGACGATGTCGACGCCCTTGAGCGCCGCATCGAGCGAATCCTTGTTCATGATGTCGCAGCGGACGATGTCCATCGGGAAGCGGGCGATGCGCGCGGCGCTCGACCAGCGGCTGATGCCGGCCTTGACCTCGGCCCAGCCGCCGAGATGGAAGGCTTCCGCGATCCAGCCGCCAATGAAGCCGCCGGCTCCCGTGATGAGGACGACAGGCTTTTTCACGCCACCCACTCCTTGTAATAGCGTGGCATCTGCTCGACGGCGTTCTCGTAGATCGCGTCGATCGCAGCCAGGGCGGGAACAACGCTCTCGGCCTCGATCAGCAGCTTCTCCTTGCCCTCGATCGCGGCCAGAAAATTGCCGACGAAGCGACGGGCATGATCGACGCGGCTGGTGCTGCCGGGCGCCGCGATACGGTTCCAGGAACCGCCCTGCGGCTTGAACTCGATCGAATCCACATCGGCCGTCTTGCCGCGGATCGACCCCTTGGTGCCCTCGATCAAGTAGCCGTTCTTCAGCTTCTCAAGGAAGCTGATCGCGATATCGACCCTGGCGGTGGAGGTCGCGAGCTGCGCGGTGACCATGGCTTCGGGGCCGCCATAGCCATCGACCGTGGCCGCCTTCACGGAGAGCTCCTCGCCGAGCCACCAGGCGATCATGTCGAGGACGTGCACGCCGATGTCGAGCAGCGCACCGCGCGGACGCCCCTTCGGCCAGGGGCGGCGGAAATTGAAGCCGGACTGCGTCGGCCAGTCGAAGCGGTGGCCCTCTTCCCAGGTCAGCGACGTCACGGTGCCGAGCTTGCCGCTCGCGATATAGTCCTTCGCCAACAGATAGGAAGGCCCGAAGCGGCGCAACTGGTTGACGGTCAGTTTGCAGTTGTGCCCGGCGGCGGTCGCGATCAGCCCGCGGGCCTCATCGGCGAATTCAGCCAGCGGCTTCTCGACGATGACGCTGACGCCGCGAGCGAGCAGCGGTGCCGTGGTGACGACATGGACATGGCTGGGCGTCGCGTTGATCGCGGCGGTGACGGCGGGCGGCAGCTCGTCGATACTGGAAACGCACTGGCCGGCCTCGAAGCCGTTTGCCGATGCGAGCTTGTTGCGGCGCTCGACGGAGGGCTCGACCAGCCAGACAGCCTTGCGCCAGACGGGATCGGCCGAGAGGACGGGGAAATAATAGGCTTCGGCGATCGCGCCGCAACCGATCACAGCCAGAGAGAAATCCTGCGCCATCCGCTCAGCCCGTCGTCAACCGCTTCATCCCGATGCCGGGTTTCGCAGGCCGAAGGATGCTCCCCCAACGTCGCCGCCCGGTCGATGGCGCCACTCTTAGCGACTCCATCTGTCGAGGCAAGTGCATTTGTGCGACGCACAAACCGTGCGCCGCCCTACCGAATTCTTACTGCGATGCACAAAATGCGCCCGGCGGGGTCGAGAGGCCATTTGCCACGGTAGGCAGGGAGCGGCGCGACGGGCGGTTTCCCATCAAATTCTAGCAAAATGCGCCCGCCAATCTTAAGCTCGATACCGCGTGATCGAAGCCGGGGACAGCTATCGGGACGAGATCGACGTTATGGCGCAAATTCAGGCAGGTGCAAGCATCATTTCCGCGACCGCTGCTACGAGCGGCGACAAGATCGTTGGCGGCGCCGGCGACGATATCCTTTATGGCGGGCGTTTCGCTCATGTGCTGACCGGCGGTGCGGGCCGCGACAGCTTAGTGCTGACGAAGGGCAACGGATCGGCCACAATCTCTGACTTCAATCCGGCCGCCCTGGAAACGCTCCGCCTCCAGGGATACGGCTTCGGCAGCCTCAAGGATGTGCTCGCCGCGGCGAAAGCAGTGGGGGCCGATCTCGTCGTCAATCTCGGCAGCGGTGAGACGCTGACCTTGAAGAATGTCTCGGCCTCGCAATTGACGGCCGCCAATCTCCGGCTCGACGTAGCGGAGCCGACCACCGCTGTTTCCAAATGGCTTTCCGCGTCCAAGAATGGCGTCACCGTCAACGGCTCGACCGGCAACGACCAACTCGCCAGCACCGAGACGACCTCGCACGCCACCCTCGCCGGCGGTCAAGGCGATGACGTCTATTACGCCTACGACATGAACACCAAGGTGGTCGAAACGGCGGGAGGCGGCAACGACACCGTCATCACCTACAGCGCCGATGGCTTCGTGCTGCCGGCGAATGTCGAAAATCTGGTCATGCGCGGCGACTGGCGCTCGTCCGCCATCGGCAACGACCTCGACAACACGATCACCGGCAACGCGCAGGACAATCTGATCATCGGCGGCAAGGGCAACGACATCCTGACCGGAGGCAGCGGCAACGACATTTTCGCCATCGGCAAGGGCGATGGCCAGGACTCGATCCTCGACTTCAAGACTGGTACCGGCGGCGACGTCCTGCGCCTCGATGGCTCCGTCTTCGGCAGCTTTGCCGAGGTCAAGGCGGCCATGACGCAGGTCGGGAAGGACGTCGTCCTGTCGCTCGGCAGCGGACAGACCGTCACCTTGCAGAACGTTACGCTGGCCCAGGTCGTTCCGGCGAACATCGCGCTGCCCATCAACACCAGTGCGATGGTCCAGACCTTCCGCGACGATTTCAAAAGCTTCGACCGGGTCGTGAATGGGCAGGGAACCTGGAGCACGACCTCAGAGGGCTCGTTCGACCAGGCCTATACGATGCCGGTCAACGACGAGCGGCAGATCTACACTGACGCCGATTTCAAGGGGCTCACCGGTGTCACGGGCCAGGAATCGCTGGGGCTCAACCCCTTCACGATCGTCGATGGCAATCTGATCATTACCGCCAGCCCGATCGATTCGTCCCTTTCGGCGCAGACCAAGGGCTATGACTTTTCGTCGGGATATATCTCGACCCAATCCAGTTTCGCCCAGACCTACGGCTATTTCGAGATCCGCGCCGAGCTTCCCGAAGGCAGGGGGGCATGGCCCGCCTTCTGGCTGCTGCCGGTGCAGCATGTCGCGGGGCCGGAGATCGATGTGATGGAAGCCTTCGGCGACAGGGCCGGAGAGGTGCATCACGGCGTGGTCTCGGCGAACGGTTCGCAGACCGATGGTAGCTGGGCGCGTGGACTCGGGCTGGATGACGGCGGGATGCATACCTATGGCGTCAAGTGGACGCCCTATGAGATCTCCTACTATGTCGACGGCAAGCTGACGATGACGTTTGCGACGCCGACCGACCTCAACAGCCCGGCCTATCTCATCGCTAATCTCGCCATGGGCGGGGCAAACAGCTGGCCGGGCGAGGCTGCCGGCGACCTGACCGCGCAGTTCAAAATCGACTATATCGCCGCCTACCAGATTTCCGAGTACACGCTCGCCGGGTACACGCTGAAGACCTCCGGAGCTTCGACCAATTACATCTCCGGCACGCTCGGCAATGACAATCTCGTCGGCACGGCGGGTAACGACACGCTCAACGGTCGCCTCGGGCTCGACACGTTGGCGGGTGGAGCGGGAGACGACACCTATATCGTCAACAACAGCGCGACCAAGGTCGTCGAGGCATTTGACGGCGGCATCGACACGGTCGTCGCCTCGACGAGCTACACGCTGTCCGACAATGTCGAAAATCTGACCGCAGTTGCGGGCACGGCCTGGTCCAAGCTGACCGGCAACGGCCAGGCGAACATTATCACAGGAAGCACTGGCACCAACATCATCACCGGTGGTGAGGGGAACGACATCCTGACCGGCGGGGGCGGTAGCGATGTCTTCGTCTTCAGTCGCGGCGACGGCTCCGACATCATCACGGATTTCAGGGCCGGCAAGGGCGCGGGCAACGTCATCCAACTCGAGGATTTCCGCTTCTCGACCTTCGAGGAGGTCAAGGCGGCGATGACGCAGGTCGGTGCCGATACCTATATCGCGCTCAACGAATTCGAGACACTGGTGCTGCGCAACACCAAGATCCAGGACTTCGTAGCCGAGAATTTCCGCCTCAACGCCGTCCCGGCCGAAAGCCAGGCTGTGACGCGATGGCTGCTCGGTTCGAGCGCCGGCGAGACGCTTTATGGCTCCTCGGCGAATGAGCGCTTCGAACCAGGTGGGGGGGCGGTCGCATTCCATGGCGGCAAAGGCGACGACAGCTACCTGATCACGGCCTCGGACCAGGTTGTTGTCGAGCGTGCCAATGAAGGCATCGACACGGTGCAGTCCTATGTCTCTTACGCACTCTCCGACAATGTCGAGAACCTGACCATGATGGCAGGCGGCGGGACTGGAGTCGGCAATGGGCTGGCCAACCGCATGATCGGCTCGAGCGGCGCCGACACGCTGAACGGCAAGGGCGGCAACGACTACATCACCGGCGGCGCCGGCAACGACGTATTCGTCTATGAGAAGGGCAGTGGCTTCGACTGGATCACCGACTTCCATGGCTCGCAGGCCGGGCTGGCCGAGCGCGACACGCTGCGCCTCGTCGGCTACGCGCCTGGTGCCTATCTCACCAATATCGGCGACGTCTGGACGGTCCATCATGACAGCGGCACGGACATCTTCCAGCTGGATGGCGTCACGAGCCTGAGCCAGGCCGATTTCGTGTTCGTGACGGACATTGTCTCGGCCAGCAACTCGGTTTCGGGCCAGATGGTCTGGACGAGTGACGTCAACACTACGCTCTATGGCGGCGCCGGCGACGACCGTCTCTTCGGCGGGGCAGGCGCAGACTCGCTTTATGGCGGCGCTGGCAATGACACCCTCTACGGCGGCGCGAGCGATGACCGGCTCTTCGGCCAGGACGGTGCGGATGTCCTATATGGCGAGGCGGGCAACGATACTCTCGATGGCGGTGCTGGAGATGACCAGCTCTTCGGACAGGATGGCAACGACACACTCTATGGCGGCGCGGGTGACGATTGGCTCTATGGCGGCGCCGGCGACGACAAGCTCTATGGCGGCGACGGCAAGGACGTTTTCTTCGGGGAGGATGGGAACGATACGCTCGATGGCGGGGCTGGCGACGATCAGCTCTTCGGCCAGAACGGGAACGACACGATCTATGGCGGTGAAGGTGGCGATTTCATCGACGGTGGAGCCGGTGATGACACACTCTACGGCCAGAACGGCAACGATACGATCTATGCTGGTGAAGGAGCCGATGTGATCGATGGCGGGGCTGGCAACGACGCGCTCTATGGCGGCGCGGGCGATGACCGCATCTCCGCCGGCATCGGCGACGACTGGATCTATGGCGGACCCGGCAACGACATCCTCAGCGGGGGTGATGGAGCGGATGTGTTCGTCTTCGAGCCGGCGATCAGCAATGGAATCGACACGATCAGCGACTTCAAGGCCGGTGCCGATCACCTTGCCTTCATGGGCAGCGAATACGGCTTCGCGACGCTGGCCCTCGGCGACAACCTCATCATCAGTTCCAAGGCCGTGGCGACGGGCTCCGGCCCCACGTTGCTCTACGACAAGACGACGGGTCTGCTGAGCTTCGACGCTGACGGCGCCGGAGGGGCGGATGCCTTCGGTATCGCAACCTTGTCGAACCGGCCGGTGCTGACCGAGCATGATTTTCTGCTGATCTGATCATTCTGCCGGTCTGATCACTCGGCCCGGCGTCAACGCCGGCAATCCCGCTACCAAGGATGTCTCAGGCGGCGGCCCCACAGGGCCGCCGCCTTTTTTGTTGTCTGAGGCGTTAACAATCTTGACTTTAGTCCTATTTATGATAGGATAATGATCCTATCAAATTCAAGCGAGCCTTGGAGCGACGACATGGCGGATTTCTACGACACGCAGCAGCCGGCATTGGGCACACCGCTGATCGGCGCCTTTGCCGTCACACCCAGCGATGCTGCGGACCTGCCTTTCGTGACCCGGCAGATCCGGATCACCGGGGCGGGCGGCGTCATCGCGGCGGTCTGGGCCGGGGGCGTCGAGACGTTGGAGCCTGTCGCGGGTGGCGACGTCTTTGACTGGCGGCTGCGCCGCATCAAGGCGACAGGCACGACGGCGACCGGGCTGCGGGGCTACTACTGATGCCAGGCCCGGGACCACGCATCGGCCGTGCCCGCGGCGGCGGGGCGGCGATCCGGCTGGAAACGCAGTCGATCGAGGAGGACGCTGCGCCCGGCGCCGTCGTCGGAGGGCTTTCGGTCCGGCGCGGCGGCACCGCCGATTGGACGCTCGACCTGCCCGACGACGCAGCCGGGATGTTCGCGCTCGCCGGCAGCGACCTCGTCGTCGGAACGACGCCGCTCAGCCATGTCGTTGCCCCCGCTCCGATCGTCCGGGCCAGGGCCGATAGCGGCATCCGCGCCATCGAGGCGTCCTTCACCATCTCCGTGCGGCTCTCCGCCGCCGCCCTGCTCGACGAGGCCGACGCACCTCTCCTCGACGAAGGCGATTTCACTATCACAGGAGCCTGACCATGCCTCGCGCTGCCACCTATCCCACGCGCACGCTGTCGCGCCTGCTCGGCATCGATGCGGCGGGCCAAGTCGGTCTCGCGCCGGCGCCGCCGCCTGCCAACCGCCGCGTCGCCTTCCTCGGCGACAGCATGACTTGGCAAGGGTCCATCAACGACGCCGGGAATTTCGGCCATGCGACCGGCGGGATCCAGAGCTGGCTGCGTTTCCTGACCGGCCAGCGGTTCGACTACGATCCCGGCTACGGCGTCACCCTGTCGTCCCCGGTCGTTCAGAGCGCCGTCGCGGGGGGCATGAATTTCGGCGTGCCGAGCGACACCACCGCGATGATCCTCGCCCGCACCGATGCGGCTCTGTCCTGGTCCGACGCTGCGCTCTGGGTCGTCTTTGCCGGAACCAACGACCCGGCGAACACGGTGGCGAGCAGCGCGACCGTGGCGAACCTCGCCGCGATCCGCGACAAGATCCTCGCCGCGGGCCGCACCGTCATCTTCGTGGCGCCGACGCCGCGCGGCTCGCAAACCTATAATTCGGGCTCCGCGCCCCTGACCGGGCAGCGCCTGGCCTGGCACCTGCGCAATCGCCAGTGGATCATCGATCAGCGCAGCATTCCCGGCGTCTATGTCGCCGATCCCTGGCGCGATGTCGCCGACACCTCGTCGCTGGCGAACAATAATGCCGGCTATATCGAGGAGGGGCTGACGCGCGACGGTCTACATCAGATGACGCCCGGCGCCTATCGAATCGCTCTTTCTATCGCCGATCAGATCAAGGCGATCCTGCCGCCTGTCGACATCCTGCCGATGAGCGGCGCCGGGGCGTGGAGCGTCGACAATCCTGGCGGCCTGCTGACGTCCAATCCACGCTTGCTGGGTACCGCCGGGACGATCACGACGCAGGCGGGCGTCACGACCTCCGGCATGCTCGCGGACGGTTGGACGACGCAGTTCTCCACGGCCACCGCCGGTTTGACGCTCGCTTACTCGAAGGTGACGGGCAGCGGCGGGCCGATGCAGCAGGTCGTGGTTTCCGGCACGCCGACCGCGACGTCGCCGGCATTTGATCTGATCCGCTACGGCGGCGCTGTGCCGAATATCGTGGCCGGCGACCTCATCGAGGGCGTAGCGCAGGTCGAGATCGACGCGCCGGCCAATGTGCGCGCGGTTTCGCTGTTCATCTACGATGCGACGGGCATCCGCTTCCATGGCGACATGATGAACACGATGACCGATGCGGGTGACCTCCTGCCGAACGTCAATCTCAAAGGCGTCATGCGCACGCCGCGCCTGACTGTGCCGAGCGGCGCCAATCTGCGTTTCGGAGTGATGCTGCGCGGGGTCCAGAACCAGGCCATGGGTGCGACGATCCGCATTGGGGCACTGGCGCTGCGAAAGCTGGGGTGAGGGCTTGCGCCCTACTCGCTAGTGATGGCCACGGCGGAAGGCCTCGCGGCGGCGGTAGGACACGAAGGCCCGGAGCAGATAGCCGATCGCACCGGCCGCCAGCAGGAGCAAAACCACGCCGAAGGACCACGCCACAGCCATGACGAGGCACCCGGCCACCAGCCCCGTGAGGAAGATGGCGAGAGCATAGACGCGCAGGGTCTTGGCCGGGTCGTCTCCCGCCAGGCGCCGGATCAGCGCAACACGCCGCTCGTCGAGAAAAGCCTTGAACTGCTGCATGGTGCCGTTGCTAGCAGTCAAAAGGCGATAACGAAAGTCCGAACGCGGCACGTGGATGACCGCCCCGCCTGACGGAACGGAGAAGGCCTTAGCCTCAGTAGACCAGGGCGGTGGCCATCGCCTGAGCCGCAGCGAGCGTCACCGCCGGGCGCTGGCGCACCGGAGGCTCCCGAGCCGGGCCGACGGTCGTCCAATATTGCGGGTTCTCGCTGGACTGGCGCTTGAGCCAACGATAGCCGGTGGCGTTCCAGGGACGGATCTGGCTGGTGAGGTTGTCCAGCACATAGTCGCCGCGGTCGGTCCGCACGACGAGGACGAGATGGCCTTCTCCGGCTCGGGTCTGCACCACCGCCAGCAGGAGCGCGCTGGCTGGCATGCCGAGCCGCATCAGTTCGTGACGCTTGCTGACCGCATAGTCGTTGCAGTCGCCGTCGCCAGGATTGATCGACCAGGTTCCCGCTCCCTCATACGACTTCATGGTCGGGCGGATCTGGTCGTTGACCCGGAAATTGACTTCGGTAAGCGTCACGAAGAGTTCGCGATCGAGGCCCAGAACCTCGTCCGGCGAAGCCTCGCATTGCTGCTTCTGCTCAATACAGAACCTCACCGCCGAAAGCGGGGCAAGTGTCGCCGGGCCGCTTCCCATCGCCGATGCGAGAGGTGGGAGGCGCAGGAAGAAGTACGTGGCAGGTGAGGCGGAGGCTGAGGCTGCGCCGAAGGTCAATCCGGTGCAGATCCCGGCAATCAACATGGCGCTCTTCAATCTAGACACGATGAAACTCCTTTCGCCTGTCCGGAATTTCATAGAGTCCGCGCGATAATTTTGGCCTGCGCTTCAAATTCGCTTTTTTGCTTGCATTTTAGTTTATTGTTAATTGGCCTGACTTAGGGCGTGATTAACCAATCAAGCCCTTGTGTTTGAAGCCTTTTGCGTCGCAGCAACCGTCACGATTTATGTTGCAGTTGCGATACACTCCCGGATTCATGCTTTCGGAAGGCTTGCTTTTGGGCTGTCGGGCCTATTCTTGGAGTCCCAAACCTATCCAATATCGGGCGAGTGGAACTTCATGTTCGGCAATCACGGTGACCGCATGGGGCTGACCGGCGCCAAAGCGCTCATGATCGTTGCGACGGCCCTGGTGCTCGCGGGCTGCGAGGCGTTTCCCACGCAAGGTCCCAATCCGCTGACCCTGAAGGCCGAGGAGTCCCAAAGCGAGCAGCGCACGGGTTATCTGCTGGTCGATCTCGCCCCTGGCAACATCAGCGTGCTGGAGAAAGTGGGTCCGAAGGCGCTGGGCGACAGTTTCGCGCGTCTGGGACCCGGAGGGACGCCGAACCTCGTCCTGGGTACGGGCGATCTCGTGAACGTCACGATCTTCGAAGCTGCCGCGGGCGGCCTGTTCATTCCGGCGGAGGCGGGGTCCCGCGCCGGCAACTTCGTCACGCTTCCGGTACAGGAGGTCGACCGCAACGGTATGATCCAGGTCCCGTTTGCCGGCTACGTAAAGGCGAGCGGGGTTGGTCTGGCCGATGTCAAGAACACGATCGAGCAGCGGCTTCGCAATCGCGCGATCGAGCCACAGGCGGTCGTGACCCTCCAGGAGTCTCGTTCGACGCTGGTTACCGTGACCGGTGAAGTCAATACGCCGGCCCGTTTCGCGCTGGCGCGTTCAAACGACCGCATGCTGGATGCCATCACGCGCGCAGGCGGCTCGAAATGGCCGCCCTACGAGACCTATCTCACCCTGCAGCGCGGGTCTAAGACAACCAAGATCTATTACAATCGCCTGCTCAACGAGCCGTCGAACAACATCTATACCAAGCCCGGCGACACCATCAGCGTGTCGCGCGAGACCCGGTCCTTCCTGGCGCTCGGCGCTTCCGGCCAGAACGGCTTCATCAATTTCGAGAACGAGACGCTGACGCTGTCGCAGGCCGTCGCGCGGGCCGGCAGCATTCTCGACTCGCGTGGCGATCCGGCGCAGACCTTCGTCTACCGGATCGAGAGCCGCAGTGTCGCCGAGAAGATGGGCTACAATACCGCCGGCTTCACCGACGACAAGATTCCGGTGATCTATCGCGTCAATCTGCGCGATCCGCAGGGCTACTTCCTGGCGACCAAATTCCCGGTTCTGGACAAGGACATCCTGTTCGTTTCGAACGCCCAGAGCGTCGAGCTGACGAAGTTCCTGCAGGTGCTGCAACTCATGGCCAACACGGTCACCGACGCGGATGCCAGCCGCATCATCATCAAGGGTTACCGCCAGTAATGGCCACGGTGCGCGGACGAGGCGCTCCGATCCGACCCTTTCGACATCCCGGCCGGAGGGTTCTCCCGCGGCCGGGATTGCCTTGTTCGGCACTGCGGCTTGACCTGGCCGTCGGCAAGGCGCGGTTGCGAAAATGATCATGGCTTCGTGGCCGGAGTGGCTTGGAGTTCGTCGCGAAGGGGGCGGGTCGCCCCTGCCACGCGGGCGGATTCCGCCCGGTTCCCGGGTCTACGCGATCGGTGACATCCACGGCCGTCACGATCTGCTGGCGGCGCATTTCAGGCGGATCGACGCGCATCGCCGCGAAAACCCGGTGGAGCGGGCGATCGAAATTTATCTCGGCGACTATATCGACCGGGGGCCGAACTCCTGCGCGGTCATCGACATGCTGGTCGCAAGACGCGAGAGCGTGGAGACCTGCTTCCTCTCAGGCAATCACGAACAACTCATGTTCGCGGCACTTCGCGATCCCGAGGTCGTCATGGACTGGGTCCGGGTCGGCGCCACCGCCACCTTGATGTCGTATGGTCTCGCGGTTCCGGCACAGCCGGACGTGCAGCGGCTTGCCGAAGCCGTCGCTCGTCTGGGCGAGACATTGCCTGCCTCGCACCGCGCCTTCTTTGACAGCCTCGAGATCAGCGTCGTGTTCGGGGATTACTTCTTCGTCCACGCCGGCGTGCGGCCCGGCGTGCCGCTGTCGTCTCAGCGCCTCGAGGACATGCTGTGGATCCGCGGCGAATTCCTCGACCATCAGGAATCCTTCGGGAAGATCGTCGTCCACGGCCATTCGCCGGTGTCCGCTCCCGAGATTCGTTCGAACCGGATCAACATCGATACCGGCGCCTATGCCAGCGGCCGATTGACCTGCATGGTGCTGGAAGGTGACGGCGTCATGTTCCTGGGGCAGTAGGCGCCTTCCGAACTCGTGGGAGTTGGATCGGCAATCTTGGCCCAAGCAGAATCTGCCGAAGCAGACCTAGCCCCCCGTGTAGCCGGGCTCAATAGACCTTCTTGACGTTGACGAGTTGCAAAGCCGTCATGACGAGAATCCTGATGTCGAGCAAGGCCGTGCAATTGTTGACGTACCAGATGTCGAGCTCGATGCGCCGTGCCATGGCGTCCAGCGTCGGTGTCTCCCCGCGGCTGCCATTGACCTGCGCCCAGCCGGTCAAGCCCGGCTTCACATGCTGCCGGAACGGATAGTCCGCGAGCAGGTTCTCGTAATAGGCATCGTGCGCGGCGGCATGCGGGCGTGGGCCGACGAGCGACATCTCGCCACGCAGCACGTTCCAGAGCTGGGGCAGTTCGTCGATGCTCGTGCTGCGAATGATCTTGCCCACGCGGGTCACGCGTGAATCGTTGCGCGTTGCCTGCTTGACCGTCTCGCCGTCTTCCATGACCCGCATGCTGCGGAACTTCAGGATCTTGAACGGGGTGGTGTTGAAGCCGTGCCGCGTCTGGCGAAACAGGACGGGGCCGCGGCTGTCCAACTTGATCGCGAGGGCCGTCATGACGAGAAGCGGTGACAGCAGGAACAGCGCGGTTCCGGCGACGGCGATGTCGAAGGCTCGCTTCAGAGCGCGCTCAGTGCCGCTCTGCGGCGCCCGCTGCATCTGCACGGTCAGGAAACCGCCGTTCATCCGCACGGGCTTCAGGGCCATGGCGGAGGTCGCCGGATCGATCACCAGTCGCACGGGCAGCGGAAGCGCGCGCAGACCCTCGGCGACGCGCGCGGCATGGGTCAGCCGACGCAGCGACGTCGATACCACGATCTCGTCGAGATGCAGGCCGCGGAACTGTGCGATCGCGCGATCGACGGTTTCGCGGGCGAGCTGCTTCCCGCCGCTGTCGCTGGGGATGCTGACATGCCGGACGATCTCGTAGCCCCACTGCTCGAGACGGCTCAGGAGCTGCTTGCGGTTGACCTCCGAGCCGTCGCTGATCAGCGCGACGCGGCGGGCGGCGACAGCCCCGGATGTCAGCCCGGTGCGGAGATAACGGCTCCAGAAGATACGGTTGCCAATCAGAAGCAGAAGCGAACACGCCACGAACAAGCTGACACCGCCTCGAGAGAAGCTGGCGCCGATCTTCAGGGCGAAGGCGCAAAGCGTCAGGAAGGCGATGGCCGAGAACCAGATCGTCAAGAGCTTCACGATCTGCCCGGCCGTGTCGCCGATCCTCATGGGATCATAGCTGCCGCGCAACTGCGAAAACGGCACGACCAAGGCGGCAAAGACGAAGCCGATCGCGGTATAGTGCAGGGCGTCGCGATCAGCGTCCACGATCAGCGAATGATAGCCCAAGCTGGCGATCTGCGCGGCGACGAAGATGAGGATGACGTCGCAGGCCGCCATTGCGTGGCCGACGACCTCATAACTCACTCGAACCGGGGGGCGAGCGGGACGCAAGGCCCGCTTTTCGTGAGCTACGGAGTTCGGCATCGTCAATCCTAAAGGCTTACTCAAATTTGCTCGAATTTTTTGTGCATCGCAACACATATCTCCAATTTGCATAAAATTTGAACAGCTTAGCTGACTTTGCTCATCCGATGGCGGCGACCAGGTCAGGAGCGGCCTGGCGTGTGCCGCGTCCGACAATGTCCGAAGGTGGATCGGGCGCCGCGTGACTATTTTTTGATCGGCGAATCATTGTGACAACTGCGCGGGATTTCGATCGAGAAGCAGCCGCAGCCCCTTGCGCAAATGAGGCGACGGCCCGACCTAGTGCAGTGCAGGAGGTCGCGATGGGCATGGGTGCAGTGATATTCAGGCGGGCCGCCGTGGCGAGCTTGGCGCTTGCTGCGGCTTCCGGCATCGCGGGCGAGGCCTTGGCCGAAACGAAGCGGGATGTGGCGCGGGATATCCATGAGCGGCGCCTGATCGAGCGGCGCGCCGTGCAGCGCCAGAATCAGGACCAGATCCGGCCCGAACAGCCGCGGCCCGTTCCGCCGAGGAACCCTAACTCCCAGGTGGTGCCGAACCGGCCCTGAGCGGCGGCTGTCCGTTCAGCGCGGAGGAAGGCCCGCGGCGACGGCGCGGGCGAAACCGGCACGTATGGCTGGCGGCGTGATCGCAAGCGCCAGATCCAGTTCACGCGTCGCGTCGGCGTCGCAGATTTCGTAGAGTTTCGCAGCGCGCCGAAACTCCAGCGCTCCAAGCAGGGTCGCGAAATCAGCTCGCAGGACCTCAGCGATCGTTGCCGTGGCTGTGCGGCCAGCGGCGCATGCAAAAGCCAGCCGGCGTTCGACGACCCAGCCTTCAAGCGGAGCATTGGCCTTCGACGCACGTAGCAGTGCGGCTGTCCTGTCGCTGCTCTCGCCCTGGAGAGCCGAGATCTCGGCGAGGAGGAGCCAGGCGTTGCCATCGGCCGGCGAGCAGGCGAGGCGTTCCTCGATGCTGCCACGTGCCGTCGCGCGGTTTGCGGGATCGTCCGGGGCGGTGCCGAGCCGGATCAGCGCGACGGCCATTGCGCCGCGCCGGAAATCCGCCAGGCAATCCCCGTCGCGGCGCCCGGCCGAGGCTTGTGCGGCCTGGACCATCGCGGCCGGCGCAGTACCTGTGCTGGCCAGGGCCAGTTCGAGCGAGGTCAGATTGAGCCGATCGGGCTGGTCGCGCAGGCGGCTCACCGCAAGGATAAGGCAGGCGGCCGCGCAGATGAACGTGGTGCTCCTGAAAACCAGCGTTGTCAGCGAGCGCTGCCGCCGCATGCCTCAGTGGCTTTCGGAATAAGCGCCGAAGCGATGGTAATCGTAATATTCGTTGCCGGCTTCGTTCTTGCTGTAGAGGCGGAGCGCCTGCATGTTGGTCTTGTTCAGGATGACGCCGAGCAGCTTGTCATGCAGGCTCGGTACGGTCTGCATGGCCTGCTGGACAGTCGAGCTGGACGTCTTGCCCCACTCCACCACATAGACGAAGCCGTCGATGAGCCGGGCGATGACGCGCACATCGACCACGGGCGCCAGGGGCGGCAGGTCGATGATGACGAAGTCGTAGGTGTTGGAGAGCATCTCGAGGAGCCGCCCCATCTGCGCACTCCCGACGAGTTCCGCCGTCTGCGCGACGCTGATCCCGCCATTCGCAGGCAGGAAGGACAGTGGCTTCGTGGGGTCCGCCAGAATCGCCTGGCTGATCGTCGAAGAGTCGATCAGGTATTCGAGCAGGCCTGAATCGCGCTGCGGTGCCACCATGTTGCTCAAGCTCGGATTGCGCAGGTCACCGTCAATCAGGAGGACCGATTTGCCGGACATGGCGATGAGCTGCGCCAGGTTCATCGAGACGGTCGATTTGCCCTCGTTCGGAATCGAGGAGACGATGCCGATGACCTTCATCTTGCCGTCGAGCGCGGCCAGGTCGGCTGCCACCTTCACCGCGCGCAGCGTTTCGGCAAAGCGCGAGAGCGGCGCCGTCGCGACGTAGGACAGGATACCAAGATCAGCGGGCAGAGTGCCTGGTTCCTTGGCTACCGCGCCTCGCGTCAGCTCCTGCGCTGCACGACCGGAGAGCTTCGGCAGCACGCCGAGGCAAGCTGTCTGAAGCTTGTTCTCGACGTCCGACGGTGTGCGGAAGGCGCTGTCGGTCATGTCCATCAGGATGGCAAGTCCGAAGCCGAGAATGGTTCCGCCGCAGGCGGCAAGCACCAGGATCAGGCCCGTCTTCGGCGCGCTCTTCTCGCGCGGCTCGGAGGCCTCGGTCAGGATCCGCGCCTCGGTGATCGGGAAGCTCTGTTGCTGGATCGCCGTGGCGTAACGGTCGCTGAAGGACTGGTACAGATTCTGATAGGTCTGTGCCTCGCGCTCGAGTTCGCGCAGCTTGACCTGGATGATGTTGACTTCGCTGGCATCTCTCGCGAGCTGGTCGCGGTTCCCGACGGCGGAGGCCTGGCGCGCCTTGGCCGTTTCGAGATCGGCGAAATAGCTCTGCGCGATCCGCCCGAGTTCGGCGGTCACCCCCTCGGCCAGGAGCCGGTTGGCTGCGATGAGCTGCTGAACGGCCTCGTGGTTGATACCGTAGCGCTTGGTGAATTCCGCCTGGCGCTGCGCGTTCTCCGCCATCTTGAGGCGCAGCCGGGTGATGACCTCGTTGTTCTGCGCGTCCGCCACGTTGAAGTTCAGGTCGCCCGCGCTGATGGCCCGCATGATCTGATCATAGCGAGCCTGCTTCTGCTCTGTGTCGCGGCGGGCCTCGGCCAGGTCCTGATCAGCCTTGTTCAGGCGCGTGTCGCTCAAGTTCTGCGACTGGGAATCGGCCATGCCGGTGCGCGAGCCGGTGATCTGGAGGCTGTTGTCCTTCTTGAAATTCTGGACCGCGAGGTCGGCCTTGTTGGCGAGCTGCCTCAGCTCTTCCTTGCGGGCCTCGAGCCAGGTCGATGCACGCTTGATCGAGTCGAAGCGCGCGTCGAGCTGCTCGTCGAGATAGGCGTTTGCGACGGCATTGGCGATGTCGGCTGCGAGTTTGCGCTCCTCGGCGTCGAAGCGGATATTGATCACATAGGTTTCGTCCGCGCGCTTGATTGTCAGGCGCTTGGCGAATTCGTCGACCACGTCGCGGGAGATGCCCTTGGTCTTGACCTCGACCGACGAGCTGCCGCCGAAAGACAGGATGCCGCGCAGTTGCTGCAGGCCGGCGGCGACCGCAGCGACCATCAGGCTCTTGGGCTGCGTGAATTCGGGGCGCTGGTCCAGCTTCCAGGCCTTGATGACCTTGAGGGCGAGCTCTTCCGATTTAAGGATCTGAACCTGGCTTTCGATCGCTGCCGCGTCGAGGCCGAGCTGCGTCGGAGTGACGCTGACATTGCTGGGTTCGATCACGCGCGCATTGCGCGCGTCAATGATGACGTCCGCCGAGGCCGAATACATCGGGCGGGTGGTGAGGGCGTAGACCAACGCCAGCGCGATGACCACGACAGGCGTGACCGCCAGAAGAATGCGATAGCGACGCACCACTCCGAGCAGTGCCGACAGGGTCAGCTTCGACTGGTCGGCGGACTCGTTGCTCGGCGGAAATCCACCGGAACTCCACCCCCGGGACGTGTGCATCAGCATGCGGCTTCACCCGTCGAGCAGGTTTGAGGGAAGGGCGGTCGCTTTTTGACATTCAGGAATGAGGAAAACGTATACTCACGGCCTGTGTGCAATGCAACATAAAGGCCATGCGACGATTTCTCCCGCTCATCGGCCGGAAATCGATGGCCAGAGCGCGCGGCGGCGCTGACTATTGGCAGTTCAGCCGCCAAATAGGTCATTTCCGGCGATGTCAGGATATTCGACGAGTGGGGTCCGACGCACCAAAACGCCGCTGCAAGCCCGCGACTCGCGCCACGGTGCTTTCCAGATTGGCGTGCCCGAATTGCTCAGAAGCCGTTGATCGAGGCAGGGCTGCCCGACACATTGATCGTACGGGTGATCAGCGTTGTGGTCGACGTCGATGTCGAACCCGTCGTCCGGGTGGCGAGCGTGGGCGCGGTGCCGTCTCCGGGATCGACCGTGAAATCGCTGTTCCGGAAAGAACTCGATCCGGTGCTGGGCGAGCTGCCGCGGTTCGACACCAGGCTGGTGAGGGTGATGCCGCTGCCGCCATTGCTGCCGCCCTGAGATGCGCCCGCCGCGGTGGCCGTCGTCGTCGGATCGGCGCTCGCCCGAGCGAATTCGGCCTGGAAGGCGGTGTCGAACTGGGTGAGGACAGTTGCCTGAATCGCTGTCGCAAGATCCGGCTGCCTCGCATCGACGCAATCCTTGGCGGCTGCAGCCAGGCCGCGCGCAATCGCACCGGACTGGGCCGGCATCGCCCTAGCGGCAGCGGCCAATGCGGAGGAGCCGTCCGGCCCGGTGGCCGAAACGACGCCCGGGTTCTGGGCCACCAGCCGCCGAACCACATCGGCGACGTCTCTTTCGCCAGATGCCAGACCAGTGATGAAGGATTGGGGATCCGTCCTGAACGCTGCGGAGAACTGCGGAGCAAACAATTGCGCACCACCCGAGCAGCTTGCCGCAGCCTGGGCGAAAGCCGGGGCAGCGCCACCCACGCCCGAGAGCGCAATCGCAAATGCCAGAACACGGAACGAGGGCATTAATGGAACTCCGCTATCCAATCCCGGCTGATTAGCACGGAGTGTATCATTTAGGGAAGTGAATGCCTTACGCCCGCTAAGACTTAGTTAACGATGCGGCACGGGCGACTCCTCCGCCTGCCGCCAGGCGGCGCCCAGGAAGACGGCGGCCGGAATGGCGAAGCCCGGAATCTGGAGCGAGAAATCGACCAGGCTGTGCAACCCCGTCAGCGTCATCACGGCGAAGGCGAGAGCCGGCAGGACGAAGGCGTCCTGCTCGCGGAAGTAGCGCCGCAGGAACGTCGCCATCATCAGGCACCACAGACCCACGACGATGATGGCCGCAGGCAGTCCAAGTTCGACCGCCAGTTCCAGCGGCGTGTTGTGGGCGCGTTCCCAGACCAGCATGAGCCCGGCGGGAGAATTCCTAACCAGGGGAAAGGCCTCCTTGAAGGTTCCCAGCCCGGTTCCGAGCCAGGGATGGGCCACGAGCAGGTCGAACGTCGCGAGCCAGGCCTTGAGGCGTCCGTCCTCGTCGAAACCACCTGCCAGGCGCGTCCCGATCTGGCCGCCGCCGAACAGTTCCGTCACGATCAGCAAGGCGAGGATGCCGAGGCCGATCTGCCAGATCCGCCTGTTCCCGGTGCCCTTGCTCATGAGCAGCACGACCGACAGGGCTCCGGCGCAGAGCGTGGCGGCTGCCCCGGCGCGCGAGCCCGTCAACAGCATCGACGCGATCAGCCCGGCGGCGACCGCGCTCCACCCCATCGTGGGAGAGGTCATCTGATAAATCGCAAAGCGGAAGCGCTCCCGATGCGGCAGGGAGCCTCCTGGCCAGGTGCGCCGCCAGATCCGGAAGGCCAGCGCGATCGCCACGAGGGCGCTGATTCCGAAATAGGTCGCCGCCGTGTTCCGGTTGACGAAGGTGCCGGTGATGTTCTCGCGATAGGCCACCTTCTGTTCGAGCAGGACGTGGCCCGGATAGAGTTCGGCGAGCACCAGTCCGAGCACGGCCCAGACGAGACTCGATATCGCCAGGGTCCGCGCCAGACGCCAGACGAAGGCTCGCCGGTAGGCCTGGAGATAGCCGCCCGAGAAAGCGAGCAGGGTCAGCAACGGCGCGGCCAGGGCCTCGATGGGGGCGCCGGCGTCGAGCGTCAGCCGGGGCTCGATGCCGGGTATGCCGAGGCGGGCGGCCTGAGACCATGCGGGGTGAGTCCAGGCCGTCGGCAGGCCGGTACTGACCTGCAGCAAAACGGTGCAGACCAGAGCCAACCCGAGCAGCACTACGACGACGATCGTGACGAGCCTCTCGGGCAGTGGCAGGGCTAGAGCCTGGCCGGCAACGATCGCGCCGAGGGCAGCGAGCCAGATCAGCGTCCAGCCGCTCGAGGCGGAGCCATAGGGAAGCGGCGCGAGGCAGACGATCGTGAGAAGCAGAACGCCGAGCGCGCTGCGGAACGCCGTCGCGGTCACAGCGCTTGCTGCGCCGCGACCGGCTCCGGCTTGGCAGTGTGCAGTTCGCCGGCCAGATGATCTGCGAGCCGGAGCGTCAGCGCCACGATGGTCAGCGTCGGGTTGGCCTGGCCCGAGGTCGGGAAGACCGAGGAACTGGCAACATAGAGATCGCTGACCCCATGGACACGCAGATCAGCATCGACGACACCCGATTGTGGGTCGACCGACATGCGGGTGGTACCGATGTGATGTCCGCCCACCACGCCGTGGCGGCGGGTGCGCGCTTCGAGATCGTCCGGATCGTAATCGAGACGGCCGGTGCCGGTGCGGGCGAGTTCCTCCTGCAGCAGCGCATAGCTCCGCTTCAGGCTCGCGATGTCGAGATCGGTGATCCGCCAATCGACCTTGAGCCGCGGCACACCGGCGGCGTCGCGCTCCTGCGAAAGCATTAGCCGGCTATCAGGGTTCGGAGCCTGCTCGGCATGGAACTCCAGCACATAGCGGTTCAGCGACGAGCCCAGCACGACAGAGGGTATCTTGCGGTCCGCGAAGGTGCGCCCGCGCAGCCAGTTGATGCCGAAGCGGGCGAGGCGCAGCGGTTGGCTGAGGATGTTGCGCAGGTGCCGAGCGCGCGCGGCGAGCGTCACGCGGCCCTCCTGGAACTTGCGGGCGTATTCATAGAGGACGAGATCCTTGACCAGGAACATCGCCGAGAGAATGGCGTCGCCATGAGCCGGATTCGCCGGCTCGGGCAGATGCGTGCGGAAGGTCGTGTTGAGCAGGCCGAAGCGCTCTTGCGCCGTCTCGGTCAGCGCCAAGCGGCGGCGGACATAGATGCCGAGTTCGTCGCGCTCGTAGTCGTAGGCAATCGCGTCCGGGCGGCCGGAAAAGGTGACCACGCCGGCCGTCGTGCAGAGATGGCTCATATAGTTGCGACCGAGTTGGTCGGAAGCGTTGCCGACCCCGCCCGGTACGACGTCGTTGGAAGCCAGCATCAGCCGGGTTGTCTCCAGCCCGCCCAGGGCAAGTACGTAACGACGCGCCTTCACGGCCAGAACCTTGCCTTCGGGCCCGGCGACATCGAGCCGCGCGACGGAGCCGCCGTCCTGCGTCAGGCGGATGCCGGTGACAGGGGCTTCCCGCACGATATGGACATCGGCAGCGGTACGCAGCGCCTCGCCATGCAGGCGCCAGAAATTGGTCGGTTTGCTGAAGCGTTCGACGGTCGTCTCGATCAGTTCCCCATCGAGCGAGGGAGCGAGTTCACGCTGGGAGCCGGGGAGGGCCTCGGCTGGACGAAAGGCGGGACGGCCGGCTTCCGTCTCCGGTACGGCGCGCCGGTAATAGGGCTCGAGTTCGTCGAAGCCGAAGGGCCAGCCGGAGCCGGGCACCCAGCCGCGCGCCTCGAAGTCGATCGGATCGAAGGGGATGGTCCGGCCGCCCCAGATCCGGCTGGAGCCGCCGATCGCGCGCACACGATAGCTGTCGATCCAGGGATGGACCTCGGGATCGACGATCTCGCCGCGATAGAATTCCTGGCTCGCCTTGGTGCGCTTGTCGCCGCCGGCCTCGAGGAGGACGATCTTCAGACCCTTGCCGGAGAGCTCGCGCGCCAGGGTCAGACCGGCCGCCCCGCCCCCGACGATGGCAACATCATAGGCCGTGCCGACCGCCGCCAATTGCCCGACGTCAAGAAGCATGCGCGCTCACCCCCGACGGTCCCGCCAGACGGTCCCGCAGTTATTGTGCAATTGCGAAGACAGCGTGTATATCAACTCGGCGCGGCCTGACAACAAAGCGTCCGCGAGAGCGGAGCGACCCTGATGTCTGCAAGCCCCGTCGCTGGCCCGGCGAAAACAATCTCTCGTGTAGGGCTCGGCTGCAGCCGGATCGGCTCGTTCAACAATCCCACCTCGACAGCGGATCTGCGGCGGCTCCTCGATGCGAGCTTCGACATGGGAATCACGCTCTACGACACCTCCGACGTCTACGGCCAGGGCGACAGCGAACGCGAGCTCGGTCGTTTCCTCGCCGCCGGACGGCGCGACAAGGCCTTCGTCGTGACCAAGGCGGGCAAGCAGTTTTCCTGGAAAATGCGATTGCTGCGGCCGTTCAAGCCGCTGCTGAAGCCATTGATGTCGCGCAGGGCGAGCGAATCCGTAACGGCCCGGCGAGGCGACAATATCGGGCAGGATTTTTCGCCTGCCCATCTCGTGGCGGCGGTCGAGGGGAGCCTGAGACGACTGCGCGTCGAACGGTTGGACGGTTTCCTGCTGCACAGCCCGCCGGCCCAGGCCGCGGGCGACCATGCCGTGTGGGAAGCCCTTGCCGGGCTGAAGAAGGCGGGCAAGGTCGGTGCCTACGGTGTCTCCTGCGACGATGTCGCGACGCTGGAGGCGGGGCTGCCGATGCCGGGCCTGACCCTGCTGCAACTGCCTTATGACGTGCTGGCCGAGGTCAAGGGCTCGCCCTTGGCCGAACGTCTGGCTGCGCCTGCGCTGACGGTGCTGGCGCGCGAGGTCATCCGGATGCAGCCGGAACTGGGCGCCGGTGACGCGGTGCGTGCCGCATTCGGGCTGCCGGGGGTCGACTGCGTGCTGGTCGGCTCGTCGAATATCGCTCACGTCAAGGCGATCGTGGAGGCAGCGGGCTGAGCCAACCAGCCGCGAATGGCAATTGGGTGATTGCTCGCGATGAGATTGCCGCCTGTCGCATTTGTTCTCCGGCGCAAGCTGCGCCGCTCGAACGCCAGGATCATCGCGGTCCAGATCATGATCGCTCTGGTGGGCAGTGCCCTGGTGGTCATGGCCTGGGGCAGCCGGCCCGACGCAGTCCCTGCAGCCACCGGGAATCCCGCGACACAGGAGAGCGGGTTCAATAGCGCTGCCGATGCCTCGGCCTCCAAAGTGGTCGCGCGAACGGATGCCGCTGTCATCGCTGCCGCAGCAAGCGCCCAGGCGCCCAGCAGAGATATCGCCGCTCAGCCTGCCTTCGATATCGGACCGCCGGTGGCGACGATCGACGGCAAGTCCGTCAGGTGGAACGACGTCATCATTCGCCTGCACGGGGTCGAGGGGCCGCGCGCCGACCAGGTCTGCCTCAACGAGGAGGGATATCGCTGGGCCTGCGGACTCCAGGCCCGTGCGGCGCTGCACAACCTCGTCGCGCGCGTCGGGATGAGATGCAAGCCGGTCAGATGGGCGGGCGACGCGGAGATGGAGGCGGCGTGCGATCTGCAAGGCCAGCCCTCGCCACCGGCCGGCGGCATCGCGCGCCAATTGGTGCTGCAGGGCTGGGCCAGACCCAATCCCGCGGGAGCGGGGCTCGCAGAGGAGGTCGCGCAGGCCCGCTCCGGGCGGCTGGGTCTCTGGCGCGGCGGCTGGAGGATCTCTCAGTAGCGCATTGTCGCGTCCGCAGATCGCCCCCGTCCACGCAAAATTGCCTCAGCTTTCCCGGAACGCCCGGCGCATCTGGTCCGTCAACGGCTTGGTCAGGTAGGATATGACCGAGCGGTCGCCGGTCCGGATGAACGCTTCCACCGGCATGCCCGGCATCAGCTCCTTGCCTTCGAGCCGTTCGACCTGCCCCTCGGCGAGGCGGATGCGGGCCGTATAGTAGCTGATCCCGCTGCGCTGATCCTGGGTGAGATCGGCGCCGATGCGGACGAGAACCCCTTCGAGCTCAGGCGTGGTGCGCTGGTTGAACGCCGAGAGACGCAGCATGACCGGCTGGCCAGGGTGGAGATGGCTGATGTCCTGGGGCGTGATGCGGACATCGACGGCCAGCGCATCCAGGTCGGGAACGATCGTCATCACGGTTTCGCCGGGTGTGATCACTCCGCCGACGGTGAAGACGCTGAGATCATGCACGATGCCGTTCTGCGGCGCCCGCAGGTCTATGCGCTGAAGCTGGTCCCTGGCGGCAACCTGGCGCTCGACGAGTTCGGCGATCTTGTCCTGCGTTTCGCGCAGCTCCTTGGCGACCTCGGTGCGCATCTGTTGCTCGATCTGCAGGATCTGCAGATTGGTCTCGTTGATCTTGCCCTTGGCCGATGCGGTGGTCGAGATCAGCAGTCCGCGCTCGCCTGCGAGCCGGGCGGCATCGCGCTCGAGCGCCGTGACGCGCGTCACCGGGATGAGATTCTTGCGGTAGAGTTCCTGTACCCCGCCGAGCTCGGCCTTGATCAGCTCGATCTCCCGTTCTTTGGCCAGGCGCTGCTCGGCCTGTCCGGTGATCTCGGCATCGAGCTGGAGGACGCGCTCGCGCAACTGCGAAATCTGTCCGTCACGCGCTGTCTTGCGGAGTGAAAAAAGCTGCTGCTCGCTGCGGATCAGGACTTCGGCTGCCTCGTCGCGCACCATGCCGCGCAGTTGTGGGGCCGGGATCTCCGCCTGCCCGTCGCGTTCGGCCAGAAGCCTGGCCTCGCGGGCCGCGAGCTGAAGCAGCGTGTTTTCGACGATGCTGAGATTGGCGCGCGCCACCGTGGGATCGAGCCGCAGCAGCACATCGCCGGCCTTGACCCGCCGGCCTTCCTCGATCTCGATCGCGCCGACCACGCCCCCGGTCGGATGTTGGACCTTCTTGACGTTCGATTCCACGACGAGCTGGCCGGAGGTCACGATTGCGCCGGAGATCTCCGTTGCCACCGCCCAGCCGCCGAGGCCGAAGACGAGCAGGACCGTTAGCCCGTAGCTCCAGCGCAGATAGTGCCGCACGGCCAAAGCGGGGTCGCTGGGTTCGTTCAAGCGAATCATGGTCAGCTCGCGATCCGCTGGGCGTCTCGGGACGCTGGAGGTTGAAGGCCGTGTTGAGGCCGTTGCGTCACGGAGGCGAGAACCTCTTCCTTGGGGCCAAACATCTGGCGACGTCCGCCGGCCATCATCAACAGCATGTCGCAGGCCGCGATCGCAGACGGGCGATGCGCGATGACCACCGCGATGCCGCCTCGCGACCTCACACTCGCGATGGCGCGGGTCAAGGCGGCGTCGCCCTCCTCGTCGAGATTGGAGTTGGGCTCGTCGAGGACGACGAGGAAGGGATCGCCGTAAAGTGCGCGGGCGAGCGAGAGACGCTGCCGCTGACCGGCGGAAAGCATGCAGCCATGCTCACCGATCTGCGTGTCATAGCCTTGCGGCAGGCGCAGTACGAGATCGTGCACATCGGCGGCCCGTGCGGCGGCGAGGACCGCCTCCGACGTCGCATCGGGGGAAAAGCGCGCGATGTTCTGAGCGATCGTGCCTTCGAACAGCTCGCTCTCCTGAGGCATGTAGCCGATATGGCGCCCGAGGAGGCCTGGCGACCATTGGTCCAGCCCGGCATTGTCGAGCCGCACCGAACCCTTGACCGGTGTCCAGACGCCAACAAGGGCGCGCGCCAGCGACGATTTGCCTGAAGCGCTGCGTCCGATGACGCCGAGCGCGCTGCCCGCCGACAGGGTCAGAGACAGGTCGAAGACATTGGGAACCTGGGCGCCGGGTGGCACGAGCATGATCTGCTCGACGGTCAGTGTCCGGGTGGGCGCCGGAAGCGTCATGATGCGTGCGGGAGCATCGGTCAGTAGCGCTTCCAGCCGGCTCCAGGCCGCCCGGGCCGCGACAAAGCCCTTCCAATGCCCAATCACGGTTTCGACCGGGGCAAGCGCGCGTGCGACCAGGATCGAGCTCGCGATCATGATGCCGCCGCTCGCTTCGTGATTGATCACGAGCCAGGCGCCGAGCGCCAGCACCATGGATTGCAGCGCAGTGCGGAAGACCTTGGAGGCGGCACCAAAGCTCGCCACCACGTCGGATGCGTTGCGGCTGGTGGCGAGATAGTCGCGATTGGCGTTCTGCCACCGTTCGCCCATCGTGCCCTTCATGCCCAGAGCATGGATCAGCTCGGCGTTGCGCCGCGAGGCTTCCGCGATCCGGGATCGCGTCTCGGCATGTCCAGTGCCCGCCCTGGACGCGGCCTGCGTGCCCCGATCGGTGAGGACGGTCAGGGCAACGAGGATGAGCGCGCCGACGAGTGCTGCCACGCCCAGCCACGGATGGAACAGGAAACAGATCAGCAGATAGAGCGGGATCCAGGGCAGATCGAGGAAGCCGACAGGCCCGCCGCTCCAGAGGAACTGCCTGATCTGATCGAGGTCCCGAGACGGCTGGAGCGCATCGATCTTGCGCTGATGAACGGCGAGGTCGACGACCGTGCCGTATATGCGGTCGCTCAGGCGCGCATCGAGCAGGGAGCCGATGCGCACGAAGATGCGCCCACGGAGCGTGTCGAGCAGGCCCTGGAAGACGTAGAGAACGAGCACGATGACGCAGAGCGCCAGAAGCGTCGGGATGCTGCGGCTCGGTATGACGCGGTCATACACCTCAAGCATGAAGAAGGAGCCGGTCAGATACAGCAGATTGATGATGGCGCTGACCATGGCTGCGCCGATGCAGGCGTTCCTGCATTCCGCCAGCGCGTCGGCGAGCTTCGGCTGCGCGGGCGGGGCGCTGGGCGCGAACTCCGCTGCCAGCTTCTGCCTGAGCTCGAGAACGGGATTTCTGGTCAAACGCATACCTTCGACTCTGGAATGATCAACAATGCCGCGGCAGAGGTTGCAGTCATGCTTGGCATTTCCGCCTCACCAGATGCTTAATGATGCCTGCCTAAAGATGAAGCAAATCGGCGCTTTCGAGGTGTTCATCATGTCATCGAGGCGCCGATTACTTTGGTTTCACGCGATGATCCGGACGGAAACGAGAGCATCGCGACACGTAATTGCGGCTCTTTGGGCTTGCGAGCGGAGCGGCCTCGCGCGTGCGAGCCCGGGCCTGAATGCAGCCAGGGTCCGAAGGGTTCCCTCGCGCGATGGAGCTGCTGCTTTTGCCGTCGGTTTGCATATGGTTAACTTTTTTGGAATTGTTGTCTCGATAGAGAGTAGTCTTGATCGCGAGGCGCCGCATGTCGGCGGTTCGTGATGGCTTCCCACCTCGTTTGTTTTGAGATCGCTCTGGAGTTCGTTCTTGTCGGGCAGCGGATCATCGGGAGACGGCGCATCCGCGGTCGGCGAGGTGACCGGCTCGCCCGCCATGTGCGAGATGTATCGGCTGCTCGATCGCTGCGAACGTGACGGAACGGCCGTCTTCTTCTTCGGCAGCGAGGCGCGGATCGTCTACATGCTGCGTGACGCGGTCGGCGCGACATTCCCCCAGCTGAAGATCGCGGGAATTTGCGATGCCGATTTCGAAGGCAGTGCCTCGCCCGCCATTGTCGATTTCATCGCGGGCACGAAGCCCGGACTGATTATTCTCGACATGGCCGAGCGCGACGCTGCTGCTTTCTCCCGGGCGAACGGCCATCGGTTCGCGCAGGCGCCTCTCGTTCATCTCGATGGGGCTTTCAGCGCCTATGTGCTGCCGCGCGGCGAGCGCGCGATGCTGCGGCGTGGTGGCTCGCGCGTCAGTGTGGCGCTTCGCCAGAGCCTTGCCGCGATCCGCTTCGGCGGGATCATCCTCGCCCAGTTGCTGCAGGGCGGAATGTCACGGGTACGGGTGGCGCGCAGCGGCGCCGCGATGCGGCGCGACTGACAGTGCCCTAAATCACCGGAGCGGATGTTTCATCCGGCCCGATGATGTGGCGCTTTGGTTTGGCATCGGCTCTTCCCGAAAACCGCGTTCCACTTTTCGGGTCGATGCCTCAGCGCGCGTTCAGGAACGCCTTCTTGCTCAGCACGGTCCGGAACAGGATCGCGATGTCGAGCCAAAACGACCAGTTGTCGATGTACCAGTGGTCAAAGGCGACGCGCTTGGCCATTTTCTCGTCGGTGTCCGTCTCGCCGCGCAGGCCGTTGACCTGAGCCCAGCCGGTGATCCCCGGCTTGACGTTGTGGCGCCGTGCATAGAGCGCGATCTTGCGCTCGAACTCCTGGTCATGCGCCAGCGCATGGGGGCGCGGTCCGACAAGCGACATCTGCCCGGCGACGACGTTGAGCAATTGCGGCAGTTCGTCGAGGTTGTAGCGCCGCAGAACGCGGCCGATGCGGGTGACGCGCGGGTCGTTCTGCTTCGCCTGGACGATGACGTGGCCGTCATCGGTGGTCGTCATGGTCCGGAACTTGAAGATGCGGAAGGCCTGCTGGTTGAAGCCGTAGCGGCGCTGGCGGAACAGCACGGGTCCCGCCGAGTCGAGCCGGATCAGGGCGGCGAGGGTCAGTAGCAGCGGCGCGGAAAGGATCAGGATCAGCGAAGCCGCGAGGATGTCAAAACCGCGCTTCAGGGCGATCTCCGAGAGCGAAAGCGGCGGCCGCGTCAGGCGCAGGCTGGAAAGGCTGCCGGTGCGGACGATATGCGGCGTCTCGAAGCGGTCCATGATCTTCTCGGGCGTGAGGTGGATCGCGACGGGAAGGTTCATGAAGGCATCGATGCATGCGTCGATGGTCTCCTGGTCCGACCAGGGCAAGGCGATGAAGACCGAGTCCGGCCGTTTTGCGCGGCAATTGGCGACCGCGTTGGCGAGATCGGCGGCGCGAGCGGCTGCCGGGTCGCCTGTGCGGTGCATGTCATTGCTGCGCAGGAAGGCGACATCCACGATGGCGAAGCCGACCTTCCAGGGCTGGTGGCGCGAGACGAACGACATCACGTCCGGCTCGCGGCCGATCAGGAAGACGCGCTCGCTGGTGATGCGCCCGGTCTTGCTGGCGATGGAGACGGTCCGGACCATCGCCGAGCGCGTCAGCGCAATCACCGGAATGCCCGCAAGGTAACTCGCGATGATCACGACGCGGGAATAGTGGTCGACGATCTTGGTGAGGAAGAGGATGGCGACGAAGGCTATCAACGTCACGTTCCAGACCGAGAAGGCCGAGGCGATCTGGCCCTTGGTCGAGAGGTAGTTGGCGAGCTGGTAGCGGCCACGCATGGCGTTGACGAACACGAAGATCGCCGCGAGCATCGTCGCCAGCTCGAGCGTGGTCTGGTCCGCCGGCGCCATGCCATAGGCCTGCAGGTGGTAGGCGAGCGAGACCAGCCCGACCGTCGCCACGACCACGAAGCCGTCGGTGATCGCGGTGACCAGCCAGAGCCAATATCGCAGGCTGTTGGCACGTTCCTCGGTTTCCGTGCCCGCGGCAAGATTCAGTTCATTGACGGTCATAGGGGTCGATCGCTCCGGCATGTCGCGCACAGCCTGGCCTGTGTGGTTCCGGATGCCCCGCTCCGGCACAACGAGCCTGCGCGGGGGCACCCGCGAAAGCAGATCGCAAGCGGTATGCCGTTGCGGCATGCTCCAGATTGGCAACCCCCCGGGAATGCCACCGTCATTTTTGGCGGATTGGCTCAGTCATGCTGCAATGCGGGGATATGGCATAGGTCGGGCGTTCCATTCTGGAACAGGCTGGCACGATGTCGGGTGACCGAGCCGGGTACGGCTCAGTAAGCGCGGCGCCGGGCGCGCGCGACCTTGTCGGTCAGGAGAGCGAGCGCGCCGCCCGCCATGACGCCCAGGATCTTGACGATGGCGTCGCGGGGCCTGCCGTGACGCGTTGGCTCGAAGAATTGGGCTGCCTCGAGCCCGATCACGAACCCGATCGCAAGCACGATGACCAGGGCGATCCGTTTCGGATAGGCCAGGGACAATGCGCCCGACAGAAGGAGGAAGGCGAGGAAGCGCTCGATATCGGGGTCCGAACCGGGAAAATGCGGCCGGCTCTCGATCGGCGCCAGTGTGACGAACGCAATGGCTGCCACCGCACTCCAGCCGATGACGGTCGCGATCCACCGGAGGGTCGTTTCCATGTCGCTCAAGCGCTGTTTCTCGTCTCTTTGGATCCTTGCGCCTGCTGCAGGCAAGGATCGCATCGCGCTGCCGCGCGTCGGTGAGCGTGCACTGAGCACTTTATGAGCATGCCCGGTGCGGGGTACAAGCCCCGGAGCCTATCCGGCAAGGCATCGGAGCTTTGGTGTCGACGATCTCACGCGGCGGCGACCATCGCCATATGGCTGCTGTTCAACAGCCTGACGCCGTTCGGCACGATCAGGATCACGCGGTTGCGGGCCAGCCGGGTCAGCGTCCGGCTCACGGTCTCGATGGTCAGGCCGAGGAAATCGGCGATGTCCTGCCGGCCCATGGGCAATGGCACGGTCACGGAGGCAAGCCCGATCCTGTTCCAGCGTCGCTGCATCGCCAGGAGGAAGCAGATGACCTTTTCCTCGGCGCTGCGGCGGCCGAGCAGCATCATCTGCTCTTGCGCCAGAGTCAGCTCATGGTTCGCCATGTCGTGGAGACGCCGCAGCAGGAATGGCTTCGAGTCAGCCAGCACCGAATAGGCGACGCGCGAGAAGGCGCAGGCGGTGACCGTGTCGAGCGCATCGGCGGAGATGCTGGCGGTCTCCTGCATCGACAGCCCGATGAAGTCGCCCGGCAGCGCGAAGCCGACGATCTGGCGGCGTCCGTCCGGCAGCAGGGAGTAGAGGCGCACGGTGCCGGAGGTGATGTTATAGACGGTGGCGGCCGATTGTCCCTGAAGCAGCAAGGCCTCCTTCGGGCCAAAGCGAACCTGGCTCGCCAGCGCTTGCAGCGTTGCCAGTTCGTCCGTCGAGAGGGCGGCGCAGGCGCTAAAGGCCCTGATTTCGCATGCCTGGCAGCTCTGCCAGGCATGGTCACCGATTTGGGCGCCGAGAGGGATGCCGTCACAGCCATGTGTCAGGTTGCGATTCACTCATCGTCCTCGAAGGCCGTTGCGATCCTTGTCCGCGGCGAAGACCCGGCATGAATTCATAGCCGGTTATCCGTGGCCGTTCGTTTCGGCTATTGCAATGCGGCAAAAAGTCGGCCGCCCGACATTGGCTTCCAAGAGGCGTCCGCGCTACCTCTCGGCGGCCATCCATCTAGGGGAATCAGCCATGACGATCACCGCTGTCACATCTCGGAGCGGGCGGATCGCGCGCGGCGGAAAAGCGATCTATGGCGCGCCACTCGGCATCCTGATGCTGGAGGCGCGGTTCCCGCGCATCCTCGGCGACATGGGCAATGGCGCGACCTGGCCGTTTCCGGTGCTGTATCGTGTCGTCGGCGGCGCCAGCCCGGACAAGGTCGTGCTCAAAGGGGCAGCCGGGCTGCTGCCGGATTTCGTCGCCGCGGCGCAGGATCTCGTGCGCCTCGGTGCGGAAGCCATCACCACCAATTGCGGTTTTCTCGCCCTGTTCCAGCATGAACTTGCCGCTGCGGTCGGCGTGCCGGTAGCGACTTCCTCGCTGATGCAGGTGCCCTCGGTGCAGGCGACGCTGCCGCAGGGCAAGCGCGTCGGCGTGGTGACGGTTTCGGCCGGCAGCCTGACTCCGGCTCATCTCGAAGGCGCCGGTGTGCCGCTCGACACGCCGATTGCCGGCACGGAGAATGGGCTGGAGTTCTTCCGCGTGCTGATCAAGGCGGAAAAGGACGACATGGATATCGACCTGGCCGAGCGGGATGTCGTCGACGCGGCGCTCGACCTCGTCGCGCGCAATCCCGATGTCGGGGCGATCGTCCTGGAATGCACGAACATGCCGCCCTATGCGGCGGCCGTGCAGGCGGCAACGGGGCTGCCGGTCTACGACATTTATTCGATGATCACCTGGTTCCACGCGGGCCTGCGGCCTCGCGTCTTTGGGTAGGATAGAATCGGGCCTGCGGCCGCGCGCCTTCGGCTGAGCGCGGGGACAAGCGGGCGGAGTTATCCCCGCCGGGTCAGGCAGAGCGAATGATGCGGTTCGCAATTCGAACCCTCGCGAGGCCCCATGATCGCTACGCCGCGGCTTTCGCTGCCCTTGCTCGCCGCCGGGCAGGCGCAGAAGCATGTCACCCATAACGACGCCCTGACGCGGATCGACGCGCTGATCCATCTCGTCGTCGACAGCCGCACGCAGGCGACGCCGCCCGCCACGCCGACGGAACTCTCGGCCTATATCGTGCCGGACGGAGGCAGCGGGGCTTTCGCCGGCCGCGCCAACCAGGTCGCGCTGTTCGAGGACGGGGGCTGGACCTTCCTGGTCCCCCGGCCCGGCTGGCAGGCCTGGGTCGCCGACGAGGGCGAGCATCATCTCTGGACCGGAACGGAATGGCGGCGCGACAGCCCGCTCAGCAGCCTCGGCGCGACCTTGTGGGGCGTCAACGGCACCGCCGACGCCACGACACGCTTCGTCGTCCAAGCGCAGGCCAGCCTGTTCAACCATGCCGGTGCCGGGCACCAGATGAAGCTCAACAAGGCCGCTGCGGGCGATACCGCAAGCCTGCTGTTCCAGGACGGCTATTCCGGCCGGGCCGAGATCGGGCTCGCGGGCGATGACGACCTGCATGTCAAGGTGAGCGCCGACGGCTCCGGCTGGGCCGAGGCGATGGTGGTCGACCGGGCGACGGGCGAGGTGGCGCTGCCGGCGACACCCTGGGCCGGTGGGCAGAACCTGCTGATCAATGGGGATCTGCAGATCAACCAGCGCGGCTTTGCCGGTGGTGCGCTGGCCGTCGGCGCCTATGGCTTCGACCGCTGGAAGGCCGGCGGGGCGGGCGCGACGCTGTCGCTCGCCGGACATGTGCTGACGCTATCGAGCGGCGCCATCGTCCAGCCTGTCGAGCCGGCCTTGTGGGGCGTCGCTTCCTTCGCCGGCCTGCCGCTGACGCTTTCGGTGGAGGGGCTGGCGGGGGGAAACCTCTCGGTCGCGATCGGTAGCGCGTCAGGCGTGATCGCGGCTGGAAGCGGGCGCCGCGGCGTGACACTGACACCTGCAGTCGGCGATGCGGGGCCGCTGGCGGTGTCGATCGCACCGGCGAGCGGAGCGGTGACGCTGGCGCGCATCAAGCTCGAATTCGGCAGGCAGCCCAGCCCTTGGGTGGCGCGGCCGGCGACGCTGGAGGAGGCGCTCTGCGGCCGATACCATTGGCGGCCGGACAGCGCGCTCGCGCTCGACGCCTATCAGGCCGCCGGCGGCGCGGCGCAGCAGATGGTCCTGCTGCCGGTGCGGATGCGGACCGCACCCTCCGCTGCATTCGCGATCTCGGGAGCATCCAATGTCGCCGGTGGCAGCGAGATGATCACCGTTCTGTCGCGGCGGGAGGCGTGGGCGAGCGTCACGGCTGCGACGACGGGGCGCGTGCAGGCTGCGTTCGGGAGTATCGCCTTCGACGCCGAGTTGTGACGCGGTCGAGGTGGTTCAATCCTGATAGATGCTCTTTACATGGGCGTGGACGGCGGCGATGTCGGGGAGGGTGCCGCCATTGCGTTCGCGCAGATGGCCTTCGTGCCAATACCAGTCGTCGAAGCCGACATTCAGTCTGTCATAGCCGGCCTCTGCGAGCAGGACGCGCATCGTCTCGCGGCGCGGCTCGGCGAAATTATGCTCGATGGTGAAGAGCGCGATCTGGTGGCGGGTGAGATCGATCGTCCGGAGGATGTCGAGCTCGGAACCTTCGGTGTCGAGCGAGACATAGTCGAAGCCGCTGCCAGGGCGGCCATCGGCAGCGTCCATCTCGTCGAAGGTGACGGTCTCGACCGTGATCAGGCCGTTCTCGCTGATCGCCCGCCGGCGATCCTCGGCATAGCGGTCGGATTCGGCGTATTCGGCAAGCGTGCCGATCTCCTGAGACGCGACGAAGGAGAGGAGCTGCCCGCCTTCGCGATGTACCGCGCGCTCGAGGCAGGTCGCGCGGCGACTGGCCGCGAGCTTCGCGAACAGGAGCGGGTTTGGCTCGACCAGAACGCCGCTCCAGCCGTGATCGGTCTCCAGAAAATAGGTGTTGCTGTGGAGCACGCCGTCGAAGGCGCCGATATCGGCGAAGCGCCCGCCGCGCCGGCCGAGACACATCGCCAGCACCCAGCGCTCCTGCTCGATCTGGGAATTGGTCGGCGCCTCGAAGGCGGCTTGCCAGGAGAGGCGGGGCGAGGGCGGTGTTGACGACACGGGGCATGTCTCGCGAGAGCGGGACGGCAGCGTAGGTCAAACGGCTTTCCGACGGAACCTGTGCGTCACCCCGGACAAGCTGCAGAGCAGCGCCGTTCCTGGATCCATCGTAGAGCGCGGCGGCCTTCGATGGATCCCGGGGCAAGCCCGGGATGACGGTGCGAATATTTTTCGATGGGGAGGCTATTTCGCCGCGTTCAATGAATCTCCGGCTCGGGAATCTTCGCCGTGCCTTCGAGATAATCGAAATCGCAGCCCTTGTCGGCCTGGCGGATATGGGCAGCCGACATCTTGCCCCAGCCACGCGGGTAATCGCGGTCGGGCGGGGTCCAACTCTTCAGGCGCTCGGCAATCTCGGCATCGGTGAGGCCCACCGAGATGCTGCGTGCCTCGACGTCCACGGTGATGATGTCGCCGGACTTAACTGCGGCGAGCGGGCCCTTGATATAGGCCTCGGGCGCGACGTGCAGGACGCAGGCGCCGTAGCTGGTGCCGGACATGCGCGCGTCCGAGATGCGCAGCATGTCGCGCACGCCGTGCTTCAGGAGCTTGCGCGGGATCGGCATCATGCCCCATTCCGGCATGCCTGGGCCGCCGACGGGGCCACAGTTCTTCAGCACCATGATGTGGTCGGGCGTGACGTCGAGGCTCTCGTCGTTCACCGCCTTCATCATCGCATCGTAGTCCTCGAAGACGAGGGCCGGGCCTGAATGCTTGAGCAGGCGCGGCTCGGCGGCGGACGGCTTGATGACGCAGCCATCGGGGGCGAGGTTGCCCTTGAGGACCGCGAGTCCGTTGGCGGTGGTCACGGCGTTGTCGAGGGGGCGGATGACGTTGTCGTCATAGACCGTGGCGAGGGCGATCGTCTCGGCGAGCGGCTTGCCGGTGACGGTCATGGCGTCGGTGTGGAGCTTGCTCTCGAGCTGCTTGAGCAATGCGGGCAGGCCGCCGGCATAGAAGAAGTCCTCCATCAGGAAATCGCCGGAGGGTCGCAGATTGGCGATGACCGGGACCGTACGGGAGAACTTGTCGAAATCGTCGGGCGTCAACGAGACGCCGGCGCGGCCCGCCATGGCGATCAGGTGGATGATCGCGTTGGTGGAGCCGGCGACCGCCATATGCACGGTCAGCGCGTTCTCGAAGCTCTTGCGGGTCAGGATGCGGTCGGGTGTCAAATCCTCCCAGACCATCTCGACGATGCGCTTGCCGGCGGCGGCTGCCATGCGGGGATGGGCTGCGTCTGCCGCAGGAATAGCGGAGGCGCCGGGCAGCGTCAGGCCCAGCACCTCGGCATGGCTCATCATGGTCGCGGCGGTGCCCATCACCATGCAGGTGCCGTGCGAGCGGGCGATGCCGCTCTCCATGTCCTTCCACTGGTCGTCGGTGATGTTACCCGCTTCCTTCTCGGCCCAGTATTTCCAGACGTCGGCGCCGGAACCCAGCACCTTGCCGGCCCAGTTGCCGCGCAGCATCGGCCCCGCCGGGACATAGATGAAGGGCAAGCCGGCCGAGCAGGCGCCCATGATCAAGGCGGGCGTGGACTTGTCGCAGCCGCCGAGGAGGACTGCGCCGTCGAGTGGGTGGGAGCGGATCGATTCCTCCGTCTCCATCGCCAGGAAGTTGCGATAGAGCATGGTGGTCGGCTTCTGGTACTGCTCGGAGACCGACATTACGGGGATTTCGACCGGGAAGCCGCCGGCAGCCCAGACCGCGCGCCTGACGGCATCGGCGCGGTCGCGCAGATGGGTGTGGCAGGGGTTGATCTCGGACCAGGTGTTGATGATGCCGATGACCGGCTTGCCCATGAACTCGTCATGGGAAAAGCCCATCTGCAGCGCCCGCGAGCGATGGCCGAAGGAGCGCAGGTCGCTGGCGCCGAACCAGCGCTTCGAGCGCAGCGTGTCGGGCGTTTTCCTGGGATGGGATGGCATCGGCGTTTCCTTCAGACTTGTTCTTTTCGCTCTCGAACCGCAGCGTCATCCCGGGCAAGCGAAGCGCAGACCCGGGATCCATCGTAGAGCGGTGCGGCCTCCGATGGATCCCGGATCTGCGCCGCTTGCGCGGCTTGTCCGGGATGACGGGGAGGGTAGTGGGGCGGTGATGCTACTCGGCCGCCGCTTTCGCCGCGCCCCAGCTCGCGACGATGGCGCGCAGCTCGGCCTTCTCGGCGGCGTTCAGCTCCGGCAGGCCGGGCAGGCGGACGGGGCCGACATTCGTGCCGAGCAGGCCGAGCGCCTCCTTGACCACGGTGACATTGGCGCCGTTGCCGTATTTCGTGCGCAAGGTCTCGAAGCCGGCGATGGCGTCGACCTCCAAGCGGGCCGCGGCGTAGTCGCCCTTTTCGAGTGCGCGCCAGACGGCGAGCGAGCGTTCCGGCGCGACATTGATCAGGCCCGAGGTGAAGCCGCGCGCGCCGAGCGCATAGAATGGTGCCGCCCAGCCTTCGGCGAGGCCGCAGATCCAGTTGGCGCTGGTGCCTTGCGTCGCGCGCACGCATTCGGCCAGCAGCATCATGTTGCTGGAGGCGAATTTCACGCCGGCGACGTTCGGATGCGTCGCGACGCGGACGAGATCCTTCACGCCGATGGCGTCGGAGCGGATATAGGCGACGAGGGGGATCGTCAGCGCCTCGGCGATGGCGATGACGTAGTCGGCCTGCGAATGCGGCGCGGCGAATGGGTCGAGCGGGTGATGGACCATCACCGCGTCGCAACCGGCCTTGGCGGCGAGCTTTCCGGTCGAGATGGCCTCGCGAAGCGAGCGGCCGATGCCGGCCGTCACCAGCGCCTTGCCGGCGGCGGCTTCGGCCGCGACGGCGTGGCTGCGCACCACTTCGTCCGTCGTCATGGGGTAGAACTCGCCGGTGTTGCCGGCCGAGACGATGTTGTGGATGCCGGCCTGCGCGATACGCGCGACGATCTTGCCCGTCACCGCCCAATCGGCCTCGCCATCGGTGCCCCAAGCGGTGACATGCACGCCGGAGATGCCGCGGAGTGCGCCTCTCACCTTGTTATTCGTCATAGTCCAACCCTTCCGCATCGGCACCGAACACCTGCCGCACATGGGCTTTCGCCGAGCGGACGATGTGGCGGCGCATTCTCTGTTCCGCGAGCGCGGGCTCGCGCTCCCTGAGCGCCTCGAAGATCGCGCGATGCTCCTCGAAGCCCTGGCCCCGTTCGGAGGGCTCCGACAACAGCGCGATGCGCTGGGCATGGTCGTACATGCGCTGTCCGTCGAGCCTGCGCTCCAGATAGGTGCAGCCGGAAATCCGGTGGATCGCGCCATGATAGGCCTCGTTCAGCATGACGAGGTCCTCCAGCGCGCTGTGCTGCGTGGCATGGGCCATCTCCTCGATCAGCCTTGCGATCTCGGCGATGTCGGCGTCGCCGATCCGGTTCGCGGCGATGTGAGCCATGACGCTTTCGAGCGCGGCCCGGCCGAGCGCCATCTCCAGGGCCTGACGGGCCGAGAATTCGACGAAGACGCCGCGCCGCGCCTCGGTGCGCACCAGCCCCTCGCTTTCCAACTTGCGGATGGCGTCCTTCACCGGCGTCGTGCTGACGCCGAGCATCTCGGCGAGATGGCGCTCGTTCAGCCGCTCGCCGTTGCGGAACTGGCCCGCGACGATCGCCCGGCGCAGCCGCTCATGCACGTGCTCGCGCAGGGAGCGCAGCAGATGCGGGGCGACAGGTTCGATCGTGAGCGTGTCAGACATCGTGGTTCCGAAAGGCGGCGCCGGTCTTGACCGCGAATCCGTGCCGGAGGGTCGCGCGGTCCCGACGCCATTTCCGCATCACTCACCACAAAGGACAAGCGGCGGCAAGTCTGAAATTTCAGATTTCAAATCTGGAATCATGTGCTATTCGGTTTTCCAAGGGTCCGCGAACGGACCACGCCGGCCGCAAACGCGCCGGTGCGAGGACACGCAAAAACCGGAGGAAGATCGATGACGACGACACGCAGGGCGATGATCGCAGCCGCCGCATGCCTGATGGCCGCGCCGGGCGCGCTGGCGCAGGCCGACTATCCCGGCAACAAGGTGGTGACCATCGTGGTGCCGTTCGCCGCGGGCGGCACGACCGACCTCCTCGGTCGCGTGCTGGCCGACCGGCTCGGCGCCAGGCTCGGCGGCAAGTTCATCGTCGAGAACCGCCCGGGCGCCGGCGGCAACACCGGCGTGGCGGCAGTGGCGCGGGCGGCGCCGGACGGCTACACCCTGACCATGGGCACGGTTTCGACCCATGCGATCAACCCGGCCGTCTACGTCAAGATGCCGTTCGACCACATCAAGGATTTCGCGCCGATTTCGCAGGTTGCCAGCGTCCCGAACATCCTGATGGTCAATATCGACCTGCCGGCGAAGACGGTTCCGGAACTGATCGACCTGCTGAAGAAGAACCCCGGCAAATACTCGTTCGGCTCGTCGGGTGCCGGCACCTCGACCCATATGGCGGCCGAACTCTTCAAGGTCTCGACCGGAACCGACATGGTGCATGTGCCCTATCGCTCGAGCGGGCAGGTCACCCAGGACCTGCTCTCGGGCCAGATCCAGATCACCTTCGACAACATCACCATCGCCTGGCCGCATGTCGAGGCTGGCAAGATCCGCGCGCTGGCGACGGCCACGCCGGAGCGGCTCGCCGTCGCCAAGGACATGCCGGCGCTGGCCGAGTTCATTCCGGGCTACGCGGCTGCCTCCTGGCACGGCTTCTTCGCGCCGTCCGGCGTGCCCAAGGAGATCGTCGCCAAGCTCTCGACCGAGGTTCAGGCGATCATGCGCGAACCCGCCGTCATCGACCAGATGAAGAAGCTCGGCGTCGATCCGGTCGGCTCGACCCAGGAGCAGTTCACCGCCCATATCGCCGCCGAAACCAAGCGCTGGGCCGATGTAGCGCAGAAGGCGAACGTCAAAATCGAGTGATCGAAGGGCCGATCATCCCGCCAGCGCGGCCGCCTGACGCGGCGGTCTGCGCTTCCGGTGCTCGCGGACCGAGGTCCGCTCCGCTCCGGTTCTCGACCGCCACGCCATTCGTCTCACGCTGACGACATGCTCGACCCTTCGCTGGAGCCTTAGCCAAGATCATGACTGCCCTGACCGACGAAAACCGCAAGAAGCTCAAGCGCGTCTCGACCGCGACGCTGACGACCGCCCTCTTCAAGCGCGGCTTCCGCAACGTCTTCATCCAGGACGTGCGGCCGCTGAGCCAGAAATCCGAGAGCATGGTCGGCGAGGCCTTTACGCTGCGCTACATTCCCGCCCGTGAGGATCTCGACCATCTCGGCACCTTCGAGGGCACGCAGCATCCGCAGCGGCGCGCCGTCGAGGATTGCCCGGCCGGTCATGTCATGGTGATCGACAGCCGCAAGGACCCGCGCGCGGCATCGGCCGGCGGCATCCTGGTCTCGCGGCTGATGCAGCGCGGCGTCGCCGGTATCGTCACCGACGGCGGTTTCCGTGACAGCCCGGAAATCGCCGGCATGGCGATCCCGGCCTATCACAACCGCCCGAGCGCGCCGACCAACCTGATCCGCCATCACGCGCTGGACATCAACGCGCCGATCGCCTGCGGCGATGTCGCCGTCTATCCCGGCGACATCATCGTCGGCGATGGCGAGGGGGTCTGCGTGATCCCGGCCCATCTCGCCAACGAGATCGCGCCGGAGGTCTATGAGCAGACCGCCTATGAGGACTTCGTCGCCGAGCGCGTGCGCGGGGGCCAGGGGATCTTCGGACTTTACCCGGCGAATGCCGAGACCAAGGCCGAGTTCGCGAAATGGCGGCCGGGCTGGTCGTAGCCCGATCGAAAGCCTGCCGAACCAAGGCCCAGCCGGACAGAGGAGACAGGGAGGGCGGACGCCATGGCGCGTCCGCGCATGGCAATCACGGACGAAAAGAAGTGTGCAACGACACAAAAACCTGGAGGGAACAATGATCGAAACATCACGTCGCCGGCTGCTCGCGGGCGGCCTCGCCGCCGCTGGCACCGCGATCGCCGGCCCGGCTTTCGCGCAGGCCTTTCCGTTCAAGCCGAACCAGCGCTATCCCGACCCCTCGGTCGAGATCCTGGACCCGAGCTTCGCAAAGTACCGGATCTATTCGAGTTCGATCGAACAGCTCGCCAGCGGCATGCGCTGGGCCGAGGGGCCGGTCTATTTCCCGGAAGGGCGCTATGTCCTCGTCAGCGACATCCCCAACAACCGGATCATGAAATTCGACGAGGTGAAGGGCTCTTTCACGGTCTTCCGCGACAACGCGAACTTCGCCAATGGCAACACGCGCGACCGGCAGGGCCGCCTGGTCACCTGCGAGCATTCGGTGACGCGTCGCGTCACCCGCACCGAGAAGAACGGCAAGATCACGGTCCTCGCCGATGCCTTCGAGGGCAAGCGCCTCAACGCGCCCAACGACATCGTAGTGAAGTCCGACGATACGATCTGGTTCACCGATCCGCTGTTCGGCATCAATGGCGAATGGGAAGGCTCGCGCGCCAAGCCGGAGCAGGCGACGACGAACGTTTATCGCATCGGCAGCGACGGCAAGCTGACCGCGGTCGTCACCGACCTGCTCAACCCCAACGGCCTCGCCTTCTCGCCGGACGAGAAGAAGCTCTATGTCGTCGAGTGGCGCGGCACGCCGAACCGCTCGATCTGGAGCTTCGACATCGACGCGCAGGGCAAGGCCTCGAACAAGACCAAGGTGGTCGACGCCGCCGATTTCGGCGCGCTCGACGGCTTCAAGGTCGATCGCGACGGCAATCTCTGGTGCGGCTATGGCAGCAATGGCGCGCTGAACGCCGAAGCCACCGATGCCGGAGGCCGCAAGGTCTTCACGCTGAGGGGCAAGCCGGAAGACCTCGACGGGGTGATGGTGTTCAGCCCGGCGGGCAAGCCGCTCGCCTTCATCCGCCTGCCGGAGCGCTGCGCCAATCTCTGCTTCGGCGGGCCGAAGGGGAACCGGCTCTACATGGCGAGCAGCCACTCGCTCTATGCGCTCTATGTCGAGGCGCATGGCGCCGTCTGAGCGACCTCGATCTGAGGTGCGGCGGCGGTTCGACGCTGCCGCACCGCCGCGTTAACCCCCGTTTGAGACCTCTCTGCGAGGGTCTAGCCGCATCGATGCGCGGGGGAAGGCGGTTCATGACGACGCGGGCCATCCGGCCATGATCACGAGCTCGACCCTGGCCAGTCGCTACGACGCCTGGGTCAATCGCCAGTTCGGCATGTCCAGGCTGAGCGAAGCCGATACGGCCGCCCTGCGCATGGCGCAGGCGGACATGTTTGCGCGCGTTCTTCCCGCCATCCTGGTGTCGAATCTGCTCTCGGCCGTCCTCGTCGCGATTGCCGCGATGTTCCATGGCTGGTTGTGGTTTCCGCTGCTGTGGAGTGCCGGGGTCGTCGCCAGCGGCCTGCTGGGCATCCTGCGGATCCAACGAGTCAGGGAGCGCAAGCGCGAGGATGCGCCCTCAGTGAAGTTCAACGACCGGATCCTGACCGATACCGTGATCATGGCGGCACCCTGGGTCGTGATGGCCGTGGTCATCAATCCGGCCGCCGTGCCGCAGATGGAGGTGCTGACGGCGACCTTGCTGGCAGGGCTGGTCTGCGCGGGCACCTTCACCATGGCGAGCATGCCCTCGGCCGCGCTGCTCTTCGCCGGGCTGATCCTGGGGGCGCGCATCGTCCATATCGCGCTCTCGCCGCCCGACCATATGCTGGAGAACCTCGTCTTTCAGGGGATCTATGGCTCAGTCATGCTGGTCTCGCTGCGCAGCATGGCGCAGCTCTTCATCGATCGGGTCCGTGCGATCAGAAGTGCGCAGGCGCTCGGTCTGGAGGCACAGGCCCAGGCGCGGCTCGAAGAGGCGCGAGCCGAGTGTGTCGAACGGCAGGCGGACGTGTTCCGCCACGAGATCGGCACTATTCTCCAGCCCGTCTTCCAGTCGGTAGGCCACATGAACGGCGCGGCGGAGCAACTCGTCGCGATCTCGCAGAGGTCGCAGGACCAGCTTGCGGGCGTACTGACGAAGGTTGGTGAAGCCAGGACCGGCATTGTCTCCGTCGAACTGTGCTCCCACCGGCTGAACGAGACGATCTCCCTGATCCGGAACGAGGCCGATCGGACGACGGAACTCGTGCGGACGGCGGCCTCGGACGTCGATGCCTCGGTGGCCGTCAAGGCGCAGTTGACGCAGGCGGTACACGACATCGGCGAGGTTTCGGACCTGATCCGGGAAATCGCGGCCCAGACCAACCTGCTTGCCCTCAATGCGACGATCGAGGCGGCACGTGCCGGCCTGGCTGGGCGCGGCTTCGCGGTCGTCGCGACCGAGGTGAAGGGGTTGGCGGCCCGCACGGAGGCGGCGACGCAGGAGATTTCGGAGCGGATCGGCGAGGTTCGCGCCGCCACCGAGCGCTCAATGGCCGCCGTCATGAACATCAGCGTCTCGACCGAGGCGATCGTCGGGGCGACCGGCGGCATCGTTGTGGCGGTCGATCAGCAGGCCGAAGCGATCCGTACCATGGTGGATGTGCTCTCGCGCACGGTACAGGAAACGGAACAGGCGGCTGGTGCGATCGATCTCGTCGTCGCCGATGCTGCGCGCACGATGGGCAATGGCCGGCAGGTTTCCGAGGCAGCCGCGGAGGTCGATGCCTCGGCGCGACGGCTCGATGAATCCGTCGCCCGGTTCTCCCGCGACGTGGTCAGGGGCTGATCACGCCGCCGTCCCGGCCTCGTAGAATTCCCGGTACCAGGCGACGAAGCGGGCGATGCCGGTCTCGATCGGCGTGTCCGGCCTGAAATCAACCCGCGCCATCAGGTCGGAGACGTCGGCATAGGTGGCTCGCACGTCGCCGGGCTGCATCGGCAGATGCCGCTTGATCGCCTGTTTGCCGCAGGCGGCTTCGATCACGGCGATGAAGCGGTCGAGCGGGACCGGGGTATGGTTTCCGATATTGTAGATGCGCCAGGGTGCGGCGGCCGTGGCGGCGTCGTCCGGCTGACCGACAGGCGCGGAGACCGGCACCGGCGGCAGGTCGGTGAGCCGGGCGATCGCCTCGCTGACGTCGTCGACATAGGTGAAGTCGCGGCTCATCTCGCCTTCGGCGTAGACGTCGATCGGCGTTCCCTCGAGGATCGCCTTGGTGAACTTGAAATAGGCCATGTCGGGCCGGCCCCAGGGACCGTAGACCGTGAAGAAGCGTAACCCCGTCGCGGGTATGCCGTAGAGCTGCGAATAGCTATGCGCCATCAGCTCGTTGGCACGCTTGGTCGCGGCATAGAGCGAGACCGGATGGTCGGCGCCGTCGTGCTCGCTGAACGGCACCTTGGCGTTGGCACCATAGACCGAGCTCGACGAGGCGTAGATCAGATGCGCGACCGGGTGGTGCCGGCAAGCTTCCAGCACCGACAGGAAACCGTCGAGATTGGAGTGGGCATAGGCGCGCGGATTGTCGAGCGAATAGCGCACGCCGGCCTGTGCCGCGAGATGGATGACGACCTCGGGCCGGAAGGCGGCGAAGGCAGCCTGCATCGCATCGTAATCGGCAATGTCGATCGGCTCGAAGCTGAAGCCGTTGCGCGGCATCAGCCGGTCGAGACGGGCCTGCTTCAACGTCGGGTCATAATAGGGCGTCAGGTTGTCGATGCCGAGGACCTGGCTGCCCCGGGCCAGCAACGCTTCCGTCACATGGAAGCCGACAAAACCGGCGGCTCCCGTCAGAAGCACGCGTTGCGGAGAAACCATGGTTGTCAGGCTCGCCGCCCCTCAGGGCGAATGATGACAGAAGATCGTCCGGAACGATCCCCGGAAGCCAAATCCAATGTTTCAGATCGCTCGGCGTGTCAATCAAGCAGGGCGGGCACGCTCGGCGGCAGCTTCGTCATCCAGCCGGTCGTCCACAAGTCTGTTGTCGATGCCGAGGTCGTCATCCTGCAGGACGCGCCAGCCCGAGCCTTCGAGATCGGCATATTGGCCGTTGCGCATGCACCAGAAGAACGCCGCGAGCCCGATCAGGCCGAGGCCGAGCGCGAGCGGGAACAGGACCACCAGGATGTTCATGATGTGGCCTCCTCGGAGGTTTGCGGCGCCCGCCTCGCCGCGCGCAGGGCATTGAGCGTGACGACCAGCGAAGAGCCCGACATGGCGGCAGCCGCGACCAGCGGCGTCGCCAGTCCCGCGATCGCGATCGGGACCGCGACGGCGTTGTAGAGAACCGCGAACCAGAGGTTCTCCATCATCAGGCCCCGCGCCCGGCGCGCGATGCCGATGCTGGCTGCGACGGGAGCGAGGCTGTCGCCCAGGAAGACGATGTCGGCGGCCGCCTGGGCGAGATGCGTCGCGCTGATCGGCGAGATCGAGACATGGGCCTTGGCCAGCGCCGGCGCGTCGTTCAGCCCGTCCCCGACCATCAGCACCTTGCGGCCGCGCGCCGCGAGGCCGTCGAGCGCATGCAGCTTCTCGTCGGGACGAAGCCCGGCTTTCCAGGTGGCGATGCCGAGATCGCGGGCGACGGTGGCTACGGCCGTCTCGCGATCGCCGGAGAGGATCATGACCTCGATTCCGAGGCGTCCGAGCGCATCGACGCAGGCGCGGGCCTCCGGCCGCAGCCGCTGGCCCACCGCGAAGACGGCGCAGGTTTCTCCGTGCCGCCAGCAAATGAGCGAGGCGGTGGGGTAGGCCGCACCGACCTGCGCGGCCAAGCTTTCCGTCTCGCAGAAGCTGGCGCTGCCGAGGCGCATCTCCTGGCCGTCGACGATGGCCGCGAGGCCTGCCCCATGATGCTCCTGCGTATCGGCAATGGGCGCAGGGCTCCCGGCGGCGCGGCTGATCGCCTGGGCGAGGGGGTGGCGGCTCGCCGCCGCCAGCGCGGCCGCGACTTTGATCGCCTCGGTACCGACCTCCCTCGCGTTGAGCAGGTCCGGCTCGGGCAGGGTCAGCGTGCCCGTCTTGTCGAAGACCACCATGTCGGCCTCGGCCAGGCGTTCGAGCGCGTCGCCCTCCTTCAGCATGATCTGGCGGCGGAACAGTGCCGAGGCTGCGACCACCTGTACGGCGGGGATCGCGAGGCCGAGCGCGCAAGGGCAGGTGATGATGAGCACGGTGATGGCGATGATCAGCGCCTGCTGCCAGGCGAGGCCGAAGGCGATCCAGCCGATCAGCGTCGCCAGCGCCGTGGCGTGGACCAGCGGCGCATAGAGCCGCGCGGCCCGATCCGAAAGGCGGACATAGCGCGAGCGGGTCTCGACGGCCTGCGCCATGAGCCGGTCGATCTCGTCGAGGAGCGTGCCGGTGCCGGCGGCCTCGACGCGTATGGTCAAGGCTCCCGACAGGTTCATGGTGCCGGCATGGACCTGCGCTCCGGCCTCGATCGCGGCGGGATCGGTCTCGCCGGTGATGAGGCTGCGGTCGATCTCGGAACGGCCGTTCTCGACGATGCCATCCACACAGACGCGCTCGCCCGGCTGCACCAGAACGAGATCCCCCGGCGACACTGCAGCGATCGGCAGGATCGTGGTGGTGCCGTTTGGCATCAGCTTGGTCGCGGTCTCGGCCTTGAGCGCGGCGAGATTGCCGGCGAGGTCGCGGGTGCGCCGACGCATCATCTGGTCGAGATAGCGGCCGATCAGCAGGAAGAAGATCAGCATGACCGCGCCGTCGAAATAGGCGTGCTGCGAGTGGTTGGCCGTCTCGACCACGGACATCCCCAACGCCAGCACGATGCCGAGCGTGATCGGGACGTCCATGTTGACGGCTCCGGCCCGCAGTGCCCTGACCGCACTTTCGAAGAAGGGCCGGCCGGCATAGGCGGCCGTGGGCAGAGCGATCAGCGCCGAGAGCCAGTGGAAGAAGTCGCGCGTGACCGGGCTGATGTCGCCATTGTTGCCCGACCAGACGGAGACCGAGAGCAGCATGATGTTCATCGCCGCGAAGCCGGCGACGGCGAGGTAGCGCAGGAGGCGCCGTTCTTCCTGGGTGACGCTGTCGCGCTCGGCCGAAGGCAGGAAGGGATAGGCCTTGAAGCCGAGGGCGCCCAGGCGCTCGATCACGGCCTCGGGCCTGAGCGCGCCTTCCTTCCATTCGACGGTGACGCGCTTCAGGGCGAGATTGACGCGCGCCTTCAGGATCGCGGCATCGCGGCCGAGGCCGTTTTCGATCGCCTGCATGCAGCCGGCGCAGCGGATGCCCTCGACCGCCAGCTCCATGCCCGCGACGCCACCCTCGCCATGGCGGACGAAGACCGAGAGATCCTGCTGCGTGGCCATGAGCTCAATCCTTCAGGACGATGCGGCTGCGCGAGACGAAGACGCGTTCGTCGCCGCTCAGCGCTTCGATGGCGAGCGTCCAGCCGCCGCCATGGATGGCGGGGATCGTGGCGGCGTAGTCGCCGGGGGCCGTCTCGGCGAGGAGGGCCTCACGGTCCTCCCGGCGGGTCGCGGGATGTTCGAGCCGCGCATCGACCGCCAGGCCGGTGACGGGTGCACCGTTGCGGTCGCGCAGCGAAAGCGTCACCACGGCGTCGGGACCGGAGCGGCGAAGCTGCGCACTGGCCTGCCAGCCGCGCTCGACCTGCGCCTGCATGCGCGCGATCTCGCCGTTGAAGCGCTGGCTCGTCTCATAGGCGCTCTTCACGTCGACGCCCGGCATGGTGCGGATGGCGACGGTCATCATCACAGCGTTGGCGCCCGCGACGACCAGGAAGAAGCCGACCATGCCGGCGAGCACCATGCGGCCGCTGAGGCGGAAGGGGCGGCTTGGTGGGTGTTCCACGGGGGCGGTGAGATCGACGGGCATGATGAAGCCTCCGCAGCAGGACATGGCCTTGCCCCCTCAGGGTGCGATGAAGTGATCCCGGGCGGTCACGGTCTCGCCGGCGAACAGATCGGCGACGGTGAAGGTGATCATCTGGGACTTGTCGGGATGGCTGTCGGCCGGCAGCGTCACGAGGACGCGGACCTCGCGGGAGGTATCGGGCTCGACCGTCACGATCGGGCGCAGGTCAGCCGTCGCCGCGACGCCGACCGTCTCGACGCGGAGGCCCGGCAGTCCCTCGACGCTCAGCGCGAAGGGGCGCTCATGCGGCCGCTTGTTCAGGATCCGGATGGTGTAGGCGTTGCGGATCGAGCCGTCGCTCAGCCTGACGAAGAGAGGCGAGCGCTCGTGCAGCACCGAAAGCTCGACCGTGCGTCGCGTGGCGAGCTGATAGACCATCGCGCCGCCGACCAGCAGGATCAGCGCGGCGTAGGTCACCGTGCGCAGGCGCAGCGGTTTGTAGACCGCCTTCTCGCCGGCGATACGGCGCTTGACGTTGTCCTCGGTGTCGTAGCCGATCAGCCCCTTCGCCCGGCCGATCTTGTCCATGACGTTGTCGCAGGCGTCGATGCAGAGGCCGCACTGGATGCAGTCGAGCTGGGCGCCGTCGCGGATGTCGATGCCGGTCGGGCAGACCGCCACGCATTGCCGGCAGTCGACGCAGTCGCCAGCCGGCTGCCCCTGCGCACGCAGGCGCTGCGCCTGCTTGAACGAGACGCGCGGGTCGCCGCGGTCGTAGCGATAGGTGACGTTGAGGGCCTCGTCATCGGTCAGGGCCGCCTGGATGCGCGGCCAGGGGCACATATAGGTGCAGACCTGCTCGCGCATGATGCCGGCCAGCGCATAGGTCGTGAAGGTGAGGATCGCGATCGACGCGTAGGCGACGAGGGGCGCCTCGAAGCTCGCCAACTGGCGCACCAGCGTCGGCGCATCGGCGAAGTAGAGCACCCAGGCGCCGCCGGTCCACCAGGCGATCAAAAGCCAGACCGTGTGCTTGGCGCTCTTGCGCCAGACCTTGTCGGCATCCCAGGGGCCTTCGTCGCGTTTGATACGCTCGCGCCGGTCGCCCTCGAAGAAGCGCTCGACCGCGAGGAAGAGGTCGGTCCAGACCGTCTGCGGGCAGAGATAGCCGCACCAGACGCGGCCTGCGAGCGCATTCATCAGGAACAGCACGAAGGCGGCCAGGATCAGCAGGCCGGTGAAGTAATAGACCTCCTGCGGCCAGAGTTCGATGAAGAAGAAATAGAAGCGCGCATTGGCGAGATCGGCGAGCACCGCCTGGTTGGGCAGGTTCGGCCCGCGATCCCAGCGCAGGAAGGGCAGCAGGTAGTAGATGCCGAGGCAGAGCGCGAGGATCAGCCACTTGGCGCGCCGGAAGGGGCCGGACACGCTCTGGGGATAGACCTTCTTCGTCGCCGCGAAGAGCGGCAGGTCGTCTGCATCGGCACCGGGGGCGGCCATGACTACTGGCCTCCCCCCAGCGAATGCACATAGATGGTCAGGGCTTTGAGCGTGGTCGCGTCGAGGCGGTTGCCCCAGGCCGGCATCACGCCTGCGCGGCTGTTGGCGATGGTCTCGGTCAACGAGGCCATGTCCATGCCGTAGAGGGAGATGGCGTCGGTAAGGTCGGGCGCGCCGAGCTCCTTGTTGCCCTTGCCGGCCTCGCCATGGCAGGCGGCGCAATTGGCGGCGTAGAGCTCGCGGCCCTTGGCGAGGTCCGCCTTGGCCTCGGTGGGCAGGCCGGCCAGTTCCCGGACATGGTTGGCAACGGTGCGGATCTCGGCCGGCTTGAGCATGCCGTCCTTGCCGAAGGCCGGCATCTGGCTAATCCGGGTATCGTTGTTGCCGGCGACGCGGATGCCGTGCTCCAGCGTCTGCCGGATCTGGGCGAGAGTGCCGCCCCAGAGCCAGTCGTCGTCGTTCAGGTTGGGGTAGCCCTTGGCGCCGGCCCCGCCGACGCCGTGGCAGGCCGCGCAATTGTCGCCGAAGGCGGCCCTGCCCTGCGCCATCGCGATGCGGAACAGCGCGGGTTCGGCCTTGATCTGCTCCAGCGAGGCTTCCGCCAGCCCGCTCGCCTGGGTGGCGCGGTATTGCTGGAGCAAGGCGAGGTCCCGCGCGATCTCGCTGCGCGTGGCGTAGCCGATCACGCCTTTGGTCGCGTCGTTGATCAGCGGCCAGGCGGGATAGACCACCCAGTAGCCGACCGACCAGACGATCGTGGCGTAGAAGATGCCGAGCCACCAGCGCGGCAGCGGCGTGTTGAGTTCGCGGATGCCGTCCCATTCATGGCCGGTCGTGGTCTGGCCGGTATGGGCGTCGACGTCGTGAGGCGTGTCCGGATGCTTGTTCATGGCTCGGTCGTCCTTGGCTCAATCGTCCTGCAGCGGGGTGCGGGCGGCCTGCTCGAAACGGGCGCGATTGGCCGGCCAGAAGGCGTAGATGCAGACGGCGAGGAAGATGCCGACGAAGTAGAGGAGGCCGGCGGACTGGGCGAAGCGCGCGAGCCACTGATAGGTTGTGTCCATGATGACCTCGCTCAGCGGATGTTGGCTTTGCCGTCGTAAAGCTTGAAATCGACGAGTGTGCCGAGGACCTGGAGATAGGCGATCAGCGCGTCGGCTTCGGTGATGCGGGCGGGGTCGCCGTCGAAGTCGCGCGCCTGCACCTTCGGGTAGCGCGCCTCGAGTTCGCCCGCCTTGGGATGGTCCGGCATGGCCTGGGCCCGCAGGTCGGTCGCTGCCTGCGCGATCATCTCGTCGGTATAGGGCACGCCGCCGCCGCGATTGGCGCGCAGCTCGTTGGCGATGTCGGCATAGCTCAGCTCGGTCTGCGCCAGGAAGGGATAGCCCGGCATGATCGACTGCGGCACCAGCGAGCGCGGCTCGGCGAGATGCACGCGCTGCCACTCGTCGGAATACTTGCCGCCGACGCGGGCGAGGTCCGGCCCGGTGCGCTTGGAGCCCCACTGGAAGGGCTTGTCGTACATGCTCTCGGCGGCGAGCGAGTAATGCCCGTAGCGCTCGATCTCGTCGCGCAGCGGCCGGATCATCTGGCTGTGGCAGTTGTAGCAGCCCTCGCGGACATAGATGGCGCGGCCGGCCAGCTCGAGCGGAGTGTAGGGGCGCATGCCCTCGACCTTCTCGATCGTGTTCCGGAGGTAGAAGAGCGGCGCGATCTCGACGAGGCCGCCGACCGAGATCACCAGCAGCACGCCGATGATCAGGATGATGGAGTTGGTCTCGAAAATCTTATGCTTCGACCAGAGCGACTGGCGCGGAGCCTTGTGTTCGATGCTCGTCATGGAGGCGGTCCTTACTCGGCCGGCACGAGGCGGGGCTGCAGCGGCGCGTTGTCCTGGGTGAGGTCGCGGACGCTGTCATGGGTGCTTTCGGGCGTCCCGCTGCGGATCGTCATCCACAGGTTGAACACCATGATCAGCGCGCCGGTCAGGAAGAGCGCGCCGCCGAGCGCGCGGATGACATAGAAGGGGTGCATCGCGGCGACGGTCTCGATGAAGGAGTATTCGAGGAAGCCGAGCGAGGTATAGGCGCGCCACATCAGGCCCTGGAGGATGCCCGAGACCCACATCGCGCAGATGTAGAAGACAATGCCGAGCGTCGAGATCCAGAAGTGCCAGTTCACCAGCTTGAGCGAATACAGCTCCTTGCGGTTCCAGAGCCAGGGAACGAGGCAGTAGATCGCGCCGAAGGAGATGTAGGCGACCCAGCCGAGCGCGCCGGAATGGACATGGCCGATGGTCCAGTCGGTGTAGTGCGACAGCGAGTTGACCGCCTTGATCGACATCAGCGGACCCTCGAAGGTCGACATGCCGTAGAAGGCGAGCGAGACGACCATCAGGCGCAGCACGGGGTCGGTGCGCAGCTTGTCCCAGGCGCCCGACAAGGTCATGACGCCGTTGATCATGCCGCCCCAGGAAGGCATCCAGAGCATGATCGAAAAGGTCATGCCCAGCGTCTGCGCCCAGTCGGGCAGGGCGGTGTAGTGCAGGTGGTGGGGACCTGCCCAGATGTAGATGAAGATCAGCGCCCAGAAATGGATGATCGAGAGCCGGTAGCTGTAGACCGGCCGGTTGGCGCGCTTGGGCACGAAGTAATAGACGATCGCGAGGAAGCCGGCGGTGAGGAAGAAGCCCACCGCATTGTGGCCGTACCACCACTGGAACATGGCATCCTGCACGCCCGACCAGACGATGTAGGAACGCGGCGAGAAGATCGAGACCGGCAGGGCCAGGTTGTTGCCGAGATGCAGGACCGCGATCGTCAGGATGAAGGCGAGGAAGAACCAGTTGGCGACATAGATGTGCGGCTCCTTGCGCTTCGCCAGCGTCATCAGGAAGACCAGCAGATAGGTGACCCAGACGATGGTCAGCCAGAGATCGGCATACCATTCCGGCTCGGCGTATTCCTTGCCTTGGGTGATGCCGAGCAGGTAGCCGGTGCCGGCGATGACGATGAAGAGGTTGTAGCCGAGCACCACGAACCAGGGCGACAGGTCTCCCGCGAGGCGGGCGCGAGAGGTGCGCTGCACGACGTAGAAGGAGGTTGCGAGCAGGACATTGCCGCCGAAGGCGAAGATCACCGCAGAGGTGTGAAGCGGACGCAGGCGGCCGAAGTTGATCCAGGGCAGATCGAAATTCAGTGCCGGGAAGGCGAGTTGCAGCGCGATGATCAGCCCGACCGTGAAGCCGGCGACGCCCCAGAACATCGCGGCGAGGGTGGCGAACTTCACCGGCTCCATGTTGTAGTTGGGCCGGCCGTCGATCTCCTGCGGGGCCGGGACAACGCCCGGCCTGAAGCAGCGATTCGCGATACCGAAGATCGTGGCGAGTGCGGCCGCCATGCCGATGAGCGCGTGGAAGGCGTAGCCGGAATGGTCTGTCTTCGCCGCGATCAGCAGCAGCCCCACAAAGGTCGCGGCCGCCAGCGCCATGCCGGTCAGCTCGCCCATCGTCGCCTGCCTGATCGGATTGCCCGTCGTCGCCATGCTCAACCCCTGCTCGCATTGCGGCGCTGTGCGCGCACGCCGTCAGGAGCGACGCATAGCTGGGGCGGGGCGGGGAGGCGTTGATTCAGGTCAAGCGGACGTGCCGGGGCGGCGCGGTTGTCCGCGGCGCCACGGGCGCAGGGTCAGCCGTCAGACCACGACGTCCTTTTCCGGAACTGCCTCACCGCGCGAGACATGGGCGATGTTGGCGAACATGCGCGAGACGGTGGGGGCGAAGTTGTCGGCGGCCATCGCGGCGAGATGGGGCGTGACGACGATGTTGTCGAGCGTCAGCAATTCGCTGTCGGCGGGCAGCGGCTCGATCGAATAGACGTCCATCGCGGCGCCCGCGATCACGCGGTCGCGCAGGGCGACGACCAGTTCTGCCTCGTTGACGACGCCGCCGCGCGCGCAGTTGATCAGCACGGCGGTCTTCTTCATCGCGGCCAGGGCCTTGGTGCCGATCAGATTGGTGGTTTCCGGCGTCAGCGGGCAGTGCAGCGAAACCACGTCCGACTGCGCCAGGATCTCGTCGATCGTGGCATATCTGACACCGAGCGCGGCTTCCTCGGCGGCGCTCAGCGGCTGGCGCTTGGAGTAGAGGATCGTGCAGCCGAAGCCCTTGAGCAACTTCGCGACATTCTGGCCGATCGCACCGAAGCCGACGATGCCGACCGTCTTGCCCGACAGCATGAAGGTGTCGCCGGGCAGGTGGCCCGTGCTCCAGTGACCCTTCTTCAGCTCGGCATGGCCGTAGCCGATATAGCGCAGCGACGAGAGCATCAGCCCGAGCGCGAATTCGGCGACGGGGAGCGCGTTGCTGCCGGTGGTGCGCGCCACCTTGATGCCGAGTTCCCTGGCGGTCGCGATGTCGATGTTGTCGTAGCCGACGCCCCATTTGTGCAGGAGCTTCAGCTTCTTGGCTGCGCGCAGCACATCGCCGGAGACGGCGACCTGACCGGAGATGGCGTAATCGGCATCGGCGATGATCTGCTTCATGTGCTCGTCGCCGCGCTCGGTGCCGTGGGTCAGCACGAAGCCCGGCGGCAGCAGCGCGCGCAGCCTGTCGGCGCGGGCCGGGGTGGTCATGTCGAGGAGGCAGATGGTTTCGGTCATCGGGCAGTCCGTGTTTGGCGAAGAATCGGAGTCAGATCGTGAAGCGGGCACCGGCCCGGGCGAGGCCGCCGGAGATGGCGACGGGGGTGCCGTCGGCGCGCCAGCAGGCGGCGCCGGTCAGCGTGCCGTCCTCGTTGAATCGGATCGCGTTCATGCCGCCGGCGATGCGGGGCATCCGGACAATGCGATGACCGCGTGCCCGCAGCGCTTCGGCGATGGTTTCCGGAAACGCTTCTTCCAGTTCGAGCGCGCCGCCTTCGGTCCAGATGCGCGGCGCCTCCACCGCCTCCTGCAGACTCATGCCGTGGTCGATCAGGTTGACGATCGCCTGCATCGCCGAAGGGAAGATGCGCAGGGCGCCGGGCAGGCCGAGCGCGAAGCACAGCCTGCCGTCCTTCAGCACGATCATCGGCGCCATCGAGGTGAAGACGCGCTTGCCCGGCGCGATCGAGAGCGCACGGCCGGGATGCGGATCGAAATTGAACATGTAGTTGTTGGTCAGCATCCCCGTTCCGGGGATCTGGGTGCAGGCGCCGAACAGCCCGTTGATGGTCTGCGTCGCGGTGACGACGTTGCCGTCGGCATCGGCGACCGTGACATGAGTGGTGTCGTTCGACTCTCCTGGCGCCAGCCCCGGCGACCAGAATTTCGCTTCCTCCATGGAAATCAGCGCGCGGCGTTCGTCGGCATAGGCCTTGTCGATCAGTCTGGCGACGGGAACCACGACGAAGGCGGGGTCGGCGGTGGCGACGGCCCGGTCGGCGAAGGCGATCTTGAGCGCTTCTGCCAGAAGGTGGACGCCATCGGGACAGCCGAAACCGAGCGCGCCGATGTCGTAGCCCTCGAGGATGTTCAGCATCTGCGCGATATGGACGCCGGAGGAGGCCGGCGGCGGCGGTCCGACGATCTCGTAGCCGCGATAGCTGCCCCGGATCGGCTCGCGGGTCTCGATTCTGTAGGCAGCGAGGTCGTCCTGGCCGATCAAGCCGCCATTCGCCGCCATGAAATCGGTCAGCGCCTTGCCGAGCGGGCCGTCATAGAGCGCGGCCGGGCCGCGCTCGGCGATCAGGCGCAGGCTCGCGGCATAGTCCGCCTGAACCAGCCGGGAGCCCTCCGGAAGGGCCCTGCCATCCTTCAGCAGAAGCGCTGCGAGGCCCGGATCGCGGGCGAGATCGGCGACGTTGTCGGCGATGCAGTTGGAGAGATAGGGCGTTACGACGAAGCCGCGCTCGGCCAGCGCGATCGCGGGCTGGAGCACATCGGCCAGGGGCAGCGTGCCGAAGCGCGCCAGCGCCTCGCACCAGCCGGCGAGCGCGCCCGGAACCGCGACGGCCTTCGGGCCGACGACATTCTCGCGGTCGCGCACGTCGCGCTGCTTGCCAATCTCGTCGGAGAGGCAGTCATACATGTTCGGCGTCGCCCGCAGCGGAGCGGTGGAAAGCCCGTCCAGCACGACATGGCGACCGTCGGCCATGCGAATGTGGCTGAGGCCGCCGCCGAGGATGCCGACCATCATCGGCTCGACCACCGTCAGGGCGAACAGCGACGCCACTGCCGCATCGACCGCGTTCCCGCCGGCGAGCAGCATCTGCGAGCCGGCGGCCGAGGCGAGTGGATGGTTGGTCACGACCATGCCGCGCGAGCCGGTGGCCGGCTTTTTCTCGCAGGTGAAGATGGTTGCCCGCGGCGCGGGAGCGATGGCGTTCATGCGGCTTCGACCTCAGCCCTTGGCCGCTGCGATGGCGTCGAGCACCATCTTGGTGGCGCCCGAGAGATCGCCGAGCTTCTCGCCGTTGCGGACGCGGTCCTGGTTGCGCTCGCCGCGCTCCTGCCGGGCGATCGCTGCATCCGCAATGGCTTCCGCCTCGTCGCGTGGCAGCACCAGCACGCCGGATTCGTCGGCGAGGATGACGTCGCCGGCCTTGACCGGGACATTGCCGCAGGAGATCGGCAGGTTCAGCGTGCCGCCGAGATTGTAGAGCCGCGTCGTGATCGGCGACATGCCCCGGCACCACATCGGGAAGTCGCTGTCCTCGATCTCGGGCAGGTCGGTGCAGGGGCCGTCGACGATGCCGCCGATCGCGCCGGCTGCCTTCGCCGCGACGGTGACGCCGCCGCCCCAGCAAGCGTGTTTGTCGTCGCCCAGCCTGTCGACGACGAGGATGTCGCCGGGGCGCAGCAGGCCGAGCGTATGGTGCAGCAGCGTCGAATCCTGGCCGGGGATGGCGAGCGTCACGGCGGCCGCCGCGATGCGCCTGCCGCGCAGCAGCGGCTGGATGCCGCGATCCATGAAGCCCCAATGCTGGGAGTGGCCGATGGTGGCGGTCTCGACCTTCTGCAGTTTCTCGACGAGGGCGGCCGGAAGCTGTTCCGGCATGGGGGCGATACGGTAGTCAGGCATCGGTTTTCTCCTATTTGCCGACGGCGCGGGCGACGCCGACAAGGCGTTCGACCGCGACGACGACGATCAGCGTGGCGATGATGAGGACGACGGACAGGGCCGCGATCAGAGGGTCGGTGCGACCCTCGACATAGCGCACCATCTCGACCGGTAGCGTCGAGGCGCGCGGGCCGGAGATGAAGAGCGAGATCACGGTCTCGTCGAAGGACAGCAGGAAGGACAGGCAGGCGCAGGCGATCAACCCCGGCGTCGCCAACGGCAGCGTCACCCGCCGCACCACGCGCCAGGGCGTCGCGCCGAGCGTCGCGGCGGCGGCCTCGATGTCGTGAGGCAGGTTGGAGAGCGCGGTCGTCATCATCCGGATGACGAAGGGCACGGTCACGGTCATGTGCCCGAGCACGAGGCCCGGCAGCGTCGCCGTGAGCCGCAAGGGCGTGAAGAACAGCAGCAAGGCGAGGCCGGTGATCAGCGTCGGCAGCAGCAGCGGCGCCAGGAAGAAGCCCGTCAGCGCGTCCTTGCCACGGAACTCGCCCTTGGCCAGCGCGAGGGCCGCCGGCACGCCGATCGCGAGCGAGAGCAGCGTCACCACGCAGGCGACCTGCACGCTCAGCCACAGCGCCGAGAGCAGCGGCGCATGCGAGGCCAGGGCCTGGAACCAGCGCAGCGAATAGCCAGATGGCGGGAACAGGATGAAGTTGTCGGCCGAGAAGGCGAGCATCACCACGACGATGATCGGGGCCAGGATCAGCGCATAGACCAGCGCGGCGATGCCGGAGAGGACGGGGCCGGCGCCGTTCATCGCCTCAGCCCCCGCGCCAGCAGGTGGGAGAGGACCAGCAGCAGGAGCAGCAGGCCGAGCGTGTAGATCGCCAGCACGGCCGCCACCGGCCAGTTGGTGTTGGTCGTCGCCTGCTCGAAGATCTCGGTCGCCAGCACGAAGACGCGCCCGCCGCCGAGGAGCTTCGGCGTGATGTAGGCCGACATCGAGAGCACGAAGCCGAGGCCGGCAGCGAGCGCCAGAGCGGGCAGGCTGAGCGGCAGGGTCACCCGCCAGAAGGTGCGTAGCGGTGAGGCGCCGAGCGAGCGCGAGGCTTCTTCCAGCGTGCGGTCGAGCTGGCCGAAGCCGGCCAGCAGCGCCAGGATCATATAGGGCATGATGCTCTCGGCCAGGCCGATCGTGACGCCGGTCCAGTTGAAGACGAGGCGAAGCGGCGCCGAGATCAGTCCGAGCGACTGGAGAGCCGTGTTGACGAGGCCGCGATCACCGAGGATGGCGAGCCAGCCGAAGACGCGCACCACGCCGGATATCAGCATCGGCAGGATGGCGATCACCGCGAGCAGGCCGCGAAAGCGCGAGTTGGTCCGGAACAGGAAGAGCGACAGCGGATAGGACAGCGCGAGCGCGATGGCGGTCGAGCTGAGCGAAAGCTGCAACGAATTCAGCGTCAGCTCGAAGGTGAAGCCGTCGGCGAAGGTCTCGGTCGCCGTCTTAAGCGACCAGGCCTCGACCATCGCGCCGGTCGGCCCGACCTCGTTGAAGCCGTTGCGCAGCAGCAGCAGCGTCGGCCAGGCATAGATGGCCAGGACGAAGAGCGCCGCCGGGAGGAGGAGCAGCGGAAGGCGCGTAGCTCCGGTCATGCTGCCTCGCGCACGAAGGGCAGGCTGTCCTGTGCCTGCCAGATTACGGCAATCTCCTGCCCCTCGGCGGGGGCTGCCGTGCCCGAGGGCATCTCGACGGTGAGCTGTCCGCCCGGACCTTCGACCAGCACCTCGACATGGTCGCCGACGAAGACGCTGCGCAGCACGCGCCCTGCCACCCGAACGGTCGAGCCGCCGGCCGGCTCCGAGACCGGCACGAGACGCATGCGCTGCGGGCGCACGAAGAGGTCGAACTCGCCCTGCGGCGGAGCTGCGACCGGCTGGGCCGTGCCCCAGAGCATGACCCTGCCCTCGCTGTCGCGCGTCGCCGGCAGGGCGTTCGCACGGCCGACGAACTCGGCTACGAAGCGGGTGGCGGGGCGTTCGTAGATGTCCTCCGCCGTGCCGATCTGCGCGATGCGGCCGCGATTCATCACGGCGATGCGGTCGCACATCGTCAGCGCCTCGACCTGGTCATGGGTCACGAAGAGGGTGGTGATGCCGAGCGAGCGCTGGATCGAGCGGATCTCGTGGCGCATCGTGTCGCGCAGCTTGGCGTCGAGATTGGAGAGGGATTCGTCGAGCAGCAGCACGGAAGGGTGGATCACCAGCGCACGCGCCAGCGCGACGCGCTGCTGCTGGCCGCCGGAGAGTTCGCGCGGACGCCGGCCGCCGAGACCGGCGAGGCGCACCAGCGCCAGGCCTTCCTCGACCTGCCTCGCAATCTCGGCCTTGCCGACGCCGCGTTCCTCGAGCCCGAAGGCGACATTGCGAGCGACCGTCAGATGCGGGAACAGCGCGTAGGACTGGAAGACATAGCCCATATTGCGCTTATGCGCGGGCAGCTTGGTGATCTCGCTGCCGTCGACGCGGATCGTGCCGCGATCGGGGTCGATCAGCCCGGCGAGCATACGCAGCGTCGTCGTCTTGCCGCAGCCGGAGGGGCCGAGCAGAGCGACGGACTCGCCCTTCGCGACCGACAGCGAGACATCGTCGACCGCGACGGCGCTGCCATAGCGCTTCTGCAGGCTGGTCAGTTCGAGATAGCTCATGTCCGAGATGTTCCGGGCTGTGCCGTCATGGTCGGGCTTGTCCCGACCATCCACGTCTTCCTTCGTCGAGTGCGGTGTTCAAGGCGTGGATGCTCGCCGCAAGGGCGAGCATGACGCTGCGCCCGCGACTCACCGCGCGGCCGAGATGACTTCGCGGCGCCACCTGTTGTTCCACTGGTCGCGGACCTTGAGGATGTCGTTCCAGTCGACCGGGATCATGTTGGCGCGGCTTTCGGGCGCCGCCGCCGTGCGCGCCACGGCCTTCGGGTCGATCTGCGCCTGGGCGTTGGTCGGCGCGTAGAACATCCGCTCGGTGAAGGCCTTCTGTGCGGATTGCGAGAGCGCGTGCCTGACGAAGGCAGCGGCGGCCGCACGGTTCTTCGAGCCCGCGGTCAGGTTGATCGTGTTGATCTGGAAGACAGAGCCCTCGGGCGGCAGCAACGTCCCGATCTTGCCCCCCGACTGGTCGCCATAGAGTTGCGAGCGGGCGTTCCAGCCGGTCGCGACCTTCACCACGCCGTTGAGGATCAGCGAGTAGCCGTCCGGATTGGGCTCGAAGGTGTTGACCGAGGGGGCGAGCTCCTTGAGCCGCTTCATCGCCGCATCGATCGACTTGCGGTGATCGCCGCCCTCCATCTTCTCGACCATGGCGGTCAGCGCCAGGCCCTGGATGTTCGGCGGGGCCGAGAGCGCGATCTGGCCCTTGAGGTCCGGCCGCCAGAGATCGGCGAGCTTGGCGAGCGGCGGCGTGAGGTTCTGGGTGTCGTAGACCAGCACGAGATGGTCGAACGTCACGGCCGGGCCGAACTCGCCGCCGGCCGCGCGGGCTTCCGGAGCCAGTTCGTCCAGAACCGGGAACTCCGCCGGCGTCAGCTTTTCGAACAGGCCCTCGATGTTGCCGATGCTGGAGGTGGTGACGTCCATGATGACGACGTCGATCTGCGGGTCGGCCTTCTGGGCGCGAACCGAGCCGACCATCTGCGCCGAGGTGCCACCCGGTGCGTAGTTGACCTTGACGCCGGGATTGGCGGCCAGGAAGGGCTCGATCACCGCCTTGGTGTAGTTGTCCTGGAAGATGCCGGCATAGGACATCAGCGTGATCTGCCCGCTCAGGCTTTGCGCCCGCAGCACCGCCGGCATGGCGATGGTGGCGAGACCCGTCTGGAGAATGAGGCGGCGTGTCGGCATGGGGACCTCCTGTCATTGGCGCGTTCGCGGGCGGATGAAGAAACGGCGCCGCGGAGGCCGCGGCGCCGTCATGGTCAGGCTTCGACCTTGCTGGCGAAATGCGCGATGAAGCGGGCGCAGATGTCGGTCAGCTTCTCGGTCAGGGCGGCGCCGGTCTCTGCCGAGCACAGGCGGGGATCGCCCTTGGCGACGCCGAGATTGTAGGTCTCGTCATATTCGTTGGGCATCGCGACCTCGTGACCCTCGAAGCTCGCCAGGCCGAGTCCGGTGAACTGCAGGTCGAGCACCGGGTCCTTCTTCAGCGGCTTGCCGTCCGGGATCAGGTCCTTGCGGATCAGCTCGGGGAAGAGATGCAGGCCGATCGAGGTCAGCGGGTCGGAGCCGTGGCCGGCGACGGCCGCCGCCTTGTCCGCGCCGCCGAGGATGCCCGGCAGCAGGCCGTAGCCGATGCGCCAGAGATAGAGGCTCGGCAGCACGATCTGCTCGCGCTGGTAGAGTTCGCGCGCGACCTCCGAGATCGGGCCGACATTGCCGCCATGGCCGTTGATCACGATGATCCGGGTCAGGCCGTTGCGATGCAGCGAGTCGATCATCTCGGCGATGACGGTGGTCAGCGTCGCCTGCGAGATCGCGATGCCGCCGACCATCGGACCGAACCAGTCGGCGCCGCCGAAGGGCAGCACGGGGGCGACCACGGTGCGCGTGCCCGCCTTGGTGGCGCGGATCGCGGCGAGCTCGGCGATCTTCTCGGCGAGCAGGTAATCGCCCATCGGGGCATGCGGCCCCTGATCCTCCTGGCTGCCCATCGGCAGCAGGATGATCGGGTTCTCCTTGTAGATTTCGCGGGCCTCCCCGCCCGTGATGGTCCCCATATGGACGAGGGGATCTGTCTTGGCAGCCATGGGCTTGGTCCTTGCTGGTTTGGATTACGTTGAGATCAGCGGCCGGCGGTGCGCGGATCGAGCGCGTCGCGAAGGCCGTCGCAGAGCAGGTTCATGGCGAGAATGGTCAGCGTCAGCGCGGCGCAGGGCCAGACCAGCAGCAGCGGGGCCTGCTCCATGGTGGCGCGTGCGCCCCTGATCATCAGCCCCCAGGACGGGGCCGGCGGCACGACGCCGAGACCGAGGAAGGAGAGCCCGCTCTCCAGCACGACCGCCGCCGCGACCGCGAGCGAAAGCTGGACGAGGATGGGGCCTGCGATGTTGGGCAGCACCGTGCGTAGCAGCAGGTAGGAGGGACGGGCGCCGAGCGCGCGCGTCGCCTCGACATAGTCTCTGCCCTTCACCGAGAGCACCTCGGCATGGGTGACGCGGGCGAAGCCCGGCAAATAGAGCACTGAGAGAACGAGGATGAGCGTCGCCGCGCCGGGGCCGAGCAAGGTCACGACCAGCAATGCGAGCAGAATCGGCGGAAAGCACAGCACGATGTCCATGCTGCGCACCGACAGGAAGGCAGCCGCGCCCTTTCCCCAGCCGCCGATCAGCCCGAGCAGGACGCCGATCAGGCCTGCCGTCAGCGCCGAAGCGAAGGCGACGGTGAGGCTCGTCCGTGCACCCCAGACCAGCCGCGAGAAGACGTCACGGCCGAATTCGTCGCGGCCGAGCCAGGAGCCCGCCATCGGCCCGGCGAGCCGGTTGGCGACGTCCTGCCGGATCGGGTCGGGCAGGGGAAAGAGCGGCGCGCAGAGCGCGGCCAGAACGATCAGCGCGACGAAGCCGCCGGGAAGCCAGAGCCGTTTCATGCGTGTGCCACCCGCGGGTCTAATGTCGCGTGGATGATCTCGACCAGGAGATTGATCAGCAGGAACAGCACCGAGATCGTCAGGACGATGCCGACCACCATCGGATAGTCGCGGCCCTCGACGGCGCGCAGCAGCGGCGTCGACATGCCCGGCCAGTTGAAGACGTATTCGACCAGCACCGTGCCGCCGAGCAGCGTGCCCATATGCAGGCCGAGCACGGTGACGACCGGGTTCAGCGCGTTGCGCAGGACATGGACGAAGATCACGCGGTTGGGCGACAGTCCCTTGGCGCGGGCGGTGCGGACATAGTCGTTGGCGAGCGCATCCAGCATCGCGGCGCGCGTCATTCGGAACAGCACCGCGGCGAGGCCCTTGGCAATGGCGATGGCCGGCAGGGTCAGGAGTTTGAGATGCTGCGTTGGATCCTGCGAGAAGGCGACGAAGCCGCCAGCCGGCATGATCCGCAAGGTCTGGGCGAAGAGCAGGACCAGCAATGTGCCGACGACGAAGACCGGCACGGCCAGCAGCAGAGCCGTGACGCCCGAGGCGAAACGGTCGAACCGGCCGCCGCGATCGAGCGCGGCATAGACGCCGGCCGGCACGCCGACGAGGACGGCGATGAGCGTCCCGGCCGCGATCAGCTCCAGCGTGCGCGGCAGGCGCAGTGCGATCTCGCTGAGCACGGGATAGTCGTCGACCAGCGACGTGCCGAGGTCGCCGCGCAGGAGGTTGCCGATGAAGGTGGCGTATTGAGCGAGGATCGGCCGGTTGAGGCCGAGCTTCTCGCGCAGCTCCGCCACCGATGCGGGGTCGGGCGAGACGCCGCCGGTCGAGAGCAGAAGCTCGGCCGGGTCGCCCGGCACCATGTGCAGCGCCAGGAAGACGATCGTGGCGACGAGCCAGGCGAGGCCGATGACCGTCGCCAGCTTGCGCGCGAGCCAGGCGGCGCTCATCCGAAATAGGTCTCTTCGAGCATGTTGCCCGAGGAGTTCGAGAGCGCGCCGGGCAGGTTGGTGAAGCCCATCACGCCCTTATCCATGCCGTAGCCTTGGCTGCGCCAGGCCAGACCGACCAGCGGCACCTCCTCGAGGGCGGCGCGCTGCATCTCCTTGTAGATCTCGACCCGCTTGGCCTGGTCGAATTCGGCGCGGCCCCTGGCCAGCGCCGCGATCGTCCGGGGCGCGTCGACCTTGAAGGAGCGGCCATGGCTGGGCGAGAGCGTGGTGTCGAGCACCACCGTCAGCCCGTCCGGGTCGTTGTTGTCGGAGGAGACGCCGTGGATCGCCATGTCGTACTGTCCGCGCGAGCCGCGCGAGACGCGCGTCGACCAGTCGGGAAGCTGCAGCTCGCACTGGATGCCGATGGCGGCGAGGTGCTGCTGGACGATCTCGGCGGTGTCCTTGTGCATGCCGAACTGCGCGGTGGCGAGCAGCGTGGTCTGGAAGCCGCTGCCGAAGCCGGCTTCGGTCAGCAGCGCCTTGGCGCGGGCCGGATCGTAGTTCCAGCCATGGGCGAGCTCCTTGTCCCACCAGGGCGTGCCCTCGACGATCGGTAGGCCTTCGAGCGGCTTGCCGCGGCCGAAGAAGGCGACCTTGACGATATCCTCGCGGCGTACGGCATGGGCGACGGCACGGCGCACGCGCGGGTCGTTGAAGGGCGGCTTCGTGCCGTTGAAGAGCACGTCCATGAACGGCCCCTCCTGGCTCAGCAGCTTGAGTCTCGGATCGGCTTCGACCGCGGCCATCGACTGCCAGGGGACGTATTCGATCATGTCGACGTCGCCGGACTGCAGCGCCGCATAGCGCAGGTTCTCGTCGGCATAGACGACGAACTTGATGCCTTTCAGCTTGGGAATGCCGGGCTTGTAGAACTTGTCGAACGCCGCGATCTCGACCGAAGAGCCGCGCTCCTGGCCGACGAGGCGGAAGGGGCCAGCGCCGATCGGCTCGGCAGTCGTCGATTTCCGCGACAGGATGAAGGTGTTGTAGTTGCCGAACCAGCTCGGCAGCGTCGCCTGCGGCGTCTTCGTCACCAGCCGGATCGTGGCCGGGTCGGGGATATCGACGCGCTCCACGCTCTGGAACTGCGAACGCATATAGGCGGTCGATTTCTCGCTGGCGATCTGCTCGATCGACCATTTCACGTCCTCGGCGGTGACCGGGTCGCCATTATGGAAGAAGCAGCCGGGCCGCAGCTTGAAGACCCAGGCGCCGTCGCCGTCGAGCGACCAGGAGGTCGCGAGTTCGCCGCGCAGATTGCCGTCCGGGCCGTAGGAGACCAGGCTGCGATGGATCAGCATCTTGACCGTACCAGCGGAGGCGCCGGTCGAAACCCAGGGCTGAAGGTTCGGCGGGAAGGCGGAGAGCCCGTAGCGCAGGATGCCGGCAGCGCGCTGGGCGCGGGCAGGGCTGGAGAGGATCGGCAGGCCCGCGACGGAGGCGGCCATGCCGGCCCCGAGCACAGCGCGGCGTGAAATCAGGCGTGAGTCCGTCATGGGTTTTCTCCTCGCTGTCGTCGTGTCGCCGATGCGCTTGATGCGTCTGTCCGGCGTCCCCGTTCTGGCAAGAAGAGCGCCATTCGCGTCCGTGTGCCAGTCCTCTGGCGCATGCTTGTCATGCGTCGCGTATACGTGATGGATTTTTGATGTCGGCGCCGGAACGGCTTAAGCTCGGACCGAAACACTCATGTGGAGGTCGCAGGCGGTGAATGTCATGACGCCGTTGCCGGCGCAGGAAGCAGAGGGGCGGCCGGCGCGCGAGCGCGTCTACGCCTATGTCCGCGAGCAGATCCTGCGTGGCGTCTTCGCAGGCGGCTCCTTCATCGAGGAGGAGGAGATCTCGTCGGCGATGGGCGTCTCGCGCACGCCGGTGCGGGAGGCCTTCCACCGCCTCGAGGCGGAACGCTTCATTGATCTCCTGCCACGCCGGGGCGCGCTCGTGCGGCAGGTTACGGCGCAGGAGCTCGCAGACCTCTACGAAACCCGCCGCATGATCGAGGGCTATGCGATCGCGCGGATCTGCCGCGAGAAGATCGAATTGCCGGCGAGCATGGAGGCGATCCTCGACCGGCTCGACGAGATCGCCGGCAGCGACCATTTCGCCCGGGTCGAACTCAATCGCGAGTTCCATTTCGCGATGGTGCAGGCCCTCGGCAACGAGGTGTTGTCGGAACTGTATCAGTCGCTGGGTGCGCGACAGCAGCGCGTGGCGATGCGCGCGCTCGCGGCCGATCCCGGCCGGATCGAGCGCATCCGGCGCGAGCACCGCGATTTCATCGCCGCCTTGCGCGCCCATGACGAAGTCCGCGCGCGCGCCGTGCTCGACGAGCATCTGCGCCCTGTCACGGGCGTCATCTCGCGGCTCCCTGGCTATGTGCTGACCGGCGGGGCCGACGAAGGGGCGTGATCGGTCAGCGCCGCCGGTTGGCGGCTGCGGGATCGGCCGCGAAGGTCGCGACCGACATCGTCGGCAGGTCGAAATAGTCGCGCGTTGTCACGTAGCCATGGCCGCCCATGCGGCCGATCGCATCGAGCGCTGCCGGATCGACATGGAGATTGCCGGCATCGACTGTATCGGCCCTGAAATGCGCGTAGACGACCTCGCCGAGGATGATCTCGCGCGAATTGCCGATGCCGAGCGTCGTATGGTGGCGGCATTCGAAGGCGGCCGGCGCCTGGCCGATCCAGGGGCAGGGCACCTTGACGCCAGGCATGGCGATGAGGCCGGCGGCAGCCAGCTCGTCCGTCCCCGGCTCGAACGGCGTCGCGCAGATGTTCATGCCTTCGATCAGCGCATCCGAGACGATGTTGACGGTGAAGGACAGCGTTTCCCGGACATTGCGGCCGGTGTCCTTCTGCGCGCCGGTCGGGCGGTATTCGACGCCGAGCGCGAGGATCGCCGGGTCGGCGGAGAGGCAGTTGAAGAAGCTGAACGGGGCGGCGTTGACGATGCCTCTGGCGTCGACCGTCGTCACCAGCGCGATCGGGCGCGGCACGACCGCGCCGATCAGGAGCTTGTAGCGCTCGCGCGGGGTGAGGCTGGCGAAGTCGAAGGTCACGGCCTTCGCCGTGTCGCCCGCCGGGGCTGTCATGGTCGGCGCGTCGGTCACGGGGGCGTCAATCCTTCGCTGAGGGCATAGGGGGCCAGCACCTCGCGGATGTCGCGCTCGCCGCGCGGCGTCAGCAGGGCCCGCGTCACTACGGCCTGGAGATGATGGTCCATCAGATGGGCTGCATGAGCGGCGTCGCCGGCGCGCAGCGCCTCGATCAGTTGCCGGTGCTCGGAGACGGCGCATTCGGAGGAATGCGGCCGGCCATAGATCGCGAGGATCAGCGAGCAGCGCGACGAGACCTCCTGGACATAGCGCAGCAGGAGCGCATTGCCGGTCATCTCGGCGAGCTTGATGTGGAACTCGCCGGCCAGCCGGATCGATTCCGGCCCGTCGCGGCCATGCGCCTTTTCTTCGAGCCCGACATGGGTCTCTAGTTCGGCCGCCTGCGCCGGGGTCAGATTGCCGGCCAGCGTCTCTGCCACCATGCGTTCGAGGCCGCGGCGGACATCGAAGACGTCGCGCGCCTCCTCCAGGGTCGGATAGGCGACGGAAGCGCCGCGATTGGGCTTGAGCTCGACCAGGCCCTCGACCGCCAAGCGGCCGAAGGCCTCGCGCACCAGCGTGCGGCTGACGCCGAGCTGCTCGCCGATCGAATCCTCAGGCAGCTTCATGCCGGGCTTCAGCGCCTGCTCGATGATGGCGCGGCGCAGGGCCTTGTAGACCGATTGCGCGCGCTGCCCCGGTTGGCGGCTCTCCGACATTTTCGCCGACATCTTGGCCCGTCTTTTCTCTGGTTCAGCCCTTTGGGGCTCACTCCATGTCACGGGATTCGGCTCCGCTCCAGTTTTCCGCTTGTCTTCAATTATCGTATACAATACGCTCATTCAATCGCATGCAAGAATGATTATCAATCGCACACCGACTGCCGCAAGAATCGCCAGAACGGTCGAAAATGCAGCAGCCACGAAGGCAATCCGCGCAGGCGCCACTGATGCTGCCTCCGGTCTCGCAGGGGAGAGAGTGACGATGAAGCCGGGCCTGACACGCAAGAACCGTCTGACGAGGACGAACTGGCTGCTTGCGGCGGCTGCCGCGTTCGCGTTGAACGGCGCGGCCGAAGCGAAGACGCTGAAATGGGGCGCTGCGCGCGAGATCGCCTCGCTCGATCCCTATTCCTTCGGTGAGACCTTCACGCTCTCGGTGCTCAACCACGTCTATGAAGGGCTGGTGCGCTATACCGGCGATCTCAAGATCGAGCCGGCGCTGGCCGAGAGCTGGGAGACGGTGTCGCCGACGGTCTGGCGCTTCAAGCTGCGTCAGGGCGTCAAGTTCCACAATGGCAACCCGTTCACCGCAGACGACGTCATCGCCTCGCTGGAGCGCGTGACGCACGACACCTCGCCGCTCAAGGGCAATTTGCCGGCCTACAAATCCTCCAAGAAGATCGACGACTTCACCGTCGAGATCGAGGTCAACGGACCTTATCCGCTGCTGCTCAACGACCTGACCAACATCTTCATCTTCGACAAGGAGTGGATGGAGGCGAACAACAGCCTGCTGCCGACCGACTCCGGCAAGGGCGTGAAAGGCTACGCCACCGACAACGCCAACGGCACAGGGCCGTTCTCGGTCGAAAGCCGCCGCGCCGATTCCAAGACCGTCTATGTCAAGAACGCGGCCTGGTGGGACAAGCCGCAGCACAATATCGACCGGATCGAGTTCACGCCGATCACCTCCGCCTCGACCCGTGTCGCGGCCCTGCTCTCCGGCGAGATCGATTTCACCAATGTCGCGCCCTTGCAGGATCTGCCCCGGCTTTCGGCCTCGCCCGAGGTCAAGGTTCTGCAGACCAACGAGCTGCGCTCGGTCTTCTTCGCCTTCAACCTCAGGGACACGCTGTTCGAGAGCGATGTGAAGGACAAGAACCCGCTCAAGGACATCCGCGTCCGCGAGGCGCTCTATCGCGCGATCGACATCGACGCCGTGCAGAAGCGGGCGATGCGCGGCCTGTCACGGAACACAGGCGCGCTCGTCGCGCCGGCTATTCCCGGCTATGAGCCCTCGCAGGACGTGCGTCTGCCCTTCGATCTCGACGGCGCCAAGAAGCTGCTCGCGGCGGCCGGCTATCCGAACGGCTTCTCCTTCCAGTTCAACTGCCAGAGCGACAGCCTCGTGAACGAAGAGGAGTTCTGCCAGGCGGTCGCCTCGATGTGGTCGCGCGCCGGGCTGAAGCCCAATCTGAGTCTCGCGCCGCGCAGCCAGCAGGCACCCAAGCGGGTGAAGGGCGATTTCGACGTCATCTCCTTCGGCTGGGCCAATGAGCCGATGATCGACGCCTATTCGTTGCTGGTGCAGGTCCTGCGCTCCAAGAGCGGCACGGGCGGCGTGTTCAACTGGGGCAATTGGGGCGATCCGCGCATCGACGCGCTGATCGACAAGGCCGGGGTTGAACTCGATACGCCCAAGCGCATCGCGATGATGAAGGAGGCGCTGAAGATCGCCAAAGCCGAGCACCTGTTCGTGCCGCTGCATCAGCAGCCGATGGCCTGGGCGATGCGCTCGACGGTCGCGAACACCGTGCAGGCCTCGGACAACAAGCCGCGCCTGTGGCTGACGACGATGAAGTGACGGGTTCCGGTTCTCCTGGGCCTTCGTCTCACGCGTCCGTCATCCCGGACGAAGCGAAGCGTCGATCCGGGATCCATGCCTGAACGGTTCCGGCATGGATCCCGGGTCTCCCTTCGGTTGCCCGGGATGACGCTGCGGAGAGCCGAGCCTGAAGTCCGCCCCTCCAGACGGAGCCCCCCATGCCGGCCTTCCTCCTCAAGCGATTGCTGAACGCGGCCGGCGTGATGCTCGCGGTGGCGTTCATCGCCTTCTTGATCTTCCGATTCGTCGGCGATCCGGTCGAGCTGATGCTGAACGAGCAGGCGAGCCAGGCCCAGCGCGACGCGCTGCGCGCAAGGCTCGGTCTCGACAAGGGCTTCCTGATCCAGTTCGCGACCTTCGTCGGCAATGCGCTGCGCGGCGATTTCGGCATCTCCTATCGCAACCAGCAGGAGGTGTTCACCCTGATCGCGGAGCGTTTCCCGGCGACCTTCGAACTGGTGCTGGTCGCGACCTTCCTGTCGCTGGCCATCGGCATTCCGCTGGGCGTCTATACCGCGATCCGGCGCAACAGCCTGCTCGCCAAGGCGCTGCAGTTCATCTCGGTGCTCGGGGTGTCGCTGCCGAGTTTCGCGCTCGGCATCCTGTTCATCCTGGTGTTCTCGGTAACGCTGCAATGGCTGCCGGCCTTCGGGCGTGGCGATACGGTGCAGATCGGCTGGTGGAGCACGGGGTTGTTGACGGCTTCGGGCCGCAAGGCGCTGATCCTGCCGGGCGTCACGCTCTCGCTGTTCCAGATCACGCTGGTGATGCGGCTGGTGCGAGCCGAAATGCTGGAGACGATGCGGACCGACTTCATCCGCTTCGCCCGGGCGCGGGGGCTGACCGCGCGGGCCGTCAATTTCCGACACGCGCTGCGCAACTGCCTGATGCCGGTCATTACCGTCACCGGCCTGCAGATCGGCAATCTGATCGCCTTCGCGCTGGTTACCGAGACGGTGTTCCAGTGGCCGGGGATGGGGCTGCTCTTCGTGCAGGCGGTGACCTTCGTCGATATCCCGGTGATGGCGGCCTATCTGATCGTGGTCTCCTTCATCTTCGTTTCGCTCAACACGCTGGTCGACCTGACCTACGCCTATGTCGATCCACGCCTGCGCGAGGACGCATTGTCGGGAGCCGCGAATGCTCGCTGAAAAGGAGACAGCCCGGAAGCCGTCACGGCTCGCCCGCTTCCTCGACAGTGACATCGGCTGGAGCTTTCGCCGGACGCCAGCCGCGTGGCTCTCGGCGCTGGTGCTGGCGCTCCTGATCCTGAGCGCGTTGTTCTGCCCGCTGATCGCGCCGCAGAACCCGCATGACCTCTCGCAGATCTTCATCGACAAGGCAGAGATCCCGCCGATCTGGTCGGCGGATGGCGAATGGCCCTTCCTGCTCGGCACCGACCCGCAGGGCCGCGACGTGCTCTCGGCGATCCTCTACGGCACGCGGGTCTCGCTGGTCATCGGCTTCGCGGCGGTGCTGGTCTCGATGACGCTCGGCGTGACGATCGGGCTGATCGCGGGTTTCCATGGCGGGCGCATCGACAATCTGCTGATGCGGCTCGGCGACACCGTGCTGTCGATCCCGACGCTGCTGATGGCGATCCTGGTCTCGGCGATCTTCCGCGAATTGCTGCCACCGGCCCTGCGCGAGCCTTTCGCCGCCGTCGTGCTGGTGATGTCGATCTCGCTGACCAACTGGGTGCAGTATGCCCGCACCGTCCGTGCCTCGACCATGGTCGAGCGGCGCAAGGAGTATGTGCTGGCGGCGCGCATCATCAAGGTGCCGGCGGTCAGGATCATGGCGCGCCACATCCTGCCGAACACGCTGACGCCGGTGATGGTGGCCGCCACGCTCAATCTGGGGCTGGCCATCCTGTCGGAAGCGACGCTGTCGTTCCTCGGCGTCGGCATGCCGATCACCCAGCCTTCGCTCGGCACCCTTATCCGCATCGGCAACCAGTATCTGTTCTCGGGCTCCTGGTGGCTGGTCGTGTTTCCGTCGCTGCAACTGGGGCTGATTGTTCTGAGCGTGAACCTGCTCGGCGACTGGCTGCGCGATGCGCTGAACCCGAAACTCCGCTGACAAGAAAAACCAAGAGGAAACGCCTGCGATGACCGCCTCCCTGCTGCTGCGCAATGTCCGCCCCTATGCCGGTCCTGCCGTCGACATGCTGATCGAGAACGGCAAGATCACGCGCATCGCCGCGGGCATCGAGGCGCCGGCGGGTGCCGCGGTCGAAGATGGCAGGGCTGAGATCGTCATTCCCGGCCTCGTCGAGGCTCATACCCATCTCGACAAGAGCCTGTGGGGCCTGCCCTGGTACAAGAATGAAGTCGGCCCCAAGCTGCTCGACAAGATCGACAACGAGCGCGAGAACAAAAAGCGGCTGAACATCGACCCGGCGCGCCAGTCGGCCCGGCAGTCGATCCAGTCCTCGCTGATGGGCTCGACCCATATCCGCAGCCATGTCGATGTCGATACCGAGCACGGGCTCTGGGGCGTCGAGGGCGTCATGGCGACGCGCGACGGCTATCGCGACATCATCGACATCGAACTCGTCGCCTTCCCGCAATCGGGGCTGCTGCGCCGGCCGGGCACGCTGGAGCTGATGGATCAGGCGATGAAGGCCGGCTGCGAGATCGTCGGCGGGCTCGATCCCTGCGCCATCGACCGCGATCCGAAGGGACATCTCGATGCGGTCTTCGATCTCTGCCAGCGCTATGGCAAGCCGCTCGACATCCATCTGCACGAGCCAGGCGAGATGGGCATCTTCTCGTCGGAGCTGATCTGCGAGCGGACCCGCGCGTTTGGCATGAAAGGCAAGGTCACGATCAGCCATGCCTTTTGCCTCGGAGCCGATCCGGCGCTGGTCGATCCGCTGATCGAGCAGCTCGCGGAACTCGACATCGCGATCATGACGACGGGACCGGCGAGCCGCCCGGCCCCCCCGGTGAAGAAGCTGCTCGCGGCCGGCGTGCGCGTCTGCTCTGGCAATGACGGCATCCGCGACACCTGGGGCCCCTATGGCAATGCCGATATGCTGGAGCGGGCGATGTTCGTCGGCTTGCGTAACAATCTGCGCCGTGACGACGAGTTGAGGCTGGCGCTCGATGTCTGCACCACGGAAGGCGCGAAGGTCATGGAGATCGCCGGCTATGGCGTCAGTGAGGGCGACACCGCCGACCTCGTGATCCTGCCCGGCGAGACGTTGGCGGAGGCGATTGTCACGCGTTCGCCCAAGCGCCGCGTCGTGAAGCGCGGCAAGGTCGTCGCCCGCGACGGCGTCTCGATCAGGACGGCTCCATGAGCCTGCAGCCGGCCAAACGTCCCGAGGGGCGCATCCTGCTGACGGCGCGCTGGCTCGTCGGCCATGCGCAAGGGCGTCATCGCCTCTACGAGAATGGCGAGATCGTCTTCGAGGACGGGGCGGTGATCTTCGTCGGCCACGGTTTTCCCGGTGAGGTGGCGAGCCGGATCGACTATGGCAACGCCTTGATCGGGCCGGGCTTCGTCGATCTCGACGCGCTCTCTGACCTCGATACGACCGTCCTGGCCTATGACAACCAGCCGGCCTGGAAAAAGGGCCGGGTCTGGCCGCGCTCCTATCTCGAGGCCGGTCCGTACGAGATGTACTCGCGCGAGGAGCTGGCCTTCCAGAAGAAGCACGCCTTCGCGACGCTGATCCGCAACGGCATCACCACCGCATTGCCGATCGCCTCGCTGTTCTACCGCGCCTGGGGCGAAACGGTGCAGGAGTTCGAGGATGCGGCGGCGGCGGCGGCCGAACTGGGCATGCGCGCCTATCTCGGCCCTGCCTATCGCACCGGCAACCAGCTGGTCGAGGCGGACGGGCGCATCGTCACCCATTACGACGAGGCGCGCGGGCTCGCGGAACTCGATGCGGCGATCGATTTCGCGCGGCGCCATAATGGTGCGGCGGGTGGGTTGATCCGAGGCATGTTCGCGCCCGACCGGATCGAAACCGCGACTTCCGAGCTGCTGCGGCGGACGGCGGCGGCGGTTCGCGAGCTCGACATCCCCGTGCGGCTGCATTGCTGCCAGTCCAAGATCGAATACGACCTCGTCCTCGCCCAGCACGGCATGAGTCCGCCGGAATGGCTGGCGAGCCTCGGCTTCCTGAGCGAGCGCTGCCTGCTGCCGCATGGCACGGTCGTCTCCGGTAGTCGCCTTGTCGATCGCCCTGGGCGCGACCTTGAGATCATCCGCGATGCGGGTGCGGCGATCGTGCATTGCCCGTTGGTCTCGGGGCGGCACGGCAATGCGATCGATCATTTCGGCCGCTATCGCGAGATGGGACTGAAGATCGGCATGGGGACCGATACCAGCCCGCCGGACATGATCATGAATCTGCAGGTCGGGATGATCCTCGCCCGGACCATGGCCGGCAGCGCCGGCGCGGTTCGCTCGGAGGACTACTACGATGCCGCCACGGTGGGAGGGGCCGATGCGCTGGGGCGGCCCGATCTCGGCCGCTTGCAGCCGGGGGCGCGGGCGGACATCACGGTGTTCGATCTCGACCGCCCGCATCTCGGCCAGGTGATCGACCCGATCCAGACCATGCTGCTCGCCGGCCATGGCCGCGATTTCTCGACCGTCGTCATCGATGGCCGCTTCGTGATGCAGGGGCGTGTCATCCGCGGCGTCGACGAAGCCGCCGACAATGCCCGTGCCCAGAAGCAGTTCGAGGGCGTGATGGCGCGCTATCCGGAACGGACGCTCGGCCATCCGCCGGCAGAGGCGATCTTCTCGTCGAGCTACCCGGTCGAGAGGGCAGGGGCATGAACGGGACCGCGCCGCTGCTTTCCGTGCGCGACCTGCGCATCGTCTTCGACGGCCGCCACGGCCCGCTGACGGCGCTGGACGGCGTCTCCTTCGACATAGCGCCGGGGGAAATCCTCGGCGTCGTCGGGGAATCGGGTGCCGGCAAGTCGCTGACCGGCACGGCCGTCGTCGGCCTGCTCGACCCGCCCGGCCGGATCAGCGGCGGCGAGATCCGGCTCGATGGCCAGCGCATCGACAACCTGCCGCCGGAACAGATGCGCCGCCTGCGCGGGCGCCGGATCGGGGCGATCTTCCAGGATCCGCTGACCTCGCTGCATCCGCTGCTGACGGTCGGCGAACAATTGGTCGAGACCATCACGACACATTTGCCGGTTTCCGCCGCCGAGGCGCGGGCGCGGGCGCTGGCCCTGCTCAGGCAAGTCGGCATCCCCGCCGCAGAGACGCGGATCGACCAGTATCCGCACCAGTTCTCCGGTGGCATGCGCCAGCGCGTGGTGATCGCGCTCGCGCTCTGCGCCGAGCCGCAGCTGATCATCGCCGACGAGCCGACGACGGCGCTCGACGTCTCGATCCAGGCGCAAATCACGACGCTGCTGAAACGGCTCTGCCGCGAGCACGGCACCGCGATCATGCTGGTCACGCACGATATGGGCGTCATCGCCGAGACCGCCGACCGCGTCGCCGTGATGTATGCCGGGCGTGTCGTCGAGATCGGGCCGGTCGAGGAGGTGGCGCGACGGCCGCGCCATCCTTATACGGCCGGGCTGATGGCCTCGATCCCGAGCGTCCATGTCCGTCATGCCGAGCTGAACCAGATCGACGGCGCAATGCCGCGCCTCAATGCGATCCCGGCAGGCTGCGCCTTCAACCCGCGCTGCGGGCGGGTCCAGCCCTTCTGCCGCGAGCACAAGCCCGGCCTGCCGCAAGGCGCTCACGCCGCAGCCTGCCATTTCCCCCTGATGGAGGCCGCGCATGCGTCCGGATGAGGGCCTCGGCAAGGGTGTGGTCGCGACGGCCGAACCGATCCTGACCGTTTCCGCCGCCTCCTGCCGCTTCGACGTCTCGGCGCCGGCTCTGACCCGCCTGCTGTCGCGCCAGCCGCGCCGCATCCTCCGGGCGGTCGAGGATGTCTCCTTCACGGTCGAGCGTGGCACGACCTTCAGCATCGTCGGCGAGTCCGGCTGCGGGAAATCGACGCTGGCGCGCATGGTCGTCGGGCTGCAGCGACCGACGGAAGGGTCGCTGCGCTTCCACGACATCCGCCGGAGCGACGGCACGATCGGCCCGCCGCGCGTGCAGATGATCTTCCAGGACCCCTATGCCAGCCTCAATCCGCGCTGGCGCGTCGGAGACATCATCGCCGAACCCATCCGCGAGCTGAAGCTTCGCCCCGATGCTGCCTCGACGCAGGCGCGGGTCGGCGACCTGCTGGAAATCGTCGGCCTGTCGCGGGCCGATGCGCAGCGCTATCCGCACGCCTTCTCCGGCGGCCAGCGCCAGCGCATCTCGATCGCGCGCGCGCTCGCCACCGAGGCCGATTTCCTCGTCTGCGACGAGCCGACCTCGGCGCTCGACGTTTCCGTGCAGGCGCAGGTGCTGAACCTGATGGTCAGGCTGCAGAAGGAACTCGGGCTGACCTATCTCTTCATCAGCCACAACCTCTCGGTCGTCCGGCACATGTCGGACCAGCTCGCGATCATGTATCTCGGCCGCTTCGTCGAGACCGGCTCGGCCGAGGAGGTCTTTGCCCGAGCGAGGCACCCCTATACGCGGCTCCTCCTCGATACGATCCCCGATGTCGAGCGGCCGAACCGCGACCGCCAGCCGATGTCGGGCGAGGTGCCGAGCCCGATCGCGCCGCCGCCGGGTTGCGCCTTCCATCCGCGTTGCCCGAATGCGATCGAGACCTGCCGTGCCGAGGCGCCGGCGCTGCGGCCGATCGGCGGCGAGTTCGTCGCCTGCCATCTGGCCTGAGAGTCGTTGGGGACACTCAAGCCCTCATCCTGAGGAGCCGCAAAGCGGCGTCTCGAAGGATGCCTCCTGAAGCATCCTTCGAGACGCGATCTTCGATCGCTCCTCAGGATGAGGGCTCTTAGGGATTCAAAACGCTATCGGAGCGGCCCTCTCCGAAGACGGCTCCTATTCGTCGCATAGGAACTGTCTATTAGGCCGTCGGTCGCCGGCCGACTTATGGTCGAGGCAGACAGCCCGCGTCGTCATCCACGCGATAGCGACAGGCGACCGATCGCGCAGATTTGCAAAGCAGGATGCGCGGCGGGCGGGCTCGACGACCATAAAACAGGGGATCTGATCGATGGCACGTTTCGCAATTGCATCGCTTCTGGGCGGCGTCGCCTTGACGCTCATGGGGATGGCGGCGCAGCCGGCCCTTGCGGGCAAGGCCGACGACACGCTGAACGTCGCCTTCGCGCTCGAGCCCGAGGCGCTCGACACCTACAAGATCGCCGGGCGCGAGGGGCTGATCCTGGCCCGACACATCTATGACGGGCTGCTCTACAAGGATCTCGACACCGGCGAGATCAAGCCGGCGCTGGCCTCGGCCTGGCGGCTCATTGATCCGATGACGATGGAGTTCGACCTTCGCGAGGGCGTGACATTCCATAACGGCGCGAAGTTCAGCGCCGACGACGTCGTCTACACCCTCAACACCGTGCTCGACCCGAACTACGGCACGCGCTTCCGGATCTCGGTGGACTGGATCGAGAAGGTCGAGAAGGTCTCGGACTACAAGGTCCGGATCAAGCTGGCCAAGCCCTTCGCCGGCGCCATCGAGATGCTGGCCGACGCGCTGCCGATCTATCCCGCCGCCTATTTCAAGGAGGGTGGCTCGTCCGGCATGGCGGCGAAGCCCGTCGGCACCGGCCCCTACAAGCTCACCGAGATGACGCCGGGCATCCGCTATGCCTTCGAGCGCTTCGACGGCCATTATGCCGGCAGCCCCAAGGGCAAGCCTGCCATCGGCAAGATCGTAGTCCGCACCATCCCCGAGCTGAACACGCAGTTTGCCGAGCTGATGGCCGACAAGCTCGACTGGACCTGGCGCATTCCGCCCGATCAGGCAGCCCGGCTCGCCAGCCGCGTGCAGATCGTCAACGGGCCGATCATGCGCATTTCCTATGTCGGCATGACCGTGACGGGCAAGGGCAAGGAGCACCCGACCAAGAACGTGCTGGTGCGCCGCGCGATCAACCACGCGGTCAACCGCGAGGCCATCGTCAAGGCCTTCGCCGGCGGCGCCTCGCAGGTGCTGAACGCGGCCTGCAATCCCAAGCAGTTCGGCTGCGCGCAGGACGTCGTGAAATACACCTACGATCCCGCCAAGGCCAAGGCACTGCTCGCCGAGGCCGGTTTCGCGAACGGCATCGACATCGAGATGGTCTTCGCCGCGATGCCGCGCCCGGTTGCGGAAGCGGTGGCGTCGGACCTCGGCAAGGCCGGCATCCGCGTCACGCTGAACGAGCAGCAATACGCCGCCGGCGTGCAGAAATGGCGGGCGGGCGAACTGCCGGCGTTCTTCACCAACTGGGGCAGCTACGGCACCGGCGACGTCGCCTTCATCATCTCGAACTTCTTCGGCGGCGGCGCCGACGACATGGTGCAGGACAAGGAGGTCATCGATCTCGTCACCGCTGCCGACCAGGCGCAGGACCGGGCGCTGCGGCAGGATAACTATGCCAAGGCGCTGAAGAAGATCGCCGATCAGGCCTATTGGCTGCCGATGTACGACTTTAACATCAACTACGGCCTTTCGCAGTCGCTGGTGTTCAAGCCGCATCCGGACGAGTTCGCCCGCTGGTGGCTGTCGAGCTGGAAGTAGGCTTCGCACCTCGTCGAGCATCGTCATTCCGGACAAGCGGCGAAGCCGCGCCGATCCGGAATCCATCGTAGGGTTCACCGCTCTACGATGGATTCCGGGCCTCCGCTTCGCTCCGCCCGGAATGACGGAGCGGTTGGAACGCCACCGCGTTCGCAATCAGCCTCTGGACGAAAGACGCCATGCTGCCCTTCCTCACCCGCCGCCTGATCGTCGCAGCGCTCGTCGCGCTCGCGGTCTCCGGCATCGCCTTCGGCTTGATGTTCGTGGCGGGCGACCCCGCCGTCGTGCTCGCCGGCCAGGCGGGGCGCGCGCACGATGTCGAGCTGATCCGGCAGGCCTATGGGCTCGACCGGCCTTTCATCGTCCAGTTCGTTACCTGGCTGGGGCGGGCGCTGACCGGCGATTTCGGCACGAGCATCTATTTCAACCTGCCTGTCTCCGCGATCATCGGCGAGCGGCTGCCGGTGACGCTGGTGCTGGGCAGCGCGGCCTTCGTGCTGGCGATGCTGATCGCGGTGCCGCTCGGCATCCTCGCTTCGCTGAAGCCAGGCGGCTGGATCGATCGGTTCGCGCTGTTGCTGGCTGTGACCGGGCAGGCGATCCCGAGCTTCTGGCTCGGGCTGATCCTGATCGTCGTCTTCGGCGTCTGGTGGGGCATAGTCCCGATCTCGGGCACGGAAAGCTGGCAGGGCTTCATCCTGCCCGTCATCGTGCTGAGCTACTATGCGATGCCGGCGCTGATGCGGCTGACGCGAGCGGGCATGATCGAGGTGCTCGGCGCAGACTATATCCGCACCGCCCGCGCCAAGGGGGCGGCGCAGACGCGCATCCTGCTGGTCCATGCGCTGCGCAATGCCGTGCTGCCGTTGGTCTCGCTCGCCGCCGTGCAGTTCGGCCTGATGCTCTCGGGTTCGATCGTGATCGAGAGCGTCTTCGCGATCAACGGGCTCGGCCGCCTCGCCTGGGAATCGCTGCTGCGCAGCGACCTACCGGTGGTCCAGGCGATCATCCTGATCCTCTCGCTGGTCTATGTGACGCTGACCACCGCCGCCGACCTGATCAATGCCTGGCTCGACCCACGGCTGAGGAGCGCCTGATGACGGTGCTCGACCGAGATTCACCAGCCTTGCCCCATGTCCTGCAGCGCCGCCGGCTCTGGCGCCGGGTCCGGCGCGAGACCGGCATCCTCGTCGGCGGCGGCCTGCTCGTGCTGCTCTCCCTGGTCGCGCTGCTGGCGCCCTGGCTCGCTCCACACGACCCGATAGCGCAGGACCTGACGAAGCGCCTGCTGCCGCCATTCTGGCAGGCCGGGACCAATCCCGCGCATTGGCTCGGCACCGACCATCTCGGGCGCGACTATCTCTCCCGGCTGATCTACGGTGCCCGTGTCTCGCTCGGCATCGGGCTCGGCGTCACGCTCTGCGCCGGAGCGATCGGCACGATGCTCGGCCTGCTCGCCGGCTATTTCGGCGGCCGCACCGACATGGCGATCAGCTTCATCATCACGACGCGGCTGTCGCTGCCGATCGTGCTGGTCGCACTGGCCGCGGTCGCACTCGGCGGCGCCTCGCTTCAGACGCTCGCCATCGTGCTCAGCCTGCTGCTGTGGGATCGTTTCGCCGTCGTGGTCCGTGCGGCGACACAGGGGCTGGCCACCCGCGAATTCGTGCAGGCGACGCGCTCCTTCGGCGCCTCGCCTCTCTTCCTGATGCTGCGGAGCATCCTGCCGAACCTGCAGAACACGCTGATCGTGGTGGCGACGCTGGAAGTCGCCAATGTGATCCTGCTCGAGGCGGCCCTGTCCTTCCTCGGCCTCGGCGCCCGCCCGCCGACGCCGTCCTGGGGGCTGATGATCGCGGAAGGACGCGAGCAGATCCTGTTCGATGCCTGGCTGATTGCCCTGCCGGGCTCGGCGCTCTGCCTGCTGATCCTGGCGGTCAACCTGCTCGGCGACGGCGTGCGCGATGCGCTCGATGCCACGCGCGCCTGATCCCGATCCATCGGAGGACCAGCGGCACGCGCCCTGCATGCCGGATGCTGCGCCTGCGCGCGCGCCATCGCGGCGCGGCGGAGGCTGGCTTGCGATTCCGTTCCGCGGGGGCGACAAGGGGGCTCCGCGAGAGGAGGCCGGCGCGCAGCCGGGGAGAGGGTCCGTGACGGCGAAGCGCCCGAAACTGCATCACCTGAACTGGAACCTCCTGCACACGTTCCTGGTGATCGTCGAGGAGCGCAGCATCACGCGCGCGGCCGATCGCCTTTTGGTTCGCCAGCCTTCGGTCAGTGCCGCGCTCCAGCGGCTTGAGGAGACGCTCGGCGGCCAACTCGTGCAGCGCGACAGCCGTCGCTTCGTCCTGACCAAGCGCGGCGAGCTGCTCTACAAGGAATGCGTCGACATCTATCGCAGCGTCGCGCGGATCGGCGACAAGCTCTCCGAGGAGCATGACGAACTGACCGGGCTGGTGCGCATCCAGGTCGTCACCCATGTCGTCCTGCCGGCCTTCGACCGGGCGCTCGCCCGGCTGAACCGCAAGCACCCTTCGGTCACCGTCCGCATCGACGTCGCCAACAGCCATGACATCGTGCGCTCGGTGTCGCAGAAACTCAGCCCGTTCGGGATCTGCCTGTTGCCGAACCCGCTCGCCGGTCTCGCCTGCCGGCGCCTGCTGCGCGAGGAATTCGGCATCCTGTGCGGGCGCGACCATCCCCTGCATGGCCGCCGCGACGTGCCGCTGCATGATCTGGCGGAGGAGCCCTTCGTCGCACTGGCCTGCGGACAGGACGGGGCGCTGGAGCCGATGGTGGCGCTGCGCGAGGGGGCGGGCCTCGGCAATCGCACGGTCGGATCGAGCCCAAACCTGGAAGAAGTCGCTCGAATGATCGCGGCCGGCCTCGGCATCGGAATTCTGCCGCTGGCGTCGGTGCAGGACGCGTTGGATGCCGGCACGCTGTGGAACCTGTCCGGCGCCGGGCACGATATCGGCGCCGATCTCTATCTCGTCAGCAGCCCGACCATGGAGATGAGCGCTGCGGAGATCGCCTTCCAGCGCCTGCTCGAAGCCGAGATCGAGCTGGATGAGACGGGCTCCGCGCCCGCCTTCGAGGGTTATCTGTCCGACGCCGCCTATCCGGCCGCCTGACGCGAAACCGGAGCATGCCGGGATTGCCGGCACGCTCCGCTGCTGTGTGCGGCTCGCCGTCAGCCCGGCAGCATCTGCATGGGCGCCGGGAAGTAGCGGAAGCCGTCGCCGGCCTTGGCGAGATTGCCGAAGCCGGGCCAGGCGAAATGGTAGGACATCACCGGCGTCTTCTCCTCGGCCAGGATCGTCAGCAGTTTGACGCGCGACTGCACCGCCTGCTTCGGGTCACTGTCGTAGGCGAATTCGAGGCGGGGATTTTCGGTCAGCAGAACGGCATGGTGCGTGAGGTCGCCGAGGAAGGCGAAGGACTTGGCCCCGGAAGCGACCTTGAAGATGTGGTGGCCGACGGTGTGACCGGGTGCGGCGATCGCCTGCACGCCGGGCAGGAATTCCTGCTGGTCCTTGAAGAAGACGATGCGGTCGCGCACGGGCATCAGGTTCGCCCGCGCATGCTCGACGAAGGCCTTCAGCGGCGAGCCGAGCTTGCCTTCATCCGTCCAGAAGTCGAAATCGAGCTGGCTGATATGGATGCGGGCATTCGGGAAGAGCGCCTTGCCGTCGGCCGTGCAGATGCCGCCGATATGGTCGATATGGGCGTGGCTGCAGACGATGTCGTCGATGTCGCCGGGCTTGATGCCGGCCTCCTCCAGGCTCTTCATCAGGCGGCCGGTGGTCGGGCCAAACATCTTCGAGAAGCCCATGCCGGTGTCGAACATCACCAGCCTGTCGCCGAAATTCACGATCGGGATGTTCTGTTCGAGGACGACGTTGTCCTTGGGCAGGAAGCTGGTCTCGAGCAGGCTGTAGACCTTCTCCTTGGGCACTCCGAGGAAGCTGGAGCCGGGATCGCCCAGCGGCAGCGGCCCGTCCGAGACGACGGTGACCTCGGCCGAACCGAGCATGAAGCGGTAGAAATAGGCCGGTTGGGTCTTCAGCATCGGCGCCTTCGCCAGCGCCGGCGCGCCGAGCGGCAAGGCTGCCCCGGCCACAAGGGCCGCCGCCGAGCCCAGGAACCCGCGGCGGCTGGCGGATGGCAGTCGGAACTGGTCATTCGACATCGCATTTCCTCCTATGTGCTGTGGGATTCCGGCGTTGGCCGCCGGCATGTTGTCGGTTGGCGTGCGGAAGCCCGACCGGGTTGCGATCCGCCCGTTCAGGACGATGCACTGGCGCTAAAGCCCGGACCAATATCGGTTCGCTCTAGCGGCCATAACGCAAAGCTGCCGCTAGGACAGGGTAGGCGCGGCCTAGTCATTGCGGCAGCGCACGGCTATTGAGGCGAGTGACACTCCGCACGGTCATTGCGAGACGAAAACGGCGATGGATCTACGCCAGCTCCGCTATTTTGCGGCCATTGTCGAGCAGGGCTCCTTCTCGAAGGCGGCGACGAAACTGCGCGTGGCGCAGCCGGCCCTGAGCCAGCATCTGCGCCATATGGAGGACGAACTCGGCGTCCCGCTGCTGCATCGCGGCACGCGCGGCGTCTTGCCGACCGAGGCGGGCGAGCGGCTGCTGGCTCGGGCCCGGATCATCCTCGCGGAGTTCGCGGCCTTGCCCGAGCAGGTGCGAGGCGAGGCGGAACTGCCCGGCGGCGAAGTCCGCATTGGCCTGCCCGGCACGGTCAGCGAGCAGTTCAGCGTGCCGCTGATCCAGGCGGCGCGCGAGCGTTACCCGGCGATCCGCATCCGGATCGCCGAGGCGATGAGCGGCTTCGTGCTGGACTGGCTGCGGCGCGGTGAGGTCGACCTCGCCATGATCTACTCGACCTCCGATCCGAAGGGGCTGGGCATCCACCATGTCCTGACCGAGGAGCTCTGCCTGTTCGCGGCGACAGGAGCCGCCGGCCAGCCCGCGGTGCCGGGCGAGACGGTCGCGATGGCCGACGCCGCGGCGCTCGACCTGATCCTGCCCGGGCTAGGGCACGGCCTGCGCGACCAGATCGACGAGGCGGCCGGGCAGGCCGGGGCGACGATCCAGCCGGCGATCGAGATCGAATCCTACAGCCAGATCAAGCGGCTGGTGGAGCAGGGCTTCGGCTACAGCATCCTGCCGCGCATGGCCGTCGCGGCGCAGGAGAAGGCCGGGGTCTTCCAGACCTGGCCGATCGCCCGCCCCTCGCTCTACCGCAAGGTTTATCTGGCCTATTCGACGGAGCGCCCGATGCCGGCTGCAGCGCGTGCGATCGGCCAGCTCTCCTGGGAGATCCTGCGGGGGCTCGTCAGCGACGAGACCTGGACCGCGACGCTCGGCGAGGATGGCGGGCCGCCGCAGCTCTACGGTTAGGGGCTCGGGATGGCATCACTCAGCCCGCCTGCGCCGTTCCTTCCATCCGCAGGCGTCCGTCGACGCCTTCGGTCCAGGTCCGGATCGTGCCGTCATCCCGCCGACGAGCCTTCACACTGAAGGCCGCGCCCGCGATCAGCGGGCTGACGCCGCGATAGTCCAGCTTCAGCGTCGAACGCCTGGCCAGCGTCGCCGCGATGTTGAGCATCAGCGTCGCCTGGATCGGGCCATGGACGATCAGGCCTGGATAGCCTTCCTCCTGCGTCGCATAGGGCAGGTCGTAATGGATGCGGTGGCCATTGAAGGTCAGCGCCGAGTAGCGAAACAGCAGAACCGGCCCGGCCTCGATCTCCCACTCCAGATCCGCCGCCTGCGGCTCGCCCGGCGCAGGCGCGGTGGCTGGAGCGCTCGAAGCCTCGCGATAGACGATGTTGTGGCGCTCGCGAAGGCTGAGCCCGCGCGGGGTCGAGATCTCGTGGTCGACGGCGACGAAGCAGAGCTGGCCGGTGCGGCCGTCCTTTGCCGTGACGTCGCCGATGCGCGAGCGGCGCGTGACGAGATCGCCCTCGCGCAGCGGCGCCAGCGTCTCGATCGACCCGCCCGCCCACATCCGGCGCGGCAGCGGAACCGGCGGCAGGAAGTCCCCCTTGGCCGGATGGCCGTCCGCGCCGAGCGCGCTCATCGGGGCGATCGGCGGTGCGAGGCACCAGTGCAAAGCGAGCGGCGCATCGCCTCCAGGGCAGGGGGCGAGATGGGGGGAGAAGGTCGCGACATAGCTCGCGATCAGGCGTGGCGTGACGAGGTCGGAGGCTTCCTCGGTTCTGCCGATCCAGGCGCGGAGGTGGTCGATGTCCATTCGATATCCTTGCGACAGCTCACCGTCATTCTCGGGCGAAGCGTAGCGCAGACCCGAGAATCTCTTGCAGGAGATGCTCGGGGCAAGTCCGAGCATGACGCTCTTCATTCAATATGATCTCGGCATGCCCAGCACATGCTCGGCCAGATAGGACAGGATCAGGTTGGTCGAGATCGGCGCCACCTGATAGAGCCGCGTCTCGCGGAACTTGCGCTCGACATCGTATTCCTCGGCAAAGCCGAAGCCGCCATGGGTCTGGATACAGGTATTGGCCGCCTCGAAAGAAGCGTCGGCCGCCAGCATCTTGGCCATGTTGGCTTCCGCGCCCGGGTTCTCGCCGGCCTCGTAGAGTCGGATCGCCTCGCGCACCATCAATTCGGCCGCGCGCATATTGGCGTAGGCCTTGGCGATCGGGAACTGGATGCCCTGGTTCTGGCCGATCGGCCGGCCGAAGACATGGCGCTCCTTGGCGTAGGCCGATGCCTTCTCGATGAACCATTTCGCGTCGCCGACACATTCGGCCGCGATCAGGATGCGCTCGGCGTTCATGCCCGAGAGGATGTAGCGGAAGCCCTTGCCCTCCTCGCCAACGAGGTTCTCGGCTGGCACCTTCACATTGTCGAAGAAGACCTCGGTGGTGGCGTGGTTCATCATCGTGCGGATCGGCCGGATGGTCAGCCCGGCCTGCAACGCCTCGCGCATGTCGAGGATGAAGACCGAAAGCCCATCCGTGCGCTTGGCGACCTGGTTGCGCGGGGTGGTGCGAGCGAGCAACAGCATCAGGTCGGACTGCGCGGCGCGGCTCGTCCAGATCTTCTGGCCGTTCACGATGTAATGGTCGCCCTCGCGCCTTGCGGTGGTGCGCAGGCTCGTTGTGTCGGTGCCGCTGGTCGGTTCGGTGACACCGAAGGCCTGCAGGCGCAGTTCGCCCGAGGCGATGCGGGGAAGCCAGGCCTGCTTCTGCGCTTGCGAGCCGTGGCGCAGTACGGTGCCCATGACATACATCTGCGCGTGGCAGGCCGCGCCATTGCAGCCTTGGCGCTGGATTTCCTCCATGATGACGGCGGCTGCGGAGAGCGACAGGCCGGCGCCGCCATAGATTTCAGGGATCAGGGCCGAGAGGAAGCCGCTTTCGGTGAGGGCCGCGACGAACTCCGTCGGATAGGCCATCTCGCGGTCGAGTTTGCGCCAGTACGCGCCGGGGAAGCCGGCGCAGAGGCGTGCGACAGCGTCGCGGATGTCGGCATGGTCTGAAGCTTGCTGCATGGGTCTTGTCTGTCGCTCTATCGTTTCAGCGATCGGCACCGAACTCGGCCCTGATTGTCTCGTCGTGTTGGCCGAGCGCCGGTATGGGCCTCATCCGCACGCGCTCACCGTCGACGATGGCCGGCGGGGCAAGGACCTCGACCAGGCCGGAGGGCGTCTCGACAGCGAGCGCCGTCGCGGCCGGGTGCGTTATGAGATCGCCGACGCTGGAGACCGTGCCATAGGCGATCGCGTAGCGGTCGAGCGCGGCTGCGACCTCGGCGAAGGGCCGCGTCGCGAGCAGGGTCTGCACCTGGGCATCCACAGCCTCGCGCTGGCGCACCCGCAGCACATTGGTCGCGAAGCGCGGATCCTCGGCCAGCGCGGCGCTGCCGAGCACTTCGCGGGCCAGGATCTGCCATTCGCGCTCGCTCTGGATCGAGATCAGGAGACTGCCATCGGCCGTGGCGAAGACTCCGTAAGGCGCGATCGAGGGATGGGCGAGGCCGAGCCGCGGCGGCTCGATGCCGCCATAGCGGCGCGTCAGATAGGGCACGTTCATCAGGTCGCCGAGCGTGTCGAACAGCGAGAGCTGGATGGCCGAACCCAAGCCGGTCTTGGCCCGCCTGAGCAGCGCCTCCAGGATCGCGGCATAGGCGGCCTGGCCGGTCGCGATGTCGGCGATCGAGACGCCGATGCGGGACGGGCCCGAAGCTTCGGTGCCGGTGATCGCCGCAAGTCCCGATTCCGCCTGAACCAGCAGGTCATAGGCCTTGCGGGTGTGGTGAGGCGTGCCCGGGGCATAGCCCGAGACGTCGCAGGTGATCAGCCGGGGATAGCGCCCGCGCAGTTCGGCGGCGCCGAGGCCGAGCCGCGTCGTGGCGCCCGGCGCGAGATTCTGAATGAAGATGTCGGCCTTGCCCAGCATGGCCTCGACCATGGCGCGGTCGTCGGCCTGCTTGAGATCGACGCGGCAGGATTCCTTGCCCCGGTTCAGCCAGACGAAATAGGAGGACAGGCCCTTCGCATAGTCGTCATAGCCGCGCGCGAAATCGCCTTCCGCCCGTTCCAGCTTGATGACCCGCGCGCCGGCATCGGCCAGCTTGCAGGTCGCGGTCGGGACGGCCACGGCCTGCTCGAGCGCAACCACCAGAATTCCCTCGAGGGCGTCGGTCATCGTTCCTGCGTTCCGTCAGCAATCGTGGCAGAACGGGCGTCGAACAAGGAACGAAGTCAAATAGGGTTTTGCGATGAGGCCCATAGCGAAATCCTCGCTGCCCCCGCGATCTCCATAGATAATCGCTATGGCCCTCATCGTTTTATCCTACTTGTCCTGATCTGCCGCCCATGCACCCCTCTGCCGCCAGGCAGCGTGCCGCCCAAGAGCGCGCTCCAGAGGAATTTCAGGGAGAGGCATGATGGCAATGAAGGCATCCGCTGCGGTCGCGTTCGCATTGGGGGCGCTGTTGGCGCTGCCGGCGCAGGCGCAGGACAAGCCGAAGGAACTGGTCGTGGGCATCGCAACCTTCCTGTCCGGGCCGGCCTCCGTCTTTGGCGTGCCCGGCAGGAACGCGGCCGATCTGTTCTTCGAGGAAGTCAACGCCAAGGGTGGCATCCTTGGTGTTCCGGTGAAGCCTGTTTATGTCGACGAGGGCGCCGGCACCAACCAGCTCATCTCGGAATATCGCCGCGTCGTGCAGGACCAGGGTGCACAGGTGATGTTCGGCGCGATCTCGTCGGGCTCGTGCAACGCGCTCGCTCCCGTCGCCGAGGACCTCAAGGTCGTCAACGTGATGTGGGATTGCGGCACGCAGACGATCTTCGAGGAAGGCAAGTGGAAGTATTCGGTCCGCACCCAGGGCCATGCCGGCGCCGAGATGATGGCGACGCTGCTCTACCTCATGAAGACCAAGCCCGATTTCAAGACGATCGCGGTCGTCAACCAGGACTATGCCTGGGGCCGTGAATCCTGGGCGCTGCTGCAGGCTGGCCTCAAGGCGCTCAAGCCCGACGTCAAGATCGTCGCCGAGCTCTTCCCGAAATTCGGCGCGCCCGATTTCTCGACCGAAATCACGCGCCTCTCGGCGCTGCGGCCGGACGTGGTGATCTCGACCTCCTGGGGCGGCGATCTCGACACTTTCGTCCAGCAGGCGGCTGCTCGCGGGCTCCTGAAGCAGTCGACCTTCGTGCTGCCGCTGGCGGAAAGCTCGATGGAGCGGCTGGGCAACGTCATGCCCGAGGGCGTCATCGTCGGCTCGCGCGGCGACCATTATTTTTTGCACCCGAAGTACAAGAACACAGCCGAGATGCAGAGCTTCGTGAAGAAGTACAAGGACAAGACCGGGGTCTATCCGATCTATCCGACCTTCCACATGAACCAGGCCGTGACCGGCCTCGTGAAGGCCTATGAGAAGGCCGGTGCGGCGAATGGGGGCAAATGGCCGACCAAGGAGCAGGTCATCGCCGCCTTCGAGGGGCTGGAGTTCAAGTCGCTGACCGGTACGATCACGATCCGCTCCGATCATCAGGGGCTGGAAGACCAGATGCTCGGCACCACCAAGCGCGTGCCGGAATTCCCCTTCGCGGTCTACGACAAGATGGCGCTATATCCCGGCAAGCTGGTGACGACGCCGGTCGGCGAGAAGTCGCTCGACTGGTTCGCCAAGGTGAAGCCGGAGCTGGTCAACGACAAGTCGATCGAGACCTTCGACTATTCGAAGTAGTTTTGCCCTAACTGCATCCGCGACCGTCATCCCGGACAAGTCGCAGGTCCGGGATCCATCGAAGGGCGTCGAACTCTACGATGGATCCCGGATCTCCGCTTCGCTGCGTCCGGGATGACGCGGAGACGTTGATCGAAGTCTGAAGAACGAGCCGCAATGCCTCCAGAAATGCTCTTCCTCGCCGCGCTCGACGGCATCGCCTATGGCTCGCTGATCTTCCTGGTCGCGGTCGGGCTGTCGCTGATCTTCGGCGTGCTCGGCGTGCTCAACGTCGCGCATGGCTCGTTCTATGCGATCGGCGCCTATGTCGCGGCGAGCGCGGTGCTAGCGGCGGCGGGCATGGGGCTGCCGACCTGGCTCGCCTTCCCGCTGTTCCTGGTCTCCGCCATCCTCGTCGGCGTCGTGGTCGGCGGCGCGGTCGAGGCGCTGCTGCTGCGGCGGATCTACGGCAAGGAAGAGGTGCTCCAGCTCCTCGTCACCTTCGCCGTGTTCATGATCCTGGAGGATGCGCAGAAGGTGATCTTCGGCGTCCGGCCGCTCTTCGCCAATGCGCCGATGAACTGGCTCGGCACCATCGAGGTCTTCGGCATCTACTACACCAACTACCAGCTCATCCTGATCCCGCTGGTGGCGCTGGCGGTGCTCGTCGGCCTTCGGCTCTTCCTGCGGCGGACCTCGTTCGGGCGCGCCATCGTCGCGGTGACGCAGGATCGCGAGGCGGCGATGGCGATGGGCATCAACGCCACGCATGTCTACCTCTTCACCTTCATGATCGGCGCGTCGCTGGCGGCGCTGGGTGGGGCGCTGTCCTCAGCCACCACCTCGCTGACGCCGGGCATCGGCTCGGGGATGATCGTGCTGTCCTTCGCGGTGGCCGCGACGGCCGGGCTCGGACGGATCGAGGGGGCGGCGGTCGCGGCGCTGATGATAGGGCTCGGGCGCTCGGCGGCGGTCTATTTCGCGCCGGAGTTCGATGTCCTGATCCCGTACCTCATCATGGTCGTGGTGTTGCTGATCAAGCCCGAGGGCCTCTTCACCACGCTGCAGACGAGGAAGGTCTGATGTCGCGCCAGGTCGTCATCGGCGCGCTTCTGCTCGTCGCCCTCGTCGTCTTCCCGCTGGTCTCGCCCTGGTCGACGGTCATCCTGACCGTGGCCCTCTGCGAAGGGCTGGCGGCGCTCGGCATCCTCGTCCTGTTGCGCGCTGGGCAGGTCTCCTTCGGCCACGGGTTGTTCTTCGCCTTTTCGGCCTATGTCGTCGCCTTCATGGCGGCGGCGAGCCTCGGCCACGAGGTGCTGCTGCTGGTGCCGATCGCCACCGCCGCCTCGGGGCTGGTTGCGGCGCTGGTCGGGCTCTTCATCGTGCGCTACCGGGCGATCTTCTTCGGCATGCTCAACCTCGCCATCTCGATGGTGTTCTGGTCGCTGCTGGAGAAGCTGTTCTCGCTGACCGGCGGCGCCGACGGTAAGCGCGTGCCGCGCCCGACGCTCGCCGGGATGACGCTCGAGCGCGAGGCCTTCGAGTTCTGGATGTTCTACATCACGCTGGCGCTCGCCGTGGCCGCGGCCGTGGCGGTCGCGCGCTATCTCGTCTCGCCGGGCGGCAAGGCGCTGGAGGCGATCAAGTCGAACGAGACGCGGCTCGAATATCTGGGCGTCTCCAGCCGCAAGGTGCTCTACGGCGCCTATCTGCTCTCGGGGCTGCTGGCCGGCTTAGGCGGGGCGATCATCGCGCTGGTTTCCGGCCACGTCACGCCGGAGTTGGCCTATTGGGTGCGCTCGGGCGAATTTGTCTTCATCGCGATCCTCGGCGGCGTGGGCGGCGTCGCCGGGCCCTTCCTCGGCGCGCTGATGTTCCAGATCATCCGCGGTTATGCGGCGGTCTATGCGCCCGAGACCTGGCATGCCGTGCTCGGCGTGATGCTGCTCGTGATCATCTTCTTTGCTCCCAGCGGGCTCTACGGCCTGATCGCCGGAGACAAGCGGGCGGTCCCTGCGAAGGAGAGCGCGCGATGAGCGATTTCATCCTCGAAGCCCGCGATCTCGAACTGCGCTTTGGCGGCGTGCGGGCCGCCAATGGCGCCAGCCTGAAGGTGCGCGCCAATGAGCGCATCGCCATCATCGGGCCGAACGGCGCCGGCAAGACCACTTTCATCAACCTCTGCACCGGCTATCTGAAGCCGCAATCGGGCCGCGTGATCTTCGCCGGGCAGGATGTCACGGCCTTGTCGCCACGCGCGATCACGCGGCGCGGCATCGGTCGCTCCTTCCAGATCCCGCAGCTCTTCACCGACAATACGGTGATGGAGAACCTGCTGCTGGCGCTCAGCGCGCGCGAGGGGACATGGTCGCCCTTCCAACGGCTCGACCGGCATCCCAAGCGCGAGGAGATGATCGCTTTGCTCGACTCGGTCGGCCTGCGGGAAACGGCGGAGCGTCCGGTCAGGGAACTGCCGGAAGGCATGCGCAAGCTCATCGACATCGCGGTCGCGCTCGCGCTCGATCCGAAGCTGATCTTCATGGACGAGCCGACCTCGGGCGTCTCCAGTCATGAGAAGTTCCAGGTGATGGACACGCTGACGCGCGCGCTCGACGCCCGCGCCACCACCGCGATCTTCGTCGAGCACGACATGGATGTCGTCGCCCGCTATGCCGGGCGCGTCGCCGTCTGGTCGGGCGGACGCATCGCGCTAGAGGGCACGCCCGACGAGATCCTGAACCATCCGGAGGTCCGCGAGACCGTGATCGGGGTGGGGGTGTAGCCATGCTGGAGATCAAGGGACTTTCGGCCGAGATCGAGGGCGTGCAGGTGCTGCGCCGGGTCGATTTCGCGCTGGCCGAAGGCGCGACCGTCGCGCTGATCGGCCGCAACGGCGCCGGCAAGACCAGCCTGCTGCGCGCCATCATGGGCTTCATGAAGGTCACGGCGGGAGAGATCGTCTTCGACGGCCGGCCGATCCTGGCGATGCCGCCGCATGAGCGGCCGCGCCTCGGCATCGGCTATGCGCCCGAGGACCGGCGGCTGTTCTCGAGCTTCTCGATCGAGGAGAACATCCGCCTGCCGGCCGAGGTGATGAAGGTGCCGGCCGCCGAGATCGCCCGGCGGCTCGATGCCATCTACCGGGTGCTTCCCGAACTCGCCGATCTGCGCCACCGGGCGGCGGCGGGGCTGTCGGGCGGGCAGGGCAAGATGGCGGCGCTGGCGCGGGCGCTGATGGTGGGCCAGCGCATCATCCTGCTCGACGAGCCGTTCCAGGGGCTGGCGCCGGTTCTGGCCCAGCGCTACGCCACCGCCCTGCGCGCGCTGCGCGACAGCCATCCCGACATCGCCTTGCTCATCACCGAATCCAATCCCAGTCTGCTGCGCAGTTTCGCCGAGCGCGCCTATGCGATCGAGCGCGGCGAGGTCACGGAAGTGGCCGGCGGCCTGGCGGCGAGTTCGCTCGAAGCGGCAGGGCTGCATTGACGATCAGGCTATCCGCGCCGTCATTCCGGATAAGCGGCGAAGCCGCGCCGCTCCGGAATCCATCATAGAGCCATATCCTCGAAAGGGATCGGCCCTTCGATGGATCCCGGAGCTCCGCTTCGCTGCGTCCGGGATGACGGCGTGTTTCACATGCCAAGAGTGGCAACCGAGTACAGGAGACACACCATGACCCAGCACTTCATCAACGGCCGCCATGTCGCGGGCCGCAGCGGCGAGACCATGGCCGTGCTGGCGCCGGCGACCGGCGAGGAGTTCACCCGCATCGCCTGCGGCACGGCCGAGGACATCGACGATGCGGTGAAGGCGGCGCGCGCGGCTTACGAGGGCGCCTGGGGCAAGCTGACGGCGGCCGAGCGCGGCCGGCTGATCTCCAAGCTCGGCCTCAAGGTGCTCGACCATTTCGACGAGCTCGCCAAGATCGAGGCGCAGGACACCGGCAAGCCGATGGCGCAGGCCCGCGCCGATATCGACGCGACCGCCCGCTATTTCGAGTTCTATGGCGGCGCCGCCGATAAGGTGCACGGCCACATCATCCCGTTCCTGAACGGCTACAACGTCAACGTCATCCATGAGCCGCATGGCGTGACCGGCCATATCCTGCCGTGGAACTATCCGGCGCAGATGTTCGGGAGGTCGCTGACGGCGGCGCTCGCCATGGGCAATGCGGTCGTCCTGAAGCCCGCCGAGGAAGCCTGCCAGACGGCGCTGCGGCTGGCGGTGCTGGCTTCCGAGGTCGGCTTCCCCGACGGCGCGATCAACATCGTCACCGGCCGTGGCCATGAGGCGGGGGCTGCGCTCTCGGCCCATCACGGCGTCGACTTCATGTCCTTCACCGGCTCGCCCGAGGTCGGCAAGATGGTGCAGCATGCCTGCGCCGAACACCTGATCCCCTGCACGCTCGAACTCGGCGGCAAGTCGCCCCAGATCGTCTTCGACGACGCCGATTTCGACGCCGCCGTGCCGATCGTCTGCAAGGCCATCGTCCAGAACACCGGGCAGACCTGCTCGGCCGGCTCGCGCGTGCTGGTGCAGGAGCGCGTCTATGACGACTTCATCGGCGCCGTCGCCAAGGAGTTCACCAAGCTGCGCGCCGGCACGCCGGAGATGGATCTCGATTGCGGCCCGGTGATCAACGCCAAGCAGCGCGGCCGCGTGCAGAGCTTCATCGACAATGCCCGCGAGGCCGGCATTCCGGTGATCGCCGAGGGGCAGATCGCGCAGGGCGTGCCGAATGGCGGCTTCTACGTGACGCCGACGCTGTTCGGAAAGGTGCCGCGCGGCAACCGGCTGGAGCAGGAGGAGGTGTTCGGCCCGGTGCTCGCCGCCTTCCCGTTCACGGACGAGGCCGATGCGATCAAGCTGGCGAACTCGACGGAATACGGCCTCGTCGCGGCCGTCTGGACCAGGGATGGCGGGCGCCAGCAGCGCGTCGCCAAGAAGGTGCGGGCCGGGCAGGTCTTCATCAACGGCTATGGCGCCGGCGGCGGCATCGAACTGCCCTTCGGCGGCACCGGCAAATCCGGCCATGGCCGCGAGAAGGGCTTTTCCGCGCTGGAGGAGTTCGCGGTGACCAAGACGATCGTGCACAAGCACGGTTGATCTGATGACATTGCGGGTCGCGCCTGCGGCGCGCCCCACAATGTCGGACGTCACATCATGATGACATGGCGGATGGTGCGGCCTTCATGCAGGGCGTCGAAGCCCTCGTTGATGCCGTCGAGCCCGCTCTGGCTGGTCATCAGCTTGTCCACCGGCAGCTTGCCGCGCAGGTAGAGGTCGACGAAGCGCGGGATGTCGCGCACGGGGATGCAGGAGCCGACATAGGAGCCCTTTAGCGTCCGCTCCTCGCCGACCAGGCGCACGGGGGCGAGCGAGAGCGTGTGGGTCGGGTTGGCGAGGCCGGCCGTCGTGGTGGTGCCGCCGCGCCGCGTGATCTGGTAGGCGAGGTCGAGCGCCTTGACCGAGCCCGCCATTTCCAGGCCGTGATCGACGCCGCCCTTGGTCGCGGCGCGGATGGCCTCGACGACGTCGGAGGCGCCGGCATTGAAGGTGTCGGTCGCGCCGAGCTCGCGGGCGATGGCGAGCTTTTCATCCGACAGGTCGACGGCGATGACGCGCGAGGCGCCGCAGGCGGCCGCGCCGAGAAGCGCGCTCAGGCCGACGCCGCCGAGACCGACGACGGCGACCGTCTCGCCGGCCCTGACTTTAGCGGTGTTCACGGCGGCGCCGACGCCGGTCAGCACGGCGCAGCCGAAGAGCGCCGCGATCTCATGCGAGATGTCGGCTTCGAGCTTCACCAGCGAATGGCGCGAGATCACCGCATATTCGGCGAAGGCGGAAACGCCGACATGGTGATGGATCGCCTGGCCATTCCGCGCGAGGCGGCGCCCGCCGCCGAGCAGTTCGCCGACGCCGTTGGCGGCATTGCCGGGTTCGCAAAGGGCCGGCCGGCCCTCGCTGCAGGGTGAGCAGTGCCCGCAGGAGGGCACGAAGACCATGATGACGCGGTCTCCACGCTTCAGGTCGTGAACGCCCTCGCCGGGCTCGACCACTTCGCCCGCCGCCTCATGGCCCAGCACCATCGGCATGGGGCGGGGACGGTTGCCGTCGATCACTGACAGGTCGGAATGGCACAGGCCCGCAGCCCGGACCCTGACGAGAACCTCGCCCGGGCCGGGCGGGGCGAGGTCGACCTCCTCGATCGAGAGCGGTCGGCTCCTGGCATAGGGCGCGGAAACGGGGCTGGCGTTCAGGACTGCGGCGCGAATCTTCATGCAGGCATTTCCTCGGCAGGCTTCTTGGCTGGGCTTGTTGAGCGCCATCGGGCCGCAAAAGCCTCGGGCTGTCAAAGACCGAATCGTGATCCGCGCCATAACGCGGGCGCATCCTCGACACCGCCCGCGTTGCCATAGGATTTCCGTCTGTGCGGGATCGCCAAAACGAATTGGCGGCGAGCGCCCGGCCCCTCCAAAGATGGAAGTCTCCAGAAAAGACGAGGAAGCACCATGAGACTGAAGGGCAAGACGGCGCTGATCACCGGCGCGGCGCAGGGGTTCGGGCTCGGCATCGCCGAGACTTTCACGCGCGAGGGCGCGCGCGTCGCGGTGCTCGACATCAACGGGGACAAGGCCAAGGAGGCGGCCGCGTCGATCGGCCATGGCGCCATCGCCGTCGCCTGCGACGTCGCCAAGGCGAGCAGCGTCGACGAGGCGGCCAAAGCGGTGATCGCGACCTTCGGGAAGCTCGACATTGTCGTCAACAATGCCGGCATCAGCCACCGCAACCAGCCGATGCTCGATGTCGGCGAGGAGGAGTTCGACCGGGTCTTCGCCGTCAACGTCAAGTCGATTTACTTGATGGCGAAGGCAACCGTTCCGCATTTCCGCGAGCATGGCGGCGGTGTCATTCTCAATATCGGCTCGACGGCGGGCATCCGGCCGCGCCCCGGCCTGACCTGGTACAATGGCTCGAAGGGCGCGGCCAATCTGATGTCGCAGTCGATGGCGGTCGAGCTCGCGCCGGACCGGATCCGGGTCAACGCGATCGCTCCGGTTGCGGGCGAGACGCCGCTGCTGGCGACCTTCATGGGCGAGGACACGCCCGAGAAGCGCAAGGCCTTCACCGCGACGATTCCGTGGGGGCGGTTCTCGACGCCGCAGGACATCGCCAACGCCGCGCTCTTCCTGTGCTCGGACGAGTCGGAGATGGTGACCGGCAGCGTGCTCGCCGTCGATGGCGGGCGCTGCGTCTGACGGGTTGATCAGGCCGCCTTGTCCTTCATGCCGCCATCGGTCAGCCGGTACCAGGTGATGATGGCGGAGACGTAGAGCTCGTTCAGCGCGTGCAGCGGCAGCGGCTTGATCGGCACGACGGGGAAGGGCAGACGGCTCCTGTCGCCCGTGGCGATATACTCCGCCATCGCCTTGCCCATGGCGCTCTGCAAGCCGACGCCGCGCCCCATGCAGCCGATGTCGACGAGCAGGCCGGGCTCCGGCTCGTGCAGATGCGGCAGGAAATCGCGGGTGAGCGCGACGCGGCCGCACCAGCGAAATTCGAAGGGCACGCCTTTGGCCTGGGGATACATCTTACCGACGACGCGTTCGAGATGGGCCCAGTCGGAGACGTCGTTCGGCTCGCGGAACGGGCCGCGCCCGCCCATCAGCAGCCGGTTCTGATGATCCTTGCGGAAATAGAGCAGCAATTGCCTGGTGTCGGAGGTGACCTGTCCCTCGGGCAGGATCGTGCCGGCGATGTTGTCGGAGAGCGGCTGCGTTGCGACGATGAAGGAGTTCGGCCGGATCACGGTCTGGCGCAGCTTCGGGATCAGGTCGCCGGTATAGCCATTGGTCGCGACGACGACGCGCGGGGCGGTGACGCTCGCGCCCTGCGCGGTGCGGATGGTCCAGTTCGCGCCGTTGCGCTTGAGAGAGACGACCTTGCTCTGGCCGTGGATGCGCGCGCCGGCGGCGATGGCGGCCTTCGCCAGTCCGCGCGCATAGGACAGCGGCTGAACGCCGCCGGCCCGCCGGTCGATCCAGCCCCCGAGATAGCGGTCGGTGCCGAGCAAACTTGCGGCCGCATCCTTGTCGAGGAAGGCGGCATCGACGCCGCGCGCCTGCCATTCGGCCGCGCGTCGCTTCACGGTCTCGACCATGGCCGGGGTATGGGCTCCTTGGATCCAGCCGGCGCGCTTGTGGGGCACGTCCATGCTGTGCCGGGCGATCAGATCGAAGACCAGATCGGCGGTCGAGCCGACGAAGCGGGTGAGCGCCTCGCCCGCATCCGGGCCGAACTTCGCGACGATCTCGCTCGGGTCGTATTTGATGCCGGGGATGACCTGGCCGCCATTGCGGCCCGAGCCGCCCCAGCCGGGCTCGTGCGTTTCGAGCACGACGACGGAGATGCCGGCCTCGGCGAGATGAAGCGCGGTGGAGAGGCCGGCGAAGCCGGCGCCGATCACGCAGACATCGGCCGTGGCATCGGCCGCGAGCGGCGGCGTCGGGGCAGCTTCCGGCGCGGTCGCGTACCACAGCGAAGGGCTGAGCGGGTAGGGTTCGGCCATGGCGGCCTCCTTCAGTCGGATGCCTAGATCGGGCGCAGCACGCGGCGCAGGAAGTCCTGCGTGCGCGGATGGGTCGGCGCGCTCAGCACATCGCGGGCGGGTCCCTGCTCGACGATGACGCCGCCATCGAGGAACAGCACGCGGTCGGCGACCTCGCGGGCAAAGCCCATCTCATGGGTGACGACCAGCATGGTCATGCCGTCATCGGCCAGACTCTTCATCACCTGCAACACCTCGCCGACGAGTTCGGGGTCGAGTGCCGAGGTCGGCTCGTCGAAGAGGATGGCCTTGGGCTGCATGCAGAGCGCACGCGCGATGGCGACGCGCTGCATCTGCCCGCCCGACAGCTGGCCGGGATAGGCATCGATCTTGTTGCCGAGGCCGACACGGGCGAGCAGTTCGCGGCCACGCGCCATGGCCTGCGCCGGGGCCTCCTTCTTCACGAAGATCGGGCCCTCGACGACGTTCTCCAGCGCGGTGCGATGGGGGAACAGGTTGAAGCGCTGGAACACCATCGCCATCGCGGTGCGGATGCCGACGATCGAGGGCTTGTCGCGCTCGACGCGCTCGCCATCGATGGTGATCGAGCCGCCATCATAGGATTCGAGCCCGTTGATGCAGCGCAGGATCGTCGACTTGCCCGAGCCGGACGGGCCGATCAGGCAGACGACCTCGCCCTTCTCGACGCTTGCGGTGATGCCCTTGAGCACCGGGAACGAGCCGAAGCTCTTCGTCACGCCTTCGATCTCGATCATGGGGCGGCTCATCGGCGTGTTCCCGGTCATCGCCTGGTCCCCTTGCCGAACCGCGTTTCGAGCCAGCCGACGAAGCCCATCAGCGGCAGGCACATCGCCAGATAGAGTAGGGCGACGAGCGAATAGACGGTCATGTTCTTGAAGGTTGAGGAGGCGATCAGCGTGCCCTGCAGCGTCAGTTCGGCGACGGTAATGGTCGAGGCCTGCGAGGAATCCTTCAGCATCATCACCATGATGTTGCCGTAAGGCGGCAGGACCAGCCGGATCGCCTGGGGCAGGACGACGCGGCGCATCGTCAGGCCCCAGCCCATGCCGATGGATTGCGCCGCCTCGATCTGGCCGTGGTCGATCGCCTCGATGCCGGCGCGGAAGTTCTCGGACTGATAGGCCGAATAAGCGATGCCGAGGCCGATGATCGCCGCCTGCAGCGCGGTCAGCGCGATGCCGAACTCCGGCAGCACGAAATAGATGTAGAAGAGCTGCACCAGGATCGGGATGCCGCGCAGCGAGTTGACGACGATCTTGGCGATCCAGCCGAGCCAGCCAATGCCGGAGACCCGCATCAGCGCCCAGACGAGGCCGAGCACCGTCGAGAGCGCGAGCGAGCCCAGCGCCACGATCAGCGTGAACTTGATGCCCTGCATAAGCAGCGGCAGGAACTGGGTGGCGTCCCTCAGGAAGGTTTGCATGGGGTTCTGGAAGGTCGGAGGGATATTGGCGCGGCTTGCGAACCTCCGCGTGTCATCCCGGACAAGCCGCGTCAGCGGCGCCGATCCGGGATCCATTCCGGAATCGTTCCGGCATGGATCCCGGGTCTTCGCTTCGCTACGCCCGGGATGACGGCGTGGTTCAGGAGGCCCAAACGGAAAGGTTCAGGCGAGGCCCCACTTCGCCAGGATCTTGTCGACCGTGCCGTCGGCCTTGAGCTTGGCGAGGCCGGCATTGATCTTCTTCAGCAGTTCGCCGTCGCTCTTGCGCACGCCGATGCCGACCGAGCCCGAGATCACCGGCTTGTAGGACTTGACGATGCGGACCTTCGGGAACTGCCCCTGCGACAGGTTGTAGGCGATGATCGGCAGGTCGAAGACCGCTGCCTGGACGCGCGCGGCGTTCACGTCGGCGAGGATGTCCGGCAGGGTTTTGTAGAGCTTCACCTCGGAGAACAGGCCGGAGCTCTGCAGCTTGTCGACATAGGCGGTGCCGATCTGCACGCCGATCGTCTTGCCCTTCAGGTCTTCCAGCGTGACGTAGTCCTTGGTGTCGGTCGCCGGGACGATCAGGCCTTCGCCATAGGTGTAGATCGGGTCCGAGAAGTCGATGACCTCCTTGCGGACAGGGGTGATGTACATCGCGGCGGCAACGATATCGACCTTGTTGCCGGTCAGCGACGGGATCAGCGTCGAGAACTGCATGCCCTCGACCTCGACCTTGAAGTCGGAGACGCTGGCGATCGCCTTGATCAGGTCGACCATCACGCCCTCGATCGTGTTGGTCTTGGTGTCGAGGAAGGTGAACGGGCTGCCCGTCGGTGTCGAGCCGACCTTGAGCACGGACTGCGCCTGGGCGGGAAGAATTCCGGCAGCCACGGCGCTGCCCGCCAGCATGGACAGAAAAGTCCGACGTTCCATCGCATTGATCCCCTGCTTATCGCGCACGACTTGCGCGGCGGTCACGATTTTCATGAGCATGAAGATACGAGCATAGGACGATCTTGTCGGCAAGCAATTTCACGTGCATGAAATGGCGGCGACGAATGGAGCCTTCATGAGCAGCCCTGCCGCCAAGATGCCCTCTGCGGATACGACGTCCCGGCCCGAGGTTGATCAAGAGATCGGAGCGGGCCTGCGCCGCCTGAGGCGGGAGCGCAGCCTGTCGCTCGTCGATCTCGCCGCGCGCACCCAGCTTTCGATCGGCTTCCTCAGCCAGATCGAGCGGGGCAAGTCGTCGCCGACCTTGCGGGCGCTGGTCAGCATGGCGGACGCGCTGGGCGTCGGCCTGAAGGACCTGTTTCCGACGGCTGCGCCGGCCGAGGAGCAGACCGCGACGATCGTGCGCGGTGCGACGCGCAGCGAATTGCAGCTCTGGCGCTCAGGCATCCGCAAGCAATTGCTGACCCCGCATGGCGGCAGCTCGAAGCTGGGCCTCTATATCGTCGAGATGGAGTTTGGCGCGAGCAGCGGCGAGGATCTTTACACCCATGACGGCGAGGAGGCCGGACTGGTGATGATGGGCGCGATAACGCTCGTCGTCGAAAGCGAAAGCTGGCTCCTGAACGAAGGCGACAGCTTCCGTTTCGCGTCGTCGCGCCCGCATCGCTTCGCCAATTCCGGGCCGGGCGAGACCCGGGTGCTTTGGGCCAGTTGCCTGTAGCGAGGTTTCGTCGGCGCGGAGCCCGTTGAACGCATGTGCGATCCGCTTGTGTCGCGGCGCGATTTCACGCCATGTTCCGCACCAAGAGGAAACCGCAGATCATGCTCGTCCCACCTTCCTCTGCCCTACAGGCGAACCGATACTGCGGGTGATCGCCCCGGAAGAGCCAATGTCGCGACGAAGCAGGCCGCCAGCATCAGGCCTGATCCAAGCAGGCACGCATATAGCCCTCCCGCCTGATAGAGCAGGCCCGAGAGCAGCGTGCCGGTGAAGCGGCCGAGCGCGTTGGCGGCGTAGTAGAAGCCGACATCCTCGGCCGATTTCTCCGAACCGGCATAGGCCAGGATCAGGTAGGAGTGGATGGAGGAGTTCACGGCAAAGGCGAACCCGAACAGGCCTAGGCCCGCGACGAGCACGAGGTCGGCCCGCAAGCCCGTCCCGACGGCGAGCAACCCCGCGATGGCGAAGGGCACGAGCGCCAGCGCGAGCGACCAGATTCGCGCGGCCGGGACCTCGCTCGACAGCCCGTCTGCGCTGCGCCGGACGAAGGAGGGCGCAGCCGCCTGAACCAGCCCGTAGCCGACGGTCCAGAGCGCCAGAAACGTGCCAACCATCGTGAAGGTCCAGCCCGAGGCGTAGAGGAAGACGGGGACGCCGACGACGAACCAGACATCCCGCGCTCCAAACAACGCGACGCGCGCGAGCGCCAGCAGGTTCACGCCGCGGTTCTTGGCGAAGAGTTCGCGGGCGCTCTTGCTGGCCCTGGCCTTGCCCATCATCGCCGGCAGTGAGGTGACGACGCCGAGCAGCACCAGACCGAGCATCGCGGCCATCGTCCAGAGCGCGCCCCTGAATCCCAGCGTCTCCAGAAGTAGCCCCCCGAGAAAGAAGCCGATGCCCTTCATCGCGTTCTTCGAACCGGTGAACCAGGCGACCCAGCGGAACAGCCGGCCTTCCGCGTCCTCCGCCCTCGCGGCCGCCTCGGCCACCTTGATCGCGGATTTCGAGGCGGTCTTGGTCAGATCCTTGGCGATGCCGCAGACGCCTTGAGCCATCACGACCCAGGCGACCGAAGCTGCTGCCGTCCAGTCCGGCGACAGGCCCGAGAGCAGCAGGAAGCCGAGGATCTGCGCGGAGAGCCCCACCGCCAGCATCCGCGTGATGCCGTAGCGCGCGACGAGCCAGCCGCCGATCAGGTTGGCGGCGATGCCGGCCGCCTCATAGAGCAGGAACAGGAAGGCGAGCGTGAAAGGCGAATAGCCGAGCCGGAAGAAGTGCAGCAGCACGAGCATGCGCAGCGCGCCGTCGGTCAGGGTGAAGCCCCAATAGGCCGCGGTGACGACGGCGTAGTTGCGCGAGCCTTCGGTCACAGGATCAGATCCCGACCCGCTCGAGATGGCAGGCGAGATCGACCATGCGGCAGGCATAGCCCATCTCGTTGTCGTACCAGGCATAGACCTTCAGCATCGTGCCGTCGGTCACCAGCGTCGACAGCCCGTCAACGATCGCGGAACGCGTGTCTCGCTGGTAGTCGATCGAGACCAGCGGCCTCGGTTCGAAGCCGAGGATGCCGGCGAGCGGCCCCTTGGCCGCTTTCTCGAACAGCGCGTTGACCTCGGCGGCGGTCGTCGGTCGCTCCAGTTCGAAGACGCAATCCGTCAGCGAGGCGTTGAGCACCGGCGCGCGCACGGCATGGCCATCGAGCTTGCCCTTGAGCTCCGGGTAGATCAGCGCGATCGCTGTAGCGCTGCCCGTCGTCGTCGGCTGCAGCGACAACATTGCCGAGCGCGCCCGGCGCAGGTCCTTATGGGGCGCGTCGACCACCACGTTGGTATTGGTCGGATCATGGATCGTGGTGATCTGGCCATGCCGGATCCGCAGGTTCTCATGCACGACCTTCACCACGGGGGCCAGGCAGTTGGTCGTGCAGGAGGCCGCGGTGACGATCGGGTGCCTGGCTGGGTCGTAGAGATGCTCGTTGATGCCGACGACTACGTTCAGGACGGACGCGTCCTTCACCGGTGCCGCCACGATGACGCGTTTGGCGCCGCGCTTCAGATGGCCCTCGATCGTAGCCGGCGTCAGGAACTTGCCGGTGCATTCGATCACGACGTCGACACCGAGATCACCCCATGGAACGTCGCCCGGCGCAGCCTCGGCGGAGAATCCCATCCGCCGATCGTCGATCCGGATGGCGTCCTCGCCTTCAGAGCCGATATCGGCGCGCCAGCGCCCCTGCATGCTGTCGAACGCGACCAGATGGGCGGTCGCGGCAGCCCCGCCCTTGATCTCGTTGAGATGCACGACATCGAGCCGGTTGCCGGCACGCGGATCGTCGCCCTGCCTATCGGCAACGCCGAGCGCCGCCCTCAGCGCCAGGCGCCCGATGCGCCCCATGCCGTTGATTCCGACCCGCATGATCCCTGCTCCTTCCGACGATGCCGGACGGTGCATCACCTGGATGAAGATGATATGTCAATATGTCGGTTGACGACGACATGTTGCTTATGCAGCATTGATGTCACATCGGCCGACATAACGAGATAGGGACATGGAAGCGGCTCCTCTCAAGGTTCTCTTCGTCTGCAAGGGCAACCATGCTCGCTCGATCATGGCGGAATCCATCATGCGCCGTCTCGCCGGCGGCACGTTCACGGTCTTCAGTGCCGGCTCCCAGCCTCGGCCCGAGATCAACCCCTTCGTCGTGCGGTTGCTTCAGTCGCTGAACCACGATCTGACGGGCCTGGAGCCCAAGAGTTGGGATGAATTTGCCCAGGCCGGCGCGCCGGAGTTGGATTTCGTGTTCACCCTGTCGGAGACCGCCGCGAACGCGGCGCCGCCCGACTGGCCCGGCAATCCGATGACGGCGCTCTGGACCTTGCCCGATCCCGCCGCCTTCGAAGGCAATGACGTCCAGAAGGCGCTTGCCTTCGCCGACGCCTACCGCATGCTCAACAACCGCATTTCGATCTTTGCGAGTCTGCCGCTGGCCACCTTGCAGGGCATGGCCCTGCAGCATCGACTCGATGCGATCGGAAAGGATATGGGGCGCGGTGAGCCGCGGCGCAGTGATCTCGGGCCAAGGGAAGACGTGGCGTGACGCAAAGGCCAGATGCTTCGAGGCTCGATTCCTCCGATGCGGTTTCGCTGCTCGGTGCGCTGGCGCAGCCGACGCGGTTGGAAATCTTTCGGCTTCTGATGCGCTACCGGCCTCATGGTCTCGCAGCCGGCGACATCGGCCGACTGCTCGCCGTGGCGCACAACACGCTCTCTTCCCATCTCGGCGCGCTCGAGCAGGTCGGGCTTCTGGCGTCGCGACGCGAGGGTCGCCACATCATCTTCGCTGCTCAGGCTCCTCGGGCCGACGCGCTTCTGGGATTCCTGTCCGATTCCTGCTGCGCGGAGGGGCCGGTCGGCTGCAGCGGCGAGGCTGCGGCGATTCCGGCGCGCCGGGACTACGCTGCCAGCGATCGACCCTTGCGGGTGCTCGTCGTCTGCACCGGCAACTCGGCGCGTTCGATCATGGCCGAGTCCGTTCTCAATCGCGAAGGCCTCGGGCGAATCCAGGCTTTCTCTGCGGGGAGCCGCCCGCAGGAAGCGCCGCATCCGCTCGCGCTCGGTCTTCTCGTCGATCTCGGCTACGATGTCTCGGGCATGCGTTCGAAGTCGTGGGAGGAGTTCCTCGGCTCAGGCGCACCCGAGTTCGATCTCGTCATAACGGTTTGCGACGAAGCCGGTGACCAGCCCTGTCCAGCGTTTCCCGGCGTTCCGATGCGGGTGCATTGGGGGGTGGAGGATCCCGCTGCGGTCTCCGGCCCGCAGGCGGCGAGGCGGGCCGCCTTCCTGCAGAGCTACCGCGAGCTGACGGCGCGCGTCACCGCTTTCGTCAACCTGCCCTTCGAGCAGATGTCCCTGAGCGAGCTCCAGCCCGTACTGGCGGCGATCGGCCGGATGGACGGCGCCACGGAGAAGTCTTTCGGGCAGGCGGCCTGAAGCGCTCGGGGCATTCCTCAACGTCGTGTGAGCGCGGCGCTTCTATCAAACGCCGTGCTGTTCGGCCTGTGATGTCCTGAAAGGGGCACAGACCGTCGGCCTATGGCTGGGGCTTTCGCCCTCCAGGAATGCAGAAGAGCGCGAGCAGTGCGAGGATTCCGAGCCCACTGGTGAGCCAGACGGCGTTGACGCCGTAGCGGTCCAGCGCGAAGCCGAAGATCAGCGGAGCAGCGGCCTGAAGCGCTCGCCCGGGGCCGCCGATGAGGCCCTGCGTCAGGCCGTAGCCCACCGGCCCGAACAATGCGAGCGGCAGCGTGCCTTTCGCGATGGTCAGCACGCCGTTCCCCGCTCCGTGCAGAAAGGCGAAGGCGTAGGCTCCCGGCGCCCCCAGCCAGAGCAGGACGGCCGCCCCGATCGGGTGCGTCAATGTCGCCAGCCGCGTCGATACGAGCGGGTGGAGCCGCCGCAGCAGGGTGAATTCCAGAATGCGCGCGGCGACCTGGGCCGGGCCGATCAAGGCGCCGGCGCCCACCGCGACGGCGGTGGTCGCTCCTGCCGCTTCGAGCAGTCTGGGAAGATGCGCCGCCATCGCCGTGCTGGTGAACCAGGTGACGGCGAAGACGAAGGCGAGGAGCACCATCGTGAGCCGGGCGCGAGAGGGTACCTCGCGCCCGGCATCTGCCTTCGTTGCCGAAGTGACTGGCACGGCCAGGTTTCCGGCCGGAAGCCAGGCGTTGAGCGGCAGGGCCAGAAACAGGTGAAGGCCTGCCCATCCGAAACAGGCGACGCGCCAGCCATAGCGGGCTTCCATCAGCGCCGAGAGCGGCCAGCCGATGGTGCTGGCGAAACCGGCGATCAGCGTGATGCCGGTAATCGGGGATCGTGCCTGGCGCCCATAGATGCAGGCCAGGGTCGCGAAGGCGGCCTCGTAGAGGCCGATGCCCATGCCGAACCCGACGATGAGCCAACCGAGCCAGATCAGGAACGGCCCCTGCGCCAGGCCCATGCAGGCCAGTCCGCTGGCGAAGATCAGGTTGGAGGCGATGAGTATGCCTCGGCCGCCATGGCGGTCGATCATCATACCGGCCCAGGGGCCGACGATCGCCGAGACGACCATGGCCGCCGAGAACGCAGCGAAGATCATCACCGGGCTGATGCCGAGAGCCTCCGCCATCGGCGTCGCCAGCACGGCGGGAAGGTAATAGGTGGAAGCCCAGGACACGGTCTGCGCCGTGCCGAGGGCCATCACGATCGCGGTCGTCGGCCGGCCAGGCAAGCTCATGCGCAGCAGCGCGCCGTTGCTGGTTCGAGCGGCTCGATCTTGGCGTCACAGCCACAGCCCGGCAGGCCGGCTTCCCTGGCCTCGGCATCGTCGGCGCAGCAGGCGCCCGTCGCGGCGGGAGGCGGGCCGCCGCAGCAACTCGATGCCGCTTTCGCTCCGCCGGGAGTCGCGTTGCAGACGCCGGTCTCCGGCAGGACGAGCTCGACGCGTCGAGCGGCTTCGTGATCTCCGGCGATCTCGGCGACGATGGAGCGAACCTGTTCGTGCCCCGTCGCGAGCAGGAAGGTCGGGGCTCGCCCATAGGACTTCATCCCGGCGATGTAGAAGCCGGGTTCGGGATGGGCGAGCTCGGCCGCGCCATGCGGGCGGACGGTGCCACAGGAATGCTCGTTCGGGTCGATCAGCGGGGCCAGAGCCGGGGTGCATTCGAGCGCCGGATCGAGTTGGATGCGCAGCTCGCGCAGAAGGTCGAGCTCGGGCCGAAAGCCGGTGGCGACGACGAGTTCATCCGCCGCTACGGAGCGACCATCGTCCCCGATCAGGCGCAGGCCGCTCTCACGTGTCTCGATCCGATCAAGCCTGAACGCCGTCTCGACGGTGATCCGCCCAGTCTGGACGAGGCGCGCGATCCGCATGCCCAGTTCGCCTCGCGCCGAGAGCTGGTCGGCGGCTCTCCCGCCGAACGCCTTGGCGATATCCGGCCCGCGATAGAGCCATGTGATCGTCGTGCCGGGTACTTCGTCCTGCAGTTCGGTCAAGGCAGTCAGCGTGCCGATAGCAGAGTGCCCGCCACCCAGGACGGCGACGTGGCGGCCGGCATAGCGCATGCGGTCATGGCCAAGCACGTGGGGCATGCCGTAGCTGATCCGTCCGGCCGCCTCCGGCTCGCCGATGGCCGGCAATCCGCCCGCGCCGGCCGGATTAGGGGAGAACCACGTTCCGGAGGTGTCGATGACGGCATCGGCAAAGACCGTCCGGTCGCCGGCGCCGTTGCGGTAGCGCACGGCAAACGGCGCCTGTTCGCGGCCGGCCGACTTCACCTTGTCGAAGCCCAGACGCGAGATGGCCACGACACCGGCGTTGAGGTGCAGGGCGTCGTGCAGGGGCGTCCGCTCTGAAAGCGGGACGAGATACTGATCAAGCAGATCCCCGCCGGTCGGATAGGCATTCGGCGACGGGCGGTTCCAGCCCGTGGCGATGAGCAGCCGTTCCGCCGCGGAATCGACGTTGAAGGCCCAGGGCGAGAACATCGGCACATGCGACCACTGCTTCACGGCATGAGCGACCGTGGGGCCCCGTTCGAAAATGACGGGCTTCATTCCGCGCTCCACGACATGGGCCGCTGCCGCGAGGCCGACGGGGCCTGCCCCGATGATCGCGATCGTCCTTGTCATGCCTACCTCCCGTAGATCCGGAACTATCGAAATATTGGGCAAAATCAGGCGGCGTCCGTGGCTTTGTCCTGGCATCGCTCGTCGGCGCAACACTCGTCGACGAGGAAGCCGACGAGCGCATGCATGACGGCGTAGTTCGCCCGGCAGATCAGCGTGCGGCTTTGCCGCTCCTGCGTGACCAGGCCTGCATGGATCAGTGTCTTCAGGTGAAAGGAAAGGGTCGAGCCGGCGATCTGGAGTCGCTGCTGGCACTCGCCGACCGAAAGGCCGGCATGCCCGGCCTTGACCAGAGCGCGATAGAGCGACAGCCGGGTCGGATTACCCAGCGCCTCGAGCCTTGATGCCGCATCGACCACGTCCATCGGGGCATGGTGGACATGATCGAACGGAGCGTCAATCCATATTTCCAGTTTAATAGAATTATGGATCCTTCCGCAACGAGAGGGCCTTGCAAAACGATCGGCGGCCTTTCGCCGATCATTGCTCGATCTCACAGCGCGACGATCGGGGCGGACCTCTGCCGGTTCGGCGAATCGTCTGCCGCGTGATCGTTGCGTCAGGAAGACGGCGACGGGATCCTGATGGGGCTTCTGGTAGCGGCGCCCGCATGGTGCAAGGCGCCTGCGCGAGGCGCCTCAAACACATCGGTGCTCGCTTTGCTCTCGACGACAGCGGGACTGAAACGTTGTCGCCCCGGCGACCACTTCTTGATCTCCACGCTCTCGCCGAGGCGCAGCATTTCGAAATCCGAGACCAGGATTTCGAGTTCGACGCTCCAGCGTCCCGCGACGGGCAGGCGGAGGTCCGTCACCCGCCAGATGCCATCCTCGCCCCTGATCGCCGGCCGTTCGATCGCCTGGATGCCGGCGGTCGGGTTGGACAGCCCGACGCGCAGTTCCTTTGCGCCGAGCGAACCGAACTCGCCGTTCATCAGCATGATCTCGACCATCACGGGCCCGGTGCGCCCCGGCGTCAGCGTGACGTCGGCCATCGCCTTGAGCGTGTGGATGTGGATGGAGGCGACGTAGCCATACGGGGCGTCGAGGTGGCGCGCGAAGGCGACGAGGTCGATGGCGCGGTGGATCACCGGCAGATTGGCGCCAGTCGCGGGCAATGCACCTGCGCTCGGGAAGCCGGTGCTCGGGACACAGCAGGACATCTGGTCGTGCTGCGCGGTGCCGTGATCGGGGTGGCCGCCCGGCAGCATGTCGCCCGACGCGCAGAGCGTCATCGCCAGCGAGCGGTCGAGGCTCATGGCGGCGGCATGGGCACCGGACACCATTCCCGCAAACACGGCCTGGAGCACGAGCAGATAGGCCGCGACAATCGCGACCCAGCGGCTTGATCGGGCTCTCTGGCGGAATGCGAACAAGACAGGCTCTCCTGCTCCATCGACAGCATCCACGATCGTTCGATCAAACGAAATTCATTGACGTGTCCGCAAGAGAGCGGGACAGCCGGGCGCTGCGGATTCCGGAACCGCTGCTCCAGAGCGCTTCAAGAAAGCACGGCGCGTCTGAGGCCCCTCAGGCTGTTGCCGAGGAACCATTTGTCAGCGTTCAGGAGATCATCGGCGCGCAATGGCCGTTCGATCGCCTCGCCGCTTTCGATCAGGGTTCGGCGCAGGATGCCTGGCAGGACGCCGTCCGTCAGGGGCGGCGTGAGCAAGACGCCGTTCCGCTCGACGAAGATGTTGCTGCGCGTGGCCTCAGTGACGAAGCCGGCCCGATTCTGCAGGATCGCTTCATTCCCCCCTTGCGCCGTGGCCCTGGCGGAAGCGGCGTCGTAGAGACGGCGGCGTGTCGTCTTGTGCCGGAGGAAGGGATCGGCCGCGTCGACCGGCTCTGATGCGAAGACGGCTTTCAGTGGCTGCTCAGGTTCGGCGGTCAGCAGGGGGGCGGCGATATCGAGCACGCCGCCGCGGCTCAGTTCGAGACGGATGCGACGCTCGCCCTGCATATCCAGCGTTGCTGCGAACGCGTCGAGCCTTGCTTCCGCCTCGCATCTGTCGAAGCGGAAGCCGAGCAGGGCGGCCGAATGCGCGAGACGGTCGAGGTGGAGCGGCAGGCGAAGGAAACTCGTCTGCGGCGACCAGCGGAAGGTTTCGATCAGCCCGTAATCCTCTGCGAGATCGGTCAGGACGCGGGCCTTCAGCAGGCATTCCTCGTATTCGGACGCCGCTATGGAATCCGCGACGATGCCGCCGCCGACGCCATAGCGCGCCCTGCCATCGGCGAAGAGCGTCGCGGTGCGGATGGCGACGTTGAAGCGGAGGTCGCCATTCGGCGCGATCGAGCCGATCGAGCCGGTATAGGCATCGCGGGGCTCGTCTTCGAGTTCGCGGACGATCTCCATGGCGCGCAGCTTCGGCGCGCCGGTGATCGAGCCGCAGGGAAAGATCGCCTGAATGAGGTCCGTAAGCGGCAGCCCCGGGTGCAGCCTGGAGGTGACGGTCGATGTCAGCGTGTGCAGCGTGGGATAGGTCTCGACCTCGAACAGCGCGGGCACCTCGACCGAGCCCAGTCTGCTGATCCGGCCGAGATCGTTGCGCAGCAGGTCGACGATCATCAGATTCTCGGCGCGCTGCTTGGGGTCGGCCTGCAGTTCCGCCTTCGCGGCGAGATCGTCCTCGGGCTCCTTGCGCCGCGCGGCCGTTCCTTTCATCGGCCGGGTCGTGGCGCGTCCGGAGGATACGTCCAGGAAGAGCTCCGGCGAGACGGAGAGGATCGTCGCATCATCGAAGGCGACGATGCCACCATGCGAGACCGGCTGGCTCGCACGCAACGCCGCGTAGAGAGCGAGCGGGCCGCCGGCATAGTGGAAGTCGATCGGAAAGGTCAGGTTGATCTGGTAGGTGTCCCCGGCGTGAAGATAGTCCAGCACACGTCCGACCTTGGCTGCGTGCGCCGGAGCGCCCAGTGCCGCGCAGACGTCATCAAGGGGTGGAGGCGGTGCGAGCGAGCCGAACTCCTCATCCAGCAGGCCCGCCGGGATGGCGGTTGGCGCAGGGAACAGCCCGAACCAGAGCAGGGGCAGCGCCCTGCGCTTCGGCAGCAGGGGGGCGAGCCGTTGCTCCAGGACATAGCCCAGCTCGTAGCTCAGAAAGCCGGCGGCATGCAGCCCTCGCCTCAGGCCGTCCTCGATCCGGCGCAACGCCTCGGAAACCTGGTCGGCCTGATCGCAGCGGACGATCTCGACCGGATCGCGATAGAGCCGCGCCGGCACGTCCTCGGCGAGGCGATCCTCCAGCAATACGAATGGTCTTGGGAACATCTGCCTTTACACGCTGACCGCAGTTTCACTGGGCGGGTCGGCAGCCGCACCGTCGGTTCGTGCGTCCTGACCATGACGGCCTTGCTCTACGGCGGCATGCAGGCACAAGGCAAATGTCACGTCTGCGTCTTCGGGGTGTCAGTGCGAGGCCGCGATCGTCGTCGAGCCAGCGCAGGTGAGAACGCGCCCGGCGCTGACGAGCGAAGCGTACCCTCCGAATCCGATCGGAGGCTGACACTTCCCCTCGACGCGGATCGTCAGGGAGCGATGGTAGCGGGAGATGGACTCATGCCGCCCCAAGCCTCAAAGCCGTGGCCGGAGGACGACGCTTACAAACCTGCGGGCCCGTGGCTCTAAACTCGCCCTTAACCTTGATCGGTCATTTCGTCGAACTAGTGGTGGCTTCGCGGGGGCTGTACTTGCCGCGACCCGAGGGTGGTAAACTATGCGGCTGATCGTCGGCACAATCATCGTCTTCGTCTGCGTCTTCGGCAGCTACGCGGCGATGGGTGGCCACCTCGAGGTCCTTTGGCAGCCGTTCGAGTTTGTCATCATCCTCGGTGCAGCGATCGGCGCCTTCATCATCGGCAATCCCGCGCCGGTGCTCAAGGCCGTGCCCGGCATGTTCGGCACGATCTTGAAGGGCCCCAAGTACAAGCAGGACTGCTATGTCGAACTGCTGGGGATGCAGTATTCATTGTATAAGCTCGCGAAGCAGAAGGGCATGCTCGCGCTCGAACCGCACATCGAAAATCCGAGCGAGTCGACGCTGTTCAACGCCTTCCCGACGTTCGCGGCGAACCATCACGCGGTCGAGTTCGTCTGCGACTATATGCGCATGCTGACGCTGGGCGCCAACAACGTCCACGAGATCGACGCTCTCATGGACGAGGAACTGGAGACGCACCACCAGGAGCAGGAGCGTATCGTTTCGGCCATGCAGTCGCTCGCCGACGGAACACCGGCGCTCGGCATCGTCGCCGCCGTGCTCGGCGTGATCAAGACGATGGGGGCGATCAAGGAGCCGCCGGAGGTGCTGGGCCATCTGATCGGCGGCGCTCTCGTTGGCACCTTCTTCGGCGTCTTCGTCGCCTATGGCTTCTTCGCGCCCATGGCGGCGTCGCTCAAGAGCACCTTCGAGGCGGAAGCCAAATACTTCCTGTCCCTCAAGGCGGGTCTCCTCGCCCATATCAGCGGCCAGCCGCCGGTGATGGCGGTCGAATTCGCCCGCAAGGCTCTGATGAGCGACGTCCGCCCGACCTTCAGCGAAGTGGAAGCGGCAACCGCCGCTCTGCCCGCCTAGATCTGACCCGATCTCCAGCAGGAACGCGATGGACAAGTCCACCCAGCCAATCATCATCAAGAAGGTCAAGAAGGCCGCTCATGCGCACCATGGCGGGGCCTGGAAGATCGCCTATGCGGACTTCGTGACCGCCATGATGGCGTTCTTTCTGCTGATGTGGCTGATCAGCATGACGACGCAGGAGCAGAAGAACGGCCTGGCGGAATACTTCGCGCCGGGGGCTACAAATCCTACGAGCAGTGGCTCAGGCGGCATCCTGATGGGCACCGCGCTGGACAAGTCAGGCAACAAGTCGTCGGTGCCCCGCGACGCGGCGACGGGCACCACCGGGCAGGACGATGGGCGCCCGAGTTGGTGGGGCCGCGCCAGCGACCGCGACGTCAACCGCCCGGCCGCCAGCGTGCAGGCCAATCACAGCGCCGCGGCCAGCCTCCGGCAGGCGCTCCAGAACATGCCCGAAATAGCCGAGCTGTCGCGCAACATCGTGATCGAGCCGACGAAGGAGGGGGTGGACGTTTCCCTCGTGGATGATGACGGCCGCTCCATGTTCCCCGAGGGCTCGGTCGACCCCTATCAGCGCACCCGTCTCGCGCTGGAGGCGCTCGCGCCCACCCTGCGCCGGTTGCCCAACCGCCTGCGTGTCACCGGCCACACGGCCGCCGCGCGCCCAGGCTCGGTGGGGGCCGTCGAACCCTGGCGCCTCACCACCGGGCGCTCGCTCGCCGTGCGCGAGATCCTGTCGGCCGCCGGGCTCCCCAGCGACCAGTTCTTCTCCGTGGTGGGACGCGCCGACACCGAGCCGGTCTTCCCCGACAACCCCTACCTGCCGCCGAACCGACGAGTGACGATCACGCTGCTCAATGCGGAGCCGCCGCTGCCCCCGAACCTCTTTCGCTGACGACAAGGCGCCTCTGCCGCCTCGGAGTCCTTTTGAGATTGAGCTCATTGGCTGAGACGACAGAAGGGCCTGACCATTGCGACGTTGATCATGGCCTCGGAGAGGTCGATGTGCTGCCCGAAGTCACGGACCGGGCGCCGCGAGCAGTTGCCGACGCGAGGCTCCGTTCTACGAGTTCTGGCCTCGGACTTGCTGGCCGTCACGCGAGGGCACTGGGAAGGCCAACAGATGGCATGACTGTCAACGGCCGCCAACGAATGCCAATGAACCAGAAACAAAAGAAACCAGCCCTTTTGGAGCCGGTGCGGTCGTCACTGAATGTCGATGAAAGGAAGTTTGGTAGCGGGAGAGGGACTTGAACCCCCGACACGCGGATTATGATTCCGCTGCTCTAACCAGCTGAGCTACCCCGCCCCACAGATCGGTCCGCCGTTGAACGGCGATCCGTCGGAGGCCGCGATATAGGGGGCGGGGCAGGGGCTCGTCAAGCCTTTGCGGCGGCGGGCGCGGCGGAAGAGAGCTTGCGCAGCCGCACCACCTTGAAATAGCCGGAGCCGACATGGACGGTCTCGTAGCGGCCCGTCTTCGCCGCCCACCCGGTCAGGCGGCTGACCTTGAAGTCGGAACTCCAGCCAACAGCGCGCGCAAGCGGGGCCAACGCCGTCCAGACGGCCGCAAACGGGCCGCCATCGTCGACAAGGCGGCTCGAGATGACGATCTCGCCGCCGGGCTTGAGCACCCGGTCCATCTCGGCGAGCGCCAGCTCGGCATCGGGGACGAGCGTGATGACGAACTGCGCGGTGACGGCGTCGAAGCGCTCCTCCGCGAAGCCGAGCCGGCAGGCATCCATTACCATCAGGCCGCGGACATGGGTCAGCTTCTGGCTCGCCACCTTGCGGTTGGCGACCTTGAGCATGTCGAGCGAGAGGTCCGCACCGAGCACGCGCGAATCAGGGCTGAAATAGGCCAGCGTCAGGCCGGTGCCGACGCCGATCTCGAGAATGTCGGGGCCACAGGCACAGGCTGCCTCGACCGCCTCGCGCTGGGGACCGGCCAGCAGGCGCTGATAGATCTTGTCGTAGATGCGCGCCCAGATGGCGTAGACGCGCTTCTGGCTTTCGAGATGGTCGGGCACCGGCATGCAGCGACTCGCGGGGATCGGAGGAGGGAAAGCGCCGGCGGGCCGGCTTCAGGACAAAGCGAGGGCGACGCCCGGCTGCGACGCGGGCAGCGAGAGCTGCGGCCGCAGGATGGTGCCGCCGCCGAGTACGCGCGCGCCCGGGCCAGCATCGGCATAGATGACGCAAGCCTGGCCGGGTGAGACGCCTTCCTCGTCGCTGGCGAGCTCGACCTTGAGACCGGCCTCGTCGCGGATCAGCCTGGCCTCGCGGGGTGCCCGCGTCGAGCGCACGCGCACGGCGACCTCGAGCCCTTCTGGCGGCAGCGCATCCAGCGACGTCTCGCCAAGCCAGTTCAGATCGCGCAGCCTGACCTCGCGGACATGGAGGGCCTCGCGCGGGCCGACGATGACGCGGGCGGCGTCGGCATCGAGCCGCAGCACATAGAGCGGCTCAGGCGTGCTGAGGCCCAGGCCCTTGCGCTGACCGACGGTGTAGCGCAGCACGCCGTCATGGCGGCCGAGCACGCGGCCGTCGAGATGGACGATGTCGCCCGGCCGCGCGGCGCCCGGCTTCAGCCGTTCGATGACGTCGGCATAGCGGCCATTGGGAACGAAGCAGATGTCCTGGCTGTCGGGCTTGTCGGCGATGCCGAGGCCGAGTTCGGCCGCGAGCGCGCGGGTCTGTGCCTTGTCGATGCCGCCGAGCGGGAAGCGCAGCAGATCGAGTTGCTCCTGCGTCGTCGCATAAAGGAAATAGCTCTGGTCGCGGCTCTGGTCGGCGGCGCGGAACAGGCCGCGATGGCCGTTCGGCAATTCGCTACCGACGACGTAGTGGCCGGTTGCCAGCGCATCGGCGCCGAGTTCGCGGGCGAGCCCCAGCAGGTCGTGGAACTTGACCGTACGGTTGCACTCGACGCAGGGGATCGGCGTCTCGCCGGCGAGGTAGCTCTCGGCGAAACGCTCGATCACCGCGTCACGGAAGCGGCTCTCATAGTCCAGAACATAATGCGGGATGCCGATCTGCTCGGCGACGCGGCGGGCGTCGTGGATGTCCTGGCCGGCGCAGCAGGAACCGGCCCGGTGGACGGCCGCGCCATGGTCATAGAGCTGGAGTGTCACGCCGATGACCTCGTAGCCCTCGCGCTGCAGCAGCGCCGCGACCACCGAGGAATCGACGCCGCCCGACATCGCCGCGACGACGCGCGTGGCCGCAGGCGGCTTGGCGATGTCGAGGGAGTTGCGGGGCGTGGTCATGGAAGGGTGCGGATTCCGGCGTGAAGCGGATTGTGGCCGGCTCTATACCGGCTTTGGGGCGCCGCTGCCAGCGGCGATGGGCAAAACCTGCCGCCCGGCTGGGGCAGGGCTGCCGATCTTGCCGCCGTGTCCACACCGGGCTTTGAGCTAAGGCATTGAAATTGCTGATCTGAGCTATGGCTTGGCATTTGCTGGACAGCCGTCTGGGCGCCCTGTGCCCATGGTCCGGATGAACCGATGTCGATTCAGCCTCTGTCGAATTCCTCGCCAGCCGTCGAGCCCGCGAGCCAGCGCCGGCGCGCGCCTGAGCGCGATGCCGGAGGCGAGAGGGAGAGCTTCGTCCTGCCGCGGAAGGAGGCTGCCTCCGAGGCTGCAGCGCCCGTTCGGGAGCGCTCGCGAGAGACGGGCCGGGATACGCGTGACACGCGCCGCGCCGCCGATGAGCCGGCGACGCGGACCGAGAAGTCACCCGATGCGGCCGCCGAGCCCCCGACCGAACAGGCCGCTTCCGACATCGACGCCGAGGCGCAGGCCAGCGAGACGGCCAAGCCTGCCGGCAAGCCTGCGCCAAACACTGCCGGAACGGCTGCCGAGCCCGCGCCGGTCGCGCAGCAGGCAGCCCCCAATCCCGATATCGGTGCGCTGGTGAGCATCGCGGTCGCCGAGCAGGCCGAGAGCCAGCCGGCGAAGAAGGGCGCTGCGCCCACGGGGGAAGCGCTCGAAGAGAAAAAGGCCGAGGGCGATGCCGGCGCCGCCGTTGCTGAGCCGAAAGTCGATGGCGTTGCCCTCGTCGTCACGCCCTTAGTCCAGACCGTCGCTTCCGCTCAGCCGGTTCCGGTTCCGACGCTGCCAGTCGAGCCGGCCGCCCCTGCTGCCGATGCGGCCGGGGAGGGCGGTGCTTCGTCCAGCAAGGCGAAAGCCGCCACCGCGGCGGCGACGCCGTCGTTGATCTCGACACTCGAAGCCATGCCGGGAGCGGCTTCGGACGCGGCCGGGCCTGTCGCTGCGGCGACAGGGGGCATTCCGCCGGCAGCACCGAAGCCCGGCTCGTCCGCCTGGGTGTCCGAGCCACTGTCGCCGTCTGTCGACGGCGGCCAGATGGCCACGCCCGAGGCAACGCAGGCCGGTGCCGAGAAGGCGGAGGCGATCCAGGCCCAGACACAGACCACGGCACCCGCTCAGGCCTCGACTCCGGCAGAATTCAAGCCCGTCGAGGCTCTCCAGCAGGCGTTGAACCCGATCGACCTCTCGGCCATGGGGCAGCAGGGCGGTGCGAGGTTGGAACCGCTGCGTGTCCTGACGACGCCCGAACAGATCGCCGCGCAGGCCTCTGTCAATACGCCGAGTCATCAGGCGTCCGAAGGCCAGCCGACGCCTCTGCACGTACTGCCGATCGAGATTGGTCTGCGTGCGCTTGCGGGCGCGCGCCAGTTCGACATCCGGCTCGACCCGGGCGAACTGGGTCGGGTCGACGTCAACCTGTCGATCTCCGATACGGGCGAAGTCAGCGCCAAGATGGTCGTGGATCGCGTCGAGACGCTGCATCTGCTGCAGCGGGATGCGCGCACGCTTGAACGCGCCTTCGAGCAGGCCGGGTTGAAACCCTCCGATGCCGGTGTCGACATCACCCTGCGCGACCCGTCCGACCAGTCGGGCTTCCGCCAGAACCGGCAGCAGGACGAGGCGCCGCAGCGCGGGCGTGTGTTCCCCAACGGTTCCGAGATCGCCGACGACCAGCCCATTTCCACGCAATCTGCGCCCGTGCGCCGCTTCGTGCGGCTCGGCGGCGTGGATATGAGCGTCTGAACAAAGGAGGAGCGCTATGGCCGTCTCCAACACCAGCAGCAGCACGTCGACGACGAGCAGCACGAGTTCGAGCTCCGTCACGGGCGGAACGTCGATCGCCAATAATTTCGACCAGTTCCTGACGCTGTTGACGACGCAGCTCAAGAACCAGTCGCCACTCGATCCGCTCGACACCAACCAGTTCACGGCCCAGCTCGTCCAGTTCGCCGGCGTCGAGCAGCAGCTCAAGACGAATGAGACGCTGTCCTCGCTGCTCAGCCTGAACGCCGCGGGCACGGCGACGAACGCGGTCGGCTTCATCGGCTCGACCATCACCGCTGATGGCGCGACGACACGGCTGGAGAAAGACAAAGCCGAGTGGCAGGTCAATGTGCCGCGCGGCGGCGAGGCGACGATCACGATCAAGAACGCCAATGGCAGCGTGGTGCAGACGCTGACGAAGTCGCTGGTCGCCGGCGACCAGACCTTCACCTGGGATGGCACGACCTCCACCGCGCAGAAGGCGGCTCCTGGCGAGTACAGCATCACGATCGACGCCAAGGACACGGCGGGGGTGGCGATGACGGCGACAACGAAGATCAGCGGCGTGGTCGACGGCGTCGACTTCACGGGCTCGATCCCGACACTCAAGATCGGCACGATCAGCGTGCCGATCGACCAGGTAAAGAGCGTCGTGCGGAAGAACTGAGCGCGAATCGAAGATGCGGAAAGCCAGCGCCTTCGCCTTAGGCAATTCTTAAAGTGGCAGGCCTATGCTCGGCACAAGTAGCTCTGTTGAGTTGTGTGAGTGTACCATGACCGAGCCTTTGCGACCGCGGGTGAAATACGTGATCGGACCGGACGGAAGTCCGCTGACGATCGCTGACTTGCCACCGATGAACACGCGCCGCTGGGTGATCCGGCGCAAGGCCGAGGTCGTCGCCGCCGTTCGCGGCGGCCTGCTCAGCCTGGAAGAGGCCTGCCAGCGCTATACGCTGACAGTCGATGAATTCCTGAGCTGGCAGATGTCGATCGACCAGCACGGCCTTGCCGGCCTGCGTACGACCCGGATCCAGCACTACCGTCAATAGTCGCGCGTCCCTCGCGCTGCTTTCCAGGCGTCGGACCCGCAAGGGCCGGCGCCTTTGTCGTTTCTGTTGTCTCAGGTGGAAACGCCGAACTCTCCGGACGACGAAAAAGGCCCGCCGAAGCGAGCCCAACCGTACCGGCCGATCCCTCAGGGCCGGCCGTGAACAGGGCGTCAGGTGCCCTTGCCGCGGGCTGGCTTTGGCGGGTGCCTCACCCGGCAGGCGCCACGCCGGGAGGCTCAATCCAGGGCCGGAGCGCGTTCCACCATCTCGAGGAAGATCGCCGCGCAGGCCAGCCATAATATTGCAGCCCAGATCAGCATGCGATCCTCCCCGCCACGTTTTTCGTTGACGCCCTGTCGTTGCGTCAGGCGCAATCCCGCTTCGCGCCCGACGCATTATGACTGAATTGTTGCGCCGAATAAGCCATTGTTTTCAATGTTGCGCTGCGAATTTTGTTTGCAGATGCGAAGGCCGCCCGCGGTCGCCGGGCCGCAGCGGTGATGTCGCGGCAAAGACACTGGCGATGACGCCCGGCGAAAGCCTCGCGTGCAGTTTCTTAACGCCGACCCGGCAAAAATTAACCGGGCGCTAACCATGCACCGGGAAAAACTTGCCTAGTGACCCGTCCCCAGGCGCGGCCATGACGGCTTTTGTGAAACGGATAGCGGCGTGAGCGGCATCGTCCAACAGTTCCAGCGATTCGGCGCGGCCCGCCTGGCGGCTATGCTCGCGGTCACGCTCGCGCTCGTCGGCTTCTTCGGCTTCGTCATGCTGAGGATGTCGCAGCCGGCGATGAGCGTGCTGTTCTCCGACCTCTCGCAGCAGGATGTCAGCGCGATCCTGAAGGAACTCGACACGCGCAACGTCAAATACGAGCTGCGCGGCGATGGCCAGACCGTGCTCGTCGCGAAGGCCGACGTGCCGCGCCTGCGGCTCGACCTTGCCAGCAAGGGCATTCCGGCCGGCGGCGGCGTTGGCTACGAGATCTTCGACAAGGGCGACGCCTTCTCCTCGACCAGCTTCGTGCAGAACATCAACCATTTGCGCGCGCTGGAGGGCGAGCTGTCGCGGACAATTCGATCGATCAGCCGTGTCCAGGCGGCGCGGGTCCACCTCGTCATTCCGGAGAAGCGCCTGTTCGAGCGCGATCGCGAGCCGCCTCGCGCCTCGATCGCACTGAAGCTCGCGGGCGAGCTCGATGCGGCGCAGGTGCGGGCCGTGCGCCACCTCGTCTCCTCGGCGGTGGACGGACTGAAGCCCGAGCGGGTCTCGATCGTCGACGAGCGCGGCCGGCTGCTGGCCGACGGCGCCCAGACCGACAACGGCCTCGCCGGCCTCGGCATCGAGGAGCGGCAGGTCGGGATCGAGAAGCGCCTGAAGCTCCAGATCGAGGACATCGTCGCCAGCATCGTCGGCCATGGTCGGGCGCGCGTGCAGGTCTCGGCCGCGCTGGACAGCAACCGGATCGAGAGCCGCTCGGAAACCTTCGATCCCGAGAGCCGGGTGGTGCGCTCCAGCCAGAACCGCACCGAAGCCTCGACGACGTCGGAGAATGGCGGCCCCGTCACCGTGGGCAACGAACTTCCCGGCGCCCAGGGTGGCCAGGGCGGCACGCCGACCCCCAAGGACGCCTCGCAGAAGAACGAGGAAGTGGTCAATTACGAGATCTCGCGCACAACCCGCACCGAGGTGCTTGAGGGCGGCCGGGTCAAGAAGCTCTCGGTCGCGGTGCTCGTCGACGGCACCTATACCCGTGCGCCCAATGGCGAAGTGTCCTATCAGCCCCGCAGCAATGAGGACCTCGAGCGCATCGGCCAGCTGGTCCGGACGGCGGTCGGCTTCGACGACGGGCGCGGCGACAAGATCGAGGTCGTCAATCTGCGCTTCGCCGAGGCGCCGCCTTCGGTGACCGATCTGGTCGAGCAGAGCCTGATGCAGCAACTGCTCTCCTTCACCAAGGAGGACCTCGTCCGCTTCGCGGAGCTTGCCGTCATCTCGCTGCTGACCCTGATCGTGCTCATGGTCGTCGTGCGGCCGCTGCTCAAGCAGGTACTGGCGCCCGAGGCCGGCGTTGGCAGGGCGCTGCCGGCTTTCATGCGCACTGGCGTTACGGTGACCACGACCGAGACGACCGGTGACCCGGCCGGATCGCGGGCGCTCGCCACGGTGTCGGAGGGCATGCCGCTGGAGGTCGATGCGCCCTCCGAGCGGATGCTTGCCGTCGCCCAGATCAAGGGCCAGCTCAAGGCCCAGTCGGTCGAGAAGATCGGCCAGATGGTCGCGCAGAACCCGGCCGACAGCGTCGCCGTACTGCGCACCTGGATCCACGAGAAGGCTGCGGCATGATGGGTCCCTCGAGCCATGGCTGAAGCACGCTCCATCGCAACCCGGAACTCCGGCGGGCGCGATCCGATCGAGGGTGGCGGCGGCGGCGTCACCGACATCGCCGAGATGACCGGACCGCAGCGGGCAGCCGTCATCCTGCTCGTGCTGGGTGAAGACCATGGCCGGGCGATCTGGTCGGAGTTCGACGACGAAGAGATCCGCATCATCACCCGCGCCATGGCCGAGCTGGGCACGGTCGACTCCGACGATGTCGAGCGGCTGATGCTCGATTTCGTCGGGAAGCTGTCGAGCGCCGGCGCGGTGACGGGCTCTTTCGATCGGACGATCTCGCTGCTCGAGAAGATCCTGCCCGGCGACCAGGTCGCGATGATCATGGAAGAAATCCGTGGTCCCGCCGGCCGCAACATGTGGCAGAAGCTCGGCAACATCGACGCCGTCGTGCTCGCCAACTTCCTCAAGAACGAGTATCCGCAGACGATCGCGGTCATCCTCTCGAAGATCAGACCCGAGCATTCGGCGAACGTGCTCCGCAACCTGCCCAACGACCTTTCGATCGAGGTGGTCGGCCGGATGCTGCGGCTGGAATCGGTCCAGAAGGAAGCGCTCGACCACATCGAAAACACGCTGCGGACCGAATTCGTCGCGACCCTGACCCAGACGCGCCGTCGCGACCCGCACGAGATGATGGCCGAGATATTCAACGGCTTCGACCGCCAGACCGAGATCCGCTTCCTGTCGGCGCTGGACGCCTCGAACCAGGACTCTGCCGCGCGCATCCGCGCGCTGATGTTCACCTTCGAGGATCTGGCCAAGCTCGATCCCGCCGGGCTGCAGACACTGATGCGGCAGGTCGACAAGGACACGCTGGCGCGCGCGCTCAAGGGCGCCAGCGAGACCATGCGGAACTTCTTCTTCAGCGCGATGTCGCAGCGCGCGGTCAAGAACATGCAGGACGACATGCAGGGGCTCGGGCCGCTCCGTCTCAAGGAAGTCGACGAGGCGCAGACCAAGCTGGTTACCTTGACCAAGGACCTGGCCGACAAGGGCGAGATCGTCTTGTCCAAGGGCAATTCCGAAGACGAATTGGTCTATTGACGATGAGCAGCGCCACAAAATTCACGTTCGGCACCGATTTCCGCGAAGGCGGACGGCGTGCCGCGGGCGAGGCGGATATCGCCGCCGCGAGGGCGGAGGGCGTCGTTGCCGGCCGCGAGCAGGGCCGTCGCGAGGCCGAAAGCCAGCTCAACGGCCTCGTAGCGCAGCTCGCGCGCGCGGCCGAGCGCCTCGTCGCGCAGGAGGCTGCCCGTGCCGCCGAGGTCGAAGCCCAGGCGGCTTACGTCGCCATCGTCGCGGCGAAGGCGCTGGCCGGCGCGGCGCTGTCCGAGCGGCCGCTGGCGGCCTTGGAGAATGGATTGCGGGAATGCCTGTCCCATGCACGCCTCGCGCCGCATCTCGTCATGCGGGTGAACGACGGTGCGGTGGAGGTGGCCGAGGCGCTGGTCAAGCGCCTGGCGCAGGAGACGGGCTTCGCCGGTCGCCTCGTCGTGCTGGGCGAGCCCGACATCGCGCCGGGCGACGGGCGCATCGAGTGGGCCGATGGCGGCTTCGTGATCGAATCGGAACGGCTGGCTCGGCTGGTGGATCAGGCGGTCGCGCACGCCTTCCCCGGCTTCCACGCTCCGCACGGTAAGGACGACAGATGAGCCCGGACAACGACCTCAACCTGCCGCCGCTGAACCCGGCCGACCTGTCCTTCGACCACAACGACATGTCGGTGGCGCGCTCGGGACCGATACCGGTCAAGACCGCCGAGGATCTCGAGCAGGTCTTCGACGTGCCGGTGAATGTTTCGGCCGTGCTCGGTTCCTCGAAGATCGCGATCGGCGACCTGCTCCAGATCGTGCCCGGGGCTGTGCTGGAACTCGACCGGCGCGTCGGCGAGGCGATCGACATCTTCGTCAATGAGCGCCTGGTGGCGCGCGGGGAGGTCGTCGTGGTCGAGGACAGGCTCGGCGTCACGATGACCGAAATCATCAAGGCTGACCGGGGATGACCCGCGGCCTTCTCACGACTTCAAGCGGAAAGGCCTGAGCCATGCGCCTCATCATTGCCGGCGGTCTCAAGGGACAGCTCATCGCGGCCGCCAAGATCGCGATCGCACACGGCGCCAATGTGACCCATACCGAGGGGCTCGAGCAGACACTGGCCGTGCTGCGTTCCAAGGGCGCCGACCTGCTGATGGTCGAGGTCGCGCTGCCGGTGGCGCAGTTCGTCGCCGCATTGGAGGCCGAGCGCATCCGCACGCCGATCGTGGCCTGCGGCACCTCGACCGATGCGCGCGCGGCCGTCGCCGCGATCCAGGCCGGTGCGCGCGAATATGTTCCGCTGCCGCCTGACCCGGAACTGATCGCGGCCGTGCTGGAAGCGGTCGCCGCCGACCAGTCCAGCCTGATCTGGAAGGATCCGGCGATGGAGCGCGTCGTGCAACTCGCCGGCCAGATCGCCCGCTCGGACGCGCCCGTTCTCGTGACCGGCGAAAGTGGCACCGGCAAGGAGGTGATCGCGCGTCACCTGCACCAGAAATCCCTGCGCAAGGACAAGCCGTTCGTCGCCGTGAACTGCGCCGCCATTCCCGACAACCTGCTCGAATCCGAACTCTTCGGCCATGAGAAGGGCGCTTTCACCGGGGCGATCGCGCGGCGCATCGGCAAGTTCGAGGAGGCCAATGGCGGCACGCTGCTGCTCGACGAAATCTCGGAGATGGATGTCCGCCTCCAGGCCAAGCTGCTGCGGGCCTTGCAGGAACGGATGATCGACCGTGTCGGCGGCACGCAGCCGGTGAAGGTCGATCTGCGGATCATCGCGACCTCGAACCGCAATCTCGGCGATGCCGTGCGCGAGGGCTCGTTCCGGGAGGACCTGTTCTACCGGCTGAACGTCGTGCATTTGCGCCTGCCGGCGCTGCGCGAACGGCCGGGCGACATTCTGGCACTGACCGATCACTTCGCCCGCAAATATGCAGAGCTCAACGGCATGCCGCTGAGGCCCGTCGCTGCGGATGCCCGCAAGCTGCTGCTATCCAACGCCTGGCGCGGCAATGTCCGCGAGCTAGAGAACACGATCCACCGCGCGGTGCTGCTGGCCAAGGGCGCCGAGATCGGGGCGGAAGCGGTGATGACGCCGGAAGGCGAGACGCTCGGCCCCGCGGCCGGGCGTGACACGGCGGCACGCGCGGCGCAGACGGCCGAAGCGGTGACGCGCTCCCTCGTCGGCCATACGGTCGCCGATGTCGAGCGTGAGCTGATCCTCGACACGCTCGATCATTGCCTCGGCAACCGCACCCATGCGGCCAAGATCCTCGGGATTTCGATCCGCACGCTGCGCAACAAGCTGAGCGAATACACCTCCGCCGGGATCGTGGTGGCGGAGCCGGGTCAGGCACGCGTCAACACGCTCTGACCCGGGACTACCTCAGTAGTAATAGCGCCGACGATAATAGCGCGGACGGTAGTAGTAACGCGGCCGGTAGTAGACGCGCGGGCGATAGTAGTAACGCGGGCGGGCGTAATAGCGCGGCCGGCGGTAATAATAATATTGGCTGAACTCGGCGTCGCTTTTGTCGAGTGCGTCCTTGATCTCGGCGGTCACGGCCTCGTCGTCGCGGGCGGGGGCTGGATCGGGCACTGGGGCGGCTTTGGGCTGCGCGGCTTCCACAGCTGCGACGCCGCCAATGCTGGCGGCAGCCATGCCGCCGATCAGTGTCATGATGAATGAGCGTCTATCCACGACATCCTCCGAAGCTGTTATTCTCCGCATCTTCTATTGCCTTCATACGGCGAAAACACGGGTGAGGGATAATGCATTTAGATGATGCTTTGTTCCCTGCGAAAGATTTTCGCGCACATCGCTAGGAGGCGAAACGGCCTATCGCGACGAGCCAAGCAAGGCAGCTGACCTTCTCCTAACCTGTGGGTTCGTCGACCGCGTTCAGGGGACGCGCGACGCTTTCCAGCGGCTTGCGCTCGGCCCTGACGGCGTAGCAGGCTGCGATCAGTGCTGCGGCCAGCATCAGGACGGCGCCGAAGAGATAGCCGCCGAAGACGCTGCCGCGCGAGCCGGTGTCGATCAGGATGCCGAAGAGCCAGGGGCCGGCGACGCCGCCCGCGCCCGTCCCGACAGCGTAGAAGGCCGCGATCGCCAGCGCGCGCATCTCGACCGGGAATGTCTCGCTCACCGTAAGATAGGCTGAACTCGCCGCCGCCGAGGCGAAGAAGAAGACCACGCTCCAGCACAGGGTGAGCTGTTGAGCTGTGAGGACGTCGCGCCAGAACAGATAGCCCGTTCCCGTCAGCAGCAACCCCGACAGCGCATAGGTCGCGGCGATCATGGTGCGGCGCCCGACCGTATCGAAGAGGCGGCCGAGGATCAGCGGGCCGAGGAAGTTGCCGGCGGCGAAGGGCAGGATGAACCAGCCGATGGCCTGGGACGGGATCTGATAGAAGTCCGTCAGGATCAGCGCATAGGTGAAGAAGATCGCATTGTAGAAGAAGGCCTGCGACACCATCAAGGCGAGGCCGACGAGCGCACGCTGCCGGTGCAAAACGAAGAGTGCGTTGAAGACTTCGCCCAGCGGCGTCGCCCTGCGAGGGCGCAGATGCGTCAGGGGCAGTTTCTCTTCGGCGCGCCAGGTCACGCCGGCGCGCGCCTCGATCGAGGCGACGATGGCCGCGGCTTCGTCGGCGCGGCCATGGCTGATCAGCCAGCGCGGGCTTTCGGGGATGAACTGCCTGAGGATCAGGATGACGAGACCGAGCGCGGAGCCGATGAAGAAGGCCAGCCGCCAGCCGATCTCGGGATCGATCACGGCGGGGTTCAGCAGTACGATGGCGCCGAGCGCTCCGAGCGCGGCGCCGACCCAGAACGAGCCGTTGATGACGAGGTCGACCCAGCCGCGCACGCGGGCCGGGACCAGCTCCTGAATCGTGGAGTTGATGGCGGTGTATTCGCCGCCGATGCCCATGCCGGTGAAGAACCGGAAGATGACGAAGCTCCAGAAATTCCAGGAGAACGCGGTGGCCGCCGTCGCGGCGAGATAGACCAGGACGGTGATGGTGAAGAGCTTCTTGCGGCCGAGCCGGTCGGTGAGCCAGCCGAAGAACAGCGCACCGAGGACCGCACCGGCGATATAGGCGGCCCCAGCCATGCCGACCTCGGTGTTGGTGAAGCGCAGCGCGGGGCTTTCCTTCAGCGCGCCGGAGACGGAGCCCGCGAGCGTGACTTCGAGCCCGTCGAGAATCCAGGTGATGCCGAGGGCGACGACGACGAGCGTATGGAAGCGGCACCAGGGCAGCCGGTCGAGCCGTGCCGGGACATCCGTCGCAATTGCGGCGGGGCCGGCTGTCGCAGTGGTCTGGGCCGTTGCTGTCATGCCGGGGGCTCCTCTTTGCTGCCGCATGGCCCGGCAAGAAAGCGGAGGCGGCATGGGCTGCCTCCGCTTGCCGGATCAGCGGACGATCACGCGCCGGCGCACCACCACGGGGCGGCGGTAATAGGGGCGCGGCCGGCGGCGCACGATGACACGCTCGCGGACGACCGGCGGACGATAGGGGCCGCGACGGCGCACGACGCGCTCGCGCACCACGACCTGGTTGAAATCGGCATCGGCCCGGTCGAGGCCGGCCTTGGTGGCTGCATCGAGGTCGCCGGGCTTAGCTGCGGCCTGTGGCTCGGCCGCGTGGGAGAGGGCGATGCCACCGAGGCTCGCAGCGGCAAAGCCACCGAAAAGGCTCATCACGAATGAACGTCTATCCAAAGTCATTCTCCAGTATTTCCGGCTCTTTGAACCGATTATGTCGCCACGTGCCGAGTGGGGCGGCCGAATGGGGCCGTAAAGCGGCAGTTCAATAACGGTCCGTTCAGGAAAGGGTTCCCGGGGCGAATTTTTCGGCCGTCTTAACCACTCGTTCACCATGAGCCCGGCAAGAATTGCCGGGTTGCGCGCGTTTCGGCGCGGGGAGTGGGCTGGTCGATGAGCGACGTGACGGTTGGAACGGGCAGCGGCTTCGGCATGAGCCGGGGGGCGATGGGGAAGCTCCTCAACCGCCCCGACCTCTTCCTTGCGATCGGCGTCATGGGCATCCTCGTGGTGCTCATCTTCCCGCTGCCGGGCGTGCTGCTCGACATGCTGCTGGCGCTCTCGATCATTCTGTCCGTGCTCGTGCTGATGACGGCACTGTTCATCGAAGAACCGCTCGAATTCTCGGCCTTTCCGACCGTCCTTCTCATCGTGACGATGCTGCGGCTCGCCCTCAATCTGGCTTCGACGCGCCTGATCCTGGCGCATGGACATGAGGGCAGTGCGGCCGCCGGCCATGTCATCGAGGCCTTCGGCAATTTCGTGATGGGCGGCAATTTCGTGATCGGGGTGATCGTCTTCACCATCCTGATCATCGTGAACTTCGTCGTCATCACCAAGGGCTCGGGGCGTATCGCGGAAGTCGCGGCGCGCTTCGCGCTCGACGCCATGCCCGGCAAGCAGATGGCGATCGACGCCGATCTCGGCGCGGGCCTGATCGACCAGGAGGTCGCCAAGGTCCGGCGCAAGGCGCTGGAGGACGAGGCGAACTTCTTCGGCTCGATGGATGGCGCCTCGAAGTTCGTGCGCGGCGACGCGATCGCGGGCCTGCTGATCACCTTCATCAACGTGCTCGGCGGCATCATCATCGGTGTCGCGCAGCAGGGCATGAGCTTCGGTGCTGCCGCCCACAACTACACCCAGCTCACTGTCGGCGACGGTCTCGTCAGCCAGATCCCGGCGCTGATCGTCTCGACGGCTGCTGGCCTGCTGGTTTCGAAATCCGGCGTGCGCGGCGCCGCCGACAAGGCGCTGGGCAAGCAGCTCTCGGGCTATCCTAAGGCACTCGGCATGTCGGCGGCGGTGATGCTGCTGATCGCGGTGCTGCCCGGCATCCCGATGATGCCGTTTCTTGTGCTGGCTGGCGGCTCGGCCTGGCTCGCGCGGCATTTCGGCCGCCTCGCCAAGGCCAAGGAAGCCGAGGTCGCTGATGCCGCGCTGGCCGCCTCGCCGCTGCAGGCCGACGGCACGCCGAAGGAGGAGACGCTCAACGACCTGCTCAAGCTCGACGAGCTCAAGATCGAGATCGGCTACGGCTTGCTGCCTCTGGTGAATTCGGCCGGCGGGCAGGACCGCCTGACCGACCAGGTGCGTGCGCTGCGCCGGCAGCTTGCCGCCGAACTCGGCTTCGTCATGCCGGCGGTCCGTATCGTCGATAACGTCCAGCTCGAGGCAAACCACTACTACATCAAGATCAAGGAGATCGATGCGGGCCACGGCATCGTCTATGCCGGCCAGTACATGGCGATGGACCCGATGGGCGGCAGCGTCAATCTGCCGGGCCACAACGTGCTGGAGCCGACCTTCGGCCTGCCCGCGACCTGGATCGACGGCGCCCTGCAGGACGAGGCGCAATTGCGCGGTTTCACGGTCGTCGACGCCTCGACGGTGATCTCGACGCATCTGACTGAGGTGCTGAAGTCGCACATGCCGGAGCTGCTCTCGCATGGCGAGGTCCAGAAACTGCTGCGCGAACTGCCCAAGGACCATGCCGACCTCATCAAGGAGATCGTGCCGAGCCAGATCTCGACCACCGGAATCCAGCGCGTGCTGCAGCTCCTCCTGTCCGAGCGCGTCTCGATCCGCGACCTCGCCACGATCGTCGAGGGCATCGCGGAAGCGGCCGGCGGTCTGAAGAACCCGCGCGACATCGCAGAGCATGTCCGCATGCGGCTCGCCCGCCAGATCTGCGCGCAGTTCTCGAACCATCAGGGCCTGCTGCCGATCATCACGCTCTCGCCGGCCTGGGAAAGCGTCTTCGCTGAATCGATCATCGGCCAGGGTGACGATCGCCACCTCGCGATGCAGCCGTCGCGGCTGCAGGAGTTCGTGCATCAGGTGCGCGAGAAGTTCGAGGACGCCGCCCGCATCGGCGAGATGCCGGCGCTCGTCACCTCCGGCATGGCGCGGCCCTTCGTGCGCCAGATCATCGAGCGCTTCCGGCGCGAGACCCCGGTGCTCTCGCAGGCCGAGATCCATCCGCGGGTGCGCCTCAAGACGGTCGGGACCGTCTGAGCCGGTTCAGCGCCTGACGACCACGACGAGATAGCGGACGGGCTCGCCGCTCGTATTGGCGAAGGCGCAATCGCTGGGGGGGCCTAGTTCGAGGCAATCGCCGGGGCTGAGCCGCATCGCCTGCTCACCTTCGGTGAAATCAAGCGTGCCGGACTGAATCCAGATTTGCTGGCGAATGAAGGCGTAGGCGCTCGCCGGATAGGCGATGCGCGCGCCCGGTGGCAATTCTGCCTCGACGAGTTCAAGGCCCGCCTGGCCGGCAGGCGACACTGCCCGGCGCGTGAAGCCGGTTTCGGGATCGCGCCAAAGCGGCTGCTCGTCGCGGCGCCTCAGGCGTTCGCCCGCTGTCTCGATCCGCGCCAGCAGGCTCGACAGCGTCAGCCCGAAGGCCCCCGAGAGCTTGCCGAGCAGGATCGCGGTCGGGCTCGCCTCGCCACGTTCGATCTTGCTGATCATGGCGCGCGACACGCCGGAGCGCTCGGCCAGATCCGTGAGGCTCCAGCCCCGCGTCTCCCGCTCGAGCCGCACCCGGTCGGCCAATCTTGACGTCATATCGTCTACTATCATATCAATATATCTTCTATAGTGGATGATCTCAAATGCAACCGATTTTCATTCGCCCGGCGGTGGAAGCCGACCTCCCGGCTATGCTCGCGATCTACAACGACGTGATCGCGAACACGACCGCGGTTTACACCGAGATGGTCGCGACCCTGGAGGATCGGCTCGATTGGTTCCGCGCCCGCACCGCGCAAGGCTATCCGGTGCTCGTCGCGGATGATGGCGGCGCGGCCGTCGGCTATGCGAGCTTCGGCGACTTCCGGGCCTGGCCGGGCTATCGCCACACCATCGAGCATAGCGTCCATATCCGGTCGGACCGGCAGGGCAGGGGCCTCGGCAAGGCGCTCGTCTCGGCGCTGTTCCCGCTGGCCGCAGCGCTCGACAAGCATGTGATCATCGCTGGCATCGACGCCGACAATGCGGCGTCGCTGGCGATGCATGAGCGCCTCGGCTTCACGCAGGCGGGGCGTTTCAGCGAGGTCGGCCGGAAATTCGGCCGCTGGCTCGATCTGGTCTTCCTGCAGCGTTTCCTGTGAAGGGCGCGGAGGCGGCGATGGGGCCTGTGCGCAAGGACGCGCTTTCGCGCGAAGCCCTGCTGTTTGCGGTGCTTTGCCTGGTCTGGGGCCTGACCTTTCTGCCGGTGCGGATCGCGACCGAGCATGTTCCGCCGATCTTCCTGGCGGCGTCGCGCTTCGTCTTCGCGGGCGTGCTGCTGCTCGCCTGGGCGGGGCGAGACGCGTTGCGCGTGCCGTGCGAGGCCGTGCCGCGCCTTGTCGGCACGTCGCTGCTCGTGAACACTGGCAGCTACTCGCTGCTGTTCTGGGGGCTGTCGCATGCGCCGTCTGGCCTCTCCGCCATCGTCAACATGGCGACGATCCCGATCTGGACGCTGCTCGCCAGCCGCGTCATCGAGGGGCAGGCGATCACGGGCCGGCGCCTGTTTGCCATCGCGCTCGGCACGGTCGGCCTGAGCTTCCTCTTCGCCGGGCGGATGGCCGGGGGGCTGGGCGCGGCGGATCCGCTCGAGGGATGGGGGCTCGGCGCGGTCGCGCTGGGCACTCTGTCCTACTGCGTCGGAGCAGTGCTGACCCGCCCGGTCGCGGGCAATATCCCGACGCTGGCGCTGGCCGGGTGGCAGAGCGTGATCGGGACCGTAGGCCTCATCGCTGTCGCGTTGACCCTGGAGACGGTGGAAATGCGCCATGTCGCGGCGCTGTTCGGGTGGCCGGTCGGACCTGCGCTCGGCTTCCTGGTCGTGGTCGGCTCGCTCGTCGGCTTCACGATCTATCTGCGGCTGCTGCGCGATTGGGGGGCGTTCCGCGCTGGGCTCTACGCCTTCGTCAGTCCGGTGATCGCGGTCGGGGCCGGTGTGGGTGTGCTGGGCGAGCCGTTCGGTCCGAGCGAGGCCGTCGGGGCGCTGCTGATGTTCGCTGCCGCGGCGATCGCGCTCAGACGCTGAGGGCTCGCGGTCGGGGCGACATCACCTTTAGAGCCGGGGTCTATGGCGGCGGCGCGATGCGGGTGTGGCGCTTGAGCTGGTCGCGCTCGAAGGCGAGCACCACCGGCAGCGAGATCACGAGCGGGATGATCAGGTAGAACATCCGCCAGACCAGCAGCGCGGCGAAGACGGCCGGCGCCGGGATGCCCGGCATCACCGCCAGGAAGACCGCTTCCATCACGCCGACGCCGCCGGGGACCTGGCTCAGCAACCCGGCCGAGAAAGAGAGAAGGAAAGCGCCGAGCACGATCAGGAAGCCTGGATTGCCCTGCTCGGGCAGGGCGAAATAGATGATGCCGGCGGCGCCCGCCAGCTCCAGCGGCGCGGCCAGATATTGTCGGGCGACAATCGGCAGCCGCGGATAGATGACCTCGAACTTGCCGATGCGCAGCGGCCTGAACTTGAGCCAGGAGCCGATGGTGTAGAGCGCGACGAAGCCGAGCATGCCGGCTCCGATCAGCCGCGCGGTGCTGTCGCCGATCGTGAACCATTTCGAGAGGCGGCCGAGCGGGCGCAGGATCTCTGGCTCGTAGATCAGCACCAGTCCCATCAGCAGGATCGTGCCGAAGGCGAAGGTGAAGGAGCAGAGCGCCACCAGCACCGCGACCTCGCCGGCCGTCAGCCCCTTCGCCGTATAGGCGCGATAGCGCACCATCCCGCCCGAAAACACCGAGGCGCCGATATTGTGCGACAGCGCATAGGTCACGAAGGAGCAGAGCGAGATGTAGAACCAGGAGATGCCCTTTTCCTTGCCGAGATGGACCAGGGCGATGCGGTCGTACCAGGCGAGCGCCGCATAGGCGACGAGGGTCGCCAACGCGGCGTGGAAGAAGGCCTCTGTAGGGATCACGGCGATCTTCTGCCCGATGCGGCTCGCGACGATGCGCAGATTCTCCCAGAGACTGCCTCGTTCGAGCAGGGCCTCGATGGCGGCGTCCGTGCCGGCTTCGGCCTTGAGCTTGTCCCAGAGCAGATCGACCGACCAGACGACCGCGACGAGTCCGATGATCGGCCAGAGATAGTCGAGATAGCGTTTCATGAAACCCGCGGGCTGCGAGGAGGCGTGAGGCAAGGCAGGGCCCGCGAACTTCGGATGAGGAGCGCCGGCCTTAGCCTGTGTGCCAGCGGGGCGGGGCGAGAGCAAGCGGCGTCGCCGCCGCCTGCCTGCCGTGACGGCGCTATTTTCCGTTCTTCGTAAGCCATTCGCGCATCATCGCGATTTCCTTCTCCTGGTCGGCAATGATGCTCGTCGCCAGCTTCTTCAGTTCGGGGTCCTTGCCATGGGCGAGGACGACCTTGGCCATGTCGATCGCGCCCTGGTGATGCGGGATCATGCCGCGCACGAAATCGGCGTCGGCATCGCCGGTGAAGGCGATGTCCATGTCCTTGTGCATGCGGGTGTTGGCGGCCTTGTAGGCCATGGTCGCTGCGTTGTCGCGGGATGTCGCGGCCGCGGCGCCATGGCTGGAATGACCCTGATGCTGCTGGGCGAGGGCGGCGGCGCCGAAGCTGAGCGTGCCTAGGATGGCGGCGGCGAGGCCGGTCGAGAGAAGGCGATTCATCGGAAGTCCTTGGGTTGCGAGGTGGTGCCATGCCGGCCGTCCGGGCCGGGCGAGCCTGCTCGTCGAGGGCGATCAGTTGCGAATGCTGCTTCGATCCGGGCCGTATCGCGGCGGTCGCTCGGCTGGCTCCGGCGTGGCCTCGGCGATCGCCAGAACCTGCACCGGCGACAGAAGCTTCCAGCGCGTCGTCAGGCTCTTGTCGGCGAGCGCCGGCACCGAGCCGAGGTGCAACAGCGCCATGCGGCCCAGCCTGCATGCGCGCGATGTCAAAGGATGGTTCTGCCGCGTCATGCCCTGATCTTTCCGCCGGGATCATGTCATGATCGCGGCGTGCGTTTCACGATCTGCGTGATTCCCGACCGCCAGCTGCTTCCTGAAGATGACGCGATGACATCGACCCTGACCATCAGCCTCACCGGCACGACGGACCTGCCGCCCGGCAAGATCGCCGCGATCGTGACCTCGCTCGAGATGACCGCGCCGCCGCCGGTCCGGCTCGACCCGCCCGGCGTCGAGGCTTTCGCGCTCGAGCGCATCGGCGCGCCCGAGATCGGCCGCTACCTTGCGCTCTATCGCCGGATCGGCGAGCGCTGGATGTGGTTCAGCCGGCTGGTCAAGCCTGCCGGCGAGGTCGAGGCGATCCTGGCCGACCCGAACGTCGAGACCTTTCTGGTCCGGCACGAGGGCGCCGATGTCGGCCTGCTGGAGCTGGATTTCCGGGTCGCGGGTGAAGCCGAACTCGCGTTCTTCGGCCTCGACGAGAGCGTGCTCGGCCAAGGGGCGGGGCGCTGGCTGATGAATCGGGCTCTGGAACTCGCCTGGGCCAAGCCGATCTCGCGCTTCTGGGTCCATACCTGCACGCTCGATCACCAGGGCGCGCCGGAATTCTACCAGCGCTCCGGCTTCGTCGTGTTCAAGCGCGGCATCGAAGTCGATGATGATCCGCGGCTGGCGGGGAAGATGCGGCGCGACTGCGTCCCGCACCATCCGGTCGTCGAGTAAGGGCGCCCCGTCACTGCGAGGTAAGCCCGCCAAAGCTCGCCCCTTCTTGCCAGTCCTGATGTTGCTCGACATCGTGCTCGAATTGGGAGGAGGCGAGCATGACACAGACCGACGCGGAACTCGCCGCCATCAGGGCGCTGCTGGCGGCCGGGCAGCGGCCAGTTGACCTTCCCGGCCGCCGGAAGCGGCTGGATGATCTGACCGCGCGTTACGACATGCCGGCGGATGTCGTCGTCGAGCCGGTCGATGCGAATGGGGTGGAGGCGGAATGGACCACCACGCTCGCCGCCGACCCGGAGCGGGTCATCATGTTCCTCCACGGCGGCGGCTATGTTTCCGGATCGATCAAGAGCCACCGGCATATGATTGCGCAAGCCGGGCGCGAGGCAGGCACGCGCACGCTGGCGCTGGGTTACCGCCTGGCGCCCGAACATCCGTTTCCGGCGGCGCTGGAGGACGCGCTGACCGGCTACCGGTTCCTGCTGTCGCAAGGGTTCCCGCCGGAGAACATCGTCGTGGCCGGGGAGAGCGCCGGCGGCGGGCTGGCGATCGCGACGCTGGTCTCGTTGCGCGAAGCGGGCACGGCCTTGCCCGCCTGCGCATGGTGCAGCTCGCCATGGACGGATTTGGAGATGTCGGGCGCGACGATCCAGACCAAAGCAGCCGTCGACCCGTTGATCCAGGGGCCCTATCTGCACGAACTGGCGGCGGCGTATCTGCAAGGCAGCGATCCGCGCCTGCCGATGGTTTCGCCGATCCATGCCGATCTGCGTGGATTGCCACCCTTGCTGATCCAGGTCGGCTCAGACGAGACCCTATTGGATGATGCGATCCGGCTGGCGGGCGTCGCAGCGGCGGCGGATGTGCGGACGACGCTCCAGGTCTGGCCGCATATGATCCATGCCTGGCACCTGTTCTACTCACAGCTTGCCGATGGTCGCCGGGCGCTGGCGGAGATGGGCGCCTTCGTGCGCGCGACGCTTGGTTGACGCTTTGCCGAGGATTAGCCTGCGCAGGTAGCCCGTTGACCCGGTGGCGCGCTGCGGCAGGCAGCGAGCGCAATCAAGTTGGTGTCAGGCATGGGAAAGATCGCGAGCCGGCGACGGTGGTGGATCGTTCTGACAGGCGCGCTCGTCGGCTACCTGCTGCTCGCCTATCTGATACTGCCGCTGCTGTGGCGTCACCACGAGCACGAACCGGGCCTCGCCTCACTGCCGATGGTGACACGCACTGCGAGCGGTATCCCTGGCGATGCCCTCAATGTCGGGTTCGTCGGCAGCAAGGATGATGCCCTCCGCGCCATGCATGCGGCGGGCTGGTATCCGGCCGATCCGATTACCTTGCGGACGAGCATCGAGATCATCGGCAGTGTGGTGCTCGACCGGCCCTATCGCGAGGCGCCCGTCAGTCCACTGTACTACGAGGGGAAGAAGGAGCAGCTAGCGTTCGAAAAGCCCGAAGGGACCAGCGCGAACCGCCGGCACCACGTGCGCTTCTGGATGGTCCTCGAGAAGGGGAACGGCGACCGGCCGGTCTGGCTCGGCGCGGTGACTTTTGACCGGGGCGTCGGCCTCAGCCACGACACCGGCCAGGTCACGCACCACATTGCGCCCGATATCGACGCAGAGCGCGACATGCTGATGCGCGACCTCGGCAAGGCCGGCATGGTCCAGAACTTCTTCCAGATTTCCGGGGTGGGCCCGACCCTGTTCGGTCGCAATGGCGAAGGTGATCCCTACTATACCGATGGCGAGATCCATATCGCCACCTTGGCGATCGATGGCATCAGGCGAGGCGAGCCGCCCGTGACCATTCCCGCGCCCCCGTGGATCACGCTGAAGGATCAGGTCTGGCACGGCGTCGGCGATGCACTCGCGAATTGATCCCGGCCGTCGGGATGAGAACCGATCTCAGTTCGAGCGCGTGTGGGCCTCCGATCGAAGGATCCGAGGTCTGATCGCTACCCGTTGTGGATGTGGAAAGGCCAAAGCGCCTTGCGAAAACACGCCGCGGAGATAGCCGCGCTTGTCGGGTCTTTCCGCCTTGGCCGATACCGGTCGGCTGTGCCTATTCTCCGAGATGTCCGGCTGCGATGACGAGTTCCATCGAAGCGCCATCCCTGTTCCAGGCGTAGCTCAAACGCCCGAGCTGGCGCGCCGTCGCCTGGACGAGTTTCGTTCCGAAGCCGTCAGATGTCGGCGCTTGCGTCGCAGGGCCGCCGCTCTCCTGCCAATGAATGACAAATTCCGCATTCCGGCGAGAGCAGGAGATCAGGACGATCCCGTCGGGTGTGGAAAGGCTGCCGTATTTCGCTGCGTTCGTCGCGAATTCATGAAGAAGCAGCGACAACGGCGTGATGAGTTCGGCGGGTACGGCGACGTCTGGACCCCGGATTTCGAACCGGCGCCGGTCGGCCGCTCGATAGGGAGCGAGAATCGTTTCGATCAGCGTGTGAAGGGCCGTGGTGCTGGGCTCGCCTTCTCCGGACAGCTTCATGGTGAGGGAGTGAGCTCGCGCCAAAGTGCCGAGACGTTCGGAAACCACCGACGCCCATTGGGAGGAGCCCGGCATGGAATGCGCACTCAAGTGAACGATGCCGCTCGCAATGGCGAACAGGTTTTTGATCCGATGGTTCATCTCGTGCATGAGCAGCAGTTGCTGTTCTTCGGCACGGCGACGGTCCGATATGTCGCGGGCGATTTTAGATGCGCCGATGATGCGCCCGCTCTGATCCCGGATGGGAGAAATCGTCAGGGAAATGTCCACCAGGCTGCCGTCCTTGCGGCGGCGAACGGTTTCGTAGTGATTGATCCGCTCTCCGGTGCGGATACGCTCGAGGATGCCGGGCTCTTCGTGCTGGCGGTCCTCAGGGATAACCAGCGCGATGGATTGGCCGACAGCTTCGGCTTTTTGATATCCGAACAGCCGCTCTGCTCCCGGATTCCAATCGGTGATGGTGCCGTTCAGGTCCTTGGCTACGATCGCGTCGTCCGACGATTCGACCAGCGCGATCAGGCGGCGCGCCGACGCATCACCAAGATGCCGGTCGACCGCGAAGCCGAGTTGCCGCGAGATGATCTGCGCGACAAGTCGCTCGTTTTCGGTGAAGAAGCGCGGCGTATCGTAATAGACCATGAACTTGCCGAGCAGCTCAGCGGTGTCGGCGAGCGGAATGAATGCCAGCGCTCGGATATTTTCGGCAAGGACAGTCTCGACAAGGGCGGGGTCTTCTCCGGATGACAGAATGTCCGAAACGAAGATCGGATCGGCATCGCGCTGCCAGGGTTTCCACGGCGAGTGCCCCTCGACAGCGCCTCTATAGCGGTCAGATAGGCCGCGCCACGCCACGAAACGCATGACACCGTCAGTATCAAACCGCAGGATCGAGGCCCGCGAACTTGAAAGCCCGTCGCAAATCGCGTCGAGACCCGCTTCATAAATCTCTTGGAGCGTCTGGGCGCGAAAAAGACGGTCGGTGAAGCGATACAGAACTGTTGCTTCGCGGGTCTCGTCCGACGAGCGTGCCATGGTCACGTGCGGCGTCGCCGTCGATTGTGTCGGCGAGAAGAGCTTCGTCATTATGGCACCTCACTGCATCCGCCATGCAGTCCTCACTCCAGTATCAGCCAAAGACCAAGGCCGCCCTTCTGTCAAACTTGTCCGCCATCAGCCCCCTTGAGACCACTTAGGGGTTTTCGGGAAGGACCGCGCCAGCGAACTCCAGGCCGGAGAAAGCACCGACAGAGCAGATCGTGAAGGATATCCGCCGAGCGACGCGAACGGACGAAGGCCGAGATGCTCTTCGCTCATCTGAAGCGCATCCTCAAACTCGATCGCCTGCGCCTGCGAGGACCGTACGGCGCCCGCGACGAGTTCCTGCTCGCAGCAACCGCCCAGAACCTCAGGAAAATGGCGAAGGAGCACCGCCCCTGGCGGCATGAGGGCGAACGCCCTTTCAGCGATCCGTTAAGCCTCAATCGGCAGCCGACACAGCGCCGACTTCTTCAACACAATCGACCCATAGCCGACCTAGAGCCAGGGTCGGCACAGCATTTGAAATGGCGCCGCTGCGGTGGCGAACCAGTCCGCCGGCTTCGCGTTCCCCAACGAAATGTTCCCGCGATCGTGATTCACGGAAATCAGGCGGCCGCCGTTGTAGGGGATCAGGAGAATTGCCCCTGCGTCCTGCGAAGCGGGCTTATCGAGAGGGGTTGCGAGTAGGGCATATTCGGACCTCGTTCCCCAAAGGCGTTTGCTATCAGGCAAGGCGGTCTGGACGAAGCTGACAGGATAGGGAGTTCGTGCCCCGTTGAGGTCGATGCGTTCGACGCGGAAGCCCTTGCTTAAGTGTGCGGCTATCGCGTCGGCGGTCTCTGCAGATGATACTCCATGCCGCCTATAGTGGCGCGGCGTCCAACATTCGCAACCGACCCGACCCAGACATTCGTCTTGTCCGGCTTCTGTGCATTCGGGCTCAACAAGAAAGCCCGCCGGAACGACCGGCGGGCTTTGATCGCGTTTCGCGGATCACGCGGATCAGGCGCGTGGGCGCAGGCCGATCGAATCCATCATCGCCTGATCGCGGGCGGCTTCGGCGGCGCGCTCGGTGGCCCGCTCGCGGTCGTCGAGGATCTCGACCTTCTTCATGTCCTCGAAGGCTTCCTGAAGCTCGGCCTTGGCCTCGTCGAGCTGGCCTTTCAGGTTGTCGGCGGACTGGCGGAGATTATCGCGGCGGCCCAGCGCCGCCTTGGCATAGGTCGGATAGGCGAAATGGGCGGGGTCGGAGATGCCGGCCCGCGTTTCCTCGCTCTGGATCTCACGGTCCAGATCAGTGGCCATGCGGTGAAAATCCGCGATCATCATCTCGATCTGGCTTACCCGGCGGCGCTTTTCGTCCACCTGGAAGCGTTTGAGACGCAAAAGGGTCTCTCGCGACTTCATGTCGTTTCCAACTCCTGATTACGCATTGGCCGAGCGCCGACCCCTCGGCGCGCGACCGGAACTCCATACCGCGAGACAAAAAGCACAATGACGCAAGGAGGTTGACCGTTCCTTACCAAAGAGCGCCGCTTTCGATGCATGGTGCGTCGGCGCAGGTGCTGCTGACGCGCGCGGACACGGCGGGGTACTAGCTTGGCGATCTCGACGGATTCGCAAGTCATCCTGCGCCAGCTCCCGGACCTGTTCCCTTGCCAGCCTTTCCGCGCCTTCCGGAACATGGACTGCTCATCTGCGGCCTCGTCGTCACGCGCATCATCGGCTGGGGCTCGACCTTCTATGCCCTGTCCGTGCTGGCGCGCGACATCCAGCGCGATCTTGGGCTCGACGTCACCGTGGTGTTCGGCGGCATCACGGTCCTCCTCGTCACGGGAGCGGCGCTCGCCCCCGCCGTCGGCCGCCATCTCGACCGCGAGGGCACGCGCGGAGCGATGTGCATCGGCGCCGTGATCTGTGCGCTGGGGCTGGCGCTGCTGGGCTTGGCGCAGGGGCCGGTCAGCTATCTCGCGAGCTGGCTCGTCATCGGCATCGGCCATGCCTTCTCGCTCGCGAATGTCGGCAGCGTCACCGTCGCCCATCTGATGGGGCCGCGCACCCGCCGGGTGATTGGGTTGATGATGCTCGCGACGGGGTTGTCCTCGGCGGTGTTCTGGCCGCTGGCGGCGGCGCTGAGCGGGGCTTTTGGCTGGCGGGCGACCTGGTTCGCTTTCGCTGCGATGCAGATCGCCATCGTGCTGCCGATCTATCTCGCGGTTCCGCGCCGGCGGTTTTCCGCCACGGCCGCGGCTGCGACGCCGTCTCCGGCTGAGGCCGATCAGGGGCGCGTGCCGCCGCAGCACCGCGGCTCCGCCTTCTGCCTGGTCGCCATCGCCTTCTCGGCGAGCGGGCTCGTCTCTTGGGGGCTGCCGCTGCACCTGATCGACCTCCTGCGCAATGCCGGGATCGGCGAAGCGGAGGCGGTCGGGATCGCTGCGCTGAGCGGCCCGGCGACGCTGCTGGCGCGCCTCGTCGATGCGACGCTGGGAGAGCGGCTGCGGGTCGAGTGGACCGCGCTCGCCGGTCTCGTGCTGGGCCCGTTTTCGTGCTTCCTGCTCGTACTGGCGCCGGGCGCGCCGGCCGCTGCGATCGGCTTCGTCCTGTGTTTCAGCGCGGCGATGGGCGTGATCTCGGTCGCGCGCGCCACGCTGCCGCTGGCGCTGTTTGGGCGCGGCGGCCTCGGCGCGATGCTCGGTCGGCTGACGGTGCCGCAGAATCTCGCCTTCGCCGCGGCGCCCTTGCTCTTCGCAATGATGATCGAACGGCTCGGGCGGGATCTGGCGCTGATCGGCTCTGCGGCAATTCAGGTCGTCGCGCTCCTGGCCATGGCGGCGCTGGTGCGCCTGCTGGCGAAGCCGTGATGATCAACTGTTCATGATCGCGGCGAGCTTGGCGTAGCAGTCCGGCAGGCTGGTCGCGTCGTCCTTGGCCTGTTTCAGGAAGCCTTCCAGCGCGGGGTTGAGCCGGATCGCCTCGTCGACCTCGGCCGAGGCGCCCTGGCGGTAGGCTCCGAGCCGAATCAGCTCCTCCATGTCGGCATAGGTCGCGAGCGTCGCGCGCGCCTTCTGGACGACGGGGTAGAAGGCCGGGTCGCAGGAGCGCGGCATCGTGCGCGAGACCGATTTCAGGACGTTGATCGCGGGATAGCGGCCACGCTCGGCGATCGAGCGTTCCATCACGATATGGCCGTCGAGGATGCCGCGCACCGCGTCGGCGACCGGCTCGTCATGGTCGCCGCCGTCGACGAGCACGGTAAACAGCCCGGTGATCGCGCCGTCGCCAACGCCCGGGCCGGCGCGCTCGAGTAGGCGCGGCAATTCGGCGAAGACCGTCGGCGTGTAGCCCTTGGTGGTCGGCGGCTCGCCGGCGGCGAGACCGATCTCGCGCATCGCCATGGCGAAGCGCGTGACCGAATCCATCAGGCACATCACCTGCTTGCCCTGGTCGCGGAAATACTCCGCGATGGTGAGCGTCGTCATGGCGGCCTGCTTGCGCATCAGCGCCGGTTCGTCGGAGGTCGCGACGACGACGACGGAGCGGGCGAGACCTTGGGGCCCGAGATCGTCCTGAAGAAACTCCTGGACCTCGCGCCCGCGCTCGCCGACGAGTCCGATGACGTTGACGTCGGCGCGGGCATAGCGTGCCAGCATCGAGAGCAGCACCGATTTGCCGACGCCGGAACCGGCGAAGATGCCCATGCGCTGGCCGAGGCAGCAGGTCAGGAAGGCGTTCAGCGCGCGCACGCCAAGATCGAGCGGCCGGCCGACACGGCGGCGCGAATGGGCCGGCGGCGGGTCGTTGCGAAAGGTGAAGAGCGCTTCGCCCTGCGGCAAGGGCGGGCCGCCATCGACCGGCCTGCCGAGCGCATCGACGACGCGTCCGAGCCACGCCGGAGTCGGCCTGATGCCGGGCGGTGCCTTGTCGACATAGGCCGGACAGCCGCGGCGCACGCCGTCGAGCCCGCCATAGGGCATCACCAGCGCCTTTTCGCCGGAAAAGCCGATGACCTCGCAGGGTACACGGCTGCCGGGCGCGATCTCGATCTCGATGCGGCCGCCCAGGCTCATCGCGCCGATCGGTCCCGCGACCTCGACGAGGAGGCCGCGCACAGCGATCACGCGGCCATAGACCGTCACGGCGTCGAGGCCGGCGATCGTCGAGGCGAGGCCGGAAAGGCGATCATGGCCGTGCGCGGCGCTGTTCATATGTTACGTCCGTCAACCCGTCAGCGCTATCGTCTCACTGATTTGCGTCGCGGCGGCAAGGCTGGCCGAAGTCGGGAGCGCAAAGCAGGCGTCGACATTCAGCCGAGACAGGCGGCGACGCCGGCAGGTCTGCGAACGGCCGGCGGAACGACGCCGCATCGGGAAACGTGGTGAAAAAAGCTCGTTTCGAAGTTCGTAATCAATCCTAACAGATTGGGCTCGTTTACCGTTCATTAAGTCGGGTGATTAACACTGTCTTTCGAGGCTGCGTCGCGACGCGGGGGCAATTGGGCCCCGTTCCACGAGGCGGTCTCCGCGAAAGGGCATTTCGCGGGCGATTGGCGAAACGATCCGTGTCAAATTCGACTCACCTCGACAAGGATCTTCACTTTCTCCCAGGAAGCGCTTGCGCACGGGAATCACGGTTTGTTAACCATTGTGCCCGTAGCGTGTCGCGTGAAGTTTCATCGGGCAAGCGCCTTCTCGCTCAGGACCGTGCGGGTCCGGGCGAATCACTAGGTCGGCTTGCCTGCGGGCGAAATTGGGGACGTGGACATGCGGGTTCTGCTGATCGAGGACGATAGCGCGACCGCCCAGTCGATCGAGCTGATGCTCAAATCCGAGAGCTTCAACGTCTATACGACGGATCTCGGTGAGGAAGGCGTCGATCTCGGCAAGCTCTACGATTACGACATCATCCTCCTCGACCTGAACCTGCCAGACATGTCCGGCTACGAGGTGCTGCGCTCCTTGCGCGTCGCCAAGGTCAAGACACCGATCCTGATCCTGTCGGGCCTCGCCGGCATCGAGGACAAGGTCAAGGGTCTCGGCTTCGGCGCCGACGACTACCTGACCAAGCCGTTCCACAAGGACGAACTCGTCGCCCGCATCCACGCGATCGTGCGCCGCTCGAAGGGCCATGCCCAGTCGGTCATCACGACGGGCGACCTCGTCGTCAATCTCGACACCAAGACCGTGGAAGTCGACGCCGCCCGCGTCCACCTCACCGGCAAGGAATACCAGATGCTGGAGCTGCTCTCGCTCCGCAAGGGCACGACCCTGACCAAGGAAATGTTCCTGAACCACCTCTATGGCGGCATGGACGAGCCCGAACTCAAGATCATCGACGTCTTCATCTGCAAGCTGCGCAAGAAGCTGGCGAATGCGTCGGACGGCAAGAACTACATCGAGACGGTCTGGGGCCGCGGCTATGTGCTGCGCGAGCCGTCCGATGTTGAGGAGCGTATCCCGGCTTGATGTCCCGGCGGGGCGGTCGTCACAAGGCGGTCACGTTCCGGTGCCATACAGATCGCGGCCTGATCGTCGGATGTACACGACAGGTCGACGGGGACCCCGCCGAGAGGCGGGGTTTTTGTTTGTGAAGAGCGTCGCGGCCGGCGCTGGCCGCTGCGCACTTTGCCCGTCATTGCTTCGCTGCGCTCGCGATGACGGCAACGGAAACGATCCGGTCTGATCGGAAACGCGTTCTAGAAGCGGGCGCCGCCCTGCGCGAGGCGAGGTTCCACGGGCAGGGACATGCTCGCTGGCTGGGCCTTGGCCGAATGCCGGTCGCGATAGAGGCCGCGGTGCTTCGCGTCGGGGACGATCGTGGTGGAAATCCCGATCACGGTCTCGGCCGCTCCCAGCACGACGGCGCCCTCGGGTGCGAGTCGTGGTGCGAGCAGGCCCAGCACCTTGGCCTTGGTCGGAACGTCGAAATAGATCAGCACGTTGCGGCAGAAAATCACGTCGAACTGGCCGAGATGGCCGTTGGCTTCGAGCAGGTTGTGCTGTTTCAGCTCGATCATCGCCCGCAGCCGCTCCGAAACCTGCCACTTGTCGCCATTCTGCTGGAAATGCTTGAGGAGCATCTGGATCGGCAGGCCGCGCTGGATTTCGAACTGGCTGTAGAGGCCGGAGCGCGCGCGCTCCAGCACTTCCGCCGAAATGTCGGAGCCGATGATCTGGACTTTCCAGCCGGCAAGGCGGGGCGCCATCTCATCCAGGATCATCGCCAGCGAATAGGCTTCCTGGCCGCTCGAGACAGCCGCGCACCAGATGCGTAGCGACCGCGTCGCGGCGTTGGCAGCCAGCTTCTCCGGCAGGATCACGTTGCGGAACAGGTCGAACGGGGTGTGGTCGCGGAAGAACAGCGTCTCGTTCGTCGTCATCGCCTCGACGACGGCGTGTTCCAGCGCGGCGTTGTTGCCCTGGCGCAATTGTTCGACCAGTGTCTCAATGCCGGCGATGCCGCGCCGGCGGCAGAGGATGCCGAGCCGACTCTCCGCCAGATAGCGCTTCTCGGGGCTGAGCGAGAGGCCCGAGCGGAGATGCAGCAGCAGGCGCAGGAAGTTGAAATCCGTGTCCGTCATGAGAGCTGACCGGCGCGTACGAGGCCGCGGATCGCGCCGCCGATGTCGTCCAGCGGGATAACGGCGCTGGCATGCTGCGCCCGGACGACCGAGCCGGGCATGCCCCAGATCGTGCTGCTGTATTCGTCCTGGGCGATCACGGCCGCACCGGACCGACGCAGCGCGCCTGCGCCCTCCGTGCCGTCCGCGCCCATGCCGGTCAGCACGACGCCGAGCGCGGCGGGGCCGAGATGGCGGGCCGCGTCGCTGAACAGCACATCCACCGCGGGCCGGCAGAAGCGTACCGGCGGAGCGTCGCTGATGCTCGCCGTGATGTGACCGAGCCGGCGATCGATGCCGAGATGGCGGCCGCCGGGGGCGATGTAGATCGTGCCGCGGGCAAGCCGCTCGCCGTCGAAGGGTTCGCGTGCGGGAATGCCGATATAACCGGCGATCTGCTCGGCGAAGGAGGCGGTGAAGAGCGGGGGCATGTGCTGGACGACGATCGTCGTCAGATCCTGCAGAGCGTCGCCGATATCGAAAAGCACCCTTGCTACGGCGCGCGGGCCGCCGGTGGAGGCGCCGACGACGAGGTAGCGCGGCACGACCGAGACGAACTGGCGCAGACTCGTCGGGCCAGCCGGCGTGAAATCGACATCGATCTCTGGTGGCAGTGCCCCCGGCCGCAGCCGAGTCTGCGCGATATTGCCGAGCTTGAGCAGGAACTCGCTGCGGAAGTCGAGGGACAGCGTCATTCCGCTGCGGCTGTCGGGCTTGGAGACGACGTCCATGGCGCCCTTGGTCATGCATTCGAGGGCGATGCGCGTGTTGCGCTCGCTCAGCGTCGTCGCCAGCAGGATGCCGGTATGGGGGCTTTCCTTGAGGATCTGGGGCAAGGCCGTTGCGCCGTCGACGCCCGGCATGTCGAGGTCGAGCACCATCACATCGGGCTTGAAGCGCCCTGCATGGGCCACCGCGGTCTCGCCGTCGCCGGCGACGGCCACGAGATGAAACTGTCCGCTTTCACCGAGCCAGCGGGCGAAAAGGCCGCGCACGACGACCGAATCGTCGGCGATCACGACCGTCTTGTGCCTCTGTCCACCTGTCGGTGAGGGGCTGCTCATGCGTCACACATTCCGCTGCTCTGCCTGCTTGACCCCAGCCCTGCGACCGGCAGCGGCTGACAAACCTCACTCTGAGGCGGTTTGGCATTGGGGGCTGCCGCGGCTGTGTTCAAAGCAGTCCGACCTGGTGGAATTTGGAGGCGACGATCTCCTTGTCGAACGGCTTCATGATGTATTCGTCGGCGCCGGCATGCATGGCCCGCGCGATATGGGCGATGTCGTTTTCCGTCGTGCAGAAAACGACCTTGGGGCGCTTGCCGCCGGGCATCTGGCGCAACGTGCGCAGGAAGTCGTAGCCGTCCATGATCGGCATGTTCCAGTCGAGCAACACGGCGTCGGGCATCTCCCCCTTGCAGGAATCGATCGCGCGTGCGCCGTCCTCGGCTTCCGTGATGCGGAACTGAAGACCTTCGAGGATGCGCCGGGCAACCTTGCGGATCACGGCCGAGTCATCGACGACGAGGCAATACTTCATGGTCAATCTCCAGATCGGTGCGGCGGCGCGTCAGGCTGCGGCATCCAGCTCAAGTGCGAGGATGGCGTCGACGTCGAGAACCACCAGCAGGCGGTCCTCGAGGCGGTGCACGCCGGTGGAGAGGGCCGCCCAGTTGCGGTCCAGATGGACGGGGCTCGGTTCGAAGGTCGATTGATCCAGCCGCATGACCTCTCCGACGGCGTCGACGATCAGCGCATAGGCTTCGCCCCCATGGTCGATGCCGACGGCAACCAGCTCCGTTTTGCCCTCACGATCTTGCCTGAGGGTTACCGGCCGGCCGAGGCGTTTGCGCAGGCAGATCGCGGTGACGATGCGCCCGCGCAGATTGAGCAGGCCGATGATCTCGCATGGTGCGCGCGGGACGAGGGTGATGCGGTTGGTGATGAACACGTCATGCACGCGCCCGATCGGCAGGCCGAGAATCTGGTCACCGATCATCACGGTGACGTAGTCGAGGGATTCGAACGTGCCGACAGTCGTGTCGACCGCCGCGCCGCTATCCGGCTGATGACGCGTCTGCGCCCGGTGAAGCGTGGCTGCGTGCTGAAGCATCATGCGGCCTCCCTGATGCCGGGGCGACGCTCCGCCAACTCGCCGAGCAGGGAACGCCGGTCGAATTTGGCGACGACTTCGTCGATCCGCGCCTGGCCGGCACGCATGTGGAGATCGGGCGTCACCAGCGCCGTCATGCCGATGAGGCGGAAGCCGTCGCCATCGTGACCACTGCGGAGCGCCGCGACGAAGGCGAAGGCGCCGTCGATGTCGCCGTCAATGTCAATGAGGACCGTGTCGATCGCGCCATCGGCGAGTTGCTGACGCGCGGCTTCGAAGCTGGTGGCGATGGCGATGCGGTGTCCCGATGCCTTCAGCACCGGCGTCAGCATGTCCCGCAGGAAGGCTGAGGGTTCGACGAGCAGGATCTGCGCCGCCGACGAGGAATCGAGGCGGTCGGCAGCGGCATGGCGCCAGCCGCGTTCGTGCATCGGCAGGTAATGGGCGAGGTCGATGATGTCCGTGGCGCGGCCTCGGATCATCGCAGAGCCGACGATGCCCCGATCCTGGGCGGTCGCCATCTCGATGTCGAGTACCTCATCGACGATGTCAACGATCGCATCGACGGCCAGCGCGACCGTCATCTCGCCCTCGGAGACGATCACCAGCGGTTGCAGTCCCTCGCTGCGTAGCTTCGTCTCGCCGACGGGAACGACCGGGACCAGCCGGTTGCGGTAGTGCAGGAGCGTGCGGCCGCTGCCGTTCTCGAACTGCGCGGCTTCGACCTCCTCGAGGCGCGTGACGAGGGAGAGAGGAACCGCCCTGACGCCCTCCGAACCCGTCTTGAACACCAGCACGGTGGTCTTCTCGTTGGCGGGCGCCGCAGCCGCGGCCTGCGGCTCCGCGTGAAAGGCATCGCCTGCTCCAGCGGCGCCGACCATGCCGGCGATGCCATTGGGATCGACGATCAGCACGACGGCGCCGTCGCCCAGGATGGTGTTTCCGGAGAAGATCGGGATGTGCCGGAGCTTGCTCGACATCGGTTTGACGACGATTTCCTCGGTATGGAAGACGCCGTCCACCAGGATGCCGAACTGCCTCTCGCCGATTTGCGTGACGACGATGAAGCCGTCTTCGGGAGCGTTCTCCGCCGTGCCCATCAGGCCGGACAGGGCGATGATCGGCAGCAGCCGCCCACGCAGCCGCAGGATAGGCGCGCCGTTGATCTCCTCGATGCGGTGATCGGCGCCGGCCTTTACGCGGACCAGCTCGCGGACGACGATCTGCGGGATGGCGAAGCGCTGATCGCCGCAGACGACAATCAGGGCCGCCACGATGGCGAGGGTCAGCGGGATCTTGATCGTGATCGTGGTGCCGAGGCCGGGCTTGCTGACGATGTCGATCAGGCCGCCGATCGCATCGACATTGACCTTGACCACGTCCATGCCGACGCCTCGTCCCGAGATCGCGGTGACGCTCTCGGTGGTCGAGAAGCCGGGATGGAAGATGAAGCGGCTGACCTGCACGTCGGTCATGCGCTCGATCTCGGCCTCGCTGGCGAGCCCCTGCTGGAGGGCCTTGCGTCGGATGCGCTCGATGTCGAGGCCGCGCCCGTCATCGGCCACCGCGATCGTCACCGAGCCGCCCTCGTGATAGGCGGCGACGCGGATCGTGCCCTGCTCGGCCTTGCCGGCCGCTAGGCGTTCGGCCGGTGTCTCGATCGCATGATCGGCGCAATTGCGGACCATGTGCGTCAACGGATCCTTGATCAGGTCGAGGATCTGCCGGTCGAGTTCGGTATCGGCGCCTTCCGTGACCAACTCGATCCGCTTGCCGAGTTCGGCGCCGAGGTCGCGCACGATGCGCGGCAGCTTCGACCAGGCATTGCCGATGGGCTGCATCCGCGTCTTCATGACGCCGTCCTGCAGTTCGGCCGTGATCAGCGAAAGGCGCTGCAACGGCGCCTTCAGGCCGGTGTCGTCCTGCTTGCGCGAGATTTCGAGGAGCTGGTTGCGCGTCAGCACGAGCTCCGAGACCATCGTCATCAGATGCTCGATGGTGTCGACATTGACGCGCAGTGTGGCCGGGCCGGTCGGCCGGCTCTCGCGGATAGCGGCGTCGTCGCCGTGCTCGGCGTCGGCATGCTCGATGCGCCCGTCGCGGCCGCGCTGCGGCCCGGGTGCGTTGCGGAAGACGAGATCGAGCCCATCCTCTGCCGGCCTTTCCGGCGCCGCACCGCCATGGCGGGCGAGGTAGGCTGCCACGGGATCGGCGGCGTCCTCGCCCGGCGGGCACTTCTGCTCCAGCTCGACCTTGGCGTACTCCGCCAGGATGTGGAGCTCCCGGATCAGGTTTTCGTCATTGCCGGGCGGCTCCTCGCCCTTCTCGGCGAGTTCGGACAGGATGTCCTTGACCCGGTCGATCGTCTCGAGAATGGCGGTGACGGCGATCGCACTGACGCTGGCGCCGTCGCGGAACTGCCCGATCACGGATTCCGCGGCATGGGTCAGGGCCTCCAGCCGCGGCAGGCCGATGAAGCCGCAGGTGCCTTTGACGGTGTGGACCAGCCGGAAGATGTTGCGCAGGATGTCGCGGTTGTTCGGCTCCTGCTCGAAGCGCACGAGTTCCCGATCGACCGTATCGAGATTCTCGCCGGTCTCGGTTAGGAACTCTTGCAGCAAGTCGTCCATGCAGGGGACCACCACTCAACGCGACAACACACTGCACCGAACTAAGCAGCAGAAGGGTTTATGATCGGTTGAGATTGTCGCGACAGCCGCCGTTATTCGGCGGAATGCCGCTTCAAACCGCTTTGCTCGCCGTGATCGTGACGGTATCGCCCTCGATTGCGAAGGTAATGGCCATGTCGGCGGCGCGGGCGACCATCCCGGTATAGAGTGGCTGGACCGCGTGGGCATCGATCGTCCCGGTCTCGGAGCGGCCGGCGATCAGGTCCTCAACATGGGCCGGGATACGCGCATGCGAGCCCGTCGCGCTGATCGTGAAGCTGCCCTGCTCGCCCTCGACCGTGGTGCGCGAGACGAGCTTGCCGCCGCGCGGCACGGCCTGGGCGGCGAGGACCAGCAGGTTGAGCAAGAGCTTGACCTGGTTCTTCGGCAACAGGGCGCGGGGCGCTTCCCAGTCGAGCGAGAGCTTCTCGTCGTTGAGGAAGCCGTTGGCGACGTTGCCGGCGTCGCCAAGATCGATCATCGCGCCGGCCGAGCCGGCCGCGCCGAAGGCGAGCCGGGCGAACTGCAGTCGGGCCGATGCGTTGCGCGCGCTCTTCTTGATGAGTTCGAGCGCGAAGTCGCGCATCGAGGGGTCATCTTCTTCCAGCACCTCCAACGCGTTGACAATGGCCCCGACCGGGCTGATCACGTCATGGCAGACGCGGCTGCAAAGGAGCGCGGCCAGATCGAGCGGCTCGAGCGAGATGGCGGTCATGGGTATGTCCTGGGGTCATTGCTGCGTGGCGCTCGCGGCGAACTGAGCGCCGTTCTCATCAGATATGGTGGCATCTTGGTTTTCATGTGGTTAAGCCCCATTTCACGGCCGGGCGAAGCGAAGGACAGGCAAAGGTGACGACGGCCGAGCAGCAGGTGTGCCAGAACGATCTGCCGATCCGCGATCCGCGCCTTGCCGATTGCAACGATCTGGCACGGCGGCTGGCGGAAGCGGCACGGCTGAGCGGCGCTGTCCTGCTGGCGATGCGCACGGCGCGCGACGTGAAGCTCAAGCCCGACGGCTCACCGGTCTGCTCGGCAGACATGGCCGCCGACCACACCGCCAAGCGCGAACTGGCGCGCCTCCTGCCGGGCATCCCCGTCATCAGCGAGGAAAGCGCGGCGGACGTGGCGCCCGCGCCCGTGTTTATCCTGCTCGATCCGCTCGACGGTACGCGCGAATTCCTCGCCGGCGGCGACAGCTACTGCGTCGCCATCGCCGTGATCTGCGGCGACAGGCCGGTAGCGGGTGCGATCGCGGCGCCGGCCAGCGGCCGGCTGTGGTTCGCGGGTGAGGAGGCCTTCTCTCAAGCGATGGCGCCGGATGGCGCGATGATCGGCGAGGCTCACCGGATCGCAGTGCGTCCGCTGCCGGGGAAGGGGCCGCAGACGCTGATCAGCCGCTTCCATTGCGATCGGCTGAGCGAGGAGGTGGCCGCGGCGATGGGCTCCGCCAGCACGCTGCCGATCTCGTCGGCGGTCAAGTTCGGCCTGATCGCATCGGGCGAGGCCGACCTGCATGTGCGCGGCGGCCAGACGATGGAATGGGACATCGCAGCCGGCGACGCCATCCTTTCCGCGGCTGGAGGGATCGTCCTGACGCTCGAAGGGGCGCTGCCGCGTTACGGCCGCACGGACCGCGATTTCCGCAATCCGCCGTTCATCGCGGCGTCGAGCGAGGCCCTGGCCAGGCGCGCGGTCACGGCTGCAGCGAAGATCTGAGCGGGCCGCTCACCTCGCCGCGCTCAGCGGGCGATGCCCTGCGAGACGCCGCTCCAGTTGCTTTCCGCCGTTTTCAGCCGGCTCGCGTCCTCGACGAAGCTGCGGCGGTTCTCGGGCGTGCGGAACAGGAACAGCCGCGAACCGATGATGGCGAACTGGCGCGGATCGGTGTCGACGGCGCGCCCTTCTGCGACGGCCGAGGCGTCGAAGCCGGCGAAGGCGGGTTCGTAGACGCCGGGCGCATCGCGGAAGGCCTCGCGATTGGCGGCGGAGACGAAGCGCCAGACCGCGCCCTGATGGACGAGTTCGTAGTCGGGATGTCCGGCCCTGGCACGCTTCTCGACCTGATAGGCGACCGGGTCGTAGCCGCGCAGCGCGAGGCCGGAATGGATGTCGCGCTGCATGCTCTCGCTCAGCGACGGCAGCTCAGGCAATCCGGCGGGCAGGCCCGGCGCATCGGCAAAGGCGGGACCATGGACCACCACCCCCAGCACGCCAAGCGCACGTAGGGCCATGGAAATCCGACGCCGCCTTGTTCCAGCCTTCATCACGGGCAAATCCTGATTCCACGCTGCCGGCGGAATCCGAGCCCGCTCTGCAATCTTCACGGGTTGGATACACTTTCGAGGGTATCAAACTGGTTACGGAACTGGTTCGCATTTGCGCGGCATCGCGTCCGGGGTTCGGATTTGTCCGGATCGCTCGGTCACGGCGCACTCACCCACCGTTCCGGCGAGATCTTCGCGGGCTGAGGCACGCCCGGGGATCGCGACGTCGGAGCGGACCGTCGGCGCATGCTGGCGCCCCACCCGGAGACCTATTTCATGACTCAAACCCGCCGCGGCCTCATCAAAGGTGGTCTCGCGCTCGGCGCCGCCGGATTGTCTGTTCCGGCCGGGCCGGTGCTCGCCCAGCAATCCTATGGGCAGAGCCGGTCTTTCTCGCAGAACGAGCTCGTCACCTCCGGCCATCAGTTCTTCGGCAATGTCTCGCGCGGCCTCGCGCTGGCGGTCGAGGAAGCGGTCCGGCGCTGGGGCGAGCCGAACGGTTATGTGCTCGGTCAGGAAGCGGCCGGCGCCTTCGTCGGGGGCTTGCGTTATGGCGAAGGCACCCTCTTCACCCGCAATGCCGGCGATCGCAAGGTGTTCTGGCAGGGGCCGTCGGTCGGCTTCGACTTCGGCGGCGAAGGTGCTCGTACGATGATGCTGGTTTACGGCCTTCCGGCTGTCGAGGCGCTCTACCAGCGCTTCGCCGGCGTCGACGGCTCGGCCTATTTCGTCGGCGGCTTCGGCTTCACTGCGCTGACGGCGGAAGGCGTGACCGTGGTGCCGATCCGCACCGGCGTCGGCTGGCGGCTGGGCGTCAATCTCGGTTATCTGAAGTTCACGCCGCAGGCGACCTGGAACCCGTTCTGAACGCCTTCGCGGAATGAGGGCTTGAAATCCCCGTATCGCGAATAATTTTCCCCAACGAGAGCCCAAGCAGGCGGGCGCACCAGAACAGGTTTTCCCTTTCCGCCGTGATGTCCTAACCTGTCGTCCCCCCGGATGTGGAGCCGCACGTCTTGATTGAAGCTGTCATGCTCGTCACGCTCGGCTTCCTGTCCGCCAGCCTGCTCGCGCTGGCGGCAGTGCCGGCGCTGGCGCGCCGCGCCGACAGGTTGGCGCGCAAACGTGCGGAGGCGGCGTTTCCGCTGTCGCTCGCCGAGATCGCCGCCGACCGCGATCATCTGCGCGCCGAACTCGCCTTGCGGGCCCGCACGCTGGAGCAGGAGGCGGAGCGGGGCTTCGCGGCCAAGGCCGCCGCCATGCAGGAGCTCGGCCGGCGCGACATGAGGATCGGCGAGCTCGAAGGCGTGCTCCGCGAGCGCGACGGGCGCATCGTCGGGCTGGAGGGCGACCTCGAGATGACGAGCGGCGAACTGGCCGATACGCGCGCGGCGCTGGCGCGTGAAACCGCGGCTTTGGCCGAGACGGCTGCGACGCTGGACAAGCGGATCGCCGATCTCGCCAGCGTCGAGAATACGCTCGCGGAGACCAGGACCGCACTGACCGGCACCAGTTCGGATCTCTCGGAGCGGGACGGCGAATTGGCCCGCGAACGCGAGACGCTCGGCCGCACCCAGGCTGTTCTGAGCGAACGCGAGAACGAGCTTGCGCAACTCCGTCAGGACCATGACCAGCTCCGGGTGGCGCTGGTCGAGGACCGCACGAGGATCATGGTGCTCGAAGGCAAGGAACGCGATCTCGCCGACAGGCTGGCGTCGAAGGAGCATGCTTTCGAGGGCAGCCAGGCTGCGCTCAAGGCGATGACGGTCGATCGCGACAGCGAGCGGCTGCGGGCCGATGCGCTGGCGGCGCGGGCCGCGCAGGCCGAGGCCGGGCTCGCCGCCGCCGATGCGCTGGCCGTGGCGGCAGGAACCGAGGCGGCGCGGATCCAGGCGCTTCTGGCACGGGAAGCGCAGATGCTCGGGGAGACCAACGAAGCGAGGCAGGCGATGGAGCAGGAACTGATCCAGGCGAAGGCTGCGCTCGAAGCCGAGCGGCAGCGCGTGTCGCAGGAGGTCGCGGATCTGCGCGAGGACCTGCGGACCCGCGAGGCGCAGTTGGAGGCGGTGCATGCCGAGGTCCAGACCCTGCACGGCGCGCTGGAGGAATCGCGCGCCGAGCGGGCCAGGCTGAAGCGCGAGGCGACGCAGGCCGGCAAGGGGGGCACCGCGACGTCCGATCCGGTAGCCCATGCCGCGCTGCGCAAGGAAATCATGGCTGTCGCCGAGCGGCTGATGGCGCTGCCGCCGAAGCAGGAAGCGGCCGAGTAAAGCCGCCCGCATGCGAAACGGCATTCCACTTTTCGGGCCGATGCTCTAGGAAAGCGCGCGCTCATGCGCCTTCGCATGATCGGCGCATCGCTTCCGATTCCTGCCCGAGATGGTTCCCGCTCCGTGACAGAACCCCGCTTCGATCTTCTCTGCATCGGCGAACCGCTCGGCGAGTTCAATGCGACCCGTGCCGAGACCGGCGCCTTCCAGTTCGGCCATGGCGGCGACACCTCGAACTGCGCCATCGCGGCTTCGAGGCAGGGCGCGAAGGCGGCCTATCTGGGTGCGTTGGGCGACGACATGGCGGGCCGCTCGATCCGCGATCTCTGGCGCCGCGAGGGCGTTGACGACGCCCATGTCTCGACGCATCCGAGCGCGCCGACCGGGCTCTATTTCGTCGATCACGGGCCATCAGGCCATGTCTTCTCCTATCTGCGCGCCGGTTCCGCTGCGAGCCTCGTCGGCCCGCGCGACATCCCGCGCGACCTGATCGCCTCGGCGCGGATCGTCCAGGCCTCCGGCATCAGCCAGGCGATCTCGGCCTCGGCCTGCGATGCAGTGTTCGAGGCTTTCGCGATCGCGCGCGAAGCTGGCGTGATGACGGCTTACGACACCAATCTGCGGCTCAAGCTCTGGCCGCTGACGCGGGCGAAGGCGATCATCAACGCCGCCTGCGGCATGGCCGACATCGTGCTGCCGGGCTATGACGACGCGACCCAGCTCACCGGCCTCAGCGATGCCGACGCTATAGCCGATTTCTATCTGCGGCTTGGCGCGAAGATCGTGGCGCTGACGCTCGGCCATGAGGGCTCGCTGGTGGCGACGCCGGAGCGCCGCGAGCGGCTGGTGCCGATCAAGGTCGAGGCGATCGACGCCACCGGCGCGGGCGACTGCTATGATGGCGCGTTCCTCGCCGAATATATCCGCACCGGCGATGCCTTTGCGGCCGGCGCCTACGCCAATGTCGCCGCGGCCCTGTCCACGCAAGGCTTCGGCGCCGTTGCGCCGCTGCCGCGCCGGGCCGATGTCGAGGCGCGCATGGCTATCGAGGCGAAGAAGGCAGGCTGATGGGCGTTCCGGTGCTCGACCAGGCGGGCAAGCTGCTCGCCCGCTATGACGTGCTGATCAGCGATGTCTGGGGCGTGGTGCATGATGGCGTCTGGGCGCTGCCGCCGGCCTGCGCGGCGCTGACGCGCTATCGCGAGCAGGGCGGGGCGGTGGTGCTGCTCTCCAACGCGCCGGCCCCTTCCGAACAGGTTGTCGAACTGCTCGACAAGAAGAAGGTGCCGCGCAGCGCCTGGGACAGGCTCGTGACCTCGGGCGACGTGACGCGTGCGCTGATCGCCGAGAGCCATCACCGCAAGGTCTTCCATATCGGCTGGCACAGCGACCGCTCGGTGTTCGACCGAGCAGAGATCGAACTGGTCGGCGAGGACGAGGCCGATCTCGTCGTCGCGACCGAGCTCAACGATTATCGCACCGAGACGCCGGAGCAGTACCGCCCGCTGCTGGAGCGTTTCGCGGCGCGGGGCGTGCCCTTCATCTGCGGCAATCCCGATCTCGTCGTCCATGTCGGGCATGACCTTTTGCCCTGCGCCGGGTCGCTGGCTGCGATCTATGAGGAACTCGGCGGCAGCGTCGCCTGGGCCGGAAAGCCCTATCGGCCGGCCTACGACCTCGCGCTGGAAGCTGCGCGAAGCGCGCGCGGCGGGCATCCGGTCGATCCAGCGAGGGTGCTTGTGATCGGCGACGCCGTCCGCACCGATCTCGCAGGCGCGCGGCTGATGGGCTTCGACAGTCTGTTCATCGCCGGCGGAATCCATCGCGACGAGACGATCCGCGACGGCGCGGTCGATCCGGCGGGGCTGGAGGCCGTGCTGGCGGGGCTGACGGTCAAGCCGGTCGCGGCGATGGGGGCGTTGGGGTAGCCGTCCTTGGCCACTCTCGGGCGGCAGCACTGGCAGCCGTTAATTGTCGCTCTGATAGTACTTCTGCAATTGCAGCGCGCGGGGGCCGTCCGTCGCGAGGCGTCGCATGATGCTCCTGAGCTGCGAGAACTCCTCCGCAGTTAGGGTTTCGAACAGCGCGTCATTCACGGGCCGTTGGAAAGCAGCCAGTTGCCGGAGCTTGTCCCAGCCTGCCTGGGTCGCGAAGAGCTGAACCCTGCGGCCATCCGTCGGGTGCGCCCTCTTCTCGACGAGTTCGTCGAGAACGAGCTTGTTGACCTCGCTCGTGACAAACGCACCCGTCAGATGGAGTCTCCGCGCCACCTGGTTGACGCCGATCGGCTCTTCGGCCCGCGCGATGACGATCAGGCTGAGATATTGGGTCGGCGTCAGGCCGACATAGGTGGCGAAACCCGAGCGGGCGGTATCGAGCACGCTGCCGAATGCGAAGAAGTCGTACAGCATAGCGCGGAATTCCTTGTCCTCGGCACCGGCAAGCAATTCGGGTCGTGTCACGGTCAGGAAGTTCTCTTCGTCAGCCACCGACGCCTCCGCTCACTCTCCAATCCAAGCACGATTCGCCTCTCATGAATGCGGGAAATTCAGCTTGACTAGATTTGCTAGATAGCTTTGTATAAAAGCTATCTAGCAAGCATATACCTCTATGGGAGGTGGTGCGCAATGAGTGGGCGTCTGTTCAGGCATGCTCTGGGCGAGTTCGCCACCGGTGTGGCGATCATCACCGCCCGAACACGGAGCCGAGAGCTTATCGGCATGACGATGAGCTCGTTCAATTCCGTGTCCCTCGATCCGCCGCTGGTGCTGTTCAGCGTCGATCGCAAGGCCAACAGCCTGCAGGGAATGCTCGAAGCCACCGGCTTTGCCGTCAACGTTCTGGCGCGCGAGCAAGAGTACCTCTCAGACCAGTTCGCGCGGGCACTGTGCGACAAATGGAGCGAGGTCCGGACCAGCGTCGGGCATGCCGAGGCTCCGCTGATCGCCGGGGCGCTCGCCCATTTCGAGTGCGAAACCTATGCCCATCATGACGGCGGCGATCACGTGATCTTCGTCGCGCGCGTGCTGCGCCACGCCGTCCATTCGAGCGACGCGGCGCCGCTCATCTTCTTTCGTGGCCGCTATCGCGATCTCAAGAGCGAGGTCGAGAGGGAGCCGGCCTGGCCGTTGCCGATGCATTACTGAGGGTTCGTTCCAGCCGGGGAGGACACGACATGACTCGATCAGGGCAAGATTATCTGACCAGCCTCCAGGACGATCGCTGCATCTATATCGATGGCCGACGAGTCGAAGATGTCACCACCGACATGGCCTTCCGCAACGTCGCGGGCTCAATGGCCAGTTTGTTCGATTTCGCGCATTCGCAGGACGCGCGCGAACTGATGACCTTCGAGACCGAGGATGGCGCGCGCGCCAACCGGATATGGCAACTGCCGTGTTGTCTCGATGATCTCCAAACCCGCCGCAAGGCCCTGGAGGCCTGGGCTTCGCTCCATGCCGGCTTCATGGGGCGGGCGCCGGACCATGTCGCATCGTGCATTTCAGGAATGTATATGGGGCTCGATGTCTTTCAGGCTTACGATCCCAGATCGGCATCCGCGCTGTCGGAATATTATCACTACGCCCGCGACCGCGATCTCTATCTCAGCTACGTGATCATCAATCCGCAAGCCGATCGTTCGAAGAGCGCCGGCCAGCAGCAGGATCCCTGTCTCGTAGCCGGAATCGTGGATAGGGATGCCGCCGGGATCACCGTGCGTGGCGGCAAGATGCTCGCTACCGGCGGTGTCATCGCGGACGAGTTATTCGTCAGTTGCATCCAGCCGCTTGGCCCTGGCGAGGAGCGCTATGCGCTGTCTTTTGCCATCCCGATGAACACGAAGGGGCTGACCCTGCTGTCGCGAAAGTCCTATGAGCGGTCGGCCGGCTCTGGCTTCGACAGCCCCTTGGCGAGCCGTTTCGACGAGAACGACTCGGTGGTGTATTTCGACGACGTCCGGGTTCCGATGGAGCGCGTCTTCGTCGATAGCGATGTCGCGATGTGCCAAAAGCAGTTTCACGCGACGCCCTGCCACGTCTATCAGAACTATCAGGCGATGGTGCGGCTCAACGTCAAGCTCAAATTCCTGGTCGGATTGGCTTTTCGGACGACGGAGATCAACGGCGTCACGCAATTCCCGCAGGTTCGAGAGATGCTCGGTCAACTCGCGGCGGAGGTCGCCATGGTCGACGCGCTGGTCGTCGCCATGGAGGTGAAGGGCAACATGGCGGCGGGGTACTTCATTCCCGACCACCACACGCTTTATGCGGCGCAGGTCCTGACGCAACAGCTTTATCCCAAAGTTCTCGGTGCGCTTCGGGAGCTCGCAGGGGGCGGCATGATCATGTTGCCATCCTCTGCGGAGGATTTCGAGGACCCCGACATCGCCGGTCTGATCGACAAGACCCAGCAATCGGCAAAGGCCAATGCGCGTGACCGGGTGAAGTTCTATAAGCTCGCCTGGGACGCTGTGGGCTCCGAATTCGGATCGCGGCACCATCAATACGAGATGTTCTACGCGGGCGCGACATTCGTCACAAAAGGCCACTCGTTCCGGACCTATGATTGGGACGGTGCAGGCCGCGCAGTCCAGACCATGCTGGATTCCCAGAATACGCCTGCGGACAGAGCGCGCAGCCACGCCGCATAAGCGCGTCGGAGCTGGCGCATGGCCTCGACGCTGCGCGCCGCGTCAGCACAAGCGGTCTCAGGCTGGCGCCTTGCCGGCCTGACCAGCGGCACCTCGCCCCACCCGCAACCGTTTCCCGATATCCTCGAACAGCCCGCGCAACGGCCGGAACACGAAGCGCACGGTCGAGCGGCCGGGCGCAACCTGAACCGCCCTGAACAGCACATTGGCGCGCAGGAGTTCGGCAGGCTCTCCATCGACCTCGACCTGCCACCAGCGGTGCCAAACATCGTTCAGCACGACATAGCCGCCCTGGGGTGCATCGACCTTCAGCGTGACCTCGGTGGTGCCGTAGTCTGCGATGCGCACGGAGCCCGCCTGGGGCTGGGGGATCGCAGGGGGAACTGCCGGCGAAGGCGGCACGGCGCGGTCGAGCAGCACTGCGCGACGCGGGTCGAATCCGTCCGGCCACTTTCCCGTCTCCAGGATCGCGTCGAAATCGACCTTCTCGGCCTTCGGCACCAGCAGCACGCGCGGCAGAGCGCGGGGGTTCTCGTAGACATAGGCGTCGGGCGTGCGCGCGATCCGGACGAGGTCGCCGGGCTTGAGCCTCTTGTCGATATGCTCGGCGGGGACGCCCGTCGCGATGAAGCGCAGGCCGAGCATGTCGGCGAGCAGCGAGCGATAGCCCGGCATCAGGGGCGAGAAGGTGCGCTGGTCGGGCAGGGCGACATGGTCGCCGGCGCCGGTCGCCCGGCTGTAGAGCCCGAGCCGCAGGGGATTGTAGCCCAGCGTGTTGTCGAGCCGGTGAACAAGGCTGGCATTGGGCCAGTGGAAGTCGATGCCGGCGAGTTCGATGCGGTCGCGCCGGTCGGGACCGGCGGTGCGGGCGGTCTCGCGCTTGAGCAGCGCGATGGTCTCGTTGGCGCTGTCGGCGCGCAGCACGTCGAAATCCTGCGAGGGAAGGGCGGTGGACTCGCTCGGGCCATTGTTGACGGAGAGATCGACGACGAGCGTCGCGGCGATGACGATGGCGGCCGCGAGGCCTGACCCACGTAGCGCCAGCCCACGCGCGGCGACGAGCGCGCCGAGGCTGAGCACGGCGCAGAGCAGGGCGGTGACCAGCGGCACGACGGCCAGCGCCAGACGCCCGACCGTCCAGGCGAGCCAGACCGCAAGGGCAAGAGCGCCTGTGAAGAGCACGATCTCGACGGCGCGTTGCCAAAGGCGGGCGCGAGGGGCCGTGTCGGTCATCACGAGATGAGCGAGATAGCCACCGAGCAGGGCGACGAGCGCGCCGAGGATGAAGAGCGCATCGGCCGGTCGCCGGTAGAAGGATACGCCGGGCAGCTCGAACAGCAGGCGGAAGCCCGGTGTGTAGCGCCCGAGCGCGTAGACCAGCACGATCAGCGCGGCGAGGCTGAGCGCGACGATCTCGCGCCGCAGCAGCGCGCCTCTGATGATGCCGACGGTCAGCACCAGCCCCATCGGAATCAGCCCGAGATAGAGCTGGATCATATTGCGGGCGAGATAGAGGTCCTGCGGGCCAAAACGGGCCTCGAAGGCCGGGCTCGGCGCGCCCCAGAAATTCTCCAGCGGGCCGGCTGCGCCGTAGAGATTGGCGAAGAGGCCGGTCAGCAGGGCGGCGGGGTGCAGCGAGCCCTTGCCGGCGCCGACCAGGTCGATCGCCGGGCGGTTCGATTCCTCGGCGAGGAAGGCGGTGAGCAGGATCGGCACCGTGGCGACGAGAACCGCGCCCAGTGCGCCTGCGAGCAGCGGCAGGAAGCTTGTGCGCAGGGCCTGCCAGGGGCGGCGCGCCATGGCGATCGCGGCGAGCACGAGCCCGGCCAGGACATAGACGCCGAGCAGCGCGACCTGATCGCGGCCGAGCACCATGCAGCCGGCGACGACGCCGGCGGCGAAGCCATAGGCGAGCGAACCGCGCTCGAGCGCGCGCGCGATGAGCGCCAGCGTGATGGCGAAGTAGCCGAGGCTGAGCACCTGCCCGACATGCTGGATGCGCCAGGCCGCGGCTGCCCCGAAGGCGAAGGCCAGCGCGGCCACGACCGCGCCGGCCGGATGCCAGTCGCGGTCCCGGAAGATCACGACGAAGGCGAGCGCGCCCGCGAGCAGCGTGCCGAGTACGGCGCCATCGCCGAGCCGGAAGCCGGGCACGGGCTCCAGCGCCGCGATCAAGGCGAAGGGCGGCGAGAAGATCAGGGACTGCGGATCGGCGATCTGTGGGGAGCCGGAGAAGACATAAGGCACCCAGAACGGCGAGCGGCCGCTGTGCCAGGCCTCGGCCAGGAACTGGAGCTGCGGCTGGAAATGCGCCTTGGCGTCCCAGGGGATCGTGACGATGCCGGACAGCCAGGGCCACGATAGCGCGATCCAGGCCAGAACCACGATGGCCACCACGCTGGCGAGCGGCCAGCGCGGCGACGATCCGGATTCTGGGCCGATGGCTCGCGACATCAGGCTGCGGTGCCCGAAGTCGTCATGGCGATCAAGCCCTCCGGGTCAGCCGACCCGTTCAATCCTTGGGGGCGGCGCGCGCCATCAGCGCGTCCATGTCGATGAAATGGCCGGCGCGGTCCCGCTTCGAGGCGAGGTAGCGGACATTATGGACGTTCGGCCGCCCGAGCACGCGCTGGGTCGCCGCGACCTCCAGGCCCGCTGCCTTGATCGCGCCGACCTTAAGCGGGTTGTTCGTCAGCGCGGTCACACTGTTCACGCCGAGCTGCTTCAGCATCGTCGCGGCGAAATCGAAATGGCGTTGGTCGAGATCGAAGCCGAGCACCTCGTCGGCGTCATAGGTGTCCCAGCCCTGGCTCTGCAGCTTGTAGGCGCGCATCTTGTTGGAGATGCCGTTGCCGCGGCCTTCCTGGTCGAGATAGAGCAGGATTCCGCCCTCGTTCTCGGCCATCCACTGCACGGTCTCACGCAGCTGGTCGCCGCAATCACATTTCAGCGAGCCGAAAAGGTCACCGGTCAGGCAGGCCGAATGCAGCCGCACCGGGACGGCGCCCGAGAGATCGGGATTGCCGACGATGATCGCGACCTGGTCGCGCAGGCCCTCGCCGCCGCGGAAGACGACGAACTCCGTCTCAGGCGCGCCTTCCAGCGGCACCGGGGCCCGGCCGACGATCGTCAGCGTTGCGGCCTGGGCGGCGCGATAGCCGTTGACGGCGTCGATCTCGACCTCGACCAGCGGCTCGCCGGCGACGAGATCGGCCGAGACCGGGACGATGATGGCGGCCGGCAGGACGAGCGAGAGCCGCGCCAGCTCGAGAGCGGCTTCATCGGCGTCGGAGGCCGGCGCGACGGGGGCGTCGACCTTGCCGTCGATCTTGAGGGCCAGCATCTCGATGCGTGCGAGATCGAGCGTCGGCATCGCCAGGATGCCGGTCTCGGCGCGGTTTTTTCCGCTGAGGCGGCGCAGCCGGGCCGCGCTCAAGGCGAGATGGGCCTTGCCGCCGGCGAGATCGTCGAGCCGGCCGACCAGATCGCCCTCCGCCAGTTCGGCCGAGAGCGTGAGCGCCAGGCGCTCGCCGGCACGCAGCAACACCGGGCGACCGGCGCGAAATTCGGAAATGGCCCGATCAACCGCTACGAGGCTCGTCTCGAGCGGGCGTCCGAACAGCGTACGCGACTGAGGCATCGGATTGTCCGTCAGATAGGGCTTGGCCCAGGAAGGCTTCGGCCCGGCGGGAGGTTAGGCATATACGCGCGCAACGTCGATATAGATCCACGCTGCATCATTTTCCATCAAACGTGCTTGAGGCGAGGGCAGTTCCATCGCGCAAAGATTCGACCGCCCCGCCACCGAGCCATCCTAATCCGTGGACAGGCCGTATAGGCTTGGCACCTTGAACACGGGATGAATGTGGGCATCGATGCAGCAGGGCGGCAGTCTCGCGAGCGGGAGAGGGGAATGACGCAGGATCATGACAAGGCGACGATGGCGCCGGGACATGTCGCCTACAGCGCAGCCGCCCGGCACATGCACTGGATGACTGCGGGCGCGGTCCTCGTGATGGTGCCGCTGGGGCTCGCCATGACCTATCGCGGCAATACGCTGGACATCTGGGACGGGCTGACCGACGCGCTCTACAGCTCGCACAAGGTTCTCGGCTTGCTCGTGCTCTGGCTGGTCGTCGGCCGGCTGGCCTATCGCCTGATCAAGGGCGCGCCGCCGGACGAGCCGACGCTGCTGTGGTGGCACAAGGCGGCGTCGCATCTGGTGCACTGGCTGCTCTATGGCCTGTTGATCGTCGTGCCGCTGCTCGGTTGGCTCGGCGTTTCACTTTACCCGTCGCTGAAAGTGTTCGGGCTCGTCGACCTGCCGGCGCTCGCGAGCCCGAACGAGGAACTCGCGAAGACGGTTCTCGGCGTTCACGGCAAGCTCGCCATCGCGATAGGGTTCCTCGCCTGCGGCCATATAGCAGCGGCACTCTACCATCACCTCATCCGCAAGGACGGCGTGCTGCGCCGGATGCTGCCAGGGCTGAGGTAGGCGCCGGATCGCCGTCAGACCGGCCGCGCCCAGAGATCGAGATGGCCGATCATCGCGGTAGCGCCTCCGGCCTTCGCGGCGAGCCAATCAGCGACGACCGCCGGATCGACCTGCCCGGTCTCCAGCACCGCATCGGCGATGCCCTTCGCCAGGGTCTGCGCCAGCTCGCCCTGCTTCTCATCGATCCGCCACGCGCTGTCGCCGGTCGAGACCGCGAAGCCGGATTTGCGGAAGGCTTCCGCCATGATCTCGGTGGCGTCAGGGCCGGCGGCCGGGCCGAAGCCCTTGTCGCCGCGCTGATGGTGCTTGAACGCGGCCAGCATCGACGCATCCGCCGGATGGGGCGGCTGCCAGGTCTCGCGCCCGTCGTAGGTCAGCACGGTGTAGAGCGGCAGGCGCTGGCTCGTCAGCGCTGCGACGAAGCGCTCGATCCAGCGCTTCGAGGCGAGGTCGAACAAGGCTGCGGCCGTGACCAGATCGGGTTGCCAGCCGAGGATCCATTCGAGATCCTTGTTCAGATCGGCCTGGCGGGTATCGACCGTGATGTTGTGCTCGCCCTTGGACAGCACCAGTTCCTCGCCCTGTTCGCGGGCCTCGTCGGCCCAGGCGGCCAGCGTCGCGCGCGTGGCTGCGAGCAGGCCGGCGTCGAGATCGACCAGCGTCCAATGCTGCCGCGCCGGCAGGGCGGCATAGCTGCCGCGCAGATTCGAGCCCGCGCCGCAGCCGAGATCGACGACAGTGAGCGAGGCCTTGGGGGCGAAATGCGCGCCGACCGCGGCCAGGACCTGCGGGTTGCGGGCCGCATGATCGGCCGGCTCCCGCAGGGCCAGCCATTCTGGAGAAAAACCGCCCATCAGCCTACCTTTCGCCCGTTCCCGGGCAGACAAACATCGGCGACGATCGCCGCAGTATCGCGCCAGCGCGGCAGGTTGGCCGCTGCCGCCCAAGCCGCATCTGCGAGCGCCCTGCGATGGGTGGGCGCATCCATCAGGCCCGCCAGGGCGCTGGCAAGCGCACCGGCATCGCCGGGAGGAACTTTCAGCGCGGCAGCGTCCGGCGCCGTTTCGGCCGCGGCGCCGCCCGTCGTGCAGACGATCGGCAGCCCGCGCGCCAGCGCCTCGGTCAGCACCATGCCGTAACCCTCGAACAGCGAGGGCATGACGAAGAGATCGGCGCCATGATAGGCGGCTGCGAGCGTCGTGTCGTCCACGGACCCCGCAAGCAAGATGCGGTCCTCCAGCCCGGCGGCGGCGATCTGGGCTGTCAGAGCGCGCATGGTTTCGGGGGCGCGATCAGCTGCCCCGACGATGGTGAGATGCCAGTCCCGGTCGCGCAGCGTCGCGAGCGCCTCGACCAGCACATGATAGCCCTTGCGCGGGACGATGGAGCCGACGGCGAGCAGGCGCAAGGGCTCGGCCGGCGGTGCCCCCGTTGCGCGCGGAGCCGGATCGACGCCGGGTACTGCAACGGTGACGCGTGCGGCGTCGACGCCGAAATCGGCGGCGAGCAGCCGCTTCATCGCCGGGCTCGTCGTCACGATGGCGCGAGCATGACGCAGGGCTGCAGTTTCGCGCGCCAGCAGCATCTGTGCCGTTTCCGGCGGGAGCCCGGTTTCCAGGCCGAGCGGATGATGGACGAGCGCGACGACGCGCCCGGCGAGCCCGGCGGCGATGCCCTCGGGAAAGGCGCCGTAGGCCAGTCCGTCGATCAGCAGTGTGTCGTCCCAGTGCTGGGACAGGATCGCCTGGCCGGTCCGACCGAGATCGGCCTCCGTTGGAAACGGAAAGGAACCTGGTAAGGCGATGTGCCTGGCCTCGACACCCATCTCGCGCCACTCCGCCAGCAGCCTGCGGTCGAAGGCATAGCCGCCGGTCGGCAGGTCGATGTCGCCGGGGATGGCGAAGGCGATGGCGCTCACGTGAGCGCGCCCTCGAAGCTCGCGCGGGCGAGATCGGTCTCGTGCAGGGTCACGCGGATCCGGGCAAGGCCCGCCCCGTCCTCCCCGAGCGCGCCTGATTTCGCCGCATCGGCCATGGCGTCGAAGATGTATTTGCAAAGAAATTCGGTGGTGGTCAGCACGCCCTCGAACTGCGGCAGGGTGTCGAGATTCTGGTAGTTGAGTGGCTTCAGCGTCTTGTTGAGGACGTCGAGCGCGGCGCCGATATCGACCACGACATTCTGCTTCGTCAGCCTCTCGCGGAAGAAGGCGACATCGACCACGAAGGTCGCGCCATGCATGTTCTGGGCGGGGCCGAAGAAGGGATCGGGCAGGGAATGGCCGATCATGATGCGGTCGCGGACTTCGACGGAGAACATGGCAAGGCTCCTGCTGGCGGGCTGTGCCCCGCCGGACGATGTCTTGGCCAAACCGGCTGCGCCAGGTCAATAGCGCAGGGCGGCCGTCAGGCCGGGCCAGGAGGGCCTCAGGATCGCGGGAAGCCGCGTCGCGGCTTCGGCGAAGGGGATTTCCTCGCTGATCAGGGCATCGAGCCTGTCATCGTCGAGCAGTGCCATAGCGGCTGCGGCGCGGCGGGCATGATCCCAGCGCGGACGGCGCGAGGGGGCGATGGCGCCGACCTGCGTCGAGACGAGTTGCAAGCGCCTGGCATGGAAGGCGCCGCCGAGGGGGGCCGGCACCGCGCCCTCACCATACCAGCTCAGCTCGACGATGCGGGCCTCAAAGCCGGCCGCGGTGACGGCGGTGGCGAGGCCGGCCGCCGTCGCGCTGGCGTGGAAGACCAGATCGGCTTCCGTCGGCGCATCGGCGGGCAGGGCGAAGCGGAAGCCGAGTGCTTGCGCCATGGCAGCCCGGTCCGGCTGCGTGTCGACCAGCGTCACCTGCGCGGCCGGCAGCCTCGCCGCGAGCCAGGCGACGAGCAGCCCGAGCACGCCGCCGCCGACCACGACGATGCGGTCGGCCGGGCCGGAGCCTGCGTCCCAATGGGCGTTGAGCGCGGTTTCCATATTGGCGGCAAGGATCGCGCGCCGGGCCGGCACGGTGGCGGGGACGCGAGTCAATCTGTCGGCCGGGGCGATGAAGCGGTCCTGATGGGGATGCAGGCAGAAGACGGTCGTCCCGAGTATGGCTTCAGGCCCGGCATCTACGACGCCGACCGTGCAGTAGCCGTATTTGACCGGGAAGGGGAAAGCCCCCTGCTGGAAGGGGGCCCGCATGCGGTCGAATTCGCCGACCGGGACGCGACCTTCGAAGACGAGGCGCTCCGTGCCGCGGCTGATTCCGCTCCAGAGCGTGCGGACGAGACAGTCCTGCCCGGCCGGCTCGGGCAGGGGCTCGGTGTTCAGGGCGCATTCACGCGGGGCTACATACCAAAGTGCCGTCGCCTGCGCGTTTTGGCCTGAAGACCTTGCGCTCGACGAAAATGCCGGCTTTAGCTCCTGCGCCGTGTCGTCTCGCGTCATGTCGCCGTCTCCCGCTCTGCCTAGTCCGCCTTGTCCAGATCGCGCCTTGCCCAGATCGATCGCATGACAGAGACAGCCATGAACCAGCGTCCCGCTCCGACCACGTTCCAGCCGGCGGCGCAAGGGCTCGCGGATTCGGTACCGGGCCTGACGCCCGCCGGGCTGCAATCTGAGGCGGTGCTGGCGATGCGCCGGCGCCTCGTTCTCGCGCTCAACCTCGCGACGCTGGCGGCTCTGCTCTACGGCCTGTCACGGGTGCTGGGCGCAGGCGGTTGGACGGCGGCGGATGTCGCGATCTTCATCGCCTTCCTGTTCGGTGCTCCCTGGACCGTGCTCGGCTTCTGGAACGCCGTGATCGGGCTCTGGTTGCTGCATGGGGTGAAGGACGGCATGGCCCGCGTCGCGCCTTTCGCCGCAGCCGGCGATGCGCCGACGCCGATCGCGATCCGCAGCGCGATCCTGATGACGTTGCGCAACGAGGACCCCGCGCGTGCCTTCCAGCGGCTGCGCGTGGTCAAGCGCAGCCTCGATGCCACCGGCGAGGGCGGTTGGTTCGATTACTTCATCCTGTCCGACAGCGATGACCCGGCCGTCGCCGCCGCCGAGGAGCGGTTCGCCGCGCAATGGCGGGCCGAAGCGGGCGGAGAGGGGCGGATCATCTATCGCCGCCGCAGCGACAATGCGGGCTTCAAGGCCGGCAATGTGCGGGATTTCTGCGAGCGCTGGGGCGCGGATTACGAGCTGATGCTGCCGCTCGACGCCGACAGCGTGATGTCGGGCGAGGCGATCGTGAAGCTGACGCGGATGATGCAGGCCTATCCGCGGCTCGGCATCCTGCAGAGCCTGGTTGTGGGCATGCCGAGCCGATCGGCCTTCGCCCGCGTCTTCCAGTTCGGGATGCGCCAGGGCATGCGGCCTTACACGATGGGCTCGGCCTGGTGGATCGGCGATTGCGGCCCGTTCTGGGGACACAATGCGATGGTCCGGATCGCGCCGTTCCGTGACGGCTGCCATCTGCCGGTGCTGCCCGGCGGGCCGCCGCTCGGTGGGGCGGTGATGAGCCATGACCAGGTCGAGGCGACGCTGATGCGCCGGGCCGGTTACGAGGTGCGCGTGCTGCCGCAGGAAATGGGAAGCTGGGAGGAAAACCCGCCGACCATGCTCGATTTCGCCAAGCGCGACCTGCGCTGGTGCCTCGGCAACCTGCAATATCTCAAGCTGCTCGATATTCCGGGCCTGCGTCCGATGAGCCGCTTCCAACTCGTCTGGGCGATCCTGATGTTTCTCGGCCTGCCGGCCTGGACCCTGATGATCGCGCTGCTGCCGCTCAAGGTCATCGAGGATCGCGGCATCGAGGCCTATCCGGCGGGGCTGGCGGCCGGGCTCTATCTGCTCTTCCTCGGGATGTATCTCTCGCCGAAGCTGGCCGGCTTCGCCGACATCCTGCTGACCAGGGGCGGCGCCGCACGCTATGGCGGGCACCTGCGCTTCGTCGCCTCGGTCGCGATCGAGGTCGTCTTTGCCTTCCTGCAGGGCGCGGTCTCGAGCTTCCGGACCACGCTGTTCATGATCGGGCTGATGTTCGGGCGCTCGCGCATCGGCTGGAACGGGCAGGCGCGCGACGCCCGTGCCCTGTCCTTCGCCACGGCCTTCGCGGGACTGTGGCCGCATCTCCTGTTCGCGGCCTATCTGTTCGGGACGCTTCTGATGTTGTCGCCGACGGTCCTGCTCTGGTCGTTGCCGCTGGCGGCGGGCTATCTGCTCGCCATTCCCTTCGCGATGGTGACCGCGCTGCCAGCTCTCGGGGCGTGGTTCGCGCGGCGCGGCCTCTGTGGCATCCCCGAGGACTTCGATCCGCCAGCCGAACTCGTGGCGATCCGCAGAGCCGCAACCCACGGGCGGGGCGCATGAACGCGGCGTTCTATCCCAAGGGCACCGCTAAGGCGTTGTCGCGTTCGCTGCGGATCTATCATGGCGATGCTGCCCGCAACGCCGCGATGGATGCGCTCTATGGCCGCTTCCTTCGCCCCGGCGAGCTTGCCTTCGACATCGGCGCCCATGTCGGCGACCGGGTCTCGTCCTTCCGCCGCCTCGGCGCGCGCGTCGTCGCGCTCGAACCGCAGCCGGGGCCGGCGCGGGTCTTGCGGCTGATCCATGGCCGCGATCCGCAGGTGACGTTGATCCAGGCCGCCTGCGGCGACCATGACGGCACGGTCACGCTCAGGATCAACAGCGCGAATCCGACGGTCTCGACCGCGTCGAGCGCCTTCATCGGCGCCGCTCGCGACGCGGGGGGCTGGGAGGGTCAGGTCTGGGACCACGAGATCGCCGTCCGCTGCACCACGCTCGACTCGCTGATCGCGCGGCATGGCCTGCCGGCCCTGCTCAAGATCGATGTCGAGGGGTTCGAGGCGCATGTGCTGGCAGGATTGACCCGGCGCGTGCCGGTGATCTCCTTCGAGTTCACGACGATCCAGCGCGACGTCGCCGAAGCCTGCCTCGCTTTGCTCGAAACACTCGGCCCCTATCGCTTCAATGTCGCGCTCGGCGAAAGCCAGCGCCTGGAACTCGACGAGCCCGCCAGCGCGGAGGCGATGGGCGGATATCTCCGTGCGCTGCCCCATGCCGCCAATTCAGGCGATGTCTACGCCATCCTCGAAAGCTGAGTTTTCATGACGACCATCGCGACCCGCCTCCGCATCGCCCTGCTGGCTCTCGCCTGCGCCGCCTCGCCCGCCTTCGCGGTGGGCGATGTCGCGGTCGAGGTCCGCAACGAATCCGAGCCCGTGCTCTGCGCCGAGAAGGACAATGTCACGATCAAGGCGATCTCGCCCGAGGTCCGCCGTTTCCAGATCGAGGCGGCCCATCCGGCCTATATCGCCGGCCTGCTGCGCGACAATTGGGATGCGGACTGGACCGCCTGCGACATGACGGGCGATCCTGCCTTCAAGGCGCCGGTGCCGCCGCGCCGCGTGACCTTCTACGAGAGCATCGAATACTGGCTCGTCGGCTATACCTTCCCGACCTTCTGGCGCCCGGCCGACACGACCTTCAAGGTTGGGGACCGCGTCGAGAAAGGGCTTCATCTCGTCCAGCTCTGGAAGCTCGGCAAGACCGGCTCCTACGAGATGCTCGTGGTCTATCCGCAGGACGGCTACTGGCGCGTGCGGCCGCTGCCGCCGCAGCAGCTCTCGGCCACGGCCTACGGCTCCTCCTTCCTGTTCGGGCCGATCGAGCAGGATGCCGGCCGCCCGGTGGTGAACATCAAGGAAATCGCGTTCGACCCCGCGACGCTGTCCTTCAGGATGGATTTCAAGGACGGTTCGGCTGGCACGCTCAAGCTGGATTCCGTCGACGAGAACCGCATGGTGCTCGACGCTGTGCTCGACAAGCCGGTGACCGGCGGCAAGGGCTTCGTCGCGCTGCGCTCGATGTATGTCACCGAGTTCAACAACGACGTCGCCCGCATCGCCATCCGCGAGCCGGGCGCCAAGGGCTGGCGTGAGGAGCTGCTGATGCCCTTCTCCGGCGGCAAGGCGACCGATATCTGGATGGGGCGCACCACCCATTCGCGCCACAATACCTCCTCGCCCGACATGGTCTTCCGGAATTTCTCCAAGGATCCGAACCCGCCGGCGAAGAAGCCGTAGCGGCTCGGCCGGAACGCAATCGGCCTCCGACGCGTTGGCTCATCACACCTTCGACCATGACGCGGGCCGCGCATCGCGCTAGCCTCCTGCGTCCGCATCAGCTTCGAGACCGTCATGCCGCGCTTCGCCGCCAATCTTTCGATGATGTTCAACGAATGGGCGTTCCTCGACCGCTTCAAGGCGGCGTCGGATGCCGGGTTCGCGGCGGTGGAGTTCCTCTTTCCCTATGAGCATCCGGCCGAGCAGGTCGGGCTCGCCCTGACCGGCGGGGAGCTCGAACAGGCGCTTTTCAATCTTCCGCCCGGGGACTTCGCCAAGGGCGAGCGCGGGATCGCCGCGCTGGCAGGCCGCGAGTCCGAATTCAAGGCCGGCATCGAGACCGCTCTCGCCTATGCCCATGAGACCGGCGTCAAGCGCCTGCACATGATGGCGGGCCTTGCGGACCCGAACGATCCCGTCGCGCAGGAAACCTATCGGGCGTCGCTGGCCTATGCGGCGGATGCGCTGGCGCCGCATGGCATCGACCTGCTGCTGGAGCCGATCAACGGCAAGGACATGCCGGGCTACTTCCTGAATGATTTCGACCGGGCGGCGGCCTATGTGCGCGAGTCCGGCCGCTCCAATGTCCGGCTCCAGTTCGACATGTATCACTGCGAGCTGATCCATGGCGACGTCGCTGGCAAGCTCAGGGCGCTCTATTCTCTGGTCGGCCATGTCCAGATCGCCAGCGCCAATGGCCGCCACGAGCCCGACAGTGCCGGTCCCGATTATCCGAGCCTTTTCGCGCTGCTCGACGAACTCGGCTATGACGGCTTCGTCGGCTGCGAATACCGGCCGCGCGCCGGCACGCTGGAAGGGCTCGGCTGGTTCTCGGAGTACCGCAAGCCCGACCACCACAGGCCCGACCCGCTGGACGCGGCATGATGAGCGACTTCTCCTACCCGGTGCTGGTGGCCGATATCGGCGGTACCAATTGCCGTCTTTCATTGGTCGAGGAGGCCGGAGCATCGCATCGGCCGCTGGCGAAGATCGGCACCGGCAGCCACCCGACGCCGGAAGCTGCCTTGGAATCCGTGCTGGTGACGCTGACGCAGCGGCCACGGGCCGCCGTGCTCGCCGTCGCCGGGCCGCTCGAAGGACGCAGCGCGCAACTGACCAATGCCAACTGGCATTTCGACGGGCCGCAGCTCGGGCGGGCGCTCGGTCTGGAACAGGGGCTGCTCGTCAACGATTTCGAGGCCCAGGCAGCCTCGCTCGCCGTACTCGGCGAAAGCGATGTCTCGACACTGGTCAAGGGCGATCCCGAGCCGGACGGGGTGCGGCTCGTGCTGGGGCCAGGCACGGGCTTCGGCGCCGCCGCGCTGATCAAGCGAGGCGCGCGCGGCGTGCTGGTGCCGACCGAGAGCGGCCATATCGGCATCGGGCCGGAAGATCCGACGGAGGAGAAGATCTGGCCGGCGCTGACGGTGGGGCTACCCCGCGTGACGGTCGAGGGCCTTCTCAGCGGGGACGGGCTGGTGCGCTTCCACCGTGCGGTCGCTAGCGAATCCGGCATGCTGGAGGCCGATGTCAGCGCCGCCGATGTGACGACGCTGGCGCTTGATGGCGATCCGGCGGCGCTGATGGCGGTGATCTGCTTCTGGCGGCTGCTGGCCCGGGTAGCGGGCGATCTCGCGCTCGCCTTCAAGGCGACGGGCGGGGTCTACATTTCCGGCGGCATCGTGCCGCGTCTGCTGCCGCTGGCGGACCGGGCCACGATCCAGGCGGTGTTCAGCGGCAAGCCGCCGATGGAGGATCTGGCCGCGCGCTTCTCGCTCCACGTGGTCACGGCCCATGACGGCGCTGAACAAGGGCTGGCCGCGATCGCGGCTGCACCCAAACGCTTCGGCCTCGACGATCCCGCGCGGTTGTGGTTCGCCTGAGTGCCGGATCGAGTTGAGCGCAAGGCCTATTTGAGGCGCTTTCCCTTCAGAGACTGGCCGACGACGCCACCCGTCGCGCGGCGCTCGGCGCGCTTGGCCTTGATCGTGTCGACGTGCTCGGGCTGCGGATGATAGCCGCGCTCCATGATCTCGAGCGAGTATTCCTCATAGGTCAGGCCGAGTGCCTCGGCCTTTTCCTCGCGGCGCAGCGCGATGTCGCGCGGCTTCTTCCAGGCCCTCCGATGGGCAAAGCGCCAATCGAAATAGCGGCCGATGCTGCCGTTTCCGGTATTGGAGCGGCGCTTGCGCTCCTTCAGCGGGGGACCGCCATTATGGCCGATCCCTATAGGGCGTCGCTGAGGCATGGTTCTCGGACTCACGGATGTTTCTGCATCACGATACGGAGCGGGTTGGCGCTGGCAAGGGAGCGAGGAAGCGACATGCCATGCCTGCGGGCGTGACATAGTGGCCTTGCCGGTCTATCCCGCCTGCTTCCCCCTCACGGACACACCATGGCCCCCTTGCTCCATCTGCGCGACGTCGCGCTCACCTTCGGCGGACAACCGCTGCTGGAAGCGGCCGAGATCGCGGTCTCTGCCGGCGAGCGCGTCTGCCTCGTCGGCCGCAACGGCTCGGGCAAGTCGACCCTGCTCAAGATCGTCGCGGGCCTTGTTGAGGCCGACAGCGCCGACCGTTTCGTCCAGCCGGGCGCGACGATCCGCTATCTGCCGCAGGAGCCGGACTTCACCGGCTACAAGACCTCGCTCGCCTATGTCGAGGCGGGGCTTGGCCCGGGCGACGATCATTATCGCGCGCAATACCTGATCGATGAACTCGGCCTCACCGGGGAGGAAGACCCCGCGACGATGTCGGGCGGCGAGGCGCGCCGTGCGGCGCTGGCGCGCGTGCTGGCGCCCGAGCCCGACATCCTTCTGCTCGACGAGCCGACCAACCATCTCGACCTGCCGGTCATCGAATGGCTGGAGGAGGAGTTGAAGTCGCTGCGCTCGGCGATGGTGCTGATCAGCCACGACCGGCGTTTCCTCACCAACCTGTCGCGCGCCACGATCTGGCTCGATCGCGGCCTGACGCGGCGTATGGACAAGGGCTTCGGCGAGTTCGAGGCCTGGCGCGACGAGGTCCTCGCCCAGGAGGAACTCGAGCGCCACAAGCTCGACCGCAAGATCGCCCGCGAGGAGGACTGGCTGCGCTATGGCGTCAGTGCACGCCGCACCCGCAACCAGCGGCGCCTCGGCGAACTGCACGGCCTGCGCGAGCAGCGCCGGACCGCGCGCTTCGCCGTCGGCAGTGTCAAGCTGGAGGCCAGCGAGGCGCAGACCTCGGGCAAGCTGGTGATCGAGGCGGTCAACGTCGCCAAGGCCTTTGGCTCGAACGTCGTGGTCAAGGACCTGTCGCTGCGTGTCGCGCGCGGCGACCGCATCGGCATCGTCGGCCCCAACGGCGCGGGCAAGACGACGCTGATCAATCTGCTGACCGGCGCGCGCGAACCCGATTCCGGCACGGTGAAGCTCGGCGTCTCCCTTGAAATGGTGACGCTCGACCAGCGCCGCGAAAGTCTCGACCCGGCGACTCCGCTGGGCGACGCCCTGACCGGTGGCGGCTCGGACCAGGTCATGGTCGGCGACACGCCGCGCCACGTCATCGCCTATATGAAGGACTTCCTTTTCCAGCCGCTGCAGCGGCGCACGCCGGTCGGCGCGCTCTCGGGCGGGGAGCGCGGCCGGTTGATGCTGGCGCGCGCGCTGGCCAAACCTTCCAACATGCTGGTTCTGGACGAGCCGACCAACGATCTCGACCTCGAGACGCTCGACCTGCTGCAGGAACTGCTCGCTGATTATCAGGGCACGGTGCTGCTGGTCAGCCATGACCGCGACTTCATCGACCGCGTCGTCTCGGCGACATTGATCTCGGATGGCGACGGCGTCTGGACCGAATATGCCGGCGGCTACACCGACATGCTGGCGCAGCGCGGACGCGGCGTCGGCGCGAAGGTGAGGGCGCCGATCGGTAAGCAGCAGGCCGTTGCGGCGGTTTCCGCGCCGGCGCCGGCTGCCGCCGCGCCAGCCTCGAAGCGCAAACTCTCCTTCAACGAGAAGCATGCGCTGGAGACGCTGCCGAAGAAGATCGAGGTGCTCCAGGCCGAGGCCGTCAAGCTCAACACGGCGATGGCGGGGGATCTCTACACGCGCGATCCGAAGCTTTTCGCCAAGGCGACGGCGCGGCTCGAGGAGGTCACCCGCGAGATCGCGGATCTCGAGGAACGCTGGCTGGAACTGGAGATGCTTCGCGAGGAAATCGGGGCGTAGGCGCAAGCGCGCCATACGCTTTCCGTCTCGGCGCAGCCGCGAAAACGCATTTGTTGCCGCGATCGATCCGAACCAAAGATCGCAGCACAGAAGACCACAAGGATACAGCATGAGACTCAAGGGCAAGACGGCGCTGATCACCGGCGCGGCGCAAGGCTTCGGCTTCGGCATCGCCGAGACCTTCGTGAAGGAGGGCGCGCGCGTCGCGGTGCTCGACCTGAACGGTGACAAGGCCAAGGAAGCGGCCAAGGCGATCGGCCGCAAGGCCTTCGCGGTGACCTGCGACGTTGCCAAAGCCAAGAGCGTCGACAAGGCCGTGGCACGCGTCATCGCGAAGTTCGGCCGGCTCGACATCGTCGTCAACAATGCCGGCACGACCCATCGCAACATGCCGATGACGGAGGTTCCCGAGGACGTCTTCGACCGGGTCTTCGCGGTGAACGTCAAGTCGATCTACCTGATGACGCTGGCGACGGTGCCGCATTTCCGCGAGCATGGCGGCGGCGTGATCCTCAACATCGGCTCGACGGCCGGCATCCGTCCGCGGCCGGGCCTGACCTGGTACAACGGCTCCAAGGGGGCGGTGAACCTGCTGTCGCAATCCATGGCAGTGGAGCTCGCGCCGGATCGCATCCGCGTCAACGCCATCGCACCCGTCGCCGGCGAGACGCCGCTGCTCGCCACTTTCATGGGCGAGGACACGCCGGAGAAGCGCGCGCAGTTCCGCGCCTCGATCCCGTGGGGCCGGCTCTCGACGCCGCAGGACATGGCGAATGCCGCGCTCTATCTCTGCTCGGACGATGCCGACATGGTGACGGGCACGGTGCTGGCCGTCGATGGCGGGCGCTGCATCTGAGCGCGCCTGCCAATCCGCCATCGCGGCCATCTGACGCGGTGTTCTGCGCTTCCGGTGCTCACGGACCGATGTCCGCTCCGGTTCTCGAATACCGCGCCAGCCGACTCGCGCTGACGAATTCTCAGGGGGGTCTCAGGTGGCGTCTGTCTGACAATCACACCGGCTTGGCGTGCAGGGCGATTTCCTGGCGACGGATCACCGTGCCGTCGAGCTCGAAGCCGCGTTGCTCGAAGGAGATGTGCGGCGCTTTCGCATCGCCCTCGATCCGGAACAGGTGCCAGGTCGCCATCTCGCCATGGCCGAGCGGGCCGATCGAGGCCGAGGGCACGCCGACGATCGGCACGTCGCGCCCCGCGCCCGGGCGCCAGGCGACCGAGAATTTGTGATTGTGGCCGTGCAGCACGAGATCGGCGCCCTTGCGCGCCAGCATCGCCTCGAACGCCGCCGCATCGACCAGTTCGCGCGAACGCCGGGCGCCGCCGACATAGGGCGGATGGTGGATCAGCACGACGCGAATCAGGCCCTCATTGCGGGCGCGGTCCAGCAGCGCTTCGGCCGCTGTGATCTGCTCTCGTCCGACGCGGCCGGTCGCCATCAGCGGCAGGGTCGGGATGCCGGTGTTGAGGCCGATCAGCGCGACATTGCCGCGCCGGCGATACCAGGGATAGCCGATGCCGCCATCGTCGCTGGCGACCCAGGGTGCGAGATGGCCGGCGAGGGCCTTCAGCGAGGAGCGGGCATAGGCGTCGTGATTGCCCGGCACGAAGCTGACGGCCTCGCGGGCGCCCAGCGTGTCGAGGAAGGCGACGGCTGTCTTGAACTCGTCGGGCAGGCCGATATGGGCGACGTCGCCGGTGCAGGCGACATGGTCCGGCTGCTGCGCGCGGATGTCCGCGACGATCAGTGCCAGAATCTCCATGTCATGGGCATGACGACGCTTGCGGCGCCAGTTGACATAGCCGGTCGCACGCTTGCCGATGAGCTGATGCAGCGAGAAGCCCGCGAGCGGGCCGAGATGCGGGTCGGACAGATGCGCGAGCTTGAACACAGCCCAAGCGCTTGCCCTCGCGAGCACCCCGCCGTCAAGCGCGCAGATGCGTCGACTTCGACGCAGCCTGCGCTCCAGCCCGGCTCAGTTGGCCGCGCCGGTCAGCTCGGAAACGATGCGCGAATCGGTCAAGGTCAGAGCGGGCTTCCAGACGTAAGCCGGCTTGGCCTTCAGGCGAGCGATGATGAAAGAGAGCAGCATGACAAAATACCCCAGCGATGAGGCGGTGGTATCTGCCTCCTTTGTGGTGCGTTTGTGACGTAACGGAACGCCAATCGAGGGTCTGTTATGCGCTTTTTGCATAGACAATTCAGGATTTCTTTGAATTTGGCCGGGGCATGACCCCGAAGGACGGATCGCTGGTGCCGGAGGCCGAGCCCAGGCGGGCGGGCCGGCTGCGACGTGCCTCGCGTTGGGTCGCGCATCTTTACACTCGCCTGTCGCAAGGCATGACGCTCGGGGTCCGCGGCGTGGTCCTGGACGACCGGGCACGGGTCCTTCTGGTGCGCCATACCTACACGCCGGGCTGGTATCTGCCAGGCGGCGGAGTCGAGGTCGGAGAGACGCTGGAGCAGGCGCTTGCCCGCGAACTGCGCGAGGAGGGCGCGGTCCGGCTGACCGGACCTGCCGTGCTGTACGGGATGTTCTTCAACCCGGCCCTGGCGCGGCGCGACCATGTCGCCGTCTATGTCGTGCGCGACTTCATCGTCGAGGGGCTGCGGGCTCCGGACATGGAGATCGCGGAGGCGCGCTTCTTTCCGCTCGACGCGCTGCCCACGGGCACGACGCCGGCGACGCGGCGGAGACTGGCGGAGATCGGCGGTGAAGTGATGCCGAATGGAGACTGGTAGTGGAAGCGTCGCTACAGGACGTTTGGGGGATCGGTGGCCTGGTGCTGGGCTCGGCTCTGGCACTGCTTAGAAGACCCTGGTGGTTCGTGCCCTTCGTCGTGAGCATCCTGACCGTGTGCTTCATGCCGGGGAAAGAGTGGGCATTGGTGGCCGAGGAGCCTGCCTAGCCGTTCGTCGGCATCGGATTCTATAGCCTTCCGGCGCTGTTCGGGTGGTTGTTCGGACGGATGCTCTTGGGAATAGCGGGCAAGTGACGCCGCCTCTCGGCTCCCGACAGCTTCGTCCGGCTGCCGCATAGACGCGCGCGTTCCGTCCTGCTACAGCGCCTCCACCATGACGAACGGGCACCTCATTTCCCTGCTGCGACGACCGGCGCGCTGAACGCGCTTCCCGGCATGGCCGCGCCTTGCGCGGACCCTGCGTTCACCACGTCCAGTCTTCTGCCCGCCCGCAGGTTTGCCGCCGTCATGACTTCACTTCCGCTGACCATTCGCCATGAGCTTCCCGTTGACGCGCCCGCGATCGAGCGGCTGCATGAACGGGCCTTCGGGCCGGGGCGTTTCGCACGCACGGCGTTCCGCCTGCGCGAGGGCGTGCCGCCCGACCCGGCGCTGACCTTCGCGGCTCATGTCGGCACCTTCCTGGTCGGCTCGATCCGGGTGACGCCGGTCAACGCCGGCGGCCACACTGCGCTGATGCTGGGGCCGCTGACGGTCGATCCCGCCTTCGAGGGGAGGGGCATCGGCGCTGCCCTGATGAACCGCTCGATCGAGGCGTCGCGCGCGGCTGGCTACGACCTGATCCTGCTGGTGGGCGATGCGCCCTACTATGCGCGCTTCGGCTTCAAGATCATCGCGCCCGGGCATCTCGTGCTGCCGGGGCCGGCCGATCCGGCGCGGTTCCTCGCGCTGGAACTGGTCGAGGGCGTGCTCGCGCAGCGGCGTGGGGCGGTGACGGTGTTCAAGCCGGGCGCGTGAGGTGCTGAAGCGTCATTCTCGGGCTTGACCCGAGAATCTTATGACCAGAAGGCGCTGGCTTCCGAGATGGTCGGGTCAAGCCCGACCATGACGATGGGTCGGCCATCACGCTGCATCGGGCCGCCGGTTGAATTTGCGGCCGCTCTCGCCGAGCCAGCCGGCGACCAGCGCGCCGAAGAGCAAAGCAAGGCCGAGCAATCCGACGAAGAGCGGCGAAATCTGCACGCCGCGCACGATGCCGGAATCGCTGATGCGCAGGCCGATCCAGTCCGAGCCGGCAAACTGGCTGCCCGAGCGGACCGGGACGATGCGCGGCACCGTGACGCCGGAGCCACTTTCCTGCCCAATCCGGCGCGAGGAGCCGCCGGTCGCTTCGGCCAGCGCCTGAAGCGCCGCCGGGTTGCTGACGACCTCCATCAGTTCGCGCGGGTTCTCCGGGCCGACGCTGGCGAAGGCGATGAGGTTGTCGCCGGAGATGCGGTGCAGGCCGAATTCGCCGCTCGGAATCCGGGCGGTGAACAGGCCGGGCCGGCCGGGCTCGAGCGGGACGGAGCGCGATTGGCCGTCGGGGCTGGTGACGATGACGGGGGCAGGGTTGTCGCCCAACGTCTGGCGCTCGACCTCGATGACGCCGCCGCGCGCGACGGCGCGCAACGCCTCCTCCTCGAGATCGGGCTCCTTCATCAGCCAATGGCCGAGCCGGCGCAGCAGGTCGAGATGCGGGCCGCCATCGCGGAAGCCGCGAGCCCAGAGCCAGGCATGGTCGGAGAGGAAGAGCGCAACGCGACCCTTCTGTTCGCGCGCCAGCATCAGCAGCGGGCGCTCGCCCGGGCCCGTCATCACCGGCGAGCCTGTGCGGGCGCGGGCGCCGACCATACGCAGCCATTCGCCCCATTGCGGCGGCTCGACCTCCGAGCCCGGCAGGTCGCGCGTGACGGGGTGGCGCTTGCCGGGCTCGCTGACGCGGGCGCGATAGGCCTCGTCGATCACGGAACCGTCGGGCGCCGCCGGCAGGATCTGGTTGAGTGGTGTGCGCGAGAGCGATTGGGCGCCGGCATATTCGGGACCGGCCGCGATCAAGAGCGCACCGCCCTCGCGGACATAGCGGACGATGTTGTCGAAATAGACCAGCGGCAGGATCGACTGGTTGGCGTAACGGTCGAAGATGATCAGGTCGAATTCCTTGATCTTGACCTGAAACAGCTCGCGCGTCGGGAAGGCGATCAGCGAGAGTTCATTGATCGGCGTGCCATCCTGCTTCTCGGGCGGGCGCAGGATGGTGAAATGGACGAGGTCGATATTGGCGTCGGCCTTGAGCAGGTTGCGCCAGGTGCGCTCGCCCGGATGCGGCTCGCCCGAGACCAGCAGCACGCGCAGCTTGTCCCTGACGCCGTCGATCGTGATGACGGCGCGGTTGTTGGCGAGCGTAAGCTCGCTGTCGAGCGGGGCGGCCTCGATCTCGATGACATTGGGGCCGCCGCGGTCGATCCTGACCGGGACCGAGACGATCTCGCCGACGGTGACCTCGCGGCGCGCGACGATCTCGCCGTCGCGGCGGATGGTCAGGCCGGCGCGGCCGGGTCCGCCCTTCTCCAGCACGCGCAGGCGCACGTTCTGGTCCTTGCCGACGATGCCGAAGCGGGGCGAGTCGACCAGCACGATGCGGCGGTCGACTTCGGCGTTGCGGCCGGTCGTCAGCACATGCAACGGAGCGCGCAGGCCGAGCGCCTCGGCGTTCGGCGGAGCGTCATGGGCCAGGCCGTCGCTGATGACGATGGCTCCGGCGACACGTTCGGACGGTACGTCGGCGAGGCTCGCCGCCAGCGCCTCGAACAGACGGGTGCCGTCGCCAGAGCCTTGCGCATCGCGCACCTCGACGATGCGCGACTCGACATTACTGAGCCCGCGAAGCTGGCGCTCGACCTCGGCCTGGGCGGCCTCGGTCTGCGCGCCACGGTCGGCCAGCCTGTTGGAAGCCGAGCGGTCGACGATGACGGAGACGACGTCCTTGACCGGCTCGCGATCCTCGAAGACGAGGGAGGGGTCGGCCAGCGTCACCGTCAGCACGCCAAGGGCCAGCGCGCGCAGGATGGCGCTCCTGCCTGCCAGCACGATCGCTGCGCCGGCTGCGAGCGCCGCCAGGATGGCGAGGCCGATCAGCAGCGGCAGCGGGACGAGGGGGGCGAAGGAGAGGCTCCACATATCCTACTGTCCCAAGCGTTCGAGCAGGGCCGGGACATGGACCTGATCGGCCTTGTAGTTGCCGGTGAGCGCGTACATGACGAGGTTGACGCCGGCCCGCAGCGCCATTTCGCGCTGGCGCGGATCGGAACCCGAAAGCGGCACGAGCGGCTCGCCGCGCCGGTTCACGGCCCAGGCCGAGGCGAGATCGTTCGAGGTGATGACGATGGGCGAGACATTGTCGCCGGCGCGGGCCGGGCGACGGCCATCGGCGCCGGCGGGCGGCAGGATCTCGACCCAGGTCGTGCCGGAATCGTAGCGGCCCGAGAAGCCGTCGAGGATATAGAAGGTCTTGGTCAGGACGTGGTCGCGCGGCAGCGGCTCGAGCTCGGGGATGTCGAGCGTCTGCAGCATGCGGCGCAACTGGTCGCCCTCGGGCGTGGTGCCGCCGCCGGGCCGGGCGCTCATGGCGTCGCGGGTGTCGAAGATCACGAGCCCGCCGCCCTTCATATAGGCCTCCAGCTTGCGCAGCGTCTCGGCGCTGGGGATCGGCCGTCCGGCGACGATCGGCCAGTAGAGCACCGGAAAGAAGGCGAGTTCGTCGCGCTCGGCATTGACGCCGACGGCCTCGCCCGGCTCCAGCGCGGTCCGGGCCCCGAGCACCAGGTTCAGCCCGGCGAGTCCGGCCTTGGACATGTCGTCGACCGTCCTGTCGCCGGTCAGTACATAGGCGAGCCGGGTCACGGCGCCGGCGGCGAAGAGTTCGCGCGGAATCGGCGGGCGCTGGTCGACAGGGGCTGCGGCTACCGCCGGAGGGGCCGGGATTTGCGCCTGTGCCTGGGCTCGGACGGGTTCTGGCAGCAGCGTCGTTCCACCAAGAGCCAGCCCCACCAGTATCGCGGCCGGGGCGGCGCGGCGGGCCTTGCGGGCAACCGAAAGCCTGCCGCCGAGCCAGAGCGTCGCCAGCGTGTCGGCCACCAGCAGCAGAAGCGCCAGCACCAGAAGCTGCGGGCGGATGTCGAGGGCGACGGGCTTGTCGACTGGCAGGATCGGTGCGCCCAGCGCCGCGAGGTCGATCGCGCGGAGAGTGTCCGTGGAGTTCAGGGCATTGACGGCGAGCGAGCCTTCGGCCGGGCCGTAGATGCCGGGCGGGTGCGCAAGCGTGGCGCGGCTGGTGAGGCTGCGGGGGACGGGCTGGGCGGTTGCGGGCGGGCTGCGGAAGACACCATGGCCGTCGAGGACGCGGGTCGGCGACAGGGTCTCCACGCGGGCATCCTCTCCCTGGGGTTCGGCCGGGCCGGTGCCGGCAAGTCCGACGATCTTGCGGAGCATTTCGACGAAGAGGCCCGACAGCGGCAGGTTCGACCAGGTCGTGTCGGCGGTGACATGCATCATCGCGATCATGCCGTCGCCGCGGCGCTCGCCGGTGACGACCGGAGTGCCGTCTTCCAGCGCCGCCCAGGTCTTGCGCGAGAGGTCGGCCTCGGGCTCGGCCAGAATCTGCCGGGAGACGCGCACGTCGTCGTTGATGGCCACGCCGAAGAACGGGCTCTCTCGGGTGAAGGGCGCGAGCTTGCGCGGCGTTTCCCAAGAGAGGCCGCCGCCGAGCGTGCGACCGCCACGACGTAGGCGGACCGGGGTAAGGTCGTCGGTGGCGGCGGCCAGGCGCGCGCCGGCAAAACGCAGCAGCACGCCGCCGCGCTGGATGAAGGCGTTGATCTTGCCGGCTGTGTCGGGGTCGAGCGCGCCGATATCGGCGAGAACCAGGACCGAGAGGTTCTGCGCCAGCAATTCGCCGACCGGGTCGGTCGACCCCGGACGCGGCTCGCGGATCTCGGCGAAGGGCGAGAGCGCGCGCGAGACGTAGTAGGTCGGCGAGAGCAGCGGCTGGGCGGTATCGGTAGTGGCGCCGGAGACGATGCCGACGCGGCGGCGCTTGGCGCGGTCGTCGAGCAGGGCGACGGCCGCGGCGCTTCGCTCGGCGACGATCTCCAGCCGCGAGACGGCGTTGCGAACCTCGATCGGCAGGGTCAGTCGCGCGGTCGTCTGCAGGTCCGCGCCGTTGAAGACGAAAGGCGCATCTCCGAGCGGCAGGCCCTTGAGGTCGAGGGCGCGGACCTGGCCGCTGGCGGCTGCCGCCGTCGTCGGACGCAGCACCTTGACGGCGAGCGCGCCGGCGAGATTCTCGGGCGCGGCGAGTGCGAGCTGGTCGATTGGGCCGGCATGGATCGAGAGGCGGCTGGCGTCCGCCACCTGCTTCAGTCTGGCGAGGAAGGCGGAATCATCCGTCACGGACAGGCCGTCGGCGACCCAGACGACCTCCGTATCCGGCGCGGCACGCAGAAAGGCCTCGATGCGGGGCAGATGGGCGCCACGGTCCGGCGCATGCGGCTGCAATGCGAAGGCGCGCAGCCGGTCGAGCGCGGCGCGGGGTTCGGACAGCACAATCTCGGCCGGATTCTCCGCGAGGCCGACGAGTGCGACCGGCCGGCCTTCGCGGGCGGCGGCGGCGACACGCGATTCTGCGACCAGGAGCCGCTCGGGCCAGTCGGTCGCAGCGCCGAAGCCGCTGTCGATGAGCAGCAGCATCGGGCCGCGCAACGGGCCGGCTTCGCGCGGGGGATTCCAGACCGGGCCGGCGACGGCTAGGATCGCCAGGGCCGCGATCAGCATGCGCAACGCCAGCAGCCACCAGGGCGTGTGGGCCGGCATTTCGCGCTTGGCGACGAGATCGGTCATGATCTTCAGCGGTGGAAAATCGATCCGTCGCGGGCGCGGTGGCGTCACCCGCAGGATCAGCCAGAGCGCCGGCAGCAGGGCGAGCGCGGCGAGGGCCAGCGGCGCGGAGAAGGCGAGGGGGAGCGAGCTCAGCATGGGCTATCTCCCGGTTCCGCGGGCGGCGGCGACAAGGCTGGCGATGCGCAGCACACCCTCGCTCGCAGGCCGGTCGGTGCGGTGGAGCGTCAGCGTCCAGCCGGCCTTGCGGCAGGCCTCCCTGATGGCGTCGCGATGGGCTTCCAGTCGCTGGCGATACTCTTCCCCCCAGGAGCCGGCATCGCCGACGCGAAGGGAGAGACCGTCCTCGAGATCGAAGAGTTCGGCCTGGCCGGTGAAGGGAAAGGTCTCCTCGATCGGGTCGGCGATCAGCAGGACATGGCCGCGCGCACCCGATGACGACAGTGTCGCGATGCGCTTGGTCAGCGAGGCGGCAGGCGAGAGCCCATCGGTGATGATGATCGCATCGGCGAGGCGCGGCAGCGGCGCGTCCGGCGGCAGGTCAGACTCCGCGCCCTTCGCATCGACGAGGATCGCCTGCGCGAGCATCTCGACGATGCGGCGCGAGGCCAGGGCGCGGGTCAGGCCGAGATGGCCGACGCGCTCGCCGCCCTCGACCAGCGTTTCGGCCAGGGCGAAGCCAGCGACCAGCGCCCGGTCGACCTTCGAGGTCACGGCGAGCGAGGAGGCGAAGCCCATCGAGGCCGAGCGGTCGATCCAGAGCCAGATCGCATGCGAGGCCTCCCATTCGCGTTCGCGCACGAAGAGATGCCCGTCGCGGGCCGAGCGGCGCCAGTCGATACGCGAGGAGGACTCGCCGGTGACGAGCGGGCGATACTGCCAGAAGGTCTCGCCCGGCCCGGCACGCCTGCGGCCATGAATGCCGTGAACGCTGGCCGAAACCCGGCGCGCCTCGAGGATCAGCCGAGGCAGGCGCGCCGCGAGATCGAGCGAGGCGGTGACAACCGGCTTGGCCGGCTGGCGTTCGGCAGGCCCGAGAACGCGCGTGCGCAGCATCGGCCCTGGCCCCCTATCCCAGCCGTTCGACGAGCTTGCCGATGATGCCCTCGACGGTCTCGCCGTCGGCACGGGCGGCAAATGTCAGCGCGACGCGGTGCTTCAGCACGGGGATCGCGAGCGCTACCACATCGTCCACGGACGGGGCGAGACGGCCTTCCACCAACGCGCGGGCGCGGCAGGCCAGTGTCAGCGACTGGCTGGCGCGCGGGCCGGGGCCCCAGGCGAGCTTGCCGGTGATCGAGGTGTCGCTGCCGTCGCCGGGGCGGGCGGAGCGGACGAGATCGAGAATGGCGTCGACGACGTTTTCGCCGACGGGAAGACGGCGCACCAGCCGCTGCGTTGACATCAGCGTCTCGGCGGTCATCGCCTGGACCGGCTTGTGCTCGGAGGCGCCGGTGGTCTCGGTCAGGATGCGGCGCTCGGCCTCGCGGTCGGGATAGTCGACGTCGATCTCGAGCAGGAAGCGGTCGAGCTGGGCCTCGGGCAGGGGGTAGGTGCCCTCCTGCTCGATCGGGTTCTGGGTCGCCAGGACGTGGAAAGGAGCCGGCAGGTCGTAGCGCTCGCCGCCGACCGTGACATGGTGCTCCTGCATCGCCTGCAGCAGGGCGGACTGGGTGCGGGGGCTCGCGCGGTTGATCTCGTCGGCCATCAGAAGCTGGGCGAAGACCGGGCCCTTGATGAAGCGGAAATGGCGCTTGCCGTCGGCGCTCTCGTCGAGCACCTCGGAGCCAAGGATATCGGATGGCATCAGGTCCGGCGTGAACTGGACGCGCCGGGCGCTCAAGCCGAGGACGGTGCCCATGGCTTCTACGAGTTTCGTCTTGGCGAGACCGGGCACGCCGACCAGCAGGCCGTGGCCGCCCGCCAGCAATGTGATCAGGGAGAGGTCGACGACCTTCTGCTGGCCGAAGATGACCTGTCCGATCTCGGTGCGGGCCGCGCCGATCGCGCCCAGCGCCGCTTCCGCGGCCTCGACGATTCCGGTATCGAGGCTGATCGGCGGGTTGGCTTCCGCCGCACGCACTTGCGCCACCATGTCGATCTCCTTCACCCTCGGGGGCTGCGCCGCGCAGCGTCCTGGGACCTTCGGTCTTGCAACCTTGCAACGGCCTGAGCCGTTGAGTGTGGACGGCGCGCCATGCCGGCTCAAGGGCGGAATGGCGCGGTGCACAGAACTCCGCTTCACGATTATGTGGAGTTCAAGGCAGAGACGACGATGCAACCAATATGCCGCATGCGGCGCGGACGGGCTTTTCGATGATCGAAACGGGCAATGCGATGGAACGTCTGGTCGCGGCGCTACGTGGCGGCAAGACGCGCGGGTTGCCGCCCGTGGAGCGCTGGAATCCCGATTTCTGCGGCGATATCGATATGAGGATCGCCGCCGACGGGACCTGGTTCTATCTGGGAACGCCGATCGGACGGCCCGCTCTGGTCAAGCTTTTCTCCTCCGTCTTGCGGCGCGACGGCGACGATTACGTTCTCGTGACCCCGGTCGAAAAACTCGGGATCGTCGTGGAGGACGCGCCGTTCCAGGCCGTCGAAATGGCGGTCGATGGCGAGGGAGAGGCCCGCTCCATCGCGTTCCGGACCCATGTCGACGATCTCGTGGAGGTCGGTCCGGAGCATGCGATTCGCTTCCAGCGCGAGGTTGGGGACGGGCTCAAGCCTTATGTTCATGTCCGCAGGGGCCTCTGGGCGCGCGTCACCCGCGCCCTGACCTATGACCTGCTGGCGCTGGGCGAGGTGCGCGACGTCGAGGGCATCCCCATGTTCGGTGTCGCTGCGGGCGGCCATTTCTACCCGGCCGTGCCGGCGAGCGAGATCGAAGGGCTGTAATGCGGGCGCTGAATCTGACGGCCGACGAATTCATCGATCTGGCGAAGCAGAGGCTGCGGCCGGAGCCGCCGTCGTTCGGGGATGTGATCCACCGCCCGCGCGGCGACCACGAGATGCAGCCGCAGCCGATCGCGCCGCCGGACGAGAAGGCGGCGGTCCCGGCCGCTGTGCTGATCGGGGTCGTGCCGCGCCCGGACGGGCCGACCGTGTTGCTGACGCAGCGCGCGGCGGCTTTGCGCAGCCATTCGGCGCAGGTGGCGTTTCCCGGCGGACGCGTCGATGCAGTCGACGGCTCGCCGGTGGTGACGGCGTTGCGCGAGACGGAGGAGGAGATCGGCCTGCCGCGCGAGCGCGTCCGGACGCTGGGCTTCCTCGACGCCTATCTGACCGGGACCGGCTATCGCATCGTGCCGGTGGTGGCGCTGGTCGAGCCGCCGTTCTCGCTGACCCTCAACACCAATGAGGTCGACGAAGCCTTCGAAACGCCGCTCGCCTTCCTGCTCGACCCGGCGAACCATCTGCGCGAGGGCCGCGAATGGCAGGGGCATTATCGCACCTACTATGCGATGCCGTTCGGGGATCGCTATATCTGGGGAGCAACTGCCGGCATGATCCGCAATCTCTATGAGCGGCTCGTCGGCTGAACCGACAGGACGGCCAGGCCCATGCTCCGCGCGATCATCGAAGAGGTGCTTCTCTTCGTCCTGCCCTTCTGCGTGTTTGCGGGGTATCTCGTCGTCAACCGCCGCAACCCGCTCGATGTCGAGCATTGGAGCCGGCATGTCTTCTGGCTGGCGATCGTCGGTCTCTCGCTTGCCATCGGGCTCGTCGCCTATAGCGGGTGGACTGCGCCGCGCAGCAAGGGAGTCTACGAGCCGCCGCATATGGAGGACGGCAAGCTGGTGCCCGGCCGCTTCAAATGACATTGCCGCAGGAGCGGATCGCCGCCTTCCTGGAGCTGCCGGCGCTCGCCGCCGTGCTGGACGCGCTGAACGGGGAGGGCGAGGAAACCCGCGTTGTCGGCGGCGCGGTGCGCGATCTCCTGCTGGGCGAGCCGGTCGGCGATGTCGATCTCGCCACGACCGCCCTGCCGCAGGAAACCATCCGGCGCGGGAAGCGCGCAGGCTTCAAGGCGGTTCCGACAGGCGTCGAGCACGGCACGGTGACGCTGGTTCGCGACGGCATCGGCTTCGAGGTGACGACACTGCGCGAGGACGTCGAGACGGACGGGCGCCGGGCAAAGGTCGTGTTCGGGCGCGATTTCGTCGCGGATGCGCTGCGGCGCGACTTCACCGTCAACGCGCTCTCGCTGGATCGCGAGGGCGCGATCCACGATTATTGCGGTGGGCTCGATGATCTGGCCGGGCGGCGCATTCGCTTCATCGGCGATGCCCTGACGCGCATCCGCGAGGACTATCTGCGCATCCTGCGTTTTTTCCGCTTCCATGCCCGCTATGGCGGGGGGGCACCCGATGCGGAGGGGCTGGCGGCCTGCATCGCCGGGCGCGCCGGGTTGGCGGGGCTGTCGCGCGAGCGCGTGCGGGCCGAACTGATGAAGCTCCTGGTCGCGCCGGGCGCGGTCGAGGTCGTCGACACGATGGCGGGCGCGGGATTGCTGATGCCTGTGATCGGCGGCGTGCCGCATCTGTCGCGCTTCGCGGCGATTGCCTCGGGCCGTGACGCGGGATCGGTCTATCCGGCGTTTCGGCTTGCGGCGCTCGCGGTCGGCGTGCGCGAGGACGGGCTCAGGCTGCGGGAGCATCTGCGCCTGTCGAATGACGAATTCGACCGGATCGAACGCATCGCCGGCGCGCTGGAGGCGCTCTCGGGGCGCGCTTCGGAGCCGACGGTCGCGGAACTGCGCCATCTCGCCCACCGTATCGGCCAGGATGCTGTGGCCGCAGGGCTGGTGTTGCTCGCCGCAACCACCGAGGAGGCAGCGCAATTGCGGGCGCAGGGCATGATCGCCGAGTTGGGCCGCACGCCGCCTTTCCTGCCGAGTGGGCGGGACGTCATCGCGCTCGGCGTGCCGGCCGGGCCGCAGGTCGGACGGGTGCTGGATGCGGCGCGGTGGGACTGGATCGAAGCGGATGCGCCGGCGGAGCGCGCCGCGCAGGCGGGCTTCGTCGAGCGTGCTGTGGCCGCGCTGTAGACCTTACGGCCAGCGCACAGTCGGCGGCATGGAGGACAGGATCGAATCGACATTGCCGCCGGTGCGCAGGCCGAAGATCGTGCCGCGGTCGTAGAGCAGGTTGAACTCGACATAGCGGCCGCGACGGACTTGCTGCTCGTGGCGCTCGGCCTCCGACCAGGGCTTGCCGATATTGGCCCGCAGGATCGGCGGATAGGCCTCGAGGAAGGCCTCGCCGACGGCTTTCGTGAAGGCGAGATCGCCTTCCGGATCGCCCGACCAGATATAGTCGTAGAAGATGCCGCCGATGCCGCGCGGCTCGTTGCGGTGCTTCAGGAAGAAGTAGTCGTCGCACCAGCTCCTGAAGCGCTCGTAGTCCGCGATCGGAGCGTGATGCTCGCAGGGCTCGCGCATCGCGGCATGGAAGGCGATGGCGTCGGGGTCGTCCTGGCTGCGCCTTGCGTTCAGCACCGGCGTCAGGTCCGCGCCGCCGCCGAACCAGGGCTTCGTCGTGACGACGAAGCGCGTGTTCATGTGCACCGTCGGTGCATGCGGGTTCCAGGGATGGGCGATCAGCGAGATGCCAGTGGCATGGAAGCGCGGATCCTCGGCCGCACCCGGGATCTGGCCGGCGAATTCGGGCAGGAAGGTGCCGTGGACGGTCGAGACATGGACGCCGACCTTCTCGAAGACGCGCCCGCGCAGGATCGACATGACGCCGCCGCCGCCGCCGGCGCCGTCATGGTTGGTGCGCTGCCAGGGCGTGCGCTCGAAGCGTCCGGGCGCATCGGTCTCGGGCGGGAAAGGGCCGGCAGCCTCGTCCTCGATGGCTTCGAAGGCGGCGCAGATGCGGTCCCGCAAGGTCTCGAACCAGGCCTTGGCGCGTGGCTTCATCGCCTCGGCGGCGGCGGGATCGGCGGGGGGCGTTTCGGCCGGGCTAGGCTGGCTCATGGCTTATGTTCCGTCGCGGGGCGGATAGCCGCCCGTCTGTCTCAAGGCCTCGCCCATTACCATCGCAGCCGCGAGCGCGACATTGAGAGAGCGCAAGCCGGGCTGCATGGGAATATGGACGCTGGCATCCGCGGCGGCATGGATCTCCGGCGCGACGCCCGCCGATTCCCGGCCGACCATGACGACGTCGCCAGGCCGGAAGGCGAAGTCGAGATGGCGCAACGTGCCGTCGGTCTCGGCCAGGATCAGGCGATGGCCGGCTGCACGCCGCCAGGTCTCAAAGGCGGCGAAGGAATCATGGCGCGTGACCGCGGCGCGCTCGAGATAATCCATACCCGAGCGCCGGAAATGCCGGTCCGAGACGTCGAAGGCGGCCGGCTCGACGATATCCACCGCGATGCCGAGACAGGCCGCCATGCGGATCATCGTGCCGGCGTTCTGCGGGATGTCGGGTTGGTAGAGGGCGAGGCGCAGGGGCGGTGTTGTCATCTGGCTGCTGTCATGGGGTGACGCCTGGATATGCGTCAAGAACGCCGGCCTTTGACAGCCATGCGTCGGGGGCGCTGGCCTTCGCGGGCGAAGCGCCCCATATCACGTCAGCTTTTCGTCGCCAGATTTTCGTCGCCATGCCGGTCCAGAGGAGGGCGCACATGTTCACCCCTCTGTTCCGCTGGCTCGAGAGCCGGATCGACGTCTTCGCCCCCTTCGACGAGCGCGAGACCCCGCCGCGCGGCGTCTGGCCGTTCATGTGGCACCATATCAAGGGCGTGAAGGGCTGGATGGCCCTGATCATGCTCACCGGGCTCGGCTTCAGCGGTATCGAGGCGGCGATGTATCTGATGGTCGGCTGGTTCGTCGACCTGCTCTCGACCCAGTCGCCGGAGACGATCTTCCGCGACCATGGCGCATTGCTGCTGGGTGCGGCCTTCCTGCTCGTCGTGGTCCGGCCGCTGATCTATTTCGCCAACCACGCGATCGTCGACCAGGTCGTGGTGCCGCAGATCACCAACCAGATCCGCTGGCGCAACCATGTATACACGCTCGGCCACGCGCTCGGCTATTTCCAGAATGACTTCGCCGGCCGGCTTTCCTCCCGCGTCCTTCAGGCCGGGCAGTCGATCCGCGGCGCGACGATCGAGGTCATCGACGATCTCTGGTACGCGCTGATCTTCGCCTCGGTCGCGATCGGCTTCTTCGGCTCGACCTCGCTCTGGCTGGCGCTTCCCGTTCTGGTCTGGCTCGCGGCCTATGTCGCGCTGCTGATCTATTTCGTGCCGCGCGCCAAGAAGCGTTCGGAGGCGAACTCGCTCGGGCGCTCCTCGACGACGGGGCGCATCGTCGATGCCTACACCAACATCCTGACGGTCAAGCTGTTCGCCCGCGCCGATGCCGAGCGCTCCGCCGTGCGCGATTCGCTGACGCGCTGGAACGCCTCCTTCCTGCATCTGTCGCGGCTCATCACCGGCGTCAGCGTCATTCTGCAGACGATGAACAGCCTGCTGGTGGTGGTCACGGCCTGGCTCTGCCTCTGGCTCTGGAGCCAAAGCGCGATGACGCCGGGCGCGGTCGCGGCCTCGATCGGACTGGTGCTGCGGCTCGTGCAGATGTCGACCTGGCTGATCCATCTCGTGCGCGGCGTCTTCGAGAACCTCGGCTCCGTGCAGGAGAGCATGGAGACGATCGCCCGGCCGCATGACCTGACGGATGCGCAGGATGCGGTGCTGCTCGTGGTCGACAGGGGCGCGATCCGCTTCGACAAGATCCGCTTCAATTACGGCCGGGGCGAGGGGCTGTTCGAGGGGCTCGATCTCGAGATCAGGCCGGGCGAGAAGATCGGGCTCGTCGGGCCGTCGGGCGCCGGCAAGTCGACGCTGGTGAACCTCCTACTGCGGCTCTATCCGCTGCAGGGCGGGCGCATCCTGATCGACGGGCAGGACATCGCCCATGTCACGCAGGACTCACTTCGCGCGCAGATCGGCATGGTGACGCAGGACAATTCGCTGCTGCACCGCTCGATCGGCGACAACATCGCCTATGGCCGGATCGGCTCGACGCAGGCCGAGATCGCGGAAGCCGCGCGGCAGGCCTCGGCCCATGACTTCGTGCAGGGCTTGAGCGACCAGGACGGCAGGCAGGGCTTCGATTCGCGCGTCGGCGAACGCGGCGTGAAGCTCTCCGGCGGGCAGCGCCAGCGCATCGCGATCGCCCGCGTGCTGCTGAAGGACGCGCCGATCCTGATCCTGGACGAAGCGACCTCGGCGCTCGATTCGGAGGTCGAGGCCGCGATTCAGGAGCAGCTCACGGCGCTGATGCAGGGCAAGACCGTGATCGCGATCGCGCACCGGCTGTCGACCATCGCCGCGCTCGACCGGCTGATCGTGCTCGACAAGGGCCGGATCGTCGATGTCGGCAGTCATTCCGAACTGGTGGCGCGCGGCGGTCTCTATGCCCGCCTCTGGTCGCGCCAGTCGGGCGGCTTCCTGGCTGCTGCCGACCCCGAAAAGCTTTCGGCCTGAGCCGGCGCTGGCGCCTGTGCGCCGAGCGTCTACGGGGCCTGCATCGGCGCGCCCTGCGGAACAGTAGACTTCGTCCAAAGTGCATGTCAAAGAGCGCGACAGTGACGTGCCGCCGCATTGCGGCCGTGACGACGCGCCCCTAAGAGGGGCGCTGGGGCTGAAATTTCGAGTTGTTACAAAGCTCGACTGACGTTTTAGAGGATTGGATCGTGGCGCACGCGACCGATACGACATCGACCGAAACCACCCGCCGCGATTTCCTCATGCTTGCGACCGGCGCCGCCGGTGCCGTCGGCCTCGGCGCGGTCGTCGTGCCGCTGGTGATGCAGCTCGCTCCCGACGCCCAGACGGTCGCCGCGGGCGCGCCGATCGACGTCGATCTCGCGCCGATCGCGGAAGGGCAGGCGATCAAGCTGTTCTGGCGCGGCAAGCTGATCTTCGTGCGCCACCGCACGAAGAAGGAGATCGAAGAAGCGCGCGCGGTCAATGTCGCGACGCTGCCCGACCCGCAGGCCGACGAGGCTCGCGTCAAGGCCGGCCACGAGCAGTTCCTGGTGGTGTACGGCAACTGCACCCATCTCGGCTGCGTGCCGCTCGGCAACTCCCCCGGCGATCCGAAGGGTGATTTCGACGGCTGGTTTTGCCCCTGCCATGGTTCGCACTACGATTCCTCGGGCCGTATCCGCAAGGGCCCTGCGCCGCTCAACCTGCCGGTGCCGCCCTATGCGTTCAGCGCCGACACCAAGATCCGGATCGGCTGAGCGATGCGCTCGACCCGTTCCCGCCTGGAAGAGACAGCCCCGAGGCATTCCGCATGAGTGGTCACAGTTCCTACGTCCCGAAGACCGGCTTCGAGCGCTGGCTCGATGCGCGCCTGCCGATCATCCGCCTCGCGCATGATTCGGCGGTGTCCTACCCGGTCCCGCGCAACCTGAACTACTTCTGGACCTTCGGCGGCATCCTGGTGTTCATGCTGGTCGCGCAGATCGTGACCGGCGTCATCCTGGTGATGCACTACACGCCGCATGCGACGATGGCGTTCAACTCCGTCGAGCATATCATGCGCGACGTGAACTATGGCTGGCTGCTCCGCTACCTGCACGCCAACGGCGCCTCAATGTTCTTCGTCGCCGTCTATGTCCATATCTTCCGCGGGCTCTATTACGGCTCCTACAAGGCGCCGCGCGAGGTGCTCTGGATCCTGGGCGTGGTGATCTTCCTGCTGATGATGGCGACCGCCTTCATGGGCTACGTCCTGCCCTGGGGCCAAATGTCCTTCTGGGGCGCGACCGTCATCACCAACCTGTTCTCGGCGTTGCCTGTCGTCGGCGAGACGATCGTGACCTTCCTGTGGGGTGGCTTCTCGGTCGACAATCCGACGCTGAACCGCTTCTTCTCGCTGCACTACCTGCTGCCGTTCATGATCTTCGGCGTGGTCATCCTGCACGTCTGGGCGCTGCACCATGTCGGCCAGAACAACCCGACCGGCGTCGAGGTGAAGAACGTCGCGAAGGACACGGTGCCGTTCACCCCCTACGCCACGATCAAAGACATCTTCGGGATGGTCTGCTTCATCTTTGTGTTCTCCTATTTCGTGTTCTACCAGCCCAACTTCATGGGCCATGCCGACAACTACATCCCGGCGAACCCGGCCGTGACGCCGTCGCATATCGTGCCGGAATGGTACTTCCTGCCGTTCTACGCGATCCTGCGCGCCATCCCCGACAAGCTCGGCGGCGTGCTGGCCATGGGCGCGGCCATCGTGGTGCTCGCCTTCCTGCCCTGGATCGACACCTCCAAGGTCAAGTCGATGAGCTATCGCCCGATCGGCCGCCAGCTCTTCTGGGCCTTCGTCGTGGTCTGCATCGGCCTCGGCTGGCTCGGCGCGATGCCGGCGGAGGGCGGATATGTCGTCGCTTCGCGCATCTTCACGGCGCTGTATTTCGGCTTCTTCGTGGCGCTCTTCGTCGTCGGCCTGTTCGAGCGGCCCAAGGCGCTGCCGAACTCGATCGCCGATTCCGTGCTCGCTCCGCTTGAGAGCGGCTCGGGCGCCCGGCTGGCAGTTGCCACCGCTGCCGAACCCAACGCCAAGGGCTGAGACGAAACCATGAGCAAGATTTCGCTCCGCTCGGCCGCCTTCGGCCTCCTGCTCGCGGCCCTGCCGCTGTCGGCCCAGGCCGCCGGCGACCGTGTCATCCCGCCCTCGCTGAGCTGGTCCTTCTCCGGGCCGTTCGGCAAGTTCGACCGGGCCCAGCTCCAGCGCGGCTACAAGGTCTACAAGGAGGTCTGCGCGAGCTGCCATGCCGCCTCGCTGCTGCGCTTCCGCAACCTGTCGCAGCCTGGCGGCCCCGAATTCACGCCGAGCCAGATCACCGCGCTCGCCGCAACCTTCCAGATCAAGGACGGCCCCAACGATTCGGGCGAGATGTTCGATCGGCCCGGCCGCCCGGCCGACGCCTTTCCATCGCCCTTCCCGAACGAGCAGGCGGCGCGCGCCGCCAATGGCGGGGCCTATCCCGTCGATCTTTCGGTGATCGCCAAGGCGCGCACCTATGAGCGCGGCTTCCCGCGCTTCATCTTCGACATTTTCACGCAGTTCCAGGAGCAGGGGCCGGATTACATCGCGGCGCTGCTGACGGGCTACAAGGATCCGCCGCCCGAGGGCACTCCGCCGCTGCTGCCGGGCCAGTATTACAACACCTATATGCCCGGCCATCTGATCGCGATGCCCAAGCCGCTCAATGACGGGCAGGTCGAGTATCCGAAGGGCGCGGATGGCCAGCCGCAGGTGCCGGAGACGGTGGCGCAATACGCCAAGGACGTGACGGCCTTCCTCGTCTGGGCGGCCGAGCCGCATCTCGAGCAGCGCAAGCGCATTGGCCTGCAGGTCATGATCTTCCTGCTGATCTTCGGCAGCCTGCTCTACTACACGAAGAAGAAGGTCTGGTCGCGCATGCCCGACGGCTCGACCGCGCACTGACCCAGCGGATATCAGCAAAGGCCCCGGAAACTCATTCCACCCAGCCTCCTGTACATAGTTTGGTGCAAAGCAGGCCCTTAATGTTCTCGAAGCCCCTCAATGAGGGGCTTCTTGTGCGATGCGAAGCACGAAACTTGCCCATATTTATACATCAGATGGCACAGCTGGCTTAGGTCACTTCGCGAGCACAAACATTCACAGTAGGTGGCGGCGCGGCGCAACTGGTCCGGATTGCGCAGCCGCGCCGACGCCGGTCCGCCCCGCTCCGCTCATGTCGGCACGTAGACGATTGGCTTCCGCAAAATGAGTTGGGGCCCCGGCGTTCGACGGCCGGGGCTTTTTGTTACTCAGCGAACGCCGGCCGCCTGCATGGCTTCCCGGCCCATGGACTTCGGGAGCAGATCACGCCCTCCCGTCGACTGGGGAAGTGACGCAACACGCCCGGACGAGCGACCGACGTTCTTGGCCTGTTGCGGATATTCGCAAAGGTCTGCTTCCAGGCAGTGCGATGGTCACCAACGAACCGAATGGCTGGAAACGCCTCTCTCATTTTGTATGTGAAACCTCACTTCAATCCCGACAAAGGCTGCGTTTGCGCGCCTCTCCGGGCTCAAAGCCAATTAGAATTTTGCTTATGAATTTATCGAACCTATTCGCATCGTACGCCCGAAGGAGCGGTCCAGCATAAGCGCCAAAGCTGAAAGTCGTTCAGCTCTCGGCCAGCCGTCCATCGACCAGGTGGATGCGTCTGCTCGCCCTCGCCGCCATCTCAGTGTTATGGGTCACGGCGATCACCGTCTTGCCGCGCTCGCGCACCAGCGCATCCAGAATGACGAAGACCTGCTCAGAATTCTTGCTGTCGAGGCTGCCGGTCGGCTCGTCGGCGAGGATCAATGGCGGATCGTTGGCAAGCGCGCGCGCGACGGCGACACGCTGGCGTTGGCCGCCCGAAAGCTGGTCGGGGCGCTTTTCGAGGTGGTCGGAGAGGCCCAGAACCGTCAGCAGCTCGGTCGAGCGCTCGCGCATGGCCGCAGTGCTGAGCCGGCCGAGGCGTCGCATCGGAATCTCGACATTCTCGCGGACCGTGAATTCCGGCAGCAGGAAGTGGAACTGAAAGACGAAGCCGAGCGTCCCCAGCCGGATGCCGGCCCGCTCGCGCTCGTTCAGCCCGGCCGTATCCTTGCCCGCGATGGCGAGCGTGCCGCCGGTCGGATTGTCGAGCAGCCCGAGCAGATAGAGCAGCGACGATTTGCCGGAGCCGGAGGGACCGGTGATCGCGACGAACTCGCCCGCACCGATCGCCAGCGTGATGTCCTGGACCAGCATCACCGGCACGGCGGCGGGCAATACGCGCGTGAGCCCCCTCGTCTCGACCAGCGCGCTCATGTCGCGCCCCGGATGATGTCGACTGGGTTGAGCCGCGCCGCCTGCCGCGCCGGCAGGTAGCCGGCGATACCGGCCGAGACGAGAGCGAAGCCGGCGGCGATCAGGTAGTGCCAGGTGCTCCAGGCCAGAGGCAGCCGGGTGATCTCCTGCGCCACCGCGGCGCCCGACAATTCGAAGCGGACGAGGGAGAGCGCAAAGCACAGGCCGAAGCCGACCACCCAGCCGATCAGCGAGCCGCCGGCGCCAAGCGCCAGCCCCTCCAGCAGGAACAGGCGGCGCATATCGGTCTCGGTGAAGCCGAGCGATTTCAGGATGGCGATGTCGCGCGCCTTCTCATGGGTGATGGTCGAGATGATGTTGAAGATGCCGAAGCCGGCCACCAGCAGGATCGCGCCGACGACGGTGTACATGATGACATTGCGGATCACGAGCGCCTCGAGCAGCGACTCGTTGGCCTCCTGCCAGGCGACCGCCTTGTAGCCGAGCTGCGCCTCGGCCCGGCGCGCCACCTGCGGGGCGGCGTTGGGATCGTCGAGCTTCAGCCTGATCTCGTTGATCGCATTCGGGCGCTCGCTCAGGATCTGCGCGTTCTTGAGCAGCACATAGCCCTCACCCTCGTCGCGGGCGGTGGTGCCAGTGTGGAACAGGCCGACGATCTTGAAGGCGCGACTCTGGCCGGTGGAGGAGACGACCGTCACCGTGGTCCCGAGATCGGCGCCGAGGCGCTGCGCCAGCTTGTCGCCGACGACGATGTTGTTGCCGCCGGCAATGAGCGAGGTGAAGCTGCCCTGGCGGAAATCCTTGGCGAGCGAGGAGATACGCATCTCGGCCTGCGGCTCGATGCCGATGATCGCGATCCCGACATCGCGCCCGGAATAGCGCACCACGCCCTGCGTCTTCAGGCTGAGCGCGAGCCGCCCCGGCACCCAGGCGCGCAGCAGCGCCGTCGCCTCGGTCGGGTTGAGGATGCCGCGCCGGTCGTCCTTCGGCCGCAAGCCGGCGATATGGACAGTGGCGAAGGCATCCTGAGCCGGCTGGCGGCGGGCGCTGCGGTATTCGTCGGTGATGTCGACATGCGGCATGGTGTCGACGAGGCGCGCGACGAAATCGTCCTCGCCACCTTGCATCAGCGCGGCCATGGCTATCGAGAAGCCGACGCCGAGCGCGACACCGATGATCGCGACCAGGGTCTGCCGGCCGCGACCGCGGATATGTGTCAGGGCCAGGGCGAGGATCAGGCGCACGGCTCAGCCGCCTTGCGGCGCGACACGGGTGCCGTCCGCGAGTTTGTCGGGAAAGGGCGTGATCACGCGGATCTCCTCAGGCAGCCCCGAGAGCACCTCGACATCGGTGGTGCCTCGAATGCCGATCGCAAGCTCGCGGCGGCGGGCGCGATCGCCTTCGAGGGTGAAGACCGCATTGCCCTGGACGGCGGCAACCGGCAACAGCAGCGCCTTGCGCGCCACCCGCACCACGATGTTGAGCTCGGCCGTCATGCCGATCAGCAGCGGCGTATCGTCCGGCAGGGTGAGATAGACGCGATAGGTCTTGGCGACGGGATCCCCCTTGGGCGTGATGCTGTCGACAGTTCCCTCCAGCGTCCGGCCCGGAAAGGCGTCGGCCCGGACCAGAACGCGCTGTCCGGGCCTGACCTGCGGGATATCCTCCTCGTTGACCTCGGCTACGACGCGCAGGGGCCTTGCCTCGCCAATCCAGAACAGCACGGTGCCGGGCTCGGCGATCTCGCCAACCTCGCCATCGCGGCGCAGCACGGTGCCGCGCATCGGTGCGCGCAGCACATAGTTCTCCAGGCGCGCGGTCTGCCCGGCGATCAGCGCGGAGGCCTGCCCCATCTCGCTGCGCGCCCGGTCGAGCGCCTGCTGGCTCATCACATTGCGCTCGACCAGGACCGCGAGCCGGTCATGCTCGGCGGTGGCGAGCTTCTGACGTGCCTTGAGCTCAGCCAAGGTCGCCTCGGCCTGGGCGCTGTCGAGCCGGGCGAGGATCTGCCCCTGCTCCACCCGCTGCCCCTCGCAGTCGCAGCGCTCGACAATGCGCTCGCGCACCAGCGCCGTGACCTTGGCCCATATACGCGGCTCGACCGTACCGGTGGCGTAGACGATCTCCGCCGCATCGCCGCGCTTCGGCGCGACGGTCGCGACCGCGATTGGCTTCGTCAGGGACCAGTAGACGCCGCCGGCGACGGCGATCGCGGCGACAGCAGGAAGGAGAAGACGAGCGAACTTCACGGCATCCCCCGAAGGAGGCGGCGCGGCGGCATCCCTGCTCGCGATCATCTCATGTCGAGAGCATTGCGCCGGCGGTGGCTCTCGCGCACAATTGCAAAAGACCGACCGTCGGTCATCTTACAGACCGACGGTCGGTCGTCAAGAGAGAGCGTATTGCGTGCCCCGTATCGTGAAATCTGCCGATGATCGCAGGAACGAGATCCTCGACGGCGCGCAGGCGCTGTTCTTCGAGCGCGGCTACGAGCGGACGACGGTCAACGACGTGATCGCCAAGGTCGGCATCTCGAAGGGCGGCTTCTATCACCACTTCACGGCCAAGGAGGATCTGCTGGAAGGGATCACCGCCCGGCTGGCGCGGGACGCCGTCGCGCGCGTCCGCGACATCCTGGAGGATCCGGCGCTCAGCGCCCTGGAGCGGCTGAACGCCTTTCTCGCCCGCTCACGACAGATGAAGCGCGAAGATGCACCGAAGCTGCGCGCTGCCTTCGACGTCATCTTCCGGCCCGAGAACCTCCTCCTTTACCACCGCATCAACGCCGCCTCGATCACGGTGATGCGGCCGGTACTGACCCGCATCATCGTCCAGGGGACGGCGGAAGGCGTATTCGCCGTGCCCGAGCCGGAAGCCGCTGCCGACATCATCCTGCATATCGGAGCGAGCACGCACGACATAATGGCGCACACCATAGCTGCCGGCGGCACCGCAGAGGAGGATGCAGCGATCGAGGCGCTCGATCAGCGCCTGCGCTTCTACGGGATCGCGGTCGACCGCATCCTTGGCCTGCCCGACGGCAGCGTCCCCTTCGTCGAACCGGGCTTCACCCGGGCGGTGATGACGGCACGTCAGGCAGGCTAACCAACTGGTCGTGGCCGCGGCCGATTTTTCCGGATTGAGACCGACCTCCAAAAGCGGTCGGCAGTTAGCTATTTTCGCCCATTCAATCTTGCGGCGAATGCCCGCTTGTGGGCGGACAGCCAGCGTCCACACATGGCGCGCTGCTCCCAGCAATCGATCACTTCGCACGAAACTCCGCCGGCGCGAATGTCGCGAGTTCCTGCAGCAGCCGCGGCCAGCTGCGCAGCCCGAGTGCGATCGAGTCGAGATGGAAGAACTCGTTGGGAGCGTGGACGTCTTCGTCCGGCAGGTTGAGGCCGAACATCAGCGTGTCCATGCCGAGCAGTTCCTTGAAGATCGCGGTGATCGGGACCGTCGCGCCGAGACGGACATGGACCGGGTCGCACTGCCAGACCTGCCGCAGCACCCGCGTTGCGGCCTGGACCAGCGGATGGTTTCCCGCCAGCGTCGAAGCCGGCGAGCCGCCGCCGATGCCCTCGAACGCGATGCGCATGCCGGGACGGGCGACGGAGCGGATATGGTCCTGCAGGGCGGCGATGGCCTGCTCGGGATCCTGTCCGGGGGCCAGCCTGATGGTGATCTTGGCGCGCGCCTCGTCGGGGATGACGGTCTTGCTACCGGCCCCGGTATATCCGCCCCACATCCCGTTGACGTCGATCGCCGCTCGCAGGGTCAGGCGCTCGCGCAGGCTGTAGCCGGGTTCGCCCGCCGCGATGCCGCCGATATCGGCGACGAAGCCGGCCTCGTCGAAGGGCAGGGCCGCGGCATCGCGCCGGTCCTGCGGGCTCGGCGGCGGCAGCGCTGCCATCAGGGCCGGGATGGCGATCGCTCCGGCTTCGTCATGCAGCGAGGCGACGATCGCGGCGAGCTCGTGCAGCGCGTTGCGGACGCCGCCGCCATAGCGGCCGGAATGCAGCTCCTTGTCCGCACTGCGCACGACGAGCTCGAGCTTGGCGAGGCCGCGCGCGCCGACATTGATCGTCGGCACGGTCGCACTCTGGCGCCCGCCATCGGCCGAGACCATTGCATCGGCCTCCAGCAGCGGCCCGTAGCGGCGCACGATCTCCCGCAGGCTGGGACTGCCCGTCTCCTCCTCGCCCTCCAGGAAGAGCTTGATGTTGACCGGGCAGCCACCATGCACTGCCAGGAACCCGGCGATGGTCTCAATCGCGATCGTCGTCGAGCCCTTCACGTCGGAGGCGCCACGCGCATGCAGGTTGCCGCCCTGGATCGTCGGCTCGAAGGGCGGCGTCCGCCACAGCGCGATCGGATCGGGCGGCTGCACGTCGTAATGGCCGTAGACGATGATGGTCGGCGCGCCGGGCGCGCCGAGCCAGGCGCCATAGACGGCCGGATGGCCGCCGCCATCGAGCAGCTGCACATCCGACAGCCCGATCTCGCTCAGCCAGTCGAGCAGGAAGCTGCGCGTGGCCGCCATGCCCTCGGCATAGGCGGGATCGGTGCTGACGCTGGGCAGCCTGAGGAAGGCACTGAGCCGGTCGAGCACGGCATCGTGGCGCTGCAGCAAATGTTCGATGACGAGCCCGGCATTCATGCGATGTTCCTCGAGGCTTGGCGCCGGCGACAGAGGTGCCGCCGGCGAAGAGCTTTACTCCGGCTGGATGCCGGCGGCCGTCACGATCCCGGCCCATTTGGCGATCTCGGTGCCGACGAAGGCCTTGAGTTCGTCGGGCGTGCTCGTCTCCGGTTCGATGCCCGCCGCGAGCAGCCGTTCCTTCGTTGCGGGATCGTTCACTGCCGCCACCAGCGCCTGGTTCAGCTTGTCGACGGAGGTGCGCGGGGTCTTGGCCGGCACGAAGGCGGCGAACCAGGCCGCGAGGTCGTAGCCCTTCACGCCGCCTTCCTCCATGGTCGGCAGCTCGGGGGCGAGCACGCTGCGCTTCGCGGTCGAGACGGCGAGGCCGTTGACCTTGCCCGCCTTGATCTGCGGCAACGTCGTCGAGATGTCGGCGAAGACGATGTTGATCTGCCCGCCGAGCAGGTCGGTGATCGCCTGCGGATTGCTGCGATAGGGCACATAGGTGATGTCGAGGCCGGCGAGCGACTTCAGCATTTCGCCGGCGATGCGCGAGGAGCTGGAGCCGGCGCCGAAGGTCAGCTTGCCCGGATTGGCCTTGGCGTAGGCGATGAATTCCTGGACGGTCTTCGCCGGCACCGCGGGATGCGTGGCCAGCGCCAGCGTGATCGTGCCGAGCTTGCCCACCGCCTCGAAGCTGTTGACCGCATCATAGGGCACGTTCTTCAGCAGGCTCTGATTGGCGCCATGGGTGGTGTTGGTGGTGATCAGCACGGTGTGGCCGTCGGGCTCGGCGCGGGCGACGTTCTGGGCGGCGATGACGCCGCTCGCACCGGCGAGGTTCTCGACCACGACCGGTCGCCCGAGGCTCTTCGAGACGTGCTCGCCGACGATGCGGGCGAGCGAGTCCGTCGCGCTGCCGGCCGCGAAGGGCACGACGAATCTGAGGGATTTCGACGGGAAATCCTGCGCGCTCGCTCCGGCCGTGAGGCCAAAGGCAGCCGCACCGGCAATCATCATCCGCAATGCGCGTTTCTTCATGGGATTCCTCCTCTTTTCAGTTGCGATAGGGCCGGCGTCTTGCTGCGCCGTTCGGTTGCGATCAGAAATCCGGGATTTCGATATCGAGCAGGGCCGAGCTCAGGCTCTTGCCGTGGGTGTCCAGCGCCAGCGAGCGGGTGACGCCGCCACCCAGCGCCCGGTGGAGCACGAAGTTCAGCGCGCCCAGCGACGGAATCTCGTAGCGGTCGACGCCGCCGCGTAGGATTCCAGCGAAATGGATCGCCACTCGCTCCGCCGTGACATGCCGCGCGAGACGCGGATAATCCGCCTCGTCATAGGCGATCAGCGAGATGCTAGACGTGTCGCCCTTGTCGCCGGTGCGGGCATGGGCGATGGCGCGCAGCTTCATCTCAGCTCTCCAGCATCTGAACGCGAGGCTGAACCTGCTCGCGCGGCAGCAGCGTGGAGAGCACGCCGAGAACCTCACGCACCTGCTTGGTGACGCCGCCGCCACCCGCAGGCCCGTTGGTGTAAAGCGTCTCGACCTCGTTGCCGATGCGGAGCGCCTCCTCCGCAGAGGCCGTGCGCCCGGCTACCCGCAGCCGCACCTCGTATGGCTCGGCGCGCGCCCCGCCGGCCGGCAGCCCTGGACCATGGATCGCATCGACGCCGATCAGGTCGAAGCGCAACTCCTGGGCCGCGACTTTTGTCAGTTCCAGCCGCTCGCGCACGATCTCCGCCGCGAGTTCGGCGCGATCCCGCGCGCCGCTACCGGCATAGGAGATCTGCCCTTCGCCGAAGAAGCCTTCGGCAATGCCGAGCGAAACCTTAAACGCCTCGGGCCGCGCACGGCCGCTGCCGCCGCTGATCCGCACCCGATCCGGCCCCACCTGTTCGACCCGCGCCTGCGAGAAGTCCGCAATGACATCGGGGGTGAAATAGCGCGCCGGATCGTGGATCTCGTAGAGGATCTGCTCCTTGCAGGTGGCGGCCGTGATGCAGCCGCCCGAGCCCTCGACCTTGGTGATCACCGCCGAGCCGTCCGCGCCGACCTCGGCGAAGGGAAAGCCGAGCCGCGCCAGCCCCGGCACCGTCTTGAAGCCGGGATCTGCGAAATAGCCGCCGGTGACCTGCCCGGCGCATTCCAGCACATGGCCGATCAGCGTCGCTCGGCCGAGCCGCTCCCAATCCGCGAAGGACCAGCCGAACTCATGCGCCAGCGGCGCAAGGAAGAGCGAGGGGTCGGCCGCGCGCCCGGTGATCACGATATTGGCGCCGGCGGCGAGGGCCTGCACGATCGGCTCGGCCCCGAGATAGGCATTGGCCGAGATCAGGTTCGTGCCCAGTTCGGCGACGGGCCGCCCGTCCTCCAGGATCCGGCACGCACCATCGCTAACGGCCGCCGTTACCTCATCGCCCGTCACCGCTGCGACCTTGAGGCCGGGCAGGCCGAGCTCGCGGGCGATCGCACAGACCAGTTGGGCCGCCGCGACGGGGTTCGCCGCGCCCATATTGCTGATGATGACGGTGCCTGCACGCCGGCAGGCCGGCAGGACCGCGTGCATGCGCGCCGCCAGCAACGGATCGTAGCCGAGGGCAGGATGGTGCCGCCGCGCCTGCTGAGCTAGCGCGATGGTGCGCTCGGCCAGGCATTCGAAGACGAGATAGTCGAGCTGGCCGCGCTCCGCGAGCTCGACCGCAGGCTCGATCCTGTCGCCCGAATAGCCCGCACCGGCGCCGATCCTGATCTGTCGCATGCATCCTCCCGAGGGCGAGAGAATGCCGCGGCAAATTCATAGGGCAATTGAAATTATCCTATCGCAGTAATAGTGAATCAATATGAATTATGATGTGCGGCAGCTCCGTGCGGTCATGGCGGTGGCGGAGCATGGCAGCTTCACCCGCGCCGCCATGGCGCTCAATCTCTCGCAGCCGGCCCTGACCGTTCAGGTGCGGGCGCTTGAAGAGGAGCTGGGCCTGCGGCTTTTTGACCGCAACACGCGCCATGTCGCGCTGACGCGCGTGGGGCGCGAGATGCTGCCGGAACTGCGGCGCATCCTGCGCGAACTCGACGCTCTCCTCCGCGAGACACGGCAGCTCGCGCGCATGGCCGGTGGCATGGTTCGCATCGCCGTCTTGCCGTCTTTCGCTTCCAGCTTGCTCCCGGACGTGATCGCGGGTTTCCGGGCGCTCCATCCCGAGATCGGCTTCACGCTGCGCGATGTGATCGCCAGCGGCGTGGCCGAGCTGACGCTCGCCGAGGAGGTCGATCTCGGCATCACCGGAGGTCCGGTCGAGGATGCCGAGCTCGAACTGCTGTTGCGCAGCGTCGACCGCATGCACGCCGTATTCCCGGCAGGGCACGCGCTGGACGACGGCACCTCGCCGACGCTTGCCGCGTTGGCGCGCTATCCGCTCGTCCTGATGTCGCGCGCGACCAGCGTGCGGGCCGTGGTCGATGCCGCGATCGCTGCCGCGGGTCTGGCGGCGGAGGTCGCTGCCGAAGCGACCTACATGTCCACGGCGGTGGGCATGGTCCGTGCGGGGATGGGGATCGCAATCCTGCCAGAGACGGCCATGGAGATCGGGGCGCTGCCGATGCTCCGTTCGGCGCTGATCGACGACGCGCGGCTGGCGCGCAGCATCTCGGTGATCAAGCGCAGAGGGAGAACACTGCCCCCTGCGAGCGCGGCCTTCCTCGAGCATCTGGGAGCTGCGATCGACGCGCTGGAGCGAAGCGCGAGATGACGCGCCGGGCCATTGTCTGGGTGTGCTCGGCCCGCTGCCAACTATCGCAGATCTGCTTCTGAGCAGACGCAGAATCGATGGCAGCCGCAAGCTGAAGAGCCAAACCGCACCTGATTTTCAGTTCAGCATCGAGGCCAGCGAACCCTTACAGCATTCAACGTGCGCGCAACGCGCGTACGACATTTACGGCCCGCCTGAGCACTGTCACGGCGGTGCCCGCCGCGATCAGCCAGAGTGCGCCGACCAGAATCTCGCCCTGGCCGCGCCAGAGCGGCTCCAGCAGGGACAACAGCGCCGCTGCCGTGATCGTCGCCATGCGGTGCTGCTTGGCCATCGGGCCGGAGAAGTCGGCCGGCAACCCGCAGGCGCGGCCAAGCTCGCGCGTATAGGCGGTGAGCACGGCCATAGCGGCCGCGGCCCAGCCCAGGCCCGGCAGGCTGGCCCCATAGCCAACACCGACGAGAATGAGGATATCGGCAATGCGATCAGGGAACTCGTTCCAGAATGGCCCGTCGGGGGTCTGCTTGCCACCCTCGATCGCCACCATGCCATCGAAGAGATTGCAGAGCAGCCTGAACTGGCAGAACAGCGCCGCAGCCAGGAGCAGGGCGGCGCGCGATCCGGAATGAGCGCCACCCGCGAACCAGAAGGACGCGCCGGCACAGGCCGCCATCACCATGCTCGCCATCGAAATCTGGTTCGGCGTGATCGCGGCCGTGCTCAGGCGGCGCGCGATGGAACGAGCCCAGCCTGAATCGCGGCTCGCGAGCGGGCGTCGATTGTCATCCTGCGCCAAGGTTCAGTCCCTCCTGCTCCGCCAGAGCGAGAGATTGTAGAGCGCGGCATAGCTGGTCGCGACCGTCAGCGGGACGGCGATCGTCCGGAAAATCTCGGGCGTGCCGCCGATCGTGTGGATGGTCGTCAGCAGGGCGGCCGAGACGAGCCCAGCGATGAGCGGGGGCGCCAGAAGCGCCGCCGTGCCGGAGAAACGCCTGGCCAGCGCCTCGATGCCGCGTTTCAGGAGCAGCGTGATGGCGGCGGAGAGGGCCCCCTGGATCAGCCCTGCCTGGAGCGGCGCCGGCATCGGATGGCTGCGGTTGGCGAAAGCCGCCCAACTGCCCATGGCGAGGAAGGCGAAGGCGACATGCACGACGCTGCTCGCCATCAGTTGCCGAAGCTTGGCGCTCATGTCGCCGACCAGCCGTAGCGCACGAGATGGAAAAAGATCGGGGCGGAGAACACAACGGAATCGAGCCGGTCGATGAAGCCTCCATGACCCGCGATCAGGTGTCCCCAATCCTTGACGCCGCGGTCGCGTTTGATCGCCGACATGACGAGCCCTCCGAAGAAACCCATCAACACGATGATCAGCGACAGGAAAGCCGCCTGGAGCGGCGTGAATGGCGTCATCCAGGACAATGCCGCGCCGATGGCCGTCGCGCTGAGTGCGCCACCGACGAAACCTTCGACCGTTTTGGAGGGCGAGAGCCGGGGCGCAATCTTGGTTCGGCCGAGAAGCTTGCCCCAGACATATTGCAGGACGTCGCTGATTTGCACGACGATGACGAGGAAGGCGATCAGGAGCACATAGCGCCCATGAAAGCCGGGGATGTCCAAGGTGAGCAGCGCCGGCACATGCGAGGTGCAGAAGACGCAGATCATCAAAGCCCACTGCACCTCGGCGATCCGCACCAGATAATGGTCGGTGTCGCCGCGCAGCGCCGCGATGATTGGCATCAGCAGGAAGGCGTAGACCGGGATGAAGATCGAGTAGAGCCCGTACCAGTCGATCCAGACCAGATAGTACTGGACCGGCAGCACGATGAAGAACCCCGCCGCCAGCGCCCAGTGGTCGGCGCGGCGCGTGTTGGTCAGCGTGATGAACTCGCGGAGGGCTGCGAAGGAGCAGAACGAAAAAAGCAGCGTCACGCCGGTCTTGCCGCCGACCAGCGCCAGTCCCATCAGCGCGACCATGACCCACCACGCCCGGATGCGGTCGTTCAGGTTCTCGACCACGGCATTCGAGCCGTCCGGCGACAATCTGCGCTGCAGTGCGTAGCCGACTGCCGACGCCAGGATCAGCACGGCGAGCAGGCAGGCGAGCACGACCACCAGGTCGGGATGCGGCATCGTCATGATCCGCTCGCCTTCGGCGCCAGGACGAGCAGCGCCGCTTCCGCCCGGGCCAGGAAGTCCTGCTTCTCCTCCGCATCGGCGATCCGGAGGACGGAGCCGAAGGTGACGGTGCAGATCAGCGGGATGGGCACGAACTCGCCCTTCGGCATGACGCGATTGAGGTTGTCGATCCAGACCGGCACGAGCACGATGTTCGGCCGGGCGCGTGCCAGATGGAACAGCCCGCTTTTGAACGGCAGCAGCGGCGCATCGGTGGTGTTACGCGTGCCTTCCGGGAAAACGATGAGGGAGGATCCGGCATCCAGCGCATTCGTCATCTGGACGATCGGGTCGCTCGTTCGGCTGGCGCGATCGCGATCGATCAGGACGGCGTTGAAGACATCGCAGCCGATGAAGCGCCGGAGGCGGCTCTTCAGCCAGTAGTCGCTCCCGGCGACCGGCCTGGTCGCAAATCGCATGCGACGCGGCAGCACCGTCCAGATCAGGACGAAATCACCGTGGCTGGCGTGGTTTGCGTAATAAATCCGCTGCTCGTCGACAGGCGCGATGCCCTCCCAGCGTCCACGGACCGCGGTCAGAAAGCGGGCGAACAACACGATGAGCGTGCCAGCCAAGCTTATCACTGCTCCGCGCATCGCTATTCCCAACCACGCCCACTGGATGACGTAGCGTTCAATTCGGACGTTGTCGATGTCGGAAGCCTTGGATCAGCAATGAGCCGGCATTTGGGTCTGGAGCCGGCCTGGCCGGAACTTCCGCTGACGGGCCACATACAAGAGTCCGCTCCTGGCGCAACATGGTCGACCCCCAACGTAATGCGGGACGGCGCAGATGCTCAGCGCCAGATCTCTCCTTGCGCACAGCACTCAGCCAGAGCAGCTACGTGCGCATCGCCAGGCTCGCGACGCACCAAGCCATTAGCGCGGCGTGAGCCAGGACAACTGGCCAGAAAGCGATGCCAACGGGCCTCAAGCCCGCCCAGGTGGCAACGAGCACCACGACAACCCCGACGTTGTAGAGCAGCAGCGCTGTGAGCAACCCCTTCGTCACTCGGGGAGCCTCATTTCGGCCGAGCCAACAGGCTGCGCCAAGAGCGAGCAGTGCAACACCGGTCACACGACCGAGTGTCGCTCCAGCGGGGGAGCCCAGTGCTGCCCCGAGCAGCAGCTCGACCACCTCAGAAGGTGCTACCAGCAGCCCCAGCCCTGTGACAGCCTCCAATACGCCCGTGACGGCGAGCAGTGGCCTGCCGTTTCCGTGTTCGGGCGCGAGCATGAGGACCGCGGCGCTATTGCTTGGCCTCTTCGATGGGGTCGGGCTCCGGCGCCTGCGTCGGCCCCAACTCGGCCCTCGCTTCCGCGGCAGCCGTGACCTGCGGTTCGAGCTTGAACGTCAGCTTGTTGACCTTGCCGGTGAACTTGAACGGCGGATCGTAGCGGTAATCCACCAGCGCCACCCCGGTGCGGGTGTCCCGGCCGACGTCAAAGCTCTCGTCTTCCGGGAAGGTGACCGGCATGGAATGCTCCATCGATTTCCGATCGACCTGCTTGCCATCGACGGAGAGCACGCCGGTTCCACCCTTGCCGAGACCTGGTCCGTCCGACTTGAAGTCGAAGGTGATGGTGTGCTTGCCGGGGCTCAGCTCCGGCCCCGACCAGACCGTCCGCTTGAGATTAAGCAGATTGTAGAGGAAGACCGGCTTGCCGCTGCGAATGCCGGCGACGCCCTTGCTCAGGAAGAGGCCGTAGCCGCCGAAGCGCCCGCCTTCGGTGACGATCATGCCTTCGCCGCCGCCCTCGGGAATCTCGACGTCGGCGGTGATGGTGTAGGACTTGTTCAGGATGCTCGGCGCCGCGCTGGGCGGCACGCCGATCAGTTCCCCCGAATAGGTGAAGACGGTTCGCCCGGCCGTAAGGTTGGGGCGCGGCGTGTTCCAGCGCAGCAGTGTCGTGTTGTCGAGCGGGAGGACGTTGTACTTCTTCGCCTCGGAATCGAAGATCGCCCGCAACGCCCTGACCTTGTCCGGCATCGCGGCGGCGAGGTCGTTGAACTGGGTCGGGTCCTCCTTCAGATCGTAGAGTTCCCACTGATAGGCATCGATATCCGGCGGCGGAGCGGTGCTCAGTTCCCAAGGCCGGGTCACCGGCGTCGTGGACGCGATCCAGCCGTCGCTGTAGATCGCGCGATTGCCGAGCATTTCGAAATACTGCGTCGCGTGCCGGGTCGGAGCCTCGGCGCTAGCCTTGTCCCATGTGTACATCATGCTCACTCCCTCGATGGGGCTCTGCTTGATGCCGTTGACCATCTCGGGCTGGGGAATGCCGGTCGCCTCCAGGATGGTCGGGACGATGTCGATGACGTGGTGGAATTGGCGGCGGATGCCGCCGACATCATTGATGTGGCCGGGCCAGGAGATCGCCATGCCCTGCTTGGTCCCGCCGAAATGCGACGGCACCTGCTTCACCCATTTGAACGGCGTGCTCATCGCCCAGGCCCAGGGCGCCGCGAAATGCGGGAAAGTCTTGTCCGAGCCCCAGAACGGATACCAGAGGTACTGGGCGTTCACCGGCACGGGAACGCCGTTGAAGGTGGTGAACTCGTTCGGCGTGCCGTTGAGCATGCCCTCCGCGCTGGCACCGTTGTCGCCGCTGATATAGATAATCAGGGTATTGTCGAGTTGACCTTGGTCCTCGACGGCCTGGATGACGCGGCCGATCTGGTTGTCGGTGTAGGCGAGATAGGCCCCGTAGACGTCGGCCTGTTTGATGAAGAGCTTCTTCTCGAGGGCTCCGAGAGAATCCCACTCGGGAAGCTCCTTGGGCCAAGGCGTGAGCTTGGCGTGCTCGGGCATGATGCCCAAGCGCTTCTGGCTGGCGAATATCGTCTCCCGCAGCTTGTTCCAGCCCTCGTCGAACAGATGCATATTGCCAATCTTCTCGACCCATTCCGGCGTCGGATGATGCGGCGCATGGGTGCCGCCCGGCACGTAGTAGATGAAAAACGGCTTGTCGGGCGCGATCTCCTTGAGCTGCTTCATCTGCTGGATGGCCTCATCGGCCATCGCCGTGGTCAGGTTCCAGCCGGGATTGTCCTGGAAAGGATAGATCGCCGTCGTGTTGCGATAGAGGTTGGGTTGCCACTGGCTCGCGTCACCGCCGACGAAGCCGTAGAAATATTCGAACCCCATGCCGTTGGGCCACTGCTCGAACGGCCCGGCTTGGCTTGACTGGTACGAGGGCGTGTTGTGGTTCTTGCCGTACCACGAGGTCGCGTAGCCGTTCGCCTTTAGGATCGTGCCGATCGTGCCTTTGTCGGCGGGGATGATCGAGTCGTAGCCCGGGTAGCCTGTCGATATCTCGCCCACGACGCCGGCGCCGACCGAATGGTGGTTGCGTCCCGTGATCAAAGCAGCCCGCGTCGGCGAGCAGAGCGCGGTGGAGTGGAAATTGGTGTAGCGCAGCCCTTGCGCGGCGATGCGATCGAGCGCGGGTGTCGGAATGACCCCACCAAAAGTGCCGGGTGCGCCAAAGCCGGCATCGTCGGTCATGATCAGCAGAACGTTGGGCGCGCCCTTCGGCGGCACGACGCGCGGAGCCCACCAGGGTTTCGATTCCGAGGATTTCTCCCCGATCACCCCGCCGAATACTGGTGGTATGGGTGGAATCTGCTTTCCCGTGATCGTGGTGGTGGCGCCCGGCGTGCCCGGAGTGCCGGTCAGCACCTGAGCGTCCGCGGACCCCGTCGGTGCAGTCAGGCCGAGAAGAATTGCGAAGCTGCTCGTTTGCAGCAGATGCCGATGGAAGCGCATGCGAGGCTCCTCTTCTCATCCACGCAAAGACCGTCGGGGTCGCCAAAGCTTGTGACGCAGTGAATTATACGGAGGGCTATCAGGGCCTCCGCCGGTCGCGCGGCTGGTTCGCTGCGTGCATTCGCGGCACGCCATCGACGGCAATAAGCGAAGGGTCGATCGCAGAAGCCGGAGCATCTGCCGCACCTCTGAGGCCATTACAATCGCAGAAATGGCGCCAACTTGCTATGAGGAATCTAGGGCGCGCTCGAACAGGATTTCGATCGCAAGTGCCGAGCTCTTACCCAAGCCGACGTCTCCAATAGCGCGAGGATCGTCCGAGAAAGGGTCCGGTTCGGTCAGCCTAGGCGACGCGCTGTCAAGGTCCGCTTTTGGGCGACAGGCAAACTTCTGCTTATTGCGCCAGTCAGGCGGGCCTGCTGGGCTCGAAGCGTCTGCAATGGTTGGTGGGAAGCGGAAATCTCTCCTAGTCCGTCGCCCAACGGAGCAGTCTCGCCGATGCGACTACGGCGCATGCACAGTCCGTGTTGACGGCATCGCGGCACGCTTCTGCGCCATGCTGATTAGCGCCTTCTCGGAGGAGCAGAAGATCGTCACCGTCTCGTCGCTCTCCTCGACGCTGTTACGGCCCTGCGTCAAAAAGCGGACAATGGTTGCGCAGATCGGTCTCTCCCGGCAGTGCCGGGTGGCTCTCGTCAGGCGGCGAACTCGGACCTGCTCGCGTCTCGCACCGTCGTCAGCGCATCGAATGCGTGTATCCAGCCGAAATCGTCCGGGAACCTCGACACCCGCCGATCACGATCCACCAAGGCCGAGCTTTCGTCGGGGAGATGCAGCAGGTCGTTCGTCGCGCGCGAGCTGAGCTGAATGATCCTCGTTCGCGACCGCCGAAGCCGCTGATAGCGCGACATCATAGCTTCGATCTCGTCCCGCCGCGTCGACGTCAGCATTTCGGCGAGCGTGATCGCATCTTCGATGGTCGTGTTGGCGCCTTGGCCATGGTGCGGCACCATTGCATGGGCGGCATCGCCGAGCAGAACAGCACGGCCTCGCCACCATTGTCGCAACGGCCGTACCGTGAATAGCGCCCATCGCACGCGATGCTCGACCGCGGCAACCATTTCAGCGACGGCCGGGTGCCACCCCTTGAATGGCGCCAGGGCGGCCGACGGCTCGACGGGAGCCTGCCAGCCCTCATGCGACCATGTCTTGGGACCTTCGACGACGGCGAAAAAGTTCACATCCTCAGCCCGTTCGCCGATCGCATAATGCAGCAGATGAGCGCCGGGGCCCATCCAGAACTGGATTGCCCGCGGGTCGGGAAGCGATGGCAATTGCCTGGCCGGCACAATGCCGCGAAATGCACTCGTTCCCGAATAGATGGTCCCTTCTCCGCCGGTCACGTATCGGCGGACCAGGGAACGGACGCCGTCCGCGCCGATCACCAAATCCGCCTCTGCGATCTGGCCATTGGCGAAACCGAGCCTCATGACCCGATCGCGCTCGGAGAGCTCGGTCAAGCGGTGGCCGAGTCGAAGATCCGCTCCCGCCAGCGCGCCAGACAGAATCCGCTGGAGGTCGGCGCGATGAATTCCGAAATAGGGCGCTCCGAAACGCTTCTGATAAGCGAGCTCATGGTGAACCGGGAAGGCTGCGATGCGATGGCCCTTCCGCCAGTCGCGGTAGATCAGTTCGCTAGGCTCGGTCGAACAGCCGGCGATGAGGTCGAGCACGCCAAGACGACGCAGTTCCCGCGTCGCGTTGGCCGAGAGCGCCACCGCCGCCCCGATTTCACTGAGTTCGGACGCCTGTTCGTAAATGGTGGCCTCGATGCCGCGCTGTCGCAATGCAAGCGCGAGCGTCAGGCCGCCGATCCCTCCCCCGACAATGGCAATGCGCAGGTTCCGGCTGTTTTTCATGGCTGTCTGCGCCTTCGTTCTGACACCGCTCGCGACCACAATAGAGTGGCCGGCATCTTGACCCCGCTCTGGGCCTCAAGGACGATTTCTTCTGGCGCGGGCGCGCTGGCCTCAAGTGCACTTTTCTGGCAGAGACGTTAGAAGGCGCTCGCGTCGAGCAACACGATTTTTTGAATCTATATTGATACCCAGACCGCATAATCAGGTCGCTTGGGCATTCAACCAGAAAATCGAGATAGGGCGCCCGTCAGCGCATTTACTGCCTGGCCGGCGGCAAGGTGTCATGTCTCTTGCTCGTCCTTGACCGACTGGTTCCACTCATCGAACTCGCGCACCAGCCTGGTCAGCGCCGCAAGCAGAACGGAATTGTCGTTCTTTCGGTGGCTCATGATGATCGGCGTCATCATTCTGGGTTCGTCGAGATCGATGTAGCGGATATCGTCGCGGCCGAGGCGCCTCACCGAGGCCGGAACGAGACAGACACCGCCGCCGGACGCCACCAGCCCGAGCGCCGTCTGCACCTCCTTCGCCTCCATGCCGATGGTCGGCTCGACCCCGGCATCGCGATAGAATGACAGGACCTGGTCGGCGTAGCTCGGCCGGGGCGTCTTCGGGTAGAGGATCAGCGGCTCGCCGGCGGTCTGCCTGAGCCTGATCGGGCCCTCGCTGCCCGCCAGCTTGTGGTCGAGCGGGACGGCCAGGCACAGCTTTTCCTCCCGGATGATCCGGCGCGTGATCTGCTCGTCGTCGAAGCGCAGCCGGCCGAAGCCGACGTCGATGCGGCCGTCCTTGAGCGCGGCGACCTGCTCCATCGTCGTCAGTTCGACCAGTTGCACCTCCGCTCCCGGCGCAATGATGCGGAAGCGCCGGATCAATTCGGGCAGCGCGTCGTAAAGCGTCGAGGCGACGAAGCCGATATTGAATTGCAGCACCATGCCTTTCGAGATCCGCAGCGTCATCGCGCGCATCTCGTCGATCCGCTGCAGGATCTGGCGGCTTTGCTCGAAAAGGTATCGACCCGGCTCAGTCAGGGTAATGGGGCGGCCGCGGTCCAGTAGTCTGACGCCCAGTTCCTCCTCGAGCTGCTGGACCTGCCGGCTCAGCGGCGGCTGAGCGATATTGAGCTTTTCTGCGGCACGGCTGAACGAACCCTCCGCAGCGACGGTGGTGAAGTAGCGCAGATGGCGCAGCTCCATGCTCGTCTCCTCAGTGAGGTCTTCGATACCTCCTGGGTATGAAAATAGACACAATCAATCCTGTGCAGCAAGCGGGGCGAATCCTATCGTCGGCCCATCTCAGCAAGGGCCGTGACCTTGACGATTGCAGCCACCCGGATAGAGCAGGTCGAGACGTTTCTGGTCGATCTTCCGACCATTCGTCCGCACCAGCTGTCGATGACGACGATGCAGGGCCAGACCCTGATGATCGTCAGGATCCACTCTTCCGACGGCATCGTTGGCGTCGGCGAGGGGACGACCATCGGCGGGCTTGCCTACGGGCCCGAGAGCCCGGAGGGCATGAAGCTCGCGATCGACACCTATTTCACGCCGGTCCTGCTGCAGAGCGACCCCAATCGCATCGGCCAGACGATGGCTGCGATCGCCAGGGCGGTCCAGGGCAACAACTTCGCCAAGAGCGCGGTCGAGACGGCGCTGCTCGACGCGATCGGCAAGCGCACCGGCCTGGCGGTGTCGGAGCTGCTGGGCGGGCGCTTCCATGACCGCCTGCCCGTCGCCTGGACGCTGGCGAGCGGCAACACCGGCAGGGACATCGCCGAAGCGGAGCAGATGCTCGAGCGGCGCCGGCACAACATCTTCAAGCTCAAGATCGGCCGCGGCGACCCGCGCGAAAACATCGCCCATGTCGCGGCGATCAAGCAGGCCCTGGGCGGCCGCGCCAGCGTCCGCGTCGACGTCAACCAGGCCTGGAGCGAGGCGACGGCCTCGGCCTGCCTGCCGATGCTGGCCGATGCCGGCGTCGACCTGATCGAGCAGCCGATCGCGCTGAAGAACCTCAAGGGCATGGCACGTCTGGCGCGCGAGACTTCGGTCGCGATCATGGCGGACGAGGCGCTGAACGGCCCCGAGACGGCGTTCCAGATCGCTTCGCTCGCCGCCGCCGACGTGTTCGCTCTGAAGATCGAGCAGTCGGGCGGGCTCCACGCCGGCGCCAAGGTGGCGGCGATCGCGGAAGCTGCCGGGATCGGCCTCTATGGCGGCACGATGCTGGAGGGCGCGGTCGGGACGGTCGCCTCCGCCCAGCTCTTCGCCACGATCGCCAAGCTGGAATGGGGCACGGAGCTGTTCGGGCCGCTGCTGCTGACCGAGGAAATCCTCGAGGAACCGCTCGACTACAGCGAGTTCAGTCTCGGCGTCCCCACGGGGCCGGGCCTCGGCATCGCGCTCGACGAGGCGCGCATCGCCCGCTTCCGCCGCGACCGGGCCGAACGCTCGGTCCATCTCGTGCTCAAGACGGGGAGCTGAGGCGATGCTGTTCCAGGTCGAGATGGAGGTCCGGCTGCCGCACGACATGCCTGCGGGAAAAGCCGACGCGTTGAAGAAGACCGAGCGCGAACGCGCTCGGGAACTGCAGGAATCGGGGCGGTGGCGCCATCTCTGGCGCGTCGCCGGCCGCTACGCCAATGTCAGCGTCTTCGACGTCTCAGGTCCCGAGGAGCTCCACCAGATCCTCTCCGCGCTGCCGTTGTTTCCGTTCATGGAGATCAGCGTGACCCCGCTCTGCCGCCATCCCTCCTCGATTCGCGAGGATGACCACTAGCCGTTCGATCCATTCAAGCCGGCCACCAAAGAGCCGCTTCAACACGAGGGAAACGCCATGCCTGCCAATCTGATCTCGAAGAGCGACATGAAGGCGCTCGCCGCCAAGGCGGCGGGCCTCGACCAGCCCGGCGGCGATCCGCGCGTGAAGCAGGTCGTCAACCGGCTGCTCTACCGGCTGATGCAGGTCATCGACGAGCTCGACGTCTCCATGGACGAGTTCTGGGCCGGCGTCGGCTATATCGGCGAGGCGTCGAAGGCGAACGAGCTCGGCCTCGTCGTGCCCGGCATCGCGCTGGAGCATTTCCTCGATCTTCGCCTCGACGAGGCCGAGCGCCTGGCCGGCCTCGACGGGGGCACGGCCCGCACGATCGAGGGGCCGCTCTACATTGCCGGCGCTCCGCTGTGCAAGCACGAGGCGCGTCTCGACGACGGCACTGACGATGGCGAGATCCTGTTCATGGAGGGACAAGTGCTCGACACCAAGGGTCGCCCGGTTCCCGGCGCGATCGTCGATGTCTGGCACGCCAATTCCTTCGGCTTCTACTCGTTCTTCGGGCCGCCGCAGTCGCCTTACAATCTGCGCCGCCGTATCGAGACCGACGCCGAGGGCTGCTACCGCTTCCGCTCGATCATGCCGTCCGGCTATGGCTGCCCTCCCGGCTCCAACACCGAAAGATTGCTGGCGCAGATGGGCCGCCATGGCCAGCGCCCGGCCCATATCCACTTCTTCGTCACCGCGGACGGCTACCGGCAGTTGACGACGCAGATCAACATCGACGGCGACAAGTACCTCCACGACGATTTCGCCTTCGGCACGCGCGACGATCTCATCCCGCCCGTCGAGCGCGTCACCAATGCGGCCGAGATCCACAAGGCCGGACTCAACAAGCCGTTCGCCCGCATCGTGTTCGACTTCAGGATGACCCGCGAACAGGCCGGGGCGCCCAGCACCATCGTGCGCCGCGAGCACGCCGTCGCCGCCTGAATGCCTGCAAGACGAGGGCCGCGCAGGTCGGGGTGGCCCTCCGAAAAGACGACACAGGGGAGTTAGGGCCATGCTGGACGCCGTCATCGAGCGACTGGAAGCCTCCGTCGAGGACAATCACGAGACCGGAACCTTCCGCTGCCGGCGCGACATCTTCACCGATCCCGAACTGTTCGAGCTGGAGATGAAGCATATCTGGGAAGGCAACTGGATCTACTTAGCCCATGAGAGCCAGATTCCGAACAACAACGACTATCTGACCGGCTACATCGGGCGCCAGCCGATCGTGATCAGCCGGGATCGCCAGGGCCAGCTGCAAGCCTTCCTGAACGCCTGCTCGCATCGCGGCGCCATGGTCTGCCGGCACAAGCGCGGCAACAAGTCGACCTATACCTGCCCCTTCCACGGCTGGACCTTCAACAACACCGGCAAGCTTCTGAAGGCTAAGGATCCCGACGGGGCCGGCTATCCCGAGACCTTCAACAAGAACGGCTCGCATGACCTGACCAAGGTCGCGCGCTTCGACAATTATCGCGGCTTCCTGTTCGGCAGCCTGAATCCGGACGTGAAGCCGCTGCAGGAGCATCTCGGCGAAGCCGCCAAGATCATCGACCTCATCGTCGACCAGTCGCCGGAGGGGCTCGAGGTGCTGCGCGGCTCCTCGTCCTACATCTATGACGGCAACTGGAAGCTGCAGACCGAGAACGGCGCCGACGGCTACCATGTCTCCTCCGTGCACTGGAACTATGCCGCCACCACCAACCAGCGCAAGGCGGCGGTGGCGGCGGCCGCCGGCAAGGACGATGTCCGCGCCATGGACGCCGGCGGCTGGGCCAAGAAGGGCGGCGGCTTCTATTCGTTCGAGAACGGCCATCTCCTGCTCTGGACCAACTGGTCCAACCCCGAGGATCGCCCGCTCTACGAGCGCCGTGCCTCGCTGGTCGAGCAGTTCGGCGAGCCGCGAGCCGACTGGATGATCGAGAAGAGCCGCAATCTCTGCCTCTATCCGAACGTCTATCTGATGGACCAGTTCTCGTCGCAGATCCGGATGTACCGGCCGATCTCGGTCGATAAGACCGAGGTGACGATCTACTGCATCGCGCCCAAGGGCGAGAGCGCCGAGGCCCGCGCTCACCGCATCCGGCAATATGAGGACTTCTTCAACGCCTCCGGCATGGCGACGCCGGATGATCTCGAGGAGTTCCGTTCCTGCCAGATCGGCTATGGCGCCCGGAACGCGGCCTGGAACGATCTCTCTCGCGGCGCGGCCCACTGGATCAAGGGGGCCGATGCCGATGCGGACGCCATCGGCCTGAAGCCTCTGCTCTCAGGCGCCAAAACCGAGGACGAGGGCCTGTTCGTGGTCCAGCATCGCTACTGGAAGGACGCAATGGTCTCGGCACTGCGCAAGGAAGCCGCGGCCGGCTTCCGTCAGGCGGCCGAATGAGACCGGGCGCCATGGGCCGCAGAGCCTGCGGCGCCCTGACTCAACCAGAACGACAAGGGAGGATCGCATGTCGGTCATGCTGAAGCCCGTCGCCAAGGCGAGGGTTGTGACGATCGAGGAGGTGCAGGCCTTCCTCTATGCCGAGGCGCGCGCGCTCGACGATCGCGACTGGGACGCCTGGCTCGCCTGCTATGCGCCACAGGCGACGTTCCACATGCCGGCCTGGGACGATGACGACACGCTGACCGAGGATCCCCAGAAGGAGATCTCGCTGATCTACTACGGCTCGAAGCAGGGCCTCGAAGATCGCGTGTTCCGGATCAGGACCGAGCGGTCGAGCGCGACCTCGCTGCCGGAGCCGCGCACCTCGCACAACATCTCGAATGTCGAGATCGTCGAGCAGGGCGAAGGCCATGCCAAAATCCGATTCAACTGGCTGAACCTCAGTTTCCGCTACAAGACGACCGACAGCTATTTTGGCACGTCGCATTATACGCTCGACACCTCCGGAGACGAGCTGAAGATCACGGCCAAGAAGGTCGTTCTGAAGAACGACTACATCCACCACGTGGTGGATATCTATCACATCTGAACACGGTACCTGGGCGGCTGGACGCCACGTCTTCAGGGCGGACGTTTCCGCGCAGGCCTATGGAGGCAGCAGGCCGCGGGTCGATGGACCGGCGGAGCCTCTGCTGGAGGACGATCATGACGCATCGCATCGCCCTGAACTTCGAGGATGGGGTCACCCGCTTCATCGAGGCGCGCCCGGACGAACTCGTGGCAGACGCCGCCTATCGCCTCGGCCTCAACATCCCGATGGACTGCCGCGACGGCGCCTGCGGCACCTGCAAGTGCCATTGCGAATCCGGCCGCTACACGCTCGGCAGCTTCATCGACGACGCGATGACCGATGAGGAGGCCGCGCAGGGCTATGTCCTGACATGCCAGATGAAGGCGCAATCGGACTGCGTCATCAATATCCCGGCCTCGTCATCCGTCTGTAAGATCAAGCCCGCGTCGCTGTCGGCGACCGTCGCCGGGATTCGTAAGCTCTCGCCGTCCACCATCGGCTTTTCGCTTTCGCTTGCCGACGACGCCCTGTCCTACCTGCCCGGGCAATACGTCAACGTTTCCGTCCCCGGCACGTCGCAGACGCGGTCCTATTCGTTTTCTTCGATGCCGCGCGAGGGGGCGGTCGAATTTCTCGTCCGCAACATTCCCGGCGGGCTGATGTCGAGCTATCTCGCGGAGCGCGCCGCGCCGGGCGACGCCCTGACCATCACGGGGCCGATCGGCAGCTTCTACCTGCGCGAGGTCAAGCGGCCGCTGCTGCTTCTCGCCGGCGGCACCGGGCTCGCTCCGTTTCTGGCGATGCTCGACGACGTGAAGCGCAGCGGCGGCGACCAGCCGATCCATATGATCTACGGCGTCACCAGCGACGCCGATCTGGTCGAGACCGACAAGCTGACGGCCTTCGCGGCGGATATCGCCGGCTTCACCTATTCGACGGTCGTGGCCGATCCGGCGAGCGGCCACGACCGCAAGGGCTATGTCACGAATCATATGCCGGATGCCGTGCTGCACGACGGCGATGTTGACGTTTATCTCTGCGGGCCGCCGCCGATGGTCGACGCCGTCCGCACTCATCTCGCGGAGCGAGGCGTCGCACCGAAGAGCTTCCATTTCGAGAAGTTCTCGCCGTCGGAGGCGAAATGACGGCGTCGGCCATGCGGTTTTCCGGCAAGAGCATGGTCGTGACCGGGGCCGCCCAGGGTATCGGCCGGCAGGTCGCCGTCGAAGCTGCGGCCGAGGGCGCCAGGCTGACGCTCGTCGACCGCTCGCCCCTCGTCGAGCAGGTGGCGAGCGAGATCCGCGACGGCGGCGGCGAGGCGATCGGCATCGTCGCCGACCTCGAGAGCTGGGACGCCAATGTCGAGGTCATGCAGGCGGCCAGCCGGGCCTATCGGGCGATCGACGTCCTCGTCACCAATGTCGGCGGCGCGATCTGGATGAAGCCTTTCCAGCATTTCGACGAGACGCAGATCGTCGCGGAAATCCAGCGCTCGCTCTTCCCGACGCTCTGGGGTTGCCGGGCCGTGCTGCCCCATATGCTCGAACAGGGGCGCGGCGCCATCGTCAACGTCTCGTCGATCGCGACCAAGGGCATCAACCGCGTGCCCTACTCGGCCGCCAAGGGGGGCGTGAACGCCCTGACGGCGGCGCTGGCCTTCGAGCTCGGAACCAGGAACATCCAGGTCAATGCGGTCGCTCCTGGCGGGACCACCGCGCCGCCGCGCAAGGTGCCGCGCAACACCGAGGCGCAGGGCGCGCAGGACAAGGCCTGGATCCAGGAGGTCGTCGACCAGACCGTCCAATCCAGCCACATGAAGCGTTACGGGCTGCTGCGCGAGATGTCCGCAGCCATCCTGTTTCTCGCTTCGGACGCCGCCTCCTACATCACAGGCACGGTGCTGCCGGTCGGTGGCGGCGACCAGGGCTGAGGCGCACCGTCATGAGGCCTGTCATCCTCGCCGTCGCCATCACGGGCTCGGTGCCGCGCAAGAAGGACAACCCGGCCGTTCCGGTTCTCCCCGCCGAGCAGATCGAGTCGACCCATGCCGCCTACGAAGCCGGCGCGTCGCTCGTGCACATCCATGTCCGCAACGACGACGAGAGTCCGTCCTCGGAGCCCGAGCGTTTCGCCCAGGTGCAGGAGGGCGTCCGCCGATTTTGCCCGGGCATGATCGTCCAGTTCTCGACCGGCGGCCGCGGGCGCGATCCCGCCGCGCGCGGCCTGTCCCTCGTCCACCGGCCCGACATGGCGTCGCTCTCGACCGGCTCGACGAATTTTCCGACCATCGTCTACGAGAACTCAGCCTCGCTCGTGACCGAGCTTGCGACGCGCATGAAGGCGTTTGGAATCGCGCCCGAGATCGAGATTTTCGATCTCTCGCATATCCATGGCGCGCGGCGCCTGATCGACGCGGGACTGATGTCGACGCGGCCGCATGTCCAATTCGTGCTCGGGGTCCAGAACGCCATGCCGGCGGACGAGCATCTGCTCGACATCCTGCTCGCGGAGACCCGGCGGGTCATCCCTGGCGCAACCTGGACGGCGGCGGGCATTGGCCGGCATCAGGCGCCGGTGATGGACTGGGCGCTGGCGCGCGGCGCCGATGCCGTCCGCACCGGGCTGGAAGACAATATCCGTATCTCGAAGGATCGGCTTGCGAGCAGCAATGCCGAGCTGGCGAGTCTGGCTGCCGAGGCCATCGCACGACATGGCGGACGCCCGGCTTCTCCCGCCGAAGCGCGATCGGCGCTCGGCTTGCGGGCGGCCTGACGGCTTCCGGTCCGCCGGAGGAGGCGGCATCAGCCTTTGACGCGCCGCATCGGCTGGGGCTGCTCCCCGCCAGGCTCTCGCGAATCTCGGTCCGGCCCGGTTCGGCAACGGCCTGCGCGCCCGGCCTTCAGGCAGTCGATACTTCTACGCCATAAATTCAATCGCACGCCGGCTCGAACGTCCCGCAAGTGCGGGGCGTTTGCGGAATTGGCGAAGCGGTCATACCCGCAAGGTATCAAAATACACTCAATCGATCCTGTCCTTAACGAGTGGGCCTCCCTAGCGTGACTGTCGGGAAGAAACGCTTGCCGCACGAGGGGACCGGTCATGCCGGACGTCCTTCCCGGCAGCGAAAAATGCGCAACAGCCGCTGGAGGAGAATTTCATGCCGCAATCGATCGTTCTGTCGCGCCCGCTTGACCGCCGTCGCTTTCTCGTAGGTTCGGCGGGGCTCGCCGCCGCTGGCGCTGCGTTCCGCTTTCCGACGCCGGCAATCGCGCAGCCCGCGCCGCTCAAGGTCGGCTTCATGCTGCCTTATTCGGGCACCTTCGCGAAGCTCGGCAAATTCATCGATGACGGCTTCCGCCTCCATGTCGAGCAGCAGGGCGGCTCACTCGGCGGTCGCCCGATTCAGTTCGTCCAAGTCGACGACGAGTCCAAGCCCGAGAGCGCGACCGACAACATGAACCGCCTCGTCGGCCGTGAGAAGGTCGATGTCGTCGTCGGGACGGTGCATTCCGGCGTCGCCATGGCGATGGTCAAGGTTGCCCGCGACACCAACACGATGCTGGTCATCCCGAACGCAGGCGTGAATGAGGCCACCGGCCCGCTCTGCGCGCCCAACATCTTCCGGACCTCCTTCTCGAACTGGCAGGTCTGCGAGCCGATGGGCAAGGTGATGTTCGACGAGGGTCGGCGCAACGTGGTGACGATCACCTGGCGCTACGCTGCCGGCCAGCAGATGGTCGGCGCCTTCGCCGAGGGCTTCACCAAGGCCGGCGGCAAGGTCGTCGAGGAACTGGCGCTGCCGTTCCCGGAGGTCGAGTTCCAGGCCCTGATCACCCGCATCGCGACGCTGAAGCCCGACGCCGTCTTCGCTTTCTTCGCGGGCGGCGGCGCGGTGAAGTTCGTCAAGGACTATGCTGCGGCCGGCCTCAACAAGTCCGTTCCGCTCTACGGCGCGGGCTTCCTGACCGATGGCACGATTCCGGCCCAGGGCGAGGCGGCCAACGGCATCAAGACGACGCTGCATTACGCCGACAATCTCGACAACGCCGCAAACAAGTCCTTCCTGACCGCCTTCAAGGCGAAGACCGGGCAGGACGGCGATATTTATGCGGTGCAGGGCTTCGATGCGGCGGCGCTGATGGCGGCGGGACTTTCCGCCACGAAGGGCGATTGGGGCGCACGAACGCAGGTCGCTGCGGCCATGCAGGCGGCCAAATTTGACAGCCCGCGCGGCCCGCTGAGCTTCAGCAAGGCGAACAACCCTGTCCAGAACGTCTATCTGCGCGAGGTCCGCAACGGCCGCAACGAGCTCGTCTCGGTCGCCGGCCAGGCTGTGAGCGACCCGGCGCGCGGCTGCCGCGCTCAGAGCTGAGCGCCGCCGCCACCCGGAGGAGGGCGCGCGCTGAACCTCCCGCACGCGCGCCCTCCGACTTTTTCTCCCGAAGGAGCATCGCCATGGATGCGATAACCTTCGCCGTTCAGCTCCTGAATGGCGTCCAGTACGGCCTTGTGCTGTTTCTCGTGGCGAGCGGCCTGACGCTGGTCTTCGGCATCCTCGGCGTCATCAACCTCGCCCATGGCGCCTTCTACATGCTCGGCGCCTATCTCGCCTGGGCGATCGCGTCCTATACCGGCAGCTTCGCGCTGGCGCTCGTCGGAGCGCTGGCGATCTCGTTCGCGCTCGGCGTCGCGCTCGAAGAGGTCTTCGTCAAGCGCATGATCGGGCGCGACCATCTCGCGCAGGTGCTGCTGAGCTTCGGGCTCATCCTGGTGGTCGACGAGCTCCGCCAGATCCTGTTCGGCAAGGACGTTCACGCGGTCGCACCGCCTTCCTGGCTGCAAGGTTCGATCCAGCTCACCGAGATGTTGTCCTACCCGGTCTACCGGATCGCGCTTTGCCTGGTGTGCCTCGTGCTGGCGGCGGCGATCTTCTACGTGATCCAGAGGACACGGCTCGGCATGATCATCCGCGCCGGCGCCGAGAATCGCGACATGACGCGCTGTTTCGGCATCCCGTTCGATCTGGTCAACCGCTACGTCTTCGCCGGCGGGATCGCGCTCGCCGGCCTCGGCGGCATCCTCGTCGCGCCGATCTCGACCGTCTTCCCGGGCATGGGCGACGGCATGCTGATCCTTTCCTTCGTGGTGGTCGTTCTGGGCGGCATCGGCTCCGTCGCCGGCGCGGCGATCGGCGCGCTGCTGATCGGCCTCACCGACACCTTCGGCAAGGTCTTCTTCCCGCAAATCTCGTCGATCCTGATCTATGTGCTGATGGCCGGCGTGTTGCTCTGGCGGCCGAACGGCCTGCTCGGCAAGGCGTGAGGAGGCTGCAATGATCCGATCCGCAACACCCGTGACCATGGTCGCCATCGCCGCCGCTCTGGCCTTGGCGCTGGCGCTGCCGGTGATCGCGCCGGGCTATTACGTCCAGTTCGCCTCGAAGGCGATGCTGATGGGCATGCTGGCGCTCTCGCTGAACCTGATCGTCGGTTTCGGCGGACTGGTCAGCATGTGCCATGCCGCCTTCTTCGGGCTCGCCGGCTACATGCTGGGCTTCATGACGCCGGACAGCGGCGGCGCCTCGCTCTGGCTGTCGCTGCCCGTCGCACTTTTGACGGTCGGGGCGGTCGCCGCGATGATCGGCGCGCTGTCGCTGCGCACGCGCGGCATCTACTTCATCATGGTCACGCTCGCCTTCGGCGAGATGCTCTTCTACTTCTTCCACGATACCAGGATCGGCGGCGGCTCGGATGGCATGTACATCTATTTCAAGCCGGAGATTGCGATCGCCGGCTCGGCCCTGCTCGATCTCGAAAAGTCGAACTCCTTCTATTACGTCGCGCTGGCCTGTCTCGTAGGCACGGCGCTGCTGATCCGGGGGCTTATCGGCTCGCCCTTCGGTCATGCGCTGGTCGCCGCCCGGGACAATGAGCGCCGGGCGCTCTCGCTCGGCTTTCCCGTCTTTCGCGTTCGTCTCGCCGCCTTTGTGATCTCGGCTATGATCGCCGGTCTCGCCGGCTATTTCTCGGCGGCGCAGTTCGGCTTCGTCGCGCCGCAGCTGCTCGGCTGGCATCTCAGCGCGACGGTGCTCGTCATGGTCGTGCTCGGCGGCATGAGCTCGATCCTGGGGCCGCTTGTGGGCGCGCTCGCCCTGATCGGTCTGGAGGAGGTGCTGAAATCCTCCTTCGAGCATTGGAAGCTGATCAAAGGGCTCGTCGTGATCGGGCTGGTCTTCGCCCTACCGGGCGGGCTGCAGCAGCTTGCGGCCATGTTCCAGACAGGATCTTCGCAACTGCCAGACATGGACGCTGACGCCACCGAACCCGTCCCCATGCCAGCCGGGAAGGTGAGCGGCCATGTCTGAGATCCTGCTCAAGGCGACGGCGCTGGAAAAGCGCTATGGTGGTCTGAAGGCTGTATCGGGCGTCTCGATCGACGTCCATCGCGACGAGGTCCATGCCGTTATCGGGCCCAATGGGGCGGGCAAGTCGACGCTCATCAACCTGCTCTCCGGGGACGTCTCCGTCAGCGCCGGCGCCGTGATGCTCGGCGAGCGCGACATCACCAATCTCGCGCCGGATCGTCGCGCCCGCACCGGCCTCGGCCGCTCCTACCAGAAGACGACGATCTTCCAGAATTCCACCGTCTTCGAGAATGTGCGCCTCGCAGTCCAGGCGCATGGCGGTCAGGCGCTGCGGCCGTTCGGCAGCGTCGTCAGAGACAGCAACGTCAACGCTCGCGCCGATCGCGCGATCGCCGAGGTCGGCCTAGCGCATCGCGCCGGCACCATCGCGAAACTGATGAGCCATGGCGAGCAGCGCCAGCTCGAAATCGCCATGGTGCTCGCGACGGAGCCGAAGGTCATCCTTCTCGACGAGCCGCTCGCGGGAATGGGCCATGCGGAGGCCGCGAGCATGATCGCGCTGATTGGCCGCCTGAAGTTCGGGCGCGCTGTCTTGCTGGTGGAGCACGACATGGACGCCGTCTTCGCTTTGGCCGACCGGCTGACGGTCATGGCGGACGGCACGGTGATCGCCTCCGGTTCGCCCGAGCATGTCCGCAGCCACCCGGCCGTCCGTTCCGCCTATCTCGGCCACGATCATGGAGCGGCCGCATGAACGCGCTGTTGTCGATTTCCGACCTGAAGAGCTTCTACGGCGCCAGCCAGGTTCTGCACGGGGTCAACCTTGTAGTGAGGCCAGGCGAGCAGATCGCCCTGATCGGTCGCAACGGCATGGGCAAGACGACCCTGCTGAAGTCGATCGTCGGACTGCTCGCCGATCGGCGCGGGCAGATCAGCTTCGCCGGATCGGAGACCTGCGGCGCCAGGCCGGAAGACATCGCCCGCAAGGGCATGGCCTATGTGCCGGAAGGGCGCGGCATATTCGGCTCGCTCTCGGTGGTCGAGAACCTCCTTATGGCGTCGCGCGCCGGCCTCTCCGGCTCCCGGCGCTGGACGATCGAGCGCGTCTTCGAGGTCTTTCCGCGCCTGCATCAGCGCCGTGGCAACGGCGGGCACCAGCTTTCCGGCGGCGAGCAGCAGATGCTCTCGATCGGGCGCGCCTTGATGACCAATCCCGACCTAATCCTGCTCGACGAGGCCACCGAGGGCCTCGCACCGCTGATCGCGCAGGAGATCTGGCGGACGCTCGGCGTGATCCGGTCCGAGGGCATCGCGACCATCGTGGTCGATAAGGACTTCCGCAGCCTGGCCAAGGTCGCCGACCGCATGGTGATCATGACGAAAGGAGAAATCGCCTTCGACGGAAGCCCCAACGAACTGCAGGCGGATCTTGCGATCTTGGAACGAAATTTGGGCGTCTAACGGCGCACACGCCCGAGCCGCCACGCCAGGCGACCCAGCATCAGCAGCGAGCTGGCGCTGCGCGAGACGGAACTCAGCCCGCGCGAACTGGCCGTGCGCTTCACCGACGAGAAGAGCTACTTCGTCTCGGAAGCCTCGGTGTATCGGCTGCTGAAAGCGCATGATCTGATCACCAGCCCGGCTTACATCGTCATCAAGGCGGCGTCCGAGTTCAAGGACAAGACGACGGCGCCCAATCAGCTCTGGCAGACCGACTTCACCTATCTGAAGATCACCGGATGGGGCTGGTATTATCTCTCGACCGTGCTCGACGACTTCTCCCGCTTCATCGTCGCCTGGAAGCTCTGCGCCACGATGCGGGCAGACGACGTCACGGCCACGCTCGATCTGGCGCTGGCGGCATCGGGGCTCGACCGGATCACGGTCGCGCACCGGCCGAGGCTGTTGAGCGACAACGGCTCGTCCTACATCTCGGCCGACCTCGCGACCTGGCTCGACGGCAAGGGCATGCAGCATGTTCGCGGCGCGCCCTACCATCCCCAGACGCAGGGCAAGATCGAGCGCTGGCACCATCGGCGCAGAAAAGTCATGAAACCAAGGATGGCTGCGGTCGCAGCCATCCTCCGGAAGGATGTATTACGATGCAATCGTACATCGTACGTCAATCTCGCGTAACCCATTGTCATGTTTGGTGATTTTGTCACAGACTCAAGAACTATGTCAGTGTTGGGTGTAAGTCGGCAACGGGCTTTTTTCGTTGGAGAGGCGCGTTGCAGCCGCGACTTGCCCGCAGCGGCGGCCTCTGCTTGATGACACCGTCACACGAGATTGCTTCCGTCGCATCTTCACTGGGGAATCACGCATGAGCGAAGCGGTGCTCGGAATCATCGGCGGGTCGGGCATCTACGACCTGCCCGGGCTGACGGAGCTGCGCGAGGAACGCATCGAGAGCCCCTGGGGCGAGCCCTCCGACATGCTGCGGACGGGCCGGATCGGCACGACGAAGATCGTCTTCCTGCCGCGCCATGGCCGGGGCCATGCGATACCGCCCTCCGAGATCAATTACCGCGCCAATATCGACGTGATGAAGCGCGCCGGCGTGACGGATCTCGTCTCGCTCTCGGCCTGCGGCTCCTACAAAAGTGAGCTTTATCCCGGCCTGTTCGTGCTGGTCGACCAGTTCGTCGACCGCACCAGCGGGCGGCCAAGCTCGTTCTTCGGCAAGGGCTGCGTCGCGCATGTCTCGCTCGCCCATCCGGTCGGCCCCGCCCTGCGCGCCCGGATTGCGGATGCCGCGACCGCCGAGGGGCTGCCCTTTGTGCAGGGCGGGACGCTGGTGACGATGGAGGGCCCGCAATTCTCGACCCTTGCCGAGTCGTTGACGTATAAGGGCCTCGGCTACGACCTGATCGGGATGACGGCGATGCCCGAGGCCAAGCTCGCCCGCGAGGCCGAGATCACCTATGCCACCGTGGCCATGGTGACGGACTACGATTGCTGGCACGAGGAGCATGGGCCGGTCGATGTCGCAGCCGTCGTCAAGGTGCTGCACGAGAACGCCGACAAGGCGAAGCGGCTGGTGGCGCGGCTGGCGGCCGATTTCCCGGCGCAGCGCGTGCCCTGTCCGGCGGGCTCCCACAATGCGCTCGACAATGCCATCATCACAGCCCCTGAAGTCCGTGACCCAGCGCTTCTCGCCAAGCTCGACGCCGTGGCGGGGCGCGTTCTGAAGCCTGTCTGAACGGCGTGGAACCGGCGCGCTCATGTCCCGTTCAGCAGCCGGGGGCTTGTCTTCCCGGCCATGCTGCCACGGAAAGGAGACCGCCATGAGGCTCGCCATGACCGCCGCCCTGCTCGCGGGGCTCGCCGCCCCTGCGCTCGCCGGGAACACCTCGTCGAATTCCAGTTCGAATTCGTCCAACGGCGTCCATACGCGGGTAGACACGGTGATCACCGAGGATGATCGCGGGCGCCGGAGCCATTATGAGCGCCGCATCTACCGCGACGAGCGCGCGCCGCGCGAGCGCCGCCGATTCAGGGGCTGGTAGAGCCCGGTAAGCGCGACGGTTCCCTTGGGCCGGCGGCATGCGCTAAGGAGGCGTGTCGTCGCAGCGAGCCCAGCGCATGGATCGAAACAGCCTTCTCGACCTGAAGAATTCCATCCGCTCGATTCCGGACTATCCCAAGCCCGGCATCGTCTTCCGCGACATCACCACGCTGCTCGGCGATGCGCGCGCTTTCCGCCGGGCCGTGGACGAGCTGGTGCAGCCCTTCGCTGGTCTGAAGATTGCCAAGATCGCCGGCATCGAGGCGCGCGGCTTCATCCTCGGCGGCGCGGTGGCGCATCAGCTTTCGGCGGGTTTCGTGCCGGTTCGCAAGAAGGGCAAGCTGCCGCACCAGACGGTCAGCGTGACCTATGAGCTGGAATACGGGACCGGCGAGATCGAGGTACACAAGGACGCCGTCTCGCCCGGCGAGCGCGTTCTCCTCGTCGACGACCTGATCGCGACCGGCGGCACGGCGGAGGGCGCGGTCAATCTGCTGTCGCGCCTGGGTGCGGAGGTGGTGGCAGCCTGCTTCATCGTCGACCTGCCGGATCTCGGCGGCGCCGACAGGATCAGGCGACTCGGCCTTCCCGTGCGCACGCTGGTCTCCTTCGGCGGGCATTGAGGTTGCGGTCATGAAGATCCACGGTCAGGCCTATCGCACCATCTGGCTGGCGCAGGATGGCTGGCGCGTCTGCGTCATCGATCAGACGCGGCTGCCGTTCCGCTTCGAGACCGTCACGCTGTCCTCGGCCGAGGCGGCGGCGGAGGCGATCCGCAGCATGGTCGTGCGAGGCGCGCCGCTGATCGGCGCGACGGCCGCCTATGGCACGGCGCTGGCGATGCGGGCCGACGCCTCCGACACCGCCCTGGAGGCATCGCTGGCCCTGCTCGGCGCGACGCGGCCGACGGCGGTCAATTTGCACTGGGCTCTGGAGCGGATGCGGGCGGCGCTTGCGCCGCTATCACCGGCAGAGCGCGTCGAAGCCGCGTATGCGGAAGCCGCCGCGATCTGCGACGAGGATGTCGCGCTCTGCCGCGCCATCGGCGAGCATGGGCTCGAGGTGATCCGTGCGATCGCTGCCGAGCGGCCGGCCGGGAAGGCCATTAATATCCTGACGCATTGCAATGCAGGTTGGCTCGCGACGGTCGACTGGGGAACCGCGCTGGCGCCGATCTATCTCGCCCATGATGCGGGCATTCCCGTCCATGTCTGGGTCGACGAGACCCGGCCGCGCAATCAGGGCGCGGCGCTCACCGCCTATGAACTTGGAGCGCATGGCGTGCCGCATACCGTGATCGCCGACAATGCCGGCGGTCATCTGATGCAGCAGGGCGAAGTCGACATGGTGATCGTCGGCACCGACCGGACGACGGCGACCGGCGATGTCGCCAACAAGATCGGCACCTATCTCAAGGCGCTCGCGGCGCATGACAACGGCGTGCCGTTCTATGTCGCGCTGCCGTCGCCGACGATCGACTGGGGCCTGTCGGACGGACTGCGCGAGATTCCGATCGAAGAGCGCTCAGCGCGGGAGGTCACGCATCTGGCGGGAGTGGGCGAGGATGGCGAAGTGCGTGCCTTCCGCGTCGTCGCGCCCGGCACCAATGCGGCGAATCCCGCCTTCGACGTCACGCCCGCGCGGCTCGTCACAGGGCTGATCACCGAGCGCGGCGTCGCCGGGGCGAGCGCTGAAGGGCTGGCCCGGCTGTTCCCGGAACGGGTACGCGGCGCGGCATGACGAAAGCACGGCAATGACGATGGATGAACTCGGCGCGCAGATCGTCGCGGTCGCGCAGGCGATCGACAAGGCGGGCTTCTGCCCCTCGAAATCCGGCAATGTCTCCGCGCGGACGGAAGGTGGCTTCCTGATCACGCCGTCGGGCCTGCCCTATGCGCAGACGACGCCGGAGGACCTGATCGAGCTGTCGCTCGACGGCGCGGTGGTTTCTGGCAGTCGCAAGCCGTCTTCGGAATGGCCCTTCCATCTGGCGATTTACAAGGCCCGGCCGGAGGCGCAGGCGATCGTCCACACGCATTCGCCGCGAGCGACCGCGTTGTCCTCGACGCGGCGGGGCATTCCCGCCTTCCATTACATGATCGCGCTCTGCGGCGGCGCGGATGTCCGCTGTGCCGATTATGCGACCTTCGGTTCGCCAGAGCTGGCGGAGAATGCGGTGCGGGCCTTGGAGGGGCGCAAGGCCGTGCTCCTCGCCAACCACGGCGTGATCGCGCTCGGAGGCTCGCTCGCGGGCGCGCACCAGATCGTGGCGGAGGTCGAGAACCTCGCCGGACAGTATCTCGACATCCTCGCCTCGGGCCTGGAGCCGGTCATCCTCGACGAGGCGGAAATGGCGCGGGTCAGCGCCAAGTTCGCGGGCTACGGCAAGGTCGGCTGAGAGGAAGGTAGCCCCGGTCCGCAGCGGGCCGGGGCTGCTCTATTCGGGCGTGTCGCGTCTTCCTTCATCCGCGGCTTGTCCGGGATGACGCGGTGTTCCCGCAGAAAATCCGCGCGGCTCCGCGCCGCGTCAGCCCTGCGCCCAGACTGCGTACCAGGCCTTGAACAGCTCGAGCTGGGTGCGGGCATAGTGCTTCTGCGCCTCGCTCAGCTTGTCCGAGGCGTTGAAGTGCAGCTCGTATTCCGGGTTGCCTTCGAGGACCATCAGATACTTGTAGTACAGGACCAGGTCCGGCCCCTCGTCGAAGCTCGACAGGACGCCGAGCGCGCTGTCCAGCTCCTGCGCCTTGCGGCGCGCCTCGACATCGCCCTTCGCGGCCTTCTCGCAGAGCGATACGAGATGAAGGACTTGCTTTGGCAGCACGTTGCCGATGCCGGTGATCGCGCCGGCCGCGCCGCAGTTGACGAAGCCGTGGACGACCTGGGTGTCGACGCCGACCATCAAGGTGATGTCGTCGGACTGGCCGGAGATGTTCTCGGCCGCGTAGGTCAGGCTCTTGGCGCCGCCGAACTCCTTGAAGCCGATCAGGTTCGGATAGCTGGCGCGCAGCTTGAAGAACAGCTCGGCGCGGGTCTCGAAGCCGTAATAGGGGCTGTTGTAGATTACGGCCGGCAGGCCGTTCGCGGCTTCCAGGATGGCAGCGAAATGCGCCTCCTGCGCCGAGGGCGAGGGGCCGCGCGAGAGAACGCGGGGGATAACCATCAGGCCCTTGGCGCCGACCTCGCTGGCGTGCGTGGCGAAGGCGGCGGCGCGCTGCGTGTTCTGGGCGCCGGTGCCGACGATCAAGGGCACGCCGGCTTTGGCGAGCCGGGCAACGCCTTCCATGCGCTGTTCATCGGTCAAGAGGGGCCAGTCGCCCATCGAGCCGCAATAGACGACCGCCGACATGCCGGCGGCGATCAATTCCTGGCCCTTGCGGACGAGCGCGTCGAAATCCGGGCTGCGATCCGCCTTGCACGGTGTCATGAGAGCCGGAATCGTTCCGGAGAAGATATTCGGAGCCATGGTGCGTTTCCTTTGCCGTTTCTTGGCAGGCTTGAAGAATCAGGAGATGGCTCCTGCGGCCCCGACGGCGCAGCCGTCGGGGCCGCAGGTTTAGGTGCCCGTTGCGGATAAGGCCTCGTAGGCGAAGGGATCGTCCACGGTGTGGGCCGGCTGGGTGAACCAGCGGGCGCCATCCTCCGCCATGTAGGCGATGTCCTCGAGCCGCACGCCGAACTCGCCGTAGATGCACATCATCGGCTCGACCGAGAAGCACATGCCGACCTGGAGCGGAGTCTTGTTGCCCTTCACCATGAAGGACTCTTCGTGGACATCGAGGCCGAGCCCGTGGCCGGTGCGGTGGGGCAGGCCGGGCACCTTGTAGCCGGGGCCGTAGCCGGCCGCTTCGATCACGCTGCGCGCGCCGAAATCGACGTTCTCGCAGGGCGCGCCGAGCTTCGCGGCCGCGAAGCCGCCGAGCTGCGCCTTCTTCTCGAGATTCCAGATCTCGCGCTGGCGGTCGGTCGGCTCGCCGAAGACATAGGTGCGGGTGATGTCGGAGCGATAGCCGCCGACCTTGGTGCCCATGTCGATCAGCACCATGTCGCCGTCGACCAGCGTCTGCTCATAGGGCACGCCATGGGGATAGGCGGTCGCCTCGCCGAACTGGGCGGCGCCGCTGGTCCAGCTCATGCCGAGCTTGCGATGGGCCTGGTCGAGGAACATCTTGACCTGCGCGGTGGTGACGCCGACCTGCAGCGTGCGGGCGGCGGCGCGGTGCACCTCCATGGTGATGTCCATGGCGCGCTGGATCAGCGCGATCTCGGCGGCCGACTTGAGCTGCCGGCAGGTCGCGGTGATCGAATTGCCGTGGGTGAAGGAGAAGCGGTTGCCGGCCTTGCGCAGGCCGTCGACGATGTAGAACGGCGTATGCGGATCGAGCGCGACCTGGCCGCTTTCGTAGCCCATGCTGCGGATGGTCTCGATCACCAGCTCGGTCGGGTCCTCATGCTCTTCCCAGCAGCGGACGTCGTCGCCGAATTTCATGTATTCGCGCGTCTTCGGCTCTTCGAAGGCCGGGCTGAGATAGGCGATCTCGCCTTCGACCGGGATGACCGCGCCGTGCAGGCGTTCGGTCAGACCGAGCTGGATGCCGGTGAAATAGGCGAGGCTCGTCGAGGTATCCAGATAGAGCGCCTGCAGGCCTTGCTCGCGCAGCAGCGCCTGCGCCTTGGCTATACGCTCCTTGAATTCCTTCACCGCGATCGGCTCGATGCCATCAGTCATCGGCTTCAGCTTGGCGAGTTCCGCCTCGAAGCTCGATCCGCCCACTCCGATCGTCATGGTCTGTTATCCTCGTTCGTCAGTCTTGAGAGCTTTTGGGGTGAAAAGCGGATGCGCTTAAGGCCGCGGGCGAGTTTCCCTCAGGCCGCCGGCGTTTGCGGCTCGGCAAGAGCGTCCTCGTCCGGCTGCAGCAGTTGCAGCAGGTCATGACGGACGGCGAGGACATGGTCGAGCGTTAGCCGGGCGGCGCCTTCGGCATCGCCCGCACGACACAGTTCGAGCAGGGCGGCATGCTCCTGCTTTGCCCGCGTCGTCGCGCCGTTCGACCTGGCGAGCTGGACGCGGGTGTAGCGATCGGTGTTGGCGAGCAGCACCCGCACCAGCTCGAAGGTCTGGTTGCGTCCCGCCGCCTGGTAGAGCGAGAGGTGATATTCGGTGTTGAGCTCCCCCCAGGCGTCGAGGTCGCCATTGGCTATCGCGGTCGCATAGTCGGCGAGGATGATCTCGGCCCGGGTGAAGTCACTCGGCTGGAGCCGTGGCACGGCGCGCCGGATCAGGTCCGGCTCCAGCATGGCGCGCAGGTCGAAGAGTTCGGCAATGTCGAGCGCTGAAAGTGCCGTGACCACGGCGCCGCGATGCGGATGGAGCGTTACCAGCCCTTCCGCCGCGAGCTGGTGGAAGGCCTCGCGAATCGGGATGCGGCTGATGCCGAACTCCTTCGCCAGTGCGTCTTGCCGCAGGGCCTCGCCGGCCGCGACCGAGCCGGAGAGGATGCGCCGGCGCAGCTCCGCCACGGCTGCTCCCGTCACCGTCTGGCGGAACTGCGGCAGTTTCGAACGCGTGCGCAGGGGCGTGATCATGCGGGTTTCCGGTTCACTGGGCCTTGTAGCGGCGTTGCACCAACAGCCCGGAAATGGCCGTCAGCGAGAGCGTCGTCAGCATCAGGATGAAGGCGATCGAGGCAGCGAAGGGCCAGTTGTTGTTCACGGCGAACTCCCGATAAAGCATCGGCGCCATCATCTGGAAGCGCGCGCCGCCGAGCAGGAAGGGCGTGGCATAGGCGTTCATCGCCAGGATGAAGCAGAGGATGCCTCCCGTGCCGATGCCGGGCAGAGCCAGCGGCAGAACGACATGCCAGAAGCGCCTTGTCGGGTCGGCGCCGAGGCTGTCGGCCGCCTCCTCCAGCCGCGCATCGATGCCCTCGATCACGCTCTGCAGCGTCAGGATCATATAGGGCAGGTTGATCGAGAGGATGCCGATCCCCACCGCAAAGGAGGTGTAGAGCAGCGAGATCCCGCTACCGCCGAGCGCGCCATAGGCGGCGTCGATGATGCCGCCGCGCCCAAGCACACCCATCCAGCCGAGCGCGCGCACCGTCGAGCCGATGAAGAGGGGGAGGATGATCAAGAGCACGCCGATCGACTTCCAGCGGCTCTGCGAGCGTGCCAGCTTGTAGGCGATGGGAAAGCCCAGCAGCAGGCAGAGCAGCGTGGTGACAATGGCGATGCTGAAGGTCGTCCAGAGGACCCCGGTATAGAAGGGGTCGGTGACGAAACGGAGATAGTTCTCCGGGGTGAACGCCTCGACCATGAAGGTGCGGCGGTCGTATTTGTTCAGGCTGTAGCGGGCGAGCAGCGCCAGCGGCAGCACTAGCGACAGCATGACGACCATGGTCGCCGGCCCGATCAGCAGCGAAGCGGTGAGCCCCTCGGGCCGGCGCGTTTTCATCTCAGCGCCGATCCAGCAGGCGGCGCCACCAGTCGTTCATGTCGTCGCGGACGGCACTGAGCTGGGGGTAGGGCGCCGGCAGGAGCTTCGTGCCCTCCGGCAGGGCGAGGCGCTTGGCGACGTCACCTTCGAGGGCCGCGTTGGTGATGGTCGGGTGATAGCCCATGCTGTCGGCGAAGCCGCGCTGGGCACGCGGATCGAGGGCTGCGTTGATATAGGCGAAGGCGCCGGCCTTATTGGGTGCGTTCTTCAGCACGCACATGCTGGAGACATAGGTCAGGCAGCCCTCGGCCGGGAAAGAAGAGGCCATCTCGACGCCGCCCTTGGTCCAGAACAGCACGCGGGCGTGCCAGACGAGGCCGACATCGATCTCGCCCGACTTGATCGCCGGAGCGAAGGCCTCGGTCGAGGTGTAAGCCCTGGCGCCGGCCTTGATCAGCTTCTCGAGCGTCGCCTTGACCTCGGCGATCTTCCCGGCCTCGCCCTGCTGCTTCAAGGCCGCGGCCATGGCGACCCAGATGTAGCTGTTGTCGAGGATGCCGACCTTGGAGCCGTAGGCCGCCATCTCGTCGAAGCTCTTCGGAGGCGTCTTCACGCGCTCGGGGCTATAGGCGATGACCTGCGGGCTGTAGATGTGCGGGATCGAATAGGGCGTCGCGAAGGTCGGCTGGACGTATTTGAGGTTCGGCACCTTGCTTTCGTCCAGCGGCTCGAGCAGGCCGGAATCCTCGAGATCATAGGCGGCCGGCGCCTGCACGCAGATGACGTCGACGCTGCCGCGCGGCAAGCGGCGCTGCGCGATCGACTTGGCGACGCGGGTCGGCTCGGTGCCGGCGTCCTGGACGACCTCGATGCCCTTCGGCTTGAGCAGCGGCTCCTCGATGTTCTGGGTCAGGAGCTTGGCGTAGTCGCCCCCCCAGGTGCTCATCACGACGCGGCCGGGCTCCTGGGCGCGGAGGATTGCGGGTGCAAAGGGCGCGGCGGCGGCGCCTGCGGCGAGCGTCAGCAGGTGGCGTCGATTGGGCTTGAACAGGTCCGTCATCGTGGTGATCCCCTCGCTTCTGGTCGTCGTTCGTTGCGAAATGCGTTCAGGCAGCGGCGATGGCCGCAACGGTGCTCCCGCCGGCATCGAACAGGCGCTCGTTGAGGCCGTCCCAGGTGATGGCGACGCTCTCGCCAATGGCGCGACGCGTTCCGCCGGTCGCGCCCGTCGGCTCATGCAGGGCGATGCTGCTGCCGTCCTCGAAGGAGAGAAGGTAGTCGACATGGCCGCCGACATAGGTCGCGTCCTCGACGCGGGCCGTCGCTCGCGGCGGGGCGGCATCGCCGCCGCTGTGCAGGCGGACGCGTTCCGGGCGCAGGGCGAGCGTATGCTGCCCGCGCGGGGCATAGCTGCCGGCGAGCTTCATCAGCGCGCCGCCCGGCAGGCGGAAGGTGTCGGCATCGACGATTTCGCCGGTGACGAGATTGCTGTGGCCGATGAAGCGGGCGACGAAGGGGTTCAGCGGCTGCTCGTAGAGCTCTTCCTGCGTGCCGACCTGCTGGACCCTGCCGTCGTTCATCAGCACGAGCCGGTCGGCCATGGTCATGGCCTCGTCCTGGTCATGGGTCACCATCAGCGCGGTCAGTCCAGCGGCGCGCTGGAGCTGGCGGATCTCGCGGGCGACCGACTGGCGCAGATTCGCGTCGAGATTGGACAGTGGCTCGTCGAGAAGCAGCACCTTGGGCCGGATCGCCAGTGCGCGGGCGAGCGCGACGCGCTGCTGCTGGCCGCCCGAGAGCTGGCGCGGATAGCGGTCCGCCATCGCGGTCAGCTTGACCATCGCGAGCGTCTCTTCGAGGCGGCGGTCGATCTCGGCCTTGGGCAGCTTGCGCATGCGCAGCCCGAAGGTGACGTTCTGCGCGACTGTCAGATGCGGGAACAGGGCATAGCTCTGGAAGACCATGCCCATCTCGCGCTGATAGGGCGGCAGAGAAGCGTAGTCCTTGCCCTCGACCAGGATGCGGCCGCTGGTGGCGGCCACGAAGCCTGCGACGAGGCGCAGGGTCGTCGTCTTGCCGCAGCCGGAGGGGCCGAGCAGCACGAGCATCTCGCCCTGGCGGACATCGAGATTCACGTCCTCGACCGCGGCGGTCGAGCCGTAGATCTTGGTCAGCCCCTCGATGCGGAGATGGGAAGCTGTGCTCATCAGACGACCTTGCTCAGCTTGACGTAGCGGTCGATCGCCAGCAGCAGCGCCGCGATCACCGCCGTCTGGACGACGACGACGGAGGCGACGAGGGGATCGAAGCGGTATTCGAGGTATTGCAGCACCGAGATCGGGAAGGTGATCATGCCGGGGCTGATCAGGAACAGCGTCATTTCGATGTTCTCGAACGAGACGATGAAGGCAAAGAGCGCGGCGGCGACGATGCCCTGGCGCATCATCGGCAGTGTCACGCTCCAGAGCACGCGGCCGGGCGAGGCGCCGAGATTGGCCGCGGCCTCCTCGATCGAGCGATCGAGCTGGACGAGATTGGCGACGCAGAGCCTGACGACCCAGGGCGTCGTGATCAGCAGATGGGCGAGGATCAGCACCCAGTCGGAACCGATCAGCGGAAACTCGGTGCGGATCTCGATATCGACCATCAGAACGTAGAGGCCGAGGCCGATGACGACGCCCGGCACCGTCAGTGGCGAGAGCAGCAGGACGTTGAGGGCGCTGCGGCCCGGAAAGCTGTAGCGGACCAGCGCGATGCTGGCGGGCACGCCGATCAGCAAGCTGCACAAGGTCGCCATGGCGGCGACGCGCAGGCTCGTGCCGAGCGACTGGCCGAATTTCGGGAATTCGGCGAGGCGGCCATACCAGGACAGGGTGTAGCCGCTGGGCGGGAAGGTCACCACGCCATCGGCGAAGACGCTCATATAGGCGGTCATCAGCAACGGGATCAGCATCAGCGCGATGCCGATGACGACGAGCAGACGGACGAGACCGTTCAACGCCGCGACGCTGGCGGGGCTGCCCGGCACGGCCGTTGCGGATGCCGTTGCGACTGAAACCTGCGTGACCGCCAACGGGCTGTCCCCCCCTCGAAAGCCCGCTCAGGAGACGGGAGAAAGGTCGTCTCTGTCAATTGGATAAAATCGCCAATATGCAATTGCCTGTGTGGTGGTTCTGTGGAACGGTCTTCTTCCAACCCGCCTGCGAGCCGTTCCGGCGTCGCCGAGTCCCATCCGTTTCCTGCCGTCCGGAGCGCCTTCCATGAGCCTGATGCTGTTCACCGGGGGGCGTTTCCTCGACCCTGCCAAGGACAGGCTGCTCGATGGAATCGAGGTGCTGATCGAGGCCGATCGCGTCGTCGAGGTCTCGGATCGGCCGATCCAGTCCGCGAATGCGACGCGGATCGACCTGCGTGGCCGCACGCTGATGCCGGGCCTGATCGATATGCACGTCCATGTCGTCTCGGCGGTGGTGAATGGCGTCCAGAACGCGATGACGCCGTCCTCGCTCGTCGCCCTGCGCACGGCCCGGACGATGAAGGCCATGCTGATGCGCGGCTTCACCACCGTGCGCGACCTCGGCGGTGCCGATCTCGGCCTCGTCATGGCGGTCGAGGAAGGGCTGATCGAGGGGCCGCGCCTGATCATCTGCGGCAAGGCGCTGAGCCAGACCGGCGGACATTCCGACCCGCGCGACCGCTCTGAGACGCGCCCGCTCTATAGCGGGCGGCTCGGCCAGGTCGGCCAGCTCTGCGACGGCGTCGACGCGGTCAGGCTCGCTGCGCGGGAGCAGCTCCGCGCTGGCGCCACCTTCGTCAAGATCATGGCGAATGGCGGCGTCGCCTCGCCGAACGACCCGATCCATGCGCTCGGTTTCTCCAAGGACGAGATCCGGGCCTCGGTTGAGGAAGCCGAGAATGCCGGCACCTATGTCGCGGCGCATCTCTACACGGACAAGGCGATTGCCCGGGCGGTCGAATGCGGTGTGCATTCGCTGGAGCATTGCAACCTGATCCAGCCCGAAACGGCAAAAAAGGCTGCCGCCGCCGGCGCCTTCGCCGTGCCGACGCTTGCGGCCTATGAGGGGCTGGCGCTGGAGGGCTCGAATTTCGGGCTGCGGCCGGAATCGGCGGCGAAGATCGAGACCGTGCGCAAGGGCGGCATGGAATCGCTAGCGATCATGCGCGATGCCGGCCTGGCCATGGGCTATGGTTCGGACCTGCTCGGCCAGCTCCAGAAGTATCAGACGCTGGAATTCGAGCTGCGCTCGCGCGTGCTGCCGATGCAGGAGGTCATGGCCTCAGCCACGACCACGGCCGCCAGGCTCTGTCGGATGGAAGGCCAGATCGGCGCGCTGGTGCCGGGCGCGTATGCCGACCTCCTCGTGGTCGATGGTGATCCGTTGGACGATCCCAAGCTTTTCCAGAACGACGGCCGGGCGCTGCGGGCGATCATGCGCGGCGGACATTTCTTCAAGAACGAGCTGCATTGATCCGAAGGCACTGCCCGGCGAGCGATAAGCGGAGGACGGTTCCATGCGCGGAATGATCGTGGCGGCCCAGCCGGAAGCCGCCGAAGTCGGGGCCGACATCCTTAGACGCGGCGGCAATGCCATCGATGCCGCCATCGCCTGTGCCTTCAGCCAGGGCGTCGTCGATCCGCAGATGTGCGGCATCGGCGGCTTCGGCGCGATGCAGATCTGCATGCCCAGGCGCGGCGTCCATGCCGTGCTGGAGTTCCTGGCCCGGGCGCCACTTGCGGCGACCGCCGACATGTGGGCGGACCGCTTCGTCGGGCAGACGCGCGACGGCTTCGTCTTCCTGATGAGCGACCACGCCAACGAACTCGGCCATCTCGCTGCGGGGACGCCGGGCAATGTCCGGGGCTACACCGAGGCGCTGGCGCGTTTCGGCACGATGGAGCTGAAGGATGTGATGGCGCCTGCGATCCGACAGGCGCGCGATGGCTTCATGATCCGCCCTTACGTCCACTACTACTGGGCGATCGACCAGCGCGCGACGGGGCAGGTGAACACCGAGGATAAGCTGCGCCTGAGCGAGACGGGACGTGCGATCTATTTCCATCCTGATGGCAGCTTGAAGCGGCCCGGCGACGTGGTCGCCAATCCCGATCTCGCCCGCACGCTGGAGCGCATCGCGGCCGCCGGGCCCGACATCTTCTATACCGGCGAGATCGCGCAGGAGATTGCCGCCGACATGGCGGCCACGGGCGGGCTGATCACCATGGCGGATCTCGCCGCCTACGAGGTTCGTGAGAAGGCGCCGATCTGGGGCGATTATCGCGGCTTGCGCATCGCCGGAAATCCGCCGGCCGCCGGCGGCGCCTCGCTGATCGAACTCATGCAGATCCTGCAGGTGTTCGATCTCGCGGCACTCCGGCATAATGGGCCTGAGCATATCCGCATCCTCGCCGAGGCGATGAAGTGGATGACGATCGACAAGGACGCCCATATGGGCGATCCCGATTTCGTCGACGTGCCGCTCGATATGCTGCTGTCGCCAGCCTATGCCGCCGGCCGCGCCGTCCGCATCCGCGCGGGTGAGAAGGCGAGCGTGCCGCGTTCGGAACTCGCAAAGGACCCGCCGGACACGACCGTGACCTGCGTGATGGACGAGGAGGGCAATGCGGTGACGATCACGCATACGCTCGGCCAACCCTCGGGCGCGATCACGCCCGGCCTCGGCTTCATGTATAACGGCACCATGAGCGGCTTCGATCCGCGTCCGGGCCGCGCGGCCTCGATCGCTCCCGGCAAGGCGCGCGGCAGCGCGATGGCGCCGACGATCGTGTTCAAGGACGACAAGCCTGTGATCGCGATGGGGGCGCCGGGGGGCACCTTCATCGTGCCGGCGATCGCGCAGGCGCTGAGCAATGTGATCGACTTCGGGATGAGCATGGCGGAGGCTGTGGCCGCGCCGCGCATCGCCTGCCTGAGCGACACGATCGACGTCTCCAATCGCATCCGGCGCGGTGTGACGGACGAGCTTCAGGCCATGGGCTACCCGGTCGCGCGCTCCTACCAGTCCTTCGCCTTCGGAGCGCCGCATGGCGTGCGGGTCGATGGCGATGGCTGGACGGGCGGCGCCGACCCGCAGCGCGACGGCATGGCGATCGGCGTCTGAGGCCCTGATCGAGCGAGAGGGGCCCGGGTTCCGGGGGCCTTTCGCGCCGCGAAGCCCCGGAACCTCGGCGTCGTGGATCAGCTGTCCTGCCAGCGCTGCTGCAGCGCCGTGGCCGACATGAGGTCGAAGGAGAGATCCGAGATCTGCCAGTAGCGTGTGCTGTCCTGCTGGAAAGCCCAGAGGTGATCGTAGATCTTCTTGAAGCTTGGATTGGCGGCCGACATCTCGGCGTAGAGATCCTTGGTGTGCTTGTAGCTCGCCTTGAGAATGTCGTTCGGTAGCGGACGCAATTGCGCGCCGCCCGCGATCAGCCGCTTCAGGGCCGGCGGGTTGAGCGCGTCGTATTTCGCCTGCATGTCGTGGCCGGCGGCCATCGCGCAGTTCTTCAGCACCTTCTGGTAGGCCGGGGGCAGGCTGTTCCACTTTTCGAGGTTGATGAAGAAGCTGAGTTCGGCGCAGCCGTCCCAGAAGCCGGGATAATAGTAGTAGGGCGCGACCTTGGCGAAGCCGAGCTTCTCGTCGTCATAGGGGCCGACGAATTCGACCGCGTCGAGGACGCCGCGCTCCAGTGCGGGATAGATGTCGCCGGCCCCGAGCTGCTGCGGCACCACGCCCATCTTCTGCAGCACATTGCCGCCGAGCCCGCCAATCCGCATCTTGAGGCCCTGGAGATCGGCCGCCGACTTGATCTCCTTGCGGAACCAGCCTCCCATCTGCGCGCCGGTGTTGCCGGCCGGCAGGTTGTAGATATTGAACTTGGCGTAGAACTCGTTGAGCAGTTCGAGCCCGCCGGCATGGAACAGCCAGGCCTGCATCTGGCGGCTGTTGGGGCCCCACGGAATCACCGTGCCGAAGGCGAAGGCGGTGTCCTTGCCGATGTAGAAGTATGAGCCGGAATGGCCCATCTCGACGGTGCCGTTGATCACGGCGTCCGCGACCTGAAGGGCCGGCACGATCTCGCCGGTGGCGAAGACCTGGATCTTGAACTTGCCGTCCGTGACCGCCGAGACCGCCTCTGAAAGGTAGGTGCAGGCGCCGTAGAGCGTGTCGAGCGACTTCGGATAGCTCGACGCCAGACGCCATGTGACCGTCGGCATGCTCTGCGCGACGGCCGGCGATGCGATGCCGGCAGCAGCGCCGACGCCGGCGCCCTTCAGAAATGACCTGCGCTTCATGGACTTCGTTTCCTCCGGGTTGGTTTCCTGCCTGATGTTTTTCTTGTTTTGCCGCTGTCGGCTTGCCGGCAGCATCGCATGGGGCTTCGGCAGGTGACAATGAACGCCGCTGCCCGCCCGCCCGACAGCTCGCCGGATCAGGAGCGAGCGCTTTCCTCCATCAGCTTGACGATGGCGGTCAGCAGCCGGTTGGCCGGCGTGGCGATCCCGAGCTTCGCGCCGGTCCGGACGACATAGCCATTGAGGTGGTCGATCTCGGTCGTCTTGCCGCGAGCGAGATCCTGTGCGGTCGAGGAGGACTGGTCGGGCATCGCCGCAGCCAGCGCCAGGACCTTGTCGAGAATGTCGTCATCGACCTGAATGCCGCTTTGCCTGGCGACCGCGAGGCATTCGGCGACGATCTCCTTCATGCAGGCGCGGACCCCGTCGACGGCGATCATCCGGCCATAGGGCAGTTGCGGGATGGCCGAAAGGGCATTGTAGGCGCAGTTGACGATCAGCTTGGACCAGAGCGCTCCGGCGACGTTGCCGGAGATCTCGGTCGGGATGCCGGCCTGTCCGAAGACCTCGGCGATCTGGGCGCTCGAAGGGGCCGGCCCGATGATGAGTTCGCCGCGCCCGTGATGGCGGACATGGCCAGGCCCCGCCATCTCCGAGGCGACGTAGACCGCGGTCGCAATGACCGGCCTTCCGAGAACCTCCTGCAGGCGTTCGGCATTGTCGACGCCGTTCTGCAGGCTCAGGATCGAGGCTCCGGCTGCGAGATGCGGGCCGATTTCCCGGCCGGCCTCCGCCGTGTCACCGGATTTCACGCAGAACAGGATGATCTCGGAGCCGGCGACGCCGGCGGCCTCCGTGGTCGCCTCGACACGCAGGTTTTCCGTCAAGGCACGCGTCTCGAAGACGAGGCCGCGCTCGCGGATGGCCCGGACATGCTGGGGCCGCGTGATCAGCGTCACAGCATGGCCGGCCCGGGCCAGCATGGCGCCGTAATAGCAGCCGACAGCGCCGGCCCCCATGATCGCGATCTTCATCGGTTCGAGCCCTGTCTCGGCGAGAGGTGGTTTCCTGGCCAGAGATGGTCGCTGCCGAGCTCGGTGGGGTCGGCGCAACCGAGATGGATCAGCGTGTTCAGGAATTCCGCCCGGAGGATGTCGATAATCCCGGCTGGCCCGCGCTCCGGGCCGAGCGCTGCGACGGCGAACAGGAAGGGTCGCCCCAGCAGCACGAAATCAGCCCCCGATGCGAGGCTGCGCGCGATGTCGTCGCCGCTCCGCACGCCGCTGTCGAGAATCAGCTTGAGCCGGTCGCCGCAGGCCTCCCGGATCGCCGGCAGGACCTCGATCGAGGCGGGGGCGGAATCGAGCTGGCGGCCGCCATGGTTGGAGACGACGAGGCCGTCTGCGCCGATGCGCTCCGCCATGACGGCGTCCTGCGGGTTGAGGATGCCCTTGATGACGAGGTGATGCGGCCAGGCCTTTCGGATGCCCTCGATCCGCTTCCAGTCGAGGCCTGGGCAAGAGAGCTGGCGCGAGACGAATTCGGCATGGGCGAGGCCGCTCAGCGAGCCCTTCGCATCGATGAAATTCGCCATGCCCGGGCGTTCGCCGAGGGCGGCTCGCAAGAGCCAGGCGGGGTGCCTGATGACATCGAGGACGGTGCGCAGCGACGGTTTCAGCGGGATCGAGAGGCCGTTGACCAGATCGCGCGGGCGCCTGCCGGGAACGGGGATGTCGATCGTGACGACGAGGGTAGTGACACCGGTGGCGAGCGCCCGCTGCATCAGGCCGGCCGCGATGCCCTCATCCGAGCCCGGATAGAGCTGGAACCAGAGATTGTCCTGCGCGATGCCGGCGATCGTCTCGATCGAGGTCGTCGCCGCGGTCGAGAGGCAATAGGGGATGTTCCGGGCCTTTGCCGCGCTGGCCAGGGCGCGGTCGGTGCCGGGGCGGACGAGATCGGCAAAGCCCATCGGGGCGATGCCGAAGGGAGCCGCGTAGCGGCGGCCGAAGATCGTCACTTCCGAATGCGCCGCGGAGCAGTCGCGCAGCGCCTGTGGCATCAAGGCGATCTGCTCGAAGCGCGCGCGATTGCGGGCGAGCGCGGCCTCGGAGCCGGCGCCGCCCTCGATGAAGTCGAAGATCGCGCGCGGCAGGTGTTTGCGGGCCTGGGCGGCCATATGGCCCGTCGTGAAGACGCGTCCGGTCGGCACCGCTCGAATTCCTCCCTGTCGGCATTTTGCTCCGGCCGCTGTTCCCGCGGCCTTAGCCTCTTGCCTACAGGCTGGATCTCGATTCCAGAAGCGTCACGATCGCGCAGACCATCGGCTTGGGAAGCAGGCCGGCCGGTCGTCTGGCGGAGCCGGTCTCAAGCGGGTTTGCGCTCCACGAACACGCAGCCGTCGAAGCTGAAGACCTCGTCGCCGTTCTGATTCACGCCGGTGTTGTGGTGGAAGAACAGGCCCCATTGCGGACGCGAGGCGCTGGCGCGCTTGTCCGTTACCTCGGAGCGATAGGTAATGCGGTCGCCGGCGAAGACCGGCTTCGACCATTTCAGATTCCTGAAGCCGGGTGAGGGGCCGAGACGCGGTGCGCGTCCCGGCCCGAAGGCCACGAGCTGGCGCCGGCGATGCGTCACCATGGTCGCCATCCAGACGGCGGCGGTATGCCAGCCGGAGGCTGCGAGCCGGCCGAAGGAACTCGCCCGCGCCGCGTCCTCGTCCATGTGGAATGGCTGCGGATCGAAGGCGCGGGCGAAGGCGACGATCTCGTCGGCGGTGAAGACGCTGCTGCCGAGCTCGAAGCTCTGGCCGATCTCAATGTCTTCGAAGAAGCGGGCGGCCTCGGTCGGTTTCAGGGGCGGCTCGATCGGCGAGGCGAAGACAGGCGCGACATAGCGGGGCGGATGGCTGAGCCAGTCGCCCGCCGGCTGTGCGGCATCGGAGCCGCGCCGGCCGAACATGATCCAGTTCGCTTGTTCGAGGACCGGCTCGTCGCGCTGGTTGACGAGTTCGAGCCGGAAGCGGACCAGGCCCATGTCCAGGCGCGAGCGCGAGGGCCTGATCTCTGTCACGGTGCGGCGGCCATGCAGCAGGTCGCCGGGCTGGACCGGGCGCAGCCATTTGACCTCCTCGATACCGGGCGCGCCCATGCCGGAGGAGTTCAGGAGGAAGCTCTCCGCCATCAGGCGCATCAGCAGCGAGCAGCTATGCCAGCCCGAGGCGATCAGCGTGCCGGCGAAGCTCGCCTTTGCCGCTTCCGGATCGACATGGAAGTCCTGCGCGTCGAAGCGCGAGGCGAAGGCGACGATGTCGTCCTGCGAAACCGCGATGCTGCCGGTCGATACCGTCTCGCCGACGATGAAGTCCTCGAAATACTGCATCGCGCCGGTGGCCTCAGCTCAGTTGGCGAAGCGGAAATGCAGCACGTCGCCATCGGCGACGACGTATTCCTTACCCTCGAGGCGGAACTTGCCGGCTTCGCGCGCGCCCGACTCACCCTTGTTGGCGATGTAGTCGTCATAGGCGATGGTCTCGGCGCGGATATAGCCCTTCTCGAAATCGCTATGGATGACGCCGGCGGCGGCGGGGCCCTTGGTGCCCTTCTCGATCGTCCAGGCGCGGGCCTCCTTCGGGCCGACGGTGAAGTAGGTCACGAGATGGAGCAGCGCGTAGCCGGCGCGGATGACGCGGTTCAGGCCAGGCTCTTCCAAGCCGACAGCCTCGAGGAAGTCCTTCTGGTCCTCCAGGGGCATCACCGCGATCTCGCTCTCGATCTTGGCGGAGACGACGACGGCGACCGCGTTCTCTTCCGCCGCACGGGCTTTCACAGCCTCGGAAAAGGCATTGCCCTTGTCGGCGCTAGCTTCCTCGACATTGCAGACATAGAGCACGGGCTTGGAGGAGAGCAGGCCGAGCATGTCGAAGGCCTTGCGCTCCTCGGGCGCGACCTGGACGACGCGAGCGGGCTTGCCGTCGCGCAGCAGGACGAGGCAGCGGTTCATCAGCTCGGCCAGTTCCTTGGCGTCCTTGTCGCCGGTCTTGGCCTTCTTCTCCAGCGGCAGCACGCGCTTCTCGAGGCTTTCGAGATCGGCCAGCATCAGCTCGGTCTCGATGATCTCGATGTCGTTGATCGGGGCGACCTTGCCCTCGACATGGGTGATGTCACCATCCTCGAAGCAGCGCACGACATGGGCGATGGCGTCGCATTCACGGATATTGGCGAGGAACTGGTTGCCGAGGCCCTCACCCTTGGAAGCGCCGCGCACGAGGCCGGCGATGTCGACGAAGGTCAGCCGCGTCGGGATGATCTCCTTGGATCCGGCGATCGCCGCGAGCTTCTCCAGCCGGTCATCCGGCACGGCGACGTCGCCGACATTCGGCTCGATCGTGCAGAAGGGATAGTTCGCCGCCTGGGCGGCCGCCGTCTGCGTCAGCGCGTTGAAGAGGGTCGACTTGCCGACATTCGGCAGGCCGACGATACCGCATTTGAAGCCCATGATCGCCTGTTCCGTTGTTAGGCCGCGCTGCGCGCGCCGGCGCGGCAGCCCAAGAAATCGTTCGAGCCTTATTGGCGGCCAGCGCTGTTAAAGACAAGATCGCTGCCGACAGGGCAGCGTTGCTCACTCGCCGATCTTCTCGCCGAGCCGCTTCACCGCGCCATGACCGCGCGCGTCCATGAAGAGGTGCACCTTGTTCTGGAAGCCGGCATCGTCGTGCCTGGCGAGCAACTCGGCATTGTCGGCGCAGGCCGTGCAGAGATCCTCGACCCAGGGCAGCTCGGCCTTGCCGAAATCGTTCAGCACATAGGCGTGGACGAGTTCCTTCAGGCCTGGATGGCCGATGCCCATGCGGACGCGGCGATAGTCGTTGCCGATCGCCGCCGTGGTCGAGCGCAGGCCGTTATGGCCGGCATTGCCGCCGCCGAGTTTGATCCTGAGCTTGGCCGGGGCGAGGTCGAGTTCGTCATGGAAGACGATCACGTCGGCGGGCTCGACCTTGAAGAAGCGCGCGGCCTCGCCGATCGAGCGGCCGGATTCGTTCATGTAAGTCTGGGGCTTGAGCAGGACGACCTTCTCGGTGCCGATCGTCGCCTCGCTGGCCTGCGCCTGGAAGCGCGCGCGCCAGGGCGAGGCCCGGTGCCTGCGCGCGATCTCGTCGAGCGCCATGAAGCCGATATTGTGGCGGTTCCCGGCATAGCGGGAGCCCGGATTGCCCAGGCCTGCGAAGATCAGCATGACGAGCGCTTGTGAATCGGGACGTTGCTGCAGATAGCAAAACGGCCGGGATGACCCGGCCGTCTGTGGTTCGATGCGGGCCGAGGCCGATCAGGCCTTGGCCTCGGCCTCCGGAGCGGCAGCCGCATCGCCGGCCTCTTCCGCCATCGGCGGAACGATGGTCACGATGGTGGCGTCCGAGCCCACCGTCAGCTTGGCGCCCTTCGGCAGCTTGATCACGCTGGCTTCGAGCGAGCCACCGATCTGGAGACCGGCGACGGAAACCTCGAAGAACTCCGGGATCAGTTCCGGCTCGACGACGATCTCGAGCGAATGCTCGACGAGCTGGACCGCGCCACCGTTCTTGATGCCGGGGCTGGCGTCCTGGCCGATGACGTGGATCGGAACCTCGACCGTCACCGTCTGGCCCGCGGCGACGCGCAGGAAGTCGACATGGATCGGGAAGTCCTTGACCGGGTCGAGCTGGTAGTCGCGCGGGATGACCCGCTGCTTCTTGCCGGCGACGCTGATCTCGAAGATCGTGGTCAGGAAGTGGCCGCCATAGATCATCAGGCGGGTCTTGTTGGCGTCGAGCGCGATCGCTTCGGGAGCGGCGCCCCCACCATAGATCACGGCGGGTGTCAGGCCTTGACGACGAACTGCACGGGCGGCCCCCTTGCCGACCTGTGCGCGCGCCGAAGCCTCGATTTGCTTCACGGCGGTCATGGTATGTCCTTGCTTCAAATGAGAAGGCCGCCTGGCGGCGGCCGTTTCGTTTCGCGCCCGTGCCTCCAAGGGTGTCAGTCGGGCGCTGGCAGCCTCATAAGCGAAAAGCGTTGCGATCTCAAGCCCGCCGGCATTTGGTAGGGAGCTAGCTTGATTCCACGTCCGACCCTTAGCGGAACTCGCTCCATCCGCTATCGTGGTTCTGGCTGGCATGAAGGAACCACTGTGACAAAGATCGCAAAAGACGCCGCCGTTGAGTTCGACAAGAGGGTCAATCTCGCTCTCAGGTACCTCTTCGCGGCCGCTACGGAACTGAAAGACTGCATCGATCCAGAGCATTTTCAAATCTACGCCAGAGCGCTCGCCCACGCTTCCCGCGAGCTCGATATGGGCGTTCTCGAACCGATCTACCGCGCTCACCCCGACTTGAGGCCGGATCATTTACCCCGCACTCGCACGATGCAAGAGTTCGAGCATGGCGATTAACCGGTGGCCTGCGACACATTGCCGAAGCTGCTGGACAAGGTCATCGTCTGTGAATGAACCTCGTTTTTGTGCTCCACCATGGCGAGGCAGAAGACGCGAAGCTGATAGGCGTGTATCGGTCGCGCGAGCGGGCGGAGCCGGCCGTAGCCCGACTTCGGGAGCAGCCCGGCTTTCGCGATGATCCGGCCGCCTTCGTGATCGACGAATATCCTTTAGACAGGGATCACTGGACCGAAGGGTTCTTGTCCGGGCCGAGATGATGTGTTGTGCGTTTCCGACCCTAATACTTCATCGACTTCACGCGCGGGCCTCGTTCACCTCGCCGCCTTCCTTTCGAGCCATTTGGTTGCGAGCGTGCGATAGGTCATGCCGTACTGCACACGCACTCATCGCCTGGCGCAGATCAGCCTCCTGCTGGTGAGCTTTGCGCTTGCCAGCACCTCTTACGGCCAGACGCGGAGCACGCAGGCCAACGCAGTCTATGCCCTTATTCCGCGCTACGACGAGTTCGGCCGGGACCAGATCTCGATGTTCCTCGCCTGGAACCCTGACCCGGTCGGCAACCATCAAGCCAACCTGCGGTCTCTCGCCCCGGTTCTCGCCAGGATCGTCCTCGACGCTCAGGCCGCGATGCCGGACCTGCGCTTTGTCATCGGATCGGGTCGGCGCGACCGAAACCAGCAACGCCAGGCCGTAGCCTGGGGGTGGTCGCGGACGCGAGGCACCGCGCATAGCTCGGGGCGAGCTGTCGACCTATGGCCGCTCGACCCGGACGGCCGTGTCGTCTTCGATCCCACCCTGCAGAGCCGGATTGCCGCAGCGATGAAGACGGCCGCCTCCCGCGCTGGTGTCCGGATCCGATGGGGCGGGAACTTTCGCGGCTACAAGCACCGGGATCGCTCGCATTTCGAACTGGCATCGTGGCGCCGGGAACGAGGCCGTCCACTCCATCTCGGCGACACAGCCGCGGACGTTGCTCCCAAGTTCACGCGATAGCCTGGCCGCGAACCCAATATCGGCAAACAACACCGAGCAAAAACCCGGACCGACGCACGACTGGAAGCTCGTTGCTCAGGCGGCGGTAGCGGTGATGCCGGAGCGGATTCGGACGTCCCCGTCGGGTTTCTGGCCGAAACGCTGCAGCAACTCGGTGACGATCCCCGCCGGCGTGGCCTGCGCATAGAGGAAGCCCTGCCCGAGATGGCAGCCGATCGCTTGCAGCCACTCGGCCTGCGACTGCGTCTCGATGCCCTCGGCGATGACCTTCATGCCGAGTCGCTTGGCGAGGCCGACCATGGCCTCGACGATGACGCTGCTCCTCGAGCCCTTCTGGGCGGCTGCGATGAAGGAGCGATCGATCTTGATGATGTCGACGGGGAAGTCGAGCAGATGGGTCAGCGAGGCGAAGCCGGTGCCGAAATCATCCAGGGCGACGGAGATGCCGATCTCGCGCATCTGTTCGATGGTGCGGGCGACGCCGTCTTTGCGGCTCCCCATGAAGACCTGCTCCGTGATCTCGACGACGAGATGTTCGGGCGAGACCCGAGCCCGTTCGAGCGTCCTCAGAATGCGCTGGACGAGGTCGCCCTTGCGGAAATCGGCCGAGGTCACGTTCAGGCCGACATGCTGGAAATTGACGCCGGCGCGTTGCCAGGCCGCCATGTCGGCGGCAATCGCACCGAGCATCTGTCCGGTGATGCGGTGCGCGACCTTGGGATCGAGCATGGCTTCCTGGAACTCGCCGGCCGAGGCGACCCGTCCATCCGGCATGAGCATGCGGGCCAGCGCCTCGACGCCGACGATCTCGTCGGTGTCGAGGCGGATGACCGGCTGGTAATAGGTGGCGATGCGCCCGTCCGTGAGCGCCCCGTCGACGCTGCGCCGGTTCTGCAGGCGCTGCATCATCGAGGTGCGCAGCCCGTCCCTGAAGCGGACATAGCCGCCGCGCCTGGTTTCCTTGGCATGATACAGGGCGAAATCGGCATTCTGCCGTAAGGTTACGCTGTCCTCGCCGTCCTCGCCCGCCAGGGCCGCCCCGATCGTGACGCTCGGGATGATGCCGTGTCCGTCGTGATCGAGCGGAGGCGCCATCGCCGCGAGGATCGTGCTGGCCAGAGTGCGCATCTGGATCGCCTGCGTGCAGCCAGGCAACAGCACGGCGAATTCGTCGCCGCCGATACGGCAGGCCGTGGCGTCGCCGACCGCGCTCTGCAGTCGAGCGCCGACGGCTGCGATCAGCGCGTCGCCCGCGGCGTGTCCCAGAGTGTCGTTGACCGCCTTGAGATGATCGATGTCGATCAACATGAGCCCGAAGTCGAGGGGTTGGCCTTGCGTAAGCCGCGTGATCGCGTCGTTGAACGTCGCGCGGTTGGGCAGGCCGGTCAGTGTGTCGAAATAGGCGAGCCGGTGGTTGCGGGAGCGCACCTCCTCATGCTCGATCGCGATAGCGCAGAGATGGACGCAGGTGACGACGATCCGGCGTTCGAGGTCGTCGGGGCCGCGGGAACGATCGTAGTAGAAGGCGAAGCTGCCGACCACGCGCCCGTCGCCGGCCTTGATCGGGCTCGACCAGCAGGCCCGCAGGCCGAGCGGCAGGACGAGATCCTCGAAACCCCGCCAGAGCGGATCGGTCGCGATGTCGGTGACGCAGACGGGTTCGCCGCGATAGATCGCCGTGCCGCAAGAGCCGACGCGCGGTCCGACCGGTATGCCGCTGATCGCCGCCGAGTACTCCGCGGGCAGGCTGGGCGCAGCGAGCGCAAAGAGCCGGTTCTCCTCGTCGACGGTCACGACCGAACAGATCGAACCCGGAGAGATCGCCTCGGCCCGTCGGCAGAGGCGGTCCATGATCGAGCTCAGGATTTCCCCCCGCGCGACCGCCTCCAGTATCTCGTTCTGTAGGGCTTGCAGCCGTGCGGACGAACCGCTTCCGTGCATCTCAGGGCTCATGCTGACCATGCGGAACGCTATGCCAGCAGGGCGTGAAATCGTGGTTTCAGCGATGGCTCAAATTGTCCGAAACGCGTTTCGAGGGCGATGGAAGGGGATCCTGCCGGTGTGTCAGGCCGCTGCCAGTCCGAGTTTCTCGTCGCGGCGGCGCAGCAGATGCATCAGCGGTAGGGCCAGCAGCACCATCCAGGCCTTGCCGATGATCTGGCCGCTCAGGAAGTCGAGGCTGCCGAAGGCAAGCTGCAGGAACACGATGCTGTCGACGACGAGCCCGACGAGGCTGGAGGCGATGACGGCGGTGACGAAGCGGCGCTTCTGCAGCGGAGTATAGACCGCGAAATCGGCGAGTTCCGAGAGCAGGAACGCGGCGACCGAGGCGACGACGATCGCCGGCGGCGCCAGGAAGGCGGAGATCAGCGCGCCGATACCAATGGCGCCGAGCGCGGCAAGGGCGCCCAGACGGCGCTGGACGATGTCGCGCAGCACGAGCGCGAGGCCGATCATCAGCACACCGCTCGGCGCCTTGATGCCGGGCCAGACCGGCACGAGGCATGGTCCGTTCGGCACGCAGACCGTGCCGGCATTGCCGATCAGCCAGTTCGCGACGGGAATGGTCAGGGCGAAGAGGACGAGGGCGACCAGCCCTTCGGTCCGGCGCTGACGGTCAAGTGTCATGGGAAGGTCCGCTGTCTTCGGGGGAGATCAGATAGGCGGCGTAGCCGTTCGCGCGCAGTTCGCAGGCGGGGCAGCGGCCGCAGCCATAGCCCCAAGCGTGATGCGTGGAGCGGTCGCCGAGATAGCAGCTATGGCTGTCCTCGACCACCAGTTCGAGCAAGGGCTCGCCGCCCAGCGCCCTGGCGAGCGCAAAGGTCTGCGCCTTGTCGCGCCACATCAGCGGGGTGTGCAGCACCAAGCGCCGGTCGAGACCGAGGCCGAGCGCCACCTGCATCGCCTTGATCGTGTCGTCGCGGCAGTCCGGATAGCCGGAATAGTCGGTCTCGCAGACGCCCAGGACGAGGTGCTTGATGCCGCGGCGATAGGCCAGGGCGGCGGCGAAAGTCAGGAAGATCAGGTTGCGGCCCGGGACGAAGGTGGTCGGCAGCCCGGTTTCCGCGAAGGCAATCTCGGTGTCGCGGGTCAGCGCGGTCTCCGAGATCGCACCCAGTGCCGCGAGATCGACGAGGTGGTCGGCGCCCAGCCGCTGTGCATAGGCGGGTGAGAGGCCCGGCAGCCTGTCGCGGATCGCCTGGCGGCATTCCAGTTCGACGCGATGGCGCTGGCCATAGTCGAAGCCGACGGTCTCGACCGCGTCGAAGCGATCCAGCGCCCAGGCGAGCGCGACGGTCGAATCCTGGCCGCCCGAGAACAGGACGAGGGCGCGGGAGGTCATGACGCGCGCATCCCCGCCGCTCAGTCGAACAGGCTGGATACGCTGGTTTCCTGCGCCGTGCGCTCGATCGCCTCGCCCATCAGCCCGGCGATCGAGATGACGCGGATGTTGCGCGCCACCTTCACCGCCTCAGTCGGCATGATCGAATCGGTGATCACCAGTTCCTTGAGCTTGGAGTTGGCGATGCGCGCCACGGCGCCGCCCGAGAGCACGCCATGGGTGATGTAGGCGTAGACCTCGCGCGCGCCCTGTTCGAGCAGGGCCTCGGCCGCGTTGACGAGCGTACCGCCGGAATCGACGATGTCGTCGAGCAGGATGCAGGAGCGGCCCTCGACCGAGCCGATGATGTTCATCACCTCGGACTCGCCCGGCCGGTCGCGGCGCTTGTCGACGATGGCGAGCGGGGCGTCGATGCGCTTGGCGAGCGCGCGGGCGCGGACCACGCCGCCGACGTCGGGCGAGACGACCATGGCGTTCTTCCAGTCGAGCCGCTCCTTGATGTCGCGCGACATCAGCGGGGCGCCGAACAGGTTGTCGGTGGGGATGTCGAAGAAGCCCTGGATCTGGCCGGCATGGAGATCGAGCGTCAGGACACGATCGACGCCGGCATGGGTGATCACGTTGGCGACGAGCTTGGCCGAGATAGGGGTGCGGCCCGAGGCGCGCCGATCCTGCCTCGCATAGCCGAAATAGGGGATCACCGCCGTGATGCGGCGCGCCGAGGAGCGGCGCAGCGCATCGGTGATGATCAGCAGTTCCATCAGGTGGTCGTTGGTCGGGAACGAGGTCGACTGGATGATGAAGACATCCTGGCCGCGCACATTCTCCTGGATCTCGACGAAGACCTCCATGTCGGCGAAGCGCCGGACCGAGGCCTTGGCGAGGGGGATACCGAGATGGGCGCAGATCGCTTCGGCGAGCGGCCGATTGGAGTTGCCGGCGACGACTTTGAAGGATGAAGGCATGCCGGCGAGCACCGTTTGATCTGGCTGGGCAAGAACCGCTCTAAGCTGGCTCAGTTCGCAGGGCTCTTAACAGCGGTGTGACGGCGAGTCGACTGTTGCACTGCAAAAGCGGACTGCAAAACCTCGCGAGTGACGCAGTGCCCGTTTGCGTGCAGCGCGGGCCGGCCGACTCCGGAGGCCAGCCACCCTTGTTCAGGACGCGTTGTGGCGGGCTCGCCCGGCTTGAAGTCAGAGCTTCTTGCCGCTTGACGCAGCTGCCGTCTTGGCCGCGGTCCTGGCGTCCTTGGCGCTGTCGGCCGTCTGTTTGCCAGAGGCCTTTGCCTTGTCGCCGGGCAGGACGCTGTCCACGGCAGGGGTCGTCACCAGGAAGCTCGCGATCGCATCCATCGAATCGGCTGCGGCCTTGGCGACGATCGTCTGGTCGACGCCCGACCACGGGTCCGAAGTGCCACCGCGTCGGCCGAGGCTCTCGCCCTGAACGCGCTGGGCGCGCTTCTTGGTCTCGTCATAGACGTCCCAGACGAAAGCGAGCGAGGTCTGGCCGTCTTCGGTCGGCTGGGCCGTGAGGTAGCCGCGAACCCGGAAGCGGGCCGGCTTGTCGCCCGGCACGATCTCCATGCGCCGCTCGGCGGCAGCCTCGCCCAGCAGCCCCGCAAAACGGGTCGTCACGGCATCGGGCGCGCCGGAAATGCTCTGAACCGAGACCGGTACGCCCGGCGCATCGACGCGCGGACGCGCGGCCGTCGTGGTCTCCTGGCAACCGGCGAGCGCAAGCGCGACGGCCGGCCCCAGGACGAGGCCGCTGAAACGATCGATCATGACGCCTCCCGCTTGTCTTTTAGCGTACGGGTTGGAGTTCTCTGGTAGTCCCTGCTTCGGTCTTTCTAGGCGTAACGGATCGTCAGGTCCAGATCGTGCGGGTTGCGCGCCGTCGAGGCGGGATCTAGCGCCGCGATTGCGGGTTCTGCCATCCTCGCCCATATATCCTGGCATGCGGGCCTAGAGAGGCCTGCTCCGGAGAGCCCCATGGTCACGACCAGCAGCCGCATCCTCGACGATATCGCCCGCCTCGCCACCGATGCCGCAGGTGCGGCGCAGGGCGTTCGCCGCGAGGTCGAGACCGTCGTGAAGACCCAGATCGAGCGCCTGCTGCGCGATCTCGACGTGGTCACGCGCGAGGAATTCGAGGCCGTGCGCGAGATGGCGCTGCTGGCGCGCGAGGAGAACGACAAGCTCGCGGCGCGCCTGGCGGCGCTCGAAGCGGGGCAGAACAAGCCCTGATCGGGTAGCGCTGCCCTGCGGGCGGGGGCTCTCAATTTGCGCCGGCAAGGCTGGGGCAAGCATCCACAGGCCTATGCTGTGGACAGGGTGTTGCGGGGATTGAGCCACGGCCCCGAATCCGTCGAGCGTCACATCGTGTTGGGAGTGTCATACGCCCTGCGCTAACGTCGATGGAGAAATTGATTCGTCGGCCCAACCTCTTAGGGGTGGGCCGCCGGAGTGCGGGGCCCACTATTCCGCCGGGCGCCGCGCCTGTGGAGTTGCGTGTCCCCAGTCTTCCCGTCGCCGTGTTCCCGTTCTCGAACGCGCCGGGCCGCGCTTTTGCGGCTACCGGCAGTTGGACCCAAGGGCATGATGGATCTCGAACTGGATGCCGAACTCGAACGGCCTTCAAACCCTCTCGACCTGATCGAACGACTGGCCGCCCTCAACAACTGGACCTTCGACCGCGACAGCGACGATGAACTCTCGGTCGCCGTCACCGGCGGCTGGTCGGATTATCACGTCGCCATCACCTGGCTGGCCGAGGTGGAGGCGATCCATATCGCCTGCGCCTTCGACCTGAAGGTGCCGGAACGCCGCCGCGGCGAGGTCCTGCAACTCGTCAGCCTCGTCAACGAACAGCTCTGGCTCGGCCATTTCGACCTGTGGAGCTCGGAAAGCGTGGTGATGTATCGCCATGCGCTCCTGCTGTCGGGCGGTGCTGAGCCGACCGACGAACAGTGTGCCGCCCTGATCAAGGCCGCGATCGAGGCCTGCGAGCGCTATTTCCAGGCTTTCCAGTTCGTCGTCTGGGCCGGCAAGACCGCCAAGGAAGGTCTCGAAGGCGCTATGCTGGAGACGGTCGGCGAGGCGTGAGGCCGGCCGATTTCGTCATGCCCGGGCTTGACCCGGGCATGGTAGCGCGCGTCATGGTCGGGCTTGACCCGACCATCTCTACCCGGAGATTCTCTGGTCATGAGATTCTCGGGGGAGCCCGAGAATGACGCCTTGTCCAGAGAGCCGCGAGAGTTCTGCCCATGTCCAGCCCCCTGCCGCAAACGCTCGTCCTTCTCGGCGCGGGCAAGATGGGCGGAGCCATGCTGGAAGGCTGGCTGCGCATCGGCATGAACCCCAAGGGCATCAGCCTGATCGATCCCAAGCCGTCCGACGAGATGGCAGCGCTGGCAAGCGAGAAGGGCATGACGATCAACCCCGACCCGCAATCGCTCGGTTCCGTCGACGTCCTGGTGCTGGCGACCAAGCCGCAGACGCTCGATACCGCAGCGCCGGCCGTGCAGGCCCTGATCCGTCCGCAGACGTTGCTGATCTCGATCCTGGCCGGCAAGACGCTGGGCGATCTGTCGGCGCGCCTGCCCAACGCCACCGCTATGATCCGGGCGATGCCGAACCTGCCGGCTTCGGTGCAGCGTGGCGCCACGGCGGCTGCGGCCGGGCCTGGCGTCACCTCTGCGCAGCGCGCGATGGCGGATGCGCTGCTTGGCAGCATCGGTACGGTCGAGTGGCTGGAGAGCGAGAAGCTGATCGACGCGGTCACAGCTGTTTCGGGCTCTGGGCCGGCCTATGTCTTTCATCTCGTCGAATGCCTGGCTGCGGCTGGCAAGGCGGCGGGGCTGCCCGAGGACATCGCCGAGCGGCTGGCGCGGGCGACGATCGAGGGCGCTGGCGAGATGCTTCACCAGTCACCGCTCTCGCCTGCGACGCTGCGCCAGAACGTGACTTCGCCGGCCGGTACGACCGCTGCGGGGCTGGAGGTGCTGATGGCGGAAGACGGGCTGAAGCCGCTGATGATCAAGACGGTGGCTGCCGCCAAACGTCGCGCCGGCGAGCTTTCGGGCTGAACGGCCTTTCATAGGCCGCGATCGAGGCCTAGATTCATGGGACTGCGTCGTGAAGGAGACGTCCCATGGCCCGCAAACCTGTTTCTCCTGAAGCCAATCCCGCTCCCGGCCCGGCAGCGCCGGCTGCCAATCCGCGCAAGCAGGTCATCGAGGCGCTGATGCGTCTTGCGGCGACGCGTCCCTGGGACGAGATCGAACTCCCCGACATCGCCAGCGAGGCCGGGCTGCCGCTGGCGAAGCTGCGTGATCTGTTCCCATCGAAGCTTGCCATGCTGGGCGGGCTGACCCGCCTCGTGGATGAGGCGGTGATGGCTGAGACCTCCGACGATCTCGCCGGCGAGCCGGTGCGCGAGCGCATGTTCGACCTGGTGATGCGCCGCCTCGATGCGCTTGCGCCCTATAAGGACGCGCTACGCAGGATCGCGCCGGTAGTCCGCCGCGATCCGCTGACGATGGCGCAGCTGAACCGCGGCGCGGTCAATTCCTGGCGTTACATGCTGGCATCGGCCGGAATTCCCACCGAAGATGCGCTCGGCTCCGTGCGGGTGCAGGGCGCCGTCCTGCTGATGGCACGCGTCTCCGAGACCTGGCTTGACGATGACGAACCCGAACTCTCGAAGACGATGGCCCGTCTCGACCGTGAACTGAAGACGGCCGGATGGGTCATGTCGCGGGTGGAGGACATGCATCGGCTGACGGCGCCGCTGCGCTGCCTGGCACGGGCGCTCTGCTCCGGCCGGCGTCCGCATGTGCGTCGGCGCGAGCGGGGCGAAGCGGCGAGGGGGAGGCGCGGAGGCGAGAACGAGGACTTCGCGCCTGCAATTTGAGCAAGCCGTGCCCAATAATGGCCGAAATGCGACATCGTTAAGCGACTCTTAGCCATTTCGCGCGACTCTGAGGAATCTCCATCTCTCAGGGGCTCCGCATGTCGTTGACGAAGAAGCTCGCCACCCTGTCGATCAGCCGCTCCTTCGCGCTGATTGCAGCTCTCGCGATTGTCATCTCGGTCGGGAGCGTCGGGTTGACGCTCTACACTGCGCGTGGCGACATGATCGAGCTGAAGCGCGCCGAGATGAAGAATGCGGTCGAGGCTGCGTCCTCGACAGTCAACAGCTTCCTGGCGCGCGTGGAGAAGGGCGAACTGAAGGAGGCCGAAGCCAAGAAGATGGCGATCGACGCCATCTCCAATGCGCGCTTCGACAACGGCAACTACTACTTCGTCATCGACTACAACGGCATCAGCGTTTCGCATGCCAACAAGAAGATCGAAACGACGGACATGACGCCGCTGAAGGACGCGACGGGCAAGTTCTTCGTTCAGGACATGATCAAGCTCGCCAAGGGACCTGGAGCGGGCTTCGTCGACTATGGCTGGGTCAAGCCGGGCGACAAGGAGCCTTCGCTGAAGATCTCCTACGTCGCTGCCATTCCGAAGTGGCAATGGACGATCGGCTCCGGCCTGCATGTCCACGACGTCGATGCCGCCTTCCTGCGCATGATCGGCGAAGTCGCAGCGGTTCTGGTGCCGCTCGGACTCGTCATGTTCGGGCTCGTCCTCTTCCTGAGCCGCCGCGCCTCCGGCATGCTGGCCTCGCTCGCAGGCACGATGAACGGGCTCGCGGCCGGCGATCTGAAGGCCGAGATCAAGTATCAGGACCGACCTGACGATATCGGTTCGATGGCGCGCGCGCTGGTCGTGTTCCGCGATGCGGCGCTGGCGAAGGACGCGATGGAGGCCGACAAGGCCCGCATGGAGCAGGAGGCTGCCGGCCATCGCGATGCCGCCGACGGCCAGCGCCGGCGCAGCGAGGCGGAGCGGGCCGAGCAGGCGCGGGTGCAGGAAGGCGTCGTCCTTGCGCTCGGCACCGGGCTCGAGCGTCTGGCCGAGGGCGACCTGACCTACCGCATCACCGACAGCTTCGGCTCCGATTACGCCAAGCTCCGCGACGACTTCAACACCGCGATCGCCAAGCTGCAGGAGACGATGCGGCAGATCGCCACCAACACCGAGAGCATGAAGGCCGGATCGGTCGAGATCAGCCAGGCAGCGGACGATCTCGCCGGTCGCACCGAGCAGCAGGCGGCCTCCGTCGAGGAAACCGCGACCGCGCTCGACGAATTGACCGCGACGGTGCGCCAGACGGCGGAGAGCGCGCGGCTCGCCAGCCAGGCGACGACACAGGTCAAGTCCGAGGCCGAACAATCGACCTCGATCGTGCGCGACGCCGTGCTGGCCATGGGCGGCATCGAGAAATCTGCCGACGAGATCTCGCAGATCGTCGGCGTCATCGACGAGATCGCCTTCCAGACCAATCTGCTCGCGCTCAACGCCAGCGTCGAGGCGGCGCGCGCCGGCGACGCCGGCAAGGGCTTCGCGGTGGTCGCGTCCGAGGTGCGGGCGCTCGCCCAGCGCTCGGCCTCTGCGGCCAAGGAGATCAAGGAACTGATCGCCGCCTCGAACAGCGAGGTCGAGAAGGGCGTCACGCTCGTCGGCCAGACCGGCAGCGCGCTCCAGCGGATGGCGGAGGAGATCACACGAGCGACGTCGCTTGTCGCCGAGATCGCCGGTGCGGCCCAGGAACAGGCCTCGGGCCTTCAGGAGGTCAATACCGCGGTCGGAGAAATGGACCAGTCGACCCAGCAGAACGCCGCCATGGCCGAGCAATCGACGGCGGCCGCGCATTCGCTGTCGCAGGAGGCCGACCGGCTCTCGGCGCTGGTCGCGCGCTTCCAGCTCGGCGGCGACGTCGCCGGGCTGAAGGCGATGGCCAGGACGATGCAGGCCGCCGTCGCGCCGGCGCCCGCGCCGCGTGCGGCCGCTCCGCGCGCCGCGCAGCCTATGGCCTACTCCAGTGGCGCGGCAACGGCCCGCAAGATCGACCCCAGCGCCCATGACAAGGATTGGGAAGAGTTTTGAGCACGTCGCCCACCGCCGCCGAGCCGGCCGCCACGATCGGCTTCGATGATTTCCTGAAGGTCGACATCCGCGTCGGCACCATCGTCGAGGCCGCTCCCTATCCTGAAGCCCGCAAGCCTTCGATCAAGCTGGTGATCGATTTCGGCGGTGCCATCGGCCTGAAGAAGTCCTCGGCGCAGATCACGAAGCACTACAAGCCCGAGGACCTGCCGGGGCGGCAGGTCCTGGCGGTGGTGAATTTCCCGCCGCGCCAGATCGGCAAGTTCATGTCCGAGGTGCTGACGCTCGGCGTGCCCGATGCCGAGGGCGAGGTGGTGCTGATCGGCCCCGGGCACGACGTGCCGAAGGGTGGGCGGCTTTTCTAAGCGAGCTCGCCTTGGTCGATACTTTCCCTTCGATCTCGACCTCTCGCTGCGCGGCGATCATGCCCGCTCGTTGCAAGGCTGATCGGGCCGGCTTGTTGGTTCCCGGATAGGGCAGCGAGGATAAGCGGCCAGGTTTTGGGTCCCACGATCCCGTCGGCGACGAGATCGCCGTTGTTCCTCTGAAAGATACGGACTGCCGATTCGGTTGCCGGCCCGAATTTGCCATCGCCCTCGACCCCGACGACATCCTGGACGATGCGGACATCCTCGCCCCGCGACCCGCGTCGCAGCGTCGGTTTGCCCGAGCTCGGATCCTCGGCCGGAATCAGGGGACGAACGATTCCGACGCCGCGCATGATGTCGCCGACCTCCATCCGGAACCGATCCATGTCGAAGCGTGGGTCGGGCTTCCGGGGGCCGGCATATTCCCTGTGCCCGCAGCACATTTCGGGTCCGGCTCCGATGTGTTTGAGGATCGCCGCGACACCCCGGCGATAGGCGTCCATCTGGACGTCCGGCCAGGCATCCTCCAGTCGGCCGCGATTTTCTCCCTCGATCCCGATGAAGCTCGAATTGCCGGTCGAGATCCCCATGTGGGTTCCGGCGCCAGCATGATTGGCCCGTCCCGCAGCGATGACATAGTAGGTGCCGTCGCGGGCGAGACCCAATTGAGACAACGGTCCCGGCAGATCAGATCGGCCGACCTTGAGTGTGTTCAGCGACGGCATGTTCCCGGCCCCGGACGAGGCGGTGTGATGACACATCACGCCCCGCACGCGCCCCATATCCCCCCGGCCGCGACTGGCCCAGCCATCGGCTTCGGCGACTTTCAGTCCCGCCTGACGAAGCACTTCAGGCAACCAGATCAACGCAAACGCCATCGACGCGCCCTCCAGAGTTCGGCCGGGTCAGGCCGCTTGCTTTTCCACGCCCCCCGACGCCTCCGGAAGTTCCACGTCGTCGGTCAACTCGGCTTCGGTGAGCTCGATGCCGCAGAGGCAGCCATCGACATGTTCATGCACGCCGTCGACCATCTGCCGATACCCGTCGGGCTGTTCGCCAGCCGACTCCGCGACGGCGGAACGGAGGCCACGCGGATTCTGCTCGTTGGCGGCCGATTTCGCTTCGGCGGCAACCGCCACCGGCGCGGCCTCTCCAGGAGTTGCTTTCGTCCCATTCAGGGCGACGCTGCCGAGAAAGTCGCCGACCATCCGTTCGGAGAATCCGGCCAGAATCGCGATCACCAGCACGGCGTCGAAATTGGTCAGATCGACCGGCTGCTTTCCAAGCCCGACCGTCACGAATTCTGCCTTCAGCAGGGAGAGCAGGATGATTGCCGAGATCGCGCCGATTGCGATCCGCAGCGTTGCATCGATGACGTTGTCGCGGCGTTGCAGGTCGGTGCGGATATTCCTGCTGCGAATTCCCAAGGCGATCGAGAACAGAGCGCCCACTGCGCCCACTCCGATGGCAAACCGGAGATCCGGCGGTCCGAAGGCATTGCCGGCGATCAGCGCGAGCAGGCTGACCAGCGTGGCGACGATCATGTATTCGACCCGGCCGATCGAGGTTCTTTCCTTGAGAATGTCGTCCTTGACTGCTGCCAGAAGCAGGGCTGCGTGGGACTGGTCACCCTGCAAGGCAACGGTCAGGGCGTCGGCGGTTCTCCGGTCGAACCAGCGCGCCTTGGCTTGGTTCCTGCCGGTATTGTACCATTTGATACTGCGCCAACCGTCGATGAGCCCATTGATCTCGCCGCGGATCGGGTTCAGGGGCGCCAATGCCAGGCGCTGCTCGCGGCCCAGTTCCGGGTCATCGGCAAACTGGACCATGACGCGCTCCGCGGTGCGGTACACAGCATATGTCCCGCTGACCTTGCTGTAGACCGTCTCGATCTGCGCGCCCGTGAAATCAGGCTGATCAGCGACAATATCCGCGACGGCCGTCCCGTTCATCTCTGCCCCCCCGATTTAGAGGTCAGTGTGGAATATAATCGTATAAGTTGCAATATACCATCTGCGTCTCCTTTGGTTGTAATTCTGTCGGGCCGGAACAATGCCCGGGTTTGTCCTCGCGCTGCCGGGGGCGGGGCGCCCGGCCTCATCGTCCTCTGACGATCAGAGAGCGGCGCGTATCATGGATTGCACCAAATCCGGCTCCGACCAGCGGAGCGGCAAGGCGTTCTCGCGACGCCAGCCGTGCTCGACATGGAAGCGCCAGAGCCGCTCGGCGCCGTCCAGACGGGAGACTTCGTCGCCGCTCCAGACGATCTCGGTGACGCCCTGCAACTGCAGTGTCGTGCCTGCTGCGAAATCGACGAAGAGCAGGGCGGCGCGGGGCTCCAGCAACAGGTTTCCGAAGGTGTTGAAATAGCGGTTGCCGGCGAAGTCCGGGATCGTCAGGGTTTCGCCTTCCAGCCGCAGGAAGCCCGGCCTGCCGCCGCGATGCGACATGTCCAACCCGCCGCCGACATGGCCGGGCGGGGTGGTGCTGGCGACGAAGAAGGTGTCGGCTGCGGCGATCAGGGCGTGGGCCGCGTCGTCTAGCCTGGCCAGCGGCGCGCTCACTCCCGGCGCTACGGGTTGCCTCCGGAGGCGATGACGGATCTGGATGTATTTCGCGCAGTTGCCGAAGCTCTGATCGACCGCGACGTCGAAGCCGCTCGCATCCCGCGCAGCGACGATCCCGTTGGCGCGGTTGCGACGCCTGGTTTCGAACTCGATCCCGAGAAGGCCGATCGGCGATCCGGGCTGAAGGGCCGCACGGGCAGGGTCGTCTTCCATAGGCAAAGCGCGCAGGGAGAGCGTTGTCGCCATCGGGCTGGAGGCGAAACCGGGTTCGCCGGTCAGGACCGTCGCCAGCGGCCAGCCTTCCGCATCGAGCAGCCCCGCGAACAGCCAGGGCAGCCCGGCGAAGAAATTGCGGTGTTGATCCGGCATGAAGAGCCTGATGCCGGCGCCATGCGACGAGACGCCGGCAAAAGCCTGCGCCGCACGCTCGCCGTCGTGGAACGGGTTGTCAGCCATGGGAGGCCTCGGGCGTGGGCAAGGGCGAAGCCGGCATCGCGCTGAAGAACGGCAGGGCCTCGATGCGCCCGATCCAGTCTCTGACCGCCTTGTACGGCTGAAGCGGAATGCCGCCTTCCGGCGCATGGGCCACATAGGAATAGCAGGCGAGGTCGGCGAGCGTCGGATGGGCGGCGGCGAGGAAGGCACGACCGGCGAGATGCTCGTCCATCCAGGCGAGGACGCGCCGCGCGACGCGTTCGGCGCGGCCGATATCGTCGCTGACGCCGAACTGGCGGATGAGGCGGGCCGTGGCGGGGCCGTGCATCACCTCGCCCGCGGCGACCGACAGCCAGCGCTGCACGGCGGCAGCGGTCACGGGATCGTCCGGGAGCCAGTCGCTGTCGGGGGCGTAGCGCTTCACCAGATAGACCATGATCGCGTTGCTGTCGCAGAGCACGGTCGATCCGTCCTCCAGCACGGGAATCTGCTGGAACGGATTGAGCCGGCGGAAGGCATCGCCGCGGCGGATTTCGGCCGGGGCGGGCTCCAGCCTGTAGGGCAGGCCGAGCGCGCGCAGCAGAAGTTCGACGCGATGGGCGTGGCCCGAGAGCGGCGTGCCGTGAAGGGTGAGCGGTGTCCGGGTCATGCGTCTCGATCTCCAAAAGGGCTTACGCAGCATGATCGTTGCGCATTTCGGCCAAAATCCGTTATCTCTGAAACTTAGAATTCCACTTTTTGGAACAGTCATGGATCGGCTCGACGAACTCGCGATCTTTGTCGCCATCGTGGAGGCCGGCAGCCTCGCCGGCGCGGCGCGGCGTCTCAATCGATCACGGCCGGCGGTGACGCGGGCGCTGGCGTCGTTGGAGGAGCGGACCGGGACGCGCTTGATCGCCCGCAGCACGCGCCGCCTGGCGCCGAGCGATGCGGGCCGCGAACTCTCCGTGACGGCGCGGCGCCTGCTCGCGGATTACGAGGCGTCGCTCGGCGATGCGGCAGCCGCGCCGGTGCGTGGCCTGCTGCGGATCACCGCGCCGCTCGCCTTCGGCCGCCGCCATGTCACGCCTGTCGTCACGGAGTTCCTGGACCGTCATCCCGAGGTCCAGATCGAGCTCGTGCTGGCGGATCGCAATCTCGACCTGATCGACGAGGATCTGCACCTTGCCGTTCGCATCGGCCCGCTGGCGAATTCGCGCTTCGTAGCCCGTAAGATCGGCGAGATCCGGCGGTTGCTCGTCGCCTCCCCCGATTATCTGCGACGAAGAGGTGCGCCGGCGACGCCGGCCGATATCGCGGGGCACGACACGATCGCGAGCGCCGCTGTCGGCCCGGGGCTGACCTGGCGCTTCGGCGGTCCGGGCGGCGAGGCGCGCGTCGTGGTGGCGCCGCGCTTCATCGTCAACGAGATCGAGGCCATTTTGATCGCAGCGCGGGCGGGGAGGGGGCTCGCCAGGCCGCTGTCCTATCAGGTTGCGGAAGATCTGGAATCGGGTGCGCTGCTGCGACTGCTTCCGGACTACGAGCCGCCGCCCTTGCCGGTCCAGCTCGTCGTGCCGGGCGGGCGGCATCCCGCCCCGAAGGTTCGAGCCTTCTTCGACTATGCCGCCGAACGCTTGCCGAAGCTCGCGCCCATCGCCGGCGGTGAGGTCAGACCGGCAGCCTGACCGTTGCGCGCAGGCCGCCCAGCGGCGAATCCGAGAGGATGATGTCGCCGCCATGGGCGCGGGCGATGTCGCGGGCGATGGCGAGGCCGAGACCCGTGCCGCCGGAGTCGACATTGCGGGCCTCGTCGAGTCGGAAGAAGGGCCGGAAGACGTCCTCGCGCTGCTCGGGCGCGATGCCGGGGCCATCGTCATCGACCATGACGATCAGATAGCGCGCGTCATGGGTCGCGCGAATGGCGATGCGGTCGCCGAAGCGGGCGGCATTCGAGACGAGATTGGTCATCAGCCTGCGGAAGGCATCCGGCCTGATCACCACCAGCGGATCGCCGACGACCGTCAGTTCGGTCTGGTGGCCCTGCCGCTCGGCATCGGATTTCAGCTCCTCCATCAAAGCGCGGATGTCGGTCTCGACGGCCGCTTCGCCGGCATCGCCGCGGGCGAAGGCGAGATAGTCCTCGAGCATCCGGCTCATCTCGTCGACGTCCTTTTCGAGCGCGTCGATTTCCGATGAGCGCTCCAGCAGGGCAAGCGAGAGCTTGAAGCGCGTCAGGATGGTGCGCAAATCGTGGCTGACGCCGTTCAGCATGGTCGTGCGCTCGCCGACGGCGCGCTCGACGCGGCGCTTCATTTCGATGAAGGCGTTGCCGGCGCGGCGGACCTCGCGGGCGCCGCGCGGCCGGAACTCCGCGTCGCGGCCCTTGCCGAAGGCCTCGGCCGCATCGGCGAGACGGAGGATCGGGCGGATCTGGTTGCGCAGGAACAGCACCGCGATCGTCAGCAGGATCAGCGAGGTGCCGAGCATCCAGACCAGGAAGATGTGGCTGTTGCTGGCATAGGCCGAATTCCGCCGCGTCAGGATGCGCATGACGTTCCTGCCGAGCTTGATCCTGATTTCGATCAAGCTGGAGCGGCCGACCGTATCGAGCCAGAACGGGCGTGCGACCTGCTGGGCCAGTTCGGCCGAGAGCGCGCTGTCGAGCAGCGAGAAGAATGGCCGGGGGCCTGGCGGCGGCAGGTCGGAATCGGGGATGATGTCGAGGTCCATGCCGAGCCTGTCCGCCGCGATCCGCGCGAGCACGCTGGCGTCGGCATCCTGCGGATAGCTTTCATAGACGTCGATCATCGTGGCGATGTCGGCCGATACGGCCGATGACAGGCGCTGCGTCACGGTCTGCCAGTGTCGTTCCATGAAGACATAGGCGATGACCGATTGCAGCAGCACGACCGGCGCGATGACGATCACCAGCGCACGCGGATAGAGGCCCTTGGGCATGAAGCGGGCGATCGAACGAAGTGGCCTGCCTGCGAACCGCAGCCAGGGCTTCAGCCTGTTGTTGAGGCTCGCCTTCCAGGAGGCCCCGGCCGAGGCGATGCGCGACAAGCGGGCGCCGAGCGCCTGCGTCACGCCCCTGCGACGCCTGCCGGGCTGGAGCGGCGTCACGTCCGATCCGTCAGGAGGCGATAGCCGACGCCGCGGACGGTCTGGAGATAGAGCGGATCGGCCGGATCGCGCTCGATCTTGCGGCGCAAGCGGTTCATCTGGACATCGACGGTGCGGTCGTTTGCGGCGCTGCCCTGCGCCGCCAGCTCCTCGCGCGGTACCACTTCGCCGGCGCGCTCGGCCAGGGCGGTCAGGATCTCGCGTTCGCGCTCCGTAAGGCGGATCGGCTCCTCGCCCTTTCGCAATTCACCGCGCGAGAGCCCGTAGAGGAATGGGCCGAAGCGGACGAAATCGGGCCGCGGGCCGGACTGCGCGGTATCGACGACGATGGTCCGCTTCAGGATGTTGCCGAGTCGCAGCAGCAGTTCGCGCGGCTCGAAAGGCTTGGCGAGATAGTCGTCGACGCCGATCTCCAGCCCGTTGATCCGGTCCTTGCCGTCGGCGCGGGCGGTGAGCATCAGGATCGGCACGGCGGAATCGGTGCGCAGGCGGCGGGCGAAGTCGAAGCCGTTCTCGCCGGGCATCATGATGTCGAGCACCATGGCATCGAAGACGAGGCGCGCGAGCCGCAGATCCGCATCTGCCGCATTGGCGGCCGTGGTCACCCGGTACCCATTGTCGCCGAGGAAGCGCGCCAGCAGGTCGCGCAGACGGCGGTCGTCGTCGACCACAAGGATGTGGGGTGCTTCGTCGGGCAGCGGCTTGCGTGCCGGCTGTGCGGCCATGTGTCTTTCGTCCTTGCGGGCCTGCGCCCTCGCGTTCCTGAGCGGTCGTCGTCTTGCGCAGCCTTGGTCCTGCGCTGGCTCCTCATCGCGGCGCGGCGAGGAAGCTCTGCACCTTGTGGCGTTCGGTCGGATCGATCAACCCCGCGAGATAGAGCGCGACCGTCTCGGCCGCCTCCGGCGCGAGGTCGCCGAGCGCGGCGTTGATCCGTTTCGCCTGTAGCTGGACGAGGCGCAAGGCGAGATCCTGCCCTGCCTGAGTGGTGTGCAGATGGCGCTGGCGCTTGTCCTGGATGCCGGTACGCTGCTCAACGAAGCCGGTCTCGACCAGTTCCTTCAGGACGCGGTTCAGGCTCTGCTTGGTGATCTTCAGGATGTCGAGCAATTCTGCGATGGTCAGTCCCGGACGGCGCAGGACGAAATGCAGGACGCGGTGGTGGGCGCGGCCGAAGCCGTATTCGGCGAGGATACGGTCGGGGCCGCCGACGAAGTCGCGGTAGGCAAAGAACAGGAGCTCGATCAGGTCATACGGCACGGCCTCGCCCGGGGAGACGCGTCCGCCGGCGTCGATCGGTCCGGGTTGCGTCTCGGGCATCGCAGGCGTCCTGAAATTTATGTCAGTGATGTTGACATATCTCAGACGGAAGATTACCCGTCAAGCGCGCTGAACGACGGAATATGTCGCAAGACGATGTTGCGGCGCAGTATCATTCCGGCCTTTCGCCTCTGCCGCCATGGTGACGGTGTATGAGGCGCAACGGATAGCAGGGCCGGACGTGCCAAGAGGAGCACCCCCATGTCAGTCATTCCTTTCGACCAGCGCGACGGCGTCATCTGGTTCGACGGCAAGCTCGTGCCGTGGAAGGACGCGAAGATTCACGTACTGACCCATGGGCTCCACTACGGCTCCTGCGTGTTCGAGGGCGAGCGCTCCTATGACGGTGTGATCTACAAGTGCACCGAGCACTCGCAGCGCTTCCAGAAGTCGGCCGAGATCATGGATTTCACGATCCCCTATTCGGTCGCCGAGCTCGACGAGGCGAAGTATCTCTGCCTCAAGGAGAACGGGCTGAAGGACGCCTATGTCCGCCCGGTCGCCTGGCGCGGCTCCGAGATGATGGCGGTTTCCGGCATCAACAACACGATCCACACCGCCATCGCGGTCTGGGAATGGCCGAGCATGTTCGACATGGCGCAGAAGCTGAAGGGCGTGCGCCTCGACGTCGCGAGCTATCGCCGGCCGGACCCGGCCTGCGCGCCGGTCCATGCCAAGGCGGCGGGGCTCTACATGATCTGCTCGCTGTCCAAGCACAAGGCGGAGCGCGCCGGCTATGCCGATGCGATGATGCTCGACTGGGAAGGCAATGTCGCCGAATGCACCGGCGCCAACATCTTCTTCATCAAGGACGGCGTGATCCACACCCCGCTCGCCGATCGCTTCCTGAACGGCATCACCCGCCAGTCGGTGATCGAGCTGTGCAAGCAGCGCGGCTTCGAGGTGATCGAGCGCCGCATCCGCCCGGAGGAGCTGGAAGGCTTCAGCGAGTGCTTCATCACCGGTTCGGCTGCCGAGGTGACGCTGGTCTCCGAGATCGGCCCCTACTCCTTCATCACCGGCAATATGGGCAAGGTGATCATGGAGGACTATTCCGACGCGGTGCGGCCGAAGTCGAAGGCGGCGTGAGGATGCTAGCCTCTCGCTAGAACAACCGTCATGCTCGCCCTTGTGGCGAGCATCCACGTCTTGAACACCGGCTTCGCCGAAGGAAGGCGTGGATGGTCGGGACAAGCCCGACCATGACGGCACTGCGTCAATTTCCCGCCTTCTCCGCGCTCCGGAACAGCGTAATCCAGTCGTCGCCGGGGATCAGGCGGCAGGTGTCCATCGCGCTGATCTGCAGCACTGCGAAACGCATGCTGTTCCAGCCATAGGAGCCCGAGGTGCCGCAATCGCCGATGCCGCGGCCCTTTGCGTAGAACATCACGCGGCCGGATTTCGGATCGAAATCGGCATTCACCAGCTCGTTGCCTGGCTTGTCGCGGTTGCCTTCGAACTCCGCCGGCCTCGCTTTGGCGACATCGCGGCCGGGAACCAGCCAGAACTGGCTGGAGACATTGTAGGCGCCACGAGAGCAGGCGACGACGACCAGCCGGGTCGTATCGTCCAGCGCAAAGGCTCCGTCCGAGCCATCGGATAGATCCTCGCAGGAATCGCGTTCGCGTCGGTTCAACTCAGCGCGCATGGCTTTGACCAGCGCCACCGCCTGATCCTTCGTGAGAGGCTTGCCGCTGGCCGGCTTGCTGATGATGACGGGCAGCGCCGGTGCGGCCGGCACGGTGCCGACCGTTCCCTTGCGGATCAGGGCGGTCGGCGTGTTGAGCCGGCCCTGCCTTTCGTCGATCCAGAGCATGGCCGCGACCGAACCGGCGAGCGAAAGCTTGAAGTTGCGCTGTTCGATCCTAGCCGTCAGCACTGTCGCCTTGCGCGCGGCTGCGATCAGCGCTTCGGCCTCGGCCGGCGCGATTGCGATCTCTGCGGTCTCGCCGTCGATACTCCCGCCTTGGAGGCGACGTCCGGCTGCCGGAAAGGGTGCGCCGTCCAACGCCAGCTCGACCGCAAACTGCCTCGGCAGCTTCGAGGAGCGCAGCTTCAGGGCGAGGGAGGGGCCGCCATTCGGGCCGGCGGGACGGTCGAGGCGCAGGAAGGCGACCTCGTCGTCGGTCTCGTTCGGCAGCGAGAGCGCCGTGCAGGTCTTGGTGTTGTCGCAGCCGGCGATCCAGTCGCGGAAGGTCTTCATCTCGCCGATCTGCGCCAGCGCGGGCGCCGCGAAGGTCAGCGAGAGCAGCAGGGCGCCAAACGCGGCTTCAATTCCAGCGGAGCGCCGCATCGTCGTCCTCCCGCTTCGCCTCGACCCAGCCGCCGACGCTGCCGTCGGCGAGATGCTCGCGCTTCCAGAAGGGCGCGCGGGTCTTGAGGTAGTCCATCATGAAGTCGGCCGCCTCAAAGGCGGCGCTGCGATGGGCGGAAGCCGCGATGACCAGGACGATCTGCTCGCCCGGGCTGACGAGTCCGTAGCGATGGATCGCCGTGAGCCCGAGCAGCGGCCAGCGTGCGATTGCTTGCCCGGCGACACGGGCGATCTCCGCCTCGGCCATGCCGGGATAGTGTTCCAGTTCGAGCGCAGCCAACATGCCGCCCTCGTCGCGGCAGAGCCCGGTGAAGCTGACCACGGCGCCGATGTCGCGCCGCCCGGCCGAGAGCGCGGCGAGTTCGACGGCGAGGTCGAAATCCTCGCGCTGGATGCGGATGGCAGGAGTGATCATTTCTGTTCCCACCGCGCCGTCATCCCGGGCGACCAAAGGGAGACCCGGGATCCATGCCGGAACCTCACCTGTGCGTGCTCCGGCATGGATCCCGGATCTCCGCTTCGCTGCGTCCGGGATGACCCGCGTTTCTCGACGTGGGCCATCGCCCAACTACCCGCCGGTCATGGGCGGGAAGAAGGCGATCTCGCTCGCGCCCTCGAGGCTCGCGCCGGGTTTGACATGCGTCTGGTTGATCGCGGCGCGGACCAGCGTTTCGTCGGCGAAGGCGGCGGCGTAGCCCTCGTCGCGGCCTTTCAGCCAGCGCACGAGGTCGAGCACGGTCTGCATGCCCTGCGGCAGCGCGACCTGCTCCTCGGCCAGCCCGACGCGCTCGCGCACCCAGGCGAAATAGACCAGCTTGACCGTGCGGGTGGCGGAAACCGGCGCAGATGTCGCGAGAGCCTGCGTCATGGTTCGCGCGTGTCCTCCTCGACCAGATGGCGGATGCCGGCGTTGAAATAGTCCCAGCCCGTATAGATGGTCAGGGCGGCCGCGACCCACAACATGACGATGCCGATCTGGGTGTTGTACGGCAGCACCTTGTCGCCGGCGGGGCCCGCGACGAGGAAGCCCAGTGCGAGCAGTTGCGCGGTGGTCTTCCATTTCGCGATCCTGCTGACCGGCACGCTGACCTTCAGCTCCGCCAGGAACTCGCGCAGGCCCGAGACCAGGATCTCGCGGCAGAGAATGACGATGGCCGCCCAGAGCGACCAGCCATGGATCGTGCCGTCGGCGACGAGCATCAGCAGCAGCGCGCAGACCAGCAGCTTGTCGGCGATCGGATCGAGCATGCGGCCGATCGCGGATTGCTGGCTCCAGGCCCGCGCGATGTAGCCGTCGAGATAGTCCGTGATGGCGGCGAGCGCATAGATTCCGAGCGCCAGCCAGCGCATCCAGTCGTCGCGCGGCCAGAACAGAATCGCCACCAGCGCCGGAATCGCCAGGATCCGGCCGTAGGTGAGCAGGTTCGGCAGCGACCACGGGCCGCGCCGCCTGATGGCGTCTGGAAGAATCGTCACGGGAATCACCAAAGCAGCCGGTCGGTGACAGCGTCAACACGCAAAGGCGAGATCACGTCATGCGCGGCGCAAAGCCGCGACGGAATTCGGGCAAGCGCAGCGACGGTTTGGCGGCGTCGGCCATCGCCGCCTTACGCGTCATGGAAATAATCATGCACCGCCTTGGCCGTGGCAGCATTGACGCCAGGCGTCCGCATCAGGTCGTCGAGCTTGGCGCGCTGGATCGCCTTGACCGTGCCGAAATGCAGCAGCAGCGCCCGTTTCCGCGAGGGGCCGATGCCGGGAATCTCGTCGAGCGGGTTCTTCATCGTGTCCTTCTTGCGCCTGGCGCGATGCGTGCCGATCGCGAAGCGGTGCGCCTCGTCGCGCAGGCGCTGGATGAAGTAGAGCGCCGGATCGCGCGGGGGCAGCTTGAAGGGCTCGCGGCCGGCCATGTGGAAGGTTTCGCGCATGGCGTTGCGGTCGGCGCCCTTGGCGATCGCGACGAGCGGGATGTCGCCGGCACCGAGTTCGGCCATGATCCTGCGGGCCGCCTCGAACTGCCCCTTGCCGCCGTCGACGATGACGAGGTCGGGACGCGAGGGGAAAGCGTCGTCGTCTTCCTCCGTGGACGCAGGCCCGCCGATCCCACGTGAGCCCTCATCCTGAGGAGCGCCGTCAGGCGCGTCTCGAAGGATGCCCGCAGAGACTCCGTCACCCTCTGGAGCATCCTTCGAGACGCCGCTACGCGGCTCCTCAGGATGAAGGCTGGAGGGTAGCGTGCCAGCCTCCTTCGCCAGCCTTGCAAACCTGCGTTGCAGCACCTCGCGCATCATGCCGAAATCATCGCCGGCGATGGTGTCGGCCGAGATGTTGAAGGTGCGGTAGTGGCTCTTCATGAAGCCGTCCCGCCCCGCGACGACCATGCCGCCGACGGCGTTCGTGCCCATGATGTGGGAGTTGTCGTAGACCTCGACCCGGCGTGGCGGCCTCTCCATGCCGAAGGCGGCGCCCAGCGCCGCCAGCAGCGAACTCTGGCCGGCATTGTCGGCGAGCTTGCGCGAGAGCGCCTCGCGGGCGTTCTTGCGGGCGTGCTCCACGAGATCGACGCGCTCGCCGCGCTTCGGGTGGGTGACCTCGACCTTGCGGCCGGCGCGCGCCGAGAGCGCCTGCGCGATCAGTTCGATGTCCTCGACCGGATGCGAGAGCAGGACGAGGCGCGGTGGCGGCTTGTCGTCGTAGAATTGCGTAACGACCGAGGCCAGCACCTCGGCCGGGGTCAGGCTGCGGTCCGCACGGGGAAAGAGCGCGCGGTTGCCCCAGTTCTGCTTGTTGCGGAAGAAGAAGAGCTGGACGCAGAACTGCCCGGCCTGCTCGTCGATGGCGAAGACATCGGCCTCCTCGACGCCTTGCGTGTTGATGTCCTGTCCGGCCTGCACGGCCGAGAGCGCGGCCAGCCGGTCGCGGTAGCGCGCCGCCTTCTCGAATTCGAGGTTTTCGGCTGCGTCCTGCATGCGTGCCGAAAGCAATTGCTTCACGCTGGAGGAGCGCCCGGAGAGGAAGTCGCGGGCCTGGCCGGCGAGCGCCTGATAGTCGGGAATCGAGATCTCGCCGGTGCAGGGGCCGGCGCAGCGCTTGATCTGGAAGAGCAGGCAGGGGCGCGTGCGGTTCTCGTAGAAGCTATCAGTGCAGGAGCGCAGCAGGAACGCCTTTTGCAGCGCGTCGATGGTGCGCTCCACGGCCCAGACCGAGGCGAAGGGGCCGAAATAATCGCCCTTGCGATGGCGCGAGCCGCGGTGCTTGGCGATCTGCGGCGCCTCGTGGTCGCCGGTCAGTAGGATATAGGGGAAGCTTTTGTCGTCGCGCAGCAGCACGTTGTAGCGCGGCCGTAGCTGCTTGATCAGGTTGGATTCGAGCAGCAGCGCTTCGGTTTCCGTCCCCGTGGTGACGAATTCCATGTTTGCCGTCTCGGCGATCATCCGCGCGACGGCGTTGGTGTGCGCCATGCCGCGGGCATAGGCCGTCACCCGGTTCTTCAGGCTCTTGGCCTTGCCGACATAGAGCACCTCGCCGGCGCGATCGAACATGCGGTAGACGCCGGGCTTGTTGGGCAGATGCTTCGCGAAGCCGGCGATGACCTCGATGCCGGCCTTGAGCGCGCCGGGTGCGGCTTCCGAGAGGACAAGCGTGGGTTCGGCGGGAAGCGGGGCCTCCTCGGCCTCGATCTCGTTCTCTGGCAGATCGTCCTGGCGTTCGCGATTCATGGCTTGCATGTAGGATGCCGGAACAGCTTCGTCATGTCAGGAATGTAAGAAGCGAGGTGAGGCTCCATTCACTCCAATCCGTTCCCCCAAGGACATTCGCGTGTCTGATATCGCGCAGCCTGTTCCCGGCCGCATCATTCTACTCAACGGCGCGTCGAGCAGCGGCAAGTCCTCACTGGCCCGTGCCATCCAAAGCCGGATCGATACGCCGTTCTGGCATATCTCGATCGATCATCTGCGTGACTCCGGCGTGTTGCCCACGACTCGGATCAGGAGCGGTGAGTTCGACTGGCGGATGATGCGGGAGGCCTTCTTTCTCGGATTCGAACGCTCGCTGCTCGCCTATGTCGAGGCCGGCAACGACCTTATCGTCGAACACATCATGGAGAGCGCGCCCTGGCTACTGCGCCTCGCGGAGACCCTTTCGGGCCATGACGTGTTCTTCGTCGGCGTTCACTGCGACCTCGACGAACTCGAGCGGCGGGAGGGATCGCGGGGCGACCGGCCTCTCGGCGACGCCCGGCGCGACTACCATCGCATCCATTCCTATTGCCTCTACGATGTCGAGGTGGATGGAATGCACCATCCCGACATCAATGCCGATGCCGTGATCGCGGCGTGGAAAGCGCGGTCCGCGCGATCGGCGTTCCGGAAACTCGTCCCCATCTTGAGAACTGCGCTCGCGTCATCTTGACAACGGCGTCGGATGGCGGCGCGTCGTCATTTCACTTGACCTCGCGGCTTTGGCGTCCCCATCACCGTGCGCCCGCCACCGGACGCCTCGCCCATGCCAACCTTCGCCATCGCCTTTCCGATGATCGACCCCGTCGCTGTCCAGATCGGGCCGCTCGCGGTCAAATGGTATGGGCTAGCCTATGTCGTCGGGCTGCTCGGCGGCTGGTGGTATGCGCGCCGGCTGGTTTCGGCCGAGGGTCTCTGGGGCGGGCGCGCCCGGCCCAAGGCGGAAGAACTCGACGACATGCTGCTCTTCGTCGCGCTCGGCGTCGTGCTTGGCGGGCGCCTCGGCTTCGTGCTGTTCTACGATCTGCCGCGTTATCTCGAGCGGCCACAGGACATCATCGCGATCTGGCAGGGCGGCATGTCCTTCCACGGCGGGTTGATCGGCGCGGCGACGGGGCTGTGGCTGTTCGCACGCCGGCGCGGCTATCCGGCGCTGTCGGTGTTCGACCTCGCCGCCGCCGTGGTGCCGATCGGGCTCTTCCTCGGGCGCATCGCCAATTTCATCAATGCCGAATTGTGGGGGCGGCCGGCGCCGGACGTGCCCTGGGCCATGGTCTTCCCGAATGCGGGGCCGCTGCCGCGCCATCCGAGCCAGCTCTACGAGGCGCTGGGCGAAGGCATCCTGCTGTTCATCCTGCTGGCGCTGCTGGTGCGAGCGGGCGGCTTCAAGCGGCCCGGTCTGGTCGCCGGCGTGTTCGGGATGGGCTATGCCGTGGCGCGCATCGTCTGCGAGTTCTTCCGCGAGCCGGATCCACAGCTCGGCTTCCTGTTCGGCCGCTCGGTCGATGCGCTTGGCGGTGGCATCACCATGGGCATGCTGTTGTCGCTGCCGCTCTTCCTGGCAGGGCTGGTGCTGGCGCTGCGCGCAAGGCGTGTGGCCGCGTGAACGCGCTCGCGGCGGAACTCGTCCGCCTGATCGCCGATGAGGGGCCGATGCCGGTCTCGCGCTATATGGCGCTCTGCCTCGGCCATCCGCGCCACGGCTACTACATGACGCGCGATCCCTTTGGGGCGGCGGGTGATTTCACCACCGCGCCCGAGATCAGCCAGATGTTCGGCGAGATGCTCGGGCTCTGGGCCGCGCATCTCTGGCAGGCGATGGGCGCGCCGTCGCGCTTCGCGCTGGTCGAGATCGGCCCCGGGCGCGGCACGTTGATGGCGGACATGCTGCGGGCGACTCGGGTCATGCCCGGCTTCCATGGCGCGGCATCGGTGCATCTGGTCGAGACCAGCCCGGTGCTGCGCGAGATCCAGGCGGCGACGCTCGCCGGCAAGGCCGAGCCGGCCTGGCACGACAGGGTCGAGGCGGCGCTGGACGGGCCCGTCATCGTTGTCGCCAATGAATTGCTGGATGCGCTGCCGCTCGACCAGTTCGTGATGACGCGGCAGGGCTGGCGCGAGCGGCTGGTCGGTCTCGATGGCCAGGGCAAGCTGGCGTTCGGGCTCGGCGGCGAGGCGCTTTCCGGCGAGGCTTTCGCGGCGATGGCGGCGCAAGAGGGCGCTGTGCTCGAACATCCGGCGGCAGCGCTTCGCCTCGTCTCGGAGGTCGCGGGCCATGTCGCGCGCTGCGGCGGCGGGGCTCTGTTCATCGACTACGGCTCCCTGGGTTCGGGGCTCGGCGACACGCTGCAGGCGATGCGGCGGCACCAGTTCGTCGATCCGCTGGCCGAGCCGGGCGAGGCGGATATCACCGTGCATGTCGATTTCGCGCGCATGGCGCAGGCGGCCTTGCGCGGCGGGGCCGCCGTGCATGGGCCAGCTCGCCAGGGCGACTTCCTGCTGGCGCTGGGGCTTGCCGAGCGGGCGCAGGCGCTCTCGCGCAAGGCGACGCCCGAGCAGGCGCAGGCGATCGGGGCCGCCTTGGACCGCCTGACCGAACGCGGCGAGACCGGCATGGGCGATTTGTTCAAGGTTCTCGGGCTATCGCATCCTGCCTTGCCGCCGCTGCCCGGATTTGACCTTCATCGACTGCCAGAGCAGGGCTGATATCGCTCCCGCCGCCCGAATGGACGACATGATGTTCATCACCTCCCCCGACCTCGCCGCCGAGCCCGGCATCCGGCACGCCTTCTTCACGCGCGAGGGCGGGGTGTCGACGGGGATCTATGCCTCGCTCAATGGCGGCCTCGGTTCCGCCGATGCTCCCGAGGCAATCACCGAGAATCGCAAGCGCATGGCGGCGCAGCTCGAGGTCGCGCCGACGCATCTCATCAGTCTCTATCAGGTGCATTCTGCCGATGTGGAGGTCGTCACCGGCCCGTGGCCGGGAGAGCGGCCGAAGGCGGATGCGATGGTCAGCATCGCGCATGGCGTCGCGCTGTGTGCTTCCAGTGCCGATTGCGGGCCGATCCTGTTCGCCGACAATGAGGCGCGCGTCATCGGGGCCGCGCATTGCGGCTGGAAGGGCGCCTTCACCGGCGTCGTCGCCGCGACCGTCACCGCGATGGAGAAGCTCGGCGCGCGGCGCGAGCGCATCCTTGCCGTGCTCGGGCCGACGATCAGCGCCAAGGCCTATGAGGTCGGGCCGGAGTTTGTCGAGCGCTTCAAGTCGGAAAACCGGACCTATGCGCGCTTCTTCACGGCTTCGGAGCGCCCGGCCCATGCGATGTTCGACCTGCCGGCTTTCATCGCACTCAAGGCGCAGGAGGCGGGGATCGGCCGCTTCGTCGATCTTGCGCTGTGCACCTATGGCGACGAGCAGCGCTTCTTCAGCTATCGCCGCGCGACCCACCGTTCCGAGCCGGATTATGGCCGGCTGATTTCGGCGATCGCACTGGCCTGATCTGCGAGGTCTGACCTGCAAGTTGCGAACGCCCGCCGCGTTTCCAGCGGGAGTTGCATCGACTCCACGCCGGAGTCATCGTCCCATGGCCACATCACGTGGCTTTCGGGGGTAGCATGGAACAGATTTTGATGAATCTCGTTGCCGGTGCGATCGGCGGCAATGCGGCGGGCAAGGCCTCTCCAACCTTCGATCTGGGAACCCTGGGCAACACGATCTCCGGCCTCGTCGGCGGTGGCGTGCTCGGCCAGATCATCCCCCTCGTCCTGCCGGCGATCAGCGCGGCAGCTCAGGGCGGCAATCTCAGCATCGGCGGCATCCTGACCCATTTGATCGGCGGTGGCGCCGGGGGCGCCATCCTGACCGCCATCATCGGGGCGCTGAAGAACAAGGCAGCCGCCTGAGCCGATCATCGGCGGCACCGGGGTGGGCGGGCTATGGCTCGCGCTACCCACAGCGCCCGCCGCGAGCTATGAGACAGGGGCGCATCCGCCATGGCTGCGCCCCTGCATGTCGAATTGCGGGATCGTCGTCTCTCCAGCCGCTGCCGAGCCATCCCAGCATGTCCCGTTCCATCGACTATTATTTCTCGCTGCATTCACCCTGGACCTATCTCGGCCATGCGATCTTTCTCGACATCGCCAAGCGGCATGGCTGCGACATCGTCTACCGCCCGGTGCCGCTGCGCGCCGTCTTCGACGAGACCGGGGGCGTGCCGCTGCCCAAGCGCCATCCGGTGCGCCAGCGCTACCGGCTGATGGATCTGCAGCGCTGGCGCGAGCGTCGCAACCAGCCGCTCAACCTCCAGCCCAAATTTTTCCCGTTCGATCCCTCCCTCGCCGATCGTTTCCTGATCGCGATCGTGCAGGCGGGCGGCGATCCCGGCCGCTTCATGGCGGAGGTCATGGCGGGCGTCTGGGCGCGCGACGACGACATGACCCAACCGGAAGCGATCGCCGCCGTGGCGCGGGCGACCGGCTTCGATGCGCCGGCGCTCGCGGCCGCGGCCGAGACCGAGGAGGTGCGGCAGCGCTACGAGGCCACCATCTGCGCAGCGGTCGAGGCCGGGGTGTTCGGTGCGCCGAGCTATGTGCTGGGCGGCGAGGTGTTCTGGGGGCAGGACCGCCTCGAACTGCTCGACAGCGCGCTGGCCAGCGGCCGCGCGCCCTATCGTCCCGATACGGGCGCGTGAAGCCATTTGGGCCTGAGCGCCGCTCAGTCGATGATGTCGGGGGTGCGCCAGCCGAGATGCTGGCCGGCGTCGACGGCGATCATCTGGCCGGTCACCGAGCGTGCCTGGGCCAGATAGAGCACGGCATCCGCGATCTCGCGCGCGTCGATCCTGCGTCCGAGCAGAGTTGCGGCGGCCTCGTACTCCATCGCCTCGGCGCCATCATGCGGATTGGGCAATGTCGGGCCGGGGCCGACCGCGTTGACGCGGATGCGCGGCGCCAGCGCCTGTGCCATGGTCTTGGTTGCCGTCAGCAGGGCGGCCTTGGTCAGGGTGTAGGAGTAGTATTGCGGCGTCAGCTTCCAGACGCGCTGGTCGATGATGTTGACGATGGCGCCGTGACGGCCATCCGGCAGCCGGTTCGCCAGGGCTCCTGCCAGAACCGACGGCGCCCGCAGGTTGATCGAGAACTGCCGGTTCCAGGTCGGCACGTCGATCGCGGTGACGTCGTCGACGAGGAAGCTGGAGGCGTTGTTGACCAGCAGCGTCACTGGGCCGAGCGCGGCCTCGGCCGCCGGGAGCAGCGCGTCGACACCAGCGGGATCCGCGAGATCGGCGTTGACCACCGCAGCGCGGCCGCCCTGGCGTTCGATGTTCGCAGCCAGCGCTTCGGCCTCCGCGCGCGCGCTGCCGCAATGGATCGCAACGGCGTAGCCGGCTTCCGCCAACCGCTCGACGATGGCGCGCCCTATGCGCCGCGCCCCGCCGGAGACGAGCGCGACCTCAGACATCGCGCGGCGTCCGACCAGACGTCGCAGAATCGGGCGAGCGGCGCTGGAGCCGCCTTTCCCAATGCTTGGCGACCCTGAGATAGCGGTAGAAGGCATAATTCATTGCGGTCATGAAGCCATAGACGCCGCGCAGTGCATGCCGCCGGCCGATATAGGCCTTGATGAAATTCGCGGGGAATTCGACCACGAGGCGGAAGACCGAGAGCGTCATGCCCCGCTTGTCGAGATCATCCGCCTGGGCATCGCTGTAGCCGTTGAGTTTGGCCATCTGCTCGCCCAGCGAGCGCACGGAATAATGGTGGACCGTGCCCTTGAGGCGGGCGACGCGGGCATCCGCGGCGAGATCGACGCGGTCGTGCACCGGCGACGGCGAATAGCGACCCTTGCTCTTGCGATAGAGGCGCACGGGCGAGAGTACATAAGCGAAGCGATGGGGCGCGGGCTCGCCGGGGAAGATTTCGGCGATACGCAACTCATAGGCATCCGCCGCGGGCTCGCCATGTGCGAAGAGGCTTCCGATCTCCGCAGCGAGGTCTTCGGGCACGACCTCGTCGGCATCGAGATTCAAGAGCCAGTCATGCCGGCACTGGTCTTCGGCAAAACGCTTCTGCGGCCCGTAACCCGGCCAGGGGTTGAAGATGACGCGGGCTCCGAGCTGCTCGGCGACCGCCTGGGTGCCGTCCGTCGAGCCGGAATCGATCACGACGATGTCATTGCTGAGCGTGCGAACCGCCTGAATCGTCCGGCCGATACGGTCTGCCTCGTCGCGCGCGATAATGAAAATCGAAAGGAGCGGCACCCTCGGGTCTCGTTTTCTGCCTGATCGGTCAAGGCTTAAGCATGCGTCGGAAGGGGCCGCAAGCGGAGCCTGCGAAAATGTGGCGAGAGTGGGAACCTTGGGTGACGTGACGCGTTATTGGTTAGGGCTGATGCGGGCTGGGTTAAGTCTATTAGTATTCGATTTACCATTTACAGTGCTTTAGCAATCATTAATCTGATTTTACGCCTTTGCCCTAGTCATCCCATTCGTGCCGCATTTCTGCCGCGGTTCGCAGGGCAGATGTGCTTCCGACGCAACAGACAAAACCGAGTTCTGGTCTTATAACCGTCTCATCGAATTCACCCGCCGGTCCAACCGGCAAAGCGACGACCTAGGAGTACCACCATGAAGAAGTTTCTGCTTTCGAGCGTCGCCGCGCTCGGCATCGTTGCCGCCGGCGCTGCCTCCGCTGCGGACCTGCCGTCCCGCAAGGGCCCGGTCGTCGCGCCGGTTTACGTTCCCGCCTTCACCTGGACCGGCTTCTACGTCGGTGCCAACGCCGGCTATGCTTGGGGCAATGTGAATGCCGGTACGGTGTTCAACAACCGCACCGTCAACATCGGCGACCTCGACGGCTTCACCGGCGGCGGCCAGATCGGCTACAACTACCAGATCAACCAGTTCGTTCTCGGCGTCGAGACGGACATCCAGGGCGCTGACCTGAACACCGGCAGCAACGCTTTCGGCGACCGCGTCCGCACCGAGTACTTCGGCACCGTGCGTGCTCGCGTCGGCGTCGCCTTCGACCGGTTCCTGCCCTACATCACCGGTGGTTGGGCCTACGGCAACGTGAAGACCTCGATCGGCGGCCTCGGTTCGACCGACAAGTCGCACACCGGCGGCTACGCCATCGGTGGCGGTCTCGAATACGCGTTCACCAACAACTGGACCGCCAAGGTCGAGTATCTCTACGTCGATCTCGGCGAGAAGAGCGTGTTCAATTCCGGCGTCAAGGTCGGCACCGACTTCTCGGTCGTCCGCGCCGGCGTGAACTACAAGTTCTAGTCTGCCTCCCCTCCCGGGGACCTCTTGAACCCGGTGGCTTCGGCCACCGGGTTTTTTGTTGCGCGGGGCTGGTCGAGACTTTGGGGTCCTGGAACCACGCCGTCATTCCGGGGCAGGCCGCAGGCTTGAGCCCGGAACCCAGAGCCGATGCGCGTTGACCAAGAAGCACTGGCGTCCCGGCGCTTTCCTGAATCCCGCATCGGCTCTGGGTTCCGGGCTCTCCGCTTTCGCGAAGCCCCGGAATGACGGCGCGGTTCCGTCGGACGCCGTAGGCGTTAGCCCTTGACGCGCGTCGCCTCGAATGAGGGGACCTTGGCGGCGAAGGCGTCGAGCCAGGCCACGAGACGCGGATGTCCGGCGCGCCAGGTACCGGCGAAGCGCAGGTCGAGATAACCGAGCGCGGCGGCGAGAGCGATTTCCCCGATGCGCGGCTTGTCGCCGAAGGCGGGCGGGGCGGCTTCGAGCGCGGCCAGCGCCCGCTCGACCTTGCCGGCTTGATTGGCGACCCAGGCGGCGTTGCGGCCTTCCTCCGGGCGGAAGCGCGTCTCGTAAACCTGCAACAGGGCGGCGTCGCAGAGCCCGTCCGCCAGCGCCTGTAGCCGCAGTTGGGCGAAGCGTTCGTTCCCCGCCGGGAAGATGCCGCCGCCGGCGAGATCGTCGAGATACTCCACGATGACGCGCGAATCGAACAGGGTCGTTCCGTCCTCCAGCAGGAGCGTCGGAATCTTTCCGAGCGGGTTCTGCCGGCGCAGCGGCTCGGCCGGGTCGTTGGTGTCGGCGGGGACGATCTCGATGCGATCCTGGAGACCGAGGACGGACGCCGCCATCTTGACCTTGCGGCCGAACGGGGAGGCGGGGGAGGAGCGCAGGACAAGCATGGATGAGACCCTAGATGGAAGAGCAGGCGGTTCAGCCGTCCGGGCGGAGCGGCTCGCATAGATAGCGCGGGCGCGGCCCCTGGGCGAGGCGCTCCGTCAGTGCCGGCAGCAGGATTCGCGCCTCGTCGGCCAGCGTCCAGGGTGGGTTGACGACCAGCATGCCGGTGGCGCTGAGCCCGCCTGCGGCTTCGGGGCGGTCGACATCGATTTCGAGCCGCAGCAGGCGCCCGATTCCAGCGAGCGTAACGGCGTCGAGCAAGCGTTCGATCGCGCGCCGATCCTTGAGCGGATACCAGAGCGCATAGATGCCGGTCGGCCATTTGCGATGGGCGGCGATGAATTCCGCCGCCAGCGTCTCGAATTCGTCCTTGTCCTCGAAGGGCGGGTCGATCAGCACCAGGCCGCGCCGTTCCTTGGGCGGGACATTGCCGCGCAGCGCATTCCAGCCGTCGATCCCCAACGCCTTGCAGCGCTCGTCGCGGCCGATGACCTGGACGAGCTTCTTGTGGGTTTGCGGGTGCAATTCCGCCGCGATCAGGCGGTCGTCGGGACGCATCGCCTGCCGGCACAGCCAGGGCGAGCCGGGATAGGCATCCGCGCCATAGAGCGTGCGGGCGCCGGAGACCGCATCGCGCCACGGCTTGAGCAGGGCCTCGACGGCAGGCGCGAGCGGCGAACGGTCGAGCCGCGCGACGCCGTCCTTCCACTCGTGTGTCCGCAGCGCCTCGTCCGAGCCGAGATCGTAGCGGCCTGCACCCGCATGAGTATCGACGATGCGATAGGGCGTGGCCTTGGCGTTGAGATGGGTCAGGATACGCATCAGCACGACGTGCTTGAGGACATCCGCGAAGTTGCCGGCGTGGAAGCCGTGGCGATAATTCATCCCGCGCTCTTACGCGGGTTTGCCGTCGCTGTCAGCGCGGCGCGACGACGGTGATGTCGCGCGTGCGGCAGCCCGAACGATCGACCTCCTGGCACATCCGGAAATCGCGCAGGTCCTTGCTGAAGCAGATGCGGACCTCCTGCAGAACGCCGCGCTTGCAGGCAACCGACATCATGTCGGTGCGCAGGCCGGGATTGGCGGCGACGAAGGCGCGTTCGAGATCGATCGCGGTCCAGCTCTGGTTGCGTTCGGCTTTCGCGAGGGCCGGGGGAATCACGACCTTGTCGCGGGCGCGCCTGACATCGGCGAAGTAGTCGCTCGGGCTCGAACCCGAGCAGGTTCCGTGCTTGCGCCATTCATGGCGCGCCAGGCCTTCGCTCGGGAACAGGCCCTTTGCCTGCTCGAGCGCGATGCGCGAGGGCGTGCGCCCGGCCGGGCCGCATTCGCTCGGATAGCCGCGCTCGTTCTGCGGCCAGAGACCGTGAACGACGAAGCGCAGGCCGGCGCCTTCAGCGCATTGCTCGCGGTTGCGGTCGCGCTCGCCGTCGAGCTCGCAGAAGCCCGGCGACCAGGACAGGGCAAGGACATAGAAGTCGAAATCGCCAGGCTGACCGCTGCGCTGATGGGAACCCTGCGCCTGGGCTGCACTGGCCATAAGGCCGAGCAGCCCCAGTAGGCCGAAGCAGAACCGCGCGAGGGTCACGGGCCGGCGCTATTTCTCGGGGCCGGGCCGGGCCATCTGGCAGTCGGGCGCATAGCTGCGATGGCGGTCAAGACCGCTGACGCACCAGTTGACGTTCCAGGTCCAGCCGAAGAGGCCGAGATTCTCGCGCACGGAATAATCGACGCGATGCCAGGTGCCGTCGTTGAGCGCGATTCGGCCGGTGCAGAAGCGGCGCGGAATGAAATCGTCGCCCCAGGGCCGGAAGCCGATCGGCCTGATCTTGTCATAGCCGACAGCCTGGAGCGGGCCCCAGAACTTGGCCTCGCGCGAATTGAACCAGCTTGTGATCTCGCCCAGCACGGCGGGATCCTCGCAGGCCGGCAGGTTGCCGTACATCGGGATGATGCGGTTCTCGGCCATGTCGGCCGGATGCACCTGGCGGCGCCCGGAGGCCTCGGCCGAAATGGCCGCCGTCAGGACAGCGAGAGAGGCGAGGGCGGTTCGCAGCAATGTGCGGCGCATGGGCAGGGCCTCGTGCAGAGGGGCGTTCGAGATAGCGCACGATGGCGGCGGAGTGGTCGAGGGTCAAGCTGGATGGGCCGGATCGGCGCTCGTCAGCGGGCGTTGTGGCAATTCGACCCGGCGATGTGCCTTTTGCATGACGGTTTGGCTGGCGCGGCGCAGTGGGATCGCAGACACTCGCGGCGATTTTCGAAGAGGGCGCTATGACGACGAAAACGGATGATTCTGCCACGTCGATCGGGGATGCAGCCGATCTGCGTGCCCATGTCGGCGCGGTAAACCCGCTCGCCGAGCGTAAGGTGCTGGACCGGCTCGACGGCTTCTGCCGCGACTTCATCGCGCTCTCGCCCTTCCTGGTGCTGGCGACCGCGGATGCGGATGGGCGGGCCGATGCCAGCCCGCGCGGCGATGCGCCGGGCTTCGTGCAAGTGCTGGACGAGCGCAGGCTGCTGATTCCAGACAGGCGCGGCAACAACCGCGTCGACAGCTACGCCAATGTGCTGGCCGCGCCCGGCGTCGGGCTGATCTTCATGGTGCCGGGCATCGCCGAGACGCTCCGGGTCAATGGGCGGGCGCGCCTGACCCGCGATGCGGCATTGCTCGAACCGGCGACGGTGCAGGAGCGGACCCCGACGCTCGGCCTGCTGGTCGAGGTCGACGAGGCCTTCTTCCACTGCGGCAAGGCGCTGATCCGCTCGAAACTCTGGGATCCCGCCTCGCAGGTCGAGCGCGGCAGCTTCCCGTCGCTCGGCCGGATCGTCGCCGAGCAGACCAAGGCGATCGGCGTTGCCGAGGCCGAGGCGAATATGGAGGAAGGCTACCGGACGCGGCTCTATTGAGCCGGTTGCCGACGCGAGGCGATCTCCGGGCGCGGCTATCGCGACCCGGAGGCCTGTCCAAGTCTGTCAGCGCCGGCTGCGCGAGCGGATCTGATAGGCGTCGTAGTTGAACTCGGCGACCTGCTGCCAGAGCAATTGTTCGTTGCGATAGGCCATCATGTGGTCGTGCAGCTTCTTGAACATCGGGTTCTTGGCGCCGATCTCCTCGTAGAGTTCGTTGGCCGCCTTGGCGCAGGCATCCATGATCTCGGGCGAGAAGGCGCGCAACTGCGTCCCCGAAGCGATCAGGCGCTTGATCGCAGCCGGATTGGCGTCGTCATATCTGGCGATGGTCAGCGAATGGGCCTGATGGGCGGCGCCGACGAAGATCGCCTTGTCGGAGGCGCTGAGTTCGTTCCACTTCGCGCGGTTGATCATTAGCAGGATGGCGGAAGCGCCCTCCCACCAGCCCGGGTAGTAATAATAGGGCGCGACACGGCTGAAGCCGAGCTTCTCGTCGTCATAGGGCCCGACCCATTCGGCCGCATCGATGGTGCCGCGTTCGAGCGCCGGGTAGATGTCGCCTGCGGCGATCTGTTGGGGCACGGCGCCAAGCTTGGCGACGACCTGTCCGGCGAGGCCGCCGATCCGGATCTTGAGGCCCTTGAGATCGTCGACCGTCTTGATTTCCTTGCGAAACCAGCCGGCCATCTGGGCGTTGGTGTTGCCGATCGGCAGGCCGACGACGTTGTATTGCGCGAGCAGTTCGTTGAACAGCGCGAGCCCGCCGCCCTGGAAGAACCAGGCATTCTGCTGGCGGGTGTTGAGGCCGAAGGGCACCGCCGCGCCGAAGGCGAAGGACGGGTCCTTGCCGACATAATAGAAGGAGGCCGTGTCGCAGCACTCGACCGTGCCGTTCTGGACGGCGTCGAGCGCCTGCAGACCGGGCACGAGTTCGCCGGATGCGAAGTGCTGGAGCTGGATGCGGCCGCCCGACATGTCGGACACCGCCTTGATGAAGATGTCGCCGGCGCCGAAGACGGCGTCGAGCGCCTTCGGATAGCTCGACGTCATGCGCCAGGTGATGGCTGCCGCCTGAGAGGTCTGCGCCGAAGCGGCGGTCGTGGCGAGAGCGGCGCCAGCCAGCCCGCCTTTCAGCATGTTACGTCTGTTCGTCATCTGCGTCTCTCCCTGGTTGGCCCGTGATTTTTGCTTGGGTCATTTTTTGAGATGCGCCGCCCGACCGGCCGGCGCGGGTACCCGTGTGTCAGTCGAATGAAGCCTCCAGCATGGCGGCATAGTCGGCGGCGCTCGCGGCGCGCGGGTTGGTCGCGCTCGAATGGTCCTTGGTCGCAGCCTCCGCGATCGACGCGATCACACCGCGCGGCAGGCCCATCGCCGAAAGGCTGCCGGGCATGCCGAGCCGCGCGACCAAGTCAGCGATCCAGGCCGCGAGATCGGTCTCGGGGGCCAGCCCGAGGGCCTTGCGGATTTCGGCATATTTGGCGCCGGCTTCCGGCTCGTTGAAGCGCAGCACGGCGGGCAGCAGCACGGCGTTGAGCGTGCCGTGATGCAGCGAGACCTCCTTGAGGCCGCCGAGCGGGTGCGAGAGCGCATGCACGGCGCCTAGCCCCTTCTGGAAGGTCAGGCCGCCCTGCAGGGCCGCCATCATCATTTCCTTGCGGGCCTCGCGGTCGGAGCCATCCTTGACCGCGCGCTCGATGAAGGCGACCGCGCGCTTCAGGCCGTCGAGCGCGATCGCCTCCGCGGGCGGGTTCTCGCGCGGGCTGAGATAGGTCTCGATGCAATGGGTGACGGCGTCCATGCCGGTCGCAGCGGTCAGCCAGCCGGGCAGGCCCAATGTCAGCTCCGGGTCGCAGATCGCGAGGCGAGGGATCAGATGCGGTGAGATGAAGCCGAGCTTGCGGCCATCCTTCAGCGTGATCAGCGCAGCGCGGCCGACCTCGCTGCCGGTGCCCGAGGTCGTCGGCACGGCGATCACGGGGGCGACGGCGGCGGTCACCTTCGGGATGCCGCCGAGAATGGCGGCGTAGGTTTCGAGGGAGCCGGGATGGGTCGCGAGCAGCGCCACGCCCTTGGCGAGATCGATCGGCGAGCCGCCCCCGATCGCGACGAGGCCATCGCAGCCATGCTGGCGATAGAGGGTCAATGCGGCCTCGACGGCTTCCTCGGTCGGATTCGTCGGCGTGCCGTCGAAGACCGGGGCGGCCGCCAGAACCGGCGACAGCGCCTGCACCTTGGCGACGAGGCCGGCCGCGACGATGCCCTTGTCGGCGATGATCAGCGGCTTGGCGACGCCGAGGCCGGCGAGATCGGCCTCTATGCCGGCAATCTCGCCGAAGCCGAACTTCACGGTGGTCAGATAGGTGATCAGAGCCATGATGTTCCTCGCCTGCTGCCGAGGGGCATGCGGGTCATCCACGCTGCCCTTCTGGATCTTGGTCTTACCGGTATGGCCACGAGTTGACACGAGCGGCCGGAGCCGTCAACGGCTATGATGGAACGGTGAGGGTCTAGGTTCATGCACGTCGAGAAGGACAGGCGGCCGGTCACGACGCAGCTGGTCCAGCAGATCCGGCGCCTGATGACCGAAACCGGGCTGAAACCGGGGGACCGCGTGCCGCCGCAGCGCGAGCTGGCGCAGCGGCTCGGGGCGAGCCGGCCGACCGTGCGCGAGGCCGTGCTGCAACTGGAAGGGATGGGGCTGATCCGGATCGAGCCAGCCCGTGGCGCCTTCGTCGCGGAGGGCTTCGACCGTCCCGAGGCCGACCTGACGGGCTGGACATTCGAGCAGCGCTTTTCCGAGGTGGAGGTCTACCAGCTTCGCTTCGCGCTGGAGGGTTTCACTGTCCAGCTCGCAGCGCGGCACGCCTCGCAGGACGATATCGCCCGCCTGTCCGATTTGAACGAAGCGATGCGGACGGCGATCGAGCAGGCCCGCTTCCGGGACGCCATGGAAGCTGATTTCGCGCTGCACATGGCCATCGCGGAGATCGCGGGGAACCGGGCCATCCGCGACATCATCGGCCTCTATCGGCCGATCATCACCCGCAGCCAGCGGCCGCCGGTGCAGGAGCCCGCCCGGTTGCAGGAGGCGTTCGTCGAACATGGCGCGATCCTGCGCGCCCTGAGCCGGCGCGACGGCGAGACCGCGGCTGTCGCGATGCGGCATCACATCGTCCAGTCCTCGGACCGTATGAAGGTGCCCTTCATCGCCAGCTGAGCTCAGGGCGAGGCGGAGCGAGCGTCGACGCCCCCTGCGACCGGCCGGTCCGTGGCCCGGCGTTCGAGCAGAAGCAGAGCGATGCCGGCCGCGACGATCAGGGCGGCGCCCGCCAGCATCGTCGGCGTCGGCCAGTCGCCGAAGACGAGCCAGCCGAAGACCAGGGCCCAGACGATCAGCGTGTACTGGTAGGGCACGACGACCGAGGCTTCCGCCAGCTTGAGCGAGCGGGTGACGCAGAGATGGGCGACCATCGCGACGATCCCGAGCAGGCCGAGCAGGGCCGTATCGGCCCAGGACGGCGTCACCCAGCCGAAGGGCAGCAGCACGAGCCCCATCACGAGCGCGCCCAGCGTCTGCCAGGCGACGAGCGTCACGTCGGGCGTTCCGCGCAATTGCCGGCCGGCGATCATCATTCCGGCGAAGAGGATGCTGCCGAGCAGGGCGAGAAGCGCCGGCATCGACAGGCTCGCACCCGTCGGATTGAGCGCGATCGCGACGCCGGCGAAGCCCGCGGCGATCGCAAGCCAGCGACCGGCGTCGACGCGCTCCCCCAGCAGCAGCGCGGCCAGAACCGCCGACCAGACCGGCGCCGCGAGCCAGATCGTCATGGTGTCGGCGAGCGGCAGATAGGACACGGCGGCATAGAACAGCGCCACCTCGCCGGAGCCGAGCGCGACGCGCAGCACCTGCAGGCCCGGGCGCTCCGGCCGCAGCGTACGCCTGATCCCCTGCTTGACGACGAAGGGGGCGAGCACCGCCAGCCCCGCCGCGCTGCGCAGCAGCAGCACCTGGCCGACCGTGTAGGTCGCCACCAGCCATTTCCCCATCACGTCGTTGAGGGAGAACATCAGGATGCCGAGCAGCATCATGCCGATGCCGGCCAGTGTCGCGTTTCGGGAGGGCATGCGTCGCGGGAACCGTCGAGGGCGGAACGAGGGCGGGGAGTTGGCAATGGCCGAGACTTAGGCCCCGATCAAGCGCGCAGGATGCGCAGGGGGCAGGCGCAAAGCGCCGCACAATAATTTATGATTGACTTAATTAAGTGAATGACTAATTATTTGCCTATGGACGCCTTCACCGCTCTCGCCGACCCGACCCGCCGCCGCATCGTCGAGATGCTGGCGCAAGGCGCGCTCTCGGCCGGCGAGATCGGGGAGCGGTTCACCGTGTCGGCGCCGGCGATCTCGCAGCATCTGAAGACGTTGCGGGAGGCCGGCCTGGTGCGGGTCACGGTCGCCGGGCAAAGGCGCATCTATGCGCTCGACCCCGACGGCATCGACACCTTCGACCAATGGGTCCGGCGCGTGCGCGCCTTCTGGCCCGATCGTCTGGCGGCTCTCGAGGCCGCGTTATCGAAGCCCGATCCGGGCGAGGAGGCGTGATGCAGACTGACACGAACAAGGATTACGGGACGGTTCTGGAGAGTGGCGCGGTGCGCTTCGAGCGGCTGCTGCCGGGCCCGATCGAGCGGGTCTGGGCGTATCTGACGGAGGGCGACAAGCGCGCGACCTGGTTCTGCGGCGGCGACACCGAGCCGCGCACGGGCGGCAAGATCGACCTGTTCTTCAAGCATTCGCAGATCACCGACGAGCCGCCGCCGGAAAGCGCCCGCAAGATGAACGACGAGGGTGCGCTGATGAGCGGCACCGTCACGGCGTTCGAGCCGCCACATCGGCTGGTCTTCAACTGGGTCGGCATGGGCGACCCGGATTCCGATGTCGAATTCCTGCTGTCGCAGGCCGGCGACAAGGTGAAGCTCGTGCTGATCCATCGCAGGCTGGCGACGAAGCACCGTATGGCGATGGTCTCCAGCGGGTGGCACCTGCATCTCGGCCTGCTCGAGGACCAGTTGCTCGGCCAAAAGCCGCGCGGCTTCTGGTCGGTGCACGAGGAACTGATGGCGGAGTATGCCGAGCGCCAGCGGGACGTGGCGATCTGAGGCGAGCGCTGCGATCAAGAAAGCCCTGGCCAGCGCCGGGGCTTTCGACGTGGCGGCGCTGGCACATCCGGGCTTATCCCCTCGCCATTCGCGATGCTGCCTGCTGTCGCCATCGGGTCGGCGTCATCCCGCTCCAACGGCAGAAGGTTTCGGCGAAGACGCCGGGCGAGGCGAGGGCGACCGCCTGGCTGATGTCGCCGATCCGCAGATCCGTCATTTCCAGCAATTCGCGGGCGATGGTAAAGCGCATCTGGTCACGGATGTCCTCGAAGGTTAGTCCCTCCTCGCTCAGCCGGCGCCGCAGCGTCCGGGGGTGGAGCCCGAGCCGCGAAGCCGCCGTTACCATCGAGATGTCGCCGGCTGACAGCATAGGCCGCAAGGTATGGCGGAGCCGTTGGGCGGTTGCCCCGAGCCGCGGCCGTATCACGCGTTCGATGGCCTCCAGCGTTTGCCGATGCAGATCGGCATCGGCGGAGGCGAGCCTCGTGCCCGTGGATGCGCCATCCAGGATCAGGCAGGTCTGTGGCTGGTTGAAGCGGACCGGAATTTTCAGCAGACGGCTATAGGACGCCGCATTGGCGGGCTGAGACCGGGAGAGATGCGCCTCGACCGGCGCAACGCGGCCGCCGGTCAACTGCTGTACCATCCCGATTCCGACGGCGACCACGGCATCATAGAGCTGGGTGGTTCCCGATGAGACCTGATCGAGCGCGCCGTAGCCGAAGGCCAGATCCTCGTCCACGCGGTTGAGATAGACGATCGCGCCGCTGGAATAGCCGGGCTGCCAGGCGACGAAGTCGAGCAGGGCCTGATGCAGCGTCGGCGCCCGGGTCATCAGCGCCCCGATGATACCGTGATGCTGCAGGGTGAAACGCTGCCCCAGCAGCAGTCCGAGATGGGGGCAGCCCGTAGCAAGAGCCGCCCTGTGCAGGATCGAGACCAGTACGCGGAACGGCAATCGGGTCTCCGGCGTCAGCTTATCGGGTTCGAGGCCGCTGCCTTCGAACACGGCGGCCGTGTCGCCACCCAAATCCCGAACCAGCCCCGGTAGCTCGGCCAGCACCCCGGCCCGCTGCATCAATGGTGGGGACGTGCCGTTCGTCGTCACTTTGTCCTCCAAACCGAAGACCGGGGGCTTTGCCTACCCTAAAGTCACGGTAGTCGTAACATAGGGGGGAGCAATGAATCCGACACGACGCAGTGCAACATTCGGCGGCCTTTCGCTTGCTGCCGGCGCGGGTCTAGCTACCGCAGCCTCCGGCTGGGACGGCTTGATCGTCGATGCCGTCGACAATGTCGAAGCTTTCAAGATCGCGTCGGACGCCTATGTCTTCGGCTATCCTCTCATCACCATGGAGATGACGCGGCGTGTCATCTCCAATGTCGCCGCGCCCCAGGGCACGCGCGCGCCGATGGGGCAGTTGATCAAGCTTCGGCATTATCCGGACTCGTCGTTCCGCGACGTCACGGCGCCCAATGCGGATACGCTCTACACCACCGCCTTCCTCGATGTCGGCGGCGAACCCTGGGTTCTCGAAGCGCCCGACATGCAAGGGCGCTATTTCCTGCTTCCGCTGCTGGATGGCTGGACCGAGGTCTTCGAGGTCCCCGGCAAGCGCACCAGCGGGACCGATGCCCAGACTTATCTGATAACGGGCCCCGGCTGGACGGGCGCCGTTCCGGCCGGAATGAAGCAGCTCAAATCCCAGACCAGCATCGTCTGGCTGCTCGGGCGGATCTATTGCACCGGCACGCCCGAAGACTATGCGGCGGTCCATGCTCTCCAGGACAAGTTCAAGCTTTATCCGCTGAGCGCCCGGGGCAAGTCCTGGACCCCGCCCGGCGGCAAGGTCGATACGGCGATCGACATGAAGAAGCCCGTTCGCGACCAGGTCAACGAGCTGACGGCGACGCAGTATTTCACCCTGCTGGCCGATCTGATGAAGCGCAATCCGCCTACGCAGAAGGACGCACCGGCTCTGGCGAGGTTCGCCAAGATCGGCCTCGTGCCGGGCAAGCCGTTCGATGCCAGCGCCATCGACAGCCGCTGGGAGACGCGGCTGCCGAAGCTGTCCTTCGATCGCATCATGATGCATTTCAAGTTCAGCGGCGGCGACATCCGCGACGTCAATGGCTGGGGCTATACCGTCAAGGCGGGGAATTACGGCACCAACTATATTCAGCGGGCGCTCGTGACGGCCATCGGCCTCGGAGCCAACCGCCCGCAGGACGCGGTCTATCCGACTTCGCTGAAGCCTTCCGCGTTCCACTCCTATGACGGAGCGAACAAATACGTCATCCGCTTCCCGCGGGGGCAGTTGCCGCCGGCGAAGGGGTTCTGGTCGCTGACCATGTATGACGAGAACTACTTCTTCGTCGACAACAAGCTCAACCGCTACTCGATGAGCATGCGGACCAACCCCGTCATAGAGAAGGACGGATCATTGGTCATCTACATCCAGAACGAGTCCCCGGGCGCGGGCAAGGAAGCCAATTGGCTGCCCGCTCCCAAGGGCAAGTTCCTGCTGATGATGCGCCTCTACTGGCCTGACGAAAAGAAACCGTCGATCGTGGACGGATCCTGGGTGATTCCCCCGGTGACCAAGGCGGGTTGACGGATTGCGCCCGGCGGTCAAGCTTGGCTTGTGCCGCCCGCGGCGTTCGCGAGACGAGGTGGAAGATGGCGATCAAGACTTGCCTGCTCGGGTTGTCGGTGGTCGCGTGCTGGCACGGGGCCGCGCATTCGGCAGACATCGTGGCGCCGCCGAGAATGGTACAGGCTTCACCCTCGGACTGGAGCGTCGCCATCACCGGCTATGGCTGGATGGCGGGGCTGAACGGTGACGAGGCGCTGTTCGGGCTGCCTCCGGTCAATGTCGACCTGAAATTCCGCGATGTCCTGCCCGCCCTCGACTTTGCTGCGGCCGGCGTCGTCGAGATCAGGAAGGGGAACTGGGGCTTCGTCGGCGAACTGAACTACGTCAAGCTCTCTGCGCGGCAATCCGGACCGGCTGGATTCCTGACCCTGAAACTCGATGCGTCATCGCTCTTCGGGCTCGCTGCAGCGACTTATCGGCTCGCCGAGGGGGATTGGGGCAGTCTCGACGCGATCGGGGGCGCCAAGTTCTTCAGTATGTCGAACACGGTGACACTAACCGCACCCTCGCCCCTGCCTGGTCGCCGGGGCGACGACAGCGCGACCTGGGTCGATGCGACGGCCGGCCTCAAGATGCGGCTCAATCTGAGCCCGAGCTGGTTCGCCACGGCCTGGCTTATGGGCGGCGCCGGCGGATCCAATTTTCACTGGGATGCGTTGGCGACGATCGGCTACCAGATCGACCCGCGCTGGTCCGTGTCTGCAGGATATCGCGCGATCGGGGTGGACTACCAGAGCGCGCGCTTCAGCTATGACATGATCCAGCATGGGCCGATCGTCGGTGTGACGGCTCGCTTCTGAGGGGGCGCCCGCGCGGTCGCCATCCCCGCGCGCTCGACCCGCGGCATGATCGACTGCCCCGCGCGACCAAGAGGCTTTCGCGCTGCACGACTCGCGCCGGGCGCGCCATCCACTTGCCGCCATGCATGATTGCGTGAGCTCCACCATGTCATTTGACCTTGCGGGCCGGCGCGTGAACGGTCATCGAAGGCTTTCTGCCTTCCGGACCCTTCATGCCGATCTCCCAAGCCTTCTTTCGGCGAACCAATCTGCTGCTGCTGGCGGCGGGCATCGCCGCCCTCATCGCGATCGTCGCGAGTTCGCTCTGGCTGACGCTGGCGACCGAGCGCAACTTCGACGAGGTGGTGGCCGCCCGTGCCGTGCGCAGCGCCTCGGCCGACCTGATGTCGCTCGTGCAGGATGCGGAGACCGGGCAGCGGGGCTATCTGCTGACGCGCGATCCTGCCTATCTCGCACCCTACACCGAAGCGCTGGCCGGCTATGACGAGCGCCTCCAGCGCTTGTCCGCCGCCGTTGCGGGCCTGCCGGATATGGCGCCGTATCTGGATCGTCTCCAGAAGGCGCTGACGGCCAAGCTCGCCGAATTGGAAGCCACGGTGAAGATCGCGCAGTCCGGCGATTTCGACCGGGCGCTGGCGACGGTGCGCGATGGGCGAGGCAAATCCCTGATGGACGAGGCTCGGGCCGGCTTCGCCGCCATCCTCGAGCGCTCGGAGAGGCTGCTGGTCGCCGCCATCGCCGAGCAGGAGGGGACCTCGTTCTGGCTGCGCTGGGTCACGATCATCGGCGCGATGGTCATCCTCGGCCTCGCCGGAGCCGCTGCCTGGACCATCATCGGCTATACCGGCGAGATCATCGCGGCGCGGCGCGAACTGGAAGGGCTGAATGCGGGCCTCGAGGAGCGGGTGCGCGAGCGCACCGATGCGCTGGTCAAGGCGAATGAGGAGATCCAGCGCTTCGCTTACATCGTGACGCATGACCTGCGGGCGCCGCTGGTCAACATCATGGGCTTCACCAGCGAGCTGGAAGCCACCTTCAAGCCGATCGAGGCCTATGTCGATGCGGAGCCTGCGCAGCTATCCGAACTCAAGCCCGAGGCCGAGCAGGCGCTGAAGACCGACGTGCCAGAGGCGCTCGAATTCATCCGTTCCTCGACCCGCAAGATGGACGGGCTGATCAACGCCATCCTGAAGATTTCGCGCGAGGGCAGCCGGACCTTGAAGCCGGAGCGGCTCAAGCTCGGCGCGCAGCTCGAGGCGGCCGCGGCCGCCGTGCATCATCAGGCCAGCGAGACGGGCGGCGGCATCACCGTCGACACCAAGGTCGACAGCATCGTCAGCGACCGGCTCTCGCTCGACCAGATCATCGGCAATCTGCTCGACAACGCGATCAAGTATCGTGCTCCTGACCGCCCGCTCCAGGTCGTTGCGCGCGCGCGCAACGGCCGCACAGGCTGGGTCGCGATCGAGATCGAGGACAATGGCCGCGGCATCGCCGCCGGCGATCATGAACGCATCTTCGAGCTTTTCCGCCGCTCGGGAACGCAAAATACACCGGGAGAGGGCATCGGTCTGGCGCATGTGCGCACGCTGGTGCGCAATCTCGGCGGGGACATCACCGTGAAGTCGGAATTCGGCGTGGGAACGACCTTTACGATCCAGCTGCCGGCCGACCTGAGGACAGTGAAACGGAGCAACCAGTCATGACCAGTGCCAAACCCGTCTCGATCGTGATGATCGAGGACGACGAGGGCCATGCCCGGCTTATCGAGAAGAACATCCGGCGCGCCGGGGTGAACAACGAGATCATTCCCTTCGCCAACGGAACGGATGCGCTGGCCTATCTCTTCGGCGCCGACGGCTCGGGAACCGTCAGCTCGGGCCGCCATCTCCTGATCCTGCTCGACCTCAATCTGCCCGACATGGGCGGCGTCGACATCCTCGAGAAGGTCAAGGCCAATGTGCACACCAAGCGCTCGCCGGTCGTGGTTCTGACGACGACCGACGACAGCCGCGAGATCCAGCGCTGCTACGATCTCGGGGCCAATGTCTACATCACCAAGCCGGTCAACTATGACGGGTTCGCCAATGCGATCCGCCAGCTCGGCCTGTTCTTCTCGGTCATGCAAGTGCCCGAAACACCCTGACGACGGCACGCAACGACCTTCAGATGCCCCATCGCACCATCACCGTTCTCTACATCGACGACGATGCCGCACTCGGCCATCTCGTGCAGAGGATACTCGGCCGCCGCGGCTATGCCGTCGAGCATGTGCTCGATGCGCAGTCGGGCCTTGCCCGCATCGAGCAGGGCGGCGTCGACGTTGTCATCCTCGACCATGATCTCGGGACGAGTTCCGGGCTGGACATGCTGGCGGAGCTTCGCTCCATCGAGGGCGCGCCGCCCGTCGTCTATGTCACGGCGTCCCAGGATCTCTCGATCGCCGTCCAGGCGCTGAAGGCCGGCGCGGTCGACTATGTCGTCAAGACGATCGGGGAGGATTTCGAGATCCTGCTCGTGTCCGGGCTGGAGCATTCGGTCGAGCAGACGCGGCTGAGGCGGGCGAAGGAGGCGGCCGAGCGCGAGGTGCGTGCGGCGCGCGACCGCGCGATGGTGCTGTTGGCCGAGGTCAACCACCGCGTCGCCAACTCTCTCGCACTGGTCAGCTCGCTGGTGCGGATGCAGGCCTCTGCCGTGAAGGATGCCGGCGCGCGGGCGGCGCTGGCCGAAACCCAGGCCCGCATTACCGCCATCGGGAACCTGCATCGCAGCCTCTACACCTCCGACGACGTCAGGACGGTCGATCTCGCGGCCTATCTGGAGTCGCTCGTCGGCGAACTGGGGCAGTCGATGTCGGCGGCGGGGCGGACGCCGACGATCCGCTTCGAGGCGGCGCCGATCCTGACCAAGACCGACAAGGCGGTCTCGATCGGGATGATCGTCACCGAACTCGTGACCAACGCGATCAAATACGCCTATCCCGACGGGGGCGGCGAGATCCGGGTTTCGCTGTCGCAGGAGGAGGATGGCGCGACGGTCCTCGTCGTCGCGGATGACGGCGTGGGCTGGACGGGGCAGGGGCCGATTTCGGGGACGGGCCTCGGAGCCAAGATCATCAGAGCGATGGCGAAGAGCCTCGCGACGACGATCGAATACGCGCAGCAGCCCCGGGGAACGCGCGCCGTCGTCAGGATCGGGCGCGAGAGCGAGCCGAGTGCGGCCTCTGACTGAAACTTGCGCTCTGCCGTGAGTCCCCGCAGCCTCAGAGGCTCGCGGCCGCCCGTGCGGCCTGGTCGTACTGGCCCGAGAGCGAGCGCATCGCAGCGGCGATTTCGGAAAGGCGCTTGGGGTCGAGGCCGGTGGCGAGCACCGATTTGACCAGCAACTGCTCGCGGATCTGGGCATAGCGCCGGCAGGCATCCTCGCCTGCGGGCGTGATGGCGACGGTCTTCTCCTTGCCCTTGCGGCCGGACTTCAGGAGCTTGAGCTTCTCCAGCTTCTTAAGCGCATAGTTCACCAGATGCGTGTCCTCGATGTTGAGGACGAGGCAGATGTCGGCGAGGCGTTTGGGCTTGCCGCGGTGATTGACGTTGTGCAGCACGAGGACGTCGAGCGGCGAGAGATCGGGCACGCCGGATGCGGTCATGCAGCGCAGCATCCAGCGCTGGAAGGCATGCACCGTCATGTTCATCGCGAATTCGAATTCCGACAGGGCGGGCATCGCTCCCGCGGCGAGATGGCCGGAGGAGACGATGGGGCCGAGTTCGTCGGGGAAGGGCTTGGGTTCTGGCATGGTTGTGGCGCCCGTCATTCTCGGGCGGCGCGGCTGCGCCGACCCGAGAATCTCCTGAAAGAGATGGTCGGCTCGAGGCCGACCATGACGCTGCTCCTCACATCTTCTTGTAGGCGTCGACGATCGCCTGGCCGTCGGCGCCGGCCTTCTTCAGCCAGTCGGCGGTCAGCGTGTCGCCGGCCTTCTTGAAGCCGGCCGCGAGTTCGGCGCTCGGGGCCTGGACCTTCATGCCCTTGGCCTTGAGCTGGTCGAGATACCAGCCGGCCTTCTCCTGCCACATCTTCCAGCCGCGCTCCTCGGCCGTCGCGGCCGACTTCAGGATCGCGTCCTGGGTCGCCTTGTCGAGCGCGGCGAAGGCGGCCTTGTTGACGAAGGTCGCATCCTTCGGGATCCAGGCCTGGACGTCGTAGAAGTGCGTCAGCGACTCCCAGACCTTGGAATCATAGCCCGTGCCGCCGGACGACATGAAGGAGTTGACGACGCCGGTCGCCAGAGCCTGCGGCAGCTCCGCCGCCTGGATCGTGACCGACTGCATGCCGAGCAGTTCGCCGAGGCGCGTCGTGCCGACATTGTAGGAGCGCCACTTCAGCCCCTTCATGTCCTCGACGGTGTTGATGTCCTTCTTGGCGTAGACGCCCTGCGGCGCCCAGGGGACCATGAACAGCAGCTTGATGCCCTGGCTGTCGAGCTTCTTCTCCACGGCGGCCTTTGAGGCGGCGTAGAGCTTCTTGGAGTCGGCGAAGGAGGTCGCCAGGAACGGCACGACGTCGATGCCGAAGATCGGGTCCTCGTTCTCGTGGATCGACATCAGCACTTCGCCCATCTGGGCCTGGCCGGTCTGGACGGCGCGCTTGATCTCCGGCGCCTTGAACAGCGACGCGTTGGGATGGACGGTGATCGAGAGCTTGCCGCCAGTCGCCGCCTCGACGTCCTTGGCGAAGAGGACGAGGTTCTCGCTGTGCGGATTGTCGGCCGGGTAGGCGGCGGGCAGATTCCACTTCGTCTGCGCCATAGCGCCGGCCGTTGCCAGCGTCAGCGTGCCGGCGGCGACACCGACGGCGAGCAAGCCCTTGATGAAGTCGTTACGCGTCATGTCGTTTTTCTCCGTTCCCTGTTGTTGATCTCGTTCACTGCGGCGGAAAGGCCATCTGCGGCAGCACCATCACGATCCATGGGAAGATCGTAATGATCGCGACGGCGGCGACCAGTAGAAAAAAGAAGGGCAGGGCCGCGAGCGCGACGGTGTTGGAATCCTTGCCCGACATCGTCTGCAACACGAAGAGGTTGAAACCGACGGGCGGCGAGACTTCCGCCATCTCGACGATCAGCACGAGGAAGATGCCGAACCAGACGAGGTCGAAGCCGGCCGTCTTGATCATCGGGATGACGATCGCCGTCGTCAGCACGATCATCGAAATGCCGTCGAGCGCGGTACCGAGGATGATGTACATCACCGTCAGCGCCGCGATCAGCGCGTAGGGTGAGAGGTGCAGCGAATCCACCCAGGCGGCCAGGGCCAGCGGAATGCCGGTATAGGCCATCGAGGTCGACATGAAGGAGGCGCCGGCGAGGATCAACATGATCATGCCGGTGATCCGCGTCGTGCCCATGACGCTCTGCCAGAAGGCTTCCTTGGTCAGAGAGCCCGACCACCAGGCGATGCCGAACGAGCCGAGAACGCCCCAGGCGGCGCATTCCGTCGCCGTCGCCCAGCCCAGAAGCAGGCAGAGGAAGACGAGTGCGATCAGCAGCATGCAGGGGATGAGCTGGGCCGATTCCCTGATCTTCTCGCGGAGCGGCATCTTGGGTTCCGGAGGCGGGGCCTTGTCCGGGTTCAAGAGGTGCCAGACCGCGATGTAGCCGGAGTAGAGCGCCATCACGAGCAGGCCGGGCAGGAAGCCGGCGAGGAAGATCTGGATGATCGAGACGTTCGCCGCCACCGCATAGACCACCATGGTGATCGAGGGCGGGATCAGGATGCCGAGCGTTCCGGCGCCGGCGAGCGAACCCAGCGCCACCTTCTCGTCATAGCCGCGCTTCTTGAGCTCCGGCAGCGCGATCTTGGCGACGGTGGCGCAGGTCGCCGCCGAGGAGCCGGAGACCGAGCCGAAGATGCCGCAGGCGAGGACGTTGACATGCATCAGCCGGCCGGGAAGCCAGTTGAGCCAGGGGGCGAGGCCGCGGAACATCTCCTCGGAGAGCTTCGTCCGGTAGAGGATCTCGCCCATCCAGATGAAGAGCGGCAGCGCGGCCAGCGTCCAGGAGGCGCTGTTGCCCCAGATCGTGGTCGCGAGCACGGCCCCGGCGGGGATGCCGCCTGCGACGAACTGCATCGCGACCCAGCCGCAGGCCATCAGCGAGATCGCGATCCAGACGCCGCCGGCGAGGAAGACGATCAGCAGCAGGAGCAGAAGCCCCGAGATTTCGATCATTGCCATCGTGTCAGACCCCGCTCGCCATGGCGCGCTCGACGATTTCCTCGTCGGATTGGGCGGGCGGCTTCTCGTAGCGCGGGTCCTGCCGGCGCAGGACCACATGGACGAATTCGTCGACGAAGGCGATGAACAGGATGACAAGGCCGCCCGAGTAGCCGAGCTGAGGGATCCACATCGGCATCGCGACGACGCCGCCGGCGACATCGTTGAACTCGTAGGACTGCCAGGTCATCACCACGGCGTGCCAGGCGAAGAAGCCGACGAATCCGAGGCCGAGCACCAGCGAGAAGACCTCGAAGCACCAGCGCGCCTTGCCCTGGAACCTGTCGATGAGCAGGCCGACGCGGATCATGTCGCCGGATTTGAAGGTGTGGGCGAGGCCGAGGAAGGCCATCGCCGCCATGCACCAGGAGGCGAAGTCATCGCCGGCGGGGATGTTGAGGCCGATCTCGCGCCCCAGCGAGAGGCTCATCATCAGCAGGAAGATGATCACCAGGAAAAGGCCTGCGGCGTAGCCGGCCCAGAGATAAAGGCCATCGAGCGCGCGGCGGATCATCGACGCGGCCCCTTTGAGGCGGCGCGCCAAGCGCCTGTATTTGCCAGGGCTCTACCTGTCATTGCATCCTCCGTCGCGAGACCGCCCGGCCCCTCAGCCATGTTCCGATCACAATTGCGATCGTATCGCCCGAATCCGTCTTGTCAACAACACATCGACAATTTATCGATGAAACGTCAGCGTTGGTTTGGCTGACGCGGAACGAGAGGATGTTGGGGATGTCGTCGTCGCGTTGGGACTTCTGGATCGACCGGGGCGGGACCTTCACCGATGTGATCGGCCGGGACCCTGCAGGCAAACTTCACGCCAGAAAGCTGCTCTCCGAGAATCCGGGCGCCTATCGCGATGCCGCCGTGCAGGGAATCCGTGACCATCTCGGGCTCGCGGCGGGCGAGCCGATCCCGGCCGGGCAGGTCGGCGAGGTCCGCATGGGCACGACCGTTGCGACCAACGCGCTGCTTGAGCGCAAGGGCGACCGCACGCTGCTGGTGACGACGAAGGGGTTCCGGGACGCGCTGCGCATCGGCTACCAGGCGCGGCCCGACATCTTCGCCAAGGAGATCATCAAGCCGGACCAGCTCTATGATGCGGTCGTCGAGGTCGATGAGCGTGTGCTGGCGGACGGCGTGGTCCAACAGGCGCCGGACGAGACTGCGATCCGCACTGCGTTGCAGGCGCAGTTCGACGCCGGTTTCCGGGCCGTCGCCATCGCCTTCATGCATGCCTATCGCTATCCGGCCCATGAGCAGGCGGCGGCCCGCATCGCCCGCGAGATCGGTTTCCCGCAGGTTTCCGTCAGCCATGAGGTCTCGCCGCTGATCAAGCTGGTCGGGCGCGGCGACACCACGGTGGTCGACGCCTATCTTTCGCCGATCCTCGGCCGCTATGTCGCGCAGGTCTCGGAAGAACTCGACATCGCCCGCACCGGCGCGCGGCTGATGTTCATGATGTCCTCGGGCGGGCTGACCGCCGCCGAGCTGTTCCAGGGTAAGGATGCGATCCTGTCCGGCCCGGCCGGCGGCGTCGTCGGATTGGCCGAGACCGGACGCTCGGCCGGCTTCGACCGGGTGATCGGCTTCGACATGGGCGGCACCTCCACCGACGTCGCCCATTTCGACGGCGAATATGAGCGCGCCTTCGAGACCGAGGTCGCCGGCGTGCGGATGCGCGCGCCGATGATGCTGATCCATACGGTCGCGGCTGGCGGCGGCTCGATCCTGCACTACGATGGCTCTCGCTTCCGCGTCGGGCCGGATTCGGCCGGCGCCAATCCGGGCCCGGCCGCCTATCGCCGCGGTGGGCCGCTCGCCGTGACCGACGCCAACGTCATGGTCGGCAAGCTGATCCCGGCCTATTTCCCGTCGATCTTCGGCGAGAAGCGCGACGAGCCCCTCGATGTCGCGGCGGTGAGGGCGAAGTTCGCGACGCTCGCCGCCGAGGTCGGGGACGGGCGCAGCGCAGAAGAAGTCGCCGACGGCTTCATCCAGATCGCCGTCGCCAACATGGCCGAGGCGATCAAGAAGATCTCGGTTCAGCGCGGCTACGACATCACGCGCTATGCGCTGAACTCGTTTGGCGGCGCCGGCGGGCAGCATGCCTGCCTCGTGGCGGATGCGCTCGGCATCAAGACGGTGCTGCTGCATCCGTTCTCAGGGCTGCTCTCGGCCTATGGCATGGGGCTCGCCGAGATCCGCTCGACGCGGACGGCGGCGCTCGATGTTCCGCTCGATGCCGGGGCGCCGGGGGCGGTCGAGGCCGTAGCTGCGGGGCTGGCCGCGGAGACGCTGGCCGAGGTTTCGGGGCAGGGCGTGCCGGAGGCGGATATCGAGATCCTGACCCGCGCCCATGTCCGCTATGCCGGCACGGATACCGCGATAGCGGTTCCGGCCGGCCCGGTCGAGGCGATGAAGGCTGCCTTCCAGACCGCCCACAAGGCGCGCTTCGGCTTCATGGACGAGGCCAAGCCGCTGGTGATCGAGGCCGTCGAGGTCGAGGCGGTGGGCGGCGGCGCCAAGTTCGAGGAGGCCTCCGCGCCAGAGACGGCGGGAGAGCCCATCGCTGCCGAGACGACGCGTGTCTTCTCGAAAGGCCAGTGGCACGAGGCGGCGATCGTGCGCCGCGAGGCGATGAGGCCCGGCCAGGGCGTCGCGGGTCCTGCGATCATCATCGAGCCGAACCAGACCGTGGTGGTCGAGGAGGGCTGGAACGCGAAGCTGACCGCGAAGGATCACCTCGTGCTGGTGCGCTCCAAGGCACTGGTCCAGAACGCGGCGATCGGCACCAAGGCCGATCCGGTGATGCTCGAGATTTTCAACAACCTGTTCATGTCGATCGCCGAGCAGATGGGCGTGACGCTGCAGAACACCGCCTATTCGGTGAACATCAAGGAGCGGCTCGACTTCTCCTGCGCGGTCTTCGACCAGACGGCGGCGCTGGTGGCGAATGCGCCGCATATGCCGGTGCATCTCGGCTCGATGGACAAATCGGTCGAGACGGTCATCAGGAACAATCCGGTGATCAGGCCCGGCGATGTCTACTGCCTGAACGCACCCTATAATGGCGGTACGCACCTGCCCGACATCACCGTCTGCACGCCGGTCTTCGACGAGGCGGAAAGGGAGATCCTGTTCTGGGTCGCGAGCCGCGGCCATCATGCCGATGTCGGCGGCACGGCGCCGGGCTCGATGTCGCCGCTGGCGACCGTGATCGAGGAGGAGGGCGTCTATATCGACAACTTCAAGATCGTCGATCAGGGCCGCTTCTGCGAGGACGAACTGGTCGCGATCCTGACCGGGGCGCGCTATCCCGTCCGCAACGTCGTCCAGAACGTCAACGACCTGAAGGCGCAGATCGCGGCCAACGCCAAGGGCGTCGCCGAACTGAAGAAGATGATCGGCTCCTTCGGTCTCGACGTCGTGCAGGCCTATATGGGCCATGTCCAGGACAATGCGGCCGAAAGTGTTGCAAGGCTTCTCGCCAAACTTCACGACTGCGAGTTCACCTATCCGATGGACCAGGGCTGCGCGATCAAGGTGAAGATCACCATCGACCGCGAGAAGCGCGAGGCGACGGTCGACTTCACCGGAACCTCCGAGCAGCGGCCGGACAATTTCAACGCGCCGGCCCCGGTGACGCGGGCCGCGGTGCTCTATGTCTTCCGGGTGATGGTCGACGACCACATCCCGATGAATGCCGGATGCCTCAGGCCGATCCGGATCATCGTGCCGGAGGGCTCGATGCTGTCTCCGCGCTATCCGGCCGCGGTGGTCGCGGGCAATGTCGAGGTCAGTCAGGCGGTGACGAACACGCTGTTCGGTGCGCTGGAGGCGATGTCGTCCTCGCAGGGGACGATGAACAACCTGACCTTCGGCAACGACCAGTACCAGTATTACGAGACGATCTGCTCCGGCTCGCCGGCGGGGCCGGGCTTCAACGGCACGTCGGGCGTGCATGTCCACATGACCAATTCGCGCCTGACCGATCCGGAGATCCTGGAGACGCGCTTCCCGGTCGTGCTGGAGGATTTCCACATCCGCCCCGGCTCGGGCGGGCGCGGCGAGTGGAATGCCGGGGACGGCACCAGCCGCACCATCCGCTTCCGGACGGGCATGGACTGCGCGATCCTCGCCTCGCACCGCAAGGTGCGCCCCTTCGGCGTCAAGGGCGGCGAGGCCGGGCAGGTCGGCAAGACGCTCGTCCGCAGGCTTTCCGGCGCGGTCGAGGAGCTCAAGCCCTCGGACCAGACCTGGCTCGAAGCCGGCGAAGCGGTGACGGTGATCACGCCGACGGCAGGCGGATACGGCAGGCCGAAGGGATAAGGCCTTCCCGAGTCAGTCATGCGCCGGCGTCGTGCCTTTCACGGCGTTGGCGCGCGCGACGTAGGAAATGCGGCCAGCGCGGGCGGCCTTCATGCGTTCTCTGACCTTCTCCTTGAGGAGCGCGACATCGTCGAGCGCCATGCTGGCGATCGCCGGTCCGATGGTCGCTCCCAACAGGCCTGTTCGCCAGAAGTCGTCGAAATCGGCGAAGTCGCGTCGCACCGCGATTTCCCGCGTCTCGACGTCGCTCAGACCGGCGTCCGTCCAAAGCTGCGCGAGGGCTTCGATCCGCGAGATGTCGGCACTGGGCGGACGCGACGGTTCGATGCCAAAGGCCTTCATTTCCAGCTGGATCGGCTCGAGCGGAAATCCGCCGCCGGGAATGTCCCAGGCATAAGCCGCGACCAGCCCTCCCGCGCGCACGACCCGGACCATTTCGGCCACACCCTTGGTGGGATCGGGAACGAAGAAGATGACCAGGGCCATGAGGGCCACATCGAATTCCGCGGCCGCAAACGGCAGCGCGGTCGCGTTGCCAAGCTCGAATTCCGCGAGCTGGGCTGATGGCCGCTTCCGCGCAAACTCCAGTTGCGCCGGCGACGGATCGATTCCCTTCAGAACGGAGGGGGCACAGCGATCGTAGATCATCTGGGTCGAGGCCCCATTGCCGCAACCGACATCCAACCAGCGCAGGCCTTGTCGTGGAGCGAGCCAATCGAGGAAGATGTCGCCGGCGAGGCGGCTCCATTTGCCCATCATCTGCTCGTAGGCGGCTCCGTCGTTGAAAACGATCGGCTGTTCAGTCATCTCGGCAATCCTCCGAGGACGGGAGCAGCAAACCATCCGGCTGGAAAGACGCAGGCGCAAGGTCTAACTGCAGTACTCACCATGGAGACGACGATGCCGCAGACCTGGATGATCACCGGCGCCAATCGCGGCATCGGCCTTGCCCTGACGATGGAACTGGTGCGGCGGGGCGACCATGTCATCGCCGCCGCGCGCGATCCCTGGGGTGGGGCGCTGGCCGAACTCGCCACCGAGCATGTCGCGGCGCTGACGCTGGTCGAACTCGACGTCACCTCAGACGCGAGCGTCGCCGCCGCCAAGGCCTCGCTCGGAGGCCGGCCGATCGACGTGCTCCTGAACAATGCCGGTGTTTACGGGCCGCGTGACCGGCAGAGCGCTTTCGAGATGGATTTCGACGCCTGGCGCGAGGTCTTCGAGGTCAATGTCTACGCGCCCCTGCGGATCGCGCAGGCATTCCTGCCGAATGTCGAGGCGGGCTCCGGCCGCAAGATCGTGACGATCTCCAGCCGCATGGGCTCGATCGGCGGCAACCCTTCCAACAACATCGTCTATCGCTCATCCAAGGCGGCGGTGAACATGACGATGGTGGCCTTCGGCAATGCGGTGCGCGAGCGCGGCATCACGCAGTTGCTGTTCCATCCCGGCTGGGTGCGCACCGATATGGGCGGCGGCGGCGCCGATATCGCGCCGTCCGAGAGCGCGGCGGGCCTGATCGCGACGATCGATGCGTCCGGCATCGCCCAGACCAACAGCTTCCGCACCTGGCAGGGCGAGACGATCCCCTGGTAAGCGGCCGGTCTCCCGGCGGGAGGCTGCACCCCGGCATGCATGATCCAGGGCTGGACCAAGCGCGCACGCCTGCAGCACTCTGTGCCGGCACGCGCCCGAGCAGTGGCGCGATCGAAGCCGATGGGCTCGGGAGGGAACGGCATGTCGGACGCAGCGGATATTTTCGATCTGGAGACGCTCAGGACCAAGCTCTATTCGGCGGTGCTCTCCGATGTGCTGGACCAACTCGGCTCGCCCCGCCAGGCGCTGAAGCCTTTCGTCAGGCCGCTCGACGAGGCCTCGATCCTGTGCGGCTTCGCCCGGACCGGCCTTTACATGAAGCGCTATCACTTTCCGGAGGGCCATAATCCCTACGCGCTCGAGATGGACCTGATCGACAGTCTTAAGCCGGGCGAGGTCGCGGTGCTCGGCTGCGACGGCCCGACCGACCGGATCGCGCCCTGGGGCGAATTGCTGACCACGGCCTCGATGGTGCGCGGTGCGGCGGGTTGCCTGACGGACGGGCTGGTGCGCGACATTCGCCGCATCAAGGAGCTCAAGTTTCCGCTGTTCCATGGCGGCATCGGCCCGCTCGACACCAAGGGCCGCGCCGAGATGATGGCGATGGACGAGCTGATCGAGGTCGCCGGCGCGCGGGTCGAGCCGGGCGATTTCATCTTCGGCGATGCAGATGGCGTCGTCGTCGTGCCAAAGCGCTTGTTCCGCGAGGCGGTGACGCTGGCGCTGTCCAAGATCGAAGCCGAGGACACGACGCGCGACGAATTGCTGGCAGGCGCGAGCCTGCGATCCGTCTTCGCGCGCCACGGCGTTCTCTAGCGCGCGCCGCTCAGGGATGACGCGGGGAGGGGCGCTCAGCTCGCGCGCGAGGAGGCGAGCCAGAGGCCGCCGCCGATCAGGAAGCCGCCGCTGAACTTCGAGAGCAGACGCACGCGCCGCTGCGACAGGAAGCGGCCAGCCCGGCCGGAGAGCACCGCATAGGCGCTGTCGCTGACCGCGGCGAACGCCATCGCGGTCGCGCCCATGATCGCGATCTGGGTGGCGTGGTCGCGGGTCGGGTCGAGGAATTGCGGGAAGAAGGCTCCGAAGAAGAGCAGCGTTTTGGGATTGCTCAGCGCGACCAGCACCCCTTGCAGGAAGAACCCGCCGCGCGGCGTCCTTTCCGGCGCCGCGCCTTCCCCGCCGGTGCCGGCGGCGCGGAACATCTTCCAGCCGAGCCAGATCAGATAGCCCGCGCCGGCGAGCCGCACCCAGTCGAACCAGTGGCCCAGCGCCGCGATGACCGAGCTCAACCCGATGCCGGCAACAAGGATCATGATCGCCAGCCCGACCTGTGTTCCTGCCACGTTCAGGAAACCGGCGCGGGTACCGTGCTTCAGGCTGTTGGCAATGATCAGGGTCACAGTCGGACCCGGCACGATGACGATCACGAAGCAGGCGACGAGATAGGCAGCGAAGAGTTCGATGGACATGGGAGAGGTCTCCGGCTCGATCCTCAATTAGTCTCCTCTCGCAGGCTGCGAGTCGAGCCCCCCGCAGATCGTTTTCGCGAAAGGAAGGCGGCGATGGCGAAGACCGTTTTCGATGTTGTGCCCCTGACGCCCGAACGCTGGCGCGACCTTGAAAACCTCTTCGGCCCGCAGGGGCCCTGCTATGGCTGCTGGTGCAATCATTTTCGCATGCCGCAGAAACAGCGCATGCCCCTGCTAGGCGAAGGCGCGCGCAGGCTTTTCGAGGCGCGTGTCAAGAAGGGGCCGCCGCCCGGCGTGCTGGCCTATGACCAGGATGCGCCGGTCGGCTGGCTCCAGGTGGGTCCGCGCGCCGATATCCCCGAATGGAACAACCCGCGCCGGGCCTCGACGCCGCTGGCCGATGCGCCTGCCGAGGACGAGCGCAACTGGGCGGCGTCCTGCTTCTTCGTGCGCAAGGCCTATCGCGGCAAGGGAGTGACGGCGGCACTGCTCGATGGAGCGATCAGCTTCGCACGTGAGAGCGGTGCGAGGCTGCTCGAGGCAGCCTCGATGGATCATGAGTTCAAGCGCAGCAGCGAGGGGCTCTATGTCGGGCCCGAACGGGTGTTCCTGCGGGCGGGCTTCGTCGAGGTGGCGCGCCGGAAGCCGGGGCGGCCCTTGATGCGGCTGATGCTGTGATAGTCGTGGCGGAAGCCATTACCGAGCGCGCCGCCGCACGGGTTCGTAACTGGCTAATATACTGAATTGTATCGAAATTCCTGCCTCCGTTAACCTGTCGTTCGTTCGCGTCTGCGAAACAGCCGCAGGTTTTGACGATGGCGGCCGAGGCGATGCGCAGACTGGGACTGACGGGGAAGATCATCCTGCTCTTCGCCCTCCTGAGTCTGGCGGCGGGTGCCGGCCTGGTCAGCGCGGTGCGGGGCCTAGACGACGTTCACCGCATCGACGAGGAGGCCATCGACGCTCTCGATCTGGCCAATCGCGCGGCCGTGCTCACGAGCCGCGTGGCCTATACCTCGCTCCTCAGCCGCTTCGACGACGATGCGAGCGCGCGCGATGTTGCGATCGCTCTCGACCAACTGGATGGTGCGGTGAATCTGGCAGATGCGGCCCGCGCGAACTTGATGTCGTTCCTGCCGCGCGAGATGCTGCAGGCTAACCCGACGCTCGATCCTGCGATCAGGACCTTCATCGATTTCCAGCGTGGCATCGTCGACATCGGCCGGCGTGTCTCACCCAAGGCGGCGCTGCTAGAAGCCGGAGCCGACGAGGCCCGTCAGAACGTCAGCCAGATCATCGTAACGACGACGGCCATCCGCGATCAGCTCGCACGCATGGCAGAGAATGCGAAAACGCGAGGCGCCGACCTCACCGCAAGCGTGCGCCAGCGAACCATCGCGATCGCGCTGCTGCTGCCTCTCGCCGGCGGCGTGCTGGCCTTCATCCTGCTCCGGCTGCACCTGACCCGCCCGCTGCGCGATCTGATGGCGGCGATCGCCCGCGCGACCTCGTCCAATACGCTGATCGAAGTGCCCCATCAGGGGCGGGCGGACGAGATCGGCCAACTTGCGCGGACGGTGCGGGCTCTGAGCGAGGTGCGCGCGACACTGGTGACGCGCGATGCCGAGGCCGATCTCGCGCAGCGGAACCGCCAGGAGCGGACGCAGGAACTGCAGCGGATCGCCGACGAGTTCGAGCAGCGCCTGGGCACGCTTCTCGGCGAGATCGCGGGTTCCAGCGAGGTCTTGCGCGGCGCCTTGCAGGACTCGGCCGTGCGAGTCCATCAGGTTTCGCGGAGCGCCGAGACCGCGGCCTCCTCCGTCGCCGGAGCCGGCGAGGACGCGCAGCGCAGCACCGAGGCGGCGCTGCGGCTGGAGGCCGTGATCGGACAGATCAACGCCGAGGTCCGCAGGGTTTCCGTCATGGCGACGGCTGCGACGCGGGATGCGGCGGGCACCACGGCGCTCGTCCATCGCCTGACCGACAATGCCTCGCAGATCCGCGAGGTCGTCGGCATCATCGAGGCGATCGCACGCCAGACCAACCTGCTCGCCCTCAACGCCACGATCGAGGCGGCGCGCGCCGGCGTTCACGGCCGCGGCTTCGCCGTCGTCGCGAGCGAGGTCAAGGAACTGGCGGGGCAGACGGGCGAGGCGACGGCCCGGATCGTTGCCCGCATCGCGCAGGTGAACGAAGCGCTGTCGCATGCTGCGGAGGCGGTCTCGGCGATCGCCACCAGCGTCGGCGCCGTCGAGCAGACCAGCACCGAGATTTCGACCATGGTCGGCTCGCATGCGGAGCTGCTCGGCTCACTCGGGGAGACCGTTTCGCGCATCTCCGCCGTCACGGGGACAGCCGCCGGCGCCATGTCGGAGATCGCCATCGCCAATGCCCAGACCGTCGCTCAGGCCGACATGGGGGCTGCGAGCGCGCGGGCACTCGACGAACGTATCGGTGCGCTGCAACGCGAGGCCTTCGATTTCGCCAGGCGCCTGCGGGCGGCCTGAGCGGCACCGGAATTCGTTCTTCTTCCGTGCCGCTCTTGCCATCGGCGCGCGACTCGGCCCCATCTGCGGCATGATCCCGCTTCGTTCAAATCCGATATGAGCTGGTCGCCGCAACAGGATGCCGCGCTGAGCGCGGTCGCGCGCTGGCTGCAGGCCGGCGAGCCGCAGCTTTTCCGCATGTTCGGCTATGCCGGCACCGGCAAGACCACGCTGGCGCGCCATATCGCCGAGGCCGTAGATGGCGATGTCGCCTTCGCGGCCTATACCGGGAAGGCTGCGCTCGTGCTGCGCAACAAGGGCTGCGTCGGCGCTCAGACCATCCATTCGCTGATCTATCGCTCGCGCGGCGTGGACGAGGAAAGCCCGACCTTCGTGCTCAACCGCGAAAGCACGGCCGCCAAGGCCAAGCTGATCATCATCGACGAATGCTCGATGGTCGACGAGGAGCTCGGCCGGGACCTGCTCTCCTTCGGCACGCCGGTGCTGGTGCTCGGCGACCCCGCGCAATTGCCGCCGGTCAAGGGCGGCGGCTTCTTCACCGAGCAGGAGCCCGATGTGATGCTGACGGAGGTCCACCGGCAGGCGGCGGACAATCCGATCGTGCGAATGTCGATGACGGTACGCGAGGGCGGGCGGCTCGATGTCGGGGACTACGGCAAGAGCCGCGTCATCCGCCGCAGCGAGGTCGATCCCGAGCTGGTGATGAGCGCCGACCAGGTGCTGGTCGGCATGAACAAGACGCGGCGCAACTACAATGCTCGCATGCGCCAGATCATGGGCCGCACGGACACCGTTCCCGTCGCCGGCGAGAAGCTGGTCTGCCTGCGCAACGACAAGAGCAAGGGCCTGCTCAATGGCGGTTCATGGATTGTGCAGGAGCTGAAGACCTCGAAGAAGGGCCTCGTCACCATGCGGGTGACGCCGGAGGACGACCCAAACGCGAAGCCGGTCAAGGTCTCGGTTCTCCCGAACTTCTTCGACGGCACCGAGGACGAAATTCCCTGGGAGCTGCGCAAGCACACGGACGAATTCACCTTCGGCTACGCCCTGACGGTTCACAAGGCGCAGGGCTCGCAGTGGAACGACATCGTGCTGTTCGACGAGAGCTTCGCCTTCCGCGAGCACCGGGCGCGGTGGCTCTATACGGGGCTGACGCGGGCGGCGGAGACGATCACGGTGGTGGTGTAGGCGACGGTCGCGCGTCGTCGTTCTGGGCGTAGCGAAGCGGCGCCGATCCCGAATGACCGGGTGTTACGCGCCCGAGCCTCACAACGCCTGCGACGTCGTACCCTTCGCCACGATCGGTCCCGTCGGCCGTCCTGTCGGCGAGCCGGTCGCGTTTTCGATCGTGATCTCGAAAAGCTGGTTGGTGCCGAGGGGCATCTGGTCGAGCCTGAGCGGCGTCGTGCGGGCGCGGTCGATCAGGCCGACCGAGCGAGGCCCGACGCCCCGGTCCCAGAGCGTCCAGATTTCCAGCGCCTTGCCTTCGGGCACGGCAATGTTCTGCAGCGGCACCATTTCGACGCGACCATCCGCAAACGTGTTCACCACCGCGGCCGCCACATTGGCATCAGTCAGCAGCACGGCGACCATCAAGGGCTGACGCTTCGCGCGGTCGAGCGCGCCGTTCAGGCCGATGGCAAGCAGCAGGGCGGCGACTGCGCCGGCGAAGGCCGCGCCGCGCCAGACGAAGAGGCTGTTCCACCAGTTCGCCAGCGTGTTGCCGGCCTTCGTCGCCTTGGCGCGCCCGCGTTCGGCGGCGGGCAGGATCGCGGCGATCTCGGCTTCGATCCGGGCCCAGAGGCCGGGTGAGGGTGGAATCTGAGGTGCGGTCGCATCGATCGCGGCGAGATGGCCCCGCCAGCTTTCGACGGAAGCCGCGAGCGCCGGCTCGCGCTCGATGCGCTGCTCCAGCAGCATCCGGTCAGCGCCCTCGACGAGACCGAGCACATATTCGCCCGCCAGCGCGTCACGGTCCTGCGGCGTCTCGTTGGAATCCGCGGCCGGGCTCATCCGAGGCACTCCTTCAGCGAGATCAGCGAGCGTCGGATCCAGGATTTGACGGTGCCGATCGGCATTTTTAGCCGGCCGGCGATCTCGCCATGGGTCAGGCCCTGGACGAAGGCGAGCAGCACGAGGCTGCGCCGCTGCGGCGGCAGCGTCTCCAGGCAGGCGTGCAGCGCCTTGGCGTCCGACAGCTTCGACATCACGGTCTCGGGATCGTCCTCTTCACTCGCCGCCTCCGCCGCGATGGGAGCATCGCTGGTTTCGGTCCGCTTCTCGTCGCGCAGGATCGAGAGCGAGCGGTTGCGCAGGATCGCGTAGATCCAGGTCAGGCCGGCGCCGCGTTGCGGGTCGAACCGCGCGGCATGCCGCCAGATCAGGACGAAGGCATCCTGCACCGCTTCCTCCGCGAGAGCCCGGCGCTTCAGCAGACGCTGCGCCACTCCGATCATACGCGGCGACTCGGCATCGTAGATGCGCCGGAGCGCCGATTTATCTCCCGAGGCGCAGGCCAGCAGCGCCGCCTCGATCTCCCCTGGCTTTTCCGTCAACGCGACGCCCCCCCACCATCCTCGCCCTCCTCCGGCTGTCGCCAGAGAGCGAATGCCAACCGCGGTCTACGCGCCGGGTTCCGCTTCGGATGCGCTTTCCCGGTTTATTTTTCGTCCTGCATCCGGTCTTTCCAGCCGAGCTTATCCGATCCGAGTGCCGCGGCGACAGGCCGCCCGAGCGGCACCGATACGATGCAATCGGAGGACAACGACATGACCAGGACCACACGCCTCGCGCTGATCACCTCGACCATCCTCGGCGCCTCCTTCACCGCCTCGCTGTCCGCCCAGGCCGGGACGCTGGCCGCGCTGACCGGAGACGACACCCTCACCATGATCGACACCGCGACCCAGAAGGCCGGCAAGTCGATGAAGGTCACCGGGATTTCCGGCAAGATCGCCGGCATCGATGTCCGCCCGGCCGACGGCATGCTCTACGCCCTGACCACGGACGGCACGATCTACACGGTCGATTCCGCCGGCAAGGCGACGATGAAGTCCAAGATGGACACGGTGCTCGCCACCAGCGCCATGGCGACGGTCGATTTCAACCCGGCGGCCGACCGCCTGCGCGTGATCGGCTCGGACGGCACCAATCTCCGCGTCAATGTCGAGGACGGCAAGACCACCGTCGACGGCAAGCTGAAATTCGCCGAGACCGACATGCACAAGGGCGAGGTGCCGATGATCGTCGCCGGCGCCTACAGCAATTCGGTGAAGGGCACCAAGGAAACGGCGCTCTACGATATCGACGGCAAGATCGGTGGGCTGCTCAAGCAGGCGCCGCCGAATGACGGCGTGCTCGGCGCCATCGGCAAGCTCGGCGTGTCGCCGAAGGCGATCGCCTTCGACATCGAGACCGCAGGGAATGGAACGAATACCGGCTGGCTTCTCGCGGACGGCGCCCTGCACAAGGTCGACCTCGCCACCGGCAAGGCCTCGATGGTCGGAAAGGTGACTGGGCTCAGCGCGTCGGTGCGTGACGTCGCAGCGCTGCCGGCGATGTGAACGGCTCGAGCCTGAGCGATCATTCGGGAGCCGCCGCCTCGCAGGAGGCGGCGGTTTTCTTTCATTTCGGGGGTGTTTCGGCTGCGGCGCGCATTATAGGTCCAGAAAAGCCTCGCATTCTCGCGTTTTGCTTCTGGTTTTTGCCACAGTTCTGCGGCCACTCTGCGTCATCCGACGAATATGAGCGGAGGCGACCGCATGGCGAGCCCGTCCGATTTGCGCAGCGAGAGCGTGGGGTTGCAGCGTTTCGGCCTCGGCTTCGGGCTGGGGCAGAGCCCGGAGATCCGGGCTGGCGCGCGCGACCGGCTGTTGGCCGAGATCGACCGGCACATGCTGCCGCAGCCTGCGGGCCTGCCATTCTCCGGCGCCGCCGAGATCGGTGCCGCGCTCTACGCCTTCGAGGATCGTGAGCGGATCGAGCGCGAGGCGCGCAGATCGACCCAGAACATGGCGACGCAGAATGCAGGCACGCAGGTCGCCGCCGCCCAGCCTGTTCCGACCACGAACCAGAACCAGATGGCGCAGCCACGGCCGGCGAATGAGCCGGCGCTGCCCTACCGGACCTATCGCGACGAGGTTTCGGCGCGGGTGCGCCTCGCGCTCGAGGCCGAGACGGGCCTCAGTGAGCGGCTTGTGCAGTTCTGGTCGAACCATTTCTGCATCGGGGCGACCAAGAGCAACATGACGCGGATCATGGCCGGGGCCTATGAGCGCGAGGCGATCCGGCCGCATGTCTTCGGCCGCTTCGAGGAGATGCTGGTCGCGGCCGAGAGCCACCCGGCGATGCTCGACTTCCTCGACAACCGGCTTTCGATCGGCCCGGCCTCGCCGGTCGGCAAAAGGCGCGGGCGCGGGCTCAACGAGAACCTCGCCCGCGAAATCCTCGAACTGCACACGCTCGGCGTCTCGGGCGGCTATGCGCAGGTCGACGTCACCAATCTCGCCCGTATCATCACGGGTTGGACGGTGGTCGGCCGCGAGGCGGTGCTCGGCTTTCCGGGCTCGTTCGCCTTCAATGCCGGGCTGCACGAGCCCGGCGAGCCGCCGCTGCTCGGCAAGCCCTATGGCCAACCCGGCAAGGAAAAGGGGCTGGCCGCCTTCGGCGATCTCGCACGCCATCCGGCCACGGCCGATTTCATCGCGATCAAGCTCGTCCGGCATTTCGTCGCGGATGAGCCGCCGTCCGCGCTGGTGCGTGATCTCGCAGCCGTGTTCCGTCGGACCGAGGGCGATCTGGCGGCGGTGTCGCGCACACTAATCGAGTCGAACGCGGCCTGGGCGGCCGAACCGATCAAGATCCGCTCGCCGCAGGAATTCATGCTCGCGGCCTTCCGGGCGCTCGGGCGGAAACCCGATTTCGGCCAGATCATCGGGCCGCTCAACGCGATGGGGCAGCCCTTCTGGCAGCCTTCGGGCCCGAACGGCTATCCCGATACGAACGACGCCTGGGCCTCGCCTGAGGGCATCAAGACGCGCATCGACGTTGCCTCGGGCTGGGGCCGGCAGGCGGCGGGCAATGTGCCCGATCCGCGCGTGCTGGCCGAGGACATCCTCGGGCCGCTGCTCTCGCCCGAGACGCGGCAGGCGGTGGCGCGGGCGGAGAGCAAGCCGCAGGCGCTGGCGCTGATGCTGATGTCGCCCGAATTCCAGCGGAGGTGAGGCCCATGCTCGATGACGACGACGATTGCGAGAAGATGACGCCGTCGCGCCGTGCCATGCTGGGGGCGGCCGGCGCCCTGTTCGCCTGGTCCTTCGTGCCGAAATTCGCCTATGCGGCGGCGGGCAGCCGCGATCCGCGCTTCCTCTTGGTGGTGCTGCGCGGGGCGCTCGACGGGCTGTCGGCCGTGCCGCCGATCGGCGATCCCGATTACGCCGCGCTGCGCGACGACATCGCGCTGACGCGCGACGGGCCGGATGCGGCGCTGCCGCTCGACGGCTTCTTCTATCTCCATCCGGCCATGCCGAACCTGGCGCGCCTTTACGCGGCGGGACAAGCCTCGATCGTCCATGCGACGGCGACCGGCTATCGCGAGCGCTCGCATTTCGATGGGCAGGATGTGCTGGAGAGCGGCCAGCAGGGACCCGGCAAGACCGATAGCGGCTGGCTCAACCGGCTGATTGCCAGCCTGCCGCCGGGGGAGGGCATTTCCCAGCGTGGGGTGCTCGGCGTCGGCGTGGTGCCGCCTCTGGTCGTGCGTGGCGAGGCGCCGATCCTCGGCTGGGCGCCGCCGCGCATGGCGCGAGCGGGCTCGGATCTGATCCAGCGGCTCGGTGATCTCTATGGCCAGCGCGATCCGGCTCTGGCGCGGGCGCTCGCCCAGGCGAACCTGACCGAGGGTATCGCGCGGCGGCGCGGCATGAGCGGCGAGGCCAAGGGCGGCGGCGGGCCCGACAGCGCCGAGGGCATGAAGCGCATTGCCGAGGGCGCAGCGGCTCTGGTGGGTGCCGATGACGGGCCGCGCATCGCCGCGCTCGCCTTCGAGGGCTGGGACACGCATGCGAATGAGGGCGGAGCGAAGGGCCGGCTGGCGCAGTTGCTCGGCGGCCTCGACGGCGCGCTGGCGAGCTTCGAGACGGGGTTGAGCCCGGTCTGGAAGGACACGGTCGTGATGGTGGTGACCGAATTCGGCCGCACCGCGAAGGTCAACGGCACGGTCGGCACAGATCATGGCACCGGCACGGTCGCCTTCCTGGTCGGCGGCGCGGTCAAGGGCGGACGGATGATCGTCGACTGGCCTGGTCTGAAGCCTGAGCAGTTGTATGAGAAGCGCGACCTCAAGCCGACAACGGACATCCGCGGCGTGGCGAAGGGGGTGGTGTCCGAACTGTTCGGGCTCTCGGGGCCGGTGCTGGCGGAGAAGGTCTTTCCGGGCAGCGGCGGCATCGGGCCGATGGCGGGGTTGGTGGGGTAGATCACCTCGTCATGCTCGGGCGAAGACCCGAGCATCTACGTCTTGAACACCGCCCTCGACGAAGGAAGGCGTGGATGGTCGGGACAAGCCCGACCATGACGGTGAAGGCATCACGCCCAGGCGCGCTGCTTCAGCTTTTCTTCGAAGGCCTCGATCTTGGTGGCCTTCTCCATGGTCAGGCCGATGTCGTCGAGGCCGTTCATCAGGCAGTGCTTGCGGAACGGGTCGATGTCGAACTTCACCGTTCCGCCGTCGGGGCCTTTGATCTCCTGCTTGTCGAGATCGACCGTCAGCGTCGCGTTCGAGCCGCGGTCGGCATCGTCGAACAGCTTCTCGAGGTCTTCGGGCGAGACCACGATCGGCAAAATGCCGTTCTTGAAGCAGTTGTTGTAGAAGATGTCGGCGAAGCTCGTGGAGATCACGCATCGGATGCCGAAATCGAGCAGGGCCCAGGGGGCATGCTCGCGCGAGGAGCCGCAGCCGAAATTATCGCCGGCGACCAGAATCTCCGACTTGCGATAGGCCGGCTGGTTCAGCACGAAATCGGGGTTCTCCGAGCCGTCTTCCTTGTAGCGCATCTCCGCGAAGAGCGCCGTGCCGAGCCCTGTGCGCTTGATCGTCTTGAGATACTGCTTGGGGATGATCATGTCGGTGTCGACATTGATCACCTTCAAGGGCGCGGGCGTCGAGGTCAGCGTGGTGAAGGGCTGCATAGCTAGGCTTTCAAACTTCTCGGCCAGGAAGGTCGCATAAGAGGATCGGCCTGGTGCGGAGGGAACCCATCGGGCAAGTTCTTTATCTCGTCCGAACTGAGGCGAGAGGCATGCTCCAGAATTTTGGCTTCAAGCTGACGCTCAATTGGATCGATAACGACTTCCAAGAGGTACTGAAAATGCGTGATGGCGTCCAGTCTCGTCGCCTCCGACATTAACGAGGCAAACACACCGCCGCCGAATATGCCTCTGACTGACGCGCCGCCCGTCTGTTGGTCGATCGCTACGGAAATTGCCGGCGACAGCAACTCGTGTCCACTTGCGAAATGCGCAATTTGCTTGCTTGCTAGGTCGATAAGCCGTTGGTGGAGCCTAGATCGATCAGAGTGAGCGCCTTCGAGGTCCAATTCTATCTTGTATTTTCGTGTTCCGGTATTGAACGCTCTCCGATAGTGAACCAATCCGGCGGTTGCATACGCATAATTCTTGTAGTCATCGGGCCGAAAATCTAATTTAAACAGATTGTTGCAGTTGAAATTTTCAAAGCAAAATTTCGCAAACTTAATATCTGTCTTGATTGTTTGAATGTCATTCAGGTGGAATGCTTCGTCTATTGCTAATATTTTTGGGATTATCGTCACATTCGCCATTATTTTGTTTCCAATATTGCTTAAATATAGGCGATGTAGCGCCCGGCCGCGGCGACGCCGAGCCAGATGATCAGCGAGAGCGCGGCCGGTACCCGCGCGGCGCGGGCGGTCATGCCGGGATAGCCGCGTTTCAGTGCCCGCTCCATCCAGATCACGTTCAAGAGCCCGATCGCGATCAGCGCGAGCTTGATCTGGAAGGAGGGGTTGCGGATGGTCGCGCTCGCCTCGGGCGTGAACAGGATGACGCCGCTGGCGAACAGCACGCAGAAGGCGCCGATCGCGACGGGCCGGAAGCGGCGAATGACAGCCTCCGTTGCGTCCTCGCGCAGTGCGTCGAGAATGCGCAGATCCATGATCGCCACGCTGGCGAAGAAAACCAGCACCGCCAGGACATGGACGACATTGGCGATCGGATAGATCAGCACGGCGTCACGGATGGCGAAGCCGAAGGCCGAGCGCTCGAGCGTCTGCAGAATGGCGATGCCGGCATGCTCCACGCGGGCTCACCTCAGCTCGAAGCGCTTGCCGGCGACCTCGATCCATTCCGCCCGCATCTCGCCCGGCTTGACGCGACTGGGATAGCCATAGGCGGTGATCGTCGTGCCGACCTTGATCAGGTCCTGCACGGCGCCGCGTGCCTGCATGCGCGAAGGCGGGGCGAGGGTCAGTTCCCACTCCTTGCCGTCGGCGGCGATGTCGGCATGGACATGCGGGTTGACGTATTCGAGCGTCTTGATCGGCCCGGTCAGCGTCACCGGGTTCTGGGCGTCATAGGAGCCCCAGCCGTGATGGGCGAGGGCGGCCGCGGGCAGGGCTGCGGCCAGGGCGGCGAAAGCGAGGCGGCGCATGGGCGATCTCCGCGTTCGTATGCGGAGGCAGAGGTTAGAGCCGTTCGAAGCGGCGTCAATGCGACGCCGTTCACAGTTGCGCGGTCAGGAGCTTGAAGCTGGCGAAGGCGAAGAAGGCGGCGAGGACGGCTTCCGCCCGGCGCCGGATCCGGCGATAGCCCGCGATCATCGGGGCGCTGGAGAACAGGACGGCATAGCCCTGGTTGATCGCGAGCGAGATCAGCCCGCAGCCGATGACGATGGCATAGGCGAGCAGCGCCGGTGCATCGGGACGCAGGCCGAGCGCGATGATCGCGGTCCAGCTCAGGATCGCCTTGGGATTGGTGATGTGCATGAGATAGCCGCGGATGAAGGTGCGGCGCCCCGAGACGGCGGCCTTGGGCGCCGGCATGTCCGCCTGCATGGCCGAGCGAGCCGAGCGCCAGGCCAGGAAGAGCAGATAGAGCCCGCCGACGATCTTGATGGTGTAGAGCGCGCCGGGATGGCCGGCGATCAGGGTCGAGACGCCGATTGCGGCGAGGACGCCCCATGTCAGGGAGCCGGCGGTGACGCCGAGCGCCAGCGTCATGCCGGCGCGGCGGCCACGCTCCATCGAGGTCGCCATGACCGCGAGATTGCTCGGGCCGGGACTGGCGACCGCCAGGATGAAGGCGGAATAGACCAGCGTCAGGGCCGGCAGGTGGCGGATCAGTTCGTCGAGCATTGTCTAGCGTTCCGGCTCTGTATCGACACTCGCTTCGATGGCTTCCATGTCCTCGTCCGAGAAGCCGAAATGGTGGCCGATCTCGTGGACCAGAACATGGGTAACGACGCCGCCGAGCGTCTCGTCGTTCTCCGACCAGTAATCGAGGATCGGGCGGCGATAGAGATGGATCGTGTTGGGCATCTGGCCGGTCTGCGGGGCATAGCCCTGCTGCGGCAGACCGATGCCGGTGAACAGGCCGAGGATGTCGAAGGGGCTCTCGGCCCCCAGTTCCTTGCAGACGTCGTCCTCGGGAAATTCGGTGACGTTGAAGATCACGTCGGCGCAGAGCGCGCGGAATTCCTCGGGCAGGCGGTCGAAGGCGGCCTGGGCGAGTTCCTCGAAATCTGCGAGGGAAGGGGCCTTCGTACCGTCCCAGCCGGAGTTGGGAGAGCCTGCTGACACTGCCTTGATGGCCGGAACGCTGCCCATCACCAGACCTTGAGCTGGTGCCCGAGCCACCAGGCCAGCACGATCACGCCGATCAGCGACAGGAAGCGGCCGATGCGCCGGCCCCAGAGTTCGATCCTGTCGCCTTCCGGCGCGTCCCGGCCGCTGAAGTGATCAGCCGCCCGGCCCATCGAGGAGCCGAGCAGGCTTTCGCTGTCGCGCTTGACGCGCTCGAGCGCCGCCTTCGCTTCGGCGGCACGGGCGGCTTCGCGGGGATCGGTGCTCATTGCAAGGCTCCTGAAATCGCTCTGCACCGAACCACACCCTCATCCCGGGCTTGACCCGGGATCCATCATAGGGCGCCGGAGCTGTACAATGGATCCCGGAGCTGCGCGGCTTCGCCGCTTGTCCGGGATGACGTGCGGACCAATATCGAGCCACTCGCCATTGCTCAGCCCAACTGCCTCACATCGACGAAGTGGCCAGCGAGCGCTGCGGCTGCGGCCATCTGCGGCGAGACCAGGTGAGTCCGGCCGCGATAGCCCTGGCGGCCCTCGAAATTGCGGTTCGAGGTCGAGGCGGCGCGCTGGCCAGGCTTGAGCTGGTCGGGATTCATCGCCAGGCACATCGAGCAGCCGGGCTCGCGCCATTCGAAGCCGGCCGCGAGGAAGATCTTGTCCAGCCCCTCGGCCTCGGCCTGCTGCTTCACCAGGCCGGAGCCCGGCACGATCATCGCATAGTCGAGCGAGCCCGCGATCTTCTTGCCCTCGACGATCTTGGCGACGGCGCGCAGATCCTCGATGCGGCCATTGGTGCAGGAGCCGATCCAGATCACGTCGAGCGGGATATCGGTCATCTTCGTGCCGGCGGTCAGGCCCATATAGTCGAGCGCGCGCTGCTTCGAGATGCGCTTGGTCTCGTCCTCGATCAAGGCGGGGTCGGGCACGCTGCCCGCGACCGAGATCACGTCCTCCGGCGACGTGCCCCAGGAGACGATCGGCGGCAGGTTATTGGCGTCGAGCCGGACGATGCGGTCGAAATGGGCGCCTTCGTCGCTGTAGAGCGTCTCCCAATAGCGCAGGGCCTCGTCCCAGGCCGCCCCCTGTGGCGCCTTCGGCCTGCCCTTGAGATAGGCATAGGCCTTCTCGTCGGGCGCGACCATGCCCGCGCGGGCACCGCCCTCGATCGACATGTTGCACAGCGTCATGCGGCCTTCCATCGAGAGAGCGCGGATGGCCTCGCCGGCATATTCGATGACCGAGCCGGTGCCGCCGGCCGTGCCGGTCTCGCCGATGATCGCGAGCGTGATGTCCTTGGCGGTGACGCCCTTGGCGAGCGTGCCGTCCACCTGGACGCGCATGTTTTTCGCCTTCTTCTGGATCAGCGTCTGGGTCGCGAGCACATGCTCGACTTCCGAGGTGCCGATGCCATGCGCCAGCGCGCCGAAAGCACCATGCGTCGAGGTGTGGCTGTCGCCGCAGACGATCGTGGTGCCGGGCAGGGTGAAGCCCTGCTCGGGTCCGACGATGTGGACGATGCCCTGGCGGATATCGAGCTCGTTGAAGTATTCGACGCCGAAGTCTTTCGCGTTCTTCGCGAGAGCCTCGACCTGGATCCGGCTCTCCTCCTCGGTGATGCCCTTGGAGCGGTCGGTCGTCGGGATGTTGTGGTCGACGACGGCGAGCGTCTTCTCAGGCGAGCGGACCTTGCGGCCGGTCATGCGCAGGCCCTCGAAGGCCTGCGGGCTCGTGACCTCATGGACGAGGTGGCGGTCGATATAGAGCAGGCAGGTGCCGTCCTCCTGCCGGTCGACGACATGGTCGTCGAAGATCTTGTCGTAGAGCGTGCGGGGTGCGGAAGTCGCGGTCATGGCGATAAGCCTCGATGTCTTGAAATCGGTCTGAAATTCGGAAGGCCGGCTGCCGGAGCCGGCGCGCGCGTCGCATTCGCCTGTCGCCGGCCCATCGGCCGGTCTCAGGCGGGGCTAAGGCCCGCGGCGATCGAGGCGGTGAAGCGCCCGAAGAAGCGCCAGGGCAGCCGGGCATGGTCATGCAGCGCGGCGAAACCTTGCGTCGTGGGAATGCGTCGCATGTTCGCTTCACGGCGAACAACGCAGAGCCTGCCATCCTCGACTGCACGGAGCGCGATCATGGGCCTGTCTCTATCAGTTCCAGACTGGCCGGGCAATGTATCGCCAGGGCATGGCAGCCTGCCCGCGGCCGCCATCAAAGCTGCCCGCGCAGCTCCCAGAGTTCGGGGAAGAAGCTGCGTTCGAGGGCCGTCCTGAGAAACTGCACGCCGGAGGAGCCGCCGGTGCCGGTCTTGAAACCGATGATGCGTTCGACCGTCTTCATGTGGCGGAAGCGCCATTGCTGGAACTGGTCCTCGATATCGACCAGTTCCTCGGCCAGTTCGTAGAGATCGAAATGGCTGCGGTTGTCGCGATAGATTCCGAGCCAGACATCGCGCAGCGCCGCGTCGAAGACGTGAGGCTCGCGCCAGTCGCGCTCGCGGCATTCCGCCGGCACGGGCAGGCCACGCCGCGCCAGAAGCAGGATCGCCTCGTCATAGAGGCTGGGCTCGCGATAGGCCTTTTCCAGCATGGCATGAGCGGCTTCGTGATGCTTGTGGACCGCGAGCATGCGCGGATCCTTGGCGCCGAGGCGGAATTCGAGTGCGCGGTACTGCCATGACTGGAAGCCGGAGGATTGGCCGAGCGAGGGGCGGAAGGCGAGATAGTCCGCCGGTGTCATGGTCGAGAGCACATCCCATGCCGAGACGAGCTGCGACTGGATGCGCGAGACGCGCGCCAGCGACTTGAAGGCGGGCGGTAACTCGTCGTTGCGGATCGAGGCTATGGCGCCCTCGATCTCGTGGACGCAGAGTTTCAGCCAGAGTTCCTGGACCTGATGGATGGTGATGAAGAGCGGCTCGTCCGGCGCGTCGCTCAGCGGCTTCTGGGCCGACAGCAGCAGGTCGAGCCCGAGATAGTCGCCATAGCTCATCTTCTCGCGGAAATCGGTGGTCATGCCGGCTTCGATCCGGCTCTCGGAACTTCCACCCTGCTGGGTCATGGCACGTTCTCCCCGGTGCAGGCTCGACAATCGATATTTTAAACTTAAAGTATTTGCCGTATCGCACAAGGTGGGAGCTTCGTCACGCATGACCGAACCGGCGTTTCCGCTCGATCTTACGCGCCACTTCTCCCGTTTCCGCGAGGCGGCCCTGGGGCGGCTGCATTTCGCGGCCCACAGCCATCATTTCTGGCCGGACGTGACGCGCGACGCCCAATTGCGGTGCTGGGACGACGCCGCCCGCCTCGTCGACGACAAATGGGAGGAGGTGCTGGGGCCGGTCTGGGGCCGGGTCTCGGCGGGGATCGCCCGGCATCTGAACTTGCCGTCGCCGGACTCGCTGGCGCTGGCGCCGAACACGCATGAATTCGTCAACCGCCTGCTGTCCTGCTGCGAGCCCGGCCGCACTGTGCGCATCCTGACGAGCGACGGCGAGTTCCACTCCTTCCGGCGCCAGACGCAGCGGCTCGCCGAGGAGGGGCTGGTCGAGCTCGTCGTCGTTCCGGCCGAACCGTTCGAAAGCTTCGCCGCGCGGCTGGTCGCCGCTGGGCGAGAGGCCGGCCGGATCGACCTCGTCTTCGTCAGCCAGGTGCTGTTCAACTCGGGCTTTGCCCTGACGGATCTCGCCGGGCTGGTCGATGCGCTCGCCGCGCCGGAGCGGCTCGTCGTGATCGACGGCTATCACGGCTTCATGGCGCGCCCGACCGACCTGTCGGCCATCGCCGATCGCGCCTTCTATCTCGCCGGAGGCTATAAATACGCGATGGGCGGAGAGGGGATCTGCTTCCTGCACAGCCCGCCGGGGATCGCCCCGCGACCGCGCGATACCGGCTGGTATGCGGCGTTCGGCGCGCTGGCGGGGCCGCAGGACGAGGTCGCCTATGCGCAGGGCGGCTGGCGTTTCATGGGCGCGACCTTCGATCCGTCGGGCCTCTATCGCTTGGACGCGGTGCTCGCCTGGATGGTGGAGCACGGGATCGATGCCGGTGTGGCGCAGGCCCATTCCCGAGCGTTGCAGGAGATGTTCGTCGCGGGCCTGCGCGAACTGCGCCATCCCGTGCTCGATCCCGCCAATCTCGTCGTACGGAGCGAGCAGCACGCGCGCGGAAACTTCCTCACCTTCCGGCACGAGCAGGCCGGGGACTGCTATCGCGCCCTGCACCGGGACGGCATCGTCACCGACATCCGCGGCGACCGGCTGCGCGTCGGTTTCGGGCTCTATCACAAGGCGGCCGATATCGCCGAACTTCTGACGCGGTTACGCGGCTGAGCGTCGCAACTCTCCACAACCCGGCCGAATCTCGCCGGAAAACAAAAACGCGGCCCCGAAGGACCGCGTCTGAAAGCTCTCGTGCTGGCGCCAGCCTTACTTGGCGGCGGCCTTGTCGCCCTTGGCCGGACGGGCCTCGACGCGCTCGGCGATGCGGGCCGACTTGCCGCGGCGATCGCGCAGGTAATAGAGCTTGGCGCGGCGCACCTTGCCCTTGCGGACGACCTTGATCGAATCGAGGTTCGGCGAGAACAGCGGGAAGACGCGCTCGACGCCCTCGCCATAGGAAATCTTGCGGACGGTGAAGCTCTGGTTGAGGCCGCCGCCGTTGCGGGCGATGCAGACGCCTTCATAGGCCTGGACGCGGCTGCGCTCGCCTTCCTTGACCTTGACGTTGACCTGGACGGTGTCGCCGGGCTGGAAGTGCGGGATCTCGCGGCCTTCGCTGAGCTTGGCGATCTGCTCTTTGTCGAGCTGTTCGATGATGTTCACGGGTCTCTCCAATTGCCGTTGTCGCGCTTGGCTGCGCGGGCGTTCGGCACGCTGTTTTCAGTTGAGTGCGCGGGCCATACAGGAGATGGCGGCGTTTGTCGAGCGGCTGTCGTGGCTGACGGCCGCCCGCCCGCCGGCTTGGCCGGTGGGCTGCGTCCGTGCATAGGCTTTACCCAACAAGAATGACAGCCACCGGGTCGGAAAACATGCCTCAGGACACCAGCAAAGTCGCCCTCGTCACCGGCGCCGCGCGCGGCATCGGGCTCGCCACAGCCAAGCGCTTCCTCGCGGAGGGCTGGCAGGTCGCGCTGCTCGACATCGACTGGCCGGCGCTGGAGGCCGCCGTTGCGGCACTCGCGCTGCCCGAGGATACGCTGGCGCTGGCCTGCGACGTTGCCGAGCCCGGCCAGGTCGAAACCGCTTTCGCCACGCTCATCGCCCGCTTCGGGCGGCTCGACGCGCTCGTCAACAATGCCGGCACCGCCGTGTTCAAGCCGGTGCTGGAGACGAGCCTTTCCGAATGGAACCGCGTGCTGGCGGTGAACCTCACCGGTCCGTTCCTGATGAGCCAGCTCGCTGCGCCCCTGATGGCCGATACCGGCGGCGGCGCCATCGTCAACATCACCTCGATCTCGGGCCTGCGCGCCTCGACGCTACGGGTCGCCTATGGCACCTCGAAGGCGGCGCTCGGCCATCTCACCAAGCAGCAGGCGGCGGAGTTCGCAGGCTTGGGCATCCGCGTCAATGCGGTCGCGCCGGGGCCGGTCGAGACGGCCATGGCCAAGGCGGTCCACTCACCCGAGATCCGCGCCGACTACCGCGACGCCATACCGCTCGCCCGCTACGGGCTGGAGGAGGAACTGGCGGCGGCGATCTTCTTCCTGTGCAGCGAACAGGCGAGCTACATCACCGGCCAGACGCTGGCCGTCGATGGCGGCTTCGACGCGGTCGGCATCGGGCTTGCGACGCTGCGGGGGGAGCGGCGGAATCTGTGAGGCGAGGGGCGGTTGCGACCCTTTGCAGGCCTTACGTTCCGCTGAACCGGCGATGGTCAGCGATGACCTCCGCTGCGGTCTTGCGAGCTTTTTCGATCGCGACATGGTCGCTAGCGGCATCCGTGAGGGTGATGAGAGCCTTCCAAAGCGCCCATCCGCGAGCGCGTCGCCAAGTATCGTGATCAAACGGAAGTTCGGCGCGAAACACGGCGCGGCTGTCGTCGGAAAACTCTGTCCACGCCATCACCAGATCGCAGGCGGGGTCACCGACTGCCGAACTTCCGAAATCAATGACCGCGTAGAGGTGGCCATTCTTTACCAGCAGATTGCCCGAAGCCACATCGCCGTGAACCCATAACGGCCGGTGGCGCCATTCCGATGAGAGCGCCGCAGCCCACACTTCGGCAGCGGATGTGGTATCCATGCTTGCCGAGAGAGCGGACAGGGCGGCTCGGGTTTCCGCATCATAGACGGCAAGACGCCCGCCACGGTGAAAGTTGTGGTTTCCTGCTGGCGGACCGCCGGTCGCATCGACGCGGTGGAGCGCAGCCAGAAACAAGGCCAGCGAGCGAGCAAAAGCAGGAAGATCAGCAATCAAACCCGTCGTCGCGGGGCGCCCCTCGAGCCATCGATAGATCGACCAAGACCAGGGATATCCTTCGGCCGGTGCACCCATCACCACAGGAACCGGCACCGGAAGAGGCAAGAGCGGGGCTAGCCGAGGCAGCCAGTGATGTTCTTTTTCGACTTGCGCGACGTAGCGTTGTGCGCTCGGCAATCGTACGGATAGTTCCTGGCCGAGCCGAAAGGTTCGATTGTCCCAACCCCCGGGGTGGACGGCTTCTATCGGCATCCCTGCATAGTGGGGGAACTGCGCTTCGATCAGCCGACTGACCAGTTCGACATCGATGATCAAGGCCGGCTATCCGTCTGAGTTGGACATCGCTTCTGCTATCGCCACCGACTTCGGCATCCGCCTCCAGCGGCTCGCGCCGCCATACTTATCACCGCTCCGTTTCGCGCGCCTATCCTTCACGCACCTCATCCCCGAGGGGCAGCCATCCGGAGGCACGCCGTTGGTCGGGATGGGGGCGGCGCCTGCGGCCGGGTTTGCACCCCGGACTCGGGAGGCTTTGGGGCAACCGCCCTGGGGGTACTAAGGCCCCTGTGCGAGGAGCTCGCTGGAACGGTCGATGGCATCAGGCCTTCGCCCCATGCCGGAGTAGACGCGACAAGGCGATGAGCCGAACTGGCGTCGAAACGGCTCGCGGTGGAGGATGGCTTTCGACCGGATAAGCGCGGCCCGAGGTCACAAATCGCCGACGAGCGGAGCGCCACGGGGCGTGCGGATGGTGGCTCAATCCATCCGCGCCGCATCCTGGCTCAATGGATGCGGCCCGATACCCTTGCGCCTCGCGGCGCTCCGCTGCCCCTCACCAACCGACGCGGAGACGCGGGCGGGGATTTGGCGTGCGCGGAGCCGCGACGCGAACCCCTCCCCCTCGTGGGGAGGGGAAGGGGTGGGGGGCGCAAGGCAGGGCTCGTTCCTGAAGGGAGACTCTGCCTCGATGCCGCTCCTTGATCCGGGCACTCCTCACCAAGCGGCACGCCCCCCACCCCTGCCCCTCCCCACAAGGGGGAGGGGTGCCCGCGCCCTGGCGGCCAGGCGAGTGCCTCTCCGGCTCGCTGCATCGCAGCGGAACTTTGTCTTGCCCCCGCCACCAAACGGCGCGAACCTGACGCCACGATCCCTCTTCGACGGCCGCCCGGCCTCGTCGGGCCGGTGCGACCGCCGCCCGTCCGGCGTGGGAGCATCGTCCGTCCCCGCCGGCTTCACGCCGCGCCCGAGCGTCGAGGCCTCGCCTCGCGCCCCTTCGCGGCCAGACCCGAAGGAGGACACCATGCCCGCAGCATCCTCGAACGGAGGCGCCGCCAATGGCGTGAGACGGCCGGGGCCGCGATGCATCGCCATCGTCGGCCCCTTCCAGAGCGGGAAGACCACCCTGCTCGAAAGCATCCTCGAACGCTGCGGCGCGCTTTCGCGGGCCGGTTCCGTCAAGACCGGCAACAGCGTCGGCGACGCCTCGCCCGAGGCGCGCTCCCATCAGATGAGCACGGATCCCAACGTCGCCAGCGTCGAATTCCTCGGCGAGCGCTTCCATTTCATCGATTGCCCCGGCTCGGTCGAGTTCCTGCACGAGATGCGCCATGTGCTGCCGGTGGTCGACGCCGCGATCGTCGTCTGCGAGGCGGATGACCGCAAGGCGCCGGCGCTCGAACTCGTGCTGCGCGAGCTGGAAGAAGCCGACATTCCGCGCTTCCTCTTCCTGAACAAGATCGACGCGGCGACGCGGCGCGTGCGCGAGACGATACCGATCCTGCAGCGCGCGTCGCGGACTCCGCTGCTGCTGCGCCAGATCCCGATCTGGCAGAAGGGCATTGCGATCGGCTTCATCGACCTCGCTCTGGAGCGCGCCTTCATCTACCGCGAGCATGCGCCGAGCGAGATCGTGCCGCTGGCTGCCGAAGAGGCCGGGCGGGAAAAGGAAGCGCGCTTCTCGATGCTGGAGCGGCTGGCCGATCATGACGACGCGCTGATGGAAGAGCTGCTCGGCGACATGGAGCCGCCGCAGGACCGCATCTTCGACGATCTCGCCCGCGACCTGCAGGATCGCCATGTCGTGCCAGTGCTGATCGGTTCGGCCGAGCGCGGCAACGGCGTGACACGGCTGCTCAAGGCGCTGCGGCACGAGGCTCCCAGGCTGGACGAGACGCGCGGGCGGATCGGCGTCGTCGCCGAAGGCGTGCCGCTGGCCCAGATCATGAAGACCTGGCATTCCGCGCATGGCGGCAAGCTTTCGCTCGCCCGTGTCCTGCGGGGGCGGCTGGCGGAAGGCGATGTCGTGACCTCGTCGGGCGGAGTCGAAGCCCGCATCGCCGGCGTCGTCGAGTTGAAGGGGCAGGAGCAGACGCGCCGTCCGGCTGCCGAAGAGGGCGATGTCGCGGCCTTCGCTCGGCTCGAAGGCGTCGCGACCGGCGAGGCGATCGCGCTCGGCAAGCTCAGGGCGCCGCTCGTCAGTACGATCGCCCCGCCCGAGGCCGTGCATGGGCTCGCGGTGGCGGCCAAGGACCGCAAGGACGACGTCAAGCTGACATCGTCACTGGCGCGGATCGCCGACGAAGACACGGCGCTGGCGATCGAGCAGTTGCCGGAACTCGGCGAACTCAGGCTGTCCGGCCAGGGCGAGATGCATCTGCGCGTCACGCTGGAGCGGCTGTCGAACCGCTATGGCGTGGCGGTGGAAAGCCGGCCGCCGCAGATCGGCTATCGCGAGACGATTCGCGGCCGTGGCAGTGCGCGCGGGCGGCATCGCAAGCAGAGCGGCGGCCATGGCCAGTATGGCGACGTGGTTCTGGAGGTCGCTGCCTTGCCGCGAGGGGAGGGCATCCGCTTCGTCGACCGCATCGTCGGCGGCGCAGTGCCGCGGCAATACATCGCCTCCGTCGAGGCGGGCATCCGCGACTTCTGCCGCAGCGGGCCGCTCGGCTTTCCGCTCGTCGATCTCGAGGCAACGCTGACCGACGGCTCCTATCACACCGTCGATTCCTCCGACATGGCGTTCCGCCAGGCGGCGCGAATCGCGATGGCCGAGGCGGTGCCCCAGGCCAAATCCGTGCTGCTGGAGCCGATTCTCGCCGTGGAGGTGGTCATACCCTCCGAGGCGATGTCGCGGGCCTCGGCCATCGTCTCGGCTCGCCGGGGACAGATCCTGGGTTACGACGCGCGGCCGGGCTGGCGCGGCTGGGACCAGATCAACGCGTTGATGCCGGAGGCGGAGATGGCGGGTCTGATCGTCGAACTGCGTTCGGCGACCTCGGGCGTCGGTTCGTTCAGTGCGCGCTTCGATCATCTCGCCGAACTCGCCGGCAAACCGGCGGATGCGATCGTCTCCGCCCATGCCCTGGCGCAGGCGCGCTAGGGCGGGGCGTCAAATCAGTTTACATATAAACCTTTAAACAGGTAAGAATTCGGCGGGCGCTTGCGCCCGCCGAAGCTGTTCCGCAGTGTAGGATCACCAAAAAGCACCGGCACGCCCGTTTGACGGGCGCAATGCGGGGCGACAGGGGAGGATGACGATGAATGCGACCAGTGCCGCACAGGCGAAGCCCGATCCGCGGCCCTGGCTGGCTCATTATCCGGCGGCGGTGCCGCCGCAGATCGGCGATCCCGGCACGCTCGCCGATCTGATCGCCCGCGCCTGCGAGAAATATGCCGAGCGGCCCGGCTTCGAGAGCTTCGGCAAGACGATCTCTTTCGCCGAGACGGGGGCTGCGGCGCGCGCCTTTGCTGGCTGGCTGCAATCCAGGGGCTTCCGAAAGGGCGACCGCATCGCGCTGATGATGCCCAATATCCTGGCCTATCCGGCGACGATCTTCGGCGCCCTGATCGGCGGCTATACCGTCGTCAACGTCAATCCGCTGTACACGGCCCGCGAGCTTGCGCACCAGATCAACGATTCCGGCGCCCGCGTGCTGGTCGTGATCGAAAATTTCGCCCATGTCGTCGAGGAGGCGAAGCCGCTCCTGAAACTCGATACCATCGTCGTCGCCACGGCTGGCGACCTGATGGGCTTCAAGGGGCATATCGTCAATTTCGTCGCCCGCCGGATCAAGAAGGTGGTCAAGCCGTTCAACCTGCCGGATTACGTCCCGCTGAAAACGATCCTGGCCGGAACGGAAGAGATGTCGCCGGTGACGGTGACGCCGGAGGACGTCGCCTTCCTGCAATATACGGGCGGCACGACCGGGGTCGCCAAGGGCGCGACGCTGACGCATCGCAACGTCGCCTCCAATGTCGAGCAATGCGGGCTCTGGCTCGGCTGGGCACTGGAGCCGCCGTTCGGGCGCAGCGACTACCAGCACGTCATGGTCACGGCGCTGCCGCTCTACCACATCTTCGCCCTGACATGCTGCTGCCTGTTCATGCTGCGGATCGGCGCCAAGGGGCTGCTGATTGCGAATCCGCGCGACATTTCCGGCTTCGTCAAGACGTTGAAGGCGAGCCGCTTCACGCTGATTTCCGGCGTCAACACGCTCTACAACGCGCTCTCCAACCATCCCGAATTCGCGAAGGTGAGCTTCGCTGAACTGCGCTTCGCCGTCTCGGGCGGGATGGCGACACAGGCCGCCGTCGCCAAGCACTGGAAGCATGTCACCGGCCGGCCGATCATCGAAGGCTACGGCTTGTCGGAGACCTCGCCGGTCGCCTCGATCAACCGGCCCGACATCTCCGAATTCACCGGGACGGTCGGGTTTCCGCTGCCTTCGACGGACATGGCGATCCGCGACGCCGAGGGCAACGACCTGCCGATCGGCGAGGCCGGGGAAATTTGCATCCGCGGCCCGCAGGTGATGGCCGGCTACTGGAAGCGGCCGGACGAAACCGCGAAAGTGATGACGGCGGACGGCTTTTTCCGCAGCGGCGATATCGGCGTGATGCAGCCGGACGGGCAGATCCGCATCGTCGACCGGATGAAGGATATGGTGCTGGTTTCCGGCTTCAACGTCTATCCGAACGAGGTCGAAGACGTCATCGCGATGCATCCCGGCGTGCTGGAATCGGCGGTGATCGGGCTGCCCGACGAGCATTCCGGCGAGGCGGTGACCGCCTTCGTGGTGCGCAGGGACGACACGCTGACGGCAGACGAACTGCGCGCCTTCTGCAAGGAGAGCCTGACCGGCTACAAGGTGCCCAAGCAGATCTTCTTCCGCGAGAGCCTGCCGAAAACCAATGTCGGCAAGGTGCTGCGGCGGGCGCTGCGCGAGGAGGTCGCGACCAAGGCGTGAGGGAAGTCGAAGATGCGCGTTCGGCGCGCCATCGCCTTCGAGGGAGGGCTGGTCTAAGCTCAGCGGGACGACATCGCGCTCTGGCCTTTCGGGCCTGCTCCACCGCGCCAAACGGAGAGTGGCTGTTTGCCTCGTGCCCTGCTCGAACTGCCGCTCCTGCGCCGCCTCAAGCCAGGCCTCTATGTTCACGACGACGACGCGCTGAATGCGGAACCGGCGCTCGACCTGCTCCGTGATCCGATCACGCCGATCGACGCCTTCTTCATTCGCAACAATGGCGACGTGCCGCAGATCGAGGCGGGCCGCGACTGGACGCTGACGATCGACGGGGAGGTCGAGCGGCCGGCCGTCTGGACGGTCGCGGGTTTGCGCGAGAGCTTCGAGATGGTGACCGTCACCGCCGTGCTCGAATGCGCGGGCAATGGCCGCTCGCAATTCTCGCCGGAGACGGACGGTCTGCCATGGCGGCTCGGAGCCGTCGGCTGCGCGCGCTGGACCGGCGTGCGGCTGAAGGATGTGCTGGAGCATGCCGGTGTCCTGCGATCGGCGGTCTATACCGGACATTATGCGCCCGACCGGCTGATCACGGACCCTTCCCGGCCGGCCTTGTCACGCGGTTTGCCGATCGCCAAGGCGCTGAGCCCGGAAACGCTGATCGCCTTCGCCATGAACGGCGAGCCGCTGCCGCCTCTGCATGGCGGGCCGTTGCGGATCGTGGCGCCGGGCTTTCCCGGCTCGGCCTGGCAGAAATGGCTCGACCGGATCGCGCTGCGCGCCAGCGAGCATGACGGTGCGAAGATGCGCGGCACCGATTACCGCATGCCGATCCGGCCGGTGCGTCCCGGCGAGCCGCTCGACGAAAGCCAGTTCGCGGTCATTACCGACATGCCGGTGAAGTCGCTGGTGACTGCGCCCGTACATGGCTTCACCGTTCCCGTCGGTGGTGAACTGCGCGTCTCCGGTTTCGCCTGGAGCGGCGCGATCGCGCTCGCGGGCGTGCGCGTCTCCTGCGATGGCGGCGCGAACTGGTGCGAGGCCATGCTGGAGGACGGCGAAGGGCCTTTCGCCTGGCGGCGTTTCAGTGCCGAATTCGGGGTTGAACGCGCGGGGCCGCTCGCCGTGCTGGCGCAGGCGCGCGACGTCGCTGGCAATGTCCAGCCGTCGGAAATCGCATGGAATCCGCGCGGCTATTGCAACAATCAGGTCCAGCGCGTCGGCGGCGCGGCGCGGGAGGGCTGAGCGCCTACGCCGCCAGCAAGGCGCGCTCGTCCGCCCGGCCTGCCGAGACGGGCACGATTTCCCCGGCGGTTACGTCACGAGCGAAGCGGACCAGCGTGAAATCCTCGGCGCGGCCGGTGTTGCCGCGCTCGGTCAGGACGCTGAGCTTCCGGCCGAGGCGCGCGTCGAGATGGGCGGCATGGGCGGTGGCGGCGGCAGCGCGCAGGCGGGCGGCCCGCTCGGAGACGACCTCACCCTGGAGCTGCGGCATGCGCGCGGCCGGCGTGCCCGGGCGGGCCGAATAGGGGAAAACGTGGACGAAGCTCAGCCCGCATTCAGCGATCAGGTCGAGCGAGCGGGAAAACATCGCTTCGTCCTCGGTCGGGAAGCCCGCGATCAGATCGGCGCCGAAGGCGATGTCGGGCCGCAATTCGCGCATCTGCGTGCAGAAGCGGATCGCATCGTCGCGGCCATGGCGGCGCTTCATCCGCTTCAGGATGAGGTCGTCGCCCGCCTGGAGCGAGAGATGCAGATGCGGCATCAATCGGCTTTCGGTGGCGATCGCATCGCGCAGGTCGTCATCGACCTCGACGGCGTCGATAGAGGACAGCCGCAGGCGCGGCAGTTCGGGAAGGGCCCGCAGGATCGCGCGGACGAGCCGGCCGAGTGTCGGCGCGGCTCGGTTGTCAGAGCTTGCGAGGTCGCGGCCATAGCTCGTCAGGTCGACCCCGGTCAGGACGAGCTCGCGGGCTCCGGTCTCCACCAGCCTGCGGCATTGCGCGACCACGGCATCGAGCGCGAGCGAGCGCGAATTGCCGCGGCCGAAGGGGATGACGCAGAAGGTGCAGCGGTGGTCGCAGCCATTCTGCACCTGTACGAAACCGCGTGTCTGCCTCGCCGAGCGACCGCCATCGACCGCGCCGAGCATGGTCTGCGCCATGATGTCGCCGACGGCGATCTTGTCGCTTGGATCGCCTTCGGCCGCGGTCGCCAGGCTGTTCGAGCGGGCGAGGCCGGCCCAGGTCGCGGACTGCATCTTCTCGGCATTGCCGATGACGCGCGCGGTCTCCGGCATCTGCGCGAAGCGCTCCGGTTCGATCTGCGCGGCGCAGCCGGTGACGACGACCGGCCGGTCGGGCCTCTCGCGCCTGAGACGGCGGATGGCCTGGCGGGCCTGCCGCGTCGCCTCGGCGGTCACGGCGCAGGAATTGACGATGGCGAGGTCGGCAATGCCGGCAGCCTCGGCCTGGCGCCGGATCGCCTCGCCTTCGACGATGTTGAGGCGGCAGCCGAAGGTGACGACCTCGAGGGTCATCAGGCCGCGGCCTCGAACAGTTCGGGCGCGAGCGTGCCTTCCCATTCGAACTCGACCGGACCGGTCATCAGGACATGGCCGTCGCTCTCGCGCCATTCGATGGTGAGATCGCCGCCCGGCAGGCTGACCACGGCCTTGCGCGCCGAAAGCTCGCGGCGCACCGCTGCGACGAGGGCCGCGCAGGCGCCCGAGCCGCAGGCCTGAGTGATGCCGGCGCCGCGCTCCCAGACGCGCAGGACGATGTGATCGGGCGCCGTCACGGCGGCGAGTTCGATATTGGCGCGATCGGGGAAGATCGGGTGGTTCTCGAGCAGAGGGCCGATCTGCTCCAGATTGAAGCGCCAGGGATCGTCGACGAAGAACACGGCGTGCGGATTGCCCATGTTGACGGCACAGGGCGTGTGCAGGATCGGGTCGTCGATCGGCCCGATCTGGAGCTCGAAATGAGCGGTATCGTGGAACGGCTCGGCCAGCGGGATCTCGTCCCAACTCAGGCGAGGGGTGCCCATGTCGACCGTGAAGACGAGCTCGCTCTCGCGCCGCGCCGGCAGCAGGCCGGCCTTGGTCTGCAAGGTCAGTGTTCTCTTCGAGGCATCGCCCATGGCGGGGTCGGCGAGCATCGCCCAGGCGACGCAGCGCGTGCCGTTGCCGCAGGCGCCGGCCTCCGAACCGTCGGTGTTGTAGATCCGGATGAAAGCGTCGGTGCCTGGCGTCTGCGCGTCGTGCAGGACCATGAGCTGGTCGAAGCGGGCGCGGGGCTCGGATGCGATGGCGCGCGCGTCGCTTTCGCTGACTCGCAGCTTCGTTCCGCGCAGGTCCAGCACGGTGATCTGGTTGCCGAGACCGTTCATCTTGAGGAACCGGCGATGGGCCAGGGCGTTCATCGTGTCACACATCCCATGAAGTGCGGTTCTATGATGGAGGCGACGCGAAAAAGCCACCCTCCAGATCATTTCTTGGCGTAAGTGGACATTCTATGTTGCGCTGCAAGAGCGCGAATCGCTTTCCAGATCGTTTGCAGTGAGCAGGACCATCACGATGCGGCATTCCCGGATTGCTGTTGTGGCGCTGAGCGTTCTGCTGTGCGCGCCAATGGCTGCTTTCGCCCAGACGCGCATCGCGCCGCCGACGGCGGTCGAATCGGCGCCGCTGGCGCCTCCGCCCGGCGCTGCCGTTCCGGCGCAGGCGCAGCCAGTTCCCAATCCCCCTGCCGCCGTGCCGGAACCGGTACCGGGGCCGCAGCCGGTCCAGCCGGCGCCGGCGCCGCAACGTCCGGTGACGCCGGAGCCGGTGCAACCCGCCCCGACTCCCCAGATGCCGCTCGAGCCGCAGCCCGTGCAGCCGCCGCCGACTTTGCCGCCTCCGGGGCCGGTGCAGCCTGTCCAGCCGCCGACCCAGCAGCAGACGGGTGTTCCCGATCCGAACGCCACGCTCGCCGGCAAGCGCGGCGATCCGAGCGATGTCGATCCGGTGCTGCTGGTCGCCAAGCCCGTCCTGATGCTGTCGGGCTCATCGACCTGGGACGAGGGCTTCAAGCGCCTGACCGAGAGCTTCCGCATCCTGCGCCAGGAGGCGGCGCGGGCGCAGCTTCCGATCGCGGGGCGGCCGTTGACGCTGTTCGTCGAAACCGACGACAACGGCTTCCGCTATGAGGCGATGCTGCCTGTCGGCCAGGGGCCGGCCGGCGATCGTTCCTCTGCTTTCGGGAACGGCGTTCGCCCTGGTCTGTCGCCCGCGGGGCCGTCGCTGCGCTTCGTCCATATCGCGCCCTATGACGACATCGACTCGACCTATGAGACGATCACCGCCTATCTCGAGGCCAAGAGCATCACCGTGAAGGATGCCTTCCTCGAGGAATATGTCGGCGAACTCACCGATCCGGCCGACCCCAATCTCGAAATCAACGTCTACGTCCAGCCGCGATAGCGGCTGGTCAGGCCGTCCAGCTCAGGCACTCCAGCTAAGGCCCGGCCGCATCGGCCTGAAGCGCTCCTCGGGCAATCCGGCCTCCACCAGCGCCGCCGCCAGCGCGGCCGGCGGGCGCTCGATGCCCTCGTCGGTGAGCTGGAAGGTGCCCCAGTGATGGCCGAGCGCCTGCTCGGCCCGAAGCGCCAGCATGACCTTCACCGCTTCGTCCGGGTTCATGTGGTTGTCCGACATGAACCAGCGCGGCTCATAGGCGCCGATCGGCAGCACCGCGAGCCGGAACGGGCCGTGCTCGGCGCCCAGGCGCTGATAGAGCGAGCCGTCGTGATAGCCGGTGTCGCCGACATGGAAAATCTTCGTCTCGGCTGCCTCGACGACAAAGGAGCACCACAGCGCCATGCGACGGTCGAAGGCGCCGCGCGCCGACCAATGATAGGTCGGCACCAGCGTCACCGAAACCGTTTCCGACAGCGCGAGACGGGCCGACCAGTCATGCGCCTCGGCGCGGGCATCGGGAATGCGGGCGCGGACGATCGTATCGTTGCCGAGCGGCATGATCATGCGCGGCCGGTCGCGCTCTTGCAGCCGGGCCAGAGTCTCGATGTCGAGATGGTCGTAGTGGTTATGCGTGATCAGGACCACGTCGATGCGCGGCAGGTCCGAAAAGGCGACGCCGGGTTCGTTGACGCGGCGCGGGCCGATGAAGGAGAGCGGGCTCGCCCGCTGCGAATAGACCGGGTCGATCAGCAGGTTCAGCCCCGCGACCTGATAGAGGAACGAGGCATGGCCGAGATGGACGATCCGGACCCCGTCGACGCTGGCCGGGGGCTTGTCCTGCGGCGGGGTGGGATAGCGCTCGGGAAAAACCTCGCGCTCGCGCTTCGAGGTCTGCCATTTCAGCACGTCGGCGAGACCCTTGGTGACCGGCCTGCCGTCGGTGAAGACGACGCCGTCGAAGTTCTCCGTCACCGGCCCCTGGTAATAGGGGTTGCGGGAGCGGGAGATCGCGGCCCAGGCGGCACCGGTCGTGCCGAGGATCGCGGGGATGCCGAGGAGGGAGAGCAGCTTGCGACGGTTCATGGCGAAGAAGGTGGGGCTCCGCGGCATCGGGTCAAGCCCCCACGCTTTCACGCTCGCTTGACGGCGGTCGCGTGCAGCCAGCGCGTCGGCTCGCCATCATAGCCGCCGCCGAGGTTTTCGGCGAGGTCGAGCGTCTGCCAGCGACCTGCGCCATAAGCGCCTTTCAGCCAGTCGGGTGAGGGATAGTTGTAGTAGCGGCCGAAGCGGTCGCGCCCCTCCTCGGTGCCTGCCTTGAAGCTGGCATAGAACACGCCGCCCGGCTTCAGCGCGGCATGGATGCGCTCGATGATGCCGGGCAGGGCGCTGCGTGGCACATGCAGCAGGCAGGCATTGGCCCAGACACCGTCGAAGACCTCCCGCGCGTCGATATCCTCGAAGAGCAGCACCGTGACCGGCCGCCCGAGGCGCTGGCTCGCCTGCTCCGCAAGCTCGGGCGAACCGTCCGTCGCCACCAGGTCAAGCCCGCGCGCCAGCAGTTCGACGCTGTCATGGCCGCCGCCGCAGCCGAGTTCGAGCACGCGGGCGCCGGAGGGGACGGCGGCTGCGAAGGCCGCGATACGGGCATGCTCGGCCTCGCGCGAGCGCCCGGCATAGGCCCGCGCTTCGGCGGCGTAGAAATCCAGGGTGGCGGCGTCGCGGGCGGTCATGCTCATTCGTCCTGTCGTCAGCGCGCGCTGGTTCGCATCGCGACGGTGGCGATGCCGGCTCCGATCAGCAGGGCGCCGCCGGTCCGGTTGATGGCGCGGATCGCGCGTGGGCTCTTCACCACGGCGCGGGCGCGGGAGGCGACCAGGGCGTAGCCGAAGGCGTTGGCGGCGGCGAGCGTCACGAAGGTCGCCTCGAAGACCAGCATCTGCGTCCAGAAATCCGCCTTCGGATCGAGGAACTGCGGCAGGAAGGCGACGAAGAAGGTGATGCTCTTAGGGTTCAACGCCGTCACCAGCCAGGCGTGGCCGAGCATCTTCAGCGACGAGACGGCATCCTCGCGCGGCTTGGCGTCTAGCGTGCCGCCGGCGCGGAACAGCTTGATGCCGAGCCAAATCAGATAGGCGGCACCCACCCATTTCAGCGCGGTGAACACGGTCGCGGAGGTCGCCAGCAGCGCGCCGACGCCGAGCATCGAGAGCGTCATCGCCGTGAAGTCGCCCAGCGCCACGCCGGCCGCCGTCGGCAGCGCCGTGCGCCAGCCTTGGCCGAGCGCATAGGAGACGACGAGCAGGATCGTCGGGCCGGGAATCACCAGCAGGACGGCGGTCGCGGCAGCGAAAGCGGCCCAGGTTTCGAAGGTCATGGCAGGCTCCGGGGTGGTGGCTGTGGCGAGCCATCCTGAGTTCGACCGATTTGTAAAGCGACGGGACTGAGCGCTGGTGGGCTGGGAGCGACCACCGCCTATTCGGGCCAGCGGCCGGAAAAGACGAAGGACCTCGCCGGATTCCGCATGCGCGCGGCCAGTTCGCGGTCCCGAAGCTGCTGGGGCAGGTTCGACGGGTCGCCGAGATGGCCGATCGCGATGGCCGAGACCGGCTCGCATTCCGCTGGAATGCCGAACTCGATACGAGCCCGGCCCTGGTCGAATCCGGCCATCTGGTGAAGATGCAGACCGAGCGCGGTCGCCTGAAAGGTCAGATGGGCGACCGCTTGGCCAAGGTCGTAGCGCGCATAGGCGTTGACGCTGCCGTCCGCCTTGGTGGTGCGTGCGATGCTGATCACGAGCAGGGCTGCATTGCCGGCCCAACTCGCATTGGCTTCATTCAGGCAGCCCAGCAGCCGGTCGAAATCCGCTGTGCCACGCGTCGCATGGATGAAGGCCCAGGGCTGGAGATTGTTCGCCGAAGGGGACCAGCGCGCAGCCTCGAACAGCGAAGCGACGGTGGCATCGTCGATCATGTCGGCTGCGAAGGCCCGGGGGCTCCATCGGCCGGCCAGGGTGGGCTCGATCGGATGGTCCGTGACGGCGGTCTTGTCGGTCATGTGATGCCTCATTGTGATGGCTTCCTCTGCCACGCTTGCGCCGGCGGCCGAACTGAGCAATTTTCGGAAGCATGTGCGGAAAACTCACAGGTTCGTGCGATTGTCCCGGAAACTGCCATCACTCAACGCGGTGAAGACATTCGAGGCGGCGGTCCGGCACGGCACGACAACTGGCGCCGCGGCTGAGTTGGCGGTCACGCATGGTGCGGTGAGCCGTCAAATCCAGCAGCTTGAACAATGGATCGGCCGGCCACTGTTCAAGCGGGAGGGCGGCAGGCTGGCCGTGACGGAGGCCGGCGCCGCTTATGCCGGGATCGCGGGGCGAGCGCTGGACCTCCTCCACGATGGAACGCGGGAACTGCTGGAGGTGAGCGATCATGTCGTGCGCATCAGCACGACCTCCTCCTTCGCCTCCGAATGGCTGATGCCACGCTTGCCGGCCTTTCAATCGCAGCATCCACAGATCGAAATCTGGCTGGAGGAAGCAAAGGACATCGTGACGCCGCGCTCTGGTGGCTGCGACCTTGCCATTCGCATGGGGACCGGCCCATGGCCGGGCGTGACCGCCGAACCTTTCATGAACGACAGGCTGGTTCCCGTCTGCACGCCCGAGATGGCCGCGACGCTGAAATGTCCCGACCATCTCGGCCTGGTGCCGCTGCTGCATGATGGCGATGCGCAGGCGGGATGGGGCCGTTGGCTTCGGGAGACCGGTGTCGAGGTCGGGCAGGCCACGGCAAAGCGCTTCGGGATGGGGCCGCGCTTCGCCAGTTCGTCTTTGCTCTTGCGGGCCGCGGCGGCGGGGCAGGGCGTCGCGCTGGCCCATGAGCGCCTCGCCGAAACATGGCTGGCAAGCGGAAAGCTGGTTCGCCCCTTTGCGGAAGCGGTCGAACTCGGGCCGGCCTACTGGCTTGTCACACGGCAGACAGTCGAACCACGCCGTCCGCTCCGGATATTCCTGGCATGGTTGGAGACGCAGGTAGCTCCAGCGGGGTCGGAGCACGGCAAGCCGGCTTCCGTTGTTCAGCGCGTCCGGTTCGAGCCGAAATAGGCGACAGGGCCGACCGGCATCTCGACGCGGCGTGCGGGGTCGCCGGCGACGACGAGCGCCCACCAGGCGCGGTATTGCGTCTGCGGGTTCTTGGCCAGGGCGATGCCGAAGCGCGTGGCTTCCGCCATGCGCAGATTGACGTCGTGACCGCCGGAGGCGCGCCAGCCGGCGAAGGCATCCGCGGTTGAATAGTAGCCGCCGCCGACGTTTTCGGCGACGCGCGCTCCGCCGAGGCCGGCGGCCTGAACGCGGGTGGTGAAGTTGCCGGCGGCATCATGGGAGAGCGAGTTGGAGGCTGCCATCGCATTGGCCTGGCGCTGGGCCATCGCGGTCAGGGTCGGGTCGAGCCTGACCGGGCCGAGCCCCTGGCTGGCGCGATAGGCATTGAAGATGCGCGTGGCTTCGGCGGGATCGAGCCGGACCGTGGCGAGGCGGTCGGTCGCGCCCTGGCTGAGCGAGGTCGTGCGCTGGGGCTCGCCGGCGCAGCCGGCGGCGATCAGGGCGATGGCAAGCAAGGCGAAGCGCGAAGGCAGCAGTTTCATGGTCAGCTCTCAGGTGAGGGGCGGAAGCATCAGGTCCGGGAGGAACTGGCGCAGCGTGCTGGAATCAGCCACGTCCGCCGGCGATGACGCGGCAGAGCGCGTCGCGCACGTAACCCTCGGGAGCGACCTGCCCGGCCTGCACGACGAAGGCGGCGTCGACGCGGGTGGCCGGGCCGCTCTGGCGGGCGGTGACGCGCAGGTGCTGCGGCCGGCCCGAGCCGGTGGTTTCCTGGATCGCGACGACGGAACTGGTGGCATGGTCGACGCGGATGCCGGCGAAGCCCTCGGCTGAGACGGCCGCGGCGAGGTTCTTAAGGACGGCTGCCGGTGCCTTGCCCTTGATGAGGTCCCAACTGCGATAGGTGATACCGGTGACCATCGGCACGCCATCGGCCTTGAAATTGCCCGGGCAGGCCTGCGCGAGCGCCTGCGAGGCGCCCAGCACCATTGCGGCAACGCCGAACAAGCAGGTCTTGATGGCTCTGGCGGTCATCTTCGGTCTCCACGGGACAGGGGCAACGTGTATAGACGAGCAGCGGGAGCGCTCAAAGCCGGGGCGATGGATCGTCGGTTGATGAGGCTCCCGCGCCCGCAACCTTGACTTTCGCCACATTCTCCGGCTTTAACGCCTCCATCCGTTTCGCCGACATCGTCGAGACCGCATCCGCCGACCGGGCCGCGTCATTGCTTCATGAGCCCGGAGGTCAACGCCCGACAGCGCGTCTGCGCCCTCGGGCGCGAAACCGTTTGGCGGTACGGTCGAGGCTGTGACGGTGAGTTTTTTGAGCATGAAGTGGTCCGAAAACCGGTATCCACTTTTCGGCTTCATGCTCGTGAGGCAGGCAGGTCCGCATGTTCGGCACTCTGAGCGACAAGCTGTCAGGCATCCTCTCGGGCCTCACCCGCAGGGGTTCGCTGACCGAGGAGGACGTCAACGCCGCGCTGCGCGAGGTGCGCAAGGCGTTGCTCGAGGCCGACGTCGCACTCGAGGTCGTGCGCTCCTTCACCGACAAGGTCCGCGAGCGGGCTGTCGGCGCCGAGGTCCTGAAGTCGATCACCCCCGGCCAGCAGGTCATCAAGATCGTCAACGACGCGCTGATCGACATGCTCGGCGGTGAGGGCGAGGGCATCAGCTTCGACGCCGTGCCCCCGGTGCCGATCCTGATGGTGGGTTTGCAGGGGTCGGGTAAAACGACCTCCACGGCCAAAATCGCCAAGCGCCTGACCGACCGCAACAAGAAGCGTGTCCTGATGGCCTCGCTCGACACGCGCCGTCCGGCCGCGATGGAGCAGCTCGCCATCCTCGGCACGCAGGTCGGCGTGGCGACGCTGCCGATCGTCGCCGGCCAGTCGGCGGTGCAGATCGCCCGCCGCGCGATGGAGGCGGGCAGGCTCGGCGGCTACGACGTCGTGATGCTCGACACTGCCGGCCGCGTCACGCTCGACGAGGCGCTGATGGCGGAGGTGGTCGAGGTCAAGGCCGCGACCAACCCGCACGAAGTGCTGCTCGTCGCCGACGCGCTGACCGGCCAGGATGCCGTCAACACGGCACGCGCCTTCGACGGCCGCGTCGGTTTGACCGGCATCGTGCTGACCCGCATGGACGGCGACGGCCGCGGTGGCGCGGCGCTGTCGATGCGTGCCGTCACCGGCAAGCCGATCAAGCTCGTCGGCACGGGCGAGAAGGTCGATGCACTCGACGATTTCCATCCGTCCCGCGTCGCCAATCTCATCCTCGGCATGGGCGACATCGTCGGCCTCGTCGAGAAGGCGGCCCAGACGGTCGATGCCGACAAGGCCCAGGCGCTGGCGCAGCGCCTCGCCAAGGGCAATTTCGACCTCTCCGACATGCGCATGCAGTTCGAGCAGATGGGCAAGATGGGCGGCCTCGGCGGCGTGATGGGCATGCTGCCCGGCATGAAGCAGATGCAAGGCCAGCTCGCCTCGGGCATGGGCGACAAGCTGTTCAAACAATCGATCGCGATCATCGACTCGATGACGCCGGCCGAGCGCAAGAACCCCGACATCCTCAAGAACAGCCGCAAGAAGCGCATCGCCGCTGGCTCCGGCACCTCGCCGGAGGCGATCAACAAGCTGCTCAAGATGCATCGCGGCATGGCCGACATGATGAAGCAGATGCAGAAGCAGAAGGGCGGCATGCTCGGCAAGCTCGGCTCGATGTTTGGCATCGGAGGCGGGATGGGCGGTCTGCCTGCCGGCATGCCCGACCCGTCGAAGATGGACCCGGCGCAACTCGCCGAACTGCAGAAGCAGCTCGGCGCGGGCGGCGGCATGCCGAGCCTGCCTCCGGGAGGCTTTCCCGGATTGCCGAAGGGCGTCACGCCGCCTGCCGGCATGATGCCGAAACTGCCGGGGCTCGGTGGCATGCCGGGCCGGGGATTGCCGGGGCTGGGGGGATCCAACCCCTTCGGAGGCAAGAAGAAGTGACCAAGCCCACCGAAATGCGCGTCGGCATGTTCGACGTGTTCAAGCAGGTCAAGGCGCGTCTCGACGACGCCAACCTGTCCTATGAGACGTCGTCCTATCGCGACGACGCCTTCTCCTTCCTCGTGCATGCGCCGGGTGAATATTGGGAGATCGATGTCCTCGAAGACGGCTCGATCGACCTGGAGATCTTCACCTCGACCGGCATGAAGGACGATCCCTGGGCCGCGATCGACCAGCTGGTCGAAGACAACAAGCCCTGATTTCACCGCAACCAACCAAAACCAAAACCAAGGAAGAACGAGAATGTCTCTCAAGATCCGCCTGACCCGTGGCGGCGCCAAGAAGCGCCCGTACTACCGCATCGTCGTCGCCGACGCCCGCTCGCCGCGCGATGGCCGCTTCATCGAGAAGATCGGTTCCTATGACCCGATGAAGGCCAAGGATTCGGCCGAGCGCGTCGTTCTCGACCTCGAGAAGGCCAAGGACTGGCTCGCCAAGGGCGCCCAGCCGACCGACCGCGTGCTGCGCTTCCTCGACGCCGCCGGCCTGACCAAGCGCCCGGCCCGCAACAACCCGAACAAGGGCACGCCGGGCGAGAAGGCCAAGGAGCGCGCCGAGAAGAAGGCCGCCAAGAGCGCTGCCCCGGCCGAAGCCGAGGCGTGATGCTGCCTCAGGCTCGCGATGCAATTCGTCATGGTCGGGCTTGTCCCGGCCATCCACGTCTTCGCCTGGCGAGACCTGAGTTCAAGACGTGGATGCTCGCCACAAGGGCGAGCATGACGGTGGGCCCGTCTTTGCGCGATGGTGCACGCCATGGCCGCTGACGACACGCTCGTCCTGCTCGGCGTCATCGGCGCCGCGCATGGGATCAAGGGTGAAGTCCGCATCAAGACCTTCACCGGCGATCCCCTTGCGATCGCGGATTACGGCCCCTTGTCCGATGACAAGGGACGCCGCTTCGAGATCGCCGATATCCGCCCCGCCAAGGAGGTGGTGGTCGCCCGGCTGAAGGGTGTTACCAGCCGCGAAGCTGCGGAAGGCCTCAACGGCGTCCAGCTCTTCGTGGCGCGCGACCAGATTCCCGCTCCCGATGACGAGGACGAGTTCCTGCAGGCCGATCTGATCGGCTGTGCCGTTATCGGCCCGGATGGCGCGACGCTGGGCACCGTCACCACGGTCGAGAATTACGGTGCGGGTGACCTGCTCGACATCGCGCTGCCGGACGGCCGTTCGGTGCTGATGCCTTTCACCAAGGCTTTCGCGCCGCGCATCGACATCGCCGCCCGGCAGATCGAGGTCGTTCCGCCCGAGGGGCTGTTCGAGGCCGACAATGACGATTGATACGCCTGTCGGCGCGCTGATCTTCGACATGGACGGCACCATCGTCGACAATATGCGCTTCCATGACGACGCCTGGGAAAGCTGGCATCTCGGCCACGGCCTGCCCTTCGATCGCGCGAGCTTTTTCACCAATACGGCCGGGATGGCGGTCGGCGAGATCGTCGGCCCACATTTTCCCGATGCGGATGCCGAGGAGGTCGCCCGCCTCGGCGAGGCCAAGGAAGCGCTCTATCGCGAGAGCTACCGCCCGCATGTCGCGCCGCTCGCCGGCCTGTTCGCGCTGATGGATCGGGCGGATGCCGCCGGCATCCCGATGGCGGTGGCGTCTGCCGCGCCGCCGGCCAATATCGACGTCGTGCTGGATACACTCGGCCTTCGCCAGCGCTTCGCCACGATCATCGCTCCGAGCCAGGGCTTTCGCGGCAAGCCGCATCCCGATCTCTTCCTCGGCGCTGCCGAGCGCATGAAGGTCGCGCCGGAAACCTGCCTCGTCTTCGAGGACGCGCCGCTCGGCGTCGAGGCGGCGCGCCGCGCTGGCATGCGCGCTGTCGCGATGCTGACCATGCTGGGGGTCGAGGCCTTCGACGCCTATGGCAACGTCATCGCGAGCGTGAAGGATTTCGCGGCGCTGGACGCACTTCCGGCGCTGCGCTTCTCTGCGGCATGAGCTTCCGCGCTTCCGTCCTCACCCTCTATCCGGAGATGTTTCCCGGCCCGCTCGGCGTCTCGCTGGCGGGCGAGGGCCTGCGCAAGGGGCTGTGGTCGCTGGAGACGCACCAGATCCGCGATCATGGCATCGGCCGGCATCGCAATGTCGACGACAACCCAGCCGGGGGCGGTGCCGGCATGGTACTGCGCTGCGACGTTCTGGCGGCGGCCATCGATACGGCCGTTCCGGCCGACGACACGCGCCCGCGTTTGCTGATGTCGCCGCGCGGGCGTCCGCTCAGCCAGCGCCAAGTGCGCGATTGGGTGGCGGGCGAGGGCGTCGTCATCGTCTGCGGCCGCTTCGAGGGCGTCGACGAGCGCGTGATCGAGGGACGCGGGCTGACCGAGGTCTCGATCGGCGACTATATTCTGTCCGGCGGAGAGATGGCGGCGATGGTCGTGCTCGACGCCTGCGTGCGCCTGATCCCTGGCGTGATGGGCAAGGAGCTTTCCGGTCAGGACGAGAGCTTCGAGAACGGCCTGCTCGAGTATCCACACTATACGCGGCCGCGCGAATGGGAGGGCAGGGGCCTGCCGGAAGCGCTGCTCTCCGGCGACCATGCCCGCATCGCGAAGTGGCGGCGGGCCGAGGCCGAGCGGATCACACGGGAGCGAAGGCCGGATCTGCTGAAGCCTCAGGGATAAGGCGTCACGGGCAGTCTCTCGGCGAGCCAACCGCCCGGCCCGAGCATGCCGCCGCGCACGGCGGCGATCTCGCGCCAGCCGCGTCCGGCGAGCTTCTGCACGGTCGCAGCCGCCTGCGCGCCGGTGCGGTCGATCAGGGCGATGCGCTTGCCGGGATTGTCGAGGCGAAGTCCCGCGATCCGAACCTCGAAGGCCGGTCCGTCGACGGAGAGCGGCAGCGCACCTCGTGGCAGGCCGGTGTCGCGCCACTCGTCCACCGTGCGGATATCTATGAGGACGACATGCTTCGCCTGCTCCGCCTCATGCGCCTCGCGGGCGGATAGCGAGGCCGAGCCCTGCCCGTAAACGAAAGAGGCCGGGAGCATGAAGCTCCCGGCCAGAACGAGCCGTCGCGGCAGGCCGCGCGGGGTCATGATCCGATCAGCGCAGTTCGGCGCAGAAGCGCTGGATGCGGCGGCAGGCTTCTTCCAGCTTCTCGTCGGAGGTGGCGTAGGAGATGCGGAAGTTGGGGCCGAGGCCGAAGGACGAGCCGTGGACGGCGGCGACGGCTTCGGTCTCCAGGATGCCCATGACCAGATCCTCGTCGGTCTCGATCTTCTTGCCGTTCGGCATCGTCTTGCCGATCAGGGCCGAGCAGTCGGGATAGACGTAGAAGGCGCCTTCCGGCTTCGGGCAAACGAGGCCGCGGGTCTGGTTGAGCATGGAGACGACGAGGTCGCGGCGGCGCTCGAAGGCCTTCTTGAAGACCGGCAGATGGTCCTGCGAGCCGTCCAGCGCCTCCACGGCCGCCCATTGCGAGATCGCCGAGGTTCCCGAGGTCTGCTGGCCCTGGACGAGGTCCATGGCGTTCATCAGATGCTGCGGACCCGCCGCGTAGCCGATGCGCCAGCCGGTCATGGCGTAGGATTTCGAGACGCCGTTCATGGTCAGCGTGCGGTCATAGAGGCCGGGCTCGACCTGAGCCGGCGTCACGAACTCGAAGTCGCCATAGACCAGGTGCTCGTACATGTCGTCGGTGAGGACCCAGACATGCGGGTGGCGCATCAGCACATCGGTGAGCTTCTTCATCTCGGCGCGGCTATAGGCGGCGCCCGACGGGTTCGACGGCGAGTTCAGGATCACCCACTTGGTCTTGGGCGTGATCGCGCGCTCGAGCTCTTCCGGCTGGAGCTTGAACTCGTTCTCGATCTTCGTCTCGGCGAAGGTCGGGGTGCCGCCGCAGAGCGCCACCATTTCGGGGTAGGAGACCCAGTAGGGCGAGACGCAGATGACCTCGTCGCCGGGGTTCAGCGTGGCGAGGAGCGCGTTGTAGATGACATGCTTGCCGCCGGTCGAGACGATGACCTGGCTCGGCTTGTAGTCGAGGCCGTTCTCGCGCTTGAACTTGCGGGTGATCGCCTCGCGCAGCTGCGGGATGCCGGAGACCGGCGTGTACTTCGTCTCGCCGCGGCGGATGGCGGCGATCGCCGCTTCCTTGATGTTGTCCGGCGTGTCGAAATCGGGCTCGCCGACGGAGAGCGAGATCACGTCCTTGCCCTGCGCTTTCAGGTCGCGCGCCTTCTGCGTGATGGTGATGGTCGCAGACGGCTTCACGCGCTTCAGGGCGTCGGCAAGAAAGGCCATGGGACTGTTCTCCGGGGGGCGGAACGGGGCGCGCCTGGCTGGCGCGCGCGTGGTTTAGGCGTCATGGCGGCCCATCGCAAGCCAGAGTGATTGATCGATCCCAGAAGCGTCACGAATTCGAGCCGGCTCATAGGCCGCTCATATCGGCTCTGGCCGAAAACATGCATAGTGCAGAGCAGGCTGAGGGGCCTTTCTCCAGGGCGCGGTCTTCCGCGCAGAAGGCACCGCGTGAAACTCAGGATCGGCTACGAGCTCGACTACGATTTCCCGCAACCGACGCCGCTGATCCTGGTGCTGAATGTGCATTTCAGCCGGTTCTCGGACCTTGTAACCCCCGACTACATGTGTCTGCGGCCCTCCGTGCCGATGACCGCCTATCGCGACGGCTTCGGCAACTGGTGTACGAGGCTGCTGGCGCCGCAGGGCGCCATGCGGATCACCGCCGATGCCATCATTTCCGACAGCGGCCTGCCGGAGAGCTTCGACCGGAGCGCGGCGCAGGTGCCCGTGGAGAACCTGCCGGAGGAGTGCATCGTCTTCCTGCTGGCGAGCCGGTTCTGCGACTCAGACCGATTGCTCGACCTCGCCTGGCAACTCTTCGGGCATACGCAGCCCGGCGCACCGCGCGTCCAGGCGATCTGCGACTTCGTCAACCAGCGCATCGCCTTCGACTACAACGATGCCAGCGTGACGCGCACCGCGTCCGATGCCTATCGCGAGGGCCGCGGTGTCTGCCGCGACTATGCCCATCTCGCCATCGCCTTCTGCCGGGCGATGAACATCCCGGCGCGCTACTGCACCTGCTATCTCGGCGATGTCGGCACGCCGCCGCCCTGGCCGCCGGGCGATTTCGCTGCGTCCTTCGAAGCCTATCTCAAGGGCGGCTGGCAGATGTTCGATCCGCGCAACAACGTGCCCCGCATCGGCCGCGTGCTGATCGCGCGCGGGCGCGACGCCGCCGACGTCGCGATCGCCACGACCTTCGGGCCGAACACGCTGACGGGGTTCAGGGTCTGGACCGACGAGGTGGCTGAAGCGACCTAGAGAAATTGCGACGCCCTGGAGGGCCTTCTGCTCAGTCGCGGAACGGCCGTGTGGCAGCCGGCTTCTTCGCCCGCAGCGGTGTTTTGCGGGTCAGGCCCTTGCGGGCAGCCGTCGAGGCCTCGTCCTCGGCGGTTTCCGGCGTCGCCGGCTTCACGACAGCCGGCGCGACGGGCTTCTCAGCCTGCTTGCCCTGCTCGGCTGGGTCGATCGTCCTGAAACGGATCATTTCTTCTTTGGTCCCGCCGCCTTGGCGACGACGGCCGCGAAGGTCGCCGGCGCGGCGGCCGTGGCCTTCGGCTTGTCCTTCTTGGGCTTCTTGGCTTCGCGGTTTCCGCGTTGTTCGCCTTTTGCCATCGTCCTGCTCCTTGGCTCGAGCGGCGCGGGGATCGCGTCCTCGGTGATCGTGAAGCGTTCGTCAGGCGCGGCCCGGAACACTGTCGGCAATGTCGCGAGAATCGATCATGGGGCGGCTTTCGCCTGCCGCGGCCGGCCCGGCGGAAGCCGGGCCTCGTCATGTCGAAGCAGGCCTTGAGTCTAGGACAGAGCCAACGTCCACGCACCTGCTTTCTTGCGTGCGGGTGCACTCACCCACATCATCCACACAGGCTCGGCGGCGCAGCACAGCCTTGACGGCGCCGGCGGTCCAGCGGTTGCGGCCGAAACAGGGGAAGCCGCGGCGGTTGAGCCGGCGCGCGATGTCGGCGGGATCGCCGATGCCGACCGAATGGAACTGGTCGATCAGGGCGCCGGCGGCCGAGAGCAGGATGGCGGAGAGGTCCCTGTGCAGCCGCCGCGCGTGCCTCTCAGCCACCCTGTCCCGGGATGCTTCAGCGCGGAGCCTGGCCAAAGCTCGGCTCGACGCCACCCGGCGAAAGCATCACGGCATTGGCATGGCCGCCCTCGAAGAGGGCAAAGCGGATGGCCGCCTTCTTGTCGCGGAAGATGCCTTCCGCCTGGCCCTCGAGGTCGCGCGCGACCCAGAAGCCGGATTGCGAGCGGCCGACAAGGAAGAGATGGCTCGCGCTGTCGAGCCGCGTCCGAAGCGGGCTATGCTGACCCATATCGTGCCGAGTTCTCAGAGCTGCGGCACATGCAGCCAGGCGCGCAACGCGATCACGCCCGCCACGAACGCCAGGAAGACGGCGAGCATCGCCAACTCGCCGAGCAGGGAGCGGGCGCTGTCCCTGCCGCTGCTGCGCGAGGCCGGCAGCGTGTCGTAGATGGCGCGGGCGCGCCGGGCATGGCGGCTGGGGGTGGGGGCGGCAAGCATGGTCATGAGAACCTCCATCTGTCCCGGGGATGTAGGTTCGCTCGCCGTAAGGGCGCGATGCCGAAGACGCGATCCAGGCGTAAAGCGGCCATAAAGGCCGGGCTTGCCTCGACCCGGCGCGCCTGTCATGGCTCCCTGGAAATGGAAACGCCCGGCATCGAGACCCGCAAAGCGATCGCGATCTATGTCGATGCCGATGCCTGCCCGGTGAAGGCTGAGGTCTTCAAGGTCGCCGAGCGTCATCGCCTGCGGGTCTACGTCGTCGCCAACAGCTTCATGCTGCTGCCGCGCGAGCCCTGGATCGAACGCGTGGTCGTCTCCGGCAGCTTCGATGCAGCCGATGACTGGATCGCGGAGCGGGTGGCGCGCGGCGCGATCGTCGTCACCTCGGACGTTCCGCTGGCCGACCGCTGCATCAAGGCCGGCGCCGAGGCCATCGGCCCGACCGGCAAGGCCTTCACCGAGGCCTCGATCGGGATGGCGCTGGCGACACGCGACATGATGGAGGATCTGCGGGCGATGGGGGCTGCGAGCGGCGGGCCGAAACCGTTTTCGCAGAAGGACCGCTCAGCTTTCCTGCAGGCGCTCGACCTGGCGATCCAGCGCTTGAAGCGGGCCGGATTCGTCGCTGCTTGAAGGGAGCGATATGCTTCTGCAAGCGCTTTACGCAGAACGCTTTTCTCCCTAATGCTCCCGCCAAGCCTGTCGCAGATCGGGCCGCCCGGGAGGAATTACATGTCGTTGACCCGCCGCACCACGCTCGGCCTGATGGCCGGCGCCGTTTTCGCGCCCTCGCTCGTTCGGGCTCAGAGCTTTCCGAGCAAGCCGATCACCATCGTCGTGCCCTATCCGGCGGGCGGGCCCACCGACGCGATCGCGCGCTTCGTGGCGCAGGACCTTTCCGGTTCGATCGGCCAGAACGTGCTGGTCGACAACCGGGCCGGGGCCTCGGGCGCCGTCGGCACACGTGCTGTCGCGCATGGCCCGGCCGATGGCCACACGATCATCTTCGGCAACAACCAGACGCATGGGAACAACATGTTCCTGCTGAAGGAGCCGGGCTACGACGCGGTCAAGGATTTCGCACCGCTCGCCGGCGTCGGCGCCTTCGAGCACGCCTTCGTCGTGCGCAAGGACCTGCCGGCCAAGGACATCAAGGAACTGATCACGCTGGCCAAGGCCGATCCCGAGAAGCTCAACTACGGCTCGACCGGCGTCGGCTCCGGCTCGCATCTGGCCATGGAACTGTTCATGCAGCGCACTGGCATCAAGATGACGCATGTGCCATTCCGCGGCGCGGCGCCGCTGGTGCAGGAGATCATCGGCGGGCGCATCGACATCGCCAATTCGACACTGCCGAGCGTGCTCGAACAGATCAATGCCGGTAATCTGCGCGCCTTGGCCATCGCCAGCCCCGAGCGCAATCCGCGCGCCAAGGACATCCCGACGCTGCGCGAGCAGGGCGTCAGCAACGCCGATGCCGATTCCTGGGCGGCCTTCTTTGCGCCCGCCGCCACGCCGGCGCCGGTGCTGGAGGTGCTGTCGAAGGCGATCCTGGGCTCGATTGCCAAGCCTGCGGTCACCGAGCAGATCCTGAAGCTGGGCTTCACGCTGAAGCTGCGCGATCCGGCCGCGTTCCGGCCCTATCACCTCCAGGAAATCGCGGTCTGGGAGAACATCATCAAGGCGGCCGGAGTGAAGCCGGAGTGAGGCGGGCGCCTCCGCTGTAGCGGGGGCGGGCCGGCTTCACTTCGACGTGACCTGCAGGCAACCGATTGGCGGGCGGCGCCGTTGTCTCCTATCAGAAGGCTGAAGCCTCGACAGGGAGCCAATGATGCGCCGGCATGCCTATGCGATCGCCCTCGTGGCCGTAACCACCGTTCCGGCCCTTGTTCCCGGCGTCCAGGCGCAGCAGCGCTTTCCCTCCAGTGCCGGCGATCTTGCCGTCGAGACCGTGGCGAGCGGGCTGGAGAATCCCTGGGGTCTCGCCTTCCTGCCCGATGGGCGCATGCTGGTCACCGAGCGGCCGGGCCGGCTGCGGCTGGTCGGGACGGACGGCAAGCTGTCGACGCCGATCGCGGGCGTACCCAATGTCGCCGCGCGCGGGCAGGGGGGGCTGCTCGACGTGATCATCGATCCGGTATTTGCGCAGAACCGGACGATCTACCTGTCCTTCTCGGAGCCACGCCCCGGCGGCAACGGCACCAGCGTCGCCCGCGCCCGGCTGAACGAGCGCGGCACGGCGCTGGAGGGCACGCAGGTGATCTTCCAGCAGATGCCGACGATCAACAGCACGATGCATTTCGGCTCGCGGCTGGTCTTCGACCGCAAGGGCGCGCTCTTCGTCACGGTCGGGGACCGCTACAGCCAGCGCGACCAGGCGCAGAATCCTGCCAATCATATCGGGAAGGTCATGCGCATCAGCCCCGGGGGCGGCGCGCCGGCTGACAACCCGAAGATCGCGGGCTGGCAGCCGGAGATCTGGTCGATCGGCCACCGCAACGTCCAGGGCGCCGCGCTGCATCCCGAAACGGGCCAGCTCTGGACGGCCGAGCACGGTGCGCGTGGCGGCGACGAGGTCAACACGCCCAAGGCCGGGAAGAACTATGGCTGGCCGGTGATCACCTATGGCATCGACTATTCCGGTGCGAAGATCGGCGAGGGTACCACCAAGGCTGGCATGGAGCAGCCGCTGTTCTACTGGGATCCCTCGATCGCGCCGTCGGGCGCGGCCTTCTATACGGGCCCGGTCTGGCCGGCGTGGAAGAACTCGCTCTTCGTCGGGGCGCTCGCCGGCCAGATGTTGGTCAGGCTCTCGACGCAAGGGGAGAGCGTCACCGGCGAAGAGCGGCTGCTGGAAGGGCTCGGCCTGCGCATCCGCGATGTCCGGCAGGGGCCGGATGGGTTCCTCTATCTGCTGAGCGACGCCAGCGACGGCAAGGTGCTGCGGGTCCGGCCGGGGCGGTAGAGCCTGTCAGACGATCTCCGCCAGCCGCGTGTCCTGCGACAGCACGAGACACCAATGCGGCTCGAAATCGGCGCCGAGGGGCCAGATGAAATCCTTGAAGATTTTCAGCGCCTGTGTCTGGTAGCGATCGAACCAGTTGCGCTGGCAGAGCACGAACTTGGTTGCTCCGACGATGGTCTCGCGGTCGATGACGCAGAGCGGGACGATGTCGGGGTTGGCTTCGAGATAGGCCTGGACCGCGACCATCAGCGTCGGATAGCCGGGGTGAAGCATGTCGTCGAGGACGATCAGGCCACCATCGGCGAGGCAGGCCGTGGCGAGCGCCAGATCCCTGGCGAGGGCGGCGCGCGAATGTTCGCCGTCGATATGGACGAGACGCAGCCTCGCGCCACCGGCATGGGCGAGGAGGTCGGCCGGCGGCATGGCTCCGGCATCGCCCTTGATCGTCCGGCGGCGCTCGGGACCGATGCCGTGCCGGGCGCAATTGGCCTCGAAGCGCTGCTCGACGCCCGGATCAGGCCATTCGAAGATATCGAGCGCCAGCGCGATTTCACCGGGCTCCAGCGCGTGCGCCAAGGCGATGAAGAAGCGGCCCTCGAAGGCGCCGATCTCGGCGATCGGGCCCTTCACCCCCTCTTCTGTCTGCAGGCGTAGCAGCCTCGCGCAAATCGCAGCGGCGAAGCGCGAGGACATCCCGACGACGCGGTCATAGCCATCGGCCAGATAGGCTGCGACCGCCGGATGGTCGGGCGAGGGGATGTGGGTCGTCCTGTCCATGCGTCCGCCTCGATCGCCGCTGTTTGCCCGATCCTCAGGCTTTCGCCTGGAAGATGAAGAAGGCGCCGGCGGCGATCAGCGCGAAGCCGATCGCGTGGTTCCAGGTCAGCGATTCCTTCAGCCAGAAGACCGAGAAGGCTGCGAAGACGGTCAGGGTGATGACCTCCTGCATGGTCTTCAGTTCCGCGGTCGAATAGACGGAAGCGCCGATCCGGTTGCCGGGCACGGCAAGCATGTATTCGGGGAGAGCGATCATCCAGCTCGCGAGAATGGCGAGCAGGATCGCGCTGCCCTTGTAGCTGAGATGCCCATACCAGGCGAAGGTCATGAAGACGTTCGAGCCGATCAGCATGACGACCGGCAGGATATGGGCAGTGGTGATCGAGGGCATGCCGGGGCTTTCCTGGAGTGACGGCGGGGAGGGGCGGCCCGGTGTCTCGTTCGGGCAAGGCATCGTCTCAGCCGAAGCGCAGCTTCATCATGACGATCAGCGATACCAGCAGCAGCGTCAGCGCATTGGCAAGGACGACCGGCCAGGAGCCGATCTGCAGCCCATAGGTTAGCCAGAGCGCGGTGCCGGCGGCGAAGAGAGACTGTGTCCAGAGCGAAATCGCGCGGGTGTCGCGGGTGCGGATCGTGCGCCAGGCCTGCGGCAGCCAGCACAGGCTGGTCAGTGTGGCGGCGACGAAGCCGAGGATCTCGATCGAGGCTGTCGACATGGGCGATTCCAATGTGCGGATAACCCTCATAATCGGATTCGCTGCGTTGCGCCGCAGTTCGCGATGGTTAACCTCCCTTAACGCTCACGCCCTAGTTTCGCGTCATTCCTGCGATTCGGTGGAGACCCATGCGCGTCATCACATTGGCCCTGCCTCTCGTCCTGCTAGCCTCCGCCGCATCGGCGCAGAGCGGCTTCCAGTCCTGCCTGTCTGGTCTTCGCGCCGAGGCCGCTGCGAAAGGCGTGTCGGGCGCAACCTTCGACCGCGCCATGGCCGGCGTCGAGCCGGACATGAAGGTGATCGAGGCGATGAACAACCAGCCGGAGTTCAAGACTCCGATCTGGGACTATCTCGGGACGCTGGTCGACGAGGAGAAGGTCGCGGAAGGCCGGGCCATGCTGCGCCAGCATGGTTCGACGCTGGCGGCGGCCGAGCAGCGCTTCGGCGTCGACCGGCACACGATCCTGGCGGTCTGGGGCGTCGAGAGCGATTTCGGCAAGGCGCGGGGCAAGATGCCGCTGGTGCAGGCGCTCTCGACCGGCGCCTGCCTCGCGCCGCGCCGCAACGCCTTCTTCAAGGGCGAGCTGATCGCGACGCTGCAGATCATCCAGCGCGGCGACGTTCGGCCCGAACGGTTGTTCGGCTCCTGGGCGGGCGCCTTCGGCCACACCCAGTTCATCCCCTCGACCTATCTCAGGCTCGCCGTCGATGGCGACGGCGATGGGCGGCGCGACCTCGTCGACTCGATCCCCGACGCGCTGCATTCGACCGCGAACTTCATGGACAAGGCCGGCTGGGTCACCGGCGCGACCTGGGGTTATGAGGTGCGCGTTCCGAATGGCTATTCCGGCCCGACCGGGCGCAATCCGAAGCAGCCGGTCTCGTCCTGGGCGGCGCGCGGGATCGTCAAGTTCGACGGCTCGGCGCTGACCGGCTCGGGCAATGCGGGCCTGCTGATGCCGGCCGGACGCAACGGGCCGGCCTTCCTCGTCTTCAAGAACTATGACGCCGCCTACAGCTACAACGGCGCCGATTCCTATGCGCTCGCCATCTCGCTCCTGTCCGACCGCCTACGCGGCCGGCCGGGTGTGCAGGGCGACTGGCCAACCGACGATCTGCCGCTATCGCGCGAGCAGCGCCGTGAACTCCAGCGCCTGCTGATCGCGCGTGGCTATAATGTCGGCGAGCCCGACGGCGCCGTCGGCTCGCTGACGCGGACGGCGATCAAGGAGATCGAGGCCAGGATCGGGATGCCGCAGACGGGGCGGCCGGGCGAGAAGGTGCTGCGGGCGCTGAAGAGCGGGCGGGTCTGATGGCGCATTCGGAGCGCCGCCTGATCTCTACCGGCTCACCCTTCGAGACCGCCTTCGGTTATTCGCGGGCGGTGATCGACGGCGACCTCGTCTTCGTTTCGGGCACGACCGGCTACGACTACGTCACCATGATGCTGCCGGAAGACGTCGCCGAGCAGGCGCGCAACATCTTCCGCACGCTCGATGCCGTGCTGACGGAAGCCGGCTCGTCGCTGACGCGGGTGGTCAGGGCGCAGTATTTCGTCACCGACCGGAGCTATTGCGAGCCGGTGCTGGGGGTCTGCGGCGAGGTCTTCCGCGAGATCCGCCCGGCAGCCGGAATCTATGTCGTAGCGGGACTGCTCAAGCCCGAGATGAAGGTCGAGATCGAGGTGACCGCGCGGCTGGCGCGGCCCTGACCTTCCCTCCGAGACGCTTGCGCGTCACCGTCCCGCGCCCTAATCAGCCGCCACGACAGTCCAAGAAACGGCGAGGCGACGACCATGGCGACCCACAAGCTCCTGATGCTTCCCGGCGACGGCATCGGCCCCGAGGTGATGGGCCAGGTCGAGACGATCGTCTCCTGGTTCGGCAAGCAAGGGCTGGCCTCCTTCGAAATCGAGAAGGGGCTCGTCGGCGGCGCCGCCTATGACGCGCACAAGCAGGCGATCTCGGAAGGCGACATGAAGCTCGCCCAGCAGGCGGATGCGGTGCTGTTCGGCGCAGTCGGCGGGCCGAAATGGGCGGATGTGCCCTATCAACATCGTCCGGAAGCCGGACTGCTGCGCCTGCGCAAGGATCTCGGCCTGTTCGCAAACCTACGCCCGGCGATCTGCTATCCGGCGCTGGCCTCGGCCTCGTCGCTGAAGCAGGAGGTCGTCGAGGGGCTCGACATCCTGATCGTGCGCGAATTGACGGGCGGCGTCTATTTCGGCGAGCCGAAGGAGATCGTGACGCTGGAGGACGGCTCCAAGCGTGGCGTCGACACGCAGCTCTACACCACGCCGGAGATCGAGCGGATCTGCCGCGTCGCCTTCGAGCTGGCGCGCACCCGCCGCAACAAGGTTTCCTCGTCCGAGAAGCACAACGTCATGAAGACCGGCGTCCTCTGGAAGCAGACGGTCACGGCGCTGCATGCCAAGGAGTATGCGGATGTCGAGCTCGAGCACGTGCTCGCCGACAACTGCGCCATGCAGCTCGTGCGCTGGCCGAAGCAGTATGACGTCATCGTCACCGACAATCTGTTCGGCGACATCCTGTCCGACATCGCGGCGATGCTGACCGGCTCGCTCGGCATGCTGCCCTCGGCCTCGCTCGGCGCCGAGGACCCGGCCACCGGCAAGCGCAAGGCGCTCTACGAGCCCGTCCACGGCTCGGCTCCCGACATCGCCGGCAAGGGCCTCGCCAACCCGATCGCGATGATCGGCTCGTTTGCGATGGCGCTGCGCTACTCCTTCGGCGCCGGCGAGGCGGCCGACCGGCTGGAGGGCGCGATCGCCGATGTGCTCGGCTCCGGCACGCGCACCAAGGACATCGCGGCTCCCGGCACGAATGCCGTCTCGACCAGCGAGATGGGCCAGGCGATCGTCAAGGCTCTCGAAGCGCGCGGGTGAGGCCGTTGCGTCATGCTCGGGCTTGACCCGAGCAGCTCCCGACGACAGCGCGCAATGAGATGGTCGGCTCAAGGTCGGCCACGATGGTTCGCCACCTCTCCCCCTCGTGACTTGCGAGTGAGGGGTGGCGGGCGCAGTGTCGCGGCATCCGAAACGGAGCCAAGTCCGTCGATGCTGATCAAACGCCGTGCCGGCTGGGAAATGCCCGAGAGCCAGGCCACGCCTGAATCCGCTTTTCTGAACCGCCGCAGCTTTATGGCGGGGGGCGTCGGGCTGATCGCTGGTTCCGCCCTGCCGCAAAGCGCTTTCGCCCAAGGGCCCGATCCGACCCAGGATCTCTACCCTGCGAAGAGGAACGCCGCCTACACGCTCGACCGGCCGCTGACGGCGGAAGACGACGCGGCGAGCTACAACAACTTCTACGAGTTCGGCACCTCCAAGGACATCGTCGCCGCCTCAAAACGGCTGGCGACCCGGCCCTGGACGATCACGATCGATGGCATGGTCGAGAAGCCATTCGAGATCGGCTTCGACGATCTCGTCCGCAAGCTGCCGCTCGAAGAGCGGCTCTATCGCTTTCGCTGCGTCGAAGCCTGGTCGATGGCGGTGCCGTGGACGGGCATCCCGCTGAAGGCCTTCGTCGATTTCGCCAGGCCGCTCGCTTCGGCGAAATACATCCGCTTCGAGACCTTCCTCAATCCTCGGGTGGCGCCCGGCCAGTCGCAGCGCTGGTATCCCTGGCCCTACACCGAGGGTCTGACCATCGCCGAGGCTGCGAACGAGCTGCCGCTGCTGGTGACGGGCATCTACGGCAAGCCGATCCCGACCCAGCACGGCGCGCCGGTCCGGCTGATCGTGCCGTGGAAATACGGCTTCAAATCGGCCAAGTCGATCACCAAGATCAGCTTCGTTGCCGAGCGCCCGAAGACCTTCTGGGAGGGGCTGCAGGGCGGGGAATACGGCTTCTGGGCCAATGTGAATCCGCAAGTGCCGCATCCGCGCTGGAGCCAGGCGAGCGAGCAGGTGCTGGGCACGCGCGACCGCAAGCCGACGCTGCTGTTCAACGGATATGGCGAGCAGGTTGCAGGCCTCTATAAAGGGCTGGAGGGCGAGAAGCTCTATATGTGAGCTGCCGTCAATCGTCAGGCCCGGGCTTGACCCGGGCCTCTCTGGCAAGGGATTCTCCGATCTGCGTTTCGCCTCGCCGGGGAATGGCATGATGTCCCAGCACTTCACTCTCTTCGACACTGCGATCGGCGCCTGCGCGCTGGTCTGGCAGGGCGGGCGCATCATCGGCGCGCAACTTCCCGAGAGCGACGAGGCGGTGGCGCGGCAGCGTCTGGCGCGGCGGTTTCCGCAGGCGAGCGAGGCTATGCCGCCCGATTTTGCGCAGGCCGCCATCTCCGACATCACGGCGCTTCTCGACGGCGAGCCGCGCGATCTTTCGCATCTGCCGATCGACCTCGCCAGCGTGCCGGCGTTCAACCGTAGGGTCTATGAGGTGGCGCTCGCCATTCCGCCCGGCGAGACGCTGACCTATGGCGAGGTCGCGGCGCGGATCGGCGAGCCGGGTGCCGCGCGGGCGGTCGGTGTGGCGCTGGGCCAGAACCCGTTCGCGCCGATCGTGCCCTGCCATCGCGTGCTCGCAGCCGGCGGCAAGACAGGTGGCTTTTCGGCTGATGGCGGCGTCGAGACCAAGCTCAGGATGCTGACGATCGAGAAGGCCAGGACCAGCCCGCTTCCCGGGTTGTTCGGCGCCCTGCCGCTGGCTGCGCGGCCGCGCTGAGCGCCTTCGGCGGACCCATCGGCGATGCCGATGGGTTTCCTCCACCTGTTCCCATTTCACCCCCCTGCAATCGAGGTTCCGGTTTCATGGCTCCGTTCAAACTCGCCATCATTGTCGGCAGCAACCGCAAAGCGTCGATCAACCTCCGCTTGGCGCGGGCGCTGGCCAAGCTCGGCACGGCGTCCTTTGTCGCGCATTTCGTCCAGATCGACGATCTGCCGATGTTCAACCAGGATCTCGAGGCAACCGCCTGGCCCGAGAGCGCCACCCGGTTGAAAGGCGAGATCGAAGGCGCACAGGCACTATTGGTCGTCACGCCCGAGCACAACCGCTCGATTCCAGCCGCGCTGAAGAACGCGATCGATTGGGCATCGCGCCCATCGGGCAAGGGCGTCTGGCGGGGCAAGCCTGTCGCGATCATCGGCGCGAGTCCCGGCAACATCGGCACGGCCTGTGCCCAGCAGCATCTGCGCGTCATTCTCGGCAATCTCGGCGCGCAGATGATGGGTGGCGAGATGTTCATCACCTACAAGGAGGGCCTCGTCGACGACGCCGATGCCGTCACCGTGGAGGCGACACGTGAATTCCTGCAGAAGTTCATGGACAGGTTCGCCGGCTTTACCGGGAAGCTCGCAACGTAAGGGCAGGTCGCTACTTCGACTGAAAAGCCAAAAAAAGGGCCGGCGTCCCGTAAGGGAGCCGGCCTTGAAAGTTTGAAACATCCGGCTCAAACGCCAAACATCTCAGAGGGGAACGGCTGAAACGAACTCGATGCCGGGAGGAGATAGCAGAGCCCGTTCCGAACAACCGTGATTGCTATATCGGGCAGCACCTGCCTTTTTGCAATGCAGCATAGCTTGGGTCCGCCATGCGCAGATTGCATGAACTGCGATCAATTGGCGCGATTTAAGTCTAAATCATTGATAAATATGCGCGCAACGCATCCGCGATCCTCGGACGCGAAGCGATATCGCTAAGGTTTGCCCCGTTCCGGTGCAGTCTCGCACCGAGACTGCCGTCACATCATGCAAGTGGAGGACGCGCCCGGCAGCAAAAGCTGCCAGGCGCCATGATCTGGATCAAAACGAGTCGGGATTTCGGCGCGCCCGGCTGCCGGTCAGTAGGTCCAGCGTTGCGCCTTCTGAATCAGGAAGTCGCGGAAGACCTGCACGCGCGCGACCGACTTCATCTCTTCCGGATAGACCAGATAGCTCTCCAGCTGCGGCATCTCGGTCTCGCGCATCAACTGCACGAGCGGGGAGCCGGTCTCGATGAGGTAGTCGGGCAGGACGGCGATGCCGGCGCCCGAATCGACCGCCCGCTTCATCGCCGTGATGTTGTTCACGGTCAGATGGATCGGCCGGGGGTTGCGCTGGTCGCGGCCGAGCGAGCCGAGCCAGTGCACCGCCGTGAGATAAGAGGGCGAGGTGCCGCCGAAGGACAGGATCCGGTGGTTGTCGAGATCCTCATGGGTCTTGGGCTCGCCGAAGCGCTTCACGTAAGCGGGCGAACCGTAGACGTGGAAATGGACGGTGAAGAGCTTGCGCTGGATCAGGTCCGGCTGCTGCGGCTGGCGCAGACGGATGGCGATGTCGGCCTCGCGCATCGACAGGTCCAGCTCCTCGTCGGTGAGGATCAGGTCGACCTTGATGTCGGGGTAGAGATCGAGGAATTCGGCCAGGCGCGGCGTCAGCCAATGCCCGCCGAGGCCGCGCGTCGCGGTGACCTTGAGCTCGCCGGAGGGATGCTCCCGCGTCTCCGAGAGCTGCGAGCGCGTCCGCTCCAGGCGCTGCGTCATCTCGCGCGCGGCGCGCCACAGCAACTCACCCTGCTCGGTCAGGATCAGACCGCGCGTATGGCGATGAAACAGCGGCGCCCGCAATTCGCGCTCCAGCGCGCCGATCTGGCGGCTGACGGCGGATTGACTGAGGCCGAGAACATCGCCAGCTTTGGTGAAGCTGCCGGACTCGGCGACGGTATAAAAGATCCTGATGCGGTCCCAATCCACCGCGGTTCCCCCGTTATGCGTTTGATGCATGTTGGGGGCTAAAATCCTTGAACGTCAACGCCCGCATCGCATTACGGCGTCGTTTTCACACTGAATCTGGTTACGAAAGCAATCAATTTCTGTGATGAATTGCCGCTTTGTACGTTATTCAGCGGCCTTGAGTTGTTCCAGCTCATTGGCCTGCAACCAGCGCTCTGCATCGAGCGCGGCCATGCAGCCCATCCCGGCCGCGGTGACCGCCTGGCGATAGTGCTCGTCGGTAACGTCGCCGGCGGCGAAGACGCCTGGCACGTTGGTATTGCTCGTACCCGGCACGACATCGAGATAGCCTGAAGCGTTCATGTCGAGCTGGCCGACGAAGAGCTCGGTCGCCGGCTTGTGGCCGATCGCGATGAAAACGCCATCGGTCTTCAATTCGCTCTCGGCGCCGGTCTTGAGGTTGCGCAGGTGCAGATGGGTGACGTTGGGTGGCTGGGTGCCGCCGCAGATTTCGGCTATCTCGCTGTCCCAGACGACCTCGATCTTCGGGTGCTTGAACAGCCGGTCCTGCATCACCTTCTCGGCGCGCAGGCTGTCGCGGCGATGGACCAGCGTCACCTTGGCGGCGAGATTGGCAAGATAGAGCGCCTCCTCGACGGCGGTGTTGCCGCCGCCGACCACCACGACCTCCTTGTTGCGGAAGAAGAAGCCGTCGCAGGTCGCGCAGGCGGAGACGCCGAAGCCCTGGAAAGCCTGCTCGGAGGGCAGGCCCAGCCATTTGGCCTGGGCACCGGTCGCAATGATCAGCGCATCGCAGGAATAGGTCTCGCCGCCATCACCCCAGAGCCGGAAAGGCCGCTGCGAGAGATCGACGCGGGCGATGTGGTCGGAGACCATGCGCGTGCCCATGTGCTCGGCCTGGGCGCGCATCTGCTCCATCAGCCACGGGCCCTGGATGACGTCGGCGAAGCCGGGATAGTTCTCGACATCGGTCGTGATCATGAGCTGGCCGCCGGCCTGCATGCCGGAGATCAGCACCGGCTCCAGCATGGCGCGGGCGGCGTAGATCGCGGCGGTGTAGCCGGCCGGGCCCGAACCGACGATCATCACGCGGGCATGGGTGTGGGCCATGGTCTGGTTCCTGTTCCTGCGGCTTTCGTCACATACGATGCCCTGTCGCCGATGCAAGCTCACAACCGCTCAAGATCGGGCGATGCCGAGCTGCTGCCTGTGCATAAGCCAGCCGCGGCGCACCGCATCGGCGATCGCCTGTGTCGAGTCGACCGGCTCGTAGCGCGCGCCCTCGAGCCGCCCCTCGAAGTGATGGACGGAGCCTTCGCGTTTCAGCGCCTCCAGGAATTTCGCCAGCTTGCCATGGCCGCCATGCGGCTCGAAGACGAGGATCGGCGCACCGGTTGCGGTGGCCTCGCCGATCATGTTGGTCGAATCGGCGGTGGTGACGATGGCGTCGGCATTGGCGAGCAGTGCGACATAGGGGTTCTCGCCCGCGCCATCCCACCACCAGCCGCCATGGCGGGCGAAGACGGCGCCGACGGCCTTGTCGAGATCAGGCGTGGTGCGTCGCGAGCGCGAGCCCATCAGCGCGACGCCGGAACGGGCCAGCGCGTCGAGCCCATCCGTGAAGCGGGCGATATCATCCGGGCGGAAACGGTGATGGCGGCTGTCACCGCCGACCAGCACCGCCGCGCGGGGCGAGGGCAGGGCCGCAATGGCTGCCGGCGGGGCTTGGCGCGCCTGCGCAAGCCGCTCCGGCGCGAGCCGATGCGGGGAGGTGGTGGTGACCAGCACGTTGTCACCGCGCAGGCGGTCATGACCGGAGACCCAGATCAGGTCGGCGCTTCCTGCGCCTGTGCGCGGATCCTTCAGGAACACCGTGAAGGTTGCGCCGTTCGAAGCCTTCCTGACGGCACGCACGTAAGGCACGGCGCGCCGGCCCGACGCGATCAGGATGTCGGGGAAGGGAGGGCGGATCGGGCTGCCGGGGCGGTCCGGGCTCTCGCGCGGGTCGATCGGGCCGCGCGGCATCAGCCAGGCGAAGGGCTTTCGGGGCGCGATGCGCCGGACATCGGGGGTGATGCCCAGCCGCTCGGCGACGCCGAGGCATTGCACTTCGTCGCCGGCCTTGCCGTCGGTCAGGACCCAGATGCTGGGAGAAGGTTCGGCGGACACCTGCAGGCTCCTCGATGGTGACGCCGGCTGGTGGCGTCTCCTGTGGCACGGACAATGCCTTGTATCGCCCCGACGCTGCGTCTACACCAGCGCGACCTTTCTCCGGGGCCCCTTGTGCGATCCAAACTCGACGATATCGACGTGCGCATCCTGCGCGAACTGCAGGCCGATGGGCGCATGACAAATGTCGAGTTGGCGAGCCGCGTCGGCATCTCGCCGCCGCCCTGCCTGCGGCGGGTGCGGGCGCTCGAGGAAGCCGGGCTGATCACCGGTTATCGGGCCCAGCTCGACGAAGGCAAGCTCGGGCTCGACGTGGTCTGCTTCGCCTTCGTGCATCTGGCCAGCCAGGCCGAGGCTGATCTCGAGGCGTTCCAGGCACGCATCCGCGCCTGGGCCGCGGTGCGCGAATGCTGGAAGCTCTCCGGCGACATCGATTTCGTCCTGAAATGCGTCGCGCCGGACCTCAAGGCCTTCCAGGATTTCGTCGGCGAGCTGACGGCCCTGCCCAATGTCCGCAATGTCCGCACCGCACTTGCACTCGACCGGGTGAAGGACGAGCCGATCGTGCCGTTCGGCTGAAGGCATGAGCCCCGTTCGCCAAGCATGTGTCGAGGACTTGCCCGCGATCCTGGCGCTCTATGCCCAGTTGAGCCCCGGCGACCTGCTTCCAGATGCGGCGGCGGCCGACGAAACCTGGCGCCGCATTCTCGCCAGTGAGATGATGAGCGTGCACGTCGTTGAATTCGATGGTGTCGTGGCCGCGACCTGCGTGCTGATCGTCGTGCCCAATCTGACGCGTAGCCAGCGTCCGTTCGCGCTGATCGAGAACGTGGTCAGCGATGCGGCGCTGCGCGGACGCGGTCTCGGCAAGAGCGTCGTCCAGGCGGCGGTTGCGCATGCCTTTGCGCAAGGCTGCTACAAGGTCATGCTGATGACCGGGCGCAGCGACCCGGCCGTGCTCGGCTTCTACGGGGCCTGCGGCTTCGAGCGCGGCAAGACGGCTTTTCAGATCAGGCAGTCGCCTCAGCCACCGAGATAGCGCCTGATCCAGAGGGCGTTGTTCTCGATCAGGGCCGCGACGCGGCGCTGGTCGACATCGGGCCGGTACCAGGCTCCGCCCGAGCCCGAATCGAGCACTGAGAGGATCGGGAAGGTCTGCAGCACCTCGCCGCGCGGGCCGAGCAGGAAGATCTCGCTGTCGAAATTGTCGTTGCTGCCGCCGCCGTCTGTCGGCCTGCCGCCGCCGCTGCCGCCGGCGAAGCTCGCCAGCCAAACGCCCTTGACCGTGACGTGCAAGGTCGGGCCGGCGCCGGGGCGGTAGATCGCCCCCAGCGTCGCGGCGAGCTGGCGCTCCATGGCGATGCGGATGCGCTCGGCGTTCGGGCCCCAGCCCTGGCCAGCGATGCGGGAGGTGTCGACACGGATCTTGCCGATCGTGCGCGCCTGCGCGCTGGCGACGGACAGCGGAGCGAGGGCAAAGGCTGCGCCCATCAATCCGAGCGAGAGGAGGTTTCGACGCGTCGTCATCGGCTTGCTCCAGCGACCATGCCGAAAGATGTAGTCCTCGTCCGGGCTTTGTCCAAGGGAGGGCATCCGTCGCTTTGGCGGCCGTCGCGGCCATGCTTAATGGGGGGCCAGCGGAGGCGAATCATGTTCACCGAGATCGTCAAGCTGTGGGTCGTGATTGATCCGATCGGCACGCTGCCCGTCTTCCTCGCGGTGACGGCCGGGCTGAGCGCCGCGGCGGCCCGCGCGGTGGCGATCCGGGGGACGCTGGTCGCCTTCGGCGTGCTGGTGTTCTTCGTCGTCGGCGGGCAGGTGTTGCTGACCGCGATGGAAATCGCGCTGACCTCCTTCGAGATCGCCGGGAACATCGTGCTCTTCCTGTTCGCGCTGACGATGATCTTCGGCGAATCGAAGCTGGAGGAGGACGAGAAGCTGATGCGGACCTCCGATCTGGAGCGTGCCGTCTATCCTTTGGCGATCCCGAGCATCGCGAGCCCCGGCGCGATGCTAACCGTGATGACGGTGACGGACAATTCGCGCTTCAGCATTCCCGAACAGGCCGAGACGGTGATGCAGATCGCGGGAATCCTCGCGGTGACTCTGGTCCTGATGCTCGGAGCGTCCCGCATCATCGCGCTGATCGGCAATGCTGGCGCCAGTGTCATCAGCCGGGTGATGGGGCTGATCCTGGCGAGCGTCGCGGTCGACGGCATCGTCAAGGCGATGCGGGCGGTGATCGCCGGATGAGGAGGGTGGTTGGCGAGGGGCGTCATTCTCGGGCGGAGCCAAGCTCCGACCCGAGAACCTCGTGACGGGAAGGCACTGGTTTCTGGGATGGTCGGGTCAGGCCCGACCATGACGTTGTGCGATCAGCGGAAGACGACGCTGACGACCTCGTAGGACTTGCCGCCGCCGGGCGTGTTGACCTGCACGGAATCGCCGACCTTCTTGCCGATCAGCGCGCGCGCGATCGGGGAACCGATCGAGACCTTGCCGGACTTCACGTCCGATTCCGGCTCGCCGACGATCTGGTAGGACTTCTCCTCCTCGGTGTCGTCGTCGATCAGCTTGACGGTCGCGCCGAACTTGATCGTGTCGCCGCCGGCCAGCTTGGCGACGTCGATGATGTCGGCACGGCCGATCAGCGATTCCAGCTCCTGGATGCGGCCTTCATTGAGGGCCTGCGCTTCCTTGGCGGCGTGATACTCGGCGTTCTCCGAGAGATCGCCATGGGCGCGGGCCTCCGAGATCGCCAGGATGATGCGCTGGCGCTGCACCTGCTGGCGATCCTTCAGCTCGGCCTCCAGAGCGGCGAAGCCGCCGGCGGTCATCGGAACCTTTTCCATCGTCTCGTCCCATCATCCGAAAGCGGGAGCCCGCCGGCGGCTGCTTTTGCCGCCCGCGCCCCGCTTCCTGTCGTTCATATAAACTTCGCCGGCCTGCCGTTTTCAGGCTGCGCGCACGAAGTAGGATTGCAGCGACCGTACTTCGAGATCGCCGCTGCAATAGGCCTTGATGCCTTCCGCCGCCGCGATCGCTCCGGCCAAGGTGGTATAATAGGGAACCTTGTGCAAGAGGGCCGTCCGGCGCAACGAACGGGAATCTGCGAGCGCCTGCGGGCCGTCGGTGGTATTGAAGACGAGCTGGATTTCGCCGTTCTTGATCGCGTCGACGACGTGCGGGCGGCCTTCCAGCACCTTGTTGATCTTCGTCGCGGCGATGCCTTCGTCCTGGAGCAGGCGCAAGGTTCCGCCCGTCGCAAGCACCCGGAAGCCGAGATCGGCCAGCATCCTGACGGTCGCGACAATGCGCGGCTTGTCCTCGTCGCGGACCGAGACGAAGACCGTGCCCTTGACCGGGACCTTGGATCCCGCTCCGAGCTGGCTCTTGGCGAAGGCGATGTCGAAGGAGCGGTCGAGGCCGATGACTTCGCCGGTCGAGCGCATTTCGGGGCCGAGCAGCACGTCGACGCCAGGGAAGCGCGCGAAGGGGAATACCGCCTCCTTGACGCCGACATGGCCGAGGCTCGGGGGCTTCAGGCCGAAGCTCGCCAGGCTCTCGCCGGCCATGATCCGGGCGGCGATCTTGGCGACCGGGATGCCGATGACCTTGGCGACGAAAGGCACGGTGCGCGAGGCGCGCGGGTTCACCTCCAGGACATAGATCTCACCGTCCTTGATCGCGTACTGGACGTTCATCAGCCCGCCGACATCGAGCGCCAGCGCCATCGCCTTGGTCTGGCGCTCCAGTTCGGCGATGGTCGCGAGCGAGAGCGAGCGCGGCGGCAGCGAGCAGGCCGAGTCGCCGGAATGGATGCCGGCCTCCTCGATATGCTCCATGATGCCGGCGATGAAGGCCTCCTTGCCGTCGGCGAGGCAGTCGACATCGACCTCGATGGCGTCCGACAGGTAGCGGTCGAACAGCAGCGGGTTCTTGCCGAGCACCGTGTTGATCTGGCCGGTCTTGTCGTTCGGGTACTTGGCCTTGACCTCGGAGGGGATCAGCGAGGGCAGGGTGCCGAGCAGATAGTCCTCGAACATCGCCTCGTCGCGGATGATCGCCATGGCGCGTCCGCCGAGCACGTAGGAGGGCCGCACGACGAAGGGCAGGCCGAGCTCGGCCGCGATCATGCGGGCCTGCTCGACCGAATAGGCGATGCCGTTCTTGGGCTGCTTGAGCTGCAGCTTGTCGAGCAGGCGCTTGAAGCGGTCGCGGTCCTCGGCGAGGTCGATCGCATCAGGCGAGGTGCCGAGGATCGGGATGCCGGCCTGCTCCAGCGCATGGGCCAGCTTCAGCGGGGTCTGGCCGCCGAACTGGACAATGACGCCGTGCAGCGTGCCGTTCTGCTTCTCGGTCTCCAGGATCTCGAGCACGTCCTCGGCCGTCAGCGGCTCGAAATAGAGCCGGTCAGAGGTGTCGTAGTCGGTCGAGACGGTCTCGGGGTTGCAGTTGACCATGATGGTCTCGTAGCCCGCATCCCTGAGCGCGTAGCAGGCATGGCAGCAGCAATAGTCGAATTCGATGCCCTGGCCGATGCGGTTCGGACCGCCGCCGAGGATGACCACTTTCTTGCGATCGGACGGGTTGGCTTCATCGGCCGCCTTGCCGGCGAAGGGCATGGCATAGGTCGAGTACATATAGGCCGTCGGCGAGGCGAATTCGGCGGCACAGGTGTCGATGCGCTTGTAGACCGGGCGGACGTCGAGCGAGCGCCGGAGCGCCTTGACCTCGGCCTCGGTCTTGCCCGCGACGGCCGCGAGGCGCTTGTCGGAGAAGCCCATCGCCTTGACCTGCCGGAAGGCGCCCGGCGTCTGTGGCAGGCCGAACTTGCGCACCTTCTCCTCGGTGTCGACGATTCCGCGCATCTGCTCGAGGAACCAGGGGTCGATCTTGCAGCTCTCATGGATCTGCGCGTCGGTGAAGCCTAAGCGCATCGCCTGTGCGACCTGGAGGATGCGGTCGGGCGTCGGCGTCGAGAGCGCGGCCTTGATCGCGTTCTTGTCGTCGCCCTTGCCGAGCCCATCGACCTCGATCTCGTCGAGCCCGTCGAGGCCGGTCTCCAGCGAGCGCAGCGCCTTCTGCAGCGATTCCTGGAAGGTCCGGCCGATCGCCATGGCTTCGCCGACCGACTTCATCGCGGTGGTCAGCGTCGGTTCGGCGCCGGGGAACTTTTCGAAGGCGAAGCGCGGGATCTTGGTGACGACATAGTCGATCGTCGGCTCGAAGGAGGCCGGCGTCGCGCCGCCGGTGATGTCGTTCTCGATTTCGTCGAGCGTGTAGCCGATGGCGAGGCGCGCCGCGACCTTGGCGATCGGGAAGCCCGTGGCTTTCGACGCCAGCGCGGAAGACCTCGATACACGCGGGTTCATCTCGATGACGATCATCCGGCCCGTGGCGGGATCGACCGCGAACTGAACGTTCGAGCCGCCGGTCTCGACGCCGATCTCGCGCAGCACCGCCAGGGAGGCGTCGCGCATGATCTGGTATTCCTTGTCGGTCAGCGTCAGCGCCGGAGCCACCGTGATCGAATCGCCGGTATGGACGCCCATCGGGTCGATGTTCTCGATCGAGCAGACGATGATGCAGTTGTCCTTTTTGTCGCGGACCACCTCCATCTCGTATTCCTTCCAACCCAGCACGCTCTCCTCGATCAGGATCTCGCTGGTGGGGGAGGCATCGAAGCCGCGTTCGCAGATCTCGATGAACTCGCCCTTGTTGTAGGCGATGCCGCCGCCGGTGCCGCCCATGGTGAAGGACGGGCGGATGATCGCCGGCAGGCCGATATCGTCCAGCGCGGTCAGCGCCTGGCCGAGATTCTTGACGTGGTGCGAACGCGGCGTGGAGAGGCCGATCTTGGTCATCGCCTCGCGGAAGAGTTCGCGGTCCTCGGCCTTGTCGATCGCCTCGGCGGTCGCGCCGATCATCTCGACATCGAACTTCTCGAGCACGCTGATCTTGTTGCCGTTCGCGTCGACCAGGTTCTTCTGGTTGAGCGAGAGCGCGCAGTTCAGCGCGGTCTGGCCGCCCATGGTCGGCAGCAGGGCAAAGCCGCCGGGCAGGACGTTGCGCTCCTTCTCGATGATCTTGGCGACGATCTCCGGAGTGATGGGCTCGACATAGGTCGCGTCTGCCAGGTCCGGATCGGTCATGATCGTGGCCGGGTTCGAGTTCACCAGCACGATGCGGTAGCCCTCGGCCTTCAGCGTCTTGCAGGCCTGGGTGCCGGAATAGTCGAACTCGCAGGCCTGGCCGATGATGATGGGGCCCGCGCCGATGATCAGGATGGTCTTGATGTCTGTGCGCTTGGGCATGGGGCTCGGCTTTTGTCTCTGGCAAGGGCGCGCGCCACCTGCCGTCCGATCATGCGAGCGGGCCGGTGCGAGCGCCTGAAATGAATGCTAGGCGCTCGCTATAGAGGGGAGGAGCGGCGGGGGGAAGCTAAAACCGCGTACGACCAATCTCAGCGCACAGGCTGTGCAGCCTGCTCCAGCGGTTCGATCTCCAGCGCGCGGCGGGCCGGCTGCCGCCGTCGCATGGCGATGATCAGCACGGCGAGCGCGATCACCTCGCAGGCCGCGCCGACGAAGCCCAATGGCCAGGTGCCGCCGTTGCGCAAGGTCTGCTGGCCCAGCGCCGCGCCGGCGGCGATGCCGAGATAGAGCGCCGAGGCGTTGAGCGAGAGCGCGACGACCGTCGCGTCGGGGGCCATCGCGGCAAGCCGCGACATCTGCGAGGGGTGGCCGGCCCAGCCCGCCCCGCTCCAGACCAGCATGATGACGGGGATGACGAAGATCGCGGTAGCTGGGGGGAGCGCCACGGCTGTCAGCGAGGCGCCGAACAGGGCGAGCGCCAGCACGCTCAGCACGACGACGAGGGTCCGCTCCGGGCCGAAGCGGTCGCTGGCGATGCCGCCGATCTGGTTGCCGAGCGCCGAGCCGACGCCTGAGACGACGAGCGCAGCCCCAAGCCAGGGGCCGGCGATGCCGGCATGGGCGGCGAGGAAGGGCGCGATATAGGTGTAGAGCGTGAAGGCGCCGGTGGTCCACAGCATGGTCGTGGCGAGCGCCAGCAGGACGTCGCCGCGGCGTGCGACCGCCAGACGCTCGCGCAGCGAATTGGCGCCGCGCGGCAGGCCGGAAGGCAGCTTCGCCATCAGGCCGGCCAGCGACAAGGCGCTGAACAGGGCGACCAGCAGGAAGGCGAGGTGCCAGCCGCCGAAGCCGACCACCGCCGTGCCGAAGGGTACGCCGAGAATGAGTGATACCGTCATGCCGCCGGTGACCAGCGCGATGGCCCGGCCGCGGCGCTCGGGCGGCACCAGCGCGACGGCGACCGCGTTGGCGGCCGGCATGTAGACGCCCGCCGCCAGCGCCATGACGACGCGCGCCGCCATGACCAGCGTGAAGTCGCTCGCCAGCGCCGCGCCGAGATTGGCGAGGCCGAAGACCGCCATCGCGCCGGCCAGCACGGCCTTGCGGTCGATGTTGCCGAAGATGGTCGAGAGCACGGGCGAGCCGATTGCATAGGCCAGCGCGAAGATCGTGATCAGTAGACCCGCCGTGTCGACCGAGACGCGCAGTCCGGCCGAGAGGTCAGGCAGGATGCCGGTGATGATCAGCGTGCCCGTGCCGATGGCGAAGGCGCCGCCGGCAAGCCAGAGGAGACGGGTATCCATGGCAGCGTCCTTGCGTCCCGGAGGCGCGGCATGAAGCGGCTCCTCGGTGAATTTCAATGATCATTGAATTTAGGTCGGGTCGGCTTCGCGTCAAGGCTAATTTCAACGAATGTTGAATATTGTCAGGAGCGCGGCGATCTCCTATCTGGAGACGCATGAAACCGGTCTTCCACCCCGATATGGATGCCGTCGAGCCGGCCGCGGTGTTTGCCGCGCTGGCCGATCCGATCAGGCTCGGCATCCTGGTGGCGCTGGCCGATGGCGCCGAGGTCGAGGCGCGCTGCGGCAGCTTCAACGATCTCGCCTCGCCGTCCCTGCTGACCTACCACTTCACCAAGCTGCGCGAGGCCGGCGTGACCCGGGTGCGGGTGGAGGGAACCCTGCGCCTGATCAGCCTGCGTCGCGACGAGTTCGACCGCCGCTTTCCCGGGTTGCTCGACAGCGTGATCGAAGCGGCGCGACGCGACCCCAACCTCCCGCGGATACCCGAAGGCCAACTCTGCCGCGCCTGAAAAGGCTTCTCGGCCACCGGCCCCGGGTCCGACTTCGCTGCGTTGACTCGCTTCGCGCCGGGTATACCTTTTTGTTTTTCGCGATGGCGCCATGCCGGTTCGCGTCAGGCCCGGCCGCGCCCCGAACCCGAGGAGCAAGGCCATGCGCGCTGCCGACCCTCAGAAACTCGATGCACTGGTCGGGCGTCTCGTCGGAGACGTCGGTGTTTCCATCACGGGCGCCCTGGTCGTCCTGGGAGACCAACTCGGCCTCTACAAGGCGATGGCGGACGGCAAGCCGGTAACGTCGCAGGAACTCGCTGCCAAGACGGGTTTCAAGGAGCGCTATATCCGGGAGTGGCTCTCGGGCCAGGCTGCAGCCGAGTATATCGACTATGACGCCGAGACCGACCGTTTCAGCCTCTCGCCCGAGCAAGCGCTGGCCTTCGCCGAGGAGGACAGCCCGGCGTTCTTCGCCGGCGCCTTCGAGATCATCCAGTCGATGTGGGTCGACGAGCCGAAGGTCGAGACCGCGTTCCGCAGCGGTGAGGGTCTCGGCTGGCACGAACACAGCAAATGCCTGTTCCGCGGCACGGAGCGCTTCTTCCGGCCCGGCTACAACGCCAATCTGACGGAGAGCTGGATTCCGGCTCTCGAGGGGGTGGAAGCCAAGCTCAATCGGGGCGCGACCGTCGCCGATGTCGGCTGCGGGCATGGCGCCTCGACCATCCTGATGGCAAAGGCCTATCCGAATGCCCGCTTCTTCGGCTTCGACTATCACGGCCCCTCGATCGAACGGGCGCGCGCGGAGGCCCAGAAGGCAGGCGTCGGAGACCGCATCGTCTTCGAGCGTGCGTCGGCCAAGGACTTTCCGGCCAAGCAATACGACCTCGTCGCGATGTTCGATTGTCTGCACGACATGGGCGACCCCGTCGGCGCCGGCCGCCATGTGCGGGAGACGCTCGGCAAGGACGGCACCTGGATGATCGTCGAGCCCTTCGCGAATGACAGCCTGAAGGACAATCTCAACCCGGTCGGGCGGATCTTCTACGGAGCGTCGACGATGATCTGCACGCCGGCCTCGCAGTCGCAGGAGGTTGGCCTCTGTCTCGGCGCCCAGGCCGGTGAAATGCGGCTGCGCAAGGTCGTGCTCGATGCCGGCTTCTCGCATTTCCGCCGCGCGACCGAGACGCCGTTCAACATGGTGTTCGAGGCGCGGGCCTGAACGCGGCGGGTAGACAAGGCTTGGGCATTCGGGGTTAGAAGCCCGGATGCCCATCCGCCGCTATCCCCGCCAGGCCCGCCAACTCGTGGCTTACGTCTTCTCCGGCGGGCTGACGGCCGTCGCGCATTACGGCGTTCTGATCGGGCTGGTCGAGCTTGCCAAGGTCGATCCGGTGCCGGCAACGCTCGCCGGCTTCATCGTCGGCGCCATCGTCTCCTACACGCTCAACCGCTGGCTGACCTTCGACGCCACGCACAGCCATGCCCAGGCGACCTGGCGCTTCGCCCTGATCGCCGCCGGCGGCTTCGTGCTGACCGGCATCCTGATGCATCTGTTCGTGGCGCGGCTGGCTCTGCCCTATCTGCCGATGCAGCTTGTCACGACCGGCATCGTGATGGTGTTCTCGTTCCTGGGGCACAAGTTTTTCAGCTTCGCCGACCGGGTGGCCTGAGAGGCCAGTGCCAGCGATGCTATGATGGCACCTTGCCCAGGGATTTGAGACCCGCAGCCAGATCCGCAAGCAGATCGACATGTACATTCAGTGCGTCGATCACCCGGTAGCCCGGGTTCTGGCCGTCGAAGGCGAGATTGAGGTCGGTGCCCGCAAGGACGATCGCGTCGGCCCCCGCCGCGGTCATGCGCCGGCCTGCATCGAGGAAGAGTGCCCGCTGCTGCGGCGAGCAGATTCCGGCGACGGCGATGTCCTGATAGGTTTGGCCGAGAAGCTCGATCTCGTCGTCCAGCGCCATCGCCTTGGTGTGGACGAGTTGGCCGTAAAGGCGCGTGCGCATCACCACACGGGTTCCCAGTAACCCGATCTTGCCGATGCCCTGTTCGACGAAATAGGCGTCGAGAGGTGCGACCGCGGAAACGATCGGCAAGGGCGACAGCGCCACCAGCTCGTCCAGGCAGAAATGCGCGCCGAGCGATGACAGGGCGGCGCAATCGCAACCTGCCGCTTTCAGGCGCTCGACCAGGGGGAGGAAGGCCTGCGCCTGCTCGGTCCTGCGATCGGCGAGATTGTTGCGGATCAGCTCCTGAATCTCGCCATGGACGATGGTGAGTTCGAGCTTGGAGACACCGCGCGCCGCTGCCGCTGCCGTCAGCCTCTGATAGTAGACGACCGTCGCGGCAACGCCGATGCCCCCGATCAAGCCGATATGCATTGGGTCATTTCCTCATGGAAGCCGAGTTGGCGGACGGCGGTCAGGCCGGCCTCGTGCCCGCGAAGGTCATGCGATGCGGGTTGTGCCCGAAATTCGCCGCGCGGGTCACCGCTGCGTAGCCGGCTGCGCTCATCAGTGTCGTGATCTCGTCGGCGCGATAGGTCGAGAGCCCATACTGAGCGCGGAGCTTGCGGTAGTCGGAGAAGGCGGTGCGGACGAGACCGGCCAGCGCCGCGCCGAGGAAGCCGCCGCGCCAGGCGAAGGCGAGCAATTGCGATGCATCCGTCAGCGGGCTGACATCGGGGGGGATGACGTCGGCGACGACGAGCTTGCCGCCGGGCTTGAGCTTGCGAAGCCAGAGCGCGAGCAGCGCCTCCAGCTCGGCCCTGGAGAGATACTGGATCAGCGAGTTGGCGACGACGAGATCAACGCTTGCCTCTGGAAGCGCCTCGACCTCTTCCGGCGAGACGACTGCGACATTGGCCTTGGCCCCGAGCATCGCGCGCAGCTTCTCGCGCACGTTTGGCGCTGCCTCGCAAAGATAGAGCTTGCCGCAGGCTCCTGCGACACGACCGGCATCGAGGGCCTCCCCGCAGCCATGGTCGAGGACGACGGCGTCCGGCGCCGGGATGTGAGCGATCAGGTCGGAGGCGATGCCGCGGTAATGCAGGGCCTTGTGGCGCTGCGAGACATAGATCGCATGCTCGCCGTTCCAGAAATCGCGCCAGGACATCGTCTCGTCGTTCCGCAGGATCGCGCCGGAAACGTCGGCGCAGGGCCGAGCACTATGCCGGCTGCGCGCCCCTTAGCAAGCCGCGAGGCGCCTCAGAGCGGCGACACGATCCGTTCGTCATGGCTGTGGATGAAGGTCAGAGCGGCGCCGCGGAACATCGTCCAGGCTGGCACCGCGTCGTCGGCATACTTGGCCTTTTCGGCGTGTCGTGTGGGCTCCGGATCGAGGTCGCGCGTGGTCAGGATGCTGTCGGGATCGATCCTGGCGGAGCGGCAGAGGGCGCGGGCAATACGGGTGATTCGATCGTCTTCCATTTCAGGCTCCGGCATGGTGCAGCGCCTCAACGCCGAACCCCGGCGACGGTTCCCTGTCGTTCCCGTTTGTCTGCCTGAGGTCTGACGGTGCTGGACGGCCTCCGGGACGGCTTTCATTCCCGTCACGACGTCGCATCCGGCTTCGGCGCGAAGCGAACGCCGATTTCGCCATTGGCGATCCAGACGATCGTGGCCGGTGAAGAGAAATCCATGTCCTCGTCGTGGAAATACAGATCGAGCGGGAGGGGGCGATCGGTCTGCGGCTTCAGCTTCGCCCCGGTCACGGACAGGTCGAGGATGCGGCACTCGACGAGGAAGCGCTTCGAACGGTCGAGCAGCTTCGCCGTCCGCAGATGCGATTTCCACCGCTTCGATGCTCGCTTGTCCATCCCGCCGTGCTCTCGCCATGCCTTCTGACCGGCACCTTAGGCTGCGAAGGTGGTGCGAGGCTGGCGGCGGTTCCCAGCGAGACTAAACATGCTCTAAGGTAAGCCCGGACTCAGAGGGCTGTGATGTTCCTGCTACCGCGTTTGCTCAAGAATTTCGTCAGGCAGGGGCGCCTGACCGTGATCACTCCCGACGACAAGCGCCATGTCTTCGGCCCCGGGCCGGGCGAGTTGCTCTTCGCGGGCGTCCGCAAGACTGCGCCGGCTGTCACCGTGCGTTTTCATGACGACAGGATCGAGCGCGAACTCTTCCTCAATCCGGAGCTGGCGCTGGCCGAAGGCTATATGGATGGGAGGATCGATTTCGAGGAAGGCTCGATCCACGACCTGCTGACCCTGTTCTGGCTGCAGCGCAAGGAGCTGCGCAAGCACCCGCTGCAGAAGGTCATCCGCAATGTCCGCTTCAGGATCAGGCGCTTCCGGATGCACAACCCGCTCGGCATCGCCGGCAAGAAGGTCAAGCACCACTACGACATCCCGACGGAGTTCTACAAACTCTGGCTAGACGAGACGATGACCTATTCATGCGCGTACTGGCATTCTCCGGATGTCGGATTGGAGAACGCGCAGCAGGCGAAGCTCAGGCACATCGCCGCCAAGCTGAAGATCGAGCCGGGGATGACGGTGCTCGACATCGGCTCCGGCTGGGGGCAACTGGCGATCTATCTGGCCAAGGCCTGCGGCGCGAAGGTGACCGGCCTCAACGTCTCGCCGGACCAGATGGCGGCTGCGCAAAGCCGGGCCGAAGCGGCTGGTGTCGGCGATGCCGTCACCTTCATCAACAAGGATTATCGGGAGCTGACCGGGCGGTTCGACCGAGTCGTCTCGGTCGGCATGATGGAGCATGTCGGCGTCGCGCATTACCTCGAATATTTCGAGAAGATCCGCGACCTGCTGACCCCTGATGGCATCGCACTCGTCCACTGCATCGGCCGCGTCGGCCCGCCGGGCTTCACCGGGCCGTTCTTCGACAAGTACATCTTCCCCGGCGGCTATGCCCCGGCGCTGTCGGAGGTGTTCGCGGCTGTCGAGCAGACTGGGCTGTGGTCGTCCGACTGCGAGTTCTGGCGCCGGCACTATCACTGGACGCTGGAGGCCTGGCGCGAGCGCTTCATGGCGCATCGCCCCGAGGTCGTCGCCATGATGGGCGAGCGTTTCGCGCGGATGTGGGAGTTCTATCTCGGCGCCTGCTCGATCTCCTTCGACATCGGCGGCGACATGGTGTTCCAGCTCCTGCTCGGCCCGCACAAGAGCGCCGTGCCGGTGATCCGCGATTATATCAGCGATGCCGAGAAGGAGTTGCAGACGCGGGGCTTCTGAGGTCGTTCAGGCGGTGAAATGCAGCGCCAGAAGCGCCTCGTCGACATAGGCGCCGTCGACCAGCAGCGCCTTCCGCTCCAGCCCGTATTCGCGAAAGCCGAGATCGTCATAAACGCGCCGCGCGCTGGCGTTGTCGAGACCGACTGCGGCTTGAAGCAGGACGACGTGGTTGCGGGCATGGTCGATCACCCTTTGGACGAGGCCACGCCCGATCGCGCGACCGCGGCAGGCTTGGCTGACGTAGACGCCGACGAGCAGGCCTTTGTGCCGCGACTTGGCTGAGACATTGGGGATGACGAAGCCGGCGGTGCCGACAATTTCCGAGCCCATGAACGCGCCGAATACACAGTTGGTCGGGCCGGCTTCGAGACGTCGCGCGATGACCTCCAGGCTTCGCGCCGCCTCGTCCTCGTAGCTCGCGCCAAAAGCGCGCGGGGCTTCGGCCAGCGCGCTCAGGCGTAGCGCGCGATAGGCCGGCGCATCCGCGACGGTGAGCAGCCGGATCGTGGCGGAGGGCTCTTCAGTCACGCGCAGCGATCTCGCCAGCCAGCGATGCGAGCTTCGTCACCGTGTTCCAGTTGCGGGCAGTGCCCTTCACGCCGAGGCGGCGCTCGATCAGCGCATTGGTCAGCTTCGAACGGCCGACGCCTTCGCCATAGTAGACGAACAGGTCCGGGCCGCGCAGCGCGATCGTCTCCGGACCGGCATAGTTCGAGGTGAGGCGTTCGAGCGCGGCGGGCCCGGGCATTCCGGCGAGCGCTACATACTGCAGGAATTTCGGATCCTGTCCGGCCGATAGCGGCAGCGGATTCCCGGCTATGGCTTCGTCGAGTTCGCTGCTGCTGCGCGTGATCACGACCGGTGCGTAAGCGAAGTCCTTCGCCAGTGCAGTCTCCAGCCGGGCGGCAGCCTCAAGAGCGTTGCCGTCATGGGCGGCAACGAGATTGCCGCTCTGCAGCAGCGTCGTGGAATGGCGGAAGCCCAGCGCTCCGGCAATGCCGCGCAGGGCCTCCATCTTGATCGTTGTCGCTCCGCCGACATTGACGGCGCGCAGCAGGAAGATCGTCACCGGCATGGCGGCGACTATCGCAGCCTCTCCTCAGCTTTGGGAAGGCCGCGCCTCAACGTTTCAGGTTGACGATCACGACGCCGCCGAGCGCCATCGCGCCGCCGATGATGCCGAACAGCGTCGGGATTTCGCCGAGCCAGAGGAAGCCCATCAGCGTTGCCATCGGCGGCACGCAATACTGGAAGTTGGCGGCCCGGGCGGCGGGCAGGCGCGAGAGTGTGATCGCCCAGGTGCCATAGGCGATCAGGCTCGGCACCACCGCTAAATAGACCACCGACCAGAAGGAGACGCTCGGCGCGACCTGCGCCTGCGCAATGGCGGCGGGCAGGAACGGCAGCAACACGAAGCCGCCGATCGCCTGGTTCCAGGCTGCGACCGAAAGCGGCTTGTAGCGGGCGAAGAGAGGTTTCTGCACGACCGTGGTGATGGCGTTGCAGAAGGCGGCGCCGAGGATCAGCAGCACGGATAGCCCAATCTCGACATCGAGGCCCTTTCCAAGCGCGATCAGCCCGATGCCTGCGAAGGAGATCGCCGTGCCGAGCCACGCGACCGGGCTGAAGCGTTCACCCAGCAGTATCATGGCGAGCACGGCGGTCATGATCGGGTTGGTGTTGATGATGAAGCTTGCGGGTCCTGCCGGGACGATGCGCTGGCCGAAATTCAGGAGCACGGCATAGGCCGCGATGAAGACGACGCCGCCGACGAGGAAGCGCCAGATATCGGCGCGCTCCGGCAGCTTGGCGCGCGTCGCGACGAGGAAGAGCGCGGCGACGCCTCCCGCCAGGGCAAAACGCAGCGAGGCCATCTCGGCCGGACCGAAGCCGGCGAGCCCGGCGCGGATCGCCGGGAAGGACGAGGCCCAGGCCGTGACCGTGAAGGTGATCGTGAAGAGCAGCGTGCCGTCGAGCCGGGCGGCTGGTGCGGGGGCAGGGCAGGTGGTGGCGGTCGACATGGTGAGGCTCCGTCGAAGCTTGCGACCGTATCGATAGATACCCCGTCGAGCTGATTGACAAACGACCAATTCGCGCATGAGCTGTGAATATGGATCACAGCTCGACATTGCCTCCGCTGGAATCGCTGCGGGCTTTCGAGGCGGCTGCCCGTACCGGCAGCTTCTCGGCCGCCGCCGCCTCGCTGAACCTCACCCATGGTGCGGTCAGCCGGCAGGTGGCGCGGCTGGAGCACTGGCTGGGCCTGCGCGTCTTCCAGCGCCAAGCGCGCGGCGTCGCGCTGACCTCGGAGGGGCAGCATCTGCTCCAGCGCACGCAGGAGGCCTTCGCGCTGATCGCCGACACGTCGGATCGCTGGCGCGAGCAACGCGGCGCGGCGGTGGTGCGCGTCAGCGCGCCGCCCTCGATCTGTTCTCTGTGGCTGATGCCGCGGCTGGCGGCACTGGAAGGGCAGGAGCCGGTGCTGCGCCTGGTGCTGCAGGCGGAGCATCGCAGGGTCGATTTTGAGGAGGAGGGCGTCGATCTCGGCATTCGCTGCGGACGCGGCGGCGCACCGGGCCGGATATCGCTGAAGCTGTTCGAGGAGTGGTGCTTCCCGATCGCCTCACAGAGGCTGGCGGTCGTGATCGGGGAGGGGGAGCCGCAGCGCCTTCTGTCGCATCCGCTGATCCATGATTCCGATGCCGCAGGCTGGCGGGCCTGGTTTGCGGCATGCGGGCTCGACTATCGCCCTCGCCCGCAGGATCGCCGCTTCGACGACTACAACATCGTGCTCGATGCGGCCGCGCATGGGCTCGGTATCGCGCTGGCCCGGCCGCCGCTGGCGCAGGAGCAGGTCGCGAACGGCCGGCTGGTCCGGGTCGATGTGCGCACGGCGCTCAATCCGGTCGCGTATTGGCTCGACCGGCCGCTCGGCGCGCCGCGCCCTGCGGCGGCGACGCTGGCAAAGCGGATTGCGGCGGAAGCGGGCACTGCTCCCGATGCGCTCGCGACCTTCCTCGACCCGCAGGCTCAGGCGAGCTGAAGCTTAGAGCTGATGATCAGCCTTGGCTGTGCCGCGGGCGGGCGATCTCGCCGCGCTGGCTGGCGCGCGCCATCTCGAAGCTGTCGGCGATGCGCCGCGCGCGGACAGTGAAGGCCTGCGCGATGTCGGGCGCGCCGCAGATTTCGGCCGCCGTCTCCTCGAAAAGGCTAAGCTAGCGGTCGAAATGCCGGGGTTCCAGCGGCAGGATCAGATGCGGGCGCATCGGCCGGCCCTGATAGCGCCCAGTGCGCAGCATCACCGAACTCCAGAAATCGGTGATGTTGGCGATGTGCTCGTCCCAGTCATGCACCGCACCCATGAAGATCGGCCCGATCAGGGCATCCTCGCGCGCCCGCTCGTAGAAGCGGCGTACCAGCGTTGCGATCATCGCATCGGTGATCGCGGGGTGGGCGGCGCCGGACTGGGTGAGCGGGTTGTCGGTCATGGGCAGCTGGCTCGCGGTTCGGTCCAGGGTCGGCGTCCTATCGGGGCATAGGGGCCGCGACATTGCGCTATGTCAGATATCCGGCCCAGCTTTGCCAATCGCCGCAGTTCCGGGGCGCCCGCAGGGCGAGCCCGGAACCCATAACCGCAGGTGGTTCAGAAGAAGACGCGGCGCTCGCTCGCTTCATTCTGCCAGATTAGCGGTTATGGGTTCCGGGCTCAGGCCTTCGGCCTGCCCCGGAAAGACGGCGAGGTTCCGCAGACGCTAGCTCCGCAGACCCGGCGCTTCCTGGCCCGTGCGGGCGACATATTCCGTGTAGCCGCCGCCATAGGCATGGACGCCCTCGGGCGTCAGCTCCAGCGTGCGGTTCGACAGAGCCGCCAGGAAATGGCGGTCATGGCTGACGAAGAGCATCGTGCCCTCGTATTGCGCGAGCGCATTGATCAGCATCTCCTTGGTGGCGATGTCGAGATGGTTGGTCGGCTCGTCCAGCACGAGGAAGTTCGGCGGATCATAGAGCATTGTCGCCATGACGAGGCGAGCCTTCTCGCCGCCGGAGAGGACACGGCAGCGCTTCTCTACATCGTCGCCGGAGAAGCCGAAGCAGCCGGCGAGTGCACGCAGCGAGCCCTGGCCGGCTTGCGGGAAGCGGTCTTCCAGCGCCTGGAAGACGGTGCGGTCGCCGTCGAGCACCTCCATGGCGTGCTGGGCAAAGTAGCCGAGCTTGATGCTGCCGCCGAGAGCGACGGTGCCGTCGTCGGGTTCGGTCGTTCCGGTGACGAGCTTGAGCAGCGTCGACTTGCCGGCGCCGTTGATGCCCATGACGCACCAGCGTTCCTTGCGGCGGACCTGGAAATCCAGCCCCTCATAGATCGAGCGGCTGCCATAGCGCTTGTACACGCCCTTGAGCGTGACGACGTCCTCGCCGGAGCGCGGCGCGGGCGGGAAATCGAAGGCGATGGTCTGGCGACGTTTGGGCGGCTCGACCTTCTCGATCTTATCGAGCTTCTTCACCCGGCTCTGCACTTGCGCGGCGTGGGAGGCGCGCGCCTTGAAGCGCTCGATGAAGGCGATCTCCTTGGCGAGCATCGCCTGCTGGCGCTCGAACTGTGCCTGCTGCTGTTTCTCGGAGAGAGCGCGCTGCTGCTGGTAGAACTCGTAATTGCCGGAATAGCTGGTCAGCGCGCCGGCATCGATCTCGACGATCTTGCCGACGATCCGGTTCATGAACTCGCGGTCATGCGAAGTCATCAGCAGGGCGCCGTCATAGCCCTTGAGGAAGGATTCCAGCCAGATCAGGCTCTCGAGGTCGAGATGGTTCGAGGGCTCGTCGAGCAGCATGGCGTCGGGGCGCATCAGCAGGATGCGGGCGAGCGCGACGCGCATCTTCCAGCCGCCGGACAGCGCGCCGACATCGCCGTCCATCATCTCCGCGCTGAAGCCGAGACCGGCCAGGACCTCGCGGGCGCGCCCGTCGAGCGCATAGCCGTCGAGCTCCTCGAAGCGGCCCTGGACCTCGCCGTAACGCGCGATGATCTCGTCCATGTCGTCGGCGCGGTCGGGGTCGCCCATCGCGGCTTCCAGCTCGCGCAGTTCGGCGGCGACGCTGCTGACCGGACCGGCGCCATCCATCACGGCCGAGACCGCGCTGACGCCCGCCATGTCGCCGACATCCTGGCTGAAATAGCCTATGGTGACGCCGCGATCGACCTGGACCTGGCCCTCGTCGGGCTGCTCCTCGCCGGTGATCATGCGGAACAGCGTTGTCTTGCCGGCGCCGTTAGGGCCGACGAGGCCGACCTTCTCGCCGCGCTGGATCGCGGCCGAGGCTTCGATGAAGACAATCTGCTGGCCGTTCTGCTTGCCGATATTTTCGAGACGGATCATGGTTCTGCGCGGGCTTCCTGCGTGATGCTGCGCTGCAATAGGGCAGGAATGCCCGGCGTGGAAGGGCTGGCAGCGCCGGCTGCGGCAGCGGGCCGCGGCCCGTCATGCGCCGAATCCAGTGCAACCGTGATCTCGCGGGCATGGGCGAAGAAGCGCTCGCGTACCGCCCGTGCATGGGGATTGGCGCGCTCGATGGCGTGGAAGACGGACGGTGCGTCGTGGCGGACCATCTCGGTCGCCTGCATCAGCAATTCGAAGCTGCGGGTCGTCATCCGGCGCGGCAGGGGCCCCATGCCGACGAGGATCTTGGCGACGAGATGGGTCAGGCCCTGGACCATCGCCATGTCGCGGTCATGCGCGTCCGGCGTCGTCAGGATGACGTCGAGCTTCAGACGACTGCGCAGGAAGGCCGCGATCCGCCCGGCGCTGCTGCTTCTGATCGGGCAGAGCGCGAGCTTCAGTCCGGCGATGCCGTTGCGGGCGCTCTGCGGCCCGAACAGCGGATGGGTTCCGATGATCTCGACGTGATCGGACAGACCGGCGAGCAGCTGGCGGGCGGGCTCGATCTTCACCGAGCCGACATCGAGTACGATCGTACCGGCGCGCAGATGCGGTGCGAGCCTTGCGATAGCGCCGCTCATCGCGTCGACCGGCACGGCCAGGATGACGATGTCGCAGGCTGCAACCTCGGCGATGCCGCCCGGCACGCGGCCGCGGCCGGCAGGGTCGGGCAATACGGGGTGCTGCGGATCGAACACCACCAGCGGCAGATGCGGCTGGAGATGGCGCGCCATCAGCTTGCCGAAGGCACCGAAGCCTATCAGCCCTATGGAATGGAAGGATTTCCTGGTGGTCGGCATCGTCTGGTTCCCTGAGAGGGCCGCGATGCCGGGTGACTGCCTGAATTCAACCGCCAGCGCGGCGGTTGAAGCATGAGAATGCGACCCGCCTTATGAAGACGGGGCGTAATAGTTCCGGGCGAGGCAGGTAGCCGGGTTCATGGGGTGCTTCAAGCGCAGGTAGGGAGCGCTGTCAATGCGGCAGCGCCAGAACGAGGCTGCTTGGCTCAAGCGGCCTTCGCCGCCTTCTCCTTGTCCATCAACTCGACGAAGCGCTTGAAGAGATAATGGCTGTCCTGCGGGCCGGGCGAGGCCTCGGGGTGGTGCTGCACGCTGAAGGCCGGGCGGTCGGTGAGCGCGATGCCACTGTTGCTGCCATCGAAGAGCGAGACATGGGTCTCGACCGCATGCGCCGGCAGCGATGCCGGATCGACCGCGAAGCCGTGGTTCATCGAGACGATCTCGACCTTGCCGGTGGTCTTGTCCTGGACCGGATGATTGGCGCCGTGATGGCCCTGCTTCATCTTCATGGTCTGGCCGCCGATGGCGAGCGCCATCATCTGATGGCCGAGACAGATGCCGAAGGTCGGGACCTTCCTGTCGAGCAGTTCCTTGATGACCGGCACGGCGTATTCGCCGGTCGCGGCTGGGTCGCCCGGGCCGTTGGACAGAAAGATGCCGTCGGGCTTCAGCGCCATGATGTCGTCGGCGCTGGCGGTCGAGGGCACGACGGTGACGTCGCAGCCGGCCTTGGCAAGCAGGCGCAGGATGTTGCGCTTCACGCCGTAGTCGATGGCGACGACCTTGTGGACGACACTCTCGCGCTTGCCGTAACCGACCGGCCACTGCCAGGGCGTCTCGGCCCAGTCGTAGCGCTGGGCCGAGGTGACCAGCGGCACGAGGTCGAGGCCCGCCATGTCCGGCAGTTCCGCCGCCAGCTTCTTCAGCCGTGCGATGTCGAAGACGCCGTCCGGCGAGTGCGCCAGGATCGCGTTCGGCATGCCGTTGTCGCGGATCAGCGCGGTCAGCGCGCGGGTGTCGACACCGCAGATGCCGACGATGTTGCGCGCCTTCAGCCAGGCGTCGAAATGACGGTTCGCGCGCCAGTTCGAGGGTTCGGTGATGGCGGCGTGGAGGACGACGCCGCGCACGCCGGAGGAGGAGGCGGCGTTGACCGTCTCGGTGTCCTCCTCGTTCACGCCGACATTGCCGACATGGGGGAAGGTGAAGGTGATGATCTGCCCGGCATAGGACGGGTCGGTCAGGATTTCCTGATAGCCCGTCATCGCCGTATTGAAGCAGACCTCGCCGGGCGCCTCGCCGGTCGCGCCCAGGCCGAAGCCCTCCAGCACCGTGCCGTCGGCCAGCACCAGGAGCGCGGTCGCGCGCGGTTCGCTCCAGCCGGCCTCGGCGGGGTTTCCTTCGTGTGCGGTCATGTCTATGTCTCGGTCCAGGCCGCGCTAGCTGCGGCAATGCATGGGCGGCAGCGGATTTCGCTCGCCGTCGTCTGGAGCGCGAGCCTTAAAGACGCGCTTCCATGCCGTCAATCGATGTGGGCGCAGAGTCTTGGGAGGAATCCTTGGGACGATGCCCCGCGACACAAGAAGGGAATGCCCACAATGACCAGCCTGCGCGAGCGCTTCATGCCCGATATGAAGGAGGCGATGAAGGCCGGCCAGAAGGAGAAGGTCGCCGCGATCCGCCTGATCATCGCCGCGCTGAAGGAGAAGGACATCGAGGCGCGCGGCGCCGGCAAGGGCGAGGCTACGACGGAGGAAGTCCTCGCCTTGCTCCAGAAGATGATCAAGCAGCGCCAGGAATCGATCACGATCTACGAGGCCAATGGCCGCCCCGAACTCGCCGCAGGCGAAAAGACCGAGGTCGAGGTGATCTCGTCCTACCTGCCGAAGCAGATGTCCGACGACGAGGTGAAGGCCGCGATCGCTGCCGCCGTCACCGAAAGCGGCGCGGCTTCGGTCAAGGACATGGGCAAGGTCATCGCGATCCTGCGCGCCAACTACGCCGGCCAGATGGATTTCGGGAAGGCGAGCGGGCTGGTGAAGGCTGCGCTGGCGGGGTGATGCGATGGATCGGGCGGGCTTAGGCCCGCTCGATATCCGTCTGTGAGAAGTCCTCGCCCTTGTAGAGCAGCGGCCAGCCGCGGGCTTTCGCCAACGCATAGGCGGCGCAGTCGCCCATATTAAGCTTTGCGGGATGGCGGCCCCTGCCGAAGCGGCCGTAGGCCTCGAAGGCGAGATCGCAGAGGGCTTCGTCGAAGGAGACGATGTCGACTTGCCAACGGGCGATAAGCTCAGCGAGATGCGCAGCCGGCACACCACGGCCGAGTTCGAGCACCACGCGCGCTTCCAAAAGGTTGGTTGCTGACAGGCATCTCTCGGAGGCTGCGGCGATGCGGCCGAGGATGTCTGGCGCGTCCACTTCACCGGTCAAGATCGCGACGAGGGCCGAGCTGTCGAGCACGATCTTCACCACATTCCGTTCTCGTCATAACCGATGATGTCGTCCATTTCCTGCTTGGTCATCGGCTTCTCGGCCGGCTTGATACTGTGCCGCTCGTAGAACTCGGCCAGCCAGCGGTGGCTCTCCGCCACGCGGCGCGCCTTCTCGTCCTCTGACAATTCATCCTTGTCCAACTCGGTCCTGACGGCCTGGCGCACGGCTGCGGTCAAGCTGAGGCCACGGCGACGTGCGAGCAGGCGCACGGCCTCCTCGGTTTCGCGATCCTTGATGTTGAGCGCCATGGCCTTCTTCCTTTTGCGCAATTTTCTTTATCACGCTGCTGTGGATAGCGCCAACAACCCGGCCTCTCGCGATATCCGCGATTGGCTTTGGGCCCGCCCGCGCCCACATAGAAGACAATGAAGTTCCCACCCTCCATCCTTGAGGAGATCAAGGCGCGGTTGCCGGTCTCGGCGGTCGTGGGCAAGCGCGTGCGCCTCGCCAAGGCCGGGCGCGAATGGAAGGGGCTTTCGCCCTTCAACGCCGAGAAGACGCCTTCCTTCTTCGTCAACGACCAGAAGGGCTCGTTCTTCGATTTCTCATCGGGCAAGAACGGCGACATCTTCAAATTCGTGATGGAGACGGAGGGGCTGTCCTTCCCCGAGGCCGTCGAGAAGCTCGCTTCCGAGGCCGGCGTCACGCTGCCGAGGATCACGCATGAGGCGCAGGTCCAGGAGGAGCGGCGCAAGGGGCTGCACGAGGTGGTGGAGCTGGCGGCCCGCTTCTTCGAGGCTGAGCTGATGGGCGAGCGCGGCGGCTCGGCGCGGCGCTATCTCGCCTCGCGCGGGCTCGACGGCGAGGCGCGGACGCGCTTCCGGCTGGGCTATGGCCCGGCCGACCGCTTTGCGTTGCGCGACCATCTCGCGGGCAAGGGCGTCGGGGCCGAACTGATGATGGAGGCGGGGCTGCTGGTGCATGGCGAGGAGATCGCCGTGCCTTACGACCGCTTCCGCGACCGCATCATGTTCCCGATCCATGATTCGCGCGGGCGGCCGATCGCGTTCGGCGGGCGGGCGATGAGCGCCGAGGTCTCGGCCAAATACCTGAACTCGCCGGAGACGCCGCTCTTCCATAAGGGCTCGCTGCTGTTCAACCACCATAATGCCCGCAAGGCCGCGCACGACACCGGGCAGGCGATCGTCGTCGAGGGCTATGTCGACGTCATCGCCATGTCGCTGGCGGGCTTTCCGCAGACGGTGGCGCCGCTCGGCACGGCGCTGACCGAGGACCAGTTGACGCTGCTCTGGCGCATGGCCGACGAGCCGGTGATCTGCCTCGACGGCGACAAGGCCGGTCGCAAGGCGGCGAGCCGCGCGATCGACATCGCCCTCCCGCTGCTGGAGCCCGGCAAGTCGCTCTCCTTCGCGCTGCTGCCGGACGGGCAGGACCCCGACGATCTGGCGCGGTCCGGTGGCAAGGCCGCAATCGCGGAGGTGCTGGGCGCGGCGCGTCCGCTGGTCGACATGCTGTGGACGCGCGAGGTCGAGGCCGGTCCGCTCGATACGCCGGAGCGCCGCGCCGCCTTCGAGCGCCGGCTGAAGGAGCCGCTCGGCCAGATCCGCGACGAGACGACCCGCAGGCATTATCGCCATGAGATCGACCAGCGGCTGGCCCAGCTCTTCACCAGCGCCGCCCCGGCCCGTGCCGAGCGTGGCCGCGACAGCGCTTTCGCACGCGGACATGGGCAGGGCAGTGGCGGTGGCCGCGGCGGCTTCCGGCAGAACATCCCGCCCTGGGCGGTGGGGCCGTTGAAGGCGTCGAGCCAACTCGCCCGCAGCCGGATTCTGGCGCGGGGGCGCGGCGAGGATGTGCGCGAGGCCTTCATTCTGCTGGCGCTCGCCAGCCACCCCGGCCTGATCCTGCGCTGTGCCGACGAGATCGCTGAGCTCTCGCTCGACGGCGCTGCGGCCGAGCGCTTCCGGCAGGCGCTACTCGATGCGGCGGATGAGGGCGTTCTCGACCAGGAAGCGCTGGCAAGCCGGCTGGAACAGCCGCGCGTTCGCGAGGCGCAGGGGCATCTGATGGCGGTCACCGGGCCGGCCGAGCGCCTGAAACTCGCGCAAGCGGCTGATCCTGAATCGGTTTTCGACTCAATTCGGCAGGCTATTGTCTTGCATCATCGCGCGCGGACGCTACATAGCGAGTTGAAGGCAGCCGAGCGCGCATTGGCTGACGAAGCGACCGAAGCCAATTTCGCCTGGATCAAGGACGTCAAGGCTCGCCTCGAGACGATCGAGGGGACAGAGGCAATGTCCGGTGATTGAAGGCAGAGTGCCCGGTGCTCCGCGTCTTGGCATGCGCGCCGGTTTGAGGATGGTTTACGGTTCATCAACGATGAGCGGTGCCATCTGCCGAACGTGAATTGGGTGGGGTGAGCGCGCCGGGCCTGCGGCCGCGCCGCCCTTTTATGCGTCTGCGTATGGCTTCTTTCGAGCCGTGGCAGCGCGAGAGTGCGGAGCGCTGATTGATGGCGACGAAAGTGAGCGAACGGGACAAGACCGATCAGGTCGCGCCGGAAGCCCCCCCGACCTCCGATGGACCGTTGCTCGATCTGACCGATCAGGCCGTAAGGCGCATGATCAAGCTCGCGAAGAAGCGCGGCTACGTCACCTATGACGAACTGAACGAGGTCCTGCCGTCGGAGGAATTCACCTCCGAGCAGATCGAGGACGTGCTCGGCCAGCTCAGCGAGCAGGGCATCAACGTCGTCGACAACGAGGACCCGGAAGCCTCCGGCGAGGAGCGCGCGGCGGCGCGCACCGGCACCAATGGCGCCGACGAGGAAGAGGCCGAGGGCGGCGATCTCGTCGATGCCTCGCGCTCGGCCCTGCCCGTCGAGGTCAAGCGCAATCTCGAGCCGACCGAGCGCACCGACGATCCCGTGCGCATGTATCTGCGGGAGATGGGCTCGGTCGAACTGCTCTCGCGCGAGGGCGAAATCGCGATCGCCAAGCGCATCGAGGCCGGCCGCGAGGCGATGATAGCGGGTCTCTGCGAGAGCCCGCTGACCTTCCAGGCGATCATCATCTGGCGCGACGAGCTCAACGAAGCCAAGGTCCTGCTGCGCGACATCATCGATCTCGAAGCGACCTATGCCGGCCCGGACGGCAAGAACCCGACGCAATTGCCGGGTGAGGGCGGCGAAGGCGGAGAGCCGGCGGAAGGCGCTGCCGAGGGCGAGACGCCCGAAGGCGAGCTGCCGCCCGATCTCGACGACGACGACATCGAGAACAACGTGTCGCTCTCGGCCATGGAGGCCGAACTCAAGCCGCGCGTTCTCGAAACCTTCGACTCGATCGCCTCGAACTACACCAAGCTGCGCCGCCTGCAGGACCAGGACATCGCCAACCGGCTGGAGAACACCAAGCTCTCGCCGTCGCAGGACCGCAAATACAAGAAGCTCAAGGACGACATCATCACCGCGGTGAAGTCGCTCTCGCTGAACAACAATCGCATCGAGGCGCTGGTCGAGCAGCTCTACGACATCAACAAGCGCCTGATCGGGCACGAGACGCGCCTGCTGCGCCTCGCCGAGAGCTATGGCGTCGGCCGCGAGGACTTCCTCAAGCAGCATGTCGGCGGCGAGCTCGATCCGAAATGGGTCCTGCGCGTCTCCAAGCTCGGCTCGCGCGGCTGGAAGGACTTCGTCGCGGCGGAGTTGGAGCGGATCAAGGGCCTGCGTGACGAGATCCATACGCTGGCGACCGAAACCGGCCTGGAAATCCAGGAGTTCCGCAAGATCGTGCTGATGGTCCAGAAGGGCGAGCGCGAGGCGCGGCAGGCGAAGAAGGAGATGATCGAGGCCAACTTACGCCTCGTGATCTCGATCGCCAAGAAGTACACGAACCGCGGCCTGCAGTTCCTCGACCTGATCCAGGAAGGGAACATCGGCCTGATGAAGGCGGTCGACAAGTTCGAGTATCGCCGGGGTTATAAGTTCTCGACCTACGCGACCTGGTGGATCCGGCAGGCTATCACCCGCTCGATCGCCGACCAGGCCCGCACGATCCGCATTCCGGTCCACATGATCGAGACGATCAACAAGATCGTGCGGACCTCGCGCCAGATGCTGCACGAGATCGGCCGCGAGCCGACCCCGGAGGAACTGGCCGAGAAGCTCGCCATGCCGCTGGAGAAGGTGCGCAAGGTCCTGAAGATCGCCAAGGAGCCGATCTCGCTGGAAACGCCGATCGGCGACGAGGAAGACAGCCATCTCGGCGACTTCATCGAGGACAAGAACGCGATCCTGCCGATCGACGCGGCTATTCAGTCGAATCTGCGTGAGACCACCACCAGGGTGCTGGCCTCGCTCACCCCGCGTGAGGAGCGCGTGCTGCGCATGCGCTTCGGCATCGGCATGAACACCGACCACACCCTCGAAGAGGTCGGCCAGCAGTTCAGCGTCACCCGCGAGCGCATCCGCCAGATCGAGGCGAAGGCGCTGAGGAAGCTGAAGCATCCGAGCCGGTCGCGGAAGCTCAGGAGCTTCCTGGATAACTGAGGGGGACACTGTGCTCGATACGCCAGAGGTTTTCGGGCGCAGTATACAGCTCTTTTTGGTCGACGGTTCACCGAATGGATTGATGATTGCTTCAATCCATGGGTGGACGGGCTCAATCCTGTTATCGAACCAATCGACTTTCGGGCGTTTGCTAGCGCGCCCGGAGGTCGATCGCACCGGCATCTACATCCTCTACGGCCCGGATCCGGAAAACCCGTTGAAGATGCGGAGCTATATCGGCGAGGCCGATAGCGTCAGAGAACGCATCGCACAGAGCGCCGGAGCGCGCGCCTTCTGGGAGCACGCGGTTGTTGTTACGACTTCTGACGAGGCGCTGACCAAGGGACATGTTCGCTATCTCGAAGCGAGGCTGATCGAGATGGCCAAGGCGGCAGGCCGCGTCCAACTGGACAATGGTCAGGCACCGGATGCGGAACGGCGACGTCTTCCTGAGGCAGATCGCGCCAACATGGAGGCATTTCTTGCCAACCTTCGGGTCATTTTGCCCACGTTAGGGCTAGATTTGCTGAAGCCGCGGCCTCAAATCAGCAGCAGCGTTGCCGATATCGGTGCTTCAGATGTCCCAAGCCCGACGGTTGTTTTCGAGATCAGCCATAGGAGCGGTGTAAAGGCGTCGGCGATCGAAGTCGATGACGAGTTTATTGTACGTAAGGGCTCGGAAGCCCGAAAAGATACGCAGAATGTGGGTCGCGGTTATCAAGGCTTGAAGGACGAGTTGATCCTCCAAGGCGTCCTTGCAAGCGTCCCCGATGGCAGGAAGTTCGTATTTACTCGCGACTATGGTTTCTCAAGCCCGTCCGCTGCAGCAGCGGTCGTTCTTGACCGCAACGCCAATGGACGCATCGAGTGGAAGACGACCGACGGCCATTGGACTTATCATCAATGGCAAGAGCGTCGCGCCGGAGTGGATGCCGAATGATGTTTCGGTGCCAGCGAGAGTTCACGTTCGCCGGCACCACCTCCAGGTTTCAGCTTGGCACCGAAATGCCCCGTCATCCCGGACAAGCGGCGCAGCCGTGCCGATCCGGGATCCATTCCGGAACGGTTCAGGCATGGATCCCGGATCTCCGCTTCGCTGCGTCCGGGATGACGATGCGGTGGCAATGTTTTTGTTAGGGGGGCTGCCTCAGAGCCCCTTCGCCAACGCCACCAACTGGTCCAGCGCCGTGCTCCAGCCCTGGTGGAAGCCCATCTCCTCGTGCTGCTTTCGGGTGGCGTCATCCTTGTGGAAGGCGCGCGCGATGTAGCGCGTTCCTGTGCCCTGCGGCTGGAACTCGACGGCCGCGGTCATGAAGGCCGAGCCGGTCGGGCGCCAGCCGGCGCCGAGCGCATCCGTGGTGACCAAAAGCCTTTCCGGCACCACGGCGAGGAAGCAGCCCATGTTGTCGTGGCGCTCGCCATTGGGACCTTCCATCACCGTACGGAACTTTCCGCCGGGCCTGAGGTCGATCTCGCACTCCGTTGTCTTCCATGGCAGCGGGCAGAACCACTGCATCAGCAATTTGGGCTCGGTCCAGGCGCGCCAGAGCAGGCGTGGCGAGACATCGACGACGCGGTCGAGTTCGAGGTCGAGTGCTGGGTCGAAGTTGAAGGCCGGCAGGTCGGTCATGAGGCGTCTTCCTGGTTCTTGAGTTGGAGAACGAAGGCGTCGAGCTGGTCGAGGCGCCTGGTCCAGAGCGAGCGCTGCGCCTCCAGCCAATGCTCGGCGGCGGCGAGCGGTTCCGTCCGCAAGGTGCAGGTGCGCACCCGGCCGGTCTTGGCCGTGGTGACGAGCCCCGAATCCTCCAGAACCTTGAGGTGCTGCAGGAAGCTCGGCAGGGCCATCTCGAAGGGCCTGGCCAACTCGCTGACCGAGGCCGGCCCGCGACCGAGTGCCTGCACCACGGCGCGGCGCGTCGGATCGGCCAAAGCGCGGAAGGTCTCGTCGAGGGCGGGCTGGGTTGCGAGCATGGGACCAACAAACAGGAAAAAATTAGTTAGGTCAATACCTAAGTGTTTGATCGCATCCACCACCGGGTTTGATGTGGCCGGGCCTTGATCTCGCCGTTGGCTTGAGCCCTTCTGGGGGCCTGACCGCGCGGAGGCCGACCATGTCCCCGGAATTCCTGCTGACCTCGCTCATCGTTGTGGCCTCGCCCGGCACCGGCGCGCTCTACACTATCGCAGCCGGCCTCACGCGCGGCTCGCGGGCGAGCGTGCTTGCGGCCTTGGCCTGCACGCTCGGGATCGTGCCGCATCTGCTCGCCGCCATGCTGGGGCTCGCGGCGCTGCTGCATGCGAGCGCGCTCGCCTTCGCGATCGTGAAATATGCCGGTGTGGCCTATCTGCTGTTCATGGCCTGGCAGACGCTGCAGGAGCATGGCGCGCTGAAGGTCGAGGCCAAGGCGGATCGGCGTTCGGCCTGGCGCGTGCTGCGCGACGGCGTCGCGATCAATGTGCTCAACCCGAAGCTCTCGATCTTCTTCGTCGCCTTCCTGCCGCAGTTCATCGCGGCGGGAGAGGAGTCGCCGCTGGCCCGGATGCTGGAGCTTTCAGCCGTCTTCATGGCGATGACCTTGATCGTCTTCGCTCTTTACGGACTGTTCGCGGCGGCGATGCGCGACAAGGTGGTGAGCCGTCCGCTGGTGATGGCCTGGCTGCGCCGGGGTTTCGCGGCGGCTTTCGTCGCGCTGGGGGCGAAGCTCGCGGCGACCGAGCGGTAGAGCGCGGGCGGCGTGATCAACCAGGCCGTCCTGTCGATCGAGACGAAGGGTCCCGGGCTCTACGAGTTCACGCGGGAGGTCCAAGGCTTCGTCGCGAGGGCCGGCATCGCGGCCGGGCTGCTGACGCTGTTCGTGCGCCACACCTCCTGCTCGCTGCTGATCCAAGAGAATGCCGATCCGGATGTGCGCCGCGATCTCGACGCCTTTTTCCGCAGGCTCGTGCCGGACGCGGATGATCCGGCGATGGCCTATCTCGTCCACCGCGACGAGGGACCCGACGATATGCCGGCCCATATCAAGGCGGCACTGACGCCGGTGTCGCTATCGGTGCCGGTGATGGAGAGGCGCCTCGTGCTCGGCACCTGGCAGGGCATCTACCTCTTCGAGCACCGGGCGAGGCCGCATCGGCGCGAGGTCGTGCTGCATCTGGCCGGTTGAGCCGCGCCATCGTCCGGATTCAACGCCCCGCGAAGATGTCGGGCGCCGGCATCGGCTCCCAGGCCTGGCCCGAAGCGACGAAGCAGCTCAGGCCTTGCGGCGTGGTCGCGAAGACGGTCCAGGAGCCCCTCGGGCTGGCGAAGAGTTCGAGGACGAAACCGCCATCGGCGAGGCCGCTGCCGATCAGCCTCTCGCCAAAGACCATGTTCAGTTGCGCGATCACTTGCGTGCGATTGGTGCAGGGCGGGCCACGCGGCGCCTGACTCTGCACGGCGCAGGACCACCCGACCGCGATCAGTGCCAGCCATGCCATCGAAAGAAGCTTGATGAGTCTCATGACGACCTCCCTGTCGAGGGCGGCCGCGAGAGGCGAACATGGCGTCGAGGGGCCGTGCGGTCGCCCTGGACAGATTGAATCTGGGGATTTGGCGGACTTCTTTCAAGCCGGGCGCCGGGTAGGAGGCAAGCCGGAAGCCGGCTCCCCTTGGCGGCGATCCTGGCCTATAAGAAGGCATCGTGACTTCGGAGGTTCCATGTCGTTCCTGAAGACCCTGTTCGGCGGCCGCAAGGCGGCGGAGGACAAGCCGGCCGGCCCCCAGAAGAGCATCGAGCACAATGGCTTCACCATCCATGCGACGCCCTATCAGGAGGGCGGCCAGTGGCAGCTTTGCGGTGTCGTGGAGAAGACGATCGATGGCGAACTGAAGAGCCACCGCTTCGTCCGGGCCGACCGCTTCCCCGGCGTAGCCGAGGCGACCGACTTCACCCTGGTCAAGGGCCAGCAGCTGGTCGACCAGCAGGGCGAGAGCATCTTCCGCTAGGATCTGCAATCAATTGACGCGAGGCGTCTGGTTTGGTTCACGTTTCGTGGGGGGCTTGGATCATGGCGGACAGTTTTGGCTGAGCGATGCGCAATGGACGGCGGCTCCGGAGGCTCGCTGCGGCTGCCGTTCGTGCGGCTGCAGGCCGGCCTCGAGACCGTCGATGCCCCCTTTTGAGGGGGCATCGGTAGGCTTCTCAATCAACCCTGCTGACGGCTAAGTTCCTTGTCGGCCTGAGCTGCGGCGCTTCCATGCTGTTGCGCCTTTGCCTCGCAGCTCTGGGCCATTTGAGCTTGCTCAGCACCCCTTTTGGCATCGCCGCTCTCAAACATCCGAGCAGCCTCACGATGACACTGGGCTGCTTTTTCAAGCTGCTCTGCCGCCGCGATGTGGTCACGCGCACCTTTATAGGTTGAGCTTGCCATTGTCGGAGCCTCCGGTTCTGCCCCCAGCAAGGAAAAGCTTGGTCCCGTTCCAAGGCCAAAGTGCGGCGTTTCATGAGGCGGCCGTTGCGGGTTGCCGTCATGGAGGGAGCGCCGGCCTCGTTCGCCCCAGGCAAGCGCTGCACGCCGGCGGAACCGGAAGAGAACCGCGCGCGGGGTCGGAAGACGGCCCGTCAGTGCCGCTGCGACATCGACACTTCGACACTCGACATCGGCACGCGGCAAGGACCGCGCCTTCAGGCCTCGCGTCCCCTTTCCGCGCATTCTCATGCAGGATACGCCCATTGCAGAGAACCCGCGACGCCACCCGGGCGGGGCTTTTGGCGCATGGCCCTCTCACATCGACGCTGCCCCGCCCCGCTGCGGATGCGCTTGCCGGGGCGAGGCGCACTGCCTAATCCTCGCGCAGAGAACGCCGATCCCCGAACCGGCGCCTGAGGAAACATGACGCCTGAGGATCAGCGCTACGCGCCCGATTCATCCTATGCCTGGCTGCGGCTCGCGATTGCGCTGGTCGTCGGGACCGCGGCCTGCGTCGGAACCTGGTCGGTCGTCGTCGTGCTGCCCTCGGTGCAGGCCGAGTTCGGGACGCTGCGGGCCGTCGCGGCTCTGCCCTATACCTGCGTCATGCTCGGCTTCGGCTTCGGCAACATCGCCATGGGCCGGATCGCCGATCGCTACGGCATCATCGTGCCGATTGTTCTCGGCGCGCTGCTGCTCGGCTTTGGCTACATGCTCGCCGGCGTGGCGCAGACGCTCTGGCAGTTCGCGCTGATCCATCTGGTCATCGGCATCGGCGGAGGCGCGGGCTTTTCACCGCTGATCGCCGATCTCTCGCACTGGTTCCGCCGGCATCGCGGGCTCGCCGTCGTGTTCGGCGCTTCGGGCAGCTATCTGGCGGGCGTGATCTGGCCTCAGGTCATCACCTGGGGGCTCGCCCATCATGGCTGGCGGGCGACGCATGTCGGCATCGGCATCGCCGTGCTCGCGATCATGCTGCCCTTCGCCGGCTTCTTCCGCCGCCGGCCCTCGGCTGCGAGCATCGCTGCCGATGAGGCGGCGAGCGCTGGCGCGCGCGGCGATCTCGGCCTCTCGGCCAATCAACTGCAATGGTTGTTGGCGATCGCCGGCTTCTGCTGCTGCGTCGCGATGGCGATGCCGCAGGTCCATATCGTCGCCTATTGCGGCGATCTCGGCTATGGCGTGGCGCGCGGCGCCGAGATGCTCTCGCTGATGCTGGCGCTCGGCATCATCAGCCGCATCGGCTCGGGCTTCGTCGCCGACCGCATCGGCGGCGCGGCGACGCTGGCGCTGGGCTCGCTGATGCAGGGGCTGGCGCTCTTCCTCTATCTCTGGTTCGACGGGCTGACCTCGCTGTTCATCGTCACCGGCATCTTCGGCCTGTTCCAGGGCGGCATCGTGCCGATGTATGCGGTGATCATCCGCGAATACCTGCCGGCGCGCGAGGCGGGCATGCGTATCGGCAACGTGATGTCGGCGACGATCCTCGGCATGGCCTTTGGCGGCTATGTCTCAGGCGCGATCTTTGACGCCTTCGCCTCCTACCGCGCCGCCTTCCTCAACGGGCTGGCCTGGAACCTGGTCAATCTCGCTGTTGTCTGTTGGCTGATGATGCGGGCGCGGCGGAAGCTGGTAACGGCGTAGGCGGATTTCTTGGCAACGCGCCGTCATTCCGGGCGCAACGCAGCGGAGGCCCGGAATCCATCGTAAAGCGAGCCGCCCTCCGATGGATTCCGGATCTGCGCGGCTTGCGCCGCTTGTCCGGAATGACGGTGAGACTGCCAGGAGGCGTCGAGACCTCTCAGGCAACAATCTGCCCCGGCCGATACGTCCCGAAGCACCAGACATGCCCTTCCGGGTCCCTGGCGATGAAGTCGCGGCTGCCATAGGGCTGGTCAGTCGGCTCCATGCAGATTTCGGCGCCGGATGCCCGAGCGCGTTCGCAGCGGGCGTCGATGTCGTCGGTCGCGATATAGGGCGAGGCGGTGGTGCCGCCGAGCTCGGCCGGGCGGGAGACGAGCTTGCCGAATTCATTGCCTTCGGACGAGCCCAGCATGACGAAGCTTGTGCCCATGCGCAGCTCGCCATGCAGGAGCGTCCGGCCGTCCTCCGAATAATAGGCGGCGTGCTTCTCGAAGCCGAAGGCCTCGATCAGCCAGTTATACATTTTGACCGCATCGGCATAGCGCAGCGAGATGCAGATCATCGCGTTCGTCGGCGGCATCGGCGTCTCCTCCTCCGGCCGGGGTTGACGCCAGCCTGCGGCACGTCAGAAGTCGATGCAATCAAGAGATTCCAGAGGACACGCCATGCTCCTGACCACCATCGCCGGCAGCCTGCCGAAGCCGAGCTGGCTCGCTGAACAGGAGCGGCTCTGGGCGCCGTGGAAGCTGGAGGGCGTCGCCCTGCAGGAAGGCCGGCGCGATGCGACGATCCTCTCCGTCAAGCTGCAGGAGGATGCCGGGATCGACATCGTCGGCGATGGCGAGCAGGCGCGGATGCATTTCGTCCATGGCTTCTTGGCCAACCTCGCCGGGATCGATTTCGACAAGAAGACGATCATGGGCATCCGCAACAACCGCTACGAGGCGGAGGTGCCGACCGTGACGGGGGCGATCCGCCGCAAGGGACCGGTCCACGCCATGGAGGCGCAGGCCGCGCGCGCCCACACCACCCATAAGCTCAAGTTCACGCTGCCCGGGCCGATGACGATCGTCGATACGATCGCCGACGAGCATTACGGGCGCCGCGAGGACCTCGCCATGGCGTTTGCGGCCGTGCTGAACGAGGAAGCGCTTGAGCTGCAGGCGCTCGGCGTCGACGTCATCCAGTTCGATGAGCCGGCCTTCAACGTCTATATGAAGGAGGTGCCGGATTGGGGCATCGCCTGCCTCGAGCGGGCGGCGCAGGGGCTCACCGTCAAGACCGCCGTCCACATCTGCTACGGCTATGGCATCAAGGCCAATATCGACTGGAAGGCGACGCTCGGCGAGGAGTGGCGCCATTACGAGCAGACCTTCCCGGCGATCGCCAAGAGCTCGATCGACCAGGTCTCGCTGGAATGCCGCAATTCCAAGGTGCCGCTCGACCTGATCAGGCTGCTCGACGGCAAGGACGTACTGGCGGGCGCGATCGACGTCGCCAGCAATGCGATCGAGACCCCGGAGGAGGTCGCCGCCACGATCCGCGCTGCGCTAGCCTTCGTCGCGCCGGAAAAGCTCTATCCCTGCACCAATTGCGGGCTGGCGCCGATGACCTCCGAGGTCGCCTACGGCAAGCTCGCGGCTCTCGCGGCAGGGGCCGCCCTGGTGCGCAAGGAACTGCGCGCGGCCTGAGGCACGCGTGATCGACGAAATGGCGGGAAGGAGACCTGCATGACCGAAGCGGGAGTTGCCCAGGATGAGGCGCCACGCGGCAATCTGACTGTTCGCATCAATGCGATGCCGGCCGACACCAATGCCAATGGCGACATCTTCGGCGGCTGGGTGATGTCGCGCATGGATGCGGCCGGCGGCATCGCCGGCGTCGACCGGGCGCAGGGCCGCGTCGTCACCATCGCGGTCGATGCGATGACCTTCATTCGGCCGGTGAAGGTCGGCGACGTGCTCAGCGTCTATACCGAGGTCGAGGCCGTCGGGCGGACCTCGATGAAGATTCATGTCGAGGCTTGGGCCAGGCGCTTCCGCACCTCGATCCATGAGAAGGTGACAGACGCGACCTTCACCTTCGTCGCGATCGACGAGGAGGGGCGGCCGAGGCCCGTCCCGAAGCCGCCGGAGGGCTGAGGATTGAGGCTGTCCGGCGCCTCAATTCCAAACCGGATATGAAGCTGCCTTGGCGGGCAGTGATTCAGAAGAATCCACTCGCTTAAGCGTTCTTTAAGCGCATTTGATCGATCTTGAGTCCGAACGAGCATTTCGCCCGCCGACAAGGTCGCGGAGCGGGCCGGTTCGGGGGCTTGCTTGTCGGTTTCCGCATCCCGCGGGGACGATGGCCGGCCGTGCTGCGGTCGGCCCAGAAAGGTCGATGTGCAGGCCTCGCACCAGCTTCGCCCTCCACCATGTCGCGTTGCATTCGGAGAGCGATCGATGACGAAGGTCAGCAAGCCCGCCCGCCAGCGCAAGGCTACGCGCATCGGCATCGCTGCACGAATCTACGCGGCGCTGGGGCTGATGACGGTCCTGACCATCGTGGCCTCGACGGTGGCGTGGCTCTCCTATGGCCGGATCGGCTCGACGGTCCAGGAACTCGCCGGGCAGAAGATGCCGATGGTCGAGCTAGCGCTCGAACTCTCCCAGGCGGCGACGCAGTCGACGGCGCTCGCCCCGCGCTTCATGGATGTCGAGAACGTCCAGCAGCGCGCGGCGCTGACCAATGAACTCGACCGGATCGAGGCCCGCCAGTTCGACCTGATCCGCCGGATCTCGGCCCTGAGCGGCATCGACATGAAGCCGACCCAGACGGCGGTGGACGAGCTCTCGCGGACGATCAACGAGATCAATGACCTGACCGGCGCCCGCATGCGCAACGCGGCCGCGATGGCGGCTTCGCTTGAGAACCTGACCAAGGTCGGCCGGGTCTTCAGCGGCGTGGTCGGCTCGGAAGCCGACGAGGCTCGCTTCAACGTCACGATGGGGATCGAGAGCATCAAGGGGCTCTCTGGCGATCAGCTCGACGCCGCGATGAAGACCCTGAACGACAAGGATTTCCCGGTCTTCGATTTCGCGCGCAAGCTGGAGGCGCAGGTCAACGAACTCATGGGAATGCTGCGCGAGACCGCGCAGGCGCCCGACAAGGCCCGTCTCGACCTGGCGCGGGACCGCTTCAACGCGACCGTCATGCGCATCCGCATGGAACTGACCGCTGCCGAGAGCGCCTCGCCGAACCAGTTCCGCAAGGATGTCGTCGAAGCGGTCATCGCCGTCGGTGAAGGCCGCAGCGGCGTCGTCGAAATGCGCCAGCGTGATCTGGCGACGCTCGCTCAGATTACGACGACGCTGAAGGAGGTCGATCGTGCCGCCACGACGCTGCGCGGACAGGTCGAAAAGCTCGTCGAAGGCGCGCGCGGCGCGGCTGTGGTCGCCAGCGGCTCGACCGCGGCCCTGATCGAGCAGAGCAAGATGTGGCTCGGCGCCGTCGGTGTCGGCTCGCTTGTCGTCGCGCTCCTGCTGTCCCTGGCTTATGTCCGCCCGATGATCATCGGCCGCCTGAACCGGCTCTGGACCGCGACCCGCGCCATCGCCGACGGTGCGCTGGAAACCGTGGTCGACACCAAGGGCAATGACGAGATCTCGGATATCTCGAAGAGCGTCCTGCTGTTCCGCGACAATGCCGTGGCGCTGCGCGCCGCCGAATCCGCCAAGATCGAGGACGATGCGCGCGCTCAGGAGCAGCGCCGCGAGATGATGCAGGAGCTGGGAGCGGCCTTCGGCGAGGTCGTCGCCGCTGCGGCCGCGGGCGACTTCAGCCGCCGCGTCCAGGCGAATTTCGCCGACGCCGAGCTGAACGCGCTCGCTGGCTCGGTCAACGAACTGCTGGAGACGGTGCAGGGCGGTCTGTCCGAGACCTGCGACGTGCTGGCGGAGCTCTCCGCCGGCCATCTCTCGGCCCGTATCGAAGGCCTCTACCAGGGCGCCTTCGCCGAACTCAAGAACGGCACCAACGCGCTCGCCGACGAGTTCGAGAGCACGCTCGCCAAGCTCTCCGAGACGGTCGCCGCCGTGCGCAGCGCAACCACGGAAATCCTCGACGGCGTCACCGACCTCGCCGAGCGCACGAGCGAGGAGAGCAACGCCGTCTCGATGGCGACGAACCAGCTCGGCGCCTTCGCCGGCACGGTCAAGAAGACCGCCTCCGAAGCCGCCCAGGCGACCGGCATGGCCGAGGGGGCCGAGAGCCAGGCGCAGCAGGGCGAGAAGGTCGTCGCATCCGCGCTCGAGGCGATGCAGCGCATCCGTACCTCCTCGAACAAGATTTCCGAGGTCATCGCGATGATCGACGAGATCGCCTTCCAGACCAATCTGCTGGCGTTGAACGCGGCCGTCGAGGCGGCGCGCGCCGGCGACAGCGGCCGTGGCTTCGCGGTCGTCGCGACCGAGGTGCGCAGCCTGGCCAAGCGCTCGGCCGATGCCTCGAACGACGTCAAGAAGCTGGTCGAGGCGGCGCATGGCGACGTCAAGGTGGGTGTCGGCCTGGTCGAGGAGACGGCGCAGATGTTCGAGGCCATCGTCGCCTCGGTCAACGACCTGACCGGGCTGATGAACGGCATCTCGCAGACCGCCAAGAGCCAGGCCAGCGACGTCTCGGCGATCAACAACGAGATCGACGGCATCGGCACCATGGCGCATCAGAACGCCGCGCTGGTCGAGGAGACCAACGCCGCGCTCGCGCTAACCGACGAACAGACCCGCGCGCTCAGCGAGCACATCGCCCGCTTCCGCTTCCGCGAGGGGCACGGCTCAGAGCAGCATGTGGCGAAGGCCGCCTGAGGCAAGGACGCCACGTTCGCTCCGGACACCAGCCGGTCTGAATTGAGACCCCGCCGTAACGTAACGGCGGGGTCTTCCATTTCGGCCACCGCGAGCCTTGCCCGATCCATGGCGACGATGCTAGGCGAGGGGTGGGCCGGTAGCTCAATGGTTAGAGCTCGCTGCTCATAACAGCGCCGGTGCCGGTTCGAGTCCGGCCCGGCCCACCACCCGCCTTGGTTCGTAGCTCCGAAACCGGAATGTCCGGCTCTGTCGCTGTCGGTTTCATGCGGTGGCGACCGGGTTTCAGCGGCTCATCAGCGCGACCAGGACCGGCCCCCAGGCCGTCAGGAGGATGTTCCCGATCGCGTAGGGGACGGTGTATCCGAGCGCCGGGATGCTGCTTTGCGCCTCGTCCTGGACGGCGCGCAGGGCGGCCGTGATCGTGCCGGCTCCGGCGCAGGCTCCCAGCACGATCAGCGGATCCATTCTCAGCACGTAGCGGCCGAACAGAATGCCGACAAAGTGCGGAAACAGGGCCGAGAACAGACCGACTGCGACCAGGCTGATCCCCGTCGCCTTCAGGCCGGCGACGAAGCTCGGGCCGGCGCTGAGCCCGACGATGCCGATGAACATGCACAATCCGACCGTGTCGAAGATCCAGATCGCAGGCTCAGGGATCCGGCCGAAGAAGGGATAGGCCGAGCGCAGCCATCCGAAGATCAGCCCCATGAACAGGGCGCCGCCGCTGGCGGTGAGTGTGAGCGGAACCCCCCATACTGCGACCGAGAGCAGGCCGAAGAGCCCGCCCAGGAAGATGCCCAATCCAACGAAGATCATGTCGGTCGCCGAGGTGCGCCTGTCCGGATAGCCGATCACGGCCGCGGCGCGCTCAACCTCCGCCATCGGCCCCAGCAGGGACATGACGTCGCCCCGGTTGAGACGCGTCGTCGGCATCACCGGCATGGTGATGCCCGAACGTGTCAGCCTGGAGAGAAAGACCCCACGCGCGAACTGTTCCTGGGCCAGTTCAGCCAGAGATTTTCCATCCATCTCGCGGCTCGTCACGATCACGTCCAGCGCTGCGATCGGGATGTCCAGCAACTCGGGGTCGCTGACCTCGGGGCCTATCAGATCGCCGCGCGCGGCATGGACCTCGAAGCGCGCCATCACGGCGATGACGTCGCCGGCCCGGACCCGATGATCCGAGGCCTGATCGAACAGGACGTCGCCACTGCGCCCGCGCAGAACGAACACCCGGGACTGCTTTGGCAGCGCCTCGAGCTCGGCGATCGTCTTGCCGAGGAGTTGCGGGTTCTCGACCCGGTAGGCGCGCACGTCGAAGAGGCGCGCGGCAGAGGTGACGCCCTCGGTCTCGGCGACCGATCCGGCCGTCTCGCTGCGCCGCGCGGCCGCGAGCTCGCGCAGGTTGATGCCCATCAGCTTCGGGCCGATCTTCGGCAGGAACCAGACCAGGGCGGCCGTGCCGACCAGATAGGTGACGGCATAGGCCACGGGGATGTTGTTGACGAGGGCCGTGCGCTCCGCCTGCGGCAGATCGAGCCGCTGGATCGCCTCGCCCGCCGTGCCGATGACGGTCGACTCCGAGAAGGCGCCCGCAAGCAGGCCCGCGGCGGTGCCGATGTCGAAGTTCAGCAGCTTTGCGAAGGCCAACGCCGTGAGCAGGCAGGTCACGCAGAGCACCACCGTGAGCGCCACCTGCGGCAAGGCGTCCTGCTTGAGCGCGCGGAAGAACTGCGGGCCCACCTTGTAGCCGGTCGTGAACAGGAAGAGGTCGAAGAACACCGCCTTGACGATCGATGGAACCTTGATGTCCAGCTGGCCGACAAGGACGCCGGCCAGCAGGCAGCCCACGACGACGCCGAGGCTGAAGCTGCCGAATTTCAGTCGGCCGATCAGGAAGCCCAGTGCCACCGTCAGGAAGACGGCCAGTTCCGGGTTGTTGCGCAGGGCTTCGACGACGAATGTCATGGCTCGCCTCGCTGGCTGTCCTGGAACATCCCACCCGGCCGGCACGCCGTGCCGACGATGCGGCGAGGCGAGCAACAGGGTTTTTGCGGCACGTCGGCGGCGCGGTCTATTCGCCCACGGTCGCCTTCGGGCGGGCTTTCTCCGCCAGCGCCATGTTGTAGGCGTCGAAGGCCTGGCGGTAGCCGCGCGCCACGGCGCGCGTCGCCCGGCCGATCTGGCTGTAGACCTCGTCGTCGAGATTGGCGAAGGAAACGCGCACCGACCAGTCCGGGGCGTGGAAGCCGCCGCCGTTCAGCAGGACGATGCCGTGATCCTCGGCGAGGCGGAAGACGATGTCGAGCGGGTGGACATGCTCTTTCATGTATTTGACCACCTCCGGCCCGACATATTTGTTGGCCCAGAACTCGAAATCGACGAGGCCGTAGTAGCGGTCGTGCAGCACGTTTTCCGGCACTTCGATGCCGAGCCCCTCGATCATCCGCTCGGCTCTGGCCCGGACGATGCCCATGCAGGTCTTCTGGTAGAGCTTGGCCTCGTCCATCAGCTCGGACAGCGAGAACATCGACATCATCACCTGCTGCGGCAGGGAGAGCCCGGCGGTGTGGTTGAGGGCGATGTCGCGGCTGTCGGCGACGATGCGGTCGATCAGCTTCATCTCGCGCGGCTTCAGCGTCAGCGGCCCGTAGCGCTTATCGAGCAGCGCCTGGGTTTTCTCCGGGTGGTTGGCGATGGCCTTGTCGAAGATGTTCTCGCGATGGATGGCGATGACGCCGAGCCGCCAGCCGGTGCAGCCGAAATATTTCGAGTAGGAGTAGACGCCGATCGTGTTGCGGGGCAGGGCGCCGAGCAGGCCGCGGAAGCCCGTGACGAAGGTTCCGTAGACGTCGTCGGTCAGCAGCAGCAGATCGGGGCGCTTCGTCTCGACCAGCCTGACGATCTTGGCGATCGTTTCCTCGCTCAGGGCGACCGCGTAGGGATTGCCCGGGTTCACCACGAAGAAGGCTTTGACGTTCGGGTCCTCGAGCTTCTTCAACTCCTCGTCGGTGAACTGGAAGCGGTTCTCCTGCGGCGCTGCAACCGTGACGACATTGAGCCCGTAATCCTCGAGATGGGGCATTTCGAGGTAGGGGGTGAAGATCGGCGTCGCCAGCGCGATCGTGTCGCCGGCGTTGAGCAGGCGGTTGGCCTTCAGCGACTTGAAGATGTAGCACATCGCCGCCGTGCCCCCCTCGACGGCGTAGAGGTCGAACTGGCCGGAGGGGTGCGGCTCGCCGCACATCGCCCACATCAGGTATTCGTGCACGATGCGCTCGTTATGGACGAGCATGCGGTCGGGCACCGGGTAATTGTCGCCGATGATCGAGTCGACCAGCTCGTGGACGAAGGCGTCGGGCTTGAAGCCGAACTTGTTGACCGCGAAGACGACCATGTCCTTCAGAAAGCCGGCGCCGGGCGCGTCCTTATGGGCTGCGAGCCAGTCGTCGAGCCGCGCGGCGATGCCGTCGGCCTTGGGCATGCCGCCGATGCCGGCCGGCTTGTTCATCACGCGCCGGCTTTCCGTGATCGCGAACTGGCCGAGCAGGAAGAAGCCTTCGCGTGGCGTCATCGCCACCCAGTTGGGATTGCCGCGGCCGGCATTGAGCATCGCGATCGACGAACTCTGCGCCGTCAGCTTGGCGAGGCGGATGAGTTCGTCCTTGATTTCGAAGGGGCTGAGTTTCTCGAAAGTCCGCAGGGTGACAGGATCCATGACGCTCTCCCGACCAGAAGGTAATCGAACGAAGGCTCCGCGCCGCGCTAGGTCAGCAGCATGATGATCACCATGCCCCAGATGGTGAGGAGCGTGTTTCCAACGGCATAGGTCACGGTGTAGCCGAGCGCCGGCACCTGGCTGCCGGCCGTCTCGCAGATCATGCCCAGCGCGGCCGTCGTGGTACGAGCGCCGGCGCAGGCCCCGAGCAGGATCGCCGGATCGAAGCGGAAAATGTACTTGCCGGCGAACATGGCGAGGATCAGCGGGATCGACGTCGCCAGGGCGCCCCAGAGGAACAGGCCGACGCCCTGGGTCTGCAATCCCTTGACGAAGCCCGGGCCTGCCGAGATGCCGACGACGGCGATGAAGATGTTCAGGCCGACGGAATTCATGAACCAGACGGTCGAACTGGGAATGCGGCCGAAGACGGGGCGCACGGAGCGAAGCCAGCCGAAGACGAGGCCGGAAATCAATGCGCCGCCCGCGGTCGACAGCGTAAGCGGGACGCCCCCGACCTTGAAGACGAGCGCGCCGATCAACGCACCGAGCGTGATGGCAGCGCCAATGAAGGCGACATCGGCGACGTCGCTCGGGCGGTCGGCATGGCCGACGACCTTGGTGACAGCGGCAATGTCCTGCGTCCGGCCGACAATGGTGAGAATGTCGCCGCGATGGATCACCGTGTCGCGCAGGATGGGGATGTTGACGGCGGTGGCGCCGCGAACGATCTTTCGAAGGAAAACGCCGCGCGCGGCCGGCATCTGGGAGAGCTCGGCAAGCGTCTTGCCGTCGGCCTCCTTGCTGGTGACGTAAACGTCGACACCTTCCGCCTTCACATCGAGAAGTTCCGGATCCTCGACCTCATCGGCGTTCTGGCCGATCAGGTTGACGAGCACCTCGCGCGGACCTGCGATGGCGACGATGTCGCCCTCCTGCAGGATCGTGTCGCTCGTGGCGTCCTCGATCACGCCGTTGCGGCGGATGCGCTCGACGAAGACGCGTGCATTCGGTATCAGCGCTTCGGCTTCCACCGCGCGCATGCCGGCCACCTTCGCGCCCTCCCGCAAGCGAAACGCGCGCAACTCGAAGCGCCGCCACACGGAGCCGGGGCCGCCCAGTTCCTTGCCGCCGCCAAGCCTTGCTTCGTAGTCCTTGCAGGCCTGGGCAAGATCGATGTTGAGGAGTTTCGGTCCCAGCAGCGCCAGGACCATCGCAGAGCCGACGGTGCCGAAGATATAGGTCACCGCATAAGCGACCGGCATCGCGTCGAGATACTCCTTGGTCTGTTCGGGAGGGAGCCCCAGGCGGTTGATCGCGTCGGTCGCTAGACCCATCGAGGCCGAAATCGTCTGCGTGCCGGCATAGAGGCCGGCGGCATAGCCCGGATGGTATCCGGCAATCTTGGCGATGATGACGGGAACTGCGAGGCAGAACACGGTCACGAGGACCGCAAAGATCGCTTGCGGGGCGCCGTCCTTGGCGATGCCGCGAACGAACTGGGGGCCGACGCCGTAGCCGACCGCGAACAGGAACATCAGAAAGAACGTCGACTTCACATGGGGCGAGATCGTGATGCCGAGTTGCCCGATCACGACCGCGGCGATGAGCGTCGAGGTCACCGCGCCGAGGCTGAAGCCCTTATAGGCGAAGCTGCCGACATAATAGCCGATCGCCAGCGAGAGAAAGAGTGCGATCTCCGGGTAGCTGCGTAGGGTGGTGACGAACCAGTCGAACATTCCGACCCCCTGTCTCTGGAGTTCGGGGCCTGCCGGTTTGCCGGCCGCCCGTCAGATCTTGGGCATTGCTGGCATTCTCACTTCTTCTTGCGGGCAAGGGCGTCCGGCCTCAGCAACTTCAGGCCTTTTGCTTTCTCGTAGCCGTGGATTTCCTTGACATCGAGCTTGCGCATGAAGGTGATCGTCTCATGCGTGACGACCTGTCCGGGAACCAGGATGGGGAAGCCGGGCGGGTAGGGGATGACGAAATTGGCGGAGATCAGCGCCGGCCCCTTGTCGAGGCGGCGGGCGCATTCCGCGCTGTCGATGGGCAGGTACTCGCATTTCTCCGCGGCATAGGCCGTGAAGAAGGCCGTGCGCATGTCGCCTTCCGGCGTCGTCTTGCCGGCGTCCATGCGAAACGCGTCATCGAAGCGGCTGAAGTCCGGCAGATCGGGCAGGTCGTTCATCAGGCTGTGCACGCGCGCCTCGAAGGCCTTGCGCTCGCTTTCGCCGCCGTGGCGCAGGCCCGTCTCGATCTCGTTGCTGATCTTGAGCAGGACGCCGATCAGGAGGGCGACGTCGCTGCGGGTGTTGTTGATATTGGATTGCAGCAGCACCGAGTTGCGCGAGGTCTTGTTGACCTGGATGTTGTATTGCGACGCGAGCAGGCCCTTGAACGAGGTGCCGTCGAAGCCGGCCGTGCCGCAGACGAGCGTCATCCGGGTCGGATCGAGGCAGAACTCGTCCTCCCGCATGCTGCGCAGCTGGTCGTCCCAGCGCGTATCGGGTGCAAGGAAATCGACGAAGCCGCTGCTGCGGTACTTCTGCGGCACCATCCCGTCTGCACCGACGACCTTGAAGTATTTCGAGATGATCGGATGCGTCGCGACCTCGCTCCTGATGTCGAGCGCGACCTCGATGGCGTTCATCACCAGCCCATAGCCCTCGAGCTCCATCTGCCGGCGGGCGACGTCGAGGCTGGCGATGAGCTGCTGGTTCGGGCTGGTGGAGGCATGGGTGAACACCGCCTCGTGGAACTGTGCCTCGACCTTTTGGAAGTCGACATCCCGGACCAGCACCATCGAGCCCTGCCGGATCGCGGACATCGACTTGTGGGTCGAGTTCGTCTGGTAGACGCGCAGCCGGACCGCGCGCGGATCGGGCAGGAGGCGCGTGTTCAGCACCTTGTCGACCGAAGGCGAGGGGCCGAGTTCCTTTTGCTGCCGCTCGTACTGCGCCACTGCTTCCGCCCCCTCCATCCAGGCTTCGATATCGGCCGCCGCGCCCATCGCGGTGCGTGGCCGGAGGAAGGGGGACCAGCGCGCGAAACCGAACCAGGCCTCGTCCCAGAGGAAGATCAGGTCCGGCTTGATCGCGAGGCATTCCTCCATCACGCGCCGGGTGTTGTAGATGTGGCCGTCGAAGGTGCAGTTAGTCAGGTCGACCATCTTGACGCGGTCGAGCCGGCCCTCGGCCTTCAGGTCGAGCAGGGCCTTCTTGATGGTGCGCAGCGGCACCGCCCCGTACATCGAGAATTCGACCATCGGGAAGGCTTCGACATAGAAGGGCTGCGCGCCGCTGAGCACAAGGCCGTAATGGTGCGACTTGTGGCAGTTGCGGTCGAGGATGACGATGTCGCCCGGTGCGATCAGCGCCTGCAGCACCATCTTGTTCGAGGTGCTGGTGCCGTTGGTCACGAAGAACACATGATCGGCGCCAAAGGCGCGCGCGGCCATCTCCTGTGCCCGCTTGATGTTGCCCGTGGGCTCCAGAAGGCTGTCGAGGCCGCCGGTCGTCGCGCTGCTCTCCGCCAGGAACAGGTTGATGCCGTAGAACTGCCCCATGTCGCGGATCCAGGGCGAGCGGAAGATCGACTTGCCGCGCGCGATCGGCAGCGCGTGGAAGGTGGCGACGGGTCGTTGCGCATAGAGCTTGAGATTGTCGAAGAACGGCGTCTCGAAGCGCGTCTTGATACCCTCCTGCACCGAGAGATGGAGTTCGAGCGGCTCCTCGATCTGGTACATGACGCGCCGGATCATGGCCGCCCGCGGATCACCCGCGAGCTTCTCGACGCGTCGGTCGGACAGCAGGTAGATGTCGAGTTCGGGCCGGATCGCCTTCAGCCCGGCCGCCAGGCGCAGCGCCAGATCAGCCTCGTCCGCCTTGTCGAGAAGCGGCTGCTGCGCGGCCAGCACGCTGCGCAGGATCGGGGCATCGTGCCGGGACTTCAGCGCGAAGCCCTCATAGATGACGACGGCGGCGATATCCGGGTTGATCACGGCCGCGCAGACCGCATCCTCCAGGCTGCCGACCATGATCGTCTCGTAGACGAAGGCGTCCTCGGGGCGCCGCAGCCGGCGGAATTCGGCGGCCATATGCGGCCAGCGGCCGGCCGGTGCCGGCGTCACAGCCAGCATCTCGAAATAGGGCCGATGCGCAAGCGTGTCCCCCAGCGCGGAGGGCAGCACATCGACCGGTTCCGTCAGCGACAGATCGACCGACTGCCATTCCTTGGCGTCGTGCTTGTAGTTGCCCGTGATGATCGCCAGCGAGATCCGCTTGGCGAGGGCGAGGAAGCCGTTGGCATCGCCGTTCTGCAGCCGCTCGCGCAGCGCACCGATCAGCTCATGGCCGGGGAAGGCATGAAACTCCTCGATCGCGCCGAGCTCGTCGAGCGCCGTCTCGACCTTGCCGCGGGTCTCAGCGCCCTTGGCCCATGACCGGGCGACCGCGTGAAGTTCCCGCCAGCGATCGGTGCGGCCGGAAGGGGCCGAGAAGAAGTGATCGATGGAGCGCGATTCCTGGACCGTCGTAGCCATCTCGGATCCTTCCCTGCAGGCCGTGTCCTGTGGGCGCGACCCCACTTCGCCCGATCCGGGACGCACGGCTTTATGGAAGGGAAGTTCATCACAAGCCGGGCCGGCAACGTATTGTCCCTGAGGACAGGTTCCCGCGTGGCTCTTTCGTCTAAAATTAAGGGGCGCCGGACGGCGGCAGGCGGGCCGATCATGCATAGGGCACGATCAGCCGGCATGTCCGCCACGTCGGGCGGGAGTTCAGACCATGGTCAAGAAAATCGTCCTGGCAACCCTCCTGGCGATGGCCGGGCTTTTGGGCTTCTTCGGTCGGCAGGATGCTCTCGCCTGCAATCGAACAGCCGGCTGCGTCATGGATTCTCTCGAAGAGGATTACGGCATGATGCGTGACGGGCGGATGGACAAGGCGATGAAGGCCGGCCGCGACAACGTCGAGGCCTTTCGCGCCCTGCAAGCGAAGCAGAAGGCGAGTTCGGCCAAGAAATGAACGGCCTGTCCGCCACGGCACGACGCTTCGGCGCAGGCCGAGGGCGCAACGGGGCAACCGGCGCCGGCAGCTCCGGTTCTTCCCGAACGCATTTTTGGGAGAACGCCATGTATGCGCGGATCGTGCTGGCCTGTGTCGTCGCGGGTGGTCTCAACTCCCAGTCCTTTGGCCAGACGCCGGCTCCGCCGCTCCAGCCGCCGGCAGGCGCCCCTGCGGCACAGGCTGACCAGCTTCTGAGCAGCGCGGAGTTGGACGCGCTCGTTGCGCCGATCGCGCTTTATCCCGATACGCTGCTGGCACAGGTCCTGATGGCCTCGACCTATCCGCTCGAAGTGGTCCAGGCGGACCGCTGGGTTACGGCCAACAAGAAGCTCAAGGGCGATGCGCTGAAGGCAGCGGCTGAGCAGCAACCCTGGGACGTCAGCGTGAAGTCTCTGGTCGCCACGCCCTCCGTGCTCGAGATGATGAGCAAGAACCTCGATTGGACGCAGAAGTTGGGCGATGCGGTCCTTGCCCAGCAGCCCGATGTGATGGATGGCGTCCAGCGCATGAGGACGCGAGCCTATGACAACAAGAAGCTGACCACTGGTTCCCAGCAGACGGTTTCGGTCCGGCAAGAGAGCGGCCGGCAGACGATCGTGATCGAACCGACCGTGGCCGACACCGTCTATGTGCCCTACTACGATCCCGGTGTGGTCTATGGTTCCTGGCCCTATCCCGCCTATCCGCCCTACTACTTCCCGGCATCGGGCTACATCGCCACCGGTGTCATCGCCACGGGCCTCGCCTTTGGCGCGGCCTATGCGCTCGGGCGCTGGAACAACGGCAATTACTGGGGCGGTAACGTCAACTGGAACAACAACAACATCAATATCGACCGCAACCGGGTGACGAACTGGCAGCACAACCCCCAGCATCGCCATGGCGTCCAGTATCGCAACAGCAACGTGCAGCAGCGCTTCGCGGGCAACAACAACGTCCGGGCCGGAGCGGGCGAGCGGATGGATTTCCGGGGGCGCAGCGGCGAGCAGGTGCTACGCCCCGACGGCGGGCGCGGCGATCTCGGGGCCGGTGGGGCACGGCCGGAGCAAAGGCCTGGCGACCGCCCCAATGTGGGCGACCGGCCCGATCGCGGACCGGGCGACCGCCCCGGTGCCGGAGGCCGGCCGGAGCGTCCCGGCGGTGCAGACCGTCCGGGCGGGGATCGCGCGCGTCCCGGCGGTGATGGCGGGCGCGGAGGTGCGCCTCGGGCCGCTACCCAGCCGAGCCGCCCGAATGCTGGCGCCAACCGGCCCAGCCCGTCGCGCGATGGCGCCTTCAACACGCAGGCGGGTCGCGCCGCGAACCTGCAGTCGCAGCGCGGGCATGCGAGCATGGGCGCCCGTCCGGGCGGCGGCGCGCGCGCCATGCCTACGGGCGGCCCGGCGATGCGCGGTGGCGGGCCCGCCATGAGCCGCGGAGGCTATGGCGGCGGAGGAGGGCGAGTCGGCGGGGGAGGCGGCGGCGGCCGGGTCGGCGGCGGCGGAGGCCGTGGTGGAGGCGGCGGTGGTCGCCGTTCCGACATCGGGCTCAAGCACGATGTCATGCTGCTCGGGCGGCTGGACAACGGGCTCGGCTTCTACCGCTTCGCCTATAGCGGCTCGCAACGAAGCTATGTCGGTGTGATCGCGCAGGAGGTCCAGGGCGTCGCGCCCTGGGCGGTGCGTCGCGGCACGGACGGCTATCTGCGGGTCGATTATCGCCAGATCGGCGTGCCCTTCCAGACCTTCGAGCAGTGGAAGGCGTCGGGCGCGCGGCTGCCTGCCGCAGGCCAGGCAGCCCGGCAGGGGTCACCGATCCCGGCTCCTGTCTCGCATGTCGAGGATGCACGGCCATGATCATCGCATCGCCCATGGCGCGAAGGGTTTTTCGCCTGATCTGCGTGGTCGCGTTCGGCGTCGTCGCGGCGGCGACGGCCGCGAGAGCGCAGGAGGCCTTCAAGACGCCGGCGGCGGCCGCGACGGCGCTGATCGAGGCGGCGCGCGGCAACGATGAAAAGCGCCTGCGTGCGATCCTCGGAATTGTCGGGCGCGATAGCCTGCATTCCGGCGACGACGTCGCCGATGCCGCCGACCGCAAGCGCTTCCTGGAAGCCTATGACAGCCGGCACTCGATCAACGAGCAGGGCGACAAGGCGACGCTCATCGTCGGCCCGGATGATTTTCCCTTCCCGATCCCGATGATGCGCCGGGGCGACGGCTGGACGTTCGATGGCGTATCCGGCCGCGACGAGATCCTAGCCCGGCGCATCGGCCGCAATGAACTCGCCGCCATCCAGGCGAGCCTCGCCTTCTTCGACGCGCAGCAGGAATACGCCGCCAAGGACCGCACCGGCCAGGGCGCGGGGGTCTATGCGCAGAGGATCGTCAGCCGGGCCGGCGCCAGGGACGGCCTGTACTGGCCCAGCGCCGCCGGCGAGGAGCCGAGCCCGCTGGGAGAACTCGCCGCCGAAGCCGCGGCGGAAGGCTACAAGGCCGGTGAGACGCGCCGGCCCTTCCACGGCTATTACTACAAGGTCCTGAAGCGGCAGGGACGCTCGGCGCCGGGCGGCGCCATCGACTATGTCGCAGGCGGCAAGATGATCGGAGGATTTGCGCTTCTCGCCTATCCGGCCGAATATGGCCGTTCCGGCGTGATGAGCTTCATGCTCAATCACGATGGCACGGTGTACCAGAAGGATCTCGGCCCCGGTACGAGCCGCATCGCCCAGCGCATGCAAAGCTTCAACCCGGACAAGGGCTGGGAGAAGGTGGCGCCGCAGAACTAGGGTGGCCCGAATCCGGGCGTTGGCAGCGATGAATCACTCCCTGGCACTCCTCCCTGCGCAGACCCGGGCTGCCGGCCGGGGGGCGGGGATACTCTGGCTCTGCTGCGCCGAGGAAGACCAGGTTCGGCTGCTCAAGCGCCTTCGAGCCGCCGGGGCGATCCAGGCAGGGCGCGCGAAGGCGGTGGGGTCGGTCTACTACGACACCAGCCGCCGCAAGCTGCTGCGCGCCGGCTATCGCCTTTCCATTCGCGCGCAGGCCGGCAAGCGCTTCCAGGATGTCGAGCGGGCGAGTGCCGCTGCGCTCGCTCCCGTGCCGTGCTGGACGACCGCAATCGACGACGATGCCCCGGGCGATGCCTCTCTCGCGGGTACACCGCTCGCAGACATCCTCGGCGACGGGGGGGCGCGCAAACTGAAGCCTGTCTTCGCCGTCGATCTCCGGCGCCGCTCCGCCACGATCGAGCGCGCCGGCTCCACCATTGCGGCGAGCTTCGACACGGGAACGATCGAGGCGGAAGGTGCGCTCGAGCGCATCTGCGCGCTGCGGCTGGAGCTGGTTTCCGGAGCGCCGGATGCGCTGTTCGACCTTGCCCGCGAACTCGGCTCGGCCGTGCCGCTGACCCTGATCCTGCGCCCGCCCGGCGAAAGGGGCTTCCACCTTCTGCCCGCGCAGTCTGACCGCCCGGTGGGCGATCCGCCCATCGACCTTCTCCCTGCGATGACGACGCATGCTGCTGTCGACGGGATCTGCCGGGGGTGCGCCGCGGCGCTGCTCGACAGTCTAGCGCAACTGTCGTCGGTCGGGGGGCAGGATGCGTTGCACCGGACGCGCATCGGGCTCAGGCGGCTGCGGGCCTTGCTGTGGTTCCTGAAGCCCGTCCTCGGAGTCGAAGCGACGATCCTGGCAGGCCGCCTGCGTTCCTTTGCCCAATTCCTCGGGGCCGCCCGCGAGCTCGACGTCTTCTGCGACCGCGTGCTCGCGCCGCTGCAGCGGGCCAACCCGGATGCTCCGGGCGCCGACGCCCTTTTTGAAAGCTTCGATCGCCGGCGGCAGGACGAGCACGAGAAGGTCCTGGCCTTCGTGCGGTCTTCGGCAATGCTGGAATTCGGCCTGGGCCTCGTCGACGGCCTCGCCTCATTGTCGGTCTCGGAACCTGCCGCGCTCAAGAATGCGGAACTGCGGGAGCGCCCGGTCGTGGATTTCGTGCGAGCGCGCTTGGGCAAGCGCCTGAAGGCTTTTCTGAAGGAGAGCCGCGATCTGCTGCACTGCGCCCCGGAGCGTCAGCACGACATCCGGGTGAAGGCCAAGAAGCTGCGCTATGCCGTCGAGGCGTTCCATCCGGTGATCGGTGCAAAGCAAAGCCGCAAGCTCACGGCCGCTCTCGTGCGTCTGCAGGATCTGTTGGGCGAACTCAACGACGCCCGCACCGGCCGTGCGATCGCGCTGGCCTATGCCCAGGAGAGGGCAGGGGGAGGCGGCGGCGAGCCGACGCTTTTTGCTGCAGGCCTGGCTGCGGCAGCCTGCACCCTCGATCCGACGGCCGCGCTCTCCCGCGCGGCCGAGGCACGCGAGGAACTGGCCGCGCATGCGTGATCGTGACCCGACGCATCGGCGGAGGCTTCCGGGAGACAGCCCATGATCGAGCGATTGCCGATCCCGAGCGGTATGAGAGGCTACAGGCCGCAATGGCTGCGCAGCGACGTGACGGCGGGGCTGGCCGTCGCGGCCGTCGCCATTCCCAGCGCCATCGCCTACCCCGCCATCGCCGGGTTGCCGGCCGAAGTCGGGCTCTATGCGAGCATCTTGCCGCTGGTCGGCTACGCTCTGTTCGGCCCCTCGCACAAGCTGATGGTCGGGCCGGACGCAGCGACCATGACGGTGTTGGCCGCAGCGCTCGCCAACCTGCCGGTCGGCGATCCGGCGGATCGCGTCGCGGCCGCCGCCGCGCTGGCCCTGATGGTCGGCGTCATGTGCGTTCTGGCCGGCAGACTCGGTCTCGGCGTGGTCGCTTCCTTCCTGTCCCGGCCGATCCTGATCGGCTTCATTTCCGGAATATCGATATCGATCCTGATCGGCCAGATCGGCCGCTTCACCGGGCTGCGCATCGAGTCGGACGGGCTGGTGCAGCCGGTGCTGGAACTCATCGGCAAAGCCGATCAGATTCACTGGCCGTCGGTCCTGTTCGGCGGCGCTATGTTCGCGCTGCTCGTCGTGCTGGCGCGGCTGCGCTCGCCGATCCCAGGGCCGCTGGTCGTGGTGGTGCTCGCCGGCATAGCCTCGGCCCTGTTCGACTTTCAGGGCAGCGGCATGAAGGTGATCGGCAGCCTGCCGAGCGGCATGCCGGAGTTGGCACTGCCCGATTTCTCACGCTTGCCGATGACGGACCTCCTGCTCGACGCCAGCGCGATCTGGCTCGTGGCCGTGAGTTCGGGGCTCGTCGCGGCCCGCAGCTTCGGTGCCAGGGACCACTTCGAGATCGATGCCGACCGGGAACTCACCGGGCTCGGCGCCGCCAACGTCTTCTCCGGTCTGTTCAGCGGCTTTCCCATCACGGTTTCGGATTCACGGACCGCGATCAACATCTCGGCCGGCGGCCGCTCGCAGGTCGCGGGATTGGTCGCCGCCCTGGCGCTGACCAGCCTCCTGCTCTTTCTGAACGACGCGCTTCGCCTGCTGCCCAACCCGGCGCTCGGCGCGATCCTGGCCTTCGCCGCGCTGAACCTGATCGATATCCAGGGCTTTCGCGAGATCTGGCGTGTCAGCCGCCTCGAGTTCGCCTTCGCGCTGATCAGCATGTGGGGCGCGATCAGCCTCGGCGTCCTCAGCGGCGTGGTCATCGCCATCGCCGGAACGCTGCTGCATGTCCTGCTCAAGGAAATGCGCCCGCGCGACGCGCAACTCGGGCGCGTCCCCGGCCGGCCCGGATTCTACAAGCTGCACAGGACGGAGAACGCCGCACCCTTGCCGGGGATGGTGCTCTTCATGGTCCAGGGCAGCATCCTGTTCTTCAACGCCGATTATGTCCGCGAGCGTTTCGAGAGCGTTGCCGCCGAGGCGCCTGCGGGCACGGCCTGGCTCGTGCTCGACGCCAGTGCCGTGGCGCAGGTCGACTCCACTGCCGCCGCGATGCTGCGGCAGTTGCGGTCGGAGCTGGCCGAGACCGGCGTTACCCTCGCGCTGGCGGAACTCCACAAGGAGCCCAGGGAAATCCTGCGGCTCGCCGGTCTCTTCGACGGCCCGGATGCGACGATTGCCTTCGAGGATCTCGAAGATGCGGTGCGCGCGCTTTCCGGGCGGCGTTCGTGACGGCGAAAGGGCGACGCTCAGGGCGATGACCCGGCGTGCCCGTATTCGCGCAGCAGGATGTCCCCGCTGACGAGGAGAACCCAGAGCGGGAAGACCAGGAATGTCCAGTCGACGGCATGGCTGCCGAGCAGGATGAAGGCTGCGGCGGCATAGCCGACGATGGCCGTCCAGCGCGCGGTGATGCCCGTCTTCAGCACGATGGTCGAGGCTGTCAGCAGGAAGACGCTCGCGACCTTCAGCGCGTAGATGCTCGTCAGGTTGTAGGCGAAGGCCCGCGCCAGGGTGAAGGTCTCGGAGCCCGAGAACTCGCGAGGCTGCGCCGCATGGGTGATCAGAATCGCCCCGATGGCAGCTGCGGCGGTGAACAGCATTCCGACGAAGAGCAGGCCGCTGCCGAGAAACACCGTCGCGAACAGCTTGTGTTCCTTCTCTCCCATCCGGTCACGCAGCACGCCCATGAACCAGAGGAAGGCGATCCCGGCAAAGGGGATCAGGTTCATCGCCAGGGCGACCTTCCACGATTGCGCGCCGAGCCAATCTCCTGGATCGCGCGGATTCAAGCGCAGGGTCTGCAGGACCAGCAGGATCGCAAGCAGCAGCAGGACCGAGAACAGGATGCCGGCGACCGCCGCGGCCCGCGGCGTCTTCAAACCGTCGGGAGTGGGGCGATCGACCGACACGGTGCGGACCCTCGCTAGGCGGGGGCCGTGCTGAGGCCGAGCCGCTCGACGCAGGACACGAGTTCGACCAACGAGCGAACCTGCATCTTCTCCATGACCTTGCGCCGGTGGGCCTTGACCGTGCGCTCGGTCGTGCCGAGCTCAAAGGCGACCTGCTTGTTCATCCGGCCACGCACGACGAGCTCGAAGACCTGCCGTTCGCGCCGGGTCAAGCGCTGCAATCGCTCCGTCACCCGGCGCGTCCAGGTTTCGCGCTCGTTGGCGAGGCGGTGGCGTGCGATCGCGCGGTCGATCGCCCCGATGAACTCCTCGCGCTCTACCGGCTTCGTGAAGAAATCCTCCGCCCCCGCCTTGATCGCCCGGACGCCGGCCCGCACGTCACTGTATCCGGCCAGGAAGATGACGGGCAGGTTGGAGCCCGCCTTGGTCAGCCGGTCGAACAGGTCTGGCGCCGTCGCATCGCGGGTTGGCATGTCGATGACGATGCAGCCCGGGCACTCGTGGTCCGGCATCTTGCTGAGAATCTCGTCTGCGCTGCCATAGGCCTTCGTCTGATAGCCGCAGTCCTGAAGCAGGCAGTCGATCTCGGCTTGCGAGGCCGTATCGGCTTCAACGACATATACGAGAGCTGACATGGTCGATCCCCCGATTTCCATGTTGGCGACCTCGGTGACCAGCGGCTTCAGGGAGCTTTCGCGGCATCCCGGTTGCAGCGCCGGTATTTCGTCGCGATGCCGCCTTCCACGGATTGGTAGCGGTAGATTCCGCCGTCTTCGGCCGGTGCCAGCACCGCGCGGGCGGTGTCCGACGCGACCGATGTCGTGCAGCTCAGCCGGAGGACCTGTCTCGGGCCGTTCGGGCTGATGCCGGTGAGCCGACAGGTGGCCAGCGGCGTCGAGAGTCGCCGGCCGGAGACGATGAAGGCCGGCGCGAAGGCATTGGCCGGCCGCTTGAAGGCGACGGCATTCGGCGTCGTCACGAAGACGCTGTCGCAGGGCGATCCTTCTTCGATCCACGCTCCCTGGAGGCGCCCCGCCTGAGCCAGCGCCTCCTGCGGAGGCGCCGTCGCCACCGCTAGGCTGAGAAGGAACAGGCACCGGTTCACGACGATCATCGAGCGCCTCCGCCTCTGGCTGCCTCCCGTGGGGCACGTCCTCTCGGCGCGGCAATCAAAGCTGCAATCGCATTCACAGGTAGTAGGTTACGGTTTGCTACAGGCAGGGCGCACTCGCGGCCTGGGCGGCACAGAGCCGGTGGCTAGTCCGTCTCGGTAGCGAAGCGCGGCGGCACGGGGAAGCCGGCCTGGATGGCACCGCGAATGATGATGGCGCGGTCTCTGGCGTTGAAGTTGCGCTTGTCGAGCTCGCCGTCGAAATCGTTGAAGAAGCCTGGCCGCAGCTTCAGGAACTCGGTACGGCTTTGCGCGGCCTCCTCCGCCAGCCCAAGGCGGGCGAAGATGAGGGCGGCGACGAAGTGATAGATCGAGAACCGGCGAAGATTGGCGCGGCGGATGAGATCGGCCGCGCGCGCGTCCTCCCCCTGCATATAGGCCGCGAGCGCCAGGAGCCCGACATAGTAATCGGAATGCCCGGGGTTTCTGGCCATCGCCTCCTCCAGCAGCGCCGCTCCACGCGGCCAGTCTCCGGCCTGGGCGACGCGGCTGCCGAACTCGCCCAGCAGTTCGGTATCGTTCGGGTTGAGGGCCAGCGCCTGCGAACCGATCCGGAGCGCCTCGGCCGGTTCCTTGCTGAAGTAGAGTACGGTCATCAGCGCCTGCAGGCCCCGGACATTCTCCGGGTCGATGCGCACCGCGCGCTCGGCCGCAGCTCGTGCGCGTTCGAGCGGCGACGGTGAACCGGGGCGCCGGTTCAGATGGAAACGATCCTCGTCGAGATAAAGATAGGACAGCATCGCCCAGCTGGTCGCGTGGTCGGGGTAGCGTTCCGTGATCTGCTCGAGGCATTCGCGCGTCGGCGCATGACCGACCGGATCCAGTTCGGTCCGGTAGCGATAGAAGCGATAGGAGCATCGATAGGCTTCCAGGCTTTGGGAGCCCAGGGCCGGTGCCGTTCGCGGCGGCGCGCTGAAGATGATCCCGTAAGGCTGGGCGATCGCGGTCGCGACCTTGGAGGCGATGGTCGTTTCGATCTCGACGATGTTGCCGGCCCGCGGGTCGGCGTCATAGCTGCCGGACCAGACGATGGCGGATGTTTCGCCGTCGAGAACCCGGATGGTGACGCGCAGCTTGCCTTCAGACAGGCGGACCCCGCCTTCCAAGACGTAGCGGTTGCCGAAGCGGCGTCGAATCTCGGACGCGGAGGCGTCTGGCGGCAGTGCGCCGGAGGTCTCGCGGCCAAACACCGTCAGTTCCTTGAACCGCGCGAGCTGGGCTAGCAGTTCTTCGCCGAGGCCGGCGGCGTAGAACTCCGCCTCGGGGGCTTGCGACAGGTTGACGAAGGGCTTGACGACGAGAGACGGGCCGTCGGGTTGGGTTGGCCCCTTCGGGGACGCCGGCGGCGGATACGCGGATGCGAACCAGCCGAACGCAACAGCAGCAGCCATTGCGGCGGCGCCGGCAGAGGCGACGAGCCAGGGGAGGGGCAGGGCGCGCGCGCTGGCCTTGACGAAGCTGTGCCAGGGGAGCGCTTCCTGCCCAGATGTCGCTGGTGCATCTTCGGTGGCAGCTTGCCGCCAGTGGAAACGCGGTACATAGCCGCCTTTCGGGATTTCGATCAGGACGGGCTCGGAGCTTCCCCCGAGCAGATAGTAGCGCTCCAGGGCGCGTCTGAGCCGCCCCGCCTCGATGCGAACGACGGGGTCGTTCTGGATGTCGAAATTGGCGTCGCGACCGAAGACCTCGATGGCCACGGTATAGGCCTTGATACGATCCGCCTGGCCCGAGAGCGTCTGGTTGACGACATAGATCAGGAACTGGCGCACCCGCTCCGGTACGCTGAACTCGGCACTGGCCAGAATGCGGTTAAGCTGCGCGCGAACATCGTCTTCCTGGGGTTCCGGCACGGCACGCGTGCAGGAACCGTCGCCACTGGACTCCGTTCGATGCCGTTCCATGGAGCGCCCCCCCAGAGGCAGGAATCCACGTTAGAGCAGAGAAGCAGCGGCCTGAGCCGCCCTGTAGCATCCCGTTAGTTACTCCCATTCTGTGCGCCCCGCCACCAAGTTGTGGCCATTCGCGGGGGCTCGCTCCGATGGACCCGGGCGTTCTGGCTGCCATTCGGCTCCTGCCGAAACACAGGCGAACGATCGAGGAGATGGTCCTCGACAGCGAGAGTTTCCGCGCCTTGTGCGGCGATCTCGCCGAGGCGGAGCAGGCGCTCCGGCGCTGGGAGGGGTCTGAGGCCGCCGGGCACGCCGCGCGCCGTGTCGAATACAGGCATCTGATCGACGGGCTCGAGGCCGAGATACGGAGCGCGATCAGCGAGCGGGAGAACCGATCCGGAAGGCGGGATCGGGTTTGACGCGACATGTCCGGAGTTCGTCGGTCCAGCAGTCCTTGTTTGCGAGAGTGGAGAGTTACGATGTCGAAGCATATGGGTTGGATGTTCGCTGTCGCCCTGGCGGCAGGCATCGCGGGCTGCGCGGGGCCGACGGTGACCACGAGCACCGTGGTCGTCGCCGGCCTCGGGCCGGTGGACATCGAGCAGATGAATGTCGAGGTCGTCGATGTGCAGCCGGCGGAGCGCATCGTGGTCGTGCGGCAGGGCGTCCGCTCCTGGCATGTCGCCGTGCCGGCCGTGTTCGGCAATCTCCAGAACATCCAGCCCGGTGACAAGCTCGAGATCCGGCGCGCCGAGGGCGTCATCCTCGGAGCCAGGCGCGCCAAGAAGGGCGCCAAGCCCGCCATCGTCTATACCGAAGCGGTCAGCGGCCCGCCCTTCCACAACCTGCCGGACAAGTTCGTCGTGCGGACGCTGACGCTGACGGCGCAGTTCCAGGCCTTCGACCCTTCGACCGGTGTCGTCAGCTTCGTCGGCCCGCTTGGGCAGCGCTCCCTGACGGTCGTCGATCCCGTCATCAAGCAGGACCTGACGCGTATCAGGCGCGGCGACATGATCGAGCTGACCTTCGCCGAAGCCTTCCACTTCCAGAAGATCTGAGCCTAGCGGCGGCCCTGCATATCGGCCGCAGGGGCGGTCGGCATGCGGTGGCAGCCAGCAATCCAGGAGACGCGAGCGATGGCGACAGCAACCCAGAATCCCGCCGCGGGCACGCTGGCCGACGAGAGTTTCATGTCGGCAGATGATCTGCGCGCCTACATGACCGAACTCGAAATGGCCAAGGCCTCCAAAATGCTGGGCGCGATGGACAAGGCCGAGGAGGCGCGCAAGAAGCTCGTCGCCACCCTGCGCCAGGAGATCGACGTCACGCCCGAGAAGATCGCCGAGATCAAGCAGAGCCTGGCGAACAAGACCCGGGCGGCGGCCGGGCGCGGCGAGAGCGAAGTCCTGGTCATGCGCTTTCCGAGCGCGCTTTGCACCGACAGAGGCCGCGCGATCAACAATGCGGAAGCGGACTGGCCGGCGACGCTCACCGGGCGCCCGCGGCAGGCCTTCGAGTTCTGGAAGGAGCATCTCCAGCCGGCCAAGTACAAGCTTCGCGCCATGATCATCGACTGGCCGGGTGGCCTGCCAGGCGACGTCGCCTTCTTCCTGAGCTGGTCCTAGAGGCTGTTATGAACCATGGGGTCGATACACGTTTCGCCACGGAGCAAGAGGAGGCCGGCGATGAAGGCCGATGCCAGCGAGCCCCTCGACAGAAAGACCTATGAGCGGAAGCTGCGCGACCTGCACGGGGAGCTGGTCAAGCTGCAGGAATGGGCGAAGCATGACGGCGGCAAGGTCTGCATCGTCTTCGAGGGGCGGGACGGCGCCGGCAAGGGCGGCGTCATCAAGGCGATCACCGAGCGCGTCAGCCCCCGGGTCTTCCGGGTCGTCGCCCTGCCGCCCCCGACCGAGCGCGAGCGCTCGCAGATGTATGTGCAGCGCTACCTGCCGCATCTGCCGGCGGGCGGAGAAATCGTGATCTTCGACCGCAGTTGGTACAACCGCGCCGGCGTCGAGCGGGTGATGGGCTACTGCACCGAGGAGCAGGCCAGAGGCTTTCTCCAGGTGGTGTCCGGCGTGGAGAAGGCGATCGTCGATTCAGGCACGATCCTGCTGAAGTACTGGCTCGAAGTCGGCCAGGAAGAGCAGACGCGCCGGATGGAGGAGCGCATCAACGATCCCAGAAAGATCTGGAAGCTCTCGCCGATGGATCTGAAATCCTATTCGCGCTGGTACGACTACTCGCGCGCCCGCGACGAGATGTTCCGCGCCAGCGATTCCGTCTGGGCGCCGTGGCACGCGGTTCACTCCGACGACAAGCGCAAAGCGCGGCTCGCGGTCATCGAGCACATCCTCGCCAGCGTCCCCTACAAGGCGCCTCCCCGGGCCAAGATCAAGCTGCCGAAGCGGCAGAAGCCCGAAGGGTACGAGGAAGGCGATTTCGCGCGCAACTGGATCGGCTAGATCATCGGACCGAATATCGTATTCGGTCCGATGATCTAGGCTCAGGACCTATTAGGCCGATGCCTTAGGGACCCCGATGACGAAGGTCCTGCATCAGGCCCGCTCCTCCTTGGGCCTTGTCGAGGGCCGCAGGCGTTCACGCATCGATTGGAAGACGACGTAGAGCGCCGGGATCACGAAGATGCCGATAAGGGCCGCGGCGAGCATGCCGCCGAAGACCGGCGTGCCGACATTCCGCCGCGCCAGCTTCGACGGCCCTTCGGCGATGACCAGCGGTAGCAGGCCGAGGATGAAGGCGAAGGAGGTCATCATCACCGGGCGGAAGCGCAGGCGGGCGCCCTCGGTCGCGGCATGCAGCAGGGGATGGCCCTTCTCGCGCAGTTCCTTGGCGAATTCGACGATCAGGATGCCGTTCTTGGCGGCGAGGCCGATCAGCACGACGATGCCGATCTGGGCGTAGAGATCGAGCGTCAGCCCGGCGATGACGATCGCCACGAAGGCGCCGAGGATCCCCACCGCCACCGAGAGCAGCACCGGCACGGGGATCGTCCAGCTCTCATAGAGCGCGACGAGGAAGAGATAGGCGAAGAGCAGGGCGAAGGCGAGGATCATGCCGGTCTGGCCTTCGGCCCGCTTCTCCTGGAAGGAGACGTCTGTCCATTCGCCGCGATAGCCTGAGGGCAGTGTCCTGGCCGAGACGGCCTCCATGGCAGCCAGAGCCTGGCCGGAGGACACGCCTGGCGCGGGAGAGCCCTGTACCGTCGCCGCGAGGCGGTTGTTGTAGCGGATGAGCGCCTGGGGACCGACCACGACGCGGGCCTCGACGAAGGAGCGCAGCGGAACCATTTCACCGGCGCGGCTGCGGACATGGATGCGGTAGATGTCGTCGATCGAGGCGCGGTCGGTGCTCTCGGCCTGGACCTGGACCTGCCAGGTCCGGCCGAACAGGTTCATGTCGTTGACGTAGTAGCCGCCGAGCGAAGCCTGCAGCGCCTGGAAGACGCCGCTCAGATCGACGCCGAGGATCTGGACCTTGTCGCGGTCGATGTCGAGATAGATCGAGGGCGTCGAATCCGAGAAGGTTGTGAAGACGCGGCGCAATTGCGGGTCCTGATTGGCGGCGATGACGAGGCCGCGCAAGACGCGCCCCAGCGCCTTGGGGTCGGAGCCGCCCATGTCCATCACGACATGGGTGAAGCCGCCGCCGCTGCCGAGACCGATGATCGGCGGCGGGGCGATCGGAACGACGGTTCCCTCCCGGATCGCGCGGAACTTCTGTGCCAGCCGCGCGATGATGGCGGGCGCGCTGTCCTCTCGGTTCGTGCGCTCCTCGAAGGGCTTCAGCGAGATCAGGAAGAAGCCTGAATTCGGCTGGGAGTAATTGTCGATGAAGTTGAGGCCGATGATCGTGGAGTAGTCGGCGACGGCGCTCTCGGTCTTGATGATGTCCTCGACCTGCTTCATCACGGCGGAGGTCCGTCCGATCGATGCTCCGTCGGGCAATTGCGTGACCACGAAGAAGGCGCCCTGGTCGTCCTCGGGCAGGAAGCCGGTCGGCGTGATCCGACCCATGGCGTAGATGCCGGCGCCGAAGGCCGCCGTCAGCGCGAGGCTGACGAAGGCGACGCGCACGAGCCGCGCCACGGCCGAGCCATAGCGATCCCGTGTCCAGTCGATGCCGGCCATGACGCGGCCGATCAGCCCGCGCCGCGGCCCATGATGCGGCTTCAGCAGCACGGCGCAGAGCGCCGGCGAGAGCGTCAGCGCGTTGATGGCCGAGAGGACCATCGCGACCGCGACGGTGACGGCGAACTGCCGGAACAGCTCGCCCGAGATGCCGGGGATGAAGGCGACGGGCACGAAGACCGAGAGCAGGACCAGCGTGATCGCGACGATCGGCGCGACGATCTCGCCCATCGCCTTCTTGGTCGCCTCGGCCGGAGTCAGTTCCGGATGCTCCTCCATCACGCGCTCGACGTTCTCGATGACGACGATCGCGTCGTCGACGACGATGCCGATCGCGAGGACGACCGCGAGCAGCGACACCGTGTTGGCGGAGTAGCCGATGGCGTTGAGGACGATGAAGGCGCCGACCAGGCTGACCGGCACGGCGACGGTGGGGATCAGCGTGGCGCGGAAGTTGCCGAGGAAGAGGAACACGACCAGGACGACGAGGATGAAGGCCTCGATCAGGGTCTTCTGGACCTCGTGGATGGTGGCGGTGACGAACGAGGTCGGATCGTAGGTGACCTTCCAGGCGAGGCCCTCGGGGAAGGACTTGGCGAGGTCGCCGACCGTCTTCTTGACGGCGTCGAGCGCGGCGATCGCATTGGCGCCGGGCGACTGGTAGATGCCGATCAATATCGCTGGCCCGCCGTTCAGCCTAGTGTCGCGATCGAGATTGGCGGCGCCGAGTTCGAGGCGCGCGACATCCGAGAGCCGCAGCACCGAGCCGTCCGGATTGGTGCGCAGCACGATCCTGCCGAATTCCTCCGGCGTGCTGAGGCGGCCCTTGGTCTGGATGTTGAGCTGCAATTGCTGGTCGTCGGAAATCGGCCTTGCGCCGATGCGCCCCACCGCGGCCTGGGCATTCTGAGCCTGGATGGCGTTGATGATGTCGCCGGTGGTGAGGTTCAGGCCGGTCAGGCTGTCGGTCTGCACCCAGGCCCGCATCGAATAGTCCTGAGCGCCGAACAGGGCGGCGTCGCCGACGCCGGGCGTCGAGCGGATCGCGTCGAGCAGGTTGATCGTGGCGTAATTCGAGACGAACAGCGTGTCATAGGCGTTGGTCGGCGCGTAGACGGCGATGACGCCGAGCAGCGCCGAGGACTTCTTCTTGACGGTGACGCCCTGGCGCTGCGCCTCCTGCGGCAGCTTCGACAGCGCGATCTGCACGCGGTTGTTGACGTTGACGCTGTTGATGTCGGGGTTGGTGCCGAGCTCGAACGAAACCAGCAGCGAATAGCTGCCGTCATTGCCACTGACGCTCTTCATGTAGATCATCTTGTCGGTGCCGACGATCTGCGCCTCGATCGGCTGCGCCACCGTCTGCTCGACCACCGCCGCCGAGGCGCCGGGGTAGGATGTCGTCACCGAGACCTGCGGCGGCACGATGTCAGGGTATTGCGCGACTGGAATCGCGAAGAGCGACAGAAGCCCGGCGATCGTGGTGACGAGCGCGATGACGATGGCCAGCCGCGGCCGATCGACGAAGACGGAGCTGATCATGAGACTCAGCTCCGGCTAGCCGGCGGCGTCACGGGGGAGGCCAGCACCGGAATGCCGGGTCTGAGATTCTGCAGCCCTTCGATGACGATCTGCTCATTGCCGGCGAGCCCCTGGTCGATCGTGACATAGGCGCCGAGTTCGCTGCCGATCTTGACGCGCTTGACCACCGCCTTGCCGTCCTCGACGGCGAAGACATAACCGCCCTGCTGGTCGGCGATCAGCGCCGATTGCGGGATCACGACCTTCTCCTCGGTCTGTTCGCTCTGCACGAGGACGCGGACGAGCGCGCCGTCGATCAGCTTGCCGGCCGGGTTGGGCAACGTCGCACGCACCAGCACCGTGTCGGTCGAGCGCTCGACCGAGACATCGACGAAATCGACGCGGCCCTTCTGGTCATAGGTCGAGCCATCCGCGAATTTCAGGCTGACGAGCGGGGCGCTGCCATCGGCCGGTACGGCGCCGGCCTTGATCGTCAGGAACTCGCGCTGGCTGACCGGAAAGGAGACATACATCGGATCGCTGCTGACGATCTGGGCCAGCACGCCGCTGTCCGGGCCGGCGACATTGCCCTTCGTCACCCGCGTGCGGCCGATCCGGCCGGTGATCGGCGCCTTGATCTCGGTGTAGCCGAGATTGATCTGCGCGGTCTTCAGATTGGCCTCGGCGGTGGTCTGGTCGCCCTCGGCCCCTTTTTCCTCGGCGATGCGCTGGTCGCGGACCGCGACCGAGCCGGCGGAGGTCTTCAGCAGTTCCTCGGCGCGCTGCAACTGCACCTTGGCGTTCTGGAGGGTGCCCTGGGCGCGCTCGAGCGCACCTCGCGCCTGTTCGACGGCGGCCTCGAACGGTGCCCGCTCGATGCGGAAGAGCGGCGTGCCTTCCTTGACGTTCTCGCCGTCGCGGAACAGCACGGCCTCGAGATAGCCGGTGACGCGAGCCCGGACCTCGACGCGGTTGACCGCCTCGATGCGCCCGACGAAATCGGCCGACCTGCCGATGGCGCGCTTCTCGGCCATCACGGTGCCGACCGGGATCGCGGCGGGCGCCTGCTGCTGGGCGAAAGCCAGGGAGGGCTGGAGCGACAGAAGGCCGGCCAGGACGAGGAGGCGCAGGCCTGACGGGGCGGGGAGCGGTTCTTGGCTCTTCTGCCGGCAAAGCTCAGGCATCGCATATCCCCTGCATGGTTCCGCTGCGACGGCCTGCTGAAGCGCGCGGCGGCGTCCGCCGATACTGTGCGTTTTCGCTCGTGAACGCTACGGCATTGTTACGCACGAGGGCCGTTCCTCTCGGGGAGACGGGTCGGGCGCGAAGGCGCGTCGCCACGACTTGTTCTGGCTCAAAGACAGGATCGGGCTGCCGCCTATGTTCCTGCGGATGCCGGATTCCGGCGGCGAGGAGAAGCGGACGTGGAAGCAGGGAAGACGCCTTATCTCGACGAACGCCTGCCGCGCTACACGAGCTATCCGACGGCTCCGCATTTCCAGGCGGATGTCGGTGCCTCCTGCTATGGCCGCTGGCTCGGCGAACTCGCTCCCGGAACGAAGGCCTCGCTCTATCTCCACATCCCGTTCTGCCGGTCGATGTGCTGGTATTGCGGCTGCCATACGACCGTCGCGCTGCGTGACGGGCCGATCATGGACTACCTCGGCGTGCTCCGCCGCGAGATCGACATGGTCGCGGGGCATCTGCGTGCGCCGCTCGATGTGCGCTATGTCCATTTCGGCGGCGGCACGCCGACGATACTGGAGCCGGATGATTTCGTCGCGCTGGTCAGACTGCTGAGGCAGTGCTTTGCCATCCACAAGGATGCGGAGATCGCCGTCGAAGTCGACCCGCGCCGGCTGCCTTCGGCTATGATCGGAGCGCTCGGCGAAGCCGGCGTCACCCGGGCCAGCCTCGGCGTGCAGAGCTTCGATCCGCTCGTGCAGCAGGCGATCAACCGCGTCCAGAGCGTCGAGCAGACGGCGGCTGTCGTAGCCGGCCTGCGCGCGGCCGGGGTCGGGGGCGTGAATTTCGACCTGATCTACGGCCTGCCGAAACAGACCACGGCGTCCTGCATCGACACGGTCGAACGCTGCCTGGAGATGCGGCCGGAGCGCTTCTCGATCTTCGGCTATGCGCATGTGCCGGATTTCAAGAAGCATCAGCGTCGCATCGCCGAAGCCGAGCTGCCCGATGGCCGAGCGCGGCATGAGCAGGCCGAGGCGATGGCGCAGCGGCTCGTCGAGGCCGGCTATGTCCGGATCGGGCTCGATCATTTCGCGCGCCCGGAGGACGAGATGGCGCGCGCGCTCGGCAGCGGCAGCTTGCGGCGCAATTTCCAGGGCTACACCACCGATGGCTGCGAGGCGCTCATCGCCTTCGGCGCCTCGGCGATCGGGCGGTTGCCGCAGGGCTATGCCCAGAACGAGGTCGTGATCGGGCGGTATGGCGAGCGCGTCGGGCAGGGCGAACTGCCGATCGCGAAGGGCTACCGGCTGAGCGTCGACGACCGGCTGCGAGCTGAACTGATCGAACGGCTGATGTGCGATCTCGCTGTCGATGTCGGGGCCGTCTGCGCCCGGCATGGCGCGGATCCGCGCTCGCTCGAGCCGTCGTTCGCCAAGCTCGAGCGGTTGTCGCAGGACGGCGTGATCGCCTTCGACGGCACCCGCATCCTGATGCCGGAGCAGGCGCGCCTGCTGGTGCGCAAGGTCGCCTCGGCCTTCGACGCCCATATCGACCAGCCGGTGCGGCGCTACAGCCGGGCGGTCTGACCCGTTCCATCCGCCTGGCCGAAAAGATAGTCCAATCAAACGGGCCGGGTTTGCCTTAGCGGCGTAGCGTTCCGAAACGATAGCGACGGACTGCCTCGCCCCATGACTGCCCAGCCCAAGACCGCCCAGCCGATGCCTGCGTCCCGCGTGACCTCTCCAGCGATCGTGATGCTCCATCGCGCCTCGGGCGCGCTGCTGCCTGCATCCCCGTCGGGAGATGGGCTGGGGAGTTTGGATCCCTTCGCGTCCGGGCGTGAACTGGCCTGGTCGATTTCCACCGCGGCAGCCGGCCGTGTCGAATTCGCGGGCGCTGTCGACGTCGAAGCCTTTCCGCATACCGAGACGATGATCGTGCTGGCGGGGGGGCTGACGCTTTCGGTGGATGGGGCGGAAGCGCTGACCGTCTCGCCCGGCCATGGCGCGGTCGTTGCGCGCGGTACGCGGCTGGGTATCGAAGCGGCGCCAGGGACGCGCTGGGCCTATTACGCGGCAACGGCAGGCGCTGCAGCCGCACCGGGCGTGACCTCGCTGCGCGCGGATGCCGCACTTTCACCGTCGGCAGCCCCGCCGGCCGAGGTTCTGATCGGGCCGGCTCCGCAATGCCGCAGCTTCAATCCCTTCACTGAGGAGGCTTCGAAACTGCGTGCCGGCACCTGGGACTCGACGCCCTATGCCCGTGTCTCGCGGCCGCACAAACTGAGCGAGCTGATGCATATCCTGGAAGGCTCGGTCGATCTGACGGGTGAAGACGGGACCGTCTTCACCGTTGGTCAGGGCGATACCGTGCTGGTTCCGCAGGGCGCGCCCTGCGCCTGGGACAGCCGCGTCCATGTTGCGAAGTTCTATGTGGTGCAGGAGGCGCTCGGCTGATGTCCGACAGCCAGACCCAGGAAGCTGCTGTTCTCCGCGACATCGTGCCTGGCGATGCGCCGGCTTGTGCGGTGCTGTCGCGCGTCGTCGGCTGGCCGCACCGCGTCGAGGACTGGGAGATGGCGATCGAGCTCGGCCGTGGCGTCGTCATCTGCATCGGGTCGGAGATCGTCGCGACCGCGCTGTGGTGGCCCTATGGCGATAGCCATGCGACGCTCGGCCTGATCGTGGTCTCGCCCGAACATCAGGGCGCGGGCCTCGGGCGGCGCCTGATGCAGGGGCTGTTCGCGCAGACGAAGGGCCGTTCGCTGCTGCTCAACGCGACGGTTGCCGGCAAGCCTCTCTATGAACGTTCGGGTTTCGCGAGCTATGGCGCCATCTGTCAGTATCAGGGCGAGGTTCTGGCCGTGGCGACGCTTTCGCTCGGCGAGGGGGCCACGCTGCGGGCCGCGGATGTCTCCGACCTGCCGGCGCTGGAGCGGCTCGATCATGCCGCGACGGGGCTCGTACGCGGGGCCTTGCTGCGCGCCGTCATGGAGCGCGGCGAATGTATCGTCGTCGAGCGCGCCGGGAAGGTGGCCGGTTTCAGCATGCTGCGCCGTTTCGGCCGGGGGCTCGTCATCGGCCCCGTCGTTGCCGAGGGTGATGCGGATGCCAGGGTGCTGGTGGCGCATTGGCTGCGCGGGCAGCAGGGACAGTTCGTGCGCATCGACGTTCACGAGGGCTCGCCGCTTTCCGACTGGCTTGCTTCTTGCGGCCTGAAATCTGTGGACTGGGGGACGAGCATGGTGCGCGGCACGTTGCCGCTCGCGCAGGGCCCGGTCCAGTTGCATGCGCTTGCCAGCCAGGCATTCGGCTGAGCGACAGGGGTAAACATGGCACTGCTCTATAAATCCGATCCGGCGCGCGGCGCCGAATGGAGGAAGATCCTGGCCGAGAAGGCGCCGGACCTGTCCTTCCGGATCTGGCCCGAGATCGGCGACCCCGCCGAGATTCGCTACTTCGTCGCCTGGATGCCGCCGGACGATCTGATGGAGCAGTTTCCCAATCTGGAACTGCTGATCTCGTCCGGAGCCGGCGTCGATCATCTCGATCTGTCGAAGCTGCCGCCCGGCCTGCCGGTGGCGCGGATGGTCGAGACCGGCATCGTCGACGGCATGGTGGAGTACGTCTCCATGGCGGTGCTGGGCCTGCATCGCGACCTGATCGACTATGCTGCGCAGCAGCGCGACGAGGTCTGGAAGCAGATCCGGGTCCGCCCGGCCTCGACGCGGCGCGTCGGCGTGCTCGGTCTCGGCATGCTCGGCGAAGCCTCCTGCCGGATGCTCAAGAGTTTCGGCTTCCAGGTCGCGGGCTGGAGCCGTTCGCGCCGGGAGATCGACGGGGTGACCTGCTTTGCGGGCGCCGATGAACTGCCGGATTTCCTGGCGCGCACCGACATCCTGGTTTGCCTCTTGCCGCTGACGGACGAGACGCGCGGCATGCTCGGCACTGAGCTCTTCGCGCAACTGCCGAAGGGGGCGAGGCTGGTCAACACCGGCCGCGGCGGACATCTCGATCAGGATGCGCTGCTGGCGGCGCTCGACAGTGGGCAGATCTCGGCCGCGTGGCTCGATGTGACGACGCCGGAACCGCTGACCAAGGGCCATCCGCTCTGGAGCCATCCACGCGTGCTGGTGACGCCGCATATCGCCAGCATGACGCAGCCGGAGACGGCGGTGGAGGTCGTGCTGGAAAACCTGCGCCGCCATCATGCGGGCGAGCCTCTGATCGGCCTCGTCGATCGCAAGCGGGGCTACTGATGCAGCCTGCTTTGTCCGGAGGAGTGCAGCCGGACAAAGCACGATCTGCTGCCGGGCCGGGTCAATAGGGCAGGGGATGTCGTTGCGGGTGGCCAAGGCCGCGCCGACCACCATGCGTGCCGTTCTAACCTTCGCGGCGAGGCGGGAGTCCCGTCGGTGGAGGTCGAAGCGGTCCATGTACGAGCCGGCGTTGCACGAGCCCGGGTCCGAACACCCCGAGTCCGAGAACCACAGATCCGAAGGCGATATCGCGCTGTCTTCCGGACGGACGAGCGATGGCATCCGGCGCGCGCTGGGCCATATCGAGCGCAACTTCACCGACGCGATCTATCTGGAAGATCTCGCGGCGCTGGCGGGGCTGAGCGTCTGCCGCTTCGTCACGGTGTTCCGGCGGCAGGTCGGGCTGACGCCGCATCGCTTCATCTGCCATCGCCGCATCGGCTATGCGAAGCGGCTGCTGCGCGACGGCGTGCCGATGGCGCTCGCGGCGTCCGAGGCCGGCTTCTTCGACCAGAGCCATTTCTCGCGCCATTTCAAGAATATCTGCGGGATCACGCCCGGCCGCTATCTGCGCGAATGCGAGCAGATCCCGAAGCGGCGCGCCGAGCCAGCCGCCTGCCTGCAGCCCGCCGCCTGAACGCAAGCCATCCGAACGCCACCAAGCCGACACTCTCCAGCAGGAGCCCTCCATGACCGTCAATTCGCTCGAAGCCCTCGACCGCCTCCACTGGGTCCACCCGGTCGCCAACTGGGCCGGCCACGAGAAGCGCGGCGTCACCATCATGAAGTCGGCCAAGGGCGCCTTCATCATCGATTCCGAAGGTCATGAGCTGATCGACGGCTTCGCCGGGCTGTGGTGCGTCAATGTCGGCTACGGCCATGAGAGCATCGTCGAGGCCGCCGCCGCGCAGATGCGCGAGCTGCCCTATGCCACCGGCTATTTCTCATTCGGCAGCGAGCCGGCGATCCGGCTCGCTGCGAAGCTCGCCGAATTGACGCCCGGCGACCTCAATCACATCTATTTCTCGCTCGGGGGCTCGGATGCGATCGACGGCGCGCTGCGGCTGATCCAGTTCTACTACAACGTCACCGGCCGGCCGACGAAGAAGGCGATCATCTCGCTGGAGCGCGGCTACCACGGCTCGAGCTCGACGGGCGCCGGCGTCACCGCCCTGCCGGCCTTCCACGCCAATTTCGACTTCCCCGGCCATGTCCGCCACTACGTCGCCCCGCCTTACGCCTATCGCAATCCGACCGGCTCGGACGATGCGGCGGTGATCGCGGCGAGCGTCGCCTCGCTGCGTGCCAAGGTCGAGGAGCTCGGGGCCGACAATGTCGCCGCTTTCTTCTGCGAGCCGGTGGTGGGTTCTGGCGGCGTCATCGTGCCGCCGAAGGGCTGGCTCAAGGCGATGCGCGACACCGCCGCCGAACTCGACATCCTCTTCCTCGCCGACGAGGTCATCACCGGCTTCGGCCGCACCGGCCCGATGTTCGCCTGCGAAGCGGAGGGCGTGGTGCCGGACATGATGACGATGGCGAAGGGGTTGACCTCCGGCTATGCGCCGATGGGTGCGCTTGCGATCGGCGAGAAGGTCTATCGCGGCATCGCCGACAACGCGCCCGAGGGCGGCCCCGTGGGCCACGGCCAGACCTATTCCGGCCATCCGGTTTCGGCCGCCGTCGCGCTGGAAGTGCTCCGGCTCTATGACGAGGGTGGCATTCTCGCCAATGGCCAGCGCGTCGGCGCCTATTTCGAGAAGAAGCTGGCGACGCTGGCCGATCATCCGCTCGTCGGCGAGGTGCGCGCGCGCGGCCTGCTCGCCGGCGTCGAGCTCGTTGCCGACAAGGCGAGCCGCGAGAAGCTCCCGCGCAGCGTCAAGCTGGCCGACCACCTCTTCGCCCGCGGCTATGCCAATGGCGTGATCTTCCGCGCCTTCGCCGACGACATCATCGGGCTCGCGCCGCCTTTGTGCTGCAGCGAGAGCGAGATCGACCTGATCGTGTCGCGGCTGCGCCAGACGCTCGACGATATGCTGGCCCTGCCCGAGGTCGCAGCGGCGCTCGCGACCGCCAAGGCGGCGTGATCGCCTGCTTTGCCTGGAGCGGCGAACCGTCTAGGTTCGTCGTCTCGCTGCGGCGCGACTCCGCGTCGCGCGAGGGGCGTGGGTGAGGCTTTCGTCGTGACACCGGGCGTGCGGCTCGACCGCATCGACATGAAGATTCTGATCGAGCTGCAGAACAACGGCAGGATGACGAACGTCACCCTGGCGGATGCGGTAGGCCTGTCGCCGAGTCCCTGCCTGCTCCGGGTCAAGCGCCTCGAGCAGGCGGGTTTCATCTCGGGCTATGCCGCCACGATCAACCTGCCGAAGCTCGGGGAGACGATCACCGTCTTCACCGAGGTCACGCTGGCCGACCACACCAAGGAGTATTTCATCCGCTTCGAGACGGCGCTGCGCCGGGTCGACGAAGTGGTTGAATGCCATATGGTCAGCGGCGGCTACGATTACCTAGTCAAGTTCGTGACGCGCGGCCTGACCCATTATCAATCGCTGATCGAGACGCTGCTCGACCGCAACATCGGCATCTCCAAATATTTCAGCTATGTCGTGATCAAATCGCCGATCCAGAAGCCGGGCTATCCGCTGCCGGTGCTTTTCGACGTCTGACACCAGAGCGGCCTGCTCCGCCCGCGGCCCTTGAGCGCCCTCGCGGCTATGCCGCCGAGATAATTGCGATCGACATATCTGCGAGCCAGAAAGATCAATAAAGCTTCTGTAAAAATCGTAACCGGAACTCCATCCAAATAATTATGATGACCCATGTGATCCATGGTTGACAGAAAATCGTTTCGCGAATAAGTTTGAGTTCTCGATATTGCTTGGACGGCCCTAGTTATTTTCGCGCTTCGGCGCGCTTCTGATCAGATCCCCCTTTCGAAATCGTTCTGAATTCGCCGTGCATTCGCCGGCGGACGACAGTTTATTGCCAAAAGGAGGGTTCTACATGGCCACCGGCACAGTGAAATGGTTCAATTCCACCAAGGGCTTCGGCTTCATTCAGCCGGACGACGGCAGCCAGGATGTGTTCGTACACATCTCCGCCGTCGAGCGCGCCGGAATGCGTGATCTGCAGGAGGGTCAAAAGCTCGGCTTTGAAGTCGCTCGCGACAACAGGTCGGGCAAGATGGCCGCGGAGCAGCTTCTCGCTGTCTGAAGAGATCTCATCTGCGACGGTGACCACGGATGTACTGGCACTGACACGCTGATCGGGTTTCAATGGAAGGCCAAGCGAAAGCTTGGCCTTTTTTGTCTTCTGAGACGGCGACCGACAAGACGGGAGACCGGGATGGCTGGACCTTCAAAGCAGCGCCTCGATGCCGACAACGCCTTTCTGAGAACCCAGACGCAATCGCTGGCGCGCAACAGGATCTCGTCGGAAGCCGACGGCATCGCTCAGGCACGCGACGCCAACACCGCCAGGCTCAGGCAGCAACGCCTCGAGAAAGAGGCGGAGGATCGCGAAATCGCAGCCGCCGCGCCTCCGGCGACTCCGAAACGAAAAACCAGGGCCAAGCAAGACAAGGCCGGCTGAGGCAGGCGTTTCCCAGCGATGGTCGGGCCCATGCGGCTGCCGTGAAGCTGTTCAACCCAGCGCCTGCGTCGCCAGGCCGAAGGTGCGGGCCGCGCCGCTGGGGGGATGATGGCGCCCGCGGATCATCGGCGTGACCGAATCGAAGATCGTCATGCCGCAGGATTCCAGGAAGGCGCCGAAGCGGCCCTGTTCCTGCGCGGTGTCGACGCGCAGGAAGCTGCCCCGATGCGTCTCCACATGGGGCGCGACGAGCGCGACCGCCATGTCGTCGTTTTCCGCCACGATCGGGCCGACGACATGGCCGCGTCCGAAGGGGCGGCAGAGCGCGAAGCCACGGATCGCGCCTTCCCGCTCGACGACCGTGCCGACCGATGGCTGCATGAGCGCGGCGATGACGCGGTCGCGATCGGCGCCATAGGCCTCGGCGTCGAGGCGCGTGATCGCGGCGAGATCGGCCGCGACAGCACGTCTCAGCCCTGGGACCGTCGGCGTGGGGCCGGGTAACGCGACCGTTCGCCCCTGATGCTGGAAGATCCGGCCGATCGGCTCGAAGCCGAGCGAGCGATAGAGGCGATAGCCGGCCTTGGTCGCGCTGAGACGCAGATCGCGATCGCCGGATTGCTCGAAGATCCTCTCCATCAGTTCGCGTCCGGCTCCCTGTGCCTGCAGGCGGGGCGAGGTGATGACCATGCCGACCGTCGCAAAGCTTTCGCCGAAGGGCCACCACATCGCGGAGCCGAGTGCGCGGCCGATCGTATCGCAGGCGACGAAGCCTTCGCCGACGCTCATCACGAGCCGCCAGTCCTCTGGCCGATGCGGCCAGCCGACGCCGATCGACAATTGATGCATCTGGCCGACATCGGCTTCGGTCATTGGCCGGATGTCGATCTCGTAGCCGAGCCGGCGCTTTGCCGTTCTGTAAGCCAAGGCGTCGGGCCTCACGCGGGATCAGCCTCGACTATAGGGCTGCCCGGGCCGTTCGAGAATAGCATAATTCATACAATACATGAGGTTAGGAACCTGCAAGCTGCATGGTCGAGCCCCTGCGATGCTTCGGTTTTCCTTGGCCGGCGGAGGTGAAACGAGCCTGTCCCCTGATCCATCGACGCCGAGGCCAACACGCGATGAAGCTCGAACCCTATTGGCTGGCCTCCGCGCCGCGCTTCAGCTCCGCTTCCTCGGCTCCGATCGCGGGCAAGGTCGATGTCGCGATTGTCGGCGGTGGTTTCACCGGCCTCTCCGCGGCGTTGGCGTTGGCGAAGGCCGGTGCGAGCGTTGCCGTGCTGGAGGCCGGGCGCGTCGTCGGCGAGGCCTCCGGCCGTAATGGCGGGCACTGCAACAACGGGCTCGCGCATGACCTCGGCGGGCTCGCGGCCAGCCTCGGCATCGAGCGCGCCAGCGCGCTCTATCGCGCCTTCGATGCCGGTGTCGACACCGTCGAGGCGCTGGTCGCGCGCGAGGGGATCGATTGCGATTTCACCCGCACCGGCAAGATCAAGCTCGCGGCCAAGCCCAGCCATTTCGCCAAGCTGGAGAAGAGCGCGGAACTGCTGCAAGCGACGGTCGAGCCCGACCTGATCGTGGTGAAGCCCGGCGAGACACGCCGCGAGATCGGCTCTGACGGGTTCCATGGCGGGCTCGTCTTTCCGCGCAGCGCCCATATGCATATGGGCCGCTTCGGCGTCGGGCTGGCCGAGGCGGCGGCACGGGCCGGCGCGGCGATCCATGAGAACGCCGCCGTGACCGGGCTCGAGCGGCTGAACGGGCGGGCGTGTCGTGTCGCCACGGCGCGCGGGACGCTGGAGGCCAAGCAAGTGCTGCTCGCGACGGGTGCGTCGCGGCAGGGGCCCTTCGCCTGGCTGCGCCGGCGGATCGTGCCGGTCGGCAGCTTCATCATCGCGACCGAGCCGCTGTCGGCGGAACTGGCGGCCTCGATCATGCCGACGCGCCGCACCGCGACGACCACGATGAATATCGGGAACTATTTCCGGCTGACGCCCGACAACCGGCTGATCTTCGGCGGGCGCGCGCGCTTTGCCCTGTCGAGCCCGACCTCGGACGCCAAGAGCGGCGCGATCCTGAAGGCGCGGATGCTCGAACTGTTCCCGCAACTGGCGGGCGTGGGCATCGACTATTGCTGGGGCGGGCTGGTCGACATGACCGCCGACCGGCTGCCGCGTGCCGGCGAGCGTGACGGCGTCTTCTACGCGCTGGGCTATAGCGGCCACGGCACGCAGATGTCGGTGCATATGGGGCAGATCATGGCGCGCGTGATGGGCGGCGAGGTCGACGCGAACCCGCTCGCCGGGCTCGACTGGCCGGTGGTGCCCGGCCATTTCGGCCCGCCTTGGTTCCTGCCCTTCGTGGGGGCCTATTACAAGTTTCAGGACTGGCGGAGCTGAGACCGCGTCGTCATTCTCGGGCGTAACGCAGCGGAGACCCGAGAATCTCGTGACGAGAACGCGCTGACTAGCACCTCATCCGGCCTGAGATGCTCGGGTCAAGCCCGAGCATGACGCGCTCATTGTGCCGCGCGCTTCTGTCCGCTGGTCGCCAGCAGGACGAGGATGAAGGATGCGGCGGTCAGCAAGGTCGAGATCGCGGCGATGGTCGGGTCGATCTCGTCGCGCAGGGCAGTGAACATGCGCTTGGTCAGGGTCTGGTACTGCCCGCCGGAGACGAAGAGCGCGATGATGGTCTCGTCGATCGCCGAGATGAAGGCGAAGATGCCGCCGGCGAAGACGCTGGCCTTGATCTGCGGCAGTGTCACCGTGAGGAAGGCGCGGAAGCGGTTCATGCCGAGGCTGCGGGCCACCATCTCCTGCGTCTTGTCGAAGCTCTGCAGGCCGGCGACGACCGAGGTGATGACATAGGGCAGGCCTAGCATGACGTTGGCGAGGACGAGCCCGGTCAGCGTCTGGATCAGGCCGATCTTGGCGTAGATGAAGAAGATGCCGATCGCGATGATGATGATCGGCACGATCAGCGGCAGCATCAGCATCATGTGCAGCGAGCGCATCAGTTTCGTCTGTGAATTGCTGATGGCGTAGGCGGCGGCGGTGCCGAGCGGGGTCGCGACGATCACGGTGAGGACGCCGATCAGCAGGCTCATCCGCGTCGCCTGCATCCAGTTGGGATTGCCGAAATATTCGGCGTACCAGCGCAGGGAGAAGGCCGGCGGCGGGAAGGTCAGGAAGCGCGTCGACGAGAACGACATCGGCACGATGATCAGCAGCGGCAGGATCAGATAGATCAGCACGAGGCCGACGAACGCGCCGAAGAGCAGGCGGGGGAGAAGCGGCTGTTTCATTTCTGGCCCAGCATCTTGTCGAGCGGGATGATGCGGCCCACCGCCATGAAGATCGCGAGCACCGCGACCAGCAGCACGACGCCGACGGCGCTGGCCGCGCCCCACTGGTTGTAGAGTTCGACATTCCGGCTCACGACCATCGAGATCATGATGGTGCGGCCACCGCCGAGCAGCTCCGGCGTGATGTAGAAGCCGAGCGTCAATACGAAGACCAGCGTAAGCCCCGCGACGACGCCCGGCAGCGAGAGCGGCAGGAAGACGCGCAGGAAGGTATGCAGTGGCCCGCCGCCGAGGCTGGCGCCGGCCAGCATCAGCTCGCGCGGAATCTTCTGCATCGTCGAATAGAGCGGCAGCACCATGAAGGGCAGCAGGATGTGGACGGTCGCGATGACCGTGCCGAGTTCGTTATGGACGAGCGCCAGCGGCTCGCTGATCAGCCCGAAGCGTTCGAGCATCTGGTTGGTAACGCCGGTGCGCTGCAGCAGGACGAGCCAAGCATAGGCGCGCACCAGTACGCTGGTCCAGAAGGGCAGGATGACGAAGGAGAGGATCAGCACGTCCCAGGGCCGCTTCACATGGGCGGCGGCATAGGCGACCGGGTAGCCGAGGATCAGCGTCAGCACCGTGACCATCAGCGCGATGCGGAAGGTCAGGCCGAAGCTGCGCCAGTAGATGTCCTCGCTGAAGATGCGGCGGTAGTTCTCCAGCGTGAAGCCGTTGTCGTAGAAGGACTGAGTCATCAGCCAGCCGACCGGGATCACCACAAGGGCGAGGATCACGATCACCGCGGGCGAGGCGAGCAGGAGCATGAGCCCCTGCTCGCGGCGCTGGTAGCGGAGAGATGGGTCGATGGCGGTCATCTAGCTCTTCCTGCCGATCGCGTTTCACCTTGCCGGGGTCATCCCGAGCGACCGAAGTGAGACTCGGGATCCATTCCGGAACAGCTCAGGCATGGATCCCGGATCTACGCTGCGCTCCGTCCGGGGTGACGGCGCGGGATAGCTCAGCGACTCACTTCTGCGCGAAGGAGAGCCAGCGCTTCTCGGCGGCCTCGCCGGCGGCCGAGGTCCACCAGGCATAGGACATCAGGGCCTGGACCTTGGCGTTGTTCGGCGCGCTCGGCAGCTCGCCGACGCGGGCGGCCGGGATGACGCCGGTGTCATAGGCCTTGGGGTTGGCCGGGCCGTAGTCGATATGCAGCGGCAGGTTGGCCTGATGCACCGGATCGACGGCTTCGTTCAGGAACTTGATCGCGGTCGGCAGGTTCGGAGCGCCCTTGAGCACACAGAGCGAGGTGCTCTGCAAGATGCCCTGATTGTAGGTGTAGGCGACCTTGGCGCCTTCCTTGGTCAGAGCGCTGATGCGGCCGTTCCAAGCCATCACCATGTCGACCTCGCCGTCGTTGAGGAGCTGCGCCGACTGGGCGCCGGAGGTCCACCAGACCGTGATGTGCGGCTTGATCTCCTCGAGCTTCTTGAAGGCGCGGTCGACGTCGAGCGGGTAGAGCTTGTCGGGCGCGACGCCGTCGGCCATCAGCGCGGCTTCGAGCGTGGCGAGCGGATGGTTGCGGAGCGCCCGCCGGCCGGGGAACTTCTTCACGTCCCAGAAATCGGCCCAGGTCTTTGGGGCGGTCGCCGCGTCGGGGAATTTCTTCAGGCTGTAGCCGAGCACGCTGGAATAGAACTCGTAGGCGACGGAGTAGTCGCTGCGATATTCGGCCGGCATCGCGGCGGCGTTCGGAATCTTGCTGAAGTCGAGCTTCTCGACGATGCCCTGCTCACCGCCCCGCAGGCAGAAATTGGTGGCGACGTCGACGACGTCCCAGGTCGGCTTACCCGTGGCGACCTGCGAGCGCATGATCGGCCAAGCGTCGGGCACGCTGTCCTGGTTGATGGTGATGCCGAGCTTCTTGGCGCTCGGATCGAGGATCGCGATGGTCTGCGCCTTCTGATAGGCGCCGCCCTGAGAGACGAACAGGATCTGTTCGGCCGCTTGGGCGGAGAGCGGGCTCAGCAGAGCCAGGGACAGGCCCGCGGCGGCGTAGGCGCTACGAATGGTCAGGCTTCGTTCCGTCATGTGCTCATCCCCTGTTGTTGGATCGGATCTTCGAAAACTACCGTCCGATCGCGTCTAGAAACTGGTACCAGCCGGCGACCATGCGGACGGCCGGCTCTCGAAGCGGATAAAATGGAACGCTGCGCATGCGGGCGGCATCGAGCAGGCCGACATCGGGGCGCTCGCCCCGGGCGAAGGCGGCGAGATAGCGCCCCATCAAGCTGGACATCGCGACGCCGGCGCCATTGTAGCCCATGGCGAGCAGGACGCGGTCGTCGACACGTCCGACATGGGGAACCGAGTCGAGCGTCATCGCGACGAGGCCGGACCAGCGATAGGCGAGGGGCACGTCGGCGACCTGCGGGAAGATGCCGACCATCGCCTTGTGAAGGGCGCGGAAGGCGGCGGGAGAGTCGGTCTTGCCGAAGGCGCCGCGCCCGCCGAAGACGACGCGGTCGTCGACCATGCGGAACCAGCGCATCATCCGCTTGGTCTCGGTATAGGTCCGCCGCGTCGGCATCACGCTCGCCGCGAGATTGGGCGACAGCTTTTCCGTCGCGATGATCGCGCTGCGGAAGGGGATCAACGTGCGCTGGTAGGCTTTCGTTGCCGGGGTCAGGTCGGAATAGCTGTTGGTGGCGATGATCGCCTGCTTCGCCCGGACGACGCCGTCGGGCGTTTCGACGAGAACGCCGTCGCGCTCGCGGTGCAGGCTCAAGGCCGGCGTCCCGGCATGGATGGGAATGCCGCGCTTCGTCACGCCCTCGGCGAGGCCGTGCAGATAGTTCAACGGGTGGATGCCGCCCGAGCCCGCATTGAGCACGCCGCCGACGAAGCCGGCCGAGCCGGTTTCCTCGCGAACCTGCCCGGCATCGAGAACGGACATGGTGGTGTCGCCCAGTTCGCTGCGAAGCCATTCGGCTTCCTTCACGGCATAGGCCAGCGTCTCGTGATTATGCGCCGCCTTCACCTGGCCCGAGCGCGTGAGATTGGCGGCTTCGATGCCGTAGGTCGCGACCAGTTCCGAGACGATATCGGTGGCTTCCAGTGCGATATCGTACATTCTTTTCGCCATCGGCTTGCCATGGGCGGCAGCGATGGCGGGGAAGGAAATGCGGAACTTGGCGGTGATGACGCCGCCATTGCGGCCGCTCGCGCCCCAGCCGGGGCGGTTGGCCTCCAGCACGATGGACGAGAGGCCGCTCTGCGCGAGGTGATGCGCCGCCGACAGGCCGGTATAGCCGGCGCCGATGATGACGACGTCGGCCTGCGCGTCGCCTTGCAGTGGCGGCAGCTCGCGCAACGGCGTGGCCGTCGCGCCCCAGAGCGAGGGCGCTGCCTCCAGCGACTGCCAGGCGGGCGCGGCGTTCAACGGTTCAGGCCCCGGCCTCGACCGCGTCGGCGAGCGCCTTCAGGGTCGGGAAATGATAGTCCGGCTTGGTCAGCTCCGGCACCGCTGGCGTGCCGCCGAAGCCCTTCTGGCCCTGACGCCGCTCGATCCAGCAGGTGGTGTAGCCGAGCGATTTGGCGACGCCGATGTCGTGATACTGGCTCTGGGCGACGTGCAGGATCTCCTCCTGCTTGTAGCCGAAGGCCGATTGCCGGCCGCGGTTGAAGGCGAAGAACAGCGGATCGGGCTTGGGATGGATAGCCTCGTCGGCGGTGACGCTGTCGTGGAAGGGGTTTCCGAGCGTCTGCGAATAGAAGGCAAAGGTCGGGCGGTCGGCATTGGTCATCGCGACGAGCCGGAAATGCTTGCGCAGCCGGGCCAGCGCCTCACCTGAATCCGGGAAGGCCGGATGCTGCAGGATGGCGTACTGGAAGGAGTCGGCCGAGGCCTCGTCGGCGGGCAGGCCGAGTTCCTTGGCGAGATGGATATAGACCAGCTTCATCGCCTCGCTGGAGCGCTCGTAATGCTTGGCGCGGCCGTCGAGATAGGGCGCGAAGATCTCGTCGTCGCTGAGCGCGGCCGCCTTCGGCCCGCCGATGCGGCGCACCGCGTTGAGAACGCCGGTTTCGAAGTCGATCAGCGTGCCGACGACGTCGAATGTGAGAACCTTGAAGTCTTTCAGAGCCATGATGCGAATTCTCTTCTGGCTGTACGGGTCTGGTGTCCGATGGGTTGCAGTCAGCCGCCCGCCTTCGACACGACGATCGTGTCCTGCGGGTGGATGCTGATCTCGACGCGCTCGCCGATCGGCGGGATGCGGCGGGCGGCCTCAAAGTGGCTGGGCTGGCGCAGGCTGAGCGGTGTGCCGTCATCCAGCGCGAGGAAAACGCGCAGGCTCTCGCCCTGGAAGACGATGTCGGTGACGCGGGCCGAGAAGCGGTTGCGCTCGGGCGCGCCGGCGCCGTCCTCGATCAGGAGCTTCTCGGTCTGCACCGCCAGCACCAGCTCGCCGCTGGCGGGTAGCGGCCGGGCCGTCCGGATCGCCGCTCCGGCGAGCGAGACGCTGTCGGAACCGACGCGCGCGACCGGCAGCAGCGTCGCCTCGCCGATGAAGCTCGCGACGAAGGCGTTGGCGGGATGGTCGTGCAGGCGCTCGGGCTTGTCGATCTGGACGAGCTTGCCATCCTTCAGGATGGCGACGCGGTCGCTCATCGTCAGCGCCTCGCGCTGGTCGTGCGTGACGTAGATGATCGTCGCGCCGAGCCGCTTGTGGAGCTGGCGCAGCTCGATCTGCATGGTTTCGCGGAGCTGCTTGTCGAGAGCCGAGAGCGGCTCGTCCATCAGGATCAGCCGCGGCTCGAAGATCATGGCGCGAGCAAGCGCGACGCGTTGACGCTGGCCGCCGGAGAGCTGGCCGATGCCGCGCTCCTCGTAGCCGGCGAGATCGACCATCGTGAGCGCGGCGCGGACCTTCTCGGCATAGGTCGATTTCGGCAGGCGGCGGGCGCGGAGCGGGAAGGCGACGTTCTCGCCGACGCTCATATGCGGGAAGAGCGCGTAGTTCTGGAAGACGATGCCGATGTCGCGCTTGTGCGGCGGGGTGAAGGTGACGTCGCGGCCGCCGAACAGGATCTGGCCGGCGGAGGGCTGGACGAAGCCGCCGAGGATGCCGAGCAGCGTCGTCTTGCCGGAGCCGGAGGGGCCGAGCAGCGAGACGAACTCCTGCGGGGCGATGTCGAGCGACACGTCATCGAGTGCCCGCACCGATCCGTAGATCTTGCTGGCCGATCTGATCTCGACGCGCTCGCCGCCACTTTTCGCCATTGCATGCTCCCTTTGCGATACAGCGACACCGCGCGAGCGCGTGGGCAAAGACCGATGTCGGGCCTGACCATAAGTCGCTCTTATGGGGCTCGGCCGTTCGCGGTTCGCCGCCCGGCAGCGCGGACCTCTATGGGTCCGTCGCCGCAGCTGCATTCGACAGGGTCATCAAACGGGATTTTCGCCGGCTACGGCAATTGCCAAATAATCAGGCGAAGCATAACCTGATGTAATGTCCGATCTGCGCCGTATGGTATCTTCCAGCAATGCGCTCTTCGTCTTCGAGGCGGCCGCGCGCAGCGGCAGTTTCACGCGCGCGGCGGACGAGCTGAACGTCACCCAACCCGCGGTGAGCCGGATGCTGTCGCGCTTCGAGGGCTATCTTGGCCTGCGCCTGTTCGAGCGGGGCGGGAAGGGCGCCGTTCTGACGCCGGAGGGAGAAATCCTCTACCGGCGCGTCGCGGACGGCTTCCGGAGCATCGAGGCGGGCTTGCGCGAGGTGGAACAGCTTCGCGGCGGCAAGGAGACCGTGACGATCTCGGTGTCTTCCGCCTTCACCACGCACTGGCTGATGCCGCGCATGGACCGGTTCCAGCAGCGCTTCCCGAGCGTCGATCTGCGCTTCCAGATGATCGCGGGCTCGTTGCGTGGGGTGGTCGAAAGTGTCGATCTCGGCATGCGCTTCGTGGCGGCCGACGAGCCCGTGCCGGACGAGGCGCTGGTGGTCCATGAAGTCATGTTGCCGGTATGCAGCCCGGGCTATCGCTGCGAGCCGGGCTCGGCGGAGCAGGCGGCCAGCGGCAACACGGTGATCCAGTTGACGGACTCGCCTTCGGACTGGGCGAGCCAGTACACGCCCTTCGCCACGGGACGCACGGGGCCGATCAAGGCGCTGACCTTCTCGGATTACGCGGTGGTGGTGCAGGCGGCGCTGCTGGGGCAGGGCATCGCCTTCGGCTGGATCACCGTCGTCGCCCATGCCCTGATGTCGGGCGCGTTGGTTCCGGCTGCCGACCGGCTGACGGTCGGCGAGCGGATCTGCGTGCTGCTGACGCCGCGCAACCGGCCGGCGCGGCCGATCGTGCGCGAGATCCGCGACTGGATGATCGCGGAATTGCGAGCGGAGATCGCAGCGATCGACAGGCTGCACCCGGCGCTGGGACTGAGGACGGCGGTGGTCTGAGCGGCTCACAGGCAGCCAAGATTGCCCTCGCCGTCATTCCGGGGCGGGCCGAAGACCTGAGCCCGGAACCTCTGAACACCGTCGTATCAGGATATCGCGCTGTGCCCGGTCGGCTTTTCCGGCTTGCGCAGCGGTTATGGGTTCCGGGCTCGCCCTGCTGGCGCCCCGGAGTGACGGAGTGGTTCCAGGACAATCAGCATGCGCCAAGGGCGCCCGCTCAGCCGCCGATGTCGATGAGCACCGTCTTATGCCGCAGGTTCTGCTCCACCGCCTGGCGGCCGAGGTCCTTGCCGATGCCCGAGCTCTTGTAGCCGCCGGTCGGCAGGATGAAGTCGAGCGTGCGGCTGTAACGGTTGATCCAGACCGTGCCGGCCTTGAGTGCACGCATCGCCCGCAGGCCCCGGCCGAGATCGGCAGTGTAGACGCCGGCGGCGAGTCCGTATTCGGGGTGGTCGGCCAACGCCAGGCCTTCCTCCTCCTCGTCGAAGCCCTGGATCGTCAGCACCGGGCCGAAAACCTCTTCGCGGACGGCCGCCGTTTGGGCGGTGACGTTGGAGAGCAGCGTCGGCTGGTAGAAGGCGCCGCCATGCCCTTCGATGCGCCTGCCGCCGAGCAGGCATTCGGCGCCCTGACGGGCGCTCTCGGCGAGGATGCGGTCGATACGCTGCGCCTGAACCTCGGAGATGATCGGAGCATAGCCGGTTTCGGCCTGCCAGGTCGGGCCTGGCTTGACGATGGCGAGCTTGGCTTTCAGCCTGTCGATCAGTTCGGCCATGACCGTGCGCTGCACGATCAGGCGCGAGCCGGCGACGCAGGCCTGCCCGGCATTGGCGAGCAGCGAGTCCGCGATGCAGGCGGCGGCCTTGTCGAGATCGGCATCGGCGAAGACGAGCTGCGGGCTCTTGCCGCCGAGTTCGAGCGTCACCGGCTTGATGCCGCTTTCGGCTGCGGCCTTCATCACCGCGACGCCGGTGCGGGTCGAGCCGGTGAAGGAGAGCTTGGCGATGCCGGGATGGCGCGAGAGCGCATCGCCCGTAACGCTGCCATTGCCCTGAACGACGTTGAAGATGCCGGCGGGAATGCCGGCCTCGACCGCGAGTTCAGCCAGCCGCACAGTCGAGAACGGCGTCAGCTCCGAAGGCTTCAGGACGATCGCATTGCCGGCGGCGAGAGCGGGCCCGACCTTCCAGGAAGCCATGCTGAGCGGAAAGTTCCAGGGCGTGATCGCGCCGACCACGCCATAGGGCTCGGAGACGATCATGCCGAGATGATCGGCGCGGGTGGCGGCGACGTCGCCGCCGAGCTTGTCGGCCCATTCCGAGAAGAAGCGGATGCCTTCGGCGACGCTGGCAACGTCGCCGGTGACGGCCTGTGCGATCGGTCGGGTCGAGCCCAGCGCCTCGAGGCGGCCGAGTTCGACCGCGCGCTCCTCGATCAGTTCCGCCCAGCGGCGCATGGCGCGAGCGCGTTCGCGCGGCGGCTGCTTCGCCCAGCCGCTGCGCGCCACCGCTTTCCCCGCGTCGGTGACGGCCCGGTCGACCGTCTCGGCGGTGGCGACCGGCAGATCGGCATAGTCGACGAGGTCGGAGGGCCGCGCGACCGGGAGTCGTTCCCCGGTCGTGACGGCCTCGCCGCCGATGTAGTGGCCGGTCGAGAAGGCGATCGAATCCGGAGCGAAATCGTTCATCGCCTCAGAGCCCGACGAGGGCCGGCAGGCCGCCGATGTCCTTGATCTCGGTGTAGCCGTAATAGGGGGTTGCCGGCTCGTGGCCACGGTTCACCCAGACGCGCTTGCCGATCTTCATGTCATGCGCCGTCATCAGGTCGTAGCGGAAGCTGGACGAGCAGTGCATCACATCCTGCGGCCCGCAGCCGAGCTGGTCGAACATGTATTCGAAGGCCTGCATGCGGGGCTTGTAGGCCTGCGCTTCCTCCGCCGTATAGGCCGCGTGGAAGGGCGCGCCGAGCTTGGCGACGGAATGCGGGATCAGCGCCGTCATCGAGTTCGAGAGCACGACGAGCGGGATTTCCTTCGCGACCTTGGCGAGGCCGGCGGGAACGTCCGGATGAGGGCCCCAACTCGTGATCTCATCGACGATGCGCTGGGAGTCGGCCCGGTCGTAAGCGACGCCCTGAAGCTTGCAGGTGCGCTCCACCGCATTGTGAACGACCTCCTGATACGGCTTCCAGGGTCCGAGAACCTCGTCGAGCCGGTAGGAGCTGAAATCATCGACGAAAGCGTCCATCTGCTCCGGCGAGAGGCGCGAGCCATAGACGCGGCGGGCGGCCGGCCCCATCTCGAAGTAGATCAGCGTGCCGTAGCAGTCGAAGGTGATGAATTTCGGCCGCCAGGTGCTCATGGGTCTGCTCGCTTGGTTGAGGGGCGGACGCTGCCGCCGACGAGGAAAGCCTAGCGGGGCGGCGCGGCGGTGGGCGTGGATTTGCTGCCGAGCCGCCCAAGATTATGCCGATCGCACCGGGGTCGGCAGCATGGATTGCCGCGCCTCTCGTCTGCGTTCAGAACTCGCCGACTTCGCCCTGCGAGCCATCGAGCAACCGGGAATGGCGGAAGGGGCGGGGATCGACGATCGGTGTGTCGCCCGCGGCGAGGTCGGCCGCGAGATGGCCGGCGCCGGGGCCGAGCCCGAAGCCGTGGCCGCTGAGACCGGCTGCCAGGACCAGGCCCTTCAGCCCGACCGTCGGCGAGATCACCGGAACGGCATCGGGGGTGGAATCGATATAGGCGCCCCAGCTTTCGCGCACCGCGACGTTGCGTAGCCCTGGCACGAGGGCATGGGCCCGCTCCAACAGCATCGCCATCGCCTTGCGGTTCGGCGCGGGATCGAGCACGCGGATGCGCTCGAAGGGCGTCTGCTTGTCAAGGCTCCAGCCGCCGAGCGCCTCGGGGCCGTTGAAGAAGGACGAGCCGATGCCGAACTCGACCGCCTTCAGGCGCTTGACGAACATCGGCATGAACTGGCGGGCGTAGCGGATGCCCTGCGGCGTCAGTTCGAGCGTGCCCTTGCCACTGATCGCGATGGTGTAGCTGCCGTCGAGGCGGCGCGTCAGTGCGATCTCGGGCGTGTAGAAGGCGTCGAGCCAGGCCGGCGCGATCTCGGTGCGCAGGCTGGTGGCGCGGATGCTGGCCTGCGGAAAGGAAATGCCGTGATGGCGCAGGAAGCCGGACGCCCAGGCGCCGCCGGACAGAATGACGGCGCTGGTGCGGATGAGGCCCCGTTCGGTCATGACGCCGGTGACAGCGCCGTTGGTGATATCGAGCCCTCGCGCGGCGCAGCCCTGGTGGATCGTCGCGCCGTGCTTGCGGGCGCCCAGCGCCAGGACCGGCGCGGCCAATGCGGGCTCCGCCGTGCCGTCCGTGAAGGAATGGACGCCGCCGAGCCATTCGCGACCGCTCCCGGCCGTCATCGCGGCGGCTTCCTTGCCGGTGAGCATGCGCGTCTCGACGCCGAACTGCTTCGCCAACTCGCGCCAGCGCTCCCATTGGGCGATCTGCGCGGCGTCGTTGCTGGTGTAGACGAGGCCGCAACGACGGAATCCGAGATCCTCGCCGATCTCGCCCGCAAGCGCGTCCCACATCTCCATCGAGCGGATTGCCAGCGGCAACTCGCGGGCGTCGCGGTTCTGTTGTCGGCACCAGCCCCAATTGCGGCTCGACTGCTCGCCGCCGACCACGCCCTTCTCGACGAGCGCCACCGAGCGGCCGCGCTTGGCCAGGAAATAGGCGGCCGCAGCGCCGACGATGCCGCCGCCGATGACGACGACTTCGGCTTCGGCCGGCAGGTGCGCATCGCTCTCGATGCGCTTGAGGGTCGGGCTCATGCGTGTTCTCCGGCAGATCGATCCTGAAGCTCTACCGAGCTTCCGGCTGTCTGCCTTGGATCATTTTCGCATCACGCGACCAAAGCGCCCTCGATTGCCGCTGCGACCGAAAAGAGCACGCGGTCGCCGCCCGTCTCGCCCGTCAGCATGAGGCCGACCGGCGCCTCGCCCGGCCGGTGGCAGGGCAGGCTGATCGAGCAGCGATCGAGGAAATTGCCGATGCTGGGATTGCGCAGCATCAGCCCGTTGAGCCGGAAGTATTCGGCATCCTCCGCGAGTTCGGCGATGCGCGGCGCGATGATCGGCACGGTCGGCATGACCAGCGCGTCGTAGCCGCCGGTCAGCGCGTTCATCGCCGCAATGATGCGGGCGCGCGCCTTTGCCAGGGCGACATAGTCGTGGGCCGGCATCTGGGTGCCCGTCTCGATCCGGCTGCGCACGCGCGGGTCGTAGAACGCGCCCTTCGTGGCGAGCAGGTCGCGATGCCATTCATAGGATTCCGGCGCGGTGAAATTGCCTTTCGCCGTCGCCCTGGCGATCTCGAGCAGTGGCGCGAAGCCGACCTCGACGATCACCGCCCCGAGCGAGGCGAGCCGGGCCAGAGCGTTCTCGAATGTCGCGGCGACGGTCGCATCCATACCGTCGCGCACGATCTCGCGGGGGATGGCAAGGCGCAGGCCGGCGAGCGGCCGTGGTGCCGGCACGGCAGGGCTCTCGCCGGCCAGGATCGCGTCGACGATCGCGCAGCAGGAGACGCTGGCGCCGAGCGGGCCGAGCGAATCGAGGCTGCCGGACAGTGGTACGACCCCGTCGAGCGAGATGCGGCTGGCGGTCGGCTTGTAGCCGACGATGCCGCAAAGCGCGGCGGGGATGCGGCAGGAGCCGCCGGTGTCGCTGCCGAGCGCGACGACCGCCATCCCGTCCGCGACCGCCACGCCCGATCCCGAGGAGGAGCCGCCGGGAATGCGGGCCGAGGCGCGATCCCAGGGGCTGAGCGGCGTGCCGTAATGCGGATTGGCGCCGATGCCGGAGTAGGCGAACTCGGTCATGTTGGTGCGCCCGACCGGGATGAAGCCGGCCGCGAGCATGCGCGCGATCGTCGGCGCATGGGCTTTGGCCGGGGCGGTATCGGAAAGCGCGCGCGAGCCCGCCATGCTGCGCTCGCCGGCGACGTCGTAAAGATCCTTCACCGCGAAGGGGATGCCGGCATAAGGGGAAGCCGCGCGGCCGGCCCGGCGCAGGGCGTCATGGGCATCGGCCGAGGCGCGGGCGGCCTCCGCCGCGACCGAGATGAAGGCGCGGGCGCCTTCGCCTGCGGGGTCGGCGATCCGGCCGAGGCATTCCTCGACCAGATCGCGCGAGGTCACGGCCCCCGTCGCGAGGTCCTCGGCACAGCCTTGCACGGTCCGCAGCATGATCGTCTCTCCGCTTTCGCTCAGGCTTCCGGCTTATCGCCGCGGCCCCGCGAAATCCATGCGTTCCGACGCATGCGCCACCGGCCCGTTTACATCAGGCCGGGTTCGCCAAGGTCGGTGCCGTCGACGAGGCGGCTGTAGCGATAGGGGTGGGGATCGACGATCGGAGCGTCGCCCGCGACGATGTCGGCGGCGAGACGCCCCGCGGCCGGGCCGACGCCGAAGCCGTGGCCCGAGAAGCCTGCTGAAACATGGAGGCCCGGCAGCTTGTCGATTGCCGAAATCACCGGCACCCAATCCGGTGTGAAGTCGATCAGCCCGCCATATTTGTGCATGATCTTCACATTCGCGAGCTGCGGGTAGATCTCGCCGATGCGCTTGAGTGCGAATTTGATCAGCTTCTCCTGCGGCGGCGGATCGAAGGTGCGCATGCGCTCGAAGGGCGAGACGCTGTCGTTGCTCCAGCGCATCAGGGCCTCGGGGCCGGCGAAGAAGGTCTTGTCGGCACGAATGGTCAGGAGTCTGTGGCGCTTCTTGAAGGTGCGCCAGAACGGCTTGGCATACATCATCCCCTGCGGGCTGAGCCGGAGCAGGCCGCGCCCGCTGATGCCGATCGTGTAGCCGCCGTCGAGGCGGCGCCTGAAGGTCACGTCCGGCGTGGAGATGCCGCCCGTGGTGACTTCGGGCGCGGGCGCCGTGAAGAACGATGTCGATTGCACGCCGGCGAGCGGCATGTCGATGCCGTGATGGCGGCAGAACATCGAGGTCCAGACGCCGCCGGCGACGAGCACGGTGCTGGTCTTGATCGTGCCCTTCTCGGTGACGACGGCGGAGACTCTGCCTGCCGAGGTCTCGAGACCGCGCGCTGCGCAATCCTGATGGATGCTGACGCCGAGCCTGCGGGCCGCTTCCGCGAAGGCCGGGACAGCGAGTGCGGGCTCCGCCTTGCCATCGGTCGGCGAGTGCACGCCGCCGATCCAGTTTTCCGTCGAGCCCGGCGACATCGCCTTGGCCTCGGCGGCCGAAAGCACTCGGCTGTGCATCTGCATCTCGCGGGCCTTGTCGACCCAGTTCGACCAGGCGTTGAGATCGGATTGTTTGGTGGTGACGTAGACCAGCCCGGTGCGGCGGAAGCCGGTATCGGCACCAAGCTCCTCGTTCAGTCCGTTCCACATCTCGACAGCGCGCTGGGCCAGCGGCAATTCGCGCAGGTCGCGGTTCTGCTGGCGACACCAGCCCCAGTTGCGGCTCGACTGCTCGCCCGCGACATAGCCCTTCTCGACGACGGCCACGGAATGGCCCTTCTTGGCGAGATGGTAGGCGGCGGTGATGCCGGCGACGCCGCCGCCGATCACGACGACATCGGCGGAGGAAGGCAGCGTCTCGTCGCTGTGGACGCGGGTGACCGGGGGAGACATCGGGGTTCGGAATCCTTCGGGACGAGAAGGCGGCGGGACCCCGATACCATCGCATCTCGACAGAAGCCTATGCCAAAGGCGCCGGTTGAATCGGCATATTCTATGCACCTGCCACAGACGATCGGTGTTCGATACCGCCGGTGCCCCCTAGCCTGAGAAGAAGGCCGATAAGCGGTCGACCGCGATCACCTGCCGCAGAAGCAGGCTCATCGCTCACAACGAGGGGTTTCCGATGACGAAGAATTCCGACCGCAACTCTCGCGGCACATCGAGCCTGGCCTTGCCGATGCCCGCCATCCACCGCCGCGACCTGCTCGCGCTCGGTGCGGGCGGCCTGCTCGCCGCTTCCGGCTTCCGTGCTGCCCGCGCCCAGACCAAGGCCGCGCCGCCGCCGCCCTCCAAGCCCACGGGGCAGGTCGTCGTCGGCCTTTCGCAGGAGCCGACCGCCTTCAACCCGCTGATGCCGGGCATCGAGGTCGACGAGACCGTCTGGATGCAGATCTTCAACACGATGTGGCTGGCGCAGCCCGACGGCTCGCTGGTGCCGGACCTAGCGGTCGAGGTGCCGACCGAGGCCAATGGCGGGATCTCCGAGGGCGGCCTCGCCTGGAAGGTGAAGCTGCGCGAGGGCGTGACCTGGCATGACGGCACACCCTTCACCGCCGAGGACGTGAAATACACGCTCGAGCTGATCAATGCGCCCGGCTTCAAGGCACGCACGCGCGTCGGCCACTCGCTGGTCAAGGACATCAAGGTCACCGGCCCGCTGGAGATCTCCTGGCGCATGGAGAAGGCCTATGCGCCGTATCTCGCGCTGCTCTCCAACACCTTCATCGTGCCCAAGCACCTGCTCGAGAAGGCTGCGGATCCGAACACTGCGCCCTATAACGCCGCTCCCGTCGGCACCGGCCCGTTCAAATGGGGCACGCGTACACCCGGCGACAACATCCAGCTCGTCGCCAACGAGAAGTATCACGGCAAGGGCCCCTATCTGGAGCGCGCCGTCCTGAAATACGTGCCCGACCAGACGGCGCTCTACGCCCAGTTCCGGACGGGGCAGGTCGACCTGATCATCGGCACCGGCATCCCCGCGAATTTCTATGCCGAGGCGGTGAAGCTGCCGGGCCGCAAGGTCGTGAAGATCCCGAGCGCTTCGCTCGAAATCCTGATGCCGAACCTCGAGAACCCGGTTCTGAAGGACAAGGCCGTCCGCAAGGCGCTCTACGCCTCGATCAACAAGCAGGCGATCATCGACATCATCTATTACGGCCTGCACACGCCGACCGAATCCTTCGCGCCGCAGGAATCCTGGGCCTATAATCCCGGCCTGCCGAAGCAGAGCTACGATCTCGCGCTGGCCAACAAGATCCTCGACGATGCCGGCTGGAAGCGTTCGGGTTCGGGCACGCGCATGAAGGACGGCGTGCCGCTGACCTTTGCCGTCTCGACCACGACGGGCGCGGCGCTGCGCGAGCAGGCCCAGCAGCTGATGATGCAGGACTGGCAGCAGATCGGCGTCAAGATGACGATCAACAACATGCCGGCCGCGGTGATCTGGGGCGATTTCTACACCCGCTCGAAATTCGACTCGCTGCTCGTCGGCACCGCCTTCCGCACCGTGATCGACCCCGATCCGGCGCATCGCTTCGGTTCGGACGCCATCCCCGCCAAGTCCGGCAATGGCGCCAACCAGATGCAGTGGCAGAACGCCGAGGCCGATGCGCTGATGAAGGAAGGCCAGGTCACCTTCGACCAGGCGAAGCGCAAGGCGATCTACTTCAAGCTCCAGGAACTCGTCCGGGAAGAACTGCCGATCCTGCCGATCTACCAGTACGCTCCGGTCGAGGGCTACAAGGAAGGTCTCATCGGCTACGAGCCGAACATCAACGCTCGCCAGAACACCTGGAACATGGGCTCCTGGTATTGGGCGCGCTGAGGCGATGACGCGCTCAGCCCGGGTGACCGCATCATGAGCTCATTCCTTCTGCAGAGGCTGATGCAGGCCCTGCTGTTGCTGCTCATCGTCTCGATGATCGGCTTCGCGATCCTGCATCTCGCTCCGGGCGGGCCGATGTCGCAATTCGCGGCGGGCGGCGACATGACCCAGGCCGATCTGGACCGCATCGCGGAGCAGCTCGGCCTGAACCGGCCGCTGCCGATCCAATATGCCGAATGGCTCTGGCGCATGCTGACCGGCGACTGGGGCAATTCCTATCGCGACCAGCAGCCGGTGTTGCACATCATCGCCAGCCATCTCGGCGCGACGCTGGAACTGATGCTGACCTCGACGCTGCTCGCCATGCTGATCGGCGCCTGGATCGGCATCATCGGTGCAGTCAAGCGCTACTCCCTGTTCGACAGCATCGCGACGATCGGCACCATGATCGCGTTGTCGATCCCGACCTTCTGGTTCGGGCTCGTGGTGATCTACGTCTTCTCCGTCGGGCTCGGCTGGCTGCCCTCGGGCAACCGTTTCACGATCGGCGACGGTTCCTTCCTGAACCGTCTCCACCACCTGATCGGGCCGTGCATCGTGCTGGCGCTGGTCTCGACCGCGGTGTGGAGCCGCTATATGCGCTCCTCGATGCTCGACGTGATCAACCAGGATTTCGTCCGCACCGCTCGCGCCAAGGGTGTGCCGGAGCGGCGCATCCTGCTGACGCATGTGCTGCGCAACGCACTCCTGCCGATGATCACCATCACCGGCCTGCACGTGCCCTCGCTGCTCTCGGGTGCGCTGGTCACGGAGACGGTCTTCACCTGGCCAGGCATGGGCCGGCTCTTCCTCGATTCGATCAGCTATCGCGACTACCCCGTCGTGATGGGCATCCTGATGTTCACGGCGGTGATGGTGCTGCTCGGCAGCCTGCTCGCCGACCTGCTCTACGGCGTCGCCGATCCCCGCATCGCCAGGAGCGGCCGATGAGCCTGGAACCGACTGTCGACATCCTTCCGATCCGCGAGGAGGGCTTCTGGAACGGGCGCGCCATGCGCCGCTTCCGCCGGCACAAGCTCGCGGTCTTCGGCGCGATCACGATCGTGCTGATGACGCTCGCCTGCGTCTTCGGGCCGATGCTGCTGCCCTACACCGACACCTTCATCGACATCCGCTCGCGCTTCGCGCCGCCCTTCTCGGGGCCGCATATCCTGGGAACCGACCCGCTCGGGCGCGACATCCTCGCGCGGCTGCTGATGGCGGGGCGGATTTCGCTCTCCGTCGGCTTCTGCGCGATGGTTCTGGCGATGGGCATCGGCATCATGGTTGGGGTTGCGGCGGGCTTCTACGAGGGCGTCATCGGTGCGGCGCTGATGCGCTTCGTCGATGCGATGCTGTGCTTCCCCTCGATCTTCCTGCTGCTGGCGATCTCGGCGCTGATCTCGCCTTCGGTACCCTCGATCGTGCTCCTGATCGCGATGACATCCTGGATGGAGGTGGCCCGCGTCGTCGAGGCGCAGATCCGCTCGCTCCGGACGCGCGAATTCGCCCAGGCAGCGGTCGCGATGGGCTCGAGCAATCTGCGCATCATGTTCCGCGAGTTGCTGCCCAATGCGATCGCGCCGATCGTCGTCGCCGCGACACTCAACGTCGCTCATGCGATCCTGGCCGAGAGCTATATCTCCTTCCTCGGCTACGGCATCCAGCCGCCGACGCCGAGCTGGGGCAACATGCTGGAGAACGCGCAAAGCTACCTCACCAGCGCGCCCTGGCTGGCGATCATCCCGGGCGCCGCGATCACGCTGGCGGTGACGAGCTTCAACTTCGTCGGCGACGGCCTGCGCGATGCGCTCGACCCGCGCATGGACCTGCCGTGAGGCAAGCAGGCGTCGCGGGCACGGTCGCTTCGCTCTGGCGCTACCCGGTCAGCTCGATGGGCGGCGAGCGGCTGCAGGCCGCGCCGGTCACGGGCTCCGGCGTCGAGGGCGACCGGATCTGGGGCCTGCTCGACGCCTCGAACGAGCGCATTGCATCGCCGGGCCGGGAGAAGCACTTCACCCAGGTGCCCAGGGGGCATGCGAGGTTCACTGGGGACGGTGTCGCCGTCTCGTCCGATGGTGAGGATTGGGCGGGGCCGGACGATCCGGGGGTGCTGCGACAGCTTTCGGACGTCTTCGGCTTCACGCCGGTGCTCAGACCCTTCGTGCCGTTCGGCGGCGAGGGTTTCCGGCCGCGCTACGAACATGCGCCGATCCATCTGATCACCACGGCCGGCATGCGCAGCCTCGAGCGCGATAGGCCGAGCAGCGTGATCGACGAGCGCCGCTTCCGCCCCAATGTGGTGGTCGACTGGCCGGACGGGTCCGAGGCGATGCCGGAGCAGGGCTGGATCGGGCGCGAGATCCGGATCGGGAATGTCCTGTTGAGGGGCCGCGAGCCCTGCGGCCGCTGCGGCTTCATCACGATCGAGCAGGATGGCATTCCGCTCGACGTCGAGCTGCTGCGGAACGTGGTGAGACGCTACGCGCGCAATTTCGGCATCTATTGTGATGTGATGACGTCGGGCGAGATCAGGCCCGGCGACGCCGTCAGCGTCGGGGTCTGAGACGGCGTCTCACTCTGCCGCCTGGAGAACCTCCGGCACCTGCGGATAGTCGCGTCGGACCGATGCGAAGGCGCTCGGCACGTCGTTGGCGTTGGCGGCGTCGCGGATCGCGGCGAAGACCTTCGTCTTGACGAAGAAGCGCCAATGTACCGGCAGGGCCGAGAGCAGGCGTGTGAGCGCGTTGTAATTGCGGGCATGCCAGACGCTTTCGAACGTGTCGCGCTCTGGGCCGAAGTGGAAATGCGTGCTGTGGGCGTCTTTGCGCATCGTTGCGCGCAGAGCCGTCGTCGCCTCGGCATCGACGGCGCCATCCGTGATGACCACGCCGTAGCGGGCCTTCGCCGCAGCCTCGCTGACATAGCCGCGCTCGACATCGAGCCGCACGCGCTCGGGCTCGCGATCGAGCGCCGAGCCGCGTCCGCCGCCGCCGGGCGAATGGATGTGGATGACGTCGCCGGGCTCGGCGATGGCGATGTCGGTGTTGCCGAGGATACGTTCGCCGGCTGTGCCGGGATTGATGATGAAGTTCGAAGTCTCGGCCGAGAGCCCGCCGAGCGTGCCCCAGGGGCGGAAGATCGAGCGATCGCGGTTGCGCACCGTGATGCGCGAGTTCGGCGCGAAGACCTTGAACTCCATCACGGTCGCAAGCCCGCCGCGCCAGCGCCCGGCGCCGCCGGAATCCGGCAGCAGCCCGTAGCGCACGAACTGGATCGGCACCTCGGTCTCGGTGATCTCGATCGGCGTGTTCTTGAGATAGGCGGCGTCCGCCCCGGAGCCGTTGGGGCCATCGCGATGGGGCATGCCGCCGCCACCACCGACCACCGGGTTGATCGCCGCGATGACGCTGCGATGGGTGCGCTCGTCGGTCGTCATGACGTTCACGATCGAGCTGGAGCCCGCGGGCGCGGCCGGCATGCGCTCGGGGACGGCGAGGCTGAAGGCGCCGAAGATCAGGCTGCGCAGGCGCGCGCAGGTCAGGCTGCGCATGCCCACAGCCGCCGGGAAGGACGGGTTCAGCACCGTCCCCTCAGGCGCGATGCAGGTGAAGGGCCGGGTCAGGCCGGAGTTTAGCAGGAGCTGTGGGTTCAGCGTGTAGAGCACGTAGTAGACGCCGACGAGCAGGAGGGTGTGGCGTGGGTCCGAGCCGGTCGGGACGTTGAGCGAAGAGCCGAGCTGCGGGTCCGAGCCGGTGAAGTCGAGGATCGCCTCGTCGCCCTTGATCGTGAGCCTCAGCGCCAGCCGGCAGGGATTGCCGTCGACGCCGTCCTCGTCGGCATAGTCCGAGAAGAAGTATTCGCCATCCGGCATCGAGCGCAGGATCTCGCGGGCCTGATGCTCGGCATAGTCCATCAGGCCGTCGAGCCCGTCCATGAAGCCCTTGGCGCCGAACTTCCTGACCATCGCCAGGATCTTGCGCTCGCCCGTGTTGAGGGCGCCGGCGAGCGCCTTCAGGTCGCCCATATTGAGATGCGGCTTGCGGACATTCATCGTCATGATCCGCAGGATCTTCTCGTCGAAGACGCCGTCGCGCATCAACGTCATCGGCGGGAAGCGGATGCCCTCCTGATGGATTTCCGTCAGCGAGCGCGAGAGTGAGGCGGGTACCGCGCCGCCCATATCGGTGTTGTGGACATGGCCGCCGACGAAGCAGACGATCTCGCCCTCGTGGAAGATCGGCTTCCACAGATGCGTGTCGGGGGCGTGCGTCGCGAGATAACCGCTATAGGGGTCGTTGGTGAAGGCGATGTCGCCCGGCCTGTACTCGTCGACGAGGTCGATGGCGCGGTTGTAGTTCATGCCCGGATACCAGGTCGCACCGAGATCCATCGGCACGGCGACGACGCGGCCGGTACGGTCCATCACCATCACGGTGAAGTCCTCGGTCTCCTTGACGAAGGTCGAGTGGGCCGTGCGGTAGAGCGTATAGGCCATGTTCTCGGCCGCCGCCCGGCAATGGTTCGCGAGAACCTGCAAAGTGACCTTGTCGACCATGGTCATGCCTCCGGACGCAGGATGAGGTGAAGGTTGAGCCAGGCATCGACCTCGGCGTCGAAGCCCTCGGGGATGCAGACGGTGGTATCCTGCTGCGCGACCACGGCCGGACCTTCGAAGCGATGGCCGTTGCGCAGGTCGTCACGATGATAGAGCGGGACTTCACGCTTTGCGCCGTCGAGCCAGACCTCGATCATGCGCACCGGCTTTGCCGTTGCGGACTGCGTCTCGGCAGCGGGCGTGAGGTTCGGGCGCGGGGTCGCGCCGCTGACGACGAGGCGCAGGTTGACGATCTGGACCTCGGCCGCGACGTCGTTGAAATCGTAGATCGCCAGATGCTGGCGATGGAAGGCCTCGGCGATCGTGGCGAGGTCTCCCTCCGCCAGCCAGCCTTCCGAAAGCGGCACTTCGATCTCGAAGGACTGCCCATGATAGCGCATATCGGCCGTCAGGGTTTCGACCACGGGGCCGGCGAACTTCTGATCGGTCCTGATCCAGGACAGGCCGTCCGCCTTTAGCCGAGCCAGTGCGTCGCGCAGGACGGGCAAGGAATCCGGAATGGCGGCGGCGAAGACCGTCTGGATGAAGTCGCCCTTCAGATCGGCGATCAGCCCGCCGAGCGCGCTGACGACGCCCGGCCGGTGCGGCACCAGCACGCGGGGAATGCCGAGTTCGCGGGCGAGGAAGCAGCCCAGCATCGGGCCGGCGCCGCCGAAGGGCATCAGGGCGAAGTCGCGCAGGTCGACGCCGTAGCGCGCGACGAGCTTGTTGACCTCGACGAACATCTCGGAAACCGCAACCGCGATGATCGCCTCGGCTGTCGCCTGCGGCGTCTGGTCGAGCTTGGCGGCGAGTTCGCCGATGACGGCGTCGGCGCGGGCGCGGTCCATGCCGATCTGGTTGTAGGCGAGGGGCGTGTGGCCGAGGAAACCGCTCGCCGCCATCGCGTCGGTGACGGTGGCGCGGGTGCCACCTCGTCCGTAGCAGGCGGGGCCGGGCGTCGAGCCCGCACTTTCGGGGCCGACTTTCAGCACACCGAAATCATCGGCCCAGGCGATCGAGCCGCCGCCGCTGCCGATCGAGGTCACGGAGACGCTGGGGAGGAAGAGCGGGAAATCGCCGACGACCTCGCCGGTGCCGAATTGCGGCTTGCCGTCGATGATCAAGGCGAGGTCGGCGCTGGTGCCGCCGATGTCCAGCGTGAGGATACTGTCGATGCCGGCCTGCTCGGCGAGCCAGGATGCGCCGATGACGCCCGAGGCCGTGCCCGACAGCAGCATGTTGACGCAGGCGCGCTTGCCGGTCTGCGCATTCATGACGCCGCCATTCGACTTGGTCAGCATCGGCCCGGCCGGAACGCCGCGCGAGGCGAGCGCCTTTTCCAGCGCCGTCAGATAGCCGGCGACGCGCGGATGCACATAGCCGTTGAGGATCGCGGTGGTGGTGCGCTCGTATTCGCGGATGACCGGCCAGACCTCGCTGGTCGTGAAGACGAACAGCTCCGGCGCCAGTTCTGCGATCAGCGCCCGGGCCTGGGCTTCATGCGTGCCATTGCGATAGGCGTGCAGGAAGGAGACGATGACGCCGTCGACGTCCTTGGCTTTGATCGCCTGGACGATGGCGGCCAGCCCATCCGTGTCGAGCGGCTCGGCGACCTCGCCGCTGGCAAGCTGGCGCTGCCGTACGCCGTAGATGAGGTCGCGTGGGATCAGTTGCTCGGGCCTGGCGCAGAACAGCGAATACATGTCGGGCATGCGCAGCCGCGCCAACTCGATGACGTCCTCGAAGCCGGCCGTCGTGATCAGCGCGAGCCGGCTACCCTTGCGCTGGATGATCGTGTTGATGCCGACCGTCGTGCCGTGGACGAAGGAGGCGACCTCCTCGGGAGCGACGCCGTGGCGCTCATGCAAGAGGCCGAGCCCGTCGAGCAGTTCCTTGCCCGGCTCGTCCGGCGTCGTCAGGACCTTGATGGTCTCGAAGCGGTTGCTCCCGGTTTCTAGGGCACAGAAGTCGATGAAGGTGCCGCCGATGTCGACGCCGATACGCCAGCTCATGATCCGCCCGTGTGCGTGAGGTCGGCTCAGTGTTGGGCCCGGGAGCGGCCGGCGTCAAAGAGCAAGGTGCCGTGATTGTATAAGTCGGGCTTATGAATTGGCTTCGATCAACTCACTCGGAACCGCCTCGTCATCCCGGGCAGGCCGCATAGCGGCGCAGTTCCGGGATCCATCGTAGAGCACCGTTCCCCACAATGGATGCCGGACTCCGCTGCGCTCCATCCGGGATGACGCGGAGGCTATTGCGAACCGATCAGGCCTCGGGGTTATCCAAGCCGAGCTGCCGGCAGGCCGTGCGCAGATGGGCGCGCAGCAGCTCGTGGCTGCGCGAGAGCGGCCGGCGCGCGCTGGTGAGCAGGCAGAGCGGCAAGGAGACGTCCGGCAGGAACGGCCGCGTCACCAGCCCGGGAAAGCTGTGCCAGGGCAGCAGGCCATCGACCACGGCGATGCCGAGTCCCTGCTGCACGAAGGCGAGCGCGATGATCGAGACGTCGATCTCCATTTCGGGCTGGAAGGCGGCGCCCTCGCGCTCGAGCGCGCCCCGCAGCAGCTGGCCGGGCAGGGAACTGGTGCGATAGGAGATCAGCGTCTCGCCCGCCAGATCGGCGGCGGCGATGGCGTCCCGGCCGGCGAGGTGATGGGCGGCTGGCAGCACGCAGACGATGCGGGTGCGGCCGATGATCTCGGTGTCGATCCCGGGTACGCTCTCATCGGTCATGGCGATGCCGAGGCCGGCCTGGCCATCGTCGAGCATGCGCATGACGATCTCGGCCGGCACGACATGCGACAGGATGCGCATGTCCGGGTGTGCGCTCCGGAAATGGCGCAGCGCCTCCGGTACCAATGACAGAGAGGGCGGCGCCGAGGCGGCGAGGCGCACGATGCCGGCCTTGCCGTGGCGCAGGTCACCCGCCCGGCGGCGCAACGCCTCGAGGTCGCCGAACAGGCGCTCGACCTCGGGATAGAGGTCCTCGGCCTCGGGCGTCGGGATCAGCCGGCCCTTGACCCGCAGGAACAGCTTGAAGCCGAGTTCGTCCTCGGTGTGGAGCAGGATCTGGCTCAGTGCCGGCTGCGACACGTTCAGAGCCTCGGCCGCGCTCGTCAGCGTGCCCAGGCGCATCACCATCCTGAAGACTTCGATCTGCCTTGCGCGCATCGCTTTTCCGTGTCGGCCCGCGGCTGCAGCGGGCATCCGGCATCTCGACAGCCGGATTCGCGGTGATGCAAGGGGTGAGCCTTTCGCCACGATGCTTCGGACCTTAAGAATGCGTTACGCATCCTAGGCGCGCGATTTCGATGTTGATTAATTTTTGATCGATTTGTGGGCGCATGCATACATGTTGCATGCGTATTTTTCAGCCGCCGATCGTATCTCCTGAAAATTATCAAGCCGAAACAACGTCTTAGAATTTGGCATGCTCCCTGCTAGCGAAATGACGTCGCCCACGTGACGCCGGAGGCATGGGATGCATCGCTGCGCGGTTTACGGTTCGTTTTCGCCGGCCCTGATCGCAGCGCACGCAGGCTCCCCGTGCAGCCGGCTCATCATCGGCGGCACGGCCCATGCTTCACGCTCGGGCAGATGATGCCCCTCCTGTCTGCCGGATCAGCCGGCTCCCGCTTTCTCCAACCCTGCGAAAACAAGGACCGTCTTCGATGATCACGCGCCGCACAGCCATCGCCGCAGGCCTCGCTGCTCCCTTCGTGGCGAAGGGGAGCGCACAGGCCCAGGCGCCGAGCCGCAACGAGACGCTGCTGCTCGTGCAGGAGTACGGCCCCAACAGCCTGGACATGCAGGGCATCGGCTCCTCGCAGCCGGTGAATGGCGTGGCGCTGAACTGCTATGACCGGCTGCTGCGCTTCAAGCCGGTGCCGATTCCGAGCGGTGGCGGCAACATGGTCTCGATGGGTGAACTGGAAGGCGAACTGGCGGAAAGCTGGCAGGTCGCCTCCGACGGCATGAGCTGCACTTTCAAGCTGCGCGACGCCAAGTTCCATTCCGGCCGCCAGGTCACGGCCAAGGACGTGAAGTGGTCGCTCGACCGCGCCTGCACGATCGGCGGCTTCGCGACGACGCAGATGAATGCCGGCTCGCTGGAGAAGCCCGAGCAGTTCGTCGTCGTCGACGACAAGACCTTCCGCGTCGACTTCGTCCGCAAGGACAAGATGACGCTGCCGAACCTGGCCGTCACGATCCCCTTCGTGTTCGATTCCGAGCTGGCCATCGCGAACGCGGCCGGCGATCCGCATGCCAAGGAATATCTCAAGAACAACATCGCCGGCTCCGGCGCCTTCAAGGTCGAGAGCTGGAAGCCGGGCGTCGAGACGATCTATGTCCGCAATGACGCCTGGGCCTGCGGAAAGCTGCCGCAACTGCGCCGCGTCATCGCGCGCGACATTGCCTCGCCCTCGACCCGCCGCGCGCTGATCGAGCGCGGGGATGCCGACGTGTCATACGGGCTGCCGCCGAAGGACTTCAAGGACCTGCTCGACGCCGGCAAGATCAACGTCGTCGGCGTGCCGATTCCGAACGGCGTCTGGGGCTGCTATCTCAACACGCAGGTCGGGCCGTTCAAGGATGTCCGCCTGCGCCAGGCGGTCGCCTGGGTGATGCCCTACGAGAAGATCCTGCAGGCCTCGCTGTTCGGCCGCGGCGTCTCCATGGCCGGCGGCACCACGCCCAAGGTCGCCTGGCCGCAGCCCTTCCCCTACACCTCCGACGTCGCCAAGGCGAAGGCGCTGGTCGATGCGGCCGGCGGCCCGTTCTCGACGACGCTCTATTTCGACGCCGGCAATGCAACCGTCGCCGAGCCGATGGCGGTGCTGATCAAGGAAGCGCTGGCCACGATCGGGATTACCGTCGAGATCAACAAGGTGCCGGGCGCCAATTTCCGCACCGAGATCGCCAAGAAGACCAATCCGATGGTCCTCAACCGCTTCGCCGGCTGGCTCGACTATCCCGATTACTACCTATTCTGGACGATGCACGGCAACAATTCGATCTTCAACATCGCCGCCTATCAGAACCCGGCGCTGGACAAGCTCGTCGACGCCGCCCGCTTCGCGCCCGACAAGGCCTCCTACGACGCCAACGTCATCGAGTTCATCAAGCTGGTGAACGCCGAGGTGCCGATGGTGCCGATCAACCAGCCGACCCATGACGTCGCGCTGCAGAAGTCGATCGGCGGCTACCAATTCCAGCCCTGCCGCGAGCCGGACTTCCGCTATCTCAGCAAGGGGATGGTGTGAGGCATTCCTGACGTGCTCCGCCCCGTCATCCCGGGCGGAGCGTAGCGAAGACCCGGGATCCATGCCGGAACGGTTCAGGCATGGATCCCGGATCGGCGCCGCCCTCCGGGCGGCTTGTCCGGGATGACGTCGAGTGGTGAGAAGGAGGCCCAGCCATGCTGCGCATGATCGGTCAGCGTCTGATGACGACGATCCCGTCCGTCATCGGTGTGATCATCGTCACCTTCCTGCTGACCCGGGTGCTGCCGGGCGATACGGCGGCCTATTTCGCCGGTCCGGCCGCCTCCAACGAGGCGATCGCCGAGATCCGCGGCAAGCTCGGGCTCGACCAGCCGCTGCCGGTGCAGTTCGTCTCCTATGTCGGGGCGCTGCTGCGCGGCGATCTCGGGACCTCGCTGACCACGGGCCAGCCTGTGACGACCGATCTCGCGGCGCGGCTGCCGGCCTCGGGCGAACTCACACTGGCGGGCCTGCTGCTCGCGATGGCGGTGGCGCTGCCGCTCGGCGTGCTCGCCGCGGTGAGGCAGGGTTCGTGGATCGACCATCTCTGCCGCGTCGTGGCGACGGCGGGCGTTTCGCTGCCGGTGTTCTTCACCGGCCTGCTCCTCGTCTACGTCTTCTATTTCCAGCTTGGCTGGGCGCCGGCGCCGCTCGGCCGGCTCGACGTGTTCGCCTCCGAGCCGGCTCGGGTGACGGGATTCTACCTGGTCGACTCGTTGCTGGCGCGCGATGGCGAGACCTTCCGCGCCGCCTTCGCGCAGATCATTCTGCCGGCGGTGACGCTCGCGATCTTCTCGCTGGCGCCGATCACGCGCATGACGCGCGCCTCGATGCTCGCCGTGCTCGGCGCCGATTTCGTCCGTACCGCGCGGGCGAGCGGGCTTTCCAGTCGCAAGGTCATCGGCACCTACGCTTTCCGTAACGCGATGCTGCCCGTCGTGACCACGCTCGGCATGGTGTTCTCCTTCCTGCTCGGGGCGAATGTGCTGGTCGAGAAGGTCTTTGCCTGGCCGGGTGTCGGCTCCTATGCGGTCGAGGCGCTGATCGCCTCCGACTATGCGCCGATCCAGGGTTTCGTGCTGACCATGGCGATCATGTACGTCGTGCTGAACCTGATGATCGACGTGCTCTACGGCGTCATCGATCCCCGCGTCAGGCTGGAGGGCTGAGGATCATGAACGACATGTCCAAGGTCGACCCCTCCGTGCCCGCCCTGCGCTTCGAGGCGCCGCCCTCGACCAGCATCTGGGCCCACGCCCGCCATATCGTCTCGGAGAACCCCGTCACGGGCCTCGCCTTCGGCCTGTTCGCGCTGATCGTGCTGGCAGCGGTCCTCGGCCCCTCGCTCGTGCCCTACGACCCTCTGGCGAGCAACACCAATTCGGCCCTGCAGGGGCCGAGCGCGCGGCACTGGTTCGGCACGGACCAACTCGGGCGCGACATCTTCAGCCGCGTCATCGTGGCGACGCGGCTCGATTTCGCCATCGCCGTATGCTCGGTCGCGCTCGTCTTCGCGATGGGCGGGCTCGCCGGGGTGATGGCCGGCTTTTATGGCGGCTGGGTCGACAAGCTGGTCGGGCGCATCGCCGACACGATCATGGCGTTTCCGCTCTTCGTGTTGGCGATGGGCATCGTGGCGGCGCTCGGCAACAGCGTCACCAACATCGTCATCGCCACCGCCATCATCAATTTCCCGCTGTACGCGCGTGTTGCGCGAGCGGAAGCGAATGTGCGGCGGGAGGCCGGCTTCGTGCAGGCGGCCAGGCTTTCGGGCAATTCCGACTGGCGGCTGCTGCTGACGCAGATCGTGCCCAACATCATGCCGATCATGGCGGTGCAGATGTCGCTGACCATGGGCTACGCCATTCTGAACGCGGCGGGGCTCTCCTTCATCGGGCTCGGCGTGCGCCCGCCGACACCGGAATGGGGCATCATGGTCGCGGAGGGAGCGAGCTTCATCGTCTCCGGCGAATGGTGGATCGCCTTCTTTCCGGGGCTGGCGCTGATGACGGCGGTGTTCTGCTTCAACCTGCTCGGCGACGGCGTGCGCGACCTCGTCGATCCCCAGCGTCGCAACTGAGGGCCTTGTCATGATCCCGGCACCGCTCCTCGACATCACGAACCTCACCGTCGAATTCGCCACGCGCCGCGGCACTGTGAAGGCCGTCAAGGCGATCGACATCAGCGTCGGCAAGGGCGAGACGGTCGCCATCGTCGGCGAATCCGGCTCGGGCAAGTCGGTGACCTCCTACGCTGTCGTGCGTATCCTTGACCGGGCCGGCCGGGTGGCGGAGGGCTCGATCACCTTTTCCGGCATGGACCTCGTCACCGCGCCCGAGTCGCAGATGCGCGACCTGCGCGGGCGCGAGATCTCGATGATCTTCCAGAACCCGCGCGCGGCGCTGAACCCGATCCGCAAGGTCGGCAAGCAGATCGAGGACGTGCTGCTCGAGCATGTCCAGGCGACGCGGGCCACCGCGCGGGAGAAGGCGATCGAGGCGTTGACCAAGGTCAAGATCGCTCGGCCCGAGGAACGCTACGACGCCTATCCCTTCGAGCTTTCTGGCGGCATGTGCCAGCGCGTCGTCATCGCGCTCGCGCTCGCCTGCCAGCCGCAGCTCCTGATCGCGGACGAGCCGACCACCGGCCTCGATGTCACCACGCAAAAGGCGGTGATGGACCTGATCGTGGAACTGACGCGCGAGCGCGGCATGTCGACGATCCTGATCACCCATGATCTCGGTTTGGCAGCCGCCTATTGCGACAAGGTCGTGGTCATGGAGAAGGGCCTCGTCGTCGAGACGGCGGCGGCGGGCGAGATATTCCGCAACCCGCAGCACCCCTATACCCGCAAGCTGATGCAGGCGACGCCGCGCATCGGCATGAGCCTGCGCGACCTGTTGCCCGACGCGCCGAAGGCGCCGCCGGCGCAGGCCGCCGCGCCGCACCCGGCGCAGGCGCCCGGGGCCGAACCGCTGATGCGGGTCGAGAATCTGGTGAAGGAGTACCCACGGCCGGAGACAGGCAGTTTCCTGGCGAAGCTGATGGGCAAGGCTGAAGCGCCGAAGCCGGCTTTCCGGGCGGTCGACGGCATCAGTTTCACCGTGGCGAAGGGCGAGACGCTCGGCCTCGTCGGCGAGTCCGGCTGCGGCAAATCGACGACCTCGATGATGATCACCCGCCTGATCGACCCGAGCGGCGGCAGGATCGTCTTCGACGGTACCGATATCGGCGCGATTCCCGCCAAGCAGTTCGCGGCCTCGCCGCACCGCCGGCGCATCCAGATGGTGTTTCAGGATCCGACGGACAGCCTCAACCCGCGCTTCACGGCGGAGCGGGCGATCGTCGATCCGATCCTGCGCATGGGCTCGATTGCGGGTCGCGATGCGCTGCGGGCGCGCTGCGAGGAGCTGGCGCGGCTGGTCGGTTTGCCGGTCGAATTGATCGACCGCTTTCCGCATCAGCTTTCCGGCGGCCAGAAGGCGCGCGTCGGCATCGCGCGCGCCATCGCGCTCGATCCCGATCTCGTCATCCTCGACGAGCCGACGGCGGCGCTCGACGTGTCCGTGCAGGCGGTCGTGCTGAACCTGCTGGAGGAGCTGAAGGGCCGGCTCGGCATGAGCTACCTCTTCGTCTCGCACGATCTCAACGTCGTCCGTCTGCTCTGCGATCGGGTGATCGTGATGCGGACCGGCGCCATCGTCGAGCAGGGCACGGCCGAGGAGGTTCTGGGCGCTCCGAAGGCGGAGTATACTAAGCAGTTGCTGACGGCGATTCCGCATCCGCCGCTCTAACATGACACCCTCCGCCGTCATTCTGGACAAGCCGCGTCAGCGGCGCCGCTCCGGAATCCATCGTAGAGTTTAGTGCCCTCCGATGGACGCCGGGTCTGCGCTTCGCTTGCCCGGAATGACGGCGCGGTTTTGAGACAGGACGACGCAAGATGAAGATCAACGACCCCGCCGTGCTGGCCGAAGTCGAGGCCGCCTTCATGGCCTATGAGAAGGCGCTGAACGAGAACGATGTCGCGGTGCTCGATGCGTCTTTCAAGGACGCGCCGGAGACGATCCGCTACGGCATCGGCGAGAATCTATACGGTTTCGGCGAGATCGCGGCGTTCCGTTCGGCGCGCTCGCCCGTCGGGTTGCTGCGCACGATCGAGCGGACCGTCATCACCACCTATGGCGATACGATGGCGACTGCCAACACGCTGTTCCGGCGCGAGAGCATGGCCGGCAAGGTCGGCCGCCAGAGCCAGACCTGGGTCAAGTTTCCGGAAGGCTGGCGCGTGGTCGCCGCCCATGTCAGCGCGATTGCCGAATGAACGCTCACATCCGATGATCCCGCCGCCGCTGCCTGCGGACCTGGCGCGCATCCAACCAGCCGAGATCATGCCTCCATGCTGCGCCACGCCGCCATCCCCAGGACGCCCAAGCCGGTCGCGGCGCCGTTGACGCGCACCGAGACGCTGCGTTTGCAGATCGCCGACGAGATCGTTTCGGGCGTACTCGAGCCGGGTACCCCACTCGACGAGCAGGAACTGGCGGCGCGGTTCGGCGTGTCGCGCACCCCGGTGCGCGAGGCGATCCGCCAGCTTTCGGCTTCGGGACTGGTCAGCGTGCGGCCGCATCGCGGGGCGGTCGTCGCGCTGCCGACGCCTGCCCAGCTCAACGACATGTTCGAGGCCATGGCCGAGCTGGAGGCGCTTTGCGCCGGGCTCGCTGCCCGCAGCATGACCGTCCCCGAGCGGCGCGGGCTCGAGGCCCTGCATGGCGAGCTGCGGCTCCTGGTGCAGGAGGGCGATCCGGTAAGGTACCACGAGAAGAACGAGGCTTTTCACGCCGCGATCTATGCAGGCTCGCATAACGGCTATCTGGCCGAGCTGACCCTGATGACGCGAACGCGCGTCGCGCCGTTCCGCCGCGCCCAGTTCCGCGCCACGGGCCGGCTCGGCGGCTCCTATCAGGAGCACGACCTGATCGTCGAGGCGATCCTGCGCGGCGACCAGGCGGGCGCCAGCGAGGCGATGCGCGCCCATATCGGCATCGTCAGGGACGCGTTCCGGAGTTATGCCGAGACGCGGTGAGAAATACCTCGGCTGGACTACAACGCGCCGTCATCCGGACGAAGCGAAGCGGAGATCCGGGATCCATTCCGGAGCCTTTGTCGGATGCGCTCCGGCGTGAATCCCGGATCGGCGCGGCTGCGCCGCTTGTCCGGGATGACGCCGCGGGTGTTACGTGGCGTTACATCAAGCATTCAACCCGTGCTCGTCTGTGCCGCCACAAAAGCTCGCCAGCCGCCGAATTGCGTCACGTCGCGGGCGGCTTCCGTCGCGATTGTCTCGCAGAGGAAACCCTTGACGCGCGTGCCGTCGGCCAGCGCCAGCGTGCCGATGCCGAGCGGGGAGGGGATGCCGGCGACGAAGCGGCCGAAGCCCTCCGGCGGCAGCGACCAGACTTCGAGCGCGATCGCCGCACCGCCCTCTCCGACGCGGACCAGGCCCGGCCGCGCCGGGGGGCCGCCAGGCAGTGCGAAGAGGCGATAATCCGGGGTCGTCGCGGTAGCGCGCAGGAAGGTTCCCCCGAGGCGCGTCAGTTCGCCGTTCAGCGGCATGCCTGAGAGATGCGCGCCGACGACCGCGATCTCGATCGCGTCCGGGGTTGCCCTGACCGGCAAGGGGGCGGAGGACGGGTATGGCAGGCCGGTCGCACCCAAAGGCAGGCCGGCGGCCTCATGCAGGGCGCGGCCGAGACCGGCGAGGACCGCGTCGTGGCCGGAGGGCGCGATCAGCGTGACGCCGGCCGCCGTGCCATCCGCTGCCAGGCTGACCGGGATGGCCAGGGCGCACATGTCGAGCAGATTGACGAAATTGGTGTAGCGGCCGAGCAACGAGTTCGCGCCGATCGGGTCGGCGGCCATCTCGCTGAGCGTGACGGGCCGCGGCGCGGTCGGGACCATCAGCGCATCGACGCCCTTGAGCGCGGCCTTGGCCGTCAACGCCAGTTCGGCGACGCGATAGCGCGCGGCGAAGGTCTCGGCGGCGTCGGGCAGGGGCTTGCCGGCGATGACGGTGCGGATCACCGGCAGGATCGCTTCGGGATCCCTCGCGAGCAGGTCGCGGATCGCCAGGAAGCGCTCGGCCACCCACGGGCCTTCATAAAGCAGCCGCGCGGTCTCGTAGAGGGGTGCCATGTCGAGCGAGGCGATCTCCGCGCCGAGCGCCAGCGCGCGTTCCACCGCCAGGGCGAAGCTTTCCTTCGCATCGGCATCGCCGGCGAAGTCGAGATCCTCCGGGCGGGGGACTGCGATGCGGAGTTTCGACGGCACAGTGCCGGGCTGGCCAAGCGGGACGGGCCGGGAGAACGGGTCGGTCGCGTCCGGGCCGGCTATCACGTCGAGCACGGCCCAGGCGTCCTCCACCGTCAGGGCAAAGACCGAGACGCAATCGAGCGTGCGGCAGGCCGGTACGACGCCCGACGTCGGAACGAGGCCGAGGCTGGGCTTCAGGCCGACGAGGTTCTGCAGGCCGGCGGGGACGCGGCCTGAGCCGGCCGTGTCGGTGCCGAGGGCGACGGGGACGATCCCGGCAGCGACGACGCTGGCGGAGCCGGAGCTGGAGCCGCCGGGGACGAGATCGGCGCGCAGCGTGTTGAGCGGCACGCCATAGGGCGAGCGCGTGCCGTTCAGCCCGGTGGCGAACTGGTCGAGATTGGTCTTGCCGATGATGATCGCGCCCGCCGCCCGCAGGCGCGCGACCGCGCTCGAATCCTGTTGCGGATCATAGGCGAAGGCCGGGCAGGCGGCCGTGGTCGGCAAACCTGCGACGTCGATATTGTCCTTCACCGCTACGGGTACGCCCCAGAGCTTTCGCCCGAGCGGTCCTTCCGCCTGCAGCCGCTCGGCCTGCGCCAGCACCTCGGCTTCCGGCCGCAAGGCGATGAAGATCGCCGCATCGCCATGAGCGCGGTGACGGGCATAGCAGGCCGCGATCGTCTGCGGGATGGTGGTGCGGCCGTCCAGATGGTCGGCGAGGAGGCTGGTCAACGTCGGCACAATGCCCTCTCAATCAATATGCCCATATCAAAGGCATAACTCTTCATCATGCATACAAGGATTATGCAATCGGCGCCCGGTAGTGCTCCCTGGCGTGTGGCGATGCGATGTGGCGTTCGGGAGCTAAGATTTCGATTCCGGACGATTCCATTGCGATCCCAAAGGCCTGGCATGCACTTCTGAGATCTCGATTCCGCGGCGGTCGCGTGACTCGCTCTCAGGCACGGCCCTTGCAAAGCCCGTTCCGTTCGTCCGCGATCGGGAGCGCCTGCCGTGAGCCGCTTCGAGATTCCAGCCCAGCCCTTTCCGCTCAGCGTCGATTTCGCACGCACGGCGCTGGTCATCATCGACATGCAGCGCGACTTCCTGGAGCCAGGCGGCTTCGGCGCGGCGCTGGGCAACGATGTCTCGCGACTGGTTACGGCAGTCGAGCCCTGCCGGGCCGTTCTGGCCGCGGCGCGTGCCGCCGGGACGCTGGTGATCCACACCCGCGAAGGCCATCGTCCCGACCTGTCGGACGCGCCGCCGGCCAAGGTCCTGCGCGGTCCCGCCGACAAGCGCATCGGCGCTTGCGGACCGATGGGGCGCATCCTGATCCGGGGCGAGGCCGGCCACGACATCATCCCGGCGCTCGCACCGCTGCCTGACGAGCCGGTGATCGACAAGCCGGGCAAGGGCGCCTTCTACCAGACCGATCTCGACCTGATGCTGCGTAATCGCGGCATCGAGACTCTGATGGTGACCGGCGTCACCACCGAGGTCTGCGTCCACACTACCGTGCGCGAGGCGAACGACCGCGGCTATCGCTGCCTCGTGCTGGGCGATGCCTGCGCTTCCTATTTCCCGGAGTTCCATGAGGTCGGCCTGCGGATGATCGCGGCGCAGGGGGGAATCTTCGGTTGGGTTTCGACGACGGGTGAGGTGCTGGCGGCGCTCGCCGCCACGGAGCGGGCCGCCTGAGCGCGGCGAGGGAGGGGACATGGCGACGACCACGACGGCTGCGACGACCTCGCCGAAACTCTGGACGCCAGGCGACTGGAACGCCCTGTTCGGCTTCGGGACGAACATCCTGGTCAACCTGCTGGTGCTGACCGGCCTGTTGCAATTCGTGTTGAAAATGCCGAGCGCAATCGTCTTCGGGCGCATCCTGCCGGCGCTCGGGCTGATGATGTTCCTATCGACCGGCTATTACGCCTATCTCGCCTGGAAGCTGGCGAAGGAGACCGGGCGCGACGATGTCTGCGCGCTGCCGTCGGGCATCAGCGTGCCGCATATGTTCGTCGTCACCTTCGTCATCATGCTGCCGATCGCGACGATGACAGGCGATCCGATCAAGGGCTGGGAGGCGGGCCTCGTCTGGGTGTTCTTCCAGAGCTTCATCCTGATGGCCGGCGGTTTCATCGCGCCCTATATCCGCAAGATCACGCCGCGTGCGGCGCTGCTCGGCACGCTGGCCGGCGTCTCGATCGCCTTCATCTCGATGCGGCCGGCGCTGGAGATCTTCCTGACGCCCGCGATCGGGCTCACCTGCCTCGCGATCATCCTGGTGAGCTGGTTCGGCGGGGTGCGCTATCCGCGCGGCATTCCGGCCGGGCTCGTGGCGATAGCCTTCGGCATGGTCATCGCATGGGGGGCGGCGCTGCTCGGGCTCGATGTGGGCGGGTTGTCGCTGGCCAAGCTCGGGGCGGCGTTCTCGACCTTCGGCTTCTCACTGCCGCTCCCGGCCTTCGACCACGTCTTCTCGGGCTTCAGCTATCTCGGGATTATCCTCGTCACGGCGATCCCCTTCGGCATCTACGATCTCGTCGAAGCCATGGACAATGTCGAGAGCGCGGAAGCGGCCGGCGACCATTACCCGACGACGCGGGTGCTGACGGCCGATGGCGTGGTGTCGCTGATCAGCTGCCTGATGGGCAACCCCTTCATCAACGCAGTCTATATCGGCCATCCCGGCTGGAAGGCGATGGGCGGACGGATCGGCTATTCGGCTGCGACCGGGCTGATCGTGATCGTGCTGTGCTGGTTCGGTATCATCGCGCTCTTGCTGGCACTGATCCCGATCGTCGCGATCTCGCCGATCCTGCTCTATATCGGCATGCTGATCGGGGCGCAGGCCTTCCAGACCACGCCGGCCAGCCATGCGCCGGCCATCGTGCTGGCGATCACGCCGCATCTCGCCGCCTGGGCCAAGGTGCTGATCGATGGCGCGCTCGGCGCGGCCGGGACCAATGCGGCGGCCGTCGGCATCGACAAGATGGCCAATATGGGCGTGCTCTATCACGGGCTCGAACTGATGGGCGGCGGTGCGATCCTCTCCGGCCTCGTGCTTGGCGCCATCGCCGTCTTCGTGATCGAGAAGCAGTTCATGCAAGCCGCGGCCTTCGCGGCAGCCGGTGCTGTCCTGACCTATTTCGGGCTGATGCATGGCGAGGCGATCGGCATCGGCAAGGGGCTCGGCGTCACGCCATCGATCAGCCTGGCCTACGCCATGGTCGCGGGCTTCCTCTACTACTGTGCCAAATCTTTGGCGGGAGAGACGGCCGGCAAGACGATGACGACCGAGCCGCATGCCAAGCTGGAGCCGGCCGAATGAGCAAACCCGATGCGGGGGGTGGCTTCGATGCCGCCCGCCATCTCGATGCGATGGCGCCGGCGCTCGGCCTGACGATCACCACGGAGCAGCGGCCGGCCGTGCTGCAGTTCCTCGCCATCGCGCATGGCATGTCCGAGATCGTGCGCAAGGCGCCGCTCGATCCAGCCTCGCTCGAACTCGCGCCCGTCTTTCGGCCGGCCGCTGCGCGCGGAGAAGCCTTGTGAGCTTCGATGTCTTTACGCCGGCTCATCGGATCGCGGCGGAGATCAGGGATGGCGGGGTTTCCGCCGAGACGGTTGCAACGGCCTTTCTTGCCCGCATCGACAAGGTCAATCCGGTCGTCAACGCCTTTACGGATGTGACGGCGGAACGCGCGCTGGAGCAGGCGCGCGGCATCGACAAGGCTCGCTCTGCCGGCCAGACGCTCGGCCCGCTCGCCGGCGTGCCCTTCGCTGCCAAGAACCTCTTCGACATCACGGGGCTGCCGACCAAGGCAGGCTCGAAGATCAACCGCGAGCGTCCGCCTGCCGCGCGCGACGCGGTGCTGATCGAGCGCCTGACGGCGGCCGGCGCGGTGTTGCTCGGCGGGCTCAACATGGGCGAATACGCCTATGACTTCACCGGCGAGAACGCCCATGACGGGCCGGGCCGCAATCCGCATGATCCGAGCCGGATGGCCGGGGGGTCATCCTCGGGGTCGGGCGCGGCGACGGCAGCGGGGCTCGCTCCGATCTCGCTCGGCTCGGACACCAATGGTTCGATCCGGGTGCCGAGTTCGCTCTGCGGCGTGTTCGGGCTCAAGCCCACCTATGGCCGGCTGCCGCGCACGCGCAGCTTTCCGTTCTGCGACTCGCTCGACCATCTCGGGCCCTTCGCGCGGCACGTCACCGATCTGGCGATAGCCTACGACCTGATGCAGGGCGCCGACCCCGAGGATCCCCACTGCGCACAGCGGCCGGTGGACCGGGTGCGGCCGGCGCTGGAGCTCGGGCTCGACGGTCTCCGGATCGCAGTGGCCGGCGGGCATTTCGCGACGGACGGCATGCCGGAGGCCGCCGCGGCCGTCGCCGCGGTGGCGCAGGCGCTGGGCACGAGGCGCACGCTCGATCTGGCGGGAGCGGGCATCGCGCGCGCCGCTGCCTTCCTGATCACCAATGCCGAAAGCTCGACCTTCCATCTCGACCGGCTGCGCGAGCGGGCGAGTGATTTCGACCCCGAGACGCGCGACCGCTTCCTGGCCGGGGCGATGCTGCCCGCGGCCTGGTATGTCCAGGCGCAGCGGGCGCGGCACTGGTTCCATGACGAGATGATGAAGGTCTTCGCGGATGTCGACCTGATCATCGCGCCGGCGACGCCCTGTCCCGCTCCGCTGGTCGGGCAGAAGGTTCTGGAACTGCGCGGCGAGAGCGTGCCGCTGCGGCCCAATCTCGGCCTGTTCACCCAGCCGATCTCGGCGATCGGCCTGCCGGTTGCGGCGGTGCCGGTGTTCGGGACGGGTTTGCCGATCGGCGTGCAGATCATCGCCGCGCCCTGGCGCGAGGACCTCTGCCTGCGGGCGGCCTATGTGCTGCAGCAGATGGGGGTCTGCGAGGCGAAGGCGCCGGCGCAGGGTTAGGGCGTCATTCCGGGGCGCTCCGCAGGGGCGAGCCCGGAACCCATAACCGCGGGTGGTGCGCCAATGTGCATCTTGCCGGGCCGCTTCATCCCGCATCAACGGCGGTTATGGGTTCAACGGCGGTTATGGGTTCCGGGCTCTTCGCTTCGCGAAGCCCCGGAATGACGTCGAGCGGTCGCTCACGCCCCGCCGATCAGAATTCCCGCCGCGAGCACGAGGCTTCCGCCCAGCACGATCTGGAAGGCGGCGCGCAGGAAGGGCGTCTCCATGTAGCGGTTCTGGATCCAGACGATGGCCCAGAGCTCGACGAAGACCACTATCAGCGCGATCACGGTCGCCGTCCAGAAATGCGGGATGAGATAGGGCAGGGCATGGCCGAGCCCGCCCAGGGCCGTCATCACGCCCGAAGCCAGTCCACGCTTCCAGGGGGCGCCGCGGCCCGACAGCTTGCCGTCGTCATGAGCCGCCTCGGTGAAACCCATCGAGATGCCGGCGCCGACCGAGGCGGAGAGGCCGATCAGGAAGGTGGTGCGCGGGTCCTGCGTCGCGAAGGCCGTGGCGAAGATCGGCGCCAGCGTCGAGACCGAGCCGTCCATCAGCCCGGCGAGGCCGGGCTGGACCCAGGTCAGCACGAACTGGCGCTTCGCGGCGTGGTCCTCCTCGGAACGGGTCTCGCCGTCGAGCTTTTCCTCGGTCAGGGCCTGTGCCTTCGCTTCGTGCCCGGCTTCGGCGGCTGCGAGCGAGCCCAGCAAGCTGCGCGTGTCGACGTCGGTCGAGCGGCCGGCTGCCGCGACATAGAAGTCACGCGCCTCCCGCTCCATGTCGGCGGCTTCCTCGCGGATCCGCTCCAGCCCGAGATTCTCGACCAGCCAGACGGGCTTGCGGGTGTAGAAGTCCGCGACATGCTCGCGGCGGATCGGCAGGACGACGTCGCCGAAGCGCAGCCGATAGAGCTCGAGCAGGCGCTGGCGGTGTCCGTCTTCCTCCTGCGCCATGCCGTCGAAGATCGCGGCCGAGGCGGGGTAAGCCTGCCGCAGGATCTGCGCATAGGTCGCATAGATGCGACCATCCTCCTCCTCGGATGAAATTGCGAGAGCCAGCATCTCCTTCTCGGAGAGGTCGTCGAAGCGGCGCTTGCCTCCGAGGCTCGGCAGGGAGAGGCGAGAGAGCATAGTGATACCTCTAATTTAGAATTATTCTAAATTAGAGGTTGCCGACGCGCTGCGCAAGAGGCGTGCTCATGCCGGAGACTGCCACAGCGACAAAAAATACCCGGCCTCGCGGCCGGGTATCGCAAGCTCCGTCAAAGAAGCGTCGATCAGACAGTCAACTTGCCGGCCTTGGCGGCGGCGTAGCGCTCGTTGACCTTGGCCCAGTTGACCACGTTCCACCAGCCCTTGAGGTAGTCGGCGCGGCGGTTCTGGTATTTCAGGTAATAGGCGTGCTCCCAGACGTCGTTGCCCATCAGGACCGTCTGCTTGTCCATCAGCGGGCTGTCCTGGTTCGGCTTGCTGAGCAGCGTCAGCTTGCCGGCCTTGTCGACGGTGACGAAGACCCAGCCCGAGCCGAAGACGCGCAATCCCGCCGCCTCGAAATCGGCCTTGAACTTGTCGAAGCCGCCGAGATCCTTGGTGATCGCGGCTGCGACGTCCCCGGTCGGTGCGCCGCCGGCGCCCGGCCCCATGATCTCCCAGAACATGCTGTGGTTGGCGTGGCCGCCGCCGGCATTGCGCACGGCTACGCGTACCCCTTCCGGCAGGTTGGTGATGTCGCCGAGCAGTTCGTTGATCGGCTTGGTGGCGAGCACACCATGGTCCTTGGCGGCCGTGTTCAATCCCGTGACGAACGCGGCATGGTGCCGGGTGTAGTGGATGTCCATCGTCATGGTGTCGATATGCGGCTCCAGCGCGGCGGCCTCATAGGAGCGCTTCGGCAGTGAGAAGGGACCGGTCGGGGCGGCAGGCGCGGCCGCCTGGGCCCAGACCTTCGGCGCGGCGGAGACGGCGATGGTGGCGGCACCGAAACCGAGCAGGGAGCGGCGCGAGAGAGATGTCGTGGCGATCATGGGATCCTCCAATGGCGGAATCCGATTCCGCCTTGCCCCTAGGTTATGCGGGATGGGCGCGGGCGGATGCAACGGGTATGCGACTTTCGCTTCGACAGGATGTCCTGACGGTGCGGCCTTCGTGTTCGAACGCAGTAACAGGCGGATGAAGCTATCCGGTGAGCAATCGGAAATTCGCCCGAAAGTTGCATTAACCCTCGATTTACCGCGTTTTGCTAGCGTCAGGATCGAATTACCGAGGCCCGAAAAGGACCCGCCGATCATGCATGCGCTCGCGCTGAAGGCCCCTGAGCCGGCCAATGAGGACATGCCGACCCAAGCCCTTGCCCCGACCTCTGCCGAAGCTTCCGCCGAGCGCGCCGTGCGCGAGATTGCCGAGCGCTTCGGCAAGCTCGGGGTGGAGATCACCGACATCTCCGGGCGCATCAGTGATGTGACCCGCCAGCTCGAAGGTCAGACGGACGGCCTGCATCGCGTCGTCACCGCGGTCGAACAGGTGTCCCGGGCCAACCGCTCGATCCAGCAGGCAGCCGAGGGCGCACAGACGACCGCGTCCGTCGTCCGCACTGGGCTCGAACGCGTCACCGGCGCGGTCAAACTCGGCTTGAACGCGGCACAATCGGACATCGAGGCCCTGTCGCAGGGCGCCCAGTCGATTTCTGAGGCGCTGACCCAGGCCGTTGCCGATGCCCACAAGGTGCAGGCGTCGAGCGATGCGATCCAGGCGATCGCACGCGAAATCCAATTGCTCTCGATCAATGCCGGAGTCGAGGCGGCGCGCAGCGGCGCCGCCGGGCGCGGCTTCGCGGTCATCGCGGCCGCGGTCAAGCATCTTGCCGAGCAGACCCGCGACGCCACGGCACTCAGCTCCCGGCAATTGGAGGCTCTGGTCAAGTCGGTCGATCTGCTGGCGAGCAAGAGCGACGAGAACGCCTCGACGGCGCGACGCGCCAGAGACGAGAGCCAGTCGATCTCGCAGCATCTCGGCGAACTGGACAGTTTCGGCCGATCGGTCGTCGGCCTGATCGGCGACATCGACGCGATCTCGAACCCGACACGGGAGAATGCCGTCGCCTTCGCCAAGGTCGGCGACGACCTGCGGGCGCTCGTCGAGGGCGTCGATCATTCGAACGCGAACCTCGAGCGGGCAGCGCAGCGCGGCGACGCGCTGGTGGCGATCAGCGAGGGGATTCTGGGCGCGATCGCGGCCTCCGGCGTGCGCACCGCGCAATCGGAGCTGATCGCAACTGCAATGGAGACGGCCGCCAGAATTGGCGGGCTGTTCGAGCGGGCGCTGGACAAGGGCGAGCTTAGCCTCGCCGATCTCTATGACGAGGCCTATCAGCCGATCGCCGGCACCAATCCCGTGCAGCACATGACGCGTTTCGTGACCCTGTGCGACCGCTTGTTGCCACCGATCCAGGAGGCCCTGCTGACGTCCAACCGGCGCATCGTGTTCTGCGCGGCGGTGGACCGCAACGGCTTCCTGCCGACACACAACCGCAAATACGCGCAGCCGCAGGGTTCCGATCCGGTCTGGAACAATGCGAACTGCCGCAACCGGCGCATCTTCGACGATCGCACCGGGCTGGCGGCGGCACGCAATCGAAAGCCGTTCCTGCTCCAGACCTACAGGCGGGACATGGGCGGCGGCCAGTTCCTGGTGATGGAAGACCTTTCGGCGCCGATCATGGTGAAGGGCCGGCACTGGGGCGGCTTCCGGTTCGGCCTCAGCGTCTAGCCAAACAAAGATTTGCGTTGCGTCAGTTTCAGGTCGAGTGAGTTGGCGAGCCCCGCGTCATGCATATAGCACCGTCATTCCCAAATCTGTCGGTGCTCCTGATCGACGCGAGCCCGCATTACCGGCGCATCGTGCGCACGATGCTCTATCAGGCCCAGCTCAGCCGCATCTTCGAGGCCGCGGACCTCGCCTCCGCCGCGACGATGTTCATCCAGAAGCAGCCGAACATCGTGATCCTGGATTGGGATCTGCCCGATAATGGCAGCACGAAGTGCCTGGCGTCGATCCGCTCCTTCAAGACCTCGCCCTTCGCCAAGGCCCCGGTGCTGGTCATGATGGAGCGACCCGACAGACGCTCGGTCGTGCAGGCAGCCAAGCTCGGGGCTCACGAGATCATCACCAAGCCGATCTCGCCCAATAATCTCTGGCTGCACCTCTCGGGCATCATCAATATCCCGCGCAAGTACCGGGAGGCGAACGGCAGCATCTCGCTCGTGCCCCGCGCCATCAGCAACAGCATGTTCTGAACGGTCTGCGCGCGCGACCGGCGCCCTCCCGACCGCAGGCGCGGTCGCCTGCGCGCCGCACCGTGGCAGGAGGCCATGCCGCAGCGCAACAAAAGTTGCGGTTTCCTGCCTTCGCTTCGCCCAAAACGTTGACGCATCGTCCTCCGGTTAGGGAAATTTTTACCAGTCTGCCGTGATGTTGAGTGGCGCAATCCTGGGTCGTGTCACCATGGTCATCACCGTCTCGCTCCCCACCTTTCTGGGCCGCTCCGAAGCGGCAACCTTCCGCAACCAGTTGCTCGTCGCGCTGGAGCAGAAGGAGAGCATCGCCGTCGAGTGCGCCGAGGCCGGGCCGCTGCCCAGCCTTTGGGTCCAGCTGCTGCATTCCGCCGCTGCCAGCGCCAAGGCGCGCGGGTTGTCGGTCTCGCTCAAGGCGGCGTCGGTAGAGTGCCGCGATTCCTTGCGGGCGATCGGTTTCGATCCCGCTCACAGCGCTCTCGTTCTGGAGTGATATGAATGCGCATTCTTGCCATCGACGACACCAAGACACTGCTCAGCCTGCTGAGCCTGACCTTGCGCAATGCCGGCCATGAAGTGGCGGAGGCGGAGAACGGCGAGGACGGGCTGGCGAAATTCGACCAGTTCAAGCCCGATCTCGTGATCACCGACCTCAACATGCCCCTGATGGACGGCATCGAGTTCACCCGGGCCTGCCGCGCGCGGCCCGCCGGCCAGAACACGCCAATCATCGTGCTGACGACGGAGAACGGTGCCGAAATCAAGGCCGAAGGCCGCCGCGCCGGAGCCAGCGCCTGGATGGTCAAGCCGTTCGAGCCCAACACCCTGCTCGGCCTCGTCGCCCGCTACCAGAACTGAGGCTGCTCTATGGATCCGTTGGCCGAACTCAAGCAGACCTTCTTCCAGGAGTGCGAAGAGCTTCTGGGAGCGCTCGAACAGCGCCTCCAGGCGCTGGATGAAGGCTCGACCGATCCCGAGGACGTCAACGCCGCCTTCCGGGCGATCCACTCCATCAAGGGCGGCGCGGGCGCCTTCGGCTGCACCGAACTCGTCTCCTTCGCGCATGTGTTCGAGGCCTCGCTCGACCATCTGCGCTCCGGCCGCGTCGCACTGGAGGATGCGCCCTTCGCACTCTTCCTGCGCTGTTCGGACGCGGTGGCCGATCTCGTCTCCGCCGCCCGCAACGACGAGCCCGCCCGGGCGCGCCCGGATCTTCTGGAAGCGCTGGAGCAGGTCGGCAAGCCGGCCGGCGCTGTGGCGCCCCAGCCGGCCGCGCCAGCGGCGCCGCCCGCTCCCCCTGCGCCGGCACCCGTCGCCGCCGCTCCTTCCGCACCGGCGAACGATGCTCCGCTCGGCGTCGCCGCGCTCGGCAACCTGCTCGCGATGGTCGAGGCCAAGACCGGCATGGGCGCGCCGGCCGCCGATCTCGGCTGGGACGACGCGCCGGCCGCAAAGCCTGCCTCCAGCAAGCCGGGTCGCGACGTCGTGCTGCGGATTTCGCCCGAAAGCGATCTGTTCCGCCGGGTGATCGAACCGCGCGTGGTGTTCGCCTCGCTGCCGGCCGATGACATCGTCTCGATCGTCTGCGATCTCAGCCATGTGCCGATGCTGGAGACGATCGACGTCTCCGACTGCTTCATGCGCTTCGTCGTGACGATGCGCACGGAATTGTCGATCGAGGAGATTTGCAGCCGCTTCGACTTCACCCTCGCCACAGAGGAATTCGAGATCGAGGTTCTGGCCGAGGCGGCGAACGATGATGCGCCGGTCGTGGCCCCGGTTGCCACTATTCCCGTTGCGGCTGCGGCGCCTGTATCCCCCGAGGTGCCTGGTTCGGTTGCCGCCGATCTCTCGGCCATCCTCGCCAAGCTCGGCCCCGCCCCAGTTGCGACGGCCGTGCCCGATATCCAGCCGGCAGCGCCAGCGCCCGCGGCCTCGCCGGTTCCGGCCCCGGTCGAGGCGGCTCCGCCCGCGAAGGCCGCAGCTCGCGCTCCGGCCAATGACGCTGCCGCGGCTCGCCAGCGCCAGGCCGTCAGCGTCCGTGTCGATCTCGACCGTATCGACAAGCTGATGAACCTCGTCGGCGAGATCGTCATTACCCAGTCCATGCTGGTCGAGTGCGTCCGCTCGCTGCCCTATGACGTCTATGCCAAGACCGCCGAGGGCATCCTGACGCTGTCGCGCCAGACGCGCGAGCTGCAGGACCATGTCATGGCGGTCCGCGCCCAGCCGGTGAAGGCCGTCTTCCAGCGCATGCCGCGCCTGGTGCGCGAGCTCGCCCAGACGCTCGGCAAGGAAGTGCGCCTCGTTCTCGAAGGCGAGAACACCGAGGTCGACAAGACGATCATCGAGGAACTCGCCGATCCGCTGACCCACATGATCCGCAATTCGATGGATCACGGGCTGGAGACGCCGGAAGACCGCATTGCTGCCGGAAAGCCGCCGGAAGGTACGATCAAGCTCATCGCCGAGCATCGCGCCGGCCGCATCGTGATCTCGGTCACCGACGACGGACGCGGCATCGGCCGCGACAGGCTGCTGGCGAAAGCCAAGTCGCGCGGCCTGGTCGGCGCCGACGAGAAGCTCGCTCCCGAGGAGATCGATCAGCTCATCTTCGCCGCTGGCCTGTCGACGGCTGAGGTGATCAGCGACGTCTCCGGCCGCGGCGTCGGCATGGACGTGGTGCGTCGGAACGTGGAATCGCTCGGCGGCCGCATCTCGGTCGATTCCGAGCCGGGCAGGGGCTGCAAGTTCACGCTCGCCTTGCCGCTGACGCTCGCCGTGCTCGAAGGCATGGTCATCCGCTGCGGTGACGAGCGCTACGTCATCCCGATCGCCAGCGTGATCGAGACGCAGCATCTGGCTTCGACGCCGATCGAGCACCTGACCTTTGGCCAGGAAGTGCTGCGCTGGCGCGGCGAGATCACGCCGCTGCATCGCCTGGGCGCCGTGATGGGCTCGTCGGGCACGCCCAACGAGAACATCATCATCATCGCCGAGACCGAGCGGGGCGACAATGTCGGCATCGCCGTCGACGAGATCGTCGGGCAGCAGCAGGTCGTCGTGAAGAGCCTCGAAGGCAATTACGGCACGGTCCACGGCGCCTCGGCCGCCACCATCCTGGGCGACGGACTCGTCGCGCTGATCCTCGACGTCGACTCCATGCTACGCCTCGCCGCCTCGGGCGAGCGCCACCCTGCAACCGAAATGAAACTGGCTGGATGACCATGAGCGTGCAACTCGGCGAAAAACACTTCTCGTCGGCGCAGCCGGAATCGGCAGCGCGCCGGATCGTCACCTTCAAGGTCGGTGACCGGACCTTCGGCATCGATGTCGGCATGGTTCGTGAAATCAAGGGCTGGCAGACGACGACGCCGCTGCCGCATGCGGCTCCGCATGTGCGCGGTGTGCTGAACCTGCGCGGCGTCATCCTGGCGGTCTACGACCTGCGCACCTCGATCGGGCTAGGCACCACCGATGCGACCGCGACCCACGTCATTGTCGTCGTCGACATCGAGGACAAGGTGGCGGGTCTGCTGGTCGACTCGGTCTCCGACATCGTCGACGTGCCCGTCAGCGCGGTTCGCCCGGCGCCCGATCTGGAGCGCGACGAGCATGGCCTGATCGAGGGCCTCGTGCTGCTCGACACCGATATCGTGGCACTGCTGGATCTTGCGGCGGTCATCCGTGACGGCGGCGTCGAGACCTCGGCACGGGTCGCCCGCGCGAGCTGAGTGCAAAACAAGGCCGGGCCCGAGGAGTCGCGTTGGGAAAAGCCCGGACCAGAAAAGAAACGACACCATCCATGGGCAGCGTCCCCGGTCCCTTCACGCGACTCCCCTTCGAGCTTCCGCTCCTGCTCGCCACCACAGCCCTCGTCGCGGGCGGCACGGCGGGCGGCGTTGCCTATCATGCCGCGCTGGGGCAGCTCGGAGGTACGTCCTTGCTCGCCCTGAGCGTAGCGGGCCTCGCTTTCGCCGGGCTTATGATCTGGGGTTCGGCGCGCCGCCTTCAGCATCCGATCTCCGCAATGCGTGCCGCGATGACACGGCTCGCCGCCGGCGAGGATGCGGCTGTTCCCGGCCTCGATCGCAGCGACGAGATCGGCGATCTCGCCCGCTCCCTCAAGGCGATGCATGATTCCGGCGCCGAGGCGGCCCGCATCCGGGCGGCGCTCGATGGCTGCCGAACCAATGTCATGGTCTGCGACGCCCAAGGCCATGTGGTCTACGTCAACAACTCCTTGCTGAAGTTCTTCGGCGAGGCGCAGGAAGACTTTCGCACCGCCTTCCCCGGCTGCTCCGCCAAGGACATGCTCGGCAAGGTGATGGAGAGCGTGCAGGCTCAGGCCGGATTGCGCCAGGGCCAGCAGCAGGCGATCCGCTTCGCGCTCGGCCGGCGCACCGTCTCGCTTTCGCTCTCGCCGGTGATGCACGCCGATGGCCGCAGGCTCGGCACGGCGGTCGAATGGCTGGAGCTGACCGACGAACTCGCTGCGGCGGCAGAGGTCGCCGAAATGGTGGCCGCGGCCGTCGAGGGCGATTTCTCGCGCCGGGTGCCGGTGGCGGGCAAGCCGGACGCGCTGCTGCGCATCGCCGAAGGCATGAACGAGATCAATGCGCTGGTCGAGAGCGCGGTCGGGGAATTCGCGACGGTGGCGGGCGGGCTCGCGGAGGGCGACCTGACGCGGCGCATGACCGGGACCTACCGGGGGCGCCTGGCAGAGCTAAAGTCCAGCCTGAACACGGCACTCGATCATCTGGGCGAGACCGTTGCGACGATCCAGGGCACGGCGGGCGATGTCGCACGGGCTGCGAGCGAAATCGATTCCGGCGCAGGCGATCTCGCCGGCCGGACGGAGCAGACCGCCGCCAGTCTCGAAGAGACGGCGGCGACGACTGAACAGCTCGCGGCCTCCGTCAAGCAGAGTGCCAGCCGCTCACGGGAAGCGACCGAACTCGCCAACGAGGCGATGGGCGTGGCGCAAGACGGCAAGGACGTCGTCGCCCGGGCGGTCGGAGCGATCGAGCGCATCGAGAGTTCGTCGGAGCGCATCTCCGAGATCGTCTCGGTGATCGACGACATCGCATTCCAGACCAATTTGCTGGCGCTGAATGCCGCGGTCGAGGCCGCGCGCGCGGGCGATGCGGGGCGAGGGTTTGCCGTCGTGGCCTCCGAGGTGCGGGCGCTGGCGCAGCGCTCCGGTCAGGCGGCCAAGGACATCAAGGGGCTGATCGTCAGCTCCAACGAGCAGGTCGGCGAGGGCGTGCGCTTCGTGCGCTCGACCGGCGATGCGCTGGAACGGATCGTCGCGGCGGCGGGCAAGGTCTCGACGACAGTCGCCGACATCTCGCGTGCGGCGGCCGAGCAGGCGCATGGCATCGATGAGATGAGCCGCGCCGTCGCGCATATGGACGAGACCACGCAACAGAATTCGGCCCTGGCCGAGCAGAGCGCGACCTCCGCCACCGAGCTGATGACCGAGATCGCGGCGCTGCGACGCCTCGTTGCGTTCTTCCGGGCCGATGCCTCCGTCAGCGGCGAGAGCAATTCCGCTCAGGCGCCGCTTCGCGCCGGTGTCGAGATGCTCAGGTCACAACGTCAGGCCGCGCCTGCTGCGACCCCGCGCCCGGCTTCGCGAGCCAATGAAACACGCCGGGCCGAGCCGGCACCGAAATCCTGGCAGGAGCCGCGCAGGCGCGCAGCAGGCGGCGGACGTGCCGATGACTGGGCGGAGTTCTAATGAGCATGTCGAGATCCAGCGCCGCCTTCGCCCAGCCACAACTCGCCGACGTCACGCTGACGCGCGACGATATGGGCTTCATTTCGAAGCTCGTCTACGAGCAGGCGGGCATCGTCATCCGCGAGCACAAGGAAGCGATGACGCGTGGCCGGCTGGCGCGCCGCGTCAAGGCGCTGGGCCTGAATTCCGTCGCCGAATACTGCGCCTTCCTCAAGACGCCGCAGGCCGTCGACGAGATTCCGGAACTGATCAATGCGGTGACGACCAACCACACCTCGTTCTTCCGCGAGCGGCACCATTTCGACCATCTGCGCAAGGAGGTGCTGCCGCGCCTGCTGCAGGAGCGCAGCGGGCGACGGGGCCGCATCCGGATCTGGTGTTCGGCTTCGTCATCGGGCGAGGAGCCCTACAGCATCGCGGCGGTTTCGCGTGACGTGCTCGGCACGCGCAGCGATGTCGACTTCAAGATCCTCGCCACCGACATTGACACCGACATCCTCGTGAAGGCCGAGACGGCGGTCTATTCGAGCGACCAGTTCGACCGGCTGCCCGCCGACATCAAGCCGCTGCTCAAGCTGGAGGCGCATGCCGGCAGGGGTGAGTCCCGCATCAGTGAGGATTTGCGCCGCATGATCGCATTCAAACGGCTCAATCTGATCGAGCGCTGGCCGATGAGCGGCCCGTTCGATGTGATCTTCTGCCGCAACGTCTTCATCTATTTCGACACGCAGACCAAGGCATCCATCCTCGACCGTTTCGTCACCCTGCTCGCACCCGGCGGGTTCCTCTATCTCGGCCATTCAGAATCGCTGCCCCAGCCTCACCCTCAACTGCGGCTGATTGGCCGTACGATCTATGAGAGACTGCCATGAGCGTCGCGCGTACATCCCGTCGCTATTTCGATCCCCGCTTCGAGGCGACCATCATCACGGTCGCTCCTGGCGAGCACGAGATCACCTCCGCCAAGGACGAAATCGTCGCAACCGTGCTGGGCTCCTGCATCTCGGTGTGCATGCGCGATTCTCATACTGGAGTCGGCGGCCTCAATCATTTCCTGCTGCCCAAGAACAATGGCGGTGCGGATGCCAGCGCGGGCGAGCGCTATGGCGACACGGCGATGGAAGTGCTAATCAACGGGCTGCTGAAGCGCGGCGCCAAGCGCAGCAATCTCGAGGCCAAGGTCTTCGGCGGCGCGCGCGTGCTGTCGGGTGCGACCATGCTGGCGATCGGTGACGGCAATATTGCCTTCGTGACCGAGTTCCTCAATCGCGAGGGTATTCCGACCGTGTCCAAGGATGTCGGCGGGACGCGCTCCCGGCGCATCCATTACCAGCCTGCCACGGGGCGAGCCTGGGTCCAACATGTCCAGTCGAGCCAGAAGAGCACCGAGCACGAGCAGGAAGTCGCCTATCTCAACCGCCTCAAGACCCAGCCGGTCGCCGGCGAAGTCGAAATCTGGTGACGAGCATGCCGAGCATCCCCGCAGATCCGGTTCGCGTCCTCGTCGTCGACGATTCCCTGCTGATGCAGAAACTGATGACGCAGATCATCGACGGAGCCCCGGGCTTCAAGGTGATTGGCGTCGCCGGCAGCGCCGAAGAGGGCTGGGACGCCATTCAGGCGCTACGTCCCGATGTGGTGACGCTCGACCTGGAGCTTCCCGGCCGCCATGGCCTGAAGCTCCTGGCGCGCGTCCTGAAGCAGGACCCCCTGCCGGTGCTGATCGTCTCGGCCTTTGGCGGGCCGGGCGCAGATAATACCATCCAGGCGCTCGAACTCGGCGCCATCGACTTCATCGAAAAGCCTGACGGCACGACCCATACGCTCGAAGGCTTCATGCGGCATCTGGTGGGAGCGCTGCAGCGCGCCTCGGCCAGCCGGAGGATGTTCGCGTCTCGTCGCGAGGCGGCGCCAATGCGTGTGGCGGCGCCGCGCGAGCCGGCCCGCATGGGCGGCAAGGCCTCCTTCATCGCCATCGGAGCGTCGACCGGCGGCGTGCCCGCGGTCCAGGTCGTGATGCGCGATCTCGCCCATCTGCGCCTGCCGATTGCCGTGGTGCAGCACATGCCGCCGGGCTACACGGCCAAGTTCGCCGCGAGGCTCGCGACCGCGACAGGGCTCGATGTCCGCGAGGCCAGCGATGGCGACCGGCTGAAGCCGGGGATGGCGGTGGTCGCGCCGGGCGGGCCGCGCCATCTCGAGATCGAGGAGCGTCGCGGCGAGTTCGTCTGCGTGCTCAGGGAAGGGCCGCTGGTCAGCGGGCACTCGCCTTCCGTCGACGTGATGTTCCATTCGGTCGCCCGCAGCATCGGGCCGCAGGCGGTCGGAATCCTGCTCACGGGCATGGGGCGGGATGGTGCTGAGGGTTTGTTAGCCATGCGCAAAGCTGGCGCCGAGACGTTAATCCAAAGTGGGGAAACCTGTGTGGTAAACGGGATGCCGAAAGCGGCATTCGAGATCGGAGCCGCCGACCGGGTTGTTGCGCTCGACCAGATCGGCGCTGCCGTGAGCAACCTGCTCGGCGAGCGAACGCATCTGCGCACCGCGTAAGGAGAGCGTGATGAAAGCGAGAAGCGAGTATAGGATCCTTGTGGTCGACGACCAGAAGAGCATGCGCGGACTCGCGACCTATTTCCTGAAGCAAATCGAGTTTCAGGACATCGACGAGGCCGAGAACGCGCGCGAGGCCCTGATGAAGATGCAGAGCAAGCGCTACGACTTGCTCCTGCTCGACTGGAACATGGACGGGATGAGCGGCATCGACCTGCTGCGCGCCATCCGTTCGGTGCCGGAGCTCAACCAGATCAAGATCATCATGGCGACCTCCGAGCGCTCGGTCGACAAGATGGACGAGGCGACGACGAACGGCGCCGACCACTATGTCGTGAAGCCGTATGAATTGCGCGACCTCGAAGTGCGCGTGAAAAAGGTTCTGCAGCTCAGTTCGTGAGCCGTTCTCGCCGGCCTCGCCGGCCGGATGACGCTTTCCTCCCAGGATGATCGCCCCGGGCCGGCAGGCTTCCGGGGCGCATCTGTCTTTGCATCCCGGTCGTGGAAGGGAGCATGATGCGGCATCGGGTGGGCGAAGCTCGTCCGATGACGGCGGAGGGACAGGCCATGGCAGTGCAACGTCGGGAGGTTCTTGGGTTGCTGGCGGGCGCCGGCTCTATACCGCTGCTCGGTCGCGGTGCGGGCGCCCAGGGTGTGCCCGGCGCATCGTCCTTCGTCTTTGCGCGCGCCGGAGGCGGGACGTTGTCGCTGGCGGATTACCGGGGCCGCCCGGTCCTGATCGTCAACACGGCGACGAATTGCGGCTTCGCCGGGCAGTTCGGCACGCTGGAGCAGCTCTGGCAGCGCTATCGCGAACGCGGCCTCATGTTGATCGCAGTGCCGAGCAATGATTTCGGCGGGCAGGAACCGCTGGAGGGCGCGGCGATCGCCGAAGCCGCCCGGCAGAGCCATGGCGCGACCTATCCGTTCGCCGAGAAGAGCGTGGTGAAGGGCCCGGACGCGCACCCCTTCTATCGCTGGGCGGCGACACAGCGCCCGACCGAAACGCCGCGCTGGAATTTCCACAAATACCTGATCGGCCGTTCAGGCGAACTGCTCGGGGGGTATTCCTCTGTCACCGATCCGATCGGGCCGCAGCTCGTACGCGCGATCGGGCAGGAATTGCAGGCGGGCTGAGCGCCGCCCGCATGGCTCAAGCATAGGCGGCTGGCACCGTTTTCGCTAAGCCGGTCGGGTCGTCACGCCCGTCACTGCTTTGCCTGCCGCCGAGGTTTTCATGTCCCGCATCCTGACCGTCGCCGCCGCCCAGCTCGGGCCGATCCAGAAAGCCGAGACGCGGGCCGAGGTCGTCGCCCGGATGATCGCGCTGATGGAGGAGGCCAAGGCGAAGGGCGCCGACTTCATCGTCTATCCGGAGCTGGCGCTGACGACCTTCTTCCCGCGCTGGTATCACGAGGACCGCGCCGAGGCCGATCCGTGGTTCGAGGCCGCGATGCCGAATCCGGAGGTGCAGCCGCTCTTCGACAAGGCGCGCGAATACGGCATGGGCATGAGCTTCGGCTATGCCGAGCTGACGCCGGAGGGCCGGCATTTCAACTCGTCGATCATTGTCGACAAGGCCGGCGCGATCGTCGGCAAATACCGCAAGATCCATCTGCCCGGCCATGTCGAATATGATGACAGCCGCTCGCATCAGCATCTCGAGAAGCGCTATTTCGAGCCGGGCGATCTCGGCTTCCCGGTCTGGCGGACGATGGGTGGCCTGATCGGCATGTGCATCTGCAACGACCGGCGCTGGCCGGAAACCTATCGCGTGATGGGGCTGCAGGGCGTCGAGATGGTGGTGCTCGGCTTCAACACGCCCTCGGTCAATTCGCAGAAGGGTGGCGAAGGCATCGAGCAGCGCCTGTTCCATCACAGGCTTTCGGTGCAGGCCGGCGCCTATCAGAATTCCTGCTGGGTCGTGGCCGTGGCCAAGGCCGGCGACGAGGACGGGCATCACCTGATGGGCGGGACTCTGATCGTCAATCCCGATGGCGAGATCGTCGCGGAGCTCGAGGGCGAGGCGGACGGCGTCATCGTCGTGCCTTGCGACCTCGACGCCACCCGCTTCGGCAAGGAGACGATCTTCGATTTCAAGCGTCATCGTCGGATCGAGCACTACGGCTCGATCACCTCCCAGGTCGGCGTGGTCGAGCCGGAATGAGCGCTTTCACTGCCGCGTTCGCCGATCTCGCGCCGCGCGAACGCTACAAGCTGCTTTGCGCCAGCGTGACGCCGCGCCCGATCGCGCTGGTCACCACGCTGTCGCGCGATGGTGTCGTCAATGCCGCGCCGTTCAGCTTCTTCAACGTGTTCTCGGAGGATCCGGCGCTGATCGTGCTCGGCCTCCAGCACAAGCCGGGCAACGACCCCAAGGACACCACCCGCAACATCGCAGCTGCCGGCGAGTTCGTTGTCAATCTCGTCGACGAGGCGCTGGCGGAGGCGATGAACGTCTGCGCCGTCGATTTCCCGCCCGAGGTCAGCGAGATCGATGCGGCGGGGCTTTCGCTGCTGCCGGGCGTCTCGATCTTGGTGCCGCGCATCGCGCAGGCGCCCTTCGCACTGGAATGCCGCAAGACCGTCTCGATGGCCTTCACGCCGACGCGCGAACTGCTGATCGGCGAGGTGGTGCGCATCCATGCGCGCGAAGGGCTGGTCGATCCGGCGACGCTGCGCGTCAGCATGAGCGACTACAAGCCGGTGGGGCGGATGTTCGGCGATGGCTATTCGCGCCAGGGCGACCGCTTCGACATGAAGCGCGGCAGCTATGAGGATTGGCTGGCGAAGCGGGGCTGACAACCCCATCGTTTACTCAGGCTGTCATCCCGGACAAGCGGCGTCAGCCGCGCCGATCCGGGATCCATTGCGGAACGGTTCAGGCATGGATCCCGGGTCTCCGCTTCGCTCCGCCCGGGATGACGGCGGCGGGGTCGGAGATGGCCGGCAGATCAGCTCAGCCCTTCGGCTTCTGCCCCGGCCTGAAGGCTGCGATCACGGCCGGGTCCGTCTCCAGATAGGGCCCCTCGATCAGGTCGATGCAGTAGGGGATCGCGGGCATCACGGCGTCGAGGCATTCGGCGATGGCGCGGGGCCGGCCGGGCAGGTTGACGATGAGCGAGCGGCCGCGGATGCCGGCGGTCTGGCGCGAGAGGATCGCCGTCGGGACCTTGGCGAGGCTGACCTGACGCATCAGTTCGCCGAAGCCCGGCATCGGCTTTTCGACGACGTCCTCGGTCGCTTCTGGCGTAACGTCGCGCGGCGCCGGGCCGGTGCCGCCGGTGGTGACGATCAGGCAGCAGCCCTCCTGGTCGGCGAGCTCGACCAGCGTGCGGGCGATCAGCGCGCGGTCGTCGGGGATGATGCGGGGGACGGCCGTCCAGGCCGAGGTCAGAGCCTTGTCGAAATAGGCGTGGATCGCCGGGCCGCCCTCGTCCTCATAGACGCCGGTCGAGGCACGGTCGGAGACGGTGACGATGCCGATCCTGATCGCATTGGCCATGCCGCAAGTCCCTGTCGTGATTCCGCAGCGCAGATGTGGCCGATCCGCCGTGCATCCGCCACTGAATTGTCGGGCGTCAGCGCCGTAGCCTCGCGCGGGTGCGGCGTAGGACTTGGCGCAACCGCGCGGCGGTGTCGGGCAAAGCAGGCGATGCCTGTCCCAGCCCGATCAGGGCGTTGGCCATCGGGCGGCGCTCGCCCCAGACATAGGTGCCGGCGTCGACGTCCTCCCCCGCGCCGCTGTCGAAGAAGTTCGGGGGCGTTCCGGCAAAATCGGCCTGGAGCATGGCGATAGTCAGGGCGCGGCCGGGAGAATGGCGCGCTTGCGTTTCGTCATAAGCGATCTTGAGGAAATGCCGCGTGCCGGCGCTTTCGACGAGCAGGCCCATGGCGAGGGGGTGGTCGTCGAGCAGCAGCGTGTCGATCTGCAGCGCATCGGCGGCCGCGAAATGCGCGGCGAGCGCGTCGAAATAGGCTGATGCCTGCGGTAGGCGGGCGATCGCCGTGCCGGCCTCGCCCTTCCAGCCGGCAGCCTCCAGAGCCAGGAACTCCGGCAGGGCTTGCCGTGCGGCCTCGCCACGGCGGCGTCGGAAGCTCAGCGCGCCATGTTTCGCGATGGCGCGGAACTGCTGCATGCGCTTCTTGTAGCCCTGGCCCAGGGAGCGGCGGAGATAGCGCTCGGCGTCGTCGCCCGGTTCGGGCCGCATGACCGGCCGCTGCCAGCGCTCATAGGTCGAGAGCTTGCTGCCGGTGACGCGGCAGGCTTCCTGCAAGGCTAGGAAGGATGACCCTTCCAGGGGCAGCAGCGGAAGCGCAAGCGTGCGCGGCAGATCGCCCGCGGCGAGGAGATGGCGCAGCATCGCCTGCACCACGTCGTCGGCATGGTCGCGGTCGATGACGGGTAGGGACGAGACCTCGTAGAGCGGCAGGAGCGGCGCGGTGAGAACGGGGGAGAAGCCGCTGCGCCAGTCGCGCTGCCGGCGCAGCGCCCAGAGGCCGGCGAGGCGCTCCGACCCCAGCGCCTCGCTCAGCCAGGCCGCAAGGATGACGATTCGGTCTTCGGGCACGACGACGCGCGCGGCGGCGACGGCGGCCGGTGACATATGCGGGTTGGGTTCGAGCGCACGCGCGGCCAATTCGGCGAAAGCGGGGCCATAGCCGAAATAATCGGTGGGCCGGATGCGCCTGACGATGATGCCGGTGTTCAAGAGGAGCCGCCATCCCGGCGATGACGCCGCATCTCGCCGCGCAGCGAGAGTACGAAGGCGATCACCTGCGCCGTAGCGCGATAAAGCTCTTCCGGGATCTGGTCGTCGAGCTCGACGGCCGACAGCGCCTGCGCCAGCACGGCGTTCTCCTCGATCGCGACGCCGTGCTCGCGGCCGGTCTCGACGATGCGCTGGGCCAGCTCGCCTCGGCCCTTGGCGGTGACGCGCGGCGCGCCTTGTCCGTCATATTCGAGTGCGACGGCGATCTGGCGGGGAGAGGGCCGGTCGGAGGGAGTGGTCATGACATGCGGTCGAGGAACTGGCCGGCCGTCGGCTGCGCGACGCGCGGCTGGCCGGTGTGGATGTCGATGGTGCCTTTCTCGAACTGCGCATCGGCCAGAGCCGCTTCCAGGCCGGGGGAGGCCCCACGCAGAACCCTGCTGGTTTCCTCTCGTTCGGCCCAGAGCGTGATGCCGACGCTGCGCCCCTGCAGCGTGACGACACCTTGCAGCGGCCCCATCGGCTCGACGTCGAGCGCAAAGCGGACGCGCCAGAGCGGGCCGGCTGCGCCATCGACGTCGCGGCGGGGAGGCTCCTTCTCGATCTGCAGCGGCAGTATCGCGGCGCCGTTGTGGAAGGCGAGGGGGATTTCGGTCAGCCAGCGCTGGCCGGTTTGCGCCTCTGGGCGGGGGCCTTCCGGCGGCAGCGAGGCGTATTGTGCGAGCTTGATGCGGTCGAGCGCGGCGTCGGTCTGCTCCAGCAGGGTCCCGACGATAGCGAGCGGCTTCTCGCCGGCCGCGAGGCTGGGTTCGGCGATCGGCTGCGGGATCAGCGCGCCGTCGCGCCGTGGCGGGGCGGGCCTTGCCGCCTGCTCCGGCGGCGATTGCGACAGATTGGCCTCGTCGGGCGCTTTTCCGGCCGCCTCGGCCCTCGTGGCCTGCGGCGGTGAGAGGGCTTCCAGCAGCGGAGCGAGGCTGGCGCGTAGCGCTTGCAGATTGGCCTTCAGGTCGCCGCCCGGAGGCAGCGGGCGGCCTTCGGCCTGGTGGCTTTCGAGGAAGAGGCCGGAGTTCTGAACCGCAGTCTTCAGCACGAGCGCCGTGACGGGTTTGCGGTCGACCGGGATGGCCTGGCCGAGAACGCGGTCGACGAGCGTCAGAAGCGGTTTGGGGAGCGCGACCGCGACCGAACCATCGGCGAGCGCGCGCATATTCGCCAGCAGCGGTGCGAGGCTGTCCTGTCGCGCCAGTGCCGGCCCGAGCATCGGCCCCGCCAGCGCGCGCGGCGACGATGCTTGGGCGGCGAGCGGCGCAGGGGCTGCCTGGGCCGGCTTCGTCACTCCGGGCGCAGCCGTGCCCTCCCGCAATGTGGGGGGCAGGGCCGTGGAAAGAGTTTGCGATGCGCCATTCTGTGGCAGTGCGGCAGTGAGGGTGGTGGAGGGATTTCCGGCCGCCGGTTGACTCGATGGCGTGCTGAGGGCCGCGGCCCCAGTCGCAACTGGCTGCGCCGCTGCCGTGGTCTGTGCTGGCGGTGAGGCGGGCTGCGTGACGGCGGCGGTCGGGGGGCGGACCTCGACCAATGTTGCCTTCAGGCCGGCTTCGGGGCTGTCGGGCGCGTCGAGCTTCAGGACGAGGGTGGCGCCGGGCTGCAAGGCCGCCTGCTTCGCGGCGGGGCCGGCGAGCACCAGCGCGATCGTCTCGCTGCCGACCTGTGCGGTCGCCGTGCCGTCAGCGGCCAGGGCGAGCAGGCGCGCCTCGACCGTCTTGCCCGGCACGAGCCCGCTCGCCGGCGCGAGCGCCTGCAGCAGGGTGGCCAGGGTCTGGCTCTGGACGAGCGTGGCGAGGTTCATCGGCTCCGGCCGTGAGAAAGACGCCGAATCCTGACACAAGAAGTTAAGGATTCTCTTGCGGTTGCGGTCACTCGGGCGGGCTGCAGGCAAGTGGGCGCGTGGCTTGCAGGGTGCGGCTGCGCGCGGCGTGCTGGCGCGAGGCCCGGCGCCGGGGCAGGTTCGGGGCTTGCAGGGCCCCGGTCCCGCTGTCCGATGCGATGGAGCGTTTCGATGGATTATCGTCAGCTTGGCCGGTCCGGCCTGAAAGTCTCGCCTTTGTGCCTGGGCACCATGATGTTCGGCGGTGCGACCGACGAGGCGGCGTCACGCGCCATCGTCGACCATGCGCGCGGCGCCGGCATCAACTTCATCGATACGGCGGACGTCTATACCGACGGGCGTTCCGAGGAGATCACCGGGCGCGCCATCGCGGCCAACCGGCATGACTGGGTGCTGGCGACCAAGCTCGCGAACCCGATCGGTTCCGGGCCGAACCGTGGCGGGCTCTCGCGCAAGTGGGTGCTGCAGGCCTGCGACGAGAGCCTGCGGCGGCTCGGCACAGATTTCATCGACATCTACTACCTCCACAAGGAGGACCATGCGACGCCGCTGGCCGAGACGGTGCGCGCCATCGGGCAACTCGTGAGCCAAGGCAAGATCCGGCATTTCGGCGTCTCGAACTACCGCTCCTGGCGGCTCGCCGAGATCTGCCGGCTCTGCGACGAACTCGGCATCGACAGGCCTGTCGTCAGCCAGCCATACTACAACGCGATGAACCGGATGCCCGAGGTCGAGCATCTGCCGGCCTGCGGCTATTACGGGCTCGGCGTCGCCTCCTACTCGCCGCTGGCGCGCGGCGTGCTGACCGGCAAATATGAGCCCGGCCAGGCGCCGCCCGAAGGCACGCGCGCCGGCCGCGCCGACAAGCGGATCATGCAGACCGAGTGGCGCGAGGAGAGCCTCGTCATCGCCCGGACGATCAAGCGCCACGCGGCCGAGCGCGGCATGACGCCGATCCAGTTCGCCGTCGCCTGGGTGCTGAACAACAAGCTGCTGACGGCGGCGATCGCCGGCCCGCGCACGATGGAGCAGTGGCAGGCCTACCTCGCTGCGCTCGACGTCACCTTCACCGCCGAGGACGAGGCGCTGGTCGATGGACTAGTGCCGGCCGGCCACCCCTCGACGCCGGGCTATAGCGATCCGGCCTATCCAATCGAAGGACGGCCTAGTCGCACGGGAGCGTGAACGAGGCCGAAGCGTATTTGCCATGCGGGCGCAGCGCACCTAACTGGACACAGGCGCCTCCGCTGGGGCGACGGGCTGGAAGGGGAATGGATGGCGGTCGAGGGTGTCACCGGCGATCTGATCAAGGTCGTGAGTCTTCTGGGCGCCGGCGTCGTTGCCGTGCCGATCTTCCGACGCCTCGGCCTCGGCTCCGTGCTGGGCTACTTCACCGCCGGCCTCGCGATCGGGCCTTATGGGCTCGGGCTTTTCAGCCACCCCGAAACGATCCTGCATGTCGCCGAATTCGGCGTCGTGATGTTCCTCTTCATCATCGGACTGGAGATGCAGCCTTCGCGGCTGTGGAATCTGCGGCGCGAGATCTTCGGGCTCGGCGTGGCGCAGGTCGCGCTCTGCGGCGCGCTGCTGACGGGTGTGGGATATGCCTATGGCCTGCCCCTGCCGGCCGCCTTCCTCGCCGGGATGGGCTTCGTCCTCTCCTCCACCGCGGTCGTGATGCAGATGCTCAACGAGCGCGGCGAGACCTCGACGCCGCAGGGCCAGCAGGCGGTCTCGATCCTCCTGCTCGAAGACCTCGCGATCGTGCCGCTGCTGGCGGTGGTTGCCTTACTGGCTCCGGTCAAGGACCCGAGCGCCGATGGCTGGCTTTCGTTCGGCATCGGCGTCGCCAGCGTCGCCGGGCTCGTCGTCGCCGGGCGCTACCTGCTCAACCCGATGTTCCGCCTGCTGGCTCTGGCCCAGGCGCGGGAGGTGATGACGGCGGCGGCGCTGCTCGTCGTTCTCGGCTCGGCCCTGGCGATGCAACTCGGCGGGCTGTCGATGGCGATGGGCGCGTTCCTCGCCGGCGTGCTGCTGTCGGAATCGAGTTTCCGGCATCAGCTCGAGGCCGATGTCGAGCCGTTTCGCGGCATCCTGCTCGGGCTGTTCTTCCTGGCGGTGGGCATGTCGCTCGATCTCGGCGTCATCGCCGCGCAATGGCGGCTGATCGCGCTCGCCGTGCTCGCCTTCATGGCGGTCAAGGCGCTCGGCATCTTCATCGTCGCGAAGCTGTTCCGGTCGCGGACGCGAGAGGCGATCACGCGGGTCGCGCTGTTCTCGCAGGGCGGCGAATTCGCCTTCGTGCTCTACGGCGCGGCGCTCGCGGCCGGCATCTTCGACGGGCAGACCAACGCCATCGCCAGCGCGACGGTGATCCTGTCGATGGCGCTGACGCCGCTTCTCGCGATCGCGCTCGATCGCTTCATGCCGCCCGAGGAGACCTCACTCGACGGGGTCGATCTGGCCGATGGACTGAGCGGGCGGGTGCTGATCATCGGCTTCGGCCGCTTTGGCCAGGTGGCCAGCCAGGCGCTGCTGGCGCGGGGATTCAGCGTCTCCATCATCGAGGTCGATGTCGAGTTGATCAAGGCGGCCGCCGATTTTGGCTTCAAGGTGCATTACGGCGACGGCACGCGCGCCGAAATCCTGCACGCCTCCGGGGCCGACCGGGCCGAGGCGATCCTGGTCTGCGTCGAGAATCGCAACACCGCCGACCGCATCGTCGCCGTGTCGCAGGAGGCTTTCCCGCACGCCAAGCTGTTCGTGCGTGCCTTCGATCGCGGCCATTCGATGGACTTGATCCGCGCCGGCGTCGAATACCAGATTCGCGAGACCTTCGAATCCGCGATGGCCTTCGGCACGGCCGTGCTGCTCGGCATGGGCGTGCCGGAGGAAGAAGCCGCCGAGATCGCCGAGGATGTGCGCCGTCGCGACACGGAACGGCTCGACCTGCAGGTGGCCAGCGACATCTATGCCGGCGTCAACCTGATCCGGGGCAATGCGCCCATCCCGGCGCCGCTGACCAAGCCGAAGGCAGCCGGCAGGATCCACGGCAACGTGCCGGACGACATCGCCGATTTCTGAGTGCCAACGGCTAAGGGCTAATTGAGCACGCAGAAGCCGCCGACGACGACCTCGCTGCGGCACCAGACCTTCGTGCCGTCATTCACGGTGAGCTTCATCAAGGTCGGCGCGGGTTCCGCTTGCGCCGTCGTCGCGGGAGGGAAGGGGACGCGTTTCGGGGCTTGCTCCCCCGCCTTCGCCGCTCCTGTGGTGATACCCGGGACGACCGCTAGGCTTCCGCTCCTGCCGCCGGAGCCCGAGGTCTCGGCCGTGGGCTTGGCGCTGCTCGTCCCGCTGCTGGCCCCACTGCTCTTGCCGCCGAAACGCATCTTGGCAGCCTCGGCGCTGGCGGGCAGCAGGAGGGCAGTCGACAGACAGGCGATCACGAGCGCGCGCTTCATCGCGAGGCTTCCTGATGGACAATCGGAGACCTGCCAGAATGCCGATGTCGCAGGCTCTCGCAACGGAAGCCTGCGATCAGCCTGACCGGGAGCTTAACGGGGGGCAGCGGCCTTTCCGTTGCGAGCGGGCCTCAGTGGCCGGGCAGGACGATCACGGTCGGCCTCGCAGGCAAACCCGCCTTGGTCACCGTGATCACCGGCTGTTCGCGGCGCTCGACCGGCCAGAGATCCTGCGAGCGCGCGAGGAAGCGGTTCAGCGTGCCGCCGCCGAAGAAGTGCATCGGGATCATCACCCGCGCCTGCAGCGATTTCAGCACCTCGAGCATGCCCTCCTGGTCGAGCGTGTAGCTGCCGTCGACCGGGAACAGCACGACGTCGACGCGGCCGAGCGCGCGCAGATGGCCGGGCTCCAGCGGGTGGTGGAGATGCCCGAGATGGGCGATGCAGAGCTCGCCGATCTCGAAGACGAAGATCGAGTTGCCGTCGAAATCGGTCGATCCGGAAAAGGAGCGGATATTGGTCGGCACGTTGCGCACGCGCAGATCGCCCATGGTGACGTCGTGCTTCGCCGCGCCCGCGCCCGTCGGGTCCCAGCCGGGCAGGACCTGCTTGATGGCGGGGTCAGGATTGCGCGAGTTGTGGGTCGAATGCGCCTTGTTCATCGTGGCGATGTCCGGCGTCACCTGCGGCCGGACATAGTCGTTGTAGTCGGTCGCGACCTTCACGCCACCTGGGGTCTCGATCAGGAAGGTGGCGTGGCCGACGAAGGTGAGGCGGACCTCGTCCTTCGCGAGGTTGGCCTTGGCGAGATTGACGCGCTGGATCGGCAAGCGCAGCGAGGCCATGTCGGGGCGGCAGCCCGGCTCGTCGGACTGGGCGTAGGCCGGGGCAGCGCCCAGCCAGGAGGCCAGCAAGGCGACAAGGCCGAGCCCGAAGGCTCTCGCGGACGTCATCGCTGGTCGCATCCTTCACCTCCCTCAAGCCTCGGCCCGGCCAGTCTGATGCATGGTCCGGGCCGAAGGGAAGCGTGGGGGCGAGGCGATGTCACGTTTGTGAAATCGGCTCGCGGCGATGGATGTCAGTCCTTGGCGAGGCCGAGTTCCTTGAGGACGCCGTTACCGCGCTCGGTGAAGGTCTTCACATAGGCTGCGAATTCGGCCGGCTTGTCCCAGACGGGGGTGATGCCGCGATCGGCCATGGCCTTGCGCACTTCCGGCCGCTGTAGGGTGCGTTCGGCCGCGTCGAACAGGATCTTGCGGCGGTCGGCCGGGATGCCCTTGGGCGCGGCGAGTGCGAACCAGTTCTGGTAGGTCCAGTCCAGCCCAGCCTCCTTGGCGCTCGGTACGTCGGGAAAGTTCGGGTGGCGCTCCTCGGTCATCAGCAGGATGGTGCGCACCCGCCCGGCCTCGAGCATCGCCTTGGCCTCGATCGGGGAGCCGGTGAAAACGCTGATGCCACCGGCGACGAGATCGTTGAGGGCCGGCGCACCGCCGTTGCTGGGCACCCATTTCACGGTGTCGGGCGCCATGCCGGCCGCCTTCAGCAGGCCGCCGGAGGCGATGTGCCAGGAGCCGCCGACGCCGGTGCCGGACGCCATGAACGTGCCCTTCGGAGCATCCTTCACCGCCTTGAGATAGTCGGCGATGGTCTTGATCGGGCTGTCCGCCTTGACGGTGACGCCGGCGGGAATGAGCGAGACGCGCGAAAAGGCGTCGACGCTGTCGATCGTCAGATCACCCATGCCGAGCGATTTGAAGAAGGAGATCTCGGGGCTGATGCCGCCTATCGTGTAGCCGTCGGGCGTGCCGGTCGCGATCGCGGTGTGGCCGGTGATGCCGCCGCCGCCGGTGCGGTTGACGACGTTGACCGGGGTCTTGAGTTCGGCCTCCAGCCCATTGGCGACGATGCGCATCACCGCATCCATGCCGCCGCCGGCGGCCCAGGGCACGATCAACTGGACAGGGCGGTCCGGGAAGGCCCAGGACGGGCCGGCGACCAACAGCATTGCCACCGCGCCGAGCGCGGCCTTGACGATGATTTTCATGTTCCCTCCCCAGGGATCGGCCACAGCTTCAGGTCGGTGGTCCGGACGGGAGAGTAGACAGCTTTTCGGCGAGCCTCAAGATATGCTGTATACTGTGTTCGGTGTTCAGGGGTGACGTCGCGGCGACGGCTCCCCTACGCCTGCGCCTGCGCCTGCGCCTGCGCCTGCGGCTCGGGCTTCGCGCTGACTGTGACCCGGGCGTCGGCGAGGCGCTGGAACAGCCGCCGCCGGCGGACGAGCGGCAACCAGTCGTAGAGAAACATCTCGGCGGGTCGCCAGATCACGACCCAGCCGACGATGATGAGGCTTTCCTGGAAGATGCGGGCGAAGCCGCCCTCGAAACGCTGGGTCAGTAGAAAGCTCAGGAAGAGGCAAATGCCGAGCCCTGCGAAGCCGATCAGGAAGGCGAGCCGGCCGTCGCGGAACAGCTCGCGCAGCGCCTGGGTCTCGGCGCGCGCCTTCGCCGCGAACCAGTCCGTCAGCGCCGTCGCGAGATCCGGAACGGGCTTGGCGTTCTTTTCCGGCGACTGGAGATGGATGACGATCGCGATCGGCTCGTCCTTGGGCAGTTCCTGCGCCCATTCGACGATGTAGCGCTCGGCATCGGGGTCGATGTCGCCCTCGCGGAAGGGGAAGGGGTCGAGCGTGTTGAAGAGCTGGGCGCTATCACGCAGCCTCAGCTCGATCGGCGCCCTGCCGTCTTGATCGGACACGTCGGATTCGCCTCGAACGATTGCGACGACCGTCATTATTCAGGCGGCGGGGCACGGCGCAACCGCCGCGAGGCGGCCCGATTGGCGGCGGGCACCGATCCAGAAGCGCGTTGCGAGTGGCCGTCAATGGTAACGGTTGAAGGAGTAGCGGCGAACGATGCGCGCCATGGCGAGCATGTCCGCTACGTTAACGCCTATGCCTCCGCGGTGTAGCTCGATCGCTTTAGCGATATGCTCCAGGCGTTTGAGTTTGAAGCGAACACTTTCGATGGATTTATAGGCCTTCGCCGAATGTCCAGGATAAGGGTTCGCTTCGATAGGGATGTTCGGAGCTGTTGGGTCATCTTCCGGCGCTAGTTCCGCCAGCGTGTGCCCCTGATCAATCCCGGCAAGTCCTTCGTACCAGGCGTCCGCAACTTCCACCGGCTGCCCGCATTCGACGGCCGCGAGAAAAACCGCGACTGGCCACGTTGGCGGCTTGTCGTTTGTTCCTAGGAACTCCGCCAACTCCGCCTCGCTCATGCGTGCCCGGATAATGCGGTAGACATTGATCAGTCGCTTGACCGCGCGCGGGCTTTTGGCGGCAATCGCGCCGATTTCGGGACTGGCGAGGAAGTCGACTTCCGGCTGCGTCAGACGAATGGTCGCGAGCGCCTGATCAATGGAATCCGGCTCTTCCATTGCCGCTGCTTGCGGGGTGATAGCGTCGTCGGGGAACGATACGGCCGCTTCGTCGTCTTCCGACCCTGTGAAGGTCCTGGAGGTGGAAGCACCTGCCTTCGCTGCAAGAGAGGATTCTGCGTCTTCCGGCACATCGCGATTCGTTTGCAGCAGGTCCTTCACATAGGCTCCATAGCTGCCGCCGGAATCGCCTGCGGTTGAGAGGGGGCGCAGCCAGAAAGGAAGCTGGAAGATTTTCTCGAGATACTCGATGGCGCGCTTACGCCGGTCGACCTCGTGCTCCGCCGGCGTAGCGGTCGCCTCCATCGGAGCTGTCGCGAACTGGCGGGCCACGGCCTCCTCGACCCAGCGGACGTCGACGCCGACGACCACGACGAAGAGTTCGAAGGCGAGCAGCAGGTGGATCGCCTGCAGCACGTCATAGACCTGCGCGTGGGTGCAGCGGTCGAGGTCGTCGATGTAGAGGACGATGCGATCGGGAATCTGCAGGGCGTGCTGGTCGAGGTCCATCTTCTCGAAGCGCTCCAGTGATCTGGCTTGCGCCTCGGATAGAGGCAGGCCGGCCGCGCGCTTGTCCCTGGCCTCGCGTCCATCGCGGGCGGCGGAAAAGATCGCGTCGAGCTGCTCGAAGGAGCGGCGGGCGCGGCTGACGAGGCCGACATGCTTGTCGTACTCGCGGACATCGCTGTCCTCGAACAGGAAATAGCGCAGGATGGTGCCCGGCGCGCCGGCTGCTGCGGCATCGCCGTATTTGACCAACGGCGCCTTGGCCGCCTGCGCCTGCTGCCTGGCCTCGTCGAGCACATTGGCGGCCTTACGCGCCTCGACTTCCTTGTCCTCGACCTCGCGGGCGAGTTCCTTGCGCGCCTTCTCGACAGCCTTGGCGTAGGTCCAGGCGCCTTCGAGCACCGGCTTCGCCAACTTCAAAGCGCCCGCCACGGCTCGGAACGCTGCGAGGGAAGCTCCGGCCCAGGCGAGCAGGCGTCCTACGGCCACCGCCGCCGAAGCCTCATCGACGATATGCCACCCAATACCGGCAAAGGCGACGAGCACGATCGCCAGCACCGCCAGCCGGCGCTCCATGCCGCCACCAGCGATGATCCTTGCGACCAGCGCGAGCTTGCCCGGCCAGTGGGCCGCCTCCGACACGGTGGCGGTGAAGCCATCGAGATCGGCGGCGAGATCGTCGCGGTAAAGCCGTCGGCCGACTTCCTGGAGCTTGGCCCGGTCGTCCTGGTCTGACTGGATCGCCTCGAACTGGCTGGAGAGTTGCTCGGATGCCAAAGCGAGATCGCTGGTGGCGAGTTTCTTCCGGGCTGCCGCCAGCGCCTCTACCGCGCGCTGTGCCGCGCGCTCGGCGTCGGACAGCTTGTCCTGTGCCTTCTGAGCGAGGGCTTCGAGGCTTCGGACACGTTCGGCGACCTTTTCGATCAGAGCCAGGTAGTTGCTGTCGCGCTGTCCGTCATAGCCGCCGCGGCGCAGCTGATCGAAGAACTCCGCCGTCAGGCTGGCCCAGAGATTGGCGTCGGCGTAATGCCAGGCGTTGAAGCGAATCTGCACGACGTTCTGGACGAAGCGAGGGCTCGGTTTCGGGTCGGACGGCGAGCCGGGCGACGCTTGCGCTTCGGCCCGGCGCGAGGAGCGTTCCTTGCGGGTCAGTTCGGTGATCTCGCCTTGCAGCCGCTCCATGAAGCTCGACTTGCCGGATCCCCATTCGCCGAACAGTCCGATGGACAGCGGTGGCCTGGCTTCTTCCAGGCAGATCAGCCGGGCGAAGGCGGAGACGTCCGCGCCAATGCCGAGCGGATCGGTATCGCCGACGGTGGCGCGGTCGGCATGGAAGCCTGAAACCGTCATGGCATTGGTGCCCGAGGCGAAGCTGAGCTGCGGCATGATGCGCGCCCATGCCGTGGCGGGGGCCGTCCGCAATTGCTGCCAGAGTGCCGCATCCTCTCCCGTCTCTGGCGTCTCGATGACGCGCGCGATCAGCTCCTCACGTAGCGCGGCGTGGTCGAGGCCCGCTGCAGCGAGGTCCAGCCGCATCTGGCGTGCGGCGGATGCGTCCGGGCAATCCAACCCGGCCACTACCAGATGACGCGCATCGAAGCCGGCCCGTCCGACTGTGGCGACGGCCAGCGCTTGGGCCATGCGGATGCTCGTGGCGGCGGCGGGGCGAAGTGCGATCCTGCCGCTGACAGGGGTCGGCCGTGCCGGAGCTCTGACCGACACAATATCCGAGGCCGAAAGGCCCCGAGCCGCGACGAAATCCACCAGCCAGCGTGGGGTCGACACCCGCCCCTCAGGCATCCGAAGACCCGCTGCCAGCGCTCCCTGCAGCATCAGCAGCAAGCCGATGCTGGGCTCTGCTTCCCCATCGCGCTGAATGGCGCGCCGAGCTGCCTCCCGAAGAATGGCGCGCGCCGCATCGGAGTGGGCCAGCGCCAGCGCGTCGGACAGTCGCATCGCAGGGGAGGTGCGTTCTTGCTCGGGAGGGCGCGCAGGCCCGTCGGCACTGGATCTGGGCGATGGCCGAGGCTTGGGTTTGCGAGACGGTCGCTTCTGCCGTTGCGGAGGAGAGATCTCTTGCTGCGTGGGCGCTGGCTCGGTCGCCTTCTGCTCCGGAGCCGCCTGTTGCTCCGCCTGCGAAAGGAGCGAGCTAGGCATGGAGGTACTGTCGGATCCGAAAAACGACGATGGAATCCAACTCGGCAGGCCGGTCGGCCCCGTGCTGCTCATGCCGGTTGCGGACGGGTTGTCTTTTGAACCCGACTTCGTCGAACCAAACGACCTGAGAGCTTTGTCAACGTAGCCGACGGTGTCTGTCTCTGCCGACGCTGCAGGGCTCTCCGACTCCTTGACGCGCCGCCCCTTCGGCCCCCTTGGCTTGCTTGTTTTGTCCATCGCATCGTCCCCTATCCCGAGCGGGAGCTCGTCTCAGATTGATGCGGCGGCAGCGATAATGCAATCATAGGTTGCTGCATCCGGGCGCGTTGCGCCCTCGGCTCGCATTGCCTTCCGCGGCCTCGTCGCCTATCTACCCGGCAGATTTCCCCTCACGATCCGAATGCCAGCCGGAAAGCGGAGCCCGCACCCTTATGTCCCGTCAGTTCATCTACCATATGCGCGGCCTGTCGAAGACCTATCCGGGCGGCAAGCAGGTCCTCAACAACATCCACCTCTCCTTCTATCCGGACGCCAAGATCGGCGTGCTCGGCGTCAACGGCGCCGGCAAGTCGACTCTGCTCAAGATCATGGCCGGCATGGACAAGGAGTGGACCGGCGAGGCCTGGGTCGCGGAAGGCGCGCGCGTCGGCTACCTGCCGCAGGAGCCGAAGCTCGACGAAACCCTGAACGTCCGCGACAACGTCATGCTCGGCGTCGCCCCGCAGAAGGCGATCCTCGACCGCTACAACGAACTCGCCATGAACTATTCGGACGAGACCGCCGACGAGATGACGAAGCTGCAGGACGAGATCGAGGCCAAGGGCCTGTGGGATCTCGATTCCAAGGTCGACCAGGCGATGGACGCGCTGCGCTGCCCGCCCGACGATTGGGCGGTCGACAAGCTCTCGGGCGGTGAGCGCCGCCGTGTCGCGCTGTGCAAGCTCCTGCTCGAAGAGCCCGAACTGCTCCTGCTCGACGAGCCGACCAACCATCTCGACGCCGAGACCACCGCCTGGCTCGAAGGCCACCTGCGGACCTATCCGGGTGCGATCCTGATCGTCACCCACGATCGCTACTTCCTCGACAACGTCACGAGCTGGATCCTCGAGCTCGATCGCGGCCAGGGCATCCCCTATGAGGGCAACTACTCGGCCTGGTCGGTGCAGAAGCAGAAGCGCCTCGCCCAGGAAGGCCGCGAGGACGTCTCGCGCCAGAAGACGCTGGAGCGCGAATCCGAATGGATGGCAGCCTCGCCCAAGGCGCGCCAGGCGAAGAGCAAGGCCCGCATCCAGCGCTATGACGAACTCGTCCAGAAGGCCAACAACAAGGGGCCTGACACCGCGCAGATCATCATCCCGATCGCCGAGCGTCTGGGCAACAACGTCGTCGATTTCGAGGGGCTGTCGAAGGGCTTCCAGGACAAGCTCCTGATCGACGACCTTTCGTTCAAGCTGCCGCCGGGCGGCATCGTCGGCGTGATCGGCCCGAACGGCGCCGGCAAGACGACGCTGTTCCGGATGATCACGGGCCAGGACAAGCCCGATGCCGGCACGATCAAGATCGGCGAGAGCGTCAAGCTCGGCTATGTCGACCAGAGCCGCGACTCGCTCGACGACAAGAAGAACGTCTGGGAGGAGATCTCCGGCGGCAACGACGTGATCTATCTCGGCAAGAAAGAGATCAATTCGCGCGCCTACTGCTCCGCCTTCAACTTCAAGGGCGGCGACCAGCAGAAGAAGGTCGGCTCGCTCTCGGGCGGCGAGCGCAACCGCGTCCATCTCGCCAAGATGCTCAAGTCGGGCGCCAATGTCCTCCTCCTCGACGAGCCGACCAACGACCTCGACGTCGACACGCTGCGGGCGCTGGAAGAGGCGCTGGAGGACTATGCCGGCTGTGCCGTGATCATCAGCCACGATCGCTGGTTCCTCGACCGCATCGCGACCCATATCCTCGCCTTCGAGGGCGACAGCCATGTCGAATGGTTCGAGGGTAACTTCGCCGATTACGAGGAGGACAAGAAGCGCCGCCTCGGCATCGACTCGACCATCCCGAAGCGCATCCAGTACAAGAAATTCTCGCGCTGAGGCGTTGACTTCTGCTTCGAAAAGCCCTGCGGCGCCATGCGCGCCGCGGGGCTTCTTGTTGGTGGATGCGCTGAAGGCCAACCAAAGGGCGGCTCGAGGCTTCGCCAGCCGTAGCTCGCGTTCGCGGTATCGCGACCTAGCCGGCCAGCCGCTGCATCGCGCCCTCACGGCCGCCGACGAGAATCTTCTCGTCCACGTTCTTTACGTCCCTCAGGCCACACAGCGCCATCGTCACGTCGAGCTCCTTGCGGATGATGTCGAGGCAGCGGGTGACGCCGGCCTCGCCCATCGCGCCGAGACCATAGAGGAAGGCGCGGCCGATGAAGGTGCCGTGGGCGCCCAGGGCGAGGGCCTTGATCACGTCCTGGCCCGAGCGGATGCCGCCGTCGAACAGGATTTCGGTGCGCCCGCCGACGGCGTCGACGATCGCCGGCAGGGCCGCGATCGAGGACAGCGCGCCGTCGAGCTGGCGACCGCCATGGTTGGAGACGATCAGGGCGTCGGCGCCGCTCTGCGCTGCCATTTCGGCATCTTCGGGGTCGAGGATGCCCTTCAGGATCAGCTTGCCGCCCCACTGCTCCTTGATGCGCTTGACGTCGTCCCAGTCGAGCTTCGGGTCGAACTGATCGGCGGTCCAGGAGGAGAGCGAGGACATGTCGGCGACGCCGGAGACATGGCCGACGATGTTGCCGAAGCTGCGGCGCGGGGTATCCAACATCTTCAGGCACCAGCGCGGCTTGGTCGCCAGGTTGATCAGGTTGGCGAGCGTCGGCTTCGGCGGGGCGGTGAGGCCGTTGCGGATGTCCTTGTGGCGCTGGCCGAGGATCTGCAGGTCGAGCGTCAGCACGAGCGCGGTGACGCCGGCCTTCCTGGCGCGCTGGATCAGCCGGGCGCTGAAGTCGCGGTCCTTCATCACATAGAGCTGGAACCAGAAGGGCTGGCCGACATGGTTGGCGATGTCCTCGATCGAGCAGATGCTCATGGTCGAGAGGGTGAAGGGCACGCCCGCCTTCGCCGCGGCCTTGGCGGCGAGGATCTCGCCGTCCGGATGCTGCATGCCGGTCATGCCCGTCGGCGCGATCGCCACGGGCATCGCGACCTTCTGGCCGATCATGGTCGATTCCAGCGTGCGGTCGGTCATGTCGACCGCGACGCGCTGGCGCAGCTTCACCTTGGCGAAATCGGTCTCGTTGGCGCGATAGGTGCCCTCCGTCCAGGCGCCGGAATCGGCGTAGTCGTAAAACATGCGCGGGACGCGGCGCTTCGCCAGCAGGCGCAGATCTTCGATGGTCAGGGGAAGGGCCATGGTGTCGAGCCTCTTTGCGTCTGGTCAACTGGCGTGTGATCACCCGGCGGGGTGACTCGCATGCCAGATGCCGGCATGCAAGGCCGCCGGCTCAGGACACGCCCATATAGCGCCCGGGCTTGTGGTTCATCCCGAGGACGGCGTTCAGCACCAGCGTGCCCAGCAGCGAGACCGCCAGCCGGTCGAGCGGGAGGATGAACACGGCGGCGGCGAAGATGCCGGCATCGATGCCGAGTTGCGTCCAGCCGGCGCGCCAGCCCTGCTTCTCCTGCAGATAGAGCGCGAGGATGTTGACCCCGCCGATCGCGGTGCGATGGCGGGCGAGCGCCAGCAGCCCCAACCCCATGGCGCTGCCGCCGGCGAGCGCGGCGTAGACCGGCTGGATCGCGGCGATGTCGAGCCAGAGCGGCGTCGCCTGCACCAGCATCGAGACGAGGCCGACCGCGACGAAGGTGCGCAGCGTGAAACCAAGGCCCATGCGGCGGAAGGCGAGCCAGTAGAAGGGCAGGTTGATGATCGAGAAGAGCAGGCCGAATTCGAGGCCGGTGGCGTATTGCAGCAGGAGCGCGAGCCCGGCCGCGCCGCCCGTCATGATCGTCGCCTTGGCGAAAAGCGCGATGCCGATCGAGACCATCAGCGTGCCGAGCAGGATCGCCAGCACGTCTTCATAGAGCCTGTGCCGCTCCGTCGACGAGGCGAATGAGGCGCTGGTCTGCGACATGGCGGGTCGATCCGATTCAGACGAGGTTCAGGCGCTGCCTGCGATGCAACGGGCGAGCCAGTTCGGCCAGCGCCGAGGTTGAGCCGGCTTGTTCATTCCTGTAGGGCGGCGCTCGACATTCGTCACTGATCTTCTCGCTGCCGCCTGCTCCATCCGTGTTCGCGCCTCCCCGAAAGATGTCCTCCATGACCCTGCGGCTCGCCGCCACGCTTCTTGCCTGCTCCCTCACCATTTCGACGCTCGCCCCAGCGGCTTGGGCCAAGCAGGCTGCGGCCTCGGTTTCGGTTTCGGACGGGGTCGGCTGGAAGACCGGCCGCGAGGCCACCGCGATCGAGCGGCGGATCGACGGGCTGCTCGGGCAGATGACGCTGGAGGAGAAAGTCGGACAGCTGCACCTGTCGGGTCGCGGCGACGGCTTCGACATCAACCAGATCAAGGCCGGCCGGATGGGCGCGGTGATGAACTTTGTCGTTCCGGCCGAGGTTCTGGAGGTCCAGAAGGCGGTTCGGCAGACGCGGTTGAAGATCCCGCTGATCATCGGTCTCGACGCGGTCCATGGCTTCTCGACCTATTTTCCGCTGCCGCTCGGCCAGGCCGCCACCTGGAACCCGGCGCTGATCGAGGAAGCCGCTTACTGGACCGGCCGGGAGGCGTCCGCTGCGGGCGTCAACTGGACATTCGCGCCCATGGTCGACATCTCGCGCGATCCGCGCTGGGGCCGGGTGCTGGAAGGGTCGGGCGAAGACGCCTTCCTCGGCTCGGTCGTCGCGGCGGCGCGCACCCGCGGCTACCAGCGCGGCGGCGTCGCTGCCTCGGTCAAGCATTTCGTCGGTTACGGGGCGGCCGAGGCCGGGCGCGACTACAACTCGACTTGGATCCCGATCAGCCAGCTCCACGACGTCTTCCTGCCGCCGTTCAAGGCCTCATTCGAAGCGGGATCGATGACCGCGATGGCGGCGTTCAATGCGCTGAACGGCATGCCGGCCACGGCCCATCGCGGCATGCTGACCGATCTGCTGCGTGGCCAATGGGGCTTCAAGGGCTTCGTGACTTCGGATTTCGGCTCGATCACGGAACTGCGCCTGCACGGCATCGCCAAGGACGATGCCGAGGCCGCGCGCAAGGCACTGCTGGCCGGCATCGACATGGACATGATGGGCGACGTCTACCACAAGCATCTCGCGGGCGAGGTCAAGGCTGGGCGCGTGCCGATGAAGGCTCTCGACGAGGCGGTGCGCCGGGTGCTGCGGGTCAAGTTCCATCTCGGCCTGTTCGAGCGCCCCGACGTCGATCCCGCTGCCGCGCCGGCGCTGATGCAGACGCAAGGCGCACGCGACGTCGCGCTCAAGGCGGCGCAGGAAGGCGCGATGCTGCTCAAGAACGCGAACGGCACGCTGCCGATCGGGCCTTCGGTCAGGTCGGTCGCGGTGATCGGCGCCATGGCCGTGCCTGAGGACGAGCGGGTGTGGACCGATCCGGCCGGGCTCGGCCGGCGTGTCATCACCCCGTTGCCCGAGGCGCTTCGCGAGCGGTTGCCGAAGGAGGTCAGCGTCGCCTATGAACCCGCCTTCACCAAGGCCTGCGGCACCGAATTCGCCGACAAGGAGGCCGCGATCCGTGCAGCGGCCGCGAGCGACCTCGTCGTCGCCATGCTCGGCGAGGATTGCGAGTTCATGGGCGAGGCCGCCTCGCGTACGAAGCTCGACCTGCCGGGCGTCCAGCAGGAACTGCTGGAGGCGCTGGTCGCGACCGGCAAGCCGGTGGTGCTGGTTCTGGCGACCGGGCGGCCGCTCGTCCTGACATGGGCCGACAGCCACGTCGCGGCGATCCTGCAGACCTTCCATGGCGGCACCGAGGGGCGCACCGCCATCGCCGACATCCTGACCGGCAAGGTCAATCCGTCCGGTCGCGTGCCGATGAGCTTCCCGCGTTCGGTCGGGCAGATTCCAGTCTATTACGACCAGCTTCCGACCGGGCGGCCGCAGAAGATTCGCCAACGCTATGAATCGATCTTCATGGACGAGGCCAACGAGGCGCTCTACCCCTTTGGTCACGGGCTTTCCTACAGCCGCTTCACCTATGCGAATGCGCGCGTCTCGAAGCCGAGCATGGCGCTGAACGGCGCGGTCGAGGTTTCGGTGGATCTGACCAATGCCGGCTCGCGCGACGGGCAGGAGGTCGTTCAGCTCTATATCCGCCAGCCGGTCGCCAGCCGCTCGCGCCCGCTGCGCGAGTTGAGGGGCTTCGACAAGGTCATGCTGAAGGCCGGAGAGACGCGCACGATACGCTTCCAAATCGACGCACAACGGCTTGGATTCCATGACGACGACGGTCGTTACAAGGTCGAACCGGGCGAGATAGAGATATATCTGGGTGGTTCGTCGCAAGCCACTGTCCGGACGCAAGTGCTCCTGACCAAGTCTTGACCGTCGGGTGCTTTCGCATGCCTGTGGTTTGCTCTCGACAAGCCTGAATTTTGTGTCAATTCTTGTTTTCGCGGCCTCCGGACGCTTGCTTCCGTGGGCAGCGAAGACGCGCTGGCTTAGGGGATGCGGCGATGGCGACCGGAACCGTCAAGTGGTTCAATACTGAGAAGGGCTTTGGTTTCATTCAACCTGCGGATGGCGGCAAGGACGTGTTCGTCCACATCACTGCCGTAAAGGAAGCTGGGCTGATGACATTGACCGAAGGCCAGAAAGTCTCGTTCGAGCTCAAGACCGAACGCGGCAAGACGGCAGCGGGTTCGCTGCAGGTGCAGTGAGCCTGCCGGCTTGGTGACACAAAGGGGGCGAGCGCCCGGCTCGCACCGCTGACGGTCGCGTGTGCGTGCCGTTTCCTGTCGGAGCTTTGACGCGGGTGCCTGCACCGCGCAGGAGTTTACTCGCGACGGTTGCGGTTTGGTGCGCGCCTGATCGAACTCCCGACATTCAAGGCGATTTTCCGCGCGACTTGACGGGATCGCCTGCCTCCTTGCGCCGCGGGATCGAGGCTATCGCGCGAAGCGCTTCGCGCCGGCGACGCAGGCCGCGACGGCGGCCGAAACCGCCAGCATCTGCCAACTGATGGTCTCGCCCAGCAGGAGCCCCGCCAGAGCCAGCCCGAAGAAGGGTTGCAGCAGCTGCAATTGCCCAACGGCCGCGATGCCGCCCTGTGCGAGGCCGCGATACCAGAAGACGAAGCCGATCAGCATGCTGAACAGCGAGACATAGGCGAGACCGAACCATGCCGGCTGGCCGGTTTCGGCGAAGGAGGCTGGAAGCATGCTCAGCGCGAGACCGGCCGTGACCGGCAGCGACAGCAGCAGCGCCCAGGAGATCACCTGCCAGCCGCCGAGCCGGCGCGACAGCGCGGCGCCTTCGGCATAGCCGAGGCCGCAGATCGTGATCGCCGCCAGCATCAGGAGATCGCCGGTGGGGGAGGCGGTGAAGCCCTGCGTCAGCGTAAAGCCGGCGACGAGGCCGCTGCCGAGGCAGGAGAACAGCCAGAAGGCGGGGCGTGGGCGCTCGCCGCCGCGGATGACCCCGAACAGGGCGGTGGCGAGCGGCAGCAGGCCGATGAAGACGATCGAGTGCGCCGAGGTGACGTGTTGGAGGGCGACTGCCGTCAGCAGCGGGAAGCCGATGACGACGCTGAGGGCGACGACCAGCAGCGGCGCGATATCGCTACGCTCCGGCCGCTTCTCCCGGAAGGCGATCAGCAAGGCGAGCGCCAGCACGCCGGCGATGGCGGCGCGGGCCAGGGTCAGGAAGACCGGATCGAGATCAGCGACCGCGACACGCGTAGCCGGAAGCGAGCCGCTGAAGATCAGCACGCCCAGGAAGCCGTTGATCCAGCCGCTCGCCATCTCATCCATCGCAGGGTTCGGGTCTCGCACCATCCTTTGGCTCGCTCTCGCCATTTCTCCAGAGACAGTTCAGTACAATTCGGGCAAACTGTACTGATAACGGAGACCGTACAGATGATCCCGGGCGCGGTTTTGGAGGAGGATGGCGGCACGCGCGTGGGTCAGGTCATGCAGGCGGTCAGGGCGCGGATCGCCGGGCGCATATTGGCTCCCGGCGCGAGGCTGCCGTCGATCCGGGCTTTCTCCGAGGCGATGGCGGTGTCGAAATCGACCGTGGTCGAGGCCTATGACCGTCTCGCCGCCGAAGGGCTGATCCAGGCGCGCCGGGGCTCCGGCTTCTATGTGGCGGGGCATGCGCCGCCGTTCTCGGTGGCCGATCTTGGGCCCCGGCTGGAGCGGGCGGTCGATCCGTTCTGGGTCTCGCGGCAAACGCTCGATGCCGGCGATAACGTGCTTAAGCCCGGCTGCGGCTGGCTGCCGGCCGACTGGCTGCCGCAGGATGCCTTGCGCCGGGGGCTGCGGGCGGTGTCGCGCGCTCCCGCCGAGACGCTGGCGGATTACGGCACGCCGCTGGGGTCGTTGCCGCTTCGGCAGCTTCTGACCCGGCGGCTGGCGCTGCACGGCATTGAGGCGGGGCCAGACCGGATCATGCTGACGGAATCCGGGACACAGGCGCTGGACCTTGTCTGCCGCTTCCTGGTCGAGCCCGGAGACACGGTTCTCGTCGATGATCCCTGCTACTTCAACTTCCACGCCCTGCTGCGGGCCCACCGCGTCCGCATCGTCGGCGTGCCCTATACGCAGCATGGCCCCGATACCGCCGCGTTCGAGCAGGTTCTGACGGAGCAGCGTCCGCGGCTCTACATCACCAATTCGGCGCTCCACAATCCGACGGGGGCGACGCTGTCGCCGGTTGTGGCGCATCGGGTTCTGAAACTCGCCGACCAGTTCGGGCTGATGATCGTCGAGGACGATATCTTCGCCGATTTCGAGCCGGAGCCGGCGCCGCGGCTGGCCGCCTTCGACGGGCTCGACCGGGTCGTGCAGATCGGCAGCTTCTCAAAGGCGCTCTCGGCCTCGGTGCGCTGCGGCTACATCGCGGCGAATTCGAGCTGGATCGAAGGGCTGATCGACCTGAAGATCGCGGCTTCCTTCGGCACCGGCCGACTTGCGGCCGAGGTGGTGCTGACCATTCTGAAGGACGGCAGCTATCGCAAGCATATGGATGGCTTGCGAGCCCGTCTTGCGCGGGCCATGGGCGAGACGTCGCGGCGGCTGCGGGCGATGGGGATCCAACCCTGGATCGAACCGCGCGGCGGCATGTTCCTGTGGTGTGCTCTGCCCGAGGGGCTGGATTCCTCGACCATCGCCCGGCAGTTGCTCGCCGAGGACATCGTCCTGGCGCCCGGCAATGTCTATAGCCTGTCGCAGACGGCGGGGCGCTTCATGCGCTTCAATGTCGCCCAGTCAGGCGACGCGCGCCTGTTCAGCGCGTTGGGACGTGCGATGGCGGCAGGTGCGCAACGGGATGGCGCTGGTCGAGTTTGAACTTGCATCGACGTGTCGTCTGATATAAAGATATCTTTATATCTTTTTCTTCTTCTCGCCGGAGCCGCGCGCTTGCGTCAGCCGACCACGCTCTCCTCGGATGTCCTCCTCGCCGGCCTGCGTGCCGCGGGCGAGGAGACGCGGCTGCGCATTCTGGCGCTGCTGTCGGAGGGCGAATTGTCGGTGTCGGATTTGACCGACATCCTCGGCCAGTCGCAGCCGCGGATCTCGCGCCATCTCAAGCTCCTGGCCGAGGCCGGGCTGGTGCGGCGCTCGCGCGAGGGGGCCTGGGCCTTCTTCCGGCTCGACGAGACCGGGGCGGGCGGGGCCTTCGCCGCGTCGCTGGCGGCCTGGCTCGACCGATCCGACCCGGTGCTGGCGGCCGATCGCGAGCGGCTTGCGGCGGTGCGCGGCACGCGGGCCGAAGTGGCCCAGAACTATTTCGCCAGCGTCGCTCGCGACTGGGACCGCCTGCGCCGGCTGCATGTGCCCGACGATGCGGTCGAGGCGGCGGTCGAGGCCGCCGTCGGCGAGGGCACTGCGGGCAGCATGCTCGATCTCGGCACCGGCACGGGCCGGATGCTGCAGCGCATCGCGCCGAAATTCGGCCGGGCGGTGGGCGTCGACGCCAACCACGCCATGCTGGCCGTGGCGCGCGCCAATCTCGAGAAGGCCGGGCTGTCGCGGGTCGAACTGCGCCAGGGCGACATCTATGCGCTGCCTTTCCCGCGCGGGGCTTTCGATCTCGTCATTATCCATCAGGTGCTGCACTTCCTCGACGATCCCGGCCGCGCCGTGCGCGAGGCCGCCGCGATGCTGGCTCCGGGCGGGCGGCTGATCGTCGTCGATTTCGCGCCGCATGAGATGGAATTCCTGCGTACCGAGCACGCCCATCGCCGGCTCGGCTTCTCGCAGGCGCAGATCGCCGGCTGGTTCGCGGAAAGCGGGCTGAGCTGCGACTTGTCCGAGGAAATCACCCTGGCCGGCGGCGGCAGCGGCCAGTTGCCGGTGATGCTCTGGCGCGGAAGCGACCGGCGCGTCCAGTCGGATCCGGTGCTGCGACAGAACAATCTAGAGGTAGCCTGATGAATGCGTTTCGCCCGAGCCGGCACGGCTCCCGCCGCCCGAAGGTGTCCTTCGAATTCTTCCCGCCCAAGACGGAGGAGATGGAGGTCGCGCTCTGGGAGAGCGTGCGCCGGCTCGAGCCGCTCGGACCCTCCTTCGTCTCGGTGACCTATGGCGCCGGCGGTTCCACGCGCGAGCGCACCCATTCGACCGTCAAGCGCATGGTCGAGGAAACCGGGCTGAAGCCGGCCGCCCATTTGACCTGCGTATCGGCTTCGCGCGACGAGGTCGACGAGGTCATCCGTGCCTATTGGGATGCCGGTGTGCGCCATGTCGTGGCGCTGCGCGGCGACCCGGCCGGTGGGCTGGGCACGGTCTACGAGCCGCATCCGCAGGGCTATCACCAGACCTCGGACCTCGTCGCCGGCCTCAAGCGCATAGGCGATTTCGAGGTGACGGTCTCGGCCTATCCCGAGAAGCATCCGGAAGCCGCCTCGCTCGATGCCGATATCGACGCGCTGAAGAAGAAGGTCGATGCCGGAGCGACGCGGGCGATCACCCAGTTCTTCTTCGATAACGACGTCTATTTCCGCTATCTCGACAAGGTGAGGGCGGCCGGGATCGACATCCCGATCCTGCCCGGCATCGTGCCGGTCCAGAACTTCAAGCAGACCGCCAACTTCGCCCGCAAGACCGGGGCGAGCGTGCCGCAATGGCTCGCCGACCGCTTCGAGGGGCTGGAGGAGGACGCGGCGACGCGCCGGCTGGTGGCGGCCGCCGTCTGCGCCGAGCAGGCGCTCGACCTGATCGATCGCGGCGTCGGCGACCTGCATTTCTACACGATGAATAAAGCCGACCTGGTCTATGCGATCTGCCATCTTGTCGGGGTCAAGCCCGAGAAGGCGGCTGAACAGGCTGCAGCGGCGTGAATTGAGAAGCCCTCGTCCTTCGAGACGCCGCTTCGCGGCTCCTCAGGATGAGGGCTGAGGGAATTTTCGGACTGATCCGGGTTCGATGAAAGCGCGACAATGACCGACTTTACCCCCACCCCCGTCGACGGCGCCGAGATCCAGCGTGCGCTACGCCAGTCCGCTTCCGAGCGCATCCTTGTGCTCGACGGCGCGATGGGGACGCAGATCCAGAACCAGAAGTTTTCCGAGGCCGATTTCCGCGGCGAGCGCTTCAAGGGTTGGAACCACGACCTCAAGGGCAACAACGACCTTCTGGTCCTGACCCAGCCCGAGGCGATCCGCGATATCCACCTGGCTTATTTCACGGCCGGCGCGGACATCGTCGAAACCAACACCTTCTCCTCGACCCAGATCGCCCAGGCCGATTACGGCATGGAGGCGCTGGCTTATGAGCTGAACGTCGTTTCGGCGAAGCTGGCGCGCGAGGCGGCCGCGATCGCGCAGAAGGCCGATGGCCGGCGCCGCTATGTCGCGGGTGCGATCGGCCCGACCAACCGCACGCTTTCGATCTCACCCGACGTCAACAATCCCGGCTTCCGGGCGGTGACCTTCGACCAGGTGCGGGAGTCCTATGCCGAGCAGGTGAGGGGGCTGATCGACGGCGGCTCCGAGATCATCCTGGTCGAGACGATCTTCGACACGCTCAACGCCAAGGCGGCGATCGTCGCGATCGAGGAAGTCTATCGCGAGAAGGGCATCCGTCTGCCGGTGATGATCTCCGGTACGATCACCGACCTGTCGGGGCGCACGCTCTCGGGCCAGACCACGGAAGCCTTCTGGAACGCGGTCCGCCATGCGGCGCCGCTGACGATCGGGCTCAACTGCGCGCTCGGCGCGCGCGAGATGCGTGCCCATATCAAGGATCTGTCGCGGGTCGCCGACACGCTGATCTGCGCCTATCCCAATGCCGGTCTGCCCAACGAATTTGGCATGTATGACGAGAGCCCAGAGGCGACGGCGGCGATGCTGGCCGAGTTCGCCGATGCCGGGCTCGTCAATGTTGTCGGCGGCTGCTGCGGCACGACGCCCGGCCATATCGCTGCGATCGCTCAGGCGGTTGCGGGCAAGGCGCCGCGCTCCGTGCCCAATATCAAGCCCTATCTGCGGCTGTCGGGGCTCGAGCCCTTCACGCTCGACGAGACGATCCCGTTCGTCAATATCGGTGAGCGCACCAACGTCACCGGCTCGGCCAAGTTCCGCAAGCTCATCACCAATGGCGACTATGCCGCAGCGCTCGACGTGGCGCGCGACCAGGTCGCCAACGGCGCGCAGGTCATCGATATCAACATGGATGAGGGCCTGCTCGATTCCGAGAAGGCGATGACCGAGTTCTGCAATCTCGTCGCATCGGAGCCGGACATCAGCCGCGTGCCGATCATGGTCGATTCCTCGAAGTTCCATGTCATCGAGGCGGGGCTGAAGACGATCCAAGGCAAGCCGATCGTCAATTCGATCTCGATGAAGGAGGGCGAGGCTGCCTTCCTCGAACATGCCCGCATCTGCCGCGACTATGGCGCTGCCGTCGTCGTCATGGCCTTCGACGAGAAGGGCCAGGCCGACACCTATGAGCGCAAGATCGAGATCTGCACCCGCGCCTACAAGCTGCTGACCGAGGAGATCGGCTTCCCGCCCGAGGACATCATCTTCGACCCGAACGTCTTCGCGGTGGCGACCGGCATCGAGGAGCATGACAACTACGGCAACGACTTCATCGAGGCGACCAAGACGATTCGCGAGACGCTGCCGCACGCCCACATCTCGGGCGGCGTCTCGAACCTGTCCTTCTCGTTCCGCGGCAACGAGAAGGTCCGCGAGGCCATGCACTCGGTCTTCCTGTACCACGCTATCAAGGTCGGCATGGATATGGGCATCGTCAATGCGGGCCAGCTCGGCTCCTATGACGATCTCGATCCGGAACTGCGGGAGCTCTGCGAGGACGTGGTCCTCAACCGCCGCAAGGACTCGACCGAGCGCCTGCTCGACGCGGCGCCGCGCTTCAAGGGCGATGGTTCCGCCGCGGTTTCCGGCAAGGATATGGCCTGGCGCGAGTTGCCGGTCGAGAAGCGGCTCGAGCACGCGCTGGTCAACGGCATCACCGCCTTCATCGATGCGGACACCGAGGAGGCCCGGCAGAAGGCCGAGAAGCCGCTGCACGTCATCGAGGGGCCGCTGATGGCCGGCATGAACGTGGTCGGCGACCTGTTCGGCGCGGGCAAGATGTTCCTGCCGCAGGTGGTGAAGTCGGCCCGCGTCATGAAGCAGGCGGTGGCCTATCTCATGCCGTTCATGGAGGAGGAGAAGCGCCTGAACGGCGGCGGCGAGCGCTCGGCCGCCGGCAAGGTGCTGATGGCGACGGTGAAGGGCGATGTCCACGACATCGGCAAGAACATCGTCGGCGTCGTGCTCCAGTGCAACAATTACGAGGTTATCGACCTCGGCGTGATGGTGCCGACGCAGAAGATCCTCGACACCGCCCGCAAGGAGAAGGTCGACATCATCGGGTTGTCGGGGCTGATCACGCCCTCGCTCGACGAAATGGTCACCGTCGCCTCCGAGATGGAGCGCGAAGGCTTCGACATTCCGCTCCTGATCGGCGGGGCGACGACCAGCCGCGTGCATACGGCGGTCAAGATCCATCCCTCCTACGAGAAGGGACAGACGATCTACGTCACGGACGCATCGCGCGCCGTCGGCGTCGTCTCCAGCCTGCTCTCGCAGGACCAGAAGCCGGCCTATATCGAAGGCATTCGTGCGGAATACGCCAAGGTCTCGGCGGCGCATCGCCGTTCCGAGGCCGACAAGCAGCGCCTGCCCCTGGCCAAGGCCCGCGCCAACGCCTTCAAACCCGACTGGAGCGGATACCAGCCGCCGAAGCCGAGCTTCCTGGGCACGCGGACCTTCCGGACCTATGATCTCGCCGATCTCGTGCCGGTGATCGACTGGACGCCGTTCTTCCAGACCTGGGAGCTGAAGGGGCGATACCCTGCGATCCTCGAGGACGAGAAGCAGGGCGAGGCGGCGCGCGCGCTCTGGGACGACGCGCAGGCGATGCTGAAGCGCATCGTCGAGGAGCGCTGGTTCAATCCGAAGGCGGTGATCGGCTTCTGGCCGGCGAATGCGGTCGGCGACGACATCCGCCTCTACACCGGCGAAAGCCGGCAGGAGACGCTCGCGACCTTCCACGGCCTGCGCCAGCAACTCTCGAAGCGCGACGGCAAGCCGAACATGTGCATCTCCGACTTCTTCGCGCCGGAGGGCATCGAGCGGCCTGACTATGTCGGCGCCTTCGTGGTGACGGCCGGCGCCGAGGAAGAGCGGATCTCGGAGAAGTTCGCGCGCGACAATGACGACTACCGCTCGATCATGGTCAAGGCGCTGGCCGATCGCTTCGCCGAAGCCTTCGCCGAGCGCATGCACCAGCTCGTGCGCAAGGAATACTGGGGTTACGCGCCTGACGAGGCCTTCTCGAACGAGGAGCTGATCCGCGAGGAATATCAGGGCATTCGGCCCGCGCCGGGCTATCCGGCCCAGCCCGACCATACCGAGAAGGCGACGCTGTTCGAACTGCTGCAGGCGGAGCGCCGCGTCGGCGTGAAGCTGACGGAGAGCTTTGCGATGTGGCCGGGTTCGTCGGTCTCGGGCCTCTATCTTTCGCATCCGGACGCCTATTACTTCGGCGTCGCCAAGGTCGAACGTGATCAGGTCGAGGACTACGCGGTGCGCAAGGGCATGCCGATCCACGAGGTCGAGCGCTGGCTCGCGCCGATCCTGAACTACGAGCCCTCGGCCTATCGGCTGGAAGCGGCGGAGTAGGGCTCTTCCTCCCGCCGCTGGCTTGCGATCGGTTCGGCTATTTATACAGCTGGGTCCTGTTGAATTGGCGGCCTGGCTCGTATAGCCGTGCAGGGCCGGGCGGTCCGGCGTTATAGTTTACGGTGCGGACATGGCTGGCGACGACGACTACGTCTATGACGAGACAACGGGCGAGTGGCGTCCGGCTTCCGAGATGGCGGCCGCTACAGCGCCTGTGCGCGCCGAGGTGCGCGATGCGGCCGGAAATATCCTCGCCGACGGCGACTCGGTGGTCCTGATCAAGGATCTGAAGGTCAAGGGTGCCGGCCAGACCCTGAAGCAAGGTACGGTGATCAAGTCGATCCGCCTGACGGACGATCCGGACGAGATCGATTGCCGCCACGAGGCGATCAGGGGCCTCGTCCTGCGCACCGAATTCGTCCGCAAACGCTGAGATGGCGGCTGCCTCTTCCTCCATCCGCAAGGCGACGGCGGCCGACCAGCCCCGCATCCACGCGATCCGGATGGGTGTGAAGGAGAATGTGCTCTCCGATCCGTCCAAGGTGAGCGATGAAGAAGTCGCCTGGTATCGCGAACAGGCGATCTTCCTGGTGGCGGAAGAGAACGGGGAGATCGTCGGCTTCGCTTGCGCCAATCACCTGAGCGGGCTCGTCTGGGCGCTCTTCGTCGATCCCGCCCATGAGGGGCGCGGCCATGGCCGTGCGCTCCTAGACGAGACGCTGGTCAGGCTGAAGGCCGCCGGACACTCCCAGGCGCATCTCAATACCGGGGGAGGGACGCGCGCCGAGCGCTTCTACCGTCGGCATGGCTGGCGCGACATGGGCTACGACCTCGGCGGGCAGATCGTCTTCGTCCGGTCGCTCGACTGAAAACGAAAGGGCCGCCTTGCGGCGGCCCTCGAGAGACGCTCCGGGACAAGCGCTCAGGCCGGAGCAACCGCCGGCATCATGCCGCCCAGATCGCGGGGCGCACCGACCTCGGCCCGCGTCTCCGCTTGAACCTCGCGCGAGACTGAACGACGTTCGGCGTCGATGCGCTCGATCATGACATAGGCGCGTTCGGCGCTGCCGAGCAGCGCCAGGATGGCGCCGCGCTCGACCCAGGGCAGTTCCGCGCCGAGGCGCAGGCAGCGTTCGCGCAAGCTGAGCAGTGCGTCGATGCGCGGCTGCGCGTCGGCCGTCACCAGCGGGTTGACCTGGTTGATTGGGACGATGGCGCGCAGGGCGTCGGTCACCTGGTCGATGACTTCGTTGACGAGGCCCCGGCCGATCTCGCCGAAGGGCTGGCGCTCGACCCGCCTGGCGACCTGGTAGAGCGTCTCGCCGAGGCTCGCCGTTTGATCCTCTTCCTCGATCAGGCTGGCGACGAGATCGGCGCGGGCATACGACATATCGGGAGTGAACATGCCGGAGGTGTAGGCGCGGATGTCGCGGTTCAGGATGTCGATCGCGGCATAGTGCTCCTCGATCTTGTCGGGGGCATTCGGGTTGCCGCGGGCGATGTCCATGAACAGCTTGGCTGCTTCAAGATAGCGGCCGGTCTCGCGCTGGATCGCCTCGATCGCCTGCGCGTCGTTCCCGGCCTTCACCAGATAACGTGGCTGGCTATAGTCCTCGATGTCATCGATCGAGGAGGCCCCGACCTTCGACAGCACGCGCTCGAACACGCCGACGAAGGGGAAGAGCAGGGCGGTGTTGAAGATGTTGAAGAAGGTCGAGTAGAGGCCGACCGCGACCGGCACGAGCGGGAAAGTCTCCTTGCCGTCCTTGACGACAGGCATGCCCGGATCGCCGCCGAACCACTGCATCGCCCAGGTCAACACATCCATCGATACAAAGAAGAGCGGGATCGTGATCGCGACGCCGATCAGGTTGAAGGATATGTGGGCATAGGCGGCGCGCTTGGCGTTCTTCGACAGGTTGAGCGAGGCCATCCAGGAGGTGATGGTGGTGCCGAGATCGGCGCCCAGCGAGAAGGCGACAGCGGTCTTCCAGTCGAGGATGCCGGCGGCGCCGAGCCCCATGACGATGCCAATCGTCGCCGAGGACGAGTGGATCATCGCGGTGATGCCGGCGGCGATCAGCACGCAATAGATCAGGTTCAAATAGGTGTCGGCCCGGAGCGCGGAGATCACGCTCATGACCTCGGGCATGTTGCGCAACGGGCGCAGGCCGCCCGTCATAAGGTTCAGCCCGTAGAAGATCAGCGCGAAGCCCATGCAAGCCAGCGCGATGTTCTTCATCTTGTCGGTCCTGGCGAAAATGTGGACGAGCGCAAAGATGCCCGCCAGCAGCAGGCCCAAGGGGCCGAGCGGGAGCGCGATCAGGCCGTTGCCGAGCGTCGTGCCGATGTTGGCGCCCATGATGACGCTGATGGCGGGCCGCAAGCCGATGACGCCGGCATTGACGAGGCCGACGACCATGACGGTCATCGCTGTCGAGGACTGGATGACGCCGGTGATGAAGGTGCCCGCGAGCACGCCCTTCGACGGGGTGCCGGCGATGCGGGCCAGCAGGGCCCGCATCTTGTTGACCGCGAGCGACTGGATGCCGTTGCTCATGAATTCGAGCCCGAGCATGAAGATGCCGAGACCGCCGATCACGGGCACGACGACCTGGGTGAAGATGTCGATCTGCATGACGTCCCCTGAACTGTCTCTGCCCTGAAGTACACCTGCCGCCCGCCTGTGCCCCGAGGCAGGCCGCGCGATCACGGCTGACTAGGGCAGCCACACGACATGGAGGTGACGATAGTGGGGGTGGGCGGGACCTTGCGGCAGCGCCATGGCGGTCCTGCGTCGTTGCAACCGCGCGGGCATTGAAGCCGCCGCTGCGCTGCAACATCTTGGCGGCACCCAACGGGTTCATTCCGACAGAGGCTCGACCATGACCAAGATCGCCATCGTGTTCCACTCCGGCTACGGCCACACCAGGAAGGTCGCCGAGACCGTGCAGACGGGCGCGGCTGCGGCCGGCGCCAGCGTCGATCTCGTTGCGATCGATGCGGAGGGCAATGTTCCGGAAGCCGGCTGGGAGACGCTAAAGGCCGCTGACGGCATCATCTTCGGCTCGCCGACCTATATGGGCATGGTGTCCTGGCAGTTCAAAAAGTTCGCCGACGCCTCCAGCAAGCCCTGGTACACGATGGACTGGAAGGGCAAGGTCGCGGCCGGCTTCACCAATTCGGCGACGCTCAACGGCGACAAGGGCTCGACCATCGCCTATCTCGCGACGCTGGCTGCCCAGCACAAGATGCTGTGGACCGGCACGGGCATGCATCCCTCCAACGCCAAGGCCCATGGCCGCGACGACCTCAACCATCTCGGCGGCTATCTCGGCCTGCTCGTGACCTCGCCGTCGGATGCCGGCGTCGACGAGATGATCGCCGGAGACCTCCAGACGGCCGAAGCCTTCGGTCGGAACGTCGCCGATGTGGTGAAGAGCGTGAAGGGCTGAGCGGTAGCGCGGCGCGAAGCGCTTCTAGGCGGGCCGCGATCCGGGGAGGATCGCGGCCTTGCCCTCTGCGTACGGACAGGATGCGGGCGCGAGGGGCCTGGCGACCATGCCGTCGAAGATGCGAACGCAGTTGCTGCCTGCCGCCTTTGCGACATAGAGCGCCGCGTCGGCCTCGGCGAACAGCTTTCTCGGATCGTGCCGGTGCGAGGGCTTCAGGACGGCCGCACCGATCGTGACGCCGATCTCTATGGCCAGAGTGTCGCGAGGCACCGGCCGGGCCAGCAATCGCTGGGCTCCTTCCAGTGTCGCGGCCAGGCCGGCATGCCCGCCGGGCACCCGCAGCAGCAGCGCGAATTCGCTGCCGCCGATGCGCGAGACCTGGACGGCGTCGGGGAAAAGCCGAGCCAATCGCGCGCCCAGGCAGCGCAGGCATTCATTCGCGCCGGCGTGGTCAAGCTGCTCGCGGAGCGACGCGAAATCATCGATGCTGATCAACGCCAGGGCGAAGCCATGGGAGCCCTCGGCATGGCGGCTGAGTTCGCGGGCGGCTTCCTCGAAGGCGCGGCGGTTCGCAAGGCCGGTCAGCGGGTCGTTGCCGACGAGCGTGACAAGGCCGTCCCACATCCTCTTCTCGGCGGTGATGTCCTGCTTCGAGCCGAAGATGCGGACCGGGCGTCCTTGGTCGTAGTTCACGCCGACGCGCAGGCGCATCCAGCGGCTCTGTCCGGCGGTCCGCAACTGGCAGTCGAGGGAAAACCCCGTGCCCGAGCGGATGGCGGCGGCGCGGCGCTGCTCCATCTCGCTGCGGCTCTGGCTCTGGTAGACGTCGAGGGTGTCGGAACGGCGGAGTTTCGAACCGCGCGCCATTCCGAACAGATCGTAGACCCCGTCAGTCCAGGTCAGCACCTCTGTGGCAAGATCGCACGACCAGGCGCCGCCCGGTCCGAGCATCGCCTGCTCGTAGAGGCTGCCGGCGGCGAGCGCGGGAGGGCTTGCGTGCTTCAAGACAGGTTCCCCGGAGGGGCGGGTCTAGGCATGTGCCTAAAAGCTAGGCGTCATTGGTTAAGCGATTCTTGTCAAGCCGTTCCAGCAGGAGGCACCGCAAGTGCTCATTCACTCCCGTCGCAGCGCCTCGATCGGGTCGAGCCTGGCCGCCTGCCTGGCGGGATAGAAGCCGAAAAAGATGCCGATCATCCCGGAAACGCCGACGGCGATCAGAATCGTCTCGATCGAAACGACCGAGGGCCAACCGGCTATTCGTGCAATCGTGAGCGCGGAGCCGATGCCGAGGGCGATCCCGACCGCACCGCCGATGGTGGCCAGCGTCGTCGCCTCGATCAGGAACTGCGCCAGGACGTCGCGCTGCCTGGCGCCCACCGCCAGCCGGAGGCCGATCTCGCGAGTGCGCTCGGTCACGGAAACCAGCATGATGTTCATGATGCCGATGCCGCCGACCAGCAGCGAGACCCCTGCGACGGCCGCCAGCAGCCAGGACAAAGTGGTTGCGGCCTGGGTCGCTGTGTTGGCGATCTCGGTCAGGTTGCGGACGATGAAGTCGTCATCCTGGTCCGCCATCAGGCGGTGGCGCTGGCGCAGGAGGGCGCCGGTCTGCTCGATGCCGGGCGCGATCGCGTCCTCGTTGGCGAACTTGACCATGATCGTCTGGACCGAGCGGTCGCGAGCATAGTTGCGGCCGACGATGCGGCGGCGGCCGGTGTCGAGCGGCACGAAGATGACGTCGTCCTGGTCCTGGCCCAGCGCCGACTGGCCTTTGCCGGCCATCACGCCGATGACCTTGAAGGGCACGTTGCGGATACGGAACTGCTGTTCGAGCGGGTTCTGCTCGCCGAACAGGTTCTTGGCCACGGTCTGGCCGATGATGGCGACGATCTCGCCCCGGCGCAGCTCTTCGGGCTCAAACAGGCGCCCCTCGGCGACATCCCACTCGCGCGCGGTGAAGAAGTCGAGATCGGTCGCGGTGATCTGCGTCGACCAGTTGGTGCCGGCATAGATGGCCTGGGCACGGGTGACGATAACCGGGGCGGCGGCCACGACGTCGTCGATCTCCCTGGCGATCGCGGCCGCGTCCTCGTCGGTCAGCGTCGAGGAGGCGCCGGCTCCGAGCCGGGCACCGCCCTGCGTGACGTTGCCGGACTGGATGATGGCGAGGTTGGCTCCCAGCGACTTGATCTGCGAGGTCACACGCTCACGCGCGCCCGAGCCGATCGCAACCATGGCGATGACGGCGGCGACGCCGATGATGATGCCGAGCATTGTCAGGGCCGAGCGCAGCGCATTCGCACCGATGGCCGAGAGGGCGGAGCGGATCGCCTCGAGGATGCTCACGCGGCGACCTCCGGCTGGGGCGCGTGGGCATCGATGGCGGCGAGGGCCGTACGCGCATCGGCCGGTTGCTGGCGCTGGTCGCTCAAAAGCTTGCCGTCCCGGAAGCGGATGACGCGGCGGGCATGGCGCGCGACCTCGGCGTCATGGGTGACGAGCACGACCGTGACGCCCTCGCGGTTGAGGTCCTGGAAGAGTGCGAGGATTTCGAGCGCCGTGCGGCTGTCGAGCGCGCCGGTCGGTTCGTCCGCGAGCAGCAGGCGTGGTTCGTTGACGAGCGCGCGGGCGATGGCGACGCGCTGCTGCTGGCCGCCGGAGAGTTGCATCGGGCGGTGATGGGCGCGCTCGGCGAGCCCGACGCGGCCGAGCGCGGCGAGCGCCCGCTCGCGCCGGGTCTTGCGATCGGCGCCGGCATAGACCATCGGCAGCTCGACATTGGCGCAGGCATCGACGCGCGGCAGCAGGTTGAACTGCTGGAAGACGAAGCCGAGCTTGCGGTTGCGCAGCTCCGCGAGGCCGTCGCTGCCCAGCGTCTCGACCGCCACGCCGTCGAGCCGGTAGTGCCCGCCGGTGGGCCGGTCGAGGCAGCCGATCAGGTTCATGAATGTCGACTTGCCCGAGCCGGAAGGGCCCATCACGGCGACGAGTTCGCCGGTCTCGATCTCGAGCGAGACATGGTCGAGCGCCGTAACGCGACCGGAGTCGAGGTCGTAGATGCGCGAAAGCTCGCGGGCTTCGATCAGAGGCATGACGCAGCCGCCTTGCACAGCTTCAACCTAATCGGATGCATGCCGTTCTCCGCGCCGTCATCCCGGCCGAAGCGAAGCGGAGCGCCGGAATCCATCGGAGGGCTCCGGAGCTTTACGATGGATCCCGGAGCGACGCGGCTGCGCCGCTTGTCCGGGATGACGGCGCTGCTGGAATTACCGTTGTCCATCGCCATCAAAACAGCCGCGGGCCGCGGACCGGCGGGCCGCCTGCCGGTGCGGGCGCGGGCGCGGCGGCGCGGGGGCCGCCGCCGATGATCACCGCCTGGCCGTCCTTGAGGTCGCCGGAGACGAGTTCGGTATAGGCGCCGTCCGTCGGTCCGAGCATCACCGGCACGGCCTTGGGCTGGCCGTCGCCGCCAAGGACATAGACGCGGCCCGGCGTGCCTTGCGGCGAGGCGGAGCGGCCCTCCTGCATCATCGCCTCGAACTTCGCCTTGCGCTCGGGATCGAGGACGGCGGCGACCTTGGTGACCATCTCGGTGCGTGCCTTGCGGAAGGCGGCACGGCGTTCCTCGTCGGACAGGCCGGCCATGGCTTCGCGGAAGCCGGCACGGCCTTCCTGCATGACGGCGGCAATTGCCTGCTTCTGTTCGGGCGTCGGTTGCAGCTCGGTTTCGATGCGCTCACGGAACGCCGCCCCCTGAGCGCCGCCGCGGCCGCCTTGGCCCTGGCCTTGCGCTTGGCCTTGTCCCGGGCCAGGCGTGGCGCGCGGAAGCGCCGCGGGAGCGCTGGTTGCGGCCGCGCCGGCGGGGCGGAAGCGCAGCGCCGCATTGGCGACGCGCAGCACATCGCGGCGGTCCTCGGTCACGACCTGGAGATTGGCGGTCATGCCCGGCAGCAGCGCCATGTCGGCATTCTCGACCCGGATGACGCCGGTATAGGTGACAACGTTCTGGATCGTCTGCGCGCCGAGGCGCACCATCTCGACACGGCCTTCGAAGGTCCGGTTCGGATAGGCGTTGACGGTGAAGCTCGTGGGCTGGCCGGGCTTCAGCCGGCCGACATCGGCCTCGTCGATATTGGCGTAGATGTCGATGACGCGCAGATCCTGCGCGATCTGGAACAGGGTCGGCGTCGAGAGCGAGGCGGCCACCGTCTGGCCGAGATCGACCTGGCGCTGGACCACGACGCCGTCTACCGGCGAGCGGATGTCGGTGCGTTCGAGGTCGATCAGGATGTCCTTGAGCTTGGCCTCGCGGCTGCCGATCAGCGCTTCGCCGGACTGCACCTGCCCTTCGGCGAGGAGGATGTCGGCGTCGAGCCCGTTGAGCTCGGCCTTCGCCGAGGCGATCTGGGCCTCGCTGGAAGCAAGCGTTGCCACCTGGATCTCGACCTGCGTGCGGGCCGTGTCGAGGGCCTGTTGCGCGCCGGTGTTGCGGTTGAAGAGTTCGTTCTGCCGCTCGAAGGTACGCTTGGCGTCGGCGAGCTGGGCTGCCGTGCGGTCGCGCTGGGCCTCGAGATCCTTGACCGTCGAATTGGCCTTGACCCTGGTCGAGCGGGCGCGGTCGAGCTGGGCGCGCTTGACGACGAGATCGGCCTTGGCCTGCAAGACATCGGCCTGGGCGGCGTCGCGCCGGGTCTTGATCTGGTCGCTGTTCAGCCGCGCAACGATCTGGCCTGCCTTCACCTGCGAATTGTAGTCGGCCAGGATCTCGACGATCTGGCCCGAGAGCTGCGAGCCGACGAGGACCGTCGTCATCGGGGTCAGCGTGCCGGTGGCGCGAACGGCGGCGGTGATCTGGCCGCGATCGATCGAGGCGGTGCGGTAGGCTGCGTCATTGGCCGGGCCGCCGGCCGGGCGCAATGTCCAATAGCCGGCCGCCACGACGAGGGCCGCCAGTCCAGATCCGATCAACCACTTACGCAAAGGCCGTCCCCATCGTCGCGCAGGCGAGCCAGCCTGCGTCCAGCCTTCGCAGCATGCCAGAAAATGGTCTCGGCAGCGAGTTAACTTCCTGCAATGTTGCGGATAACCCTGCGTCAGGCGACCTTCGGTCAGGCGATCCTGGCCGTTTGCGTCTCCGCCAGCAGGTCGCGCAGGGTCGTGATCGTCGAGGCGTCGGCAACGCCATCGACCTTGTCCGGACGCCAGTGGCGCTGGAAGGCGGCGACCACCGCCTCCAGGCGCTCGTCATAGATGCCGTCGACGGTCACGCCGTAGCCCAGCATCGCGAACATCGCCTGCAGCGCCTCGACCGGCTGGCCGCCGTCGCCGCGGGCGAAGAAGCGGCCGCCGCGAATCGGGGCCGGCTCGCTCCAGAGCCCGACGCCGCCCTCGCTGAGGCGACGCCAGGGGAATTTCTCGCCGGGGTCGATCTTGCGGCCGGGCGCCACGTCCGAATGGGCGAGGACGCGTTTGGGCGGGATCGACCAGCGCTCGCAGATGTCGCGGCAGAGGTTCAGCGTCGCCGCGATCTGCTCCTCCGGGAAATCGGGCAGGCCGCCGGGATGGCCGGGATTGGCGATCTCGATGCCGATCGAGCAGGAATTGATGTCGCTCTCGCCGGCCCAGTGCGAGGCGCCGGCATGCCAGGCGCGGCGGCTTTCCGGCACGAGCTGCAGAGTGTGGCCGTTCTCGAAGACGAAATAATGCGAGGAGACCTGAGAGACCGGGTTGCACAGCCATTGCAGTGCTTCGCCGGCATCCGGCATGCCGGTGTAGTGCAGGATCAGCATGTCAGGCCGGCGGTCGGATTCTCCGGCTCCGCCTTTCCGTTCGCCATGATTGGGGGAGGGGAAGACCTTCGCCGCGAAGCGGCTGTCGGGCGCCGTCGTCAGATTCATGCGGGTTGGCCGGCCAGGCGGGTGCGCAGCCCACGCTCGCGCTCGATCCGGTCCCAGGCGGCATTGATGGCGGCGAGGCGGCGTGTGGCGATCGCCACCGCCTCCTGCGGCAGGCCGCGCGCGATCTCGCGGTCGGGGTGGGTCTGCGCCACGAGCTGGCGGTAATGCCGTTTGAGATCCGCGTCGCTCATCTCGCGGGTCGCGCCGGTGACCAGATAGGGATCGTCGGCGCGGCGGGTGTGGCGGGACTCGATTCGAGCGAAATCGGCATCGCCGATGCTGAAGATCGCCGCGACGTCGCGCAGATAGGCATGCTCCGCCTCATGGATCGCGCCATCGGCGGCGGCGATCAGGAAGAGCCCGTCGAGCACGTCTTCGAGCAGAGCCGGCTCGTCGCGGAAGCTCTCGGCGATCTGCGTGGCGTAAGCCTCGAAGCCTGCGCTCGTCTGCTTGGCGAGGTCGAACAGCATCTCGATGCGTTTGTGCTGGTCAGGCGGCACGGTGACGATGCGCTCGAACGCCGCGACCTCGTCGCGCGTGACGACACCGTCCGATCGCGCCATCTTGGCGGAGAGCGCGACGAGCCCGGTGGTGAAGATCAGCTCGCGAGGGGCGGGGCCGAACGGCGCGCCCTCGCGGTCGACGAGCATGTGACCAGCGAGTGCACCGACCAGCGCGCCGAGCGGGCCGCCGAGTGCCAGGCCCAGGCCGCCGCCGCCCAACGCCCCCCAGAATGACGAAACCATCGTGCAGGCGTCTCCCGGCCTTGTATGCGGGCATGATAGCGGCGTGGGGCAGGGTGGGACAGCCCGGCGCGGTCGCCGCTGCCCGCTTTTCTCATTGCGGAGGCGAATACGTCGAGAATGCGGCGAAAGTCGTAAGCCGGCGTCAATACCGCGGATTGCGGCTGTGCTGCTCTGCGCTGATTCGCGATTTACATGGATAATACTTGCAAGCAAGTTATCGTATATCCGTTGCGATGTAATAATTTTTGAACGAATTCGCGAATCGTGGGACAGATTCTCGTCACATTTACTGAGCAATTGACTGTCGCTTCCAGCCATGTTCCAGACGGAAGGTTCAGTCGATCATGCGATATATCTCCAGGGGCACTGGTGCCGCCCTCGCGATTTGCCTCGCAACCCTGCAGCCGGCCCAGGCCATGGTGAATGACGAGACGGACGCTCGCGCGTTCATCGTCCGGGAAGCGGAGATCCGGCGCGCGCAGGAGGCTGGCGAAGCCGGCGGGGACAGGGCCGGAACCGCCGCTGCCGAATCCGCTGCCGTGGGCAAGGCGAAGGCAGGGCGTGCGGCGGCGCTCGCGGCGCCGGCCGGATCGGAAGGGCTCAAGGCGCTGGTCGCGCGCCATGCCGCTGCCAATGGCGTGCCGTTTTCGCTGGCCGATGCGATCGTACGGGTCGAGAGTCGCTACAATCCCCGCGCATCCCATGCGGGCAATTACGGCCTGATGCAGATCCGCCACCAGACGGCACGTGGCATGGGCTATTCCGGCGGCGCCGGCGGGCTGCTCGATGCCGAGACCAATGCGCGCTACGCCATGAAGTATCTGGCGATGGCCTATCGCGCCGCCGGCGGCGACACTTGCCGCACCATCATGAAATATCAGAGCGGTCACATGACCGAGCGCATGAGCGGAGCCAACCGCACCTACTGCGCCAAGGTCCGGACGATCACGGCCCGCAGCTGAGCCTTTCCCTCTTCTGCCTTTCCTGGCTTTCGCGCTTCGTCGGCTTGACGCAGGGCGCGGGAACGCGCACTAGCCCGGCCGCCAGTCGGCCGGACGGCCGCTCTCGTTCGCGAGGGAGGAAAGTCCGGGCTCCACGGAAACACGGTGCCGGATAACGTCCGGCGGGGGCGACCCCAGGGAAAGCGCCACAGAGATCGAACCGCCTCGCGCCTCGGCGTGAGGTAAGGGTGAAAAGGTGCGGTAAGAGCGCACCGCGGACCCGGCAACGGGGACGGCATGGCAAGCCCCACCGGGAGCAAAACCGAATAGGGACGATGCTTCCCGCGCGAGCGGGAAGGGGCCTGTTTCTGGGCCTTGTCGTCCGGGTTGGTTGCTCGAGGCGCGCAGCAATGCGCGTCCCAGAGGAATGGCCGTCACGTCGGGGGAGCGATCCTCCGGCCATCCAGAACCCGGCTTACAGGCCGACTGGCAATTCTACTCCGGCGGCCGGCTGCGGCGCTGTCGTGCGCTTCCGGTGCTCACGGACACAAGTCCGCTCCGCTCCGGTTCTCGAACAACGCCGCATCCGACTCGCCGGAGCGAATTGCGGCAGCTTTGGCCGGCAGCACGATGCCGCCGAACCTTGCTGATCACGCGACCTTCAGCTCAACCGGGATGTTGCCCCGCGTCGCGTTCGAGTACGGGCAGACGATGTGGGCCTTCTGGACGAGGTCCTCGACGACGGCCTTGTCGACGCCCGGCACCGAGATAGTGAGCGTCACCTCCAGGCCGAAGCCGCCGCCATCGTCGCGGGCGCCGATCCCGACATCGGCAGAGACCTTCGCGTCATCCGGGATCTTCACCTTTTCCTTGCCGGCGACGAACTTCAGCGCGCCGAGGAAGCAGGCCGAATAGCCCATCGAGAAAAGCTGCTCGGGATTGGTGCCGTCGCCGCCGCCGCCGCCGAGTTCCTTCGGGGTGTTCAGGACGACCGAGATGTTGCCGGTGTCCGTCGCGGCCTTGCCTTCGCGGCCGCCGGTGGCGGAGCCGTGGGCGGTGTAGAGAACCTTCATGGGAAAACTCCTCGGTGTTGGCGATCCCGGGCGTCGGTGATGCGGTGGGAGGCTCGTCTCGCCGCAGGGGCCGCCGCTCGTCGATCAGTGAGCTTGCGTGGATCTTTTAGATCGTGCACAATTGAATTGTCAACGATGCAATTGGGTTCGATCACGCGGAGTTGATTGCGCCCTCGGCCTGGTTCTGATTTTCGGTTCGACAGGGCGGCAAAAGGCCTCCGGCAGCAGCCAGAGATGAGTGGGTAGAGAAGCGATGGCGGCCAAGAAGGTTCCCGAGATGCAGGTTCCAGCGACGAAAGCTCCCGAGCGGCGCTCGCCCCGGCTCGAAGATCAGCTCTGTTTCGCGGTCTATCAGACCGGCCATGCCTTCACGCGGCTGTACCGTTCGATCCTCGCCGATCTCGGCCTGACCTACCCGCAATATCTGGTCATGCTCGTGCTGTGGGATTGTGACGGGCTGACCGTCAAGGCGGTCGGCGAGCGGCTCTCGCTCGATTCAGGCACGCTGACGCCGCTGCTCAAGCGCCTGGAAGCGTCGGGATTGATCCGCCGCGAGCGCAGCCGCGAGGATGAGCGCCAGGTCCTGCTGCATCTGACCGAGGCCGGCGAAGCGCTGCGCGAGAAGGGCATCTGCGTGCCCGAGGCGATGGGGCGGGCGATCGGCGACGCCGTTCAGCCGGGCGGTCGGCTGCTGGCAGATCTGGCAGCGTTGCGAGCCGCGCTGGTGAAGGCGGCCGACCAAGGCTGATGCCGTAAAAAATATTCGCGCCGATAGGCCTCGAAACTGATCTCCGCAGGACGATCATTTGCGTCCCGCGGCCCGAAATTGCTGTTGGTTACGGATACTTAACCTTAACGGGCTGTGATGATCCCACGCTCCCGCAGGCATGTCTCCGCATGTCCGATTCCATTGACGCCCATAATCACCCATGCTATCCCAAATCATCCCGTCGAAACCGGCAGGCGACAATCAGATCAAGGTCCGTGTGCCGCGCGGATTTCGGTCGATGCTCTCGCCTTGTCGGTTTCGATGGGGGGCTGAAGTCCTGCCACTGAAGCGGCCGGGCTGGTTGGGAGAGTGCAGGCCGGGAGGCGGCGTTGACGGACCGCTTCGTCTCGAATTTCACCAACCGTCTCGACGCCAAGGGCCGCGTCTCGATCCCGTCGAGTTTCCGCGCCGTGCTGGCGAAGGACGGCTACGAGGGTCTCTACGTTCATCCCGCGCTCGATCTCGCCGCCTTCGATGCCGGCGGCCATGCGCTCCGCAAGACGATCGACGACATCCTCGCGCGCTTCTCGCCCTTCTCGGAGGAGTGGGAGTCGCTGTCGACGGCGCTGAACGGCACCTCCGAGGTGTTGAAGGTCGATCCGGAGGGGCGCATCATGCTGAGCGAGGCGTTGAAGGCGCATACGGGGATCACCGATGCCGTCACCTTCGTCGGCCATGGCCACAAATTCCAGATATGGGAACCCTTGCGGTTCCAGGCGCATCTCGATGCGGCGCGGGCGAGGCTGCGCGACGTGAAGCGGGCGCTCGGATCGCAGCTTATCGCGCCGGGCGGAGGCTCGGGCGCATGACGGGTCGGAGTGGTCGCGAAGAGGGTGTCGCCGGCGAGGCTGCGGCGCATGTGCCTGTGCTGCTGGCCGAGGTGCTGACCGCTCTCGCGCCCAAGCCGGGCGGGCGCTATCTCGACGGCACCTTCGGCGCCGGCGGCTACACGCGCGCCATTCTCGATGCCGCTCCGGGTTCGACGCTACTCGCGCTCGACCGCGACCCGAGCGCGATCGCGGGCGGGGCCGATCTGGTCGCGGCGATGGCCGGCCGGCTGACATTGGCGCAGGCGCGCTTCGGCCAACTCGCCGAGGAGGCCGAGCGCTTCAAGATGGCGCCGCTCGACGGCGTCGTGCTCGATATCGGCGTGTCCTCGATGCAGATCGACCAGGCCGAGCGCGGCTTCTCGTTCCGTTTCGACGGGCCGCTCGACATGCGCATGGGGCGCGAAGGCCAGAGTGCCGCCGACCTCGTCAACGAGGCGGAGGAGGGGCTGCTTGCCGACATCTTCTACCACTACGGTGAGGAGCGCCGCTCCCGGGCCGTGGCGCGGGCCGTGGTCGAGGCCCGCCGCAAGGCGCCGCTGACCACGACCAAGCAACTGGCCGATCTCGTCGCCGGCATTGTCTGGGCGGAGCCCGGCGGACCGCATCCGGCGACGCGGGTGTTCCAGGCGCTGCGCATCGCGGTGAATGACGAGCTCGGCGAGCTGGTTTCGGCGCTGCACGCGGCCGAGGCGGTGCTCGCCCCCGGCGGGCGGCTCGTCGTCGTGACCTTCCATTCGCTGGAGGACCGCATCGTCAAGCAGTTCCTCACTGAGCGCTCCGGGCGCGCTCCGGCCGGCTCGCGCCATGCGCCCGTCATTGCCATGGCGCAGCCGACCTTCAGTCTGGTCAATCGCGGCCCCGTGACGGCGTCCGAGGAGGAGATGCGGCGCAACTCGCGCTCGCGCCCGGCGAAGCTGCGCGCCGCCGAGCGCAATGCCGCGCCGGCCCGCCCAACAGAGCCCGATCTCGTCGCGCTGGCGGGCATTCCCGCGGCCCAGCCCCGCAGGAGGACCCGAGCGTGATCAAGCTGCTCCATGTCGTCGCCATCGGCGCGCTCGTCTCCTCGGCACTCTATGCCTACACGATCAAATACGAGACCACGCTCGAGGCCGAACAGCTCCAGAAGACCAGGATGAAGATCCATCGCGAGAAGGACGCGATCGCGGTGCTGAAGGCCGAGTGGCAGTATCTGAACCGCCCGGACCGCTTGCAGGCGCTGGCCGACCGCCATCTCGATCTGCAGCCCTTCTCGGTGACGCAGGTCGTGCGGATCGCCGACATTCCCAATCGCGGGCCGAAGGTCGATGCGATCGGCCGCAAGCTCGAGGATCTCGGCTTGGGCGTTCCGACCGAGACCCCCAAGGACCGCAAGGCGAGCGCGACCACGCCGGGAGGCCGTCCATGAAGCCGTCCGAGAAACAGCCCTCGCAGGCCGCGCCGGAAACCGAAGCCGAGCCGGTGCGCCGCTTCGCCATGCTGCGCGAGGTCTTCCGCATGAGCGGCGAGAAGAGCCAGCCGCGCGTCGGCCTGGTGATCCTCGGTTTCTCGGCGCTGTTCCTGGCGATCACCGGCCGGTTAGTGATGTTGGCGACGCTGCCGAACGAGCAGGTCGGCCTGCGCCGCGCCACTTCGAACGCGATCTCGGCGGCGAGGCCCAACATCACGGACCGCAATGGCGAGGTGCTCGCTACCGATATCCGCACGGTTTCGGTTTTCGCCGAGCCGCGCAAGATCCTCGACAAGGACGAGGCGACCGAGCTTCTGACCGCCGTCCTGCCCGATCTCGACGCCAAGGACCTGCGCGACAAGCTCGCCACCAAGAAGGGCTTCGTCTGGGTCAAGCGTGAGATCACGCCGCGCCAGCAGGCCGAGGTGCACCGGCTCGGCATCCCGGGTGTCGGTTTCGTGCCCGAGAATAAGCGCGTCTATCCCAACGGCACGGCCGCTGCCCATGTCCTCGGCTTCGCCAATGTCGACAATGTCGGGATCGCCGGCATTGAGAAATACATCGACTCGCAGGGCCTGCAGGACCTGAATGGCGCGGGCCTAGCGACCGAGGCGTCCGACCTCAAGCCGATGGCGCTGTCGATCGACCTGCGCGTCCAGCACGCGCTGCGCGACGAGTTGTCCAAGGGCATGGAGAAATACAAGGCGATCGCAGCGGCGGGCGCGATCATGGACGTCAATACCGGCGAGATGATCGCGCTGGTCTCGCTGCCCGATTTCGACCCCGGCAACCCTGTCGATGCGCTCGAAAAGGACCGCATCAACCGGATGAATGTCGGCGTCTACGAGATGGGCTCGACCTTCAAGGCCTTGACCATCGCGATGGCTCTCGATTCCGGCAAGGCCAGCATCAATTCGAGCTACTCGACCGCTGGCGGCATGATGCGGTTCGGCCGCCAGGTCATCAAGGAGTATCACGGCACCGGCCGGACCCTGACGGTGCCGGAGGTCTTCCTGCATTCGTCCAATATGGGCTCGATCAAGATGGCCCTGTCGGTCGGCGTCGAAGGCCACAAGGCCTTCCTGCGCAAGATGATGCAGCTCGACCGGATGACGACGGAACTGCCGGAGAGCGCGGCTCCGATCGTGCCGGGGCGCTGGGGCGAGATCAACACGGCGACGATCGCCTTCGGCCACGGCCTCGCGGTCGCGCCGCTGCAGGCGATGGCGGCAGTTGGTGCGCTCGTGAACGGCGGCACGCTGATCACGCCGACCTTCCTGAAGCGCTCCGAGGAGGAGGCAAAGAAGGTCGGCATCCGCGTGATCAAGCCGGAGACCTCGGAGGCGATGCGCTTCATCATGCGCCTCAACGGCGAGAAGGGCTCGGCGCGCAAGGCCGATGTCGCGGGCTATTTCGTCGGCGGCAAGACCGGCACGGCAGAAAAGGTCATCAACGGTCGCTACGCCAAGAACCGCAATTTCACGACCTTTACGGCGATCGCGCCCTCCGACAAGCCGCGATACCTGTTCCTCGCGATCTATGACGAGCCGAAGGGCTATGCCGAGAGCGGCGGCTATTCGACTGCGGCCTGGAATGCCGGCATCACCACCGGCAGGGTGATCGAGCGGACCGCGCCGATCCTCGGCCTGCCGCCGCGCTTCGAGCCGCCGGTCGCGCCGTTCCCGCTGATGGCGCGGCTTGGGGCCTGGGGCACGCGCTGAGGCTTGCCGCCAGTCCGCCGGCACGATAGCGAGCGACCATGACACAGCCACTGAGCCTCGGCCGCCTGTTTCCGGGGGCCTTCGTGTCGGATGAGGCGCGGACGGTCTCCGGCGTTTCCTTCGACAGCCGCAAGGTCCAGCCCGGCGAGGTCTTCGTCGCGCTCGCCGGCGTGAAGGCCGATGGTGCGCGCTTCATCGCGGATGCGGTGGTGAAGGGCGCCGTCGCGGTCGTCTCGGGACAGCCGAGGCCGGCCGATCTCGCGGGCGACATCGCCTTCGCGCAGGTCGCCGATCCGCGCCTCGCTTTGGCGCTGGCGGCGGCGCAGGTGCATCCGCGCCAGCCCGGCACGATCGTCGCGGTCACCGGCACCAGCGGCAAGTCCTCTGTAGCCGATTTCACCCGCCAGATCTTCCAGGTGCTCGGTCATGAGGCCGCCAGCGTCGGCACGATCGGCGTGGTCACCGCGAAGGGGGCCGATTACGGCTCGCTGACGACGCCGGACCCGCTTTCGCTGCACGCTTCGCTCGACAGACTGGCCGGAGAGGGCGTGACCCATCTGGCGATGGAGGCCTCGTCGCATGGTCTCGACCAGCACAGGCTCGACGGCGTCCGGCTGAAGGCCGGCGCCTTCCTCAATCTCGGGCGCGACCATCTCGACTACCACCCGACGGTGGCCGACTATTTTGCCGCCAAGATGCGGCTATGGGCGTTGCTGCCGCAGGGCGCGCCGGTCGTGATCAACCGCGACGAACCCTATGCCGAGGAGGCTGCGCAGGCGGCGACCGCGGCCGGCCATCCGCTGATCGGCATCGGCCGCAAGGGCGAGACGATTCGCCTGGTCGAGCGCGAGCGCGAGGGCTTCTCGCAGCGGCTGACGCTTGCCGTCGGCGGGCGGGAACTCCTCGTGTCGATGCCGCTGATCGGGGATTTCATGGCCGGCAATGCGCTGGTCGCCGCGGCGCTGGCTATGGCGACCGGGGACGACATGGAGGCTGCGCTGCGGGCGATTTCGGGGCTGACGGGGGTCGCCGGGCGCCTGGAGCGCGTCGGAGAGGCCCATGGCGGCCTGGTCGTCGTCGACTACGCCCACAAGCCCGATGCACTCGCGGCGGTGCTCTCGACCCTGCGCGGCTACGCCTCGGGGCGGCTGATCTGCGTCTTCGGCTGCGGCGGCGACCGCGACACCGGCAAGCGCCCGCTGATGGGCGCGATCGCGGCCGAAAAGGCCGATATCGCCATCGTCACCGACGACAATCCGCGCAGCGAGGACCCGGCTGCGATCCGGGCACAGGTGATGGCGGCGTCACCTAAGCTGCGCGAGATCGGCGACCGGGCCGAGGCGATCAAGGCGGCCGTACGCATGCTCGGCGCCGGCGATGTTCTGGTCGTGGCCGGAAAAGGCCATGAAACCGGCCAGATCATCGGCGACCGAACCTATCCCTTTTCCGACCAGGACGTGGTGCGGACGGCTGTTGCGGAGATCGCAGGATGAACGCACCCCTGTGGAGCGGAGACGAGCTGGTCGCGGCCCTGGGCGCGCGCGCCGAGGGAGCGGTTCCCGCGGCCGTGACGGGCATCTCGATCGATACGCGCACGCTGGAGCCGGGCGATGCCTTCTTCGCGATCACCGGCGAGGCCCGCAACGGGCATGATTTCGTCGCAGCGGCACTGGAGAAGGGCGCGGCTCTCGCTGTCGTCGACGAGGCGCATGCCCAGCAGTTCGCCGGCAAGGGTACGCTTGCCGTGGTGCCCGACGTGCTCAAGGCGATGGAGCGGGCCGGCAGCGCGCGCCGCGCCGAGCTGAAGGCCGGAATCGTTGCCGTAACCGGCTCCGTCGGCAAGACCGGCACGAAGGATGCGCTGCGGCTCGTCCTGTCGCGGCAGGGCAAGACGCATGCACCCGTCGCTTCCTACAACAATCATTGGGGCGTGCCGCTCACGCTCTGTCGCACGCCCCGCGACGTGGCCTATGCGGTCTACGAGATCGGGATGAACCATCCCGGTGAGATCCTGCCGCTGGCGAAGCTGGTTCGGCCGCAGGTTTCGATCATCACGACGATCCAGCCAGTGCATCTCGCCGCGTTCGAGTCGCTGGAAGGCATTGCCGAGGAAAAGGCCGGCGTGTTCTGGGAGTTGGAACCGGGCGGCACGGCGATCGTGAACGCCGATATCCCGCAGGCCGAACTGCTCGAGCGTATCGCCAAGGCCGGGCCGGCCGGTGACGTGATCCGCTTCGGCGAAAGCCCGGACGCCGATGTCCGGCTGCTGTCCTGCGCGCTCAAATCCGACGTGTCGACGGTCGACGCGCTCGTGATGGGGCAGCCGGTGACCTATCGGCTGGGCAGCCCGGGCAAGCATATCGTGCTGAATTCGCTGGCGGTCCTCGCGGCCGTCAAGGCACTCGGGGCCGATCTGGCCCTGGCTGCGCTGGCGCTCGGAGATCTGCGGCCGCCGGCCGGACGCGGCGCGCAGCAGAAGCTGGAGGCGCCGAGCGGAGCCTTCACGCTGATCGACGAGAGCTACAACGGCAACCCCGCCTCCGTGCGGGCGGCGATCGAGAATCTCGGCCGGATACCAGTCGCCGGCCGCGGTCGCCGGATCGCGGTGCTCGGCGACATGCTGGAACTCGGGCCGACAGGGCCGGCGCTGCACAAGGGGCTGGCTGAGGCGATCCTGACCAACCGCGTCGATGCCGTTTTTGCCTGCGGGCCGCTGATGCGCGAACTCTATGACAGCTTGCCTTCGACCCTCCGAGGGGCTTATGCCGCGCAGGCGAGCGGGCTCGAGCCTCTCGTGCTCGACGCGATCCGTGGCGGCGACGTCGTCATGGTGAAGGGGTCCCTGGGCTCGCGCATGGGGCCGATCGTGAAAGCGGTCGTGGCGCGCTTTCCGGCCCTGCCGGCCGAGTAGCAAAGCGTTCTCGAGCGAAGTGGGTACCGGTTCGCGTGAAGAAAGCGCGTCGAACTAGAATTCTCTAGAACAAGAGACCAAAAATCCGATGCTCGTCTGGCTCGCTGATTTCTCCAGCACGTTCCCGATCCTGAACGTCTTCCGATACATCACCTTCCGGGCTGGCGGCGCCACCGCGACGGCGCTTCTGGTCGTGTTCTTCTTCGGCCCGGCGGCGATCTCCTGGCTTAGGATCAAGCAGGGCAAGGGCCAGCCGATCCGCACCGACGGGCCGCAGACGCATCTCGCCAAGCGGGGCACGCCGACGATGGGAGGGCTGATGATCCTCGGCGGTCTGCTGGCCGCGACGCTGCTCTGGGGCAATCTGCGCAACCCTTATGTCTGGATCGTGCTTGCGGTGACGGTGAGCTATGGCGCGATCGGCTTCTACGACGATTTCCTGAAGGTCACGAAGCAGTCCCACAAGGGCTTCTCCGGCAAGGCCCGGCTCGCGCTGGAGATGGTGATCGCGCTGATCGCCTGCTGGTTGGTGATGCAGCTAGGGCCGCCGGCGATCGCCTCGGGTTTCGCCATGCCCTTCCTGAAGGAACTGATCATCCCGCTCGGCATCTTCTTCCCGCTCGTGACCGCCTTCGTCGTGGTCGGCGCGGGCAATGCGGTGAACCTCACCGACGGGCTCGACGGGCTCGCCATCGTGCCGGTGATGATCGCGGCCGCGACTTTCGGCTTCATCTCCTACCTGACCGGCAACGCGATCTTCGCCAATTACCTCCAGATCCACCATGTGCCGGGCGCGGGCGAACTCTCGGTGGTCTGCGGGGCGGTGATCGGCGCCGGCATCGGCTTCCTTTGGTTCAATGCGCCGCCAGCCCAGATCTTCATGGGCGATACCGGCTCGCTGGGGCTCGGCGGCCTGCTCGGTGTCGTCGCAGTCGCGACCAAGCACGAGATCGTGCTGGCGATCGTCGGCGGGCTCTTCGTCATCGAGGCGCTCTCGGTGATCATCCAGGTCTTGGTCTATAAGCGCACGGGCAAGCGCGTCTTCCTGATGGCGCCGATCCACCACCATTTCGAGAAGCTGGGCTGGACCGAGCCGCAGGTCGTGATCCGGTTCTGGATCATCTCCGTCGTGCTGGCGCTGATCGGTCTGTCGACGCTGAAGCTGCGCTGATCATGACGCCGATCACCTGCTTCAGAGGCTCCCGCGTCGCCCTGTTCGGGCTCGGTGGATCGGGGCTCGCCACGGCGCGTGCGCTGATCGCCGGCGGGGCCGGGGTTTCCGCCTGGGACGACAACCCCGCCAGCCGCGACAAGGCGACGGCCGAGGGCATTCCGGTCGCGGATCTATTGGCTGCCGACTGGTCCGGCTTCCACAGCCTCATTCTTGCGCCGGGCGTGCCGCTGACGCATCCGGCGCCGCACTGGACGGTGGACAAGGCCAGGGCGGCCGACGTCGAGGTGATCGGCGATGTCGAGCTGTTCTTCCGCGAGCGGGCGGCGACCGCGCCTGCCGCGCCGGTGGTTTGCATCACTGGCACCAACGGGAAATCGACGACGACGGCGCTGATCGCGCATGTGCTGCGGCAGACCGGGCGCGACGTGCAGATGGGCGGCAATATCGGCACGGCCGTGCTGGCGCTGGAGCCGCCCGCCGAGGGCCGCATCCATGTCATCGAGTGTTCGAGCTATCAGATCGACCTCTCGCCCACGATGAAGCCGACCGTCGGCATTCAGATGAACCTCACGCCGGATCATCTCGACCGGCACGGCACCTTCGAGAACTACGGCGCGATCAAGGAGCGGCTTGTCGCCAGCGCCGACATCGCCGTGATCGGCGTCGACGACGAGCCCTCGAAGCAGATGGCGCGCCGGCGCGCAGCCTCGGGGCGCCCGCTGGTGAGGATCAGCGGCGAGCAGCCGCTCGACGAGGGCGTTTTTGCCGGAGTCACCGCCAATGCCGGGACGCTGGAAACGCGGATCGTCCAGGTTCTCGACGGCAAGCCCCGCATCGTCGCCAATCTCGCGGGCATCGGCTCCCTGCGCGGCTCCCACAACGCACAGAACGCTGCGGCTGCCTTCGCCGCATGCTTTGCCCTCGGGCTCACGGCCGAGGAGATCGCCGCGGGCTTCGCGAGCTATCCCGGCCTCGCGCATCGGATGGAGGAGATCGGCCGGATCGGCCGGGTGGTCTTCATCAACGATTCCAAGGCGACCAACGCAGACTCGACCGAGAAGGCGCTGACCTCCTTCCGCGACATCTTCTGGATTCTCGGCGGCAAGGCCAAGGAAGGCGGCATCGAGAGCCTCAGGCGCTACTTCCCCAACATCGCCAGTGCCTATCTGATCGGCGCCGCCAGCGATCTCTTTGCCGCAACCTTCGATGACGACGGCTGCGTCTCTTACGAGCGCAGTAGCACGCTCGACGTCGCGGTCGCGCATGCGACGCGCGATGCGCTTGCGCATGGCGGCTCTGGCGAGATCGCGGTGCTGCTCTCGCCAGCCTGCGCGTCCTTCGACCAGTTCCCGAATTTCGAGGTTCGGGGCGACGCGTTCCGGACGTTGGTGAAGGCGCTGCCGGGGTTCGAGCCCTTCGGAGCGCTGTAGAAGTGGCGATCGGTCAAGGCAGGGCTTCGGAGCATGGCTGCTATCCGCCCTCGAACTGGCCCGTGAACACCAAATGCGACATGGCTGCAGGGCGACCGGCCGGCTCGGTGCGCCAACCGAGCGAGGACTGACAATGGGCGCTGCCCCGAACTTTGACGAGCAGATCGATCGCCGCGGAACCCATTCGGTCAAATGGGACATGATGGAGGCGATCTACGGCGTTCCCGCTTCCAACGGCATCGCGATGTGGGTGGCCGACATGGACTTCCGGCCGCCGGCCTGCGTGCAGGCAGCCCTCGAAGGCATGGCGGCGCATGGTCTCTATGGCTATTTTGGCGATATCAGGGCCAACCACGACGCCATTCGCTGGTGGATGAAGACGCGTCATGGCTGGGATGTCGAGTCGGAGGCGATCCTGACCACGAACGGGCTGGTGAACGGTACTGCGCTTTGCGTCGATGCCTATACCAGGCCCGGCGACGGCGTCGTTCTTATGACGCCGGTCTATCACGCCTTCGCACGCGTCATCGCGGCGGCCGGCCGCAAGGTGGTCGAGTGCCCGCTGGCGATCGAGGACGGTCGCTATGTCCTCGACATTGCCGGCTGGGATGCAATGATGACGGGCAGCGAACGGATGCTGGTCCTGTGCTCGCCGCATAATCCCGGCGGGCGCGTCTGGACCCGCGACGAACTGCGCGAGATCGCGGCGTTCTGCGTCCGGCACGACCTGATCTTGGTCTCCGACGAAATCCACCATGATCTCGTCATGCCCGGCTACAGGCACATCGCCATGCCATTGGCGGCGCCGGAGATCCAGGACCGGCTGGTCATGATGACCGCCACGACCAAGACCTTCAACCTTGCCGGCTGCCATGTCGGCAACGTGATCATTCCCGACAAGGCGCTGCGGGCACGGTTCCAGGCCAGCGTCAATGCCCAGGGCGTCTCTCCGAACGCGTTCGGCATGGTCATGGCCACGGCAGCCTACAGCCCCGAGGGGGCGGCATGGGTCGATGCCCTGGTCGATTATCTCGACGGCAATCGGCGGCTGTTCGAGGACGGGCTCAGTGCCATTCCCGGACTTCGCCCGATGTCGCTCGAGGCGACCTATCTCGCCTGGATCGATTTTGCCGGGACCGGCATGGAGACGGCCGAATTCACGGCGCGGGTCGAGAAGCAGGCGCTGATTGCGGCCAATCATGGTCCGAGTTTCGGCGCCGGGGGCGGTTCCTTCCTGCGCTTCAACCTCGCAACACCGCGGGCGGTCGTTGCCGAATCCGTTTCGCGCTTGAAGCGGGCCTTCGGCGATCTGCAGTAGCGACGGCCGGTCCCGGAATCATTCCGTTAACCCTTCATTGACAGAGTGCTTCAGATTCGTGGCGCTTCACTAGCGTCAAAGCCTGCTCTGGAGCCCCCGTCATGGTCTCGCGCGCCGAACCCTCTCTCAGCGGCCGCTGGTGGTGGTCGATCGACCGCGTCATCCTGAGCGGCCTCGTCGCGCTGATGGTCTCGGGCGTCGTGCTGCTGATGGCCGGTGGGCCGCCGGTGGCAGAGCGGCTCGGCCTCTCGACCTTCCATTTCGTCAACCGGCAGGCGGCCTATCTCGTCATCGCGATGACGATCTTCATCGGCGTCTCCTTCCTGACGCCGCGGCAGGTCCGCCGGGCGGCTCTGGTGATCTTCACCGTCTCGCTCGCCATGGTGGTGGCGACGCTCTATCTCGGCGTCGAGGTCAAGGGAGCGCGGCGCTGGCTGACGCTGGGCCCGCTCGGCTCGGTGCAACCTTCCGAGTTCCTCAAGCCGGCCTTCGTCGTGCTCGCCGCCTGGGCCTTCGCCGAGGGCACGCGCCGGCCTGACCTGCCGGGCACCATCCTGGCCTTCCTGCTGTTGCCGGCGACGATCGCGCCGCTCGTGCTGCAGCCCGATTTCGGCCAGACCATGCTGGTCACGCTGGTCTGGGCCGGCCTGTTCTTCGTCGCCGGTCTGCACTGGTTCTGGGTGCTGGGTCTGGGTGGGGCAGGGGCAGTCGGTATCCTGATCGCCTATCAGCTCGTGCCCCATGTGCGCGCCCGCATCGAGCGCTTCATGGATAAGGGCTCGGGCGACACCTTCCAGATCGACACCGCGCTGGAGAGCTTCGCACAGGGCGGCTGGTTGGGTAAGGGCCCGGGCGAAGGCACGGTGAAGCGCATCCTGCCCGACGCCCATACCGACTTCATCTTCGCCGTCACGGCGGAGGAATTCGGCATCGTCGTCTGCATCCTGCTGGTGATGTTGTTCGCGCTGATCGTGCTACGCTCGCTCGCCGTCGCGCAGAAGGCCGAGGACCCGTTCATCCGGCTCGCGGTCACGGGCTTGGCCCTGCTCTTCGGCATCCAGGCCTCGATCAACATGATGGTGAACCTGCACATGATGCCGGCCAAGGGCATGACGCTGCCCTTCGTCTCCTATGGCGGCTCCTCGCTGATCTCGCTCGCCATCGGCACGGGCTTCCTGCTCGCGTTGACGCGCAAGCGGCCCCGCGCTGTCGATTTCGGCCGCTTCAGGGGCTGAGGCGATGGCACGGGACAAGCTCGTCATGCTGGCGGCCGGTGGCACGGGCGGCCATCTGTTTCCGGCGGAGGCGCTGAGCCATGTACTGCGCGCGCAGGGCATCAGGGTCGTGCTGATGACCGATCCGCGCGGGGCGGAGTTCGCCGGCGATTTTCCAGCCGATATGGTGATCCCGGTGCCGTCGGCAACGCCGTCGGGCCGTTCGCTGTCGGGCAAGGCCAAGGTCGCGCTCGAACTCGCCAAGGGCGTGCTGGCGGCGCGGCGTGCTGTCAGGGAGGCCAAGCCGGCGCTGGTTGTCGGCTTCGGCGGGTATCCGACGGTTCCGCCCGTGCTCGGCGCGGCGCTTGCCGGCGCCAAGACGCTGATCCATGAGCAGAACGCCGTCGTCGGGCGCGCGAACCGCTTCCTGTCGCGCTGGGTCGATACGATCGGGACCGGCTTCTCGGAGGTCGGCGGCCTGTCGCCGGCGGCGAAGGCGAAATGCCGCCATGTCGGCAATCCGGTGCGGCCTGCCGTGGTCGCGGCCATCTCGCCCTATGGCTGGCCGGGCGAGGGCAGCTTCAACCTGCTCGTCTTCGGCGGCAGCCAGGGCGCGCGCATCATGGCCGACACGGTGCCGCCCGCGATCCAATTGCTGACGCCGGAGGAGCGGGCGAGGCTGTTCATTATGCAGCAGGCGCGCACCGAGGACTACGAGCGGGTCAGCGGCATCTATGCCCAACTCGGCGTCAAATCGGAGATCGCGCCCTTCTTCAAGGATCTGCCGGCGCGGATGGCGCGGGCACATCTCGTCATCGGGCGTTCGGGCGCCTCGACCATCGCCGAACTGACGGTGATCGGCCGGCCCGGCATCCTTGTGCCGCTGCCCGGAGCTCTCGACCAGGACCAGGCCGCCAATGCCGCCTTCCTTGAAAACGCAGGCGGAGCGATCCGCATCCTGCAGCCGGAGTTCACGCCGCGCCGACTCGCCAATGAGCTATCGGGGCTGTTGAAACAGCCAGCACACTTGACGGTCATGGCCGAGAACGCCAAGAGCGCCGGAATTCCGGATGCCGCCGACCGACTCGCCCGCCTCGTCATCGACGTAGCCGGATTCTAGAAACGCCCAGGGATTACCGCATCATGAAGCTGCCGGCAGAACTCGGCGCCATTCATTTCGTCGGCATCGGCGGCATCGGCATGTCCGGCATCGCCGAGGTGCTGCACAATCTCGGCTACAAGGTGCAGGGGTCGGACGCCTCCGACGGCGCCAACGTCAAGCGCCTCGCCGAGAAGGGCATCAAGACCTTCGTCGGCCACAAGGCCGAGAATCTCGGCGAGGCCGAGGTCGTGGTCGTGTCGACTGCGATCAAGCGCGACAATCCCGAACTGGTCGCCGCGCGTGAGAAGCGCCTGCCGGTGGTCCGCCGCGCCGAGATGCTGGCCGAGCTGATGCGGCTGAAGACCGCGGTGGCCGTCGCCGGCACCCATGGCAAGACGACCACGACCTCGCTCGTTGCGACGCTGCTGGAGAAGGGCGGGCTCGACCCGACCGTGATCAATGGCGGCATCATCAACGCCTACGGCACCAATGCGCGCATGGGCGAGAGCGACTGGATGGTGGTCGAGGCCGACGAATCGGACGGCACCTTCCTGAAACTGCCGGCGGATGTCGCGATCGTCACCAATATCGACCCCGAGCATCTCGACCATTTCGGCACCTTCGACGCGATCAAGGCGGCATTTCGCTCCTTCGTCGAAAACCTGCCCTTCTACGGCTTCGCCGTGATGTGCATCGATCATCCGACAGTGCAGGGCCTCGTCGGGCAGATCGAGGATCGCCGCGTCGTCACCTATGGCGAGAATCCGCAGGCCGATTTCCGGTTGATCGACATTGATCTGTCGGGTGGGCAGGCGAAGTTCACGCTGCTGATCCGTGATCGCAAGCGCGGGCGCGACGAGGTCGTTCGCGATCTCGTCATGCCGATGCCCGGCCATCATAACGCGCTGAACGCCACGGCGGCGATCGCGGTCGCCTATGACCTCGGCATTCCCGTCGAGAGCATCCGCGCGGCGCTGGCCGGCTTCGGCGGGGTGAAGCGCCGCTTCACCAAGACGGGCGAGTGGAACGGCGCGCTGATCTTCGACGATTACGGCCATCACCCGGTCGAGATCGCGGCGGTGCTGCGGGCCGCGCGCGCCTCGACCAAGGGCAAGGTCGTCGCCGTGGTGCAGCCGCATCGCTACACCCGGCTTTCCAGCCTGTTCGACGATTTCGCCGCCTGCTTCAACGACGCGGACACGGTGATCGTGGCCGACACCTATGCGGCTGGCGAAGCGCCGATTCCGGGAGCCGATCGCGATTCGCTGGTCTCGGCTATCAAGGCGCGAGGCCACCGTCATGCGCTGCCGCTGGAGAGTGCGGACAAGCTCGCCGGGATGGTGGCCGAGCTTGCCGGGCCGGGCGACTATGTCGTGCTGCTGGGAGCGGGCAACATCACGCAATGGGCCTATGCGCTACCGGGCGAACTGGCGGCGCTGAAGGGATGAAGCTTGAGGATTGATCCTTCTCCCCTCGGGAGAGTTCGGTTAAATCCACCATCATGACCTTTCCCGACATTACCCCCGCCATCCGCGCGGCCGCGCCCGAATTGCGCGGCCGGCTGCTCGCCAATGCCGAGTTGGCGCCGCTGACTTGGTTCCGGGTCGGCGGTCCGGCGCAGGCCCTCTTCACGCCGGCCGACGAGGCCGATCTCGCCTATCTCTTGGCACATCTGCCCGAGGGCATCGCGATCACCGTGGTCGGGCTCGGCTCGAACCTGATCGTGCGCGACGGCGGTATTCCCGGCCTCGTGATCCGGCTCGGCGGCAAGGCCTTCGGCGAGATCGCGATCGAGGAGGGCGACCGCCTGCGCGCCGGGACGGCGGTGCCGGACGTCAAGGTTGCGCGGGCCGCCGCCGATGCCTCGCTCGACGGGCTCGCCTTCTTCCGGGGCATTCCCGGCTGCATCGGCGGGGCGCTGCGGATGAATGCCGGTGCTCATGGCGGCGAGACCACCGATGTGCTGATCGAGGCGCGCGGCGTCACGCGGGCCGGCGAGATCGTGACACTGGGCCATGCCGATATGGGTTTTGCTTATCGCAGCAGCGGAGTGGCGACGCAGGAGATCATCTTCACCTCCGCTCTGTTCCAGGGGCGGCCTGGCGACAGGGCCGAGATCCAGGCCGAGATGGACCGGGTGACGGCCGCGCGCGAGGCGGCACAACCGATCAAGGAGCGCACCGGCGGCTCGACCTTCAAGAACCCGCCCGGGGGCAAGGCCTGGCAGTTGATCGACGCGGCCGGCTGCCGGGGCCTGCGCGTCGGCGGGGCGCAGGTCTCGGAGATGCACTGCAACTTCCTGATCAACATCGGCGGCGCGACGGCCGCCGATGTCGAAGGGCTGGGCGAGGAGGTTCGGCGGCGCGTGAAGGACCATTCCGGCTTCGATCTGCACTGGGAGATCAAGCGGATCGGGGTTGCGGTCTGAAGGCATTCCGTCAGCGGGAAGCCCGGCACCACGGCGAGAGTTAACGCCCCGTTAACCACGTTCGACCGAGGGTCGCCCGATCAATTCGATCGGGGCCCGGAATGAACAAACACGTCGCAGTGCTGATGGGCGGATGGTCCGTCGAGCGGGAGGTCAGCCTCAGCAGCGGCACCGCCTGCGCGGCTGCGCTGGAGGGTGTCGGCTACCGGGTGACGCGCGTCGATGTCGGCCGCGACATTGCGGAGGTCCTTGCCAAGCTGAAGCCGGACGTCGCCTTCAACGGTCTGCATGGCCGCTTCGGCGAGGACGGCACGATCCAGGGCGTGCTCGAGATCCTGCGCATCCCCTACACCCATTCCGGCGTGCTCGCTTCGGCGTTGGCGATCCGCAAGGACAAGGCCAAGATGGTGGTCCAGGCCGCCGGCGTGCCGGTGGCCCATGGCGTCAATGTCTCGCGCTTCGAGGCGGCAAAAAAACACGTGCTCCCGCCGCCCTATGTGCTCAAGCCGGTCGACGAGGGTTCCTCTGTCGGCGTGGTGATCGTGAAGAAGGGGCGCGAGCATCCGCCCCAGGAAATCGCGCGTCCGGACTGGCCTTGCGGCGAGACGATGCTGGCGGAGGCCTTCATTTCCGGGCGAGAGCTGACCTGCGCCGTGATGGCCGGCAAGTCGCTCGGCGTGACCGAGATCCGGGCCGCCACGGGGGAGTTCTACGACTACGATGCGAAATACACGAAAGGTGGTTCGATCCACATCTGCCCGGCTCAAATTTTACCAAAAATTTACCAGCAGATCGAAGAGTGTGCGTTAACGGCGCATCAAGCAATCGGGTGCCGGGGCGTGAGCAGATCCGACTTCCGCTACGACGACGAGACCGACACTCTCGTCTGGCTGGAGGTCAACACACAGCCCGGCATGACCGAGACTAGCCTGGTGCCCGAATTGGCTGCCCACGCGGGCCTTAACTTCGGTGAGCTCGTCAAATGGATGGTGGAGGACGCCTCCCTCGATCGGTGAAGACAAGGGCGGCGGTGGCTGTCTCGCGTCTGCCGGTCCCGGCTCCCGGGCCGCAACTGCTCGTCGGCGAGCGGACCGGACGCTGGCTGCGCCGTTCGCGCCGCAGCGCGGTCGCGGTGCCTCTGGCGCAGCGGCTGCCGCGGCGCCTGGGCACCTGGCTGGCGCTGGGCTTCCTCAGCCTGAGCATCGGCTGCGGCACGGTGCTCGGCGGCCATTTCGAGACGCTTCGCGAGAATTACGGCGAGCCGCATCACATGCTGGCCCGCCTGGTCGGCTTCGGGATCGATCGCGTGACCATTTCGGGCATCGCCGAGCTTTCCGAAGTCGAGGTGCTGGTCGCGGCGGGGATCGATTCGAAGACCTCGCTGGCCTTTTTCGACGCCGACCAGGCCCGCAAGCGCCTGGAGGCCGCCCCGCTGATTCGCGAGGCGACCGTTCGGAAACTCTATCCAGGCGAAGTCGCCATCACCCTCGTCGAGCGCGAGCCCTTCGCGCTCTGGCAGGTGAAGGGCGAGCTCTTCGTCATCGCCGCCGACGGGACCGTGATCGACAAGATGGACGACGGACGCTTTGCCCACCTGCCGCTCGTCGTCGGCGCGGATGCCAACAACCGGGCGCGCGAATACATCGCTCTGCGCGGAGAGGCCGGCGCGATGGCGCCGCATATCCGCGCCGCGACGCTGGTCTCCGGTCGGCGCTGGACGCTCAAGCTCGACAACGGCATGGATGTGAGGCTGCCCGAGATCGCGCCTGCCGCCGCCGTGAAGCGGCTCGCCTCGCTCCAGGCGGACTATCGGATACTCGACAAGGATTTGCTGGCGATCGACCTGCGCCAGGCCGACCGCGTCGTGATGCGGCTGACGGAGGAGGGCGCTGCCGCCCGCGCCGACCAGCTCAAGAGCAAGACCAAGAAGAAGGGAGGCGAGGCGTGAACCACGTCACCTCCCAGGGCCTGACGCCGCGGATGCGTCCGCTCTCGTCGCGCAAGAGCGCGACCTTGTCGATTCTGGACATCGGCACGAGCAAGGTCGTCTGCCTGATCGCCGAGCTGAACCCGGCCGAGGCGAATGAGCGGCTGCGCGGCCGCACCCATGTGGCTCGCATCATCGGCATTGGCCATCAGCGCTCACTCGGCCTTAAGGGCGGGGCGATCATCGATCTGGAAAGCGCCGAGCGCGCGATCCGCGCCGCGGTCGACGCCGCCGAGCGGATGGCGAAGGTCGAAGTGCAGTCGGTCATCGTGAACCTGACCGGCGGGCGCATCGCCTCGCAGCATTACGCCGCCAGCGTCGATCTTCGCACCGGCTCGGTCGGGGACGGCGACGTCAAGCGCGTGCTCGCCCATGCCGCGACCCACGCGATCCGGCCCGGCAAGGCCGTGCTCCATGCCCTGCCGACGGGCTATGCGCTCGATGGCGTGCCGGGCGTGCTCGATCCGCGCGGCCTGATCGGCGGCAAGCTCTCGGTCGACATGCATGTCGTCGCAAGTGAGGCCTCGGCCGCGCGCAACGTCATGCTGGCGGTGGAGCGCTGCCATCTCGAGGTCGAGGCGGTGGTGGCGACACCCTACGCGTCGGGCCTCTCCGTGCTGGTCGATGACGAGGCCGAGATGGGCGTCGTCGTCGTCGACATGGGCGGCGGCACCACGAGCCTCGGCGTCTTCTCCGGCGGGCACCTGATGCATGCCGACGCGATCGCGGTCGGCGGCAACCACATCACCATGGATGTCGCCCGCGGCCTCTCGACCCGGGTCTCGGCGGCGGAGCGGCTGAAGACGCTGCATGGCTCCTGCATTTCGAGCGCTTCCGACGAGCGCGACATGATCTCGGTGCCGCAGGTCGACGACGACGAGCGCGACACGCCGAACCATCTCGCCAAGTCGCATCTGGTCCGGATCATCAAGCCGCGCGTCGAGGAGATCCTGGAACTGGTGCGCGACCGCCTGACCCAGGCCGGCTTCTCGGCCCAGGCCGGGCGCCGGGTCGTGCTGACGGGCGGCGCCTGCCAGCTCACCGGGCTGCCGGAAGTGGCGCGGCGCATCCTCGGCGGCCAGGTCCGCACCGGCCGCCCGCTAGGGATCAAGGGCTTGCCCGAGGCCGGCAAGGGTCCGGCCTTCGCGGCTGCCGTCGGCCTGCTGGTCTATCCGCAGGTCGCGCATGTCGAGCATTTCGAACCCCGCGCGGGGGCTGCGTATTTCGCCACGGGAACCGACGGGTATTTCTCCCGCGTCGGCCGGTGGCTGAAGGAAAGTTTCTAGTGAGTACCGGCCTTCGGGCCACGGCGTCGAATGTAGCAATCGGGACGGCTCCCGCCAGGCGCCGGACAAAGGATCAAAAGAGGCAACCATGGCGATGAATCTGCAAGCCCCGGACATCCGGGAACTCAAGCCCCGGATCACGGTGTTCGGCGTCGGTGGCGCCGGTGGCAACGCCGTCAACAACATGATCGAGGCCGGCCTCGACGGCGTCGATTTCGTCGTCGCCAACACGGACGCCCAGGCGCTCGCGCTCTCCAGAGCCTCGCGCATCATCCAGATGGGGCTGCAGGTCACCGAGGGCCTCGGCGCCGGCTCGCAGCCGGAAGTCGGCCGCGCTGCCGCCGAAGAGGTCATCGACGAGATCCGTGACCATCTGGCGGGCGCGCATATGGTTTTCATCACCGCCGGCATGGGCGGCGGCACCGGCACGGGCGCGGCTCCGGCCATCGCCCGCGTCGCCCGCGACATGGGCATCCTGACCGTCGGGGTCGTCACGAAGCCGTTCCAGTTCGAGGGCCATCGCCGCATGCGCATGGCGGAGGCCGGTATCGGCGAGCTGAACGAGGCGGTTGATACGCTGATCGTCATCCCGAACCAGAACCTCTTCCGCGTCGCCAACGAGACCACCGGCTTTGCCGACGCCTTCGGCATGGCCGACCAGGTGCTTTATTCCGGCGTCGCCTGCATCACCGACCTGATGGTCCGTCCCGGCCTGATCAATCTCGACTTCGCCGACGTGCGCGCCGTGATGCGCGGCATGGGCAAGGCGATGATGGGCACCGGCGAGGCCCAGGGCGAGAAGCGCGCGCTGACCGCGGCCCAGGCCGCGATCAACAATCCGCTGCTCGACGACGTCTCGATGAAGGGCGCGCGCGGCCTGCTGATCTCGATCACCGGCGGGCGCGACATGAAGCTCTACGAGGTCGACGAGGCTGCCACCCGCATCCGTGAGGAGGTCGATTCCGAGGCCAACATCATCGTCGGCGCGACCTTCGACGAGTCGCTTGAAGGCGTGGTTCGCGTCTCGGTCGTGGCGACCGGCATCGACAAGCCGGTCACGACACAGGCCGAGATGGACGAGACCGAGGCCCGCATCGCCCAGGTTGCCGAGCGCCTCAAGGCCGAGGCTCGCCTGCGTACCGCGGCGCCGGCCGCTCGCCCGGCGCCGGTCGTGCCCGCTCCGGCCCCGGTCGAGCAGCCGATGGAGATGCGAATGCCGGTGTCGATCGAGACCCATGCCCGTGACACGATCGCCCGCGCCAGCCTGTCTGAGGACATCCGCATCGAGCCGGCCCAGCCGCGCCCGGTGATGACCGCGGCGCCCGAGCCCGTGATGATGCAGCCCGAGCCCGCCCCGGTGCTGGAAGACAGCTTCATCCCGCCGATGCCGGAGCGTTCCGTGGTGCGTCCGACACGCATGCCGCGGATCGAGGACCTGCCGATGCCGGCCCAGAATCAGATCGCCGCAAATCGCAGCGCCCAGGCCGCCCCGGCGGCGCCGAGCCCGGCCGACCAGAAGCGGATGTCGCTGATGCAGCGCCTCGCATCCGTAGGTTTCGGCCGCAAGGACGAGGAGATGCAGGAGCCCCAGCCGGCGCCGGTGCGCCAGGCTCCTCCGGCACCGGCTATGCCGCAGGCGCCGAGCGCGGCTCACGCCGAATATATGCGTCGCCCGGCTGCGCCGTCCGCCCGCCCGCCGCAGGGTCAGCTCGACCAGCTCGGTCGCGCCGCTCCGAATCGCAGCAGCGAGGAAGACCACCTCGAAATCCCGGCGTTCCTGCGCCGGCAGGCCAACTGAGGCAGAGAGCCGCCTTCACGGTTCTGTAACAATCCCCGGCGCACACTTCAGCGCCGGGGTTTCCCGTCTCTGAAAGTCAAACGATTCCAATCTGCTGCAGGAGATTCGGTCGGCGCCGCCGTGCTGTAACAGAGCGTAAGAAAGCGTGATTTTGTGAGCATGCTTCAAAAGCTTATGTTGCAGATGCACCACGGGATACCGGAGTCGGGCAACGCCCTGCTTCACGCTTCAGAGGTATCGCCGACGTTCCGCCCTTCGATTGTGTGAGCACATGAAACGGCGCCGTTCGCGATCAGGATTGGATACCGGAATGAGCTTCGATCGGCAGACGACACTGCGCGCACCCGTCACCCTGACCGGAATCGGCGTCCACTCCGGGGCTCCCGCCACGATCTGCCTGAAGCCTTCCAGTGCAAATTCCGGCATCGTCTTCCTCCGCAAGGGGCTTGAGGATGGTCCTGCCCAGCTCATCCACGCCAAGCATACCAAGGTCAGCGCCACCGAGCTGTGCACCGTGATCGGTGACCGCGCCTCGGCTTCCGTGGCCACCATCGAGCATCTGATGTCGGCCTGCGCCGGTCTTGGCCTCGACAATGCGCTCGTCGAGATCGACGGCCCGGAAATGCCGATCATGGACGGCAGCGCCGCCGAATTCGTCTCTGCGATCGAGGCGACGGGCGTCGTCGCCCTGTCGGCTGCGCGGCGCTATCTCAAGATCCTGCAGCCGGTGCGCGTCGAGAACGGCCGCGCCTTCGCCGAGCTGGTCCCCTCCGAGGCCGGCTTCCGTCTCGATGTCGAGATCGATTTCGAGACGACGGTGATCGGCCGCCAGCGCAAGGTCTTCGACCTCGAGCCCTCGGCCTATGCCCAGGAAATTTCGCGCGCCCGCACCTTCGGCTTCATGCGGGATGTCGAGCAGCTCTGGAAGGCCGGCTTCGCGCTCGGCGCCTCGCTCGACAACACCGTGGCGATCGGCGACGACAAGGTGATCAATCCCGAAGGCCTGCGCTATGGCGACGAGTTCGTCCGCCACAAGGTTCTCGACGCGATCGGCGACCTTGCGCTGGCCGGCTATCCGATCCAGGGCGAGTTCCGCTCCTATTGCGGCGGCCACCGCCTGAACGTGCGCATCCTGGAAGCCCTGTTCGCCGACCGCGCCAATTATGCGATCGTCGAGGCCGAGCCGGTCTATGCCGCTCCGCGCGCGGTCCAGATGGCTGCGGCGGCTCCTGCAGCCTTTGCGCCGGACATTCACTGAGCGGGATTTGCACTGAGCAGGATTTGCACTGAGTCTTGTTCGCGACGAGCGGGACTCGTACCAGGCCGTCCCACGCACGACTTCCTGCTGCTCGCGCCTTCCTATTGCCGGGTTTCTGTCGAATAGACGGCACCGCCGCCGTTGGCTTGCGCTTTCGGCAGTGGCGCGGCTGCGGCGTCTGAGGTAAGGCATGCATCCCCATGAAGTGGGGACGATGATCAAGAGGACGGACGACGTGAGCGTCATGCGGCTGAACAATCCGACATCCAAGCGTGCCGAATCGATGTGGAAGGGCGCTGCCCTGGCCCTCGGGACGGCCTTGCTGCTCGGCGGCTGCGACACCGTTTCGGCGCTGAATCCATTCGACCGCCCCGAGGTCTACAAGCCCGAGGTCAAGGAGGTCGTTCCGGCCGACAAGCTCTACAACGAGGGTCTTGCTCGCCTGCAGAACGGCGACAGCGAAGGCGCGGCCAAGAAGTTCGACGAGATCGACAAGGATGCGCCGTTCTCGCCTTACGCCAAGAAGGGCCTTATCCTCGCAGCGTACACCAACTATCAGGCGTCGAAGTGGGAGGAGACGATCACTGCCTCCAAGCGCTTCATCGCGCAGAATCCGGCAAGCCCCGACGCTGCCTATGCGCAGTATCTGATGGCAATGTCGTATTTCAACCAGATCCCGGATGCGACTCGCGACCAGGAGCGCACTCAGCTCGCCATCGTCGCCTTCGAGCAGTTGATTCAGAAATACCCGAAGTCGGAATATGTGCTCGACGCCAAGGAGAAGCTCCTTGTGGCGCGCGACCAGCTCGCCGGCAAGGAGATGAATGTCGGGCGCTTCTATCTCGAGAAGCGCAACTACACCGGCGCGGTGAACCGTTTCCGCGACGTCATCATCAAGTATCAGACGACACGCCATGTCGAGGAGGCGCTGATGCGCCTGACCGAGGCCTATATGGCGCTGGGCATCACCAACGAGGCGCAGACGGCTGCCGCCGTGCTCGGGCACAACTTCCCTGACAGTCCGTGGTACAAGGACGCCTACGCCCTGCTGCAGAGCGGCGGTCTGGAGCCGCGCGAGGATCGCGGTTCCTATATCAGCCGCGCCTTCCAGGGTTTTTCGCGCGTCGTCACCGGAATCGTCGGGTTCGGCGGCCGCATTTAAGCTGTTCTTCATGAGGGTCGCTCGCGCATGCCCTGCTTCCTGAGCTTGCGCTGAACCCATGCTGGTCCAACTCTCGATACGCGACATCGTCCTGATCGACCGTCTCGATCTGACGTTCCGGGACGGCCTGAGCGTGCTCACTGGCGAAACCGGCGCCGGCAAGTCGATCCTGCTCGACGGTTTCGCGCTGGCGCTCGGTGGGCGCGGCGATGGCGGGCTCGTGCGTCATGGCGAGGCCCAGGGCCAGGTCAGCGCCGTCTTCGATCTGCCCGGCGCACATCTGGCGCGCAAGCTCGCCCAGGCGCAGGAGATCGACACCGACGGCGATCTGATCCTGCGGCGTGTGCAATATGCCGACGGGCGGACGCGCGCCTTCGTCAACGACCAGCCGGTCAGCGTGCAGATCCTGCGCATGATCGGGGCTGCGATCGTCGAGATCCATGGCCAGCATGACGACCGGGCGCTGACCGACCCGGCCCAGCACCGCATGATCCTCGACGGCTTCGGCGGGCTGGAGGATCAGGCCGAAGCCGTCGCTGAGGCGAGCGAGACGCTGAAGCGGGCGCGCCAGGCGCTGCAGAACCAGCGGATCCGGGTCGAGGGGGCGCGCAAGGAGGCTGATTTCCTGCGCCATGCCGTGGCCGAACTCGGCAAGCTCGCGCCGCAGGCGGGCGAGGAGGACGCGCTCGCCGCTGCGCGCCAGGGCATGATGCAGGCGGAGAAGGTCGCGCGCGACCTGATCGACGCTTACGAGGCCGTGGGCGGGCAGGGCTCGCCGATCGCGGCGCTCTCGGCCGTGCTGCGCCGGCTCGAACGCCGGGCCGGGCAGGCGCCGGAACTGATCGATCCGTCGCTGGCGGCGCTCAATACCGCGATCGTCGCGCTGGAGGAGGCCGGTGAGACGCTTGCCGCCGGCATGCGCGCGGCCGAATACGACCCGCGCGAGCAGGAGCGGGTCGAGGAGCGGCTGTTCGCACTGCGCGGCGCGGCGCGGAAATACGATGTGCCCGTCGATGGGCTGACCGTGCTGGCGCAGAGCATGGCCGGGGATCTCGCGGCGCTGGACGAAAGCGAGACGTCGCTCGGGCGGCTCGAGGATGAGTTGAAACAGGCGGAGACCGCCTTCGTCGCGCTGGCGGATCGGCTTTCCAGGGCGCGCCATCAGGCGGCGGCGAAGCTCGACGGCGCGGTCAAGGCCGAATTGCCGCCGCTGAAGCTTGAGCGGGCGCGCTTCATCACCAAGATCGACAGCGACGAGAGTGCACGCGGGCCGGAAGGCTTCGACCGCGTCGAGTTCTGGGTCGAGACCAATCCGGGCACGCGGCCGGGGCCGATGATGAAGGTCGCCTCCGGCGGCGAGCTTTCGCGCTTCATGCTCGCGCTGAAGGTCGTGCTGGCGGAGCGTGGCTCGGCGCCGACGCTGGTCTTCGACGAGATCGACACCGGTGTCGGCGGCGCGGTGGCCGATGCCATCGGCGAGCGGCTGGCGCGGCTAGCAGGTAAGGTCCAGGTGATCTCGGTAACCCATGCGCCGCAGGTCGCGGCCAAGGCGGCGCAGCACTTCCTGATCGCGAAATCGGCGCTGGAGGGCGATGCCGCTTCGCGCACGGTGACGCGGGTTTCGGGATTGGCCGATCAGGCGCGGCGCGAGGAGATCGCCCGCATGCTGGCCGGCGCCAGCATCACGGAAGAGGCGAGGGCGGCAGCCGGGCGGCTGCTGGAGGCGGCCGGGATCAGAGGCTGACACCGTCAGGCCGCTGCCAATTCATAGCCGCTTCCGCGCTTGCTGACAGTCGCAAAGCCCTCGATATGCCCGCCGGATACGATCCAGCCTGCGCGAGTGGCATGGTCGAGGACGTCGCGGCGCGTGCGCGCTGCCGTCGCGCCGTCGAGATCGTAGACGATGCCGATTTCGGGATCGCTGGCTTGCAGCGTCGAGAGGTGCAGGGCGTCGCCCCAGAGCAGCAGGCTATGCGCCTCACCTTCGATCAGGTAGCCGCTATGGCCATAGGTGTGGCCGGGTAGTGCCATCAGTTCGATGCCCGGCAGCAGCGGCCCCGGCTCGACCGGGCGCATTCGCCCCGCATAGAGCTGCTTCAGGGTCGCGGCAATGCCGAAGCCGCCTTGCCGGTTTTGCGGCGTCACCGCGCGCTTCGCCTCATCGCCGAAAAAGGCGAGATCGGCGGAGGGCACGATGATTTCGGCTTCGGGGAAATAGGGCTTGTCGCCATCGACGAGACCGAGGGCGTGATCGCCGTGAAGATGGGTGATCAGGACACGCCGGATTTGGCCGGGCTCGACACCGTGGCGCTGCAAGGCCGCGCGCGCATGGCCATAGGCGTCGCCCCAGGCGGTGCCGGTGCCGGCGTCGACGAGCGTGATCCCGTCGGAGCCCCGGAGCAGGAAGGCCTTGACCGGGATGCGGATCGTCGGGAGGCCCCACTGGGCGATCGCGTTCCGGCGCGCCGTCTCGCCGGCCGTGTGGGTCAGAACCTCGGAAGGCGCTTCATAGAAGCCGTCATGCAGGATCGATACATCGTAGTGGCCGAAGCGACGTGGCGACTGGTCCATGCGGTTCCTCCGGATTGGCGTCCGCCGGGATCAGAGCGCGGGGCGCCGGCTCGTGGCAATGCCGCCGAAGCGTGGGCGCCATGCAGATCAGCGCTGCGGGATGAACTGGGCGTCGCTGATGGTGAAGGCGCCGCGCGCCTGCGCCACCGTGAACTCGAGCGCGCCGCGGCATCCGGTCGGCGCCGTCGATGCACCGGACCGGGCGCAGTTGCGTTCGAGATAGGTGATCGTCTCAAGCGGCATGCCGCCGTCGTCGAGATGGACGCCGCCACTGGAATCGCTGGCGAGGCCGCCGCGCGACATCGAGAAGCCGGAAATGGTGACGTTCTCGACGCGGACGAAGAGCCCGGCCAGTTCGCCCCGGCGCTGCTTCACTTCGGCCAGCGTCATCATATGCGCACCGTCCTGGGCCCGCGCCATTCCGCCCGCTACCGTCAACAGCGCAACTACCGCCAACCGCATCCGCGTCGATCTCCTGCCAAGGGGCGGCGGAATCGCGCGGCGCGGCTGAGTCGTCAAGGCCGGCCGGGGCATGGGCCGGCACGCTTTCGGTATCGTTCGCCGTAACGGTTTCTTTCCGCTGGCTTTTGCGCTATGAGCCGCTTCAATCGATGGCTGCGCTCACGCCCATCGCCCGACATCCTGCGCCGTCATCCGATCCCGCGCCGTAACCTAGGCCCGACATCCCATGTCCTTTCTGACTTCGAGTCCGCCGCTCGCGCGCGCGCTCGCCGAACGCAATTACTCCGATCCGACGCCGGTGCAGAACGCCGTGCTGGAGGATGCAGCCGCTGGCCGGGACCTGCTGGTCTCGTCGCAGACCGGCTCCGGCAAGACCGTTGCCTATGGTCTCGCCATCGGCTCGACCCTGCTCGGCGACGCCGAGGCCTTCGGTCGCGCCGGCCAGCCGCTTGCGCTGATCATCGCGCCGACGCGCGAACTGGCGCTGCAGGTACAGCGCGAGCTCGCCTGGCTCTACAAGCATGCCAATGCCCGCGTGATCGCCTGCGTCGGCGGCATGGATCCGCGCCGCGAGGCGGCCCTGCTCGACGAGGGCGCGCATATCGTCGTCGGCACGCCCGGCCGTCTGCGCGACCATATCGAGCGTCACCGCCTCGACGTCTCGGCGCTCAAGGCCGTCGTCCTCGACGAGGCCGACGAGATGCTCGATCTCGGCTTTCGCGACGATCTCGAATTCATCCTGAAGACCACGCCGGAAGGCCGGCGCAGCCTGCTGTTCTCGGCGACGCTGCCCAAGGGCATCATTCACCTCGCCAAGAGCTACCAGAACGATGCGCTGCGCATCGAGGTCGCCGGCGATGCGCGCGGCCATGCCGATATCGAGTACCGCGCCATCCGAGTCTATCCCAAGGAGGTCGAACTCGCGGTCGTCAACCTCTTGCGCTTCCACGATGCCGCCTGCTCGCTGGTGTTCTGCAACACCCGCAATGCGGTGCGCCATCTTGAGGCGATCCTGCTGGAGCGCGGCTTCTCGGCCGTCGCGCTGTCGGGTGAACTTTCGCAGAGCGAGCGCAATTCGGCGCTGCAGGCACTGCGCGACGGGCGAGCCAAGGTCTGCGTCGCGACCGACGTAGCGGCGCGCGGCATCGACCTGCCGGGCCTGACGCTGGTCATCCATGCCGAGCTGCCCAACGACCCCGAGGTGATGCAGCATCGCTCCGGCCGCACCGGCCGCGCCGGCAACAAGGGTACCAGCGTGCTGCTCGTGCCGCCGTCGCGCCGCCGCAAGGCCGAGATGCTGTTGGCCGAAGCCAAGGTCGAGGCGGTCTGGGCGGGTGCGCCGACGCAGGACGAGATCCGCGCGCTCGACCAGGAACGGCTGCTCAACGACCCGATTCTGACCGGCGAGCCCGGCGAGGACGATGTGGCCATGGTCGAGGCGCTGCTGGCCGGCCGCTCGATCAACGAGATCGCGGCGGCGCTGGTGCGCGTCTATCGCTCGCGCCTGCCGGCAGCGGAAGAGGTCGGCGATCCCAATTATGCGCGCGACGAGCGCCGTCCGGCCCGGTCGCGCGACGACTATGCGCCGCGCGAGGGTGCGCGCTTCGGCGAGAACCGCGAGGGCAGCCCACGTTCGGACGGCCCGCGCAAGGCCGGCCCGCGCGGCGATACCGTCTGGTTCCGCCTCAGCGTTGGCCGCAAGGACGGCGCCGATCCGCGCCAGCTCCTGCCAATGCTGTGTCGTCGCGGCAAGATCACGCGCGACGAGGTCGGCGCGATCCGCATCTTCGATAAGGAGACCAAGGTCGAGATCGATGCCGATGTCGCCGAGCGCTTCTATGAGCTGGCGAAGGCCGTCGACCGCGACAAGATCGCGATCGAGCCCGTGACCGGCGAGGATGAGCGTCGTCCGGCCAAGCCCTTCGCGGAGAAGGCAAGCCATGCGCCGGCTCCCTATGCGAAGTCGGAGCGAGAGCGTGCGCCGCGCCCTGAGCGTGACGCAGGCGACCAGCGCGACGTCCGCCCGGCGGCCCGGGCCTATGACAAGAAGCCGTATGAAAAGAAGCCCTACGAGCGGAAGCCTTACGAGGGCGGCGAGAAGAAGCCCTATGAGGGCAAGAAGAAGGCCTATGAGGGCAAGTCCAGGCCGTTCGGTGCGGCCAAGCCTTACGATGCCAAGCCCTATGATCCCGTGAGCCGCGACCGCGACCAGCTCTCAGACCCGAACGTCTCGTTCCGCACGGGTCCCAAGCCGCCTGGCGAAAAGAAGCCTTATGCAGGCAAGCCCTTCGGTGCGGGGAAGTCGGGCGGCGGTAAATTCTTCGCGGGCAAAGCTCCGGCGGGCAAGCCGTTCAAAGGCAAGAAGCCGCGCCGCGACGATCGGGGTTGATCGTCAGGCACGGCCTCCTTGGTTCGCCGCAGCGCCAGTCCTCCTCAGCGCAGGCCGAGGAAGGACAGGATGGCCAGCACGACGACGACCAGGCCGACGAGATAGATGATACTGTTCATGGCATAGCCCCCGCTATATCGCGGGCCTGTCGGCCCGCTTGCAATGGAGCGGCGCGTGAGCGACGCCGCTGATGCCAGATGAACCGGGCTTGCCGGCGAATGTTCCCTGACACTGCGCCGTGCGGGGGGAGCCGAGCCGGTCTCAGCCGTCAACCACCTTGCGGTAGAGGTGCCAGGTCGCATGGCCGAGAACCGGCATGACGACGACCAGCCCGACCAGCAGCGGCAGGCAGCCGAGCACCAGCAGGCCGGTTACCATCAGGCCCCAGATCATCATCACGCGTGGGTTCTTTTCGACCGCCGTGACCGAGGTTCGCACGGCCGTCGCAACGTCGACCCGCCGGTCGATGATGTGCGGGAAGGACACGACCGAAATCGAGAAGGCCAGGATCGCGAAGAGAAGGCCGACGGAATTGCCGACGATGATCATGATCCAGCCGTCGAAGGTGGTGAAGACGGCGCGCAGGAAATCGGCGGTCGAGACGTCGGCCGGGAGACCGAGCAGGCCGCGATAGATGAACCAGGCGCAGAACAGCCAGGCCATGAAGAGCCCGGTCAGCATGGCGCCCAGCAGCATGATCTGGCCGATCGCCGGTGAGCGCACCAGCGCGAAGGCGTGCTCCCAGCCTGAATCGAGACCACGCTCGCGCCGGCGGCTGATCTCATAGAGGCCGATGGCGGCGAAGGGGCCGAGCAGGGCGAAGCCGCCCAGCAGCGGGAAGAGCAGCGGGAAAATGTTGAAGCTGACGGTGAGATGCGCCAGCAGCACGCCACAGATCGGATAGATCAGCGCGACGAAGGCGAGATGGCTCGGCTGCGCCTTGAAATCCTCCCAGCCGAGCCGGAGCGCGTCGAGCAGATCCGCCGTCGTAATGGTCAGGATGCGCGGCAGCGCCGGGGCTGCGGTTCGCTGGGCGTCGTCAAAGTGGCTGTCGAGGTTGGCCATGGCGTTTCTCCCGGTTCTGGCCCGGTTCGCCTTGGCCTTGATCCTTGGGTCAACGGCCGATAGGCGTCGAGCTTCCAATTCCCAGTTTGATCAGTATACGCGAGAACGCGGCCTTTGTCGCAGGGCTTCAGAAGCGAACGCGCGAGCTATTGCAGACGGCAATCTGCTGACCTTCCCCGACACTGGCCTGTCGCTTATTACGGGGCTATGAGCGACACCGAGCCGAATCCGATTGCCGAACTGACCGCCCGCCAGGCCAAGGTGGAGCACAAGCGGCTCGCCGCTGCGGTCGAGGCCGCCGACATCGCCTATCACCAGAACGATGCGCCGACGATGGACGACGCCGCCTATGACGCCTTGCGGCGCCGGCTGGTGGCGATCGAGGAGGCGTTTCCGGAGCTGAAGTCGGCCGGTTCGGTTAGCGGCAAGGTCGGCGCGCGGCCGGCCGGAAAGTTTGCGAAGATCCGCCATCGCGTGCCGATGCTCTCGCTCGACAACGCCTTCTCCGACGAGGCGGTGGCCGAGTTCGTGCAGCGCGTTCACCGCTTCCTCGGGCGCAAGGACGACGAGCCGATCGGCTTCACCGCCGAGCCCAAGATCGACGGGCTGTCGCTGTCCCTGCGGTACGAGAAGGGCGCGCTCGTCCATGCCGCGACGCGCGGCGACGGCGAGGAGGGCGAGGACGTCACCGTCAATGCCCGCACGATCTCCGAGATCCCGCAGACGCTTGCGGGCGCTGAGGTGCCCGAGGTCGCGGAGGTGCGCGGCGAGGTCTATCTCGGCCATGCCGACTTCGCCGGTATCAATGAGCGCCAGCGCGAGAAGGGCCTGCCCGAATTCGCCAATCCGCGCAATGCGGCCGCCGGCTCTCTGCGCCAGCTCGACGCCTCGATCACCGCCTCGCGGCCCCTGCGCTTCTTCGCCTATGCCTGGGGCGAGATGCCGGTGCTGCCGGCGCAGACCCAGTTCGGCGTCGTCGAGGCCTTCAGGCGCTGGGGCTTCCGCACCAACCCGCTGATGCAGCGCTGCGAAACTATCGCCGAGCTACTGGAGCGCTACCGGCTGATCGAGAGTAAGCGCGCCGAACTCGGCTACGACATCGACGGCGTGGTCTACAAGGTCGACGATCTCGCGCTGCAGGCGAGGCTCGGCTTCGTCTCGCGCGCGCCGCGCTGGGCGATCGCGCACAAGTTCCCGGCCGAACTCGCGACCACGGTGCTGGAGGCGATCGAGATCCAGGTCGGCCGGACGGGGGCGCTTTCGCCGGTGGCTCGCTTAAGGCCGGTGACGGTCGGCGGCGTCGTCGTGACCAATGCGACGCTGCACAACGAGGACTACATCCGCGGTTTCGACTCGAAGGGCGAGCGCATCCGCGACGGCGAGCCGCCGGATATCCGCGTCGGCGACACGGTGACGGTCAAGCGCGCCGGCGACGTGATCCCCCGCGTCGCCGCGGTCGATCTGGCGAAGCGGCCGGCGGATTCTCAACCGTACAAATTCCCGACGATCTGTCCGATCTGTCAGTCTGAAGCGGTACGCGAGCACGATCCGGAGACGGGCCAGTTTGATTCCGTGCGACGGTGCACAGGCGGCTTGATCTGTCCGGCGCAAGCTGTCGAACGGTTGAAGCATTTCGTCTCCCGCGGCGCGCTCGACATTGAAGGGGTTGGCGACACAAACATCGAAATCTTGTTTGATGCCGGCTTAATTCACTCGCCGCCCGACTTGTTTAAGCTCGATTATGACGCCGTGCGTAATGCAATCGAAAAGAGGCGGGACGAGCAGATTGCCGCGCGTTTCGCCGCGGCGGGGAAGACGCGCCCTAAGAGGGATAAGAAAAAAAGCGAAGACTCGCGCGCGATCGATCTTCTGTTCGAGGGAATTGAACAACGACGAGTGGTCAAACTCCCGCGCCTCATATTCGGGCTGGGCATCCGGCATATTGGAGAGTCAACGGCGGCCGCTCTGGCCCGGCGCTTCAAAGATATGCCGGAGTTAATCGCTGGTATCGGCGCGGCTTCAGCCCAGAAGCCCGGACCGGCCTTCCTTGCTTTGGAGAATGCGCCAGGCATTGGACCTGTCGCTCTTGAGGAGCTTCTGAGGTGGGCCACTGCGGATGCGGCTAGTGAGACGCCTCTACTTGCTCACCTTGCCTTGCCAAAGCTCAACAAGAAGCAGCGTGAGGTACTGGCCGAGCGGTTTGGGCCCAGTCAGTCGGATTGGCGAAACGCAGCGGCTGAGGCGGCTAAAGTGGCTCCCGGCCCAGATTATCTCCACCTTGCGGCGGATAGCGAGATCGGAACCGTCGCCACTGAATCGCTGATCGACTTTTTCAGTGAGCGCCACAACAGAGAAGTGGTTGCCGCGCTGCTTGAACAACTCCGCACAGAGCCGATCGACATAGCCGCTTCGGTGTCTCCGATCGCAGGAAAGACGGTGGTTTTTACGGGTTCTCTCGAACAGATGACGCGAAACGAAGCAAAAGCGACGGCAGAGCGTCTTGGCGCGAAGGTCTCAAGTTCCGTCTCTGCCAAGACGGATATTCTAGTCGCGGGGCCTGGTGCTGGTTCCAAGCTGACGGACGCGAAGAAGCTTGGCGTTGAGATAAAATCTGAATCTGAGTGGCTTGAAATGATACGGGGAATTTGAGGGAATAACTACAAGTATTGAGACCAGTGAGACTCCGAAACTATCGAGATTGGCAGTTTTTCGCCTTTCATTTCGACCGCTTTAAGAATTTTGTTTCCGTAGCTGGAGTGCCTCCACGAGTCCGTCACATAGGTGCCAATTACCAAGTAGCGTGTCTCGCGCGTTAGGCTGCCGGCTAGTCCACCGCGTTCCGCCACTGCAGCTTCGCAATCTTTGCGCTTGCCGAACGCGAAAGTGCCCGTGAAGCAGAATTGTGCAGCTGCAAATAAGATTGTAGGCGCTGGCGCACACAGGGGTAAGGTAGTAGCCTTCAGTGCCTCGCCAAGCTCGCTGGGCTGACCAGTGAATTGCAGCAGTGTGTTAAGTAACTCGGACTTTTCCTCCTCATCAACAATTCCGTCAGCAAGAATGCCATTGATCCTCTGATAAAGGGTTCCAATCAGAGGATGGTTGCTGACGGCGAGGTTGGCAGCGAGCCAATTTTGTAGAAATTCGACTTCAGCCGGATGAATTTGTCCATCCGCAGCGATGCCTTTGGCCAATCCGATAAGCTCATCGACCTGCCGGTCGCTGATGCGTTCTCGGCCGAAGCGGTTCAAGAGCGCATTATCCATGTCCGTTCCCCAAGCGTCAGCAGTATAGCACAACCTCGCGTTGTCGGAAGTCAACGGCGATTTGCTGCGGAACGCCTCGGCGCGAAGGTCGCGGGCTCGGTCTCGTCGAAAACTGATCTGCTGGTGGCGGGACCCGGTGCCGGCTCGAAGCTCAAGGACGCGCAGAAGCACGGCGTCGAGGTGATCGACGAAGCCGGTTGGTTCGATCTGGTCGGCGGCTAAGCTCGGAGGCCTATTCCGCTGCAGCGGCGGGCGGCGCGAACAGTCTCGCCGGCTGCGTCTCGCCGGCGGCGCGAATCTCGCTCGGTGCGGAGCCGATGATGCGCTTGAAGGCGCGACTGAACGAGGCTTCCGAATCGTAGCCGAGGCGCTGCGCCACCACCGCGATCCGCAGCTTGTCACGGGCGAGCCATTGCCGGGCCTGATGCATCCTGACCTGCGCGACGTAGCGCGCCGGCGTTTCGCCGACGGCGTCGGCGAAACGCTCGGCAAAGCCGGAGCGCGAGGCGCCCATCAACTTCGCCAGGCTCTCGACCGTCCAGTCCGTTTCCGGATGGGCGTGGATCGCCGCGAGGACGCGGCCGATCAGCGGACAGCGTGCCGCCGCGATCCAGCCCTTGGCCTCGCCACACCCACGCTCGACCCAGGCACGCAGGATCGTCGCGGCCAGCACATCCGCGAGCCTCGCCAGGATGCCGCCGGCGCCGACCCGGTCCATAGCGACCTCGCGCGCCATCGCTTCGAGCAGGTACGGGATACCGGGCTCGTGGGCGACGACCTCGCTCATCCGCATCATCGCTGGCATCAGCCGCAATAACGGGTGATCGACATCGACATTGAAGGTCATGCTGCCGCTGAAGAGCAGGGTGTGTTCGCCGTCGCCGCCGCCCTCGACGTCCAGCACATCGCCGCAGCGCTCGCGGACCTTGCAGTTGCAGGGAGGCAAGGGTTCGACGTCCGGAGCGCTGGCCAGGACATGCGCCGCGCCGCGCGGCAACAGCACGGCGTCTCCGTCGCTCAGTTCCAGCCACTCCCCGCCGGGTGTCCTGAACCAGCAGCCGCGACGCGAAATGAAATAGAAGCGTGCCTCGCGCTGCTCAGGAAAGGCGAGGGCCCACGGCGCCGCCATCTGGCAGCGGCTGTAGTCGACGCCGTCGAGCCGGAGGCCGCGCAGCATGTCGGTGAGATGGTCGGCGGGCGCTGTCATCGCAATCTTGGACGATTGGTCAAGTGATGCGGATCTTATAGCATGGAAACTCCAGAAGGCCACGCCCATCTTGCGGCGACCTCATGGAGACCTTTCATGTCAGATTCCGCATCCGCTACTGTTCTCGCCTACGAAGATGTTTTGGACGAGGCCCGCGACAAGCCCGCCTGGGCCGCGATCGGCTCGCTGACGCTCGGCGTTTTCGGACTGGTCACGGCGGAGTTCCTGCCAGCCAGCCTGCTGACCCCGATGGCGGCCGATATCGGCGTTTCGGTCGGTGCCGCCGGGCAGGCGGTAACTGCGACCGCCGTGATCGGCGCGATTGCGGGGCTCGCCACGGCGATCGTGACGCGCGGGATCGACCGGCGCTTCGTCGTCTGGGCGCTGACCTCGATGCTGATCGTCTCAAGTGTCCTGGCGGCGCTCGCCAGCAATCTCCCGACGCTGCTGTTCGCACGCGTCCTGCTCGGCATCGGGCTTGGCGGATTCTGGTCGATGGTCGCGGCTACCGCCATGCGGCTCGTACCGGCGAGCGCAATGCCGAAGGCGATGTCGTTGATCTTCGCCGGCGTTTCGGTGGCGACGGTGAGTGCAGCTCCCGTTGGCGCCTATGTCGGCGATCTCTTCGGCTGGCGTATCGTGTTCTGGATCACGGCGATCGTCGGTGTCGTGACGCTGCTGGTGCAGATGGCGGTGCTGCCCCGTCTGCCGGCGCGAGGCGCGGCGGATATCGGTACGCTGTTCAAGCTGCTTGGACAGCCGAGCGTGGCGTTGCCGCTCAGCGGCATCGTCGTCGTCATCTCCGGACATTTCGCGGGATTCACCTATATCCGCCACTTCCTGGAGCAGGTCCCGCAGCTTTCCGTCGAGGCGATTTCGCTGGTGTTGCTCGCCTTCGGCATCGGTGGCTTCTTCGGCAACCTCGCCGGCGGGGCGATCACGGCGCGCAGCGCCAAGGCCTCGGTGATCTTCGGGGCCGGCATCATCGCGCTGACGGGCGCGAGCCTGCTGCTGTTCGGCAGCTCGCCCGCCGCCTCGGCGGTTGCGGTCGGGCTCTGGGGCTTCGCCTTCGGCGCGCTGCCGGTCGGCTTCCAGACCTGGATCGTGCGTGTCGTGCCGGAGGAGGTGGCCGAGTCCGCCGGTGGCCTGCTGGTCGCGGCCTTCCAGGTCGCGATTGCGAGCGGTGCGATCTTCGGTGGCCTCCTGGTCGACGGCTTCGGTGCTCCCGGCGCGGTCGCCTATGCTGCTCTAGCGACGCTGATCGGCGGTCTCGGCGTGCTCGTTTTCGGGGCGCGGAGCCCGGAGCGGGTCGGCGAGGGCGCCGTGGCGGCTGCCCATTGACGCGATCAACGCATCGGGCGCGTGATGCGCCCGATCACTTTTCTTCAAGACAGCGAGGAGGCGATCGGCTGTATCCTGCCGGCATGGATTTGATCAGCCAAGGCGAAGCGCTCGCGCAGACGCCCCTCCTGCCGGGGGAGCATGCGCGCATCTTCACGTCGGCACGCTTCGACGGGCTCGAATTCCTGTCGGCGCGCTTCTCGACCCATGCCTATGCGCCGCATGTCCACGAGACCTACGCGATCGGCACGATCGAGGCCGGCTGCGAAGTCTGGCATGCGCGCGGCCGGCGCATGTATGCGGCCGCAGGCGATGTTGTCTTCAACCACCCTTTCGACGTCCATGACGGCCTGCCCTATGACGGCGGCTATCGCTACCGGATGAGCTATCCGACGATCGAGTTGATGCGCGAGATCGCCGCTTCGCTCGCTGGGCGGGCGGATGTAGGGACACCCTTCTTCCGCGACCCGATGGTGCGTGACCCGGAGGCGGCCGGAATCTTCGCCGCGGCACATCGGCTGATCGAGGAGGGCGGGGACAGGCTGGCTGGCGAAGAGGCACTGCTGCGCGCTTATGCATATTGCCTGGCGAAACATGCCGATTTGTCCGTTCGCGAGCCTGTGGGCGAAAGCGGCCCTGTTGCGTCCGTCAAGGCGCTGCTGGAAGCGCGCCATGACGAGGATCTGTCGCTGGCCGATCTCGCCCGCGCCTGCGGCCTGCCGCGCCACCACCTGATCCGCGCCTTCCGTCGCGAGACCGGGCTGACGCCTCATGCCTATCTGATCGACATCCGCGTGCGCCGGGCGCGGGACAGGCTTCGCCTCGGCGAGGCGCCGGGCGATGTCGCCGCCGCCACCGGCTTCTGCGACCAGGCGCATCTCACGCGGGCCTTCAAGGCACGGCTTGGCGTGACGCCGGGCGTGTTTCGCGCTGCCCATTTCTCCTGAAGGTCGAGCTGCGATGTCCACGATCTGGGACGATGCCCGCCGGGGATTCGGCGATATCTGGCCGGCGATGCTGGCGGCGGTGCCGATCGGTCTTCTGTTCGGCGCGCTCGCCGCGGGCAAGGGGCTCTCGCCGCTCGAAGTGACGATCATGGGGGCGCTGGTCTTCGCCGGCGGGGCCCAGTTCGCGGCCGTGGAGCTTTGGGCGGTGCCGGCGCCGATTGGCGCGCTCGTGTTCTCGACGCTGCTGATCAATGCACGCCATGTGCTGATGAGCGCCTCGCTGGTGCCGAAGCTGCAGGGCTTCTCGCCCTGGCAGAAATATCTCGGCCTCTACTACATGGCCGACGAGAACTGGGCCTTGGCCGAGAAGCGGGCGCGGACGCACCGGCTGACGCCGGCATATTGGTTCGGGATGCTGACGCCCTTCGTCGCCTGCTGGATCACGACCTCGACGCTGGGCGCGATTGTCGGCGCTGCGCTGGGCGATCCGCGCCGCTTCGGGGCCGATTTCGCCTTCACCGCCCTGTTCATCGCGCTCGTCGCGGCATTCTGGAAGGGGCGCGTGACCTTCTGGACCGTGGCTGCCGCCGGTCTTGCCTCGGCGTTGGCCTATCGCTTCATCGGCCCGCCCTGGCATGTGCTGGCGGGCGCCCTGTGCGGGCTGGCGGCTGCCTGGATCGCGGCGGGCGACCGCAAGGCCGCGATCCCGGAGCCAGTCAAGCCATGAAGCTTGCCCCATGACGCTCGATCCGCAGAACCTGCTCGCCATCCTCGGCATGGCGATCGCGACCTATGCGACCCGTATCGCAGGTCTGGCACTGGCCGGTCGGCTCGATCTGTCGCCGCGGGCGCAGGCGGCTTTCGACGCGATCCCGCCAGCCGTGCTGGTCGCGGTCATCGCACCGAGCGCGCTTGCGACGGGCTGGGCCGAGACGGCTGCGGCTGCCGTCGCTGCTTTGGCCGCGACCCGGCTGCCGCTGCTCGGCGTGGTGGCGGTGGGGGTCGTGGCGGTGGTCGGCTTCAGGGCGATCATCTGAGACACGTACCGGCGCGCGAGCAGCGCCGCAGCCCTGCGTCAGATCATGCCGCAGAGCCAGCACCACAAGCCCGCTGCGGCACAAGCGAAGGCGGCGAGGAACATATGGGCGTCGCGGGGCAGGTCTCGCATCCGGGATCTCCTGTTCGGGAGCCGGTGCATAATCTTTGCCATGTGACAAATGCGCGACGGGTTGTTGACATCGATTCGGGCATTCTGCGAATGCATGACGAACGCTGCCCAACTGGTTAAACCGGAGAAGGCGTCAGAGCGGCAGGCAGACCTGTTCAAGCCAGATCTTCGCCTCGCCCTCGACCAGCGGAGCGAGATTGCTCCAGACCTGGGCGTGATAGGCGTTGATCCAGGCGGTTTCGCCGTCGTCCAGGAGCGTCAGGTCGATCAGCGCGCGCTCATAAGGACACCAGGTGATCGTCTCGAAACCGTAGATCGTGCGGTCGCCGCCGGGGATGATGCGCTCTTCGACCACGATCAGGTTCTCGATGCGGATGCCGTATTCGCCTTCCTTGTAGAAACCCGGCTCGTTGGAAAGGATCATGCCGGGTTCCAGCGGCGTGGTGCCGAGCTTGGAGATCCGCTGCGGCCCCTCATGCACGGAGAGATAGCTGCCGACGCCGTGGCCGGTGCCGTGGTCGAAGTCGAGCCCGGCCTGCCAGAGCGGCAGCCGTGCAAGCGCATCGATTTGCGCGCCCGAGGTGCCCTTGACGAAGACGGCGCGCGAGATCGCGATATGGCCCTTCAGCACGCGAGTGTAGCGGTCGCGCATCTCGTCGCTCGGCTCGCCGATCGCCATGGTGCGGGTGATGTCGGTGGTGCCGTCCTCATACTGGCCGCCTGAGTCGACCAGCAGGATGCCGGGCTCGACCTTGCGGTTACTGGCCTCGGTGACACGGTAATGCGGCAGGGCGGCATTGGGGCCGGCACCGGCGATGGTGGTGAAGGAAACGTCCTTCAACAGGCCGGTCTTCGCCCTTTCAGCTTCCAGCGCAGCGACGGTGTCGATCTCGGTGAGCTGGCCGGTCGGCGCCTCGCGCGCCAGCCAGGTCAGGAAGCGCACCATGGCGGCGCCGTCGCGCAGGTGGGCCGCGCGCGCGCCCTTCAGTTCCGCCTCGTTCTTGCGGGCCTTCATCAGCGCGATCGGGTCTGCGCCTGCGTCGGGCGTACCGCCGGCCTCACGGACAAGCGTGGCGAGGGCCGCGGCGGCGGTGGTTGAATCGAGCCGGACTTTCGCGCCGGAGGCTCCCAATGCCGCGAGCTGTGTTTCGAGCGCAGCCGGCGGGGCGATCTCGCCGATGGCGCCGATGGCGTCGCCCGCCTCGTTGGTGACCTTCTCGGGCGCGAGGAAAACCGTCGGACGGCCTTCGCGCGGAACGATCGCATAGCCCAGCGGCAAGGGCGTGTGCTCGACATCGCCGCCGCGAATGTTGAAGGTCCAGGCCAGGGCATGCGGATCGGAAACGACGAGCGCGTCGACCTTCGCCTTGGCGAGCGCGTCCTGGATGCGGCCGAGCTTGCTCGCCGTGTCCTCGCCGGCAAAGTCGGCGCGATGCGCCCTGACCGGCGCGGCGGGGGGCGCCGGGCGATCGGTCCAGAGCGCGTCGATCGGGTTCCTGTCGAGAGGGACGAGCGTGCCGCCAGCGGCAGCAGCCGCCTTTTCCAGCCGCGCGACGCCGTCGACCGTGTGCAGCCAGGGATCGTAGCCGAGCCGCCCGCCGGCGGGGAGGTTGGCTTCGATCCAGCGATCGAGCGGCGTCTCCTCCATGCGCGTGGGGGTGAACACGGTGGTGTCGGTCTGTTCTGCCGACTGGATGGTGTAGCGGCCATCGACGATCAGCGCCGCCCTGTCGGCGAGCACGATGGCGTTGCCGGCCGAGCCGGTGAAGCCCGTCAGCCAGGCGAGGCGGGCCATATGCGCCGGGACATACTCGCCCTGGTGCTCGTCGGCGCGCGGTACGATGAAGCCCGCGAGCCCCTGCTGCGCGAGCGCCTTTCGCAAGGCGGCGACGCGCGGCGCGACCTGGGCGGGATCACTCGGTTCGGTGAAGGTCTGGAAGCGGCAGGTGGAGTGGGTGAGGGCAGGCGATTCGGGCATCGGGCGGTCCGGTCTCAGGCGATTTGAACCATCGTCGCGGCTCTCCGCTGCGAAGGCTAGTGCGAAACGGGACTCCGCGGTGCTTTTCGCGGCGCCTCGACCCGCCGCGAAATAAGGCGGGCTGCCTCTTTGCTATGCGAATTTGGCAATCCTTAACGAAAGTCAACCGAATGCATGCGTTCTGTGCATATCTCGCATCTGCGAAATCCTCTTTTCGCAAGTGCGAAGAAGTACCACTTTGGTCGCATAAGAGAACGAGGAAGCGACCGGGACTGTCCTTCGTTTCGATTGAGGAGATGGATCCCCATGACCTATGTGCTGAACGATGCCTCCGTCCTGCCCGCGACCGAGGTGACCAAGACTGCGAAGACCGCCGCCACGTCTGACGGACAGGGCTTCTGGCAGCGTCTCTACGCCGCGATGATCGAGAGCCGCCGCCGCTCCGCCCTGCGCGAGCTGCGCGCCCGCTCCTTCCAGATCAACGAGTCGGGGATGCTGCTCGGTGGAATTCCGGCGTCGACCGTCTCGAACGACCGCGCCCTGCCGTTCAATCGCTGAGCCTTGCCTTTCCTGCGCGATGACCGCGCGGGGTTCTCTTCCCGACATTCGCTGCAGGCTCGCGCCGTGGCACAGACAGGACAACGACCATGATTGCCATCATCAAGCACGCTTTCGAGTGGATCGCCGACGCCGTGAAGTTCACCTCCGCCGTCTGGCACGACGCCCGCTCGATGCAGGCCGAGGCCGAGGCCAAGTACGGCCACATCGGCTTCTGATCGCGCGCCTTCGCGATGCTGGCCGCCTGACGCGACGCTCTGTGCTTCCGGTGCTCACGGACGAAAGTCCGCTCCGCTCCGGTTCTCGAGCGCCACGCCATCCGGCTTAGCCTGGCGAAGGCTCGTAGCGTTCAGGATTGGCGGAGCCAGCGCTTCGCTCGGACTATCAAAGGTGGCGTGGCCTCGGGGCTGCGCCGCCTTTTTTCATGACCAGCGTCGCCCAGCCTTCGCGCAGCGACTGGCTGGCGAGGTAAAGCCCCTGATGCCGGTAGGTCGAGACGACGCCGGCCACATCCATGGCGAGAAGGCCGGACAGGATGACCGTGCCGTCCGGCGTCAGCACGCGGGCGATCGCTGGCGCGAGGCGCTTCAGCGGGCCGGCGAGGATATTGGCGAAGACCAGGTCGAAATGCCCCGGCCGGTTCGCCTTGGCGTGGCGCAGCCCCGGCGCGACATAGAGGTCGAGGGCGTGCGGCGCGTGGTTGACGCGGGCATTGTGCGCGGCGACCTCGACGGCGATGGCGTCTATATCGCCGGCGACGACCTTGCGTCTGGTCTGCTTCGCCAGCGCTAAAGCGAGAATGCCCGTGCCGGTGCCGACATCGATGGCGTTGCGGGGCCGGCGGCGCTTCAGCTCGGCGTCCAGCGCGAGCAGGCAGCCGGCGGTCGTGCCGTGATGGCCGGTGCCGAAGGCAAGCGCAGCGGGGATCTCGATGCCTACATCGTTGACGCGGACCGCGTCGCGGTCATGCTCGCCATGGACGAGGACGCGCCCGGCGCGGACCGGCTGCAGGCCCTCGAGGCTGGCGGCGACCCAGTCCTGCTGGTTCACCGTCGCGAAGGGCGTGGTGTCGATGACGTCGCCGACGATCGGCCGCAGCAGGTCGCGCACGGCGTCTTCGTCCGGGTGGGAGGCGAAGTAGATCTCGACCTTCCAGGGGGCGTTCAGCGAGAGCGTGGTGACGCCGCTTTCGATCTCGAAGGCCGAGATCGCGGTCTCGGTGGGGTCGAAGACTTCTCCCAGAAGCTCGGTCAGCGCGCGCGCCTTCTCGCCCGAGGTGGAGAGTTCGAGGACGGTCGCGACCGTCGATGGCAGGAGACCTTCGCGCATGGCGCGGCAATAGCAGGCCGCCTGCCGCTTGTCATGCGTCGGCACGAATGCGCACAGGGTTCTGACGCGATTGGCAAAACACAGGCAGGGCTTAAGCTCGAGGCCATTGCCGAATTCCTCCGGAGACTCGCCGATGTTGTCGCATGTCTATCTCGGCACGAATGATTTCGCGTCTGCCTTCTGCTTCTATTCGGCCTTGTTCATGGAACTTGGCCAGAAGCTGCGCGTCCACGACCCGGACAAGCCTTGGGCGATCTGGCAGCCGCAGTCGGGCGGGCGCCCGCTCTTCATCGTCGGTGCGCCCTTCGACGGGGCGCCGGCCAGGGCAGGCAACGGCCAGATGGTGGCGCTGCTGGCGCCGAGCCGGGCAGTCGTCGACTGCTGCCATGCCGCCGCATTGGCGCATGGCGGGGCTTGCGAAGGGCTGCCCGGCCTGCGTGCGCATTATCATCCCCACTATTACGGGGCATATTTCCGCGATCCGGATGGCAACAAGCTCTGCATTTGTTGCCATCACGAGGAGTGAAAGGAGGACCTTTCAGTTGTGCTGCGCGTTCAGGCCGGCGAAGACATCCGCGAGAGTTCCGGTTTCGGCGGCGTAGCGCAGCGGCTTGCAGCGCTCGACGATGACCTCCCCGGAGGCCGGCGCGGCTTCGAGGATCGCCATCACCTCCGCGGTGAAGTCGGCGAGCGGCATGGCGTCGGGATCGGTCGCCTGATGCGGGCCGAGAAGCTCGGTCTGCACGTAAGGCGGCGCGATCTCGATCACCTCCACCGATGTGTCCTTGAGCTGCTGGCGCAGCGCCATCGACCAGGAATGGATCGCGGCCTTGGTGGCGGAGTAGGTCGGGGTCGCAGCCAGCGGCACGAAGGCGAGGCCCGAGGAGACCGTGACGACCGAGGCGCGTGGCTGCGCCAGGAGGTGCGGCAGCAGCGCCGCCGTCAGCCGGATCGGCCCGAGCAGATTGGTCGCGATCGTCTCTTCGGCGGTCGCGAGGTCGATCTGCTGCTCCGGCCGCATGATGCCGGCGTTGTTGATGACGACGTTCAGCGCCGGGAAGCGTTCGACTGCCTGCCTGGCGAAGGCTGCGATGTCGGCCTTGTCCTGTATGTCCAGCAGCATCGATTCCACGCCGGGATTGGCCTCGGTGACCTCGTCGAGCACGCTTTCGCGGCGCCCGGCGACGACGACCTTGTTGCCCTTTGCGTGCAGCGCCTCGGCGAGAGCGCGGCCGATGCCGGAGCCGCCGCCGGTGATGAGGATGGTGTTGCCCGTGATGTTCATCGCCATGTCCTTTCGCGATTGCGCCTGTGGTGGGTTGCGCGGGCTTCTATTTATCGCAATGCTCTCCAGAAGTAAGAAGGCGCTTAAAAGTTCTATACGCACCAAAAGGAGAGTGTGGATGTATGCGATCCGCAATGCGATGGGGCCGATGCATGCGCGCAGCGCGGCGCTGCCCGAAGTGAGTCCGGCGGTCGAGTCGCTGGTGCGCCAGATGATCGCGCAAGTCGCCGACAAATGGACGATGCTGGTGCTGGAGGCGCTCGAGGAGCACCGCACGCTCCGCTTCGGCGAAGTCGGGCGCGCGGTCGGCGGCATCAGTCAGAAGATGCTGACCAAGACCCTGCGCGAGATGGAGCGAGACGGGCTGGTGGAGCGCAAGGTCCATCCGGTGATCCCGCCGCATGTCGACTATACGCTGACCGAGCTCGGCCGCGAGCTGAGCGCCGCCTTCTGTGGGGTCTGGACCTGGGCGGAGACCTATTACGCGCAGGTCAGCGCGGCGCGGAAGGCTTTTCGGGCGAGGGAGGAGCAGGCCTGAACAGCCTGCCGCTTTGTGACCCGCGGGAAAATCACGACGTAACGGTGCGTCCCTGCCTGCGCAGATAGATGATCTGTGCCGCCAACCCGATCACCAGCGCGGCGAGGATGCTGGCCTGCACGCCGAGCAGTAGCGGTGACTTCATGTCGGTGACGAAGGGATGGCCGTCAGGGACACGACGCAGGACTTCGGTCGCGGTCGGCAGGGCCAGCAGGAAGGCCGTGATGCTAAGCGTGATCGTCTCGACATAGGCGATAAGCCGCGCCGGGAGCGGGGTGCGGCCGATGCCATAGCCGATCGCGAGCAGCAGCAGCGTCAGCGCGCCGACGACATGGCCGGCGGGCATATGCGTGACGAAGAAGACCGTGACGGCGCCGATCAGCATCGCGGCCAGGTAGATCGTGCCGGGGCGGGAGCGCGGCACGATCCGGCCGTGGACGGCGAACATATAGGCGGCTGCGGGAATGGCGGGCAGGCTGCCCAGCGTATGAATCCAGCCGAGGGGGGAGATGCCGAACATTGGAGGGCCTTTCTGACGGGAGGCGGGGCGAGGGGAGATGCTGCGTGGCGAGTGTCGTGAAAATTCCTACCTACTAGTCGGTAGGTTCTGCAGACGCGAAACGGCGGTCGGACGCGCCCATCAGTGCGGCGCGACGAGGCGCTGCAGGATCGGGTGTGTCACGGCGCCGAACATGCCGGGGTCGCCATAGGCGCGGGCTGACAGCATGGCGCCATGGACCGTGGCCATGAAGATCTCGGCCTCCTCGCGGGGCGTGCCGGTCAGTCCCAGGCGGCCCAGGCCGGCTCCGTGCTGCATGACCGAGGTCAGCCAGCCCGAGAGGAAACGGAAATAGGCCCGGACCTCGACCACGACCTCCTCGGGCAGGACGGGGATCTCGCCGGCGAGCAGGGCACACAGGCAGAACGAAGCGGACGCGTCGCCGATGCAGGCTTCCCAGTGTCCGATATAGGCGCGGAGCTGCTCGACCGGGTCGGGCACATGCCGTTCCAGATTGGCGAGCCCCGCCTCGGACTGCTCGCGATGCCGCGCGACGAGGGCGCGGACCAGATCCGACTTGCCGGGGAAATGGTGGTGGATGCTGGCATTGCGGATGCCGACGACCTTGGCGATGTCGGCATAGCTGAAGCCGTTATAACCCCCGGCGATGATCAGGGAGCGCGTGCAGCGCAGGATGTCGTCCGAGGTCGTGGATGTGAGGGCCATGGGTTTGTCTACCTACTAGTATGTAGGCAGTCAAGCCGCGTGCCCATGGTCGGATGCTCGAAGCCGGCTCTATTCGGCTGCGGGCAGCAGGGCGTGACTGGGGGCGGGAATGAGCGCCATGGCGTAGGCTGCGATATCCGTGGCGATGTCGGGATCGGCCTTGAGCTCGCTCGGCGTGCGGGCGCGGGGAACGCTCCGGCCCTCGGCTTCCGCGTCTTCCAGCCAGAGCGCGACGGCCTCGGGCGCATTGGCCAGCGCCTCGTCGAGCGTGTCGCCGGCCGAGAAGCAGCCGGGAAGATCAGGGAACCAGACGCCGACGGCGAAGTCGGGGCCCGCATCCTCGATGATGGCGACGTAATGCGTCATGTCAGTCGCGCGGCCAGCCTGCCTGCCTGTAGATCTTCAACACGAGGCCGGGGCCGAAGCTCTTCTTCGGATGCGGCACCACAATAGTGTCACGGACGCCGGGCTTTTTGAAGACGTGGTGGGAGCCCGTGATGCGGACGCATTCCCAGCCCTCACGTTCGAGGCGGCGAATGATATCGGCGCTGTTGTTGAGCATTGGGGTCCAGCTGATTCGCTTCTGACCCAGCTCACATATCCTAAAGAATTTGCGACAGTAACAATGTTCTCTTTTTGTTCAAGGCTGATTAACGCATTTCCACAGACTGGCTCGATTAACCCGCCTTCTGCACGAAAGAATCCAGCACCATCTTCCGCCCGGCCTTGTCGAAGTCGACCGTCAGCTTGTTGCCGTCGACGCTGGCGACGGAGCCGGGGCCGAATTTGACGTGGAAGACGCGGGCGCCTTCGCCATAGGCCGAGGCGCCGGTGGATTTCGCGGTCAGTTCGCCCTCGATCAGCAGCGGGCCGCGCTGGCGCGAGCCGCCATAACCGCCCGAGCCGAAGCCACTGCCGCTTTCCGAGAAGCCGGAGCCGCCACCTCTCGCCTTGTTCTCCTGGGCGCGCTGCCAGCCCGGCGTGTTGTAGGAGGAGCCGAAGCTCTCCATCCGGTCGAAGCGCGAGGCGCCGTAGCCTCCCTGCGAGTAGTTGGTCGCTGCCTGCACCACCTCGACATGCTCCTCGGGCAGTTCGTCGATGAAGCGCGAGGGCAGGCTCGATTGCCAGAGGCCGTGGATGCGGCGATTCGAGGCGAAATAGAGCTTGAGGCGCTTGCGGGCGCGAGTCAGGCCGACATGGGCGAGGCGGCGCTCCTCCTCCAGCCCGGCGCGGCCGCTTTCGTCGAGCGCGCGCTGGTTCGGGAACAACCCTTCCTCCCAGCCGGGCAGGAAGACGGTATCGAACTCCAGCCCCTTGGCGCCGTGCAGCGTCATGATCGAGACGCGGCCGGTGTCGCTCTCGCCGGAATCGGCGTCCATCACCAGCGAGACGTGCTCGAGGAAGGCCGGCAGGTCGGGGAATTCGTCGAGCGAACGCACCAGCTCCTTGAGGTTTTCAAGCCGGCCGGCGGCATCGGCCGAGCGGTCCTTCTGCCACATCTCGGTGTAGCCGCTCTCCTCCAGCACCAGCTCGGCGAGTTCGCCCTGCGGCATGGTCTCGGCGCGGTGTGACCAGCGGGCGAAGGCCTCGACCAGCTCGCGCAGCGCCGTGCGAGCCTTGGGCTTCAGCTCGTCGCTCTCGACGACGGCGCGGGCCGATTGCAGCAGCGAAAACCCGGTGGCGCGTGCGTGGTTGTGCAGGATCTGGACCGTGGCGTCGCCGAGCCCGCGCTTGGGCACGTTGACGATGCGCTCGAAGGCGAGATCGTCTGAGGCTGAGACGACACAGCGCAGATAGGCCATGGCGTCGCGGATTTCGGCGCGTTCGTAGAAGCGCGGGCCGCCGATGACGCGATAGGGCACGCCGGTCTGGACGAAACGCTCCTCAAGCTCGCGCATCTGGGCGGAGATGCGGACGAGCACGGCGATCTCGGCGAGGTTCTCGCCCTTGAGCTGCATCGCCTCGATCTCGTCGGTGATCAGGCGGGCTTCTTCCTGGCTGTCCCAGGCGCCGGTGATGGTGACCTTCTCGCCGGGCTCGTCCTCGGTGCGCAGGGTCTTGCCGAGGCGGCCCTCGTTGCGGGCGATCAGCTTGGAGGCGGTGGCGAGGATATGCCCGGTGGAGCGGTAGTTGCGCTCCAGCCGGACCACGACCGCGCCTGGAAAATCGTGCTCGAAGCGCAGGATGTTGTCGACCTCGGCGCCCCGCCAGCCATAAATCGACTGGTCGTCGTCGCCGACGCAGCAGATGTTGCGGCGGCCCTGGGCCAGCAGCCGCAGCCAGAGATACTGCGCGGTATTGGTGTCCTGATACTCGTCGACGAGGATGTAGCGAAAGCGGTCGTGATAGGCCTGGAGTACGTCCGGATGCTCGCGGAACAGCGTCAGGCAGTGCAGCAGCAGATCGCCGAAATCGACCGCGTTCAGCGCCTTCAGCCGCTCCTGATAGGCGGCGTAGAGCTTGCCGCCCTTGCCGTTGGCGAAGACGGCGGCCTCGCCCGGCGCGACATCCTTTGGTGCGAGCCCGCGGTTCTTCCAGCTATCGATGAAGCCGGCGAGCATGCGGCCGGGCCAGCGCTTCTCGTCAATGCCCTCGGCCGCGATCACCTGCTTCATCAGGCGGATCTGGTCGTCGGTGTCGAGGATCGTGAAATCCGAGCGCAGGTCGAGCAGCTCGGCATGGCGGCGCAGGATCTTGGCCGAGATCGAGTGGAAGGTGCCGAGCCAGGGCATGCCCTCGGCGACGCCGCCGACGAGATGCGCGATGCGCTCCTTCATCTCGCGCGCAGCCTTGTTGGTGAAGGTCACCGACAGGATCTGCGAGGGGAAGGCGCGGTTGGTCGCGATCAGATGCGCGATGCGGGTCGTCAATACGCGGGTCTTGCCGGTGCCGGCGCCGGCGAGCACCAGCACGGGGCCGTCCGTCGCCTCGACGGCCAGCCGCTGCTCCGGGTTCAGCCCAGCGAGATAGCCGGCAGCCGGCTGCGCCGCAGCGCGCGCGGCAAGGCCGCCGGGGCGGGGCAGGGGGGCGGAAAAACTGTTCGCGTCGGACAAAGGACCAGGGTGCTCGTGCGTGATTCGTTCTCCGGCGAATATAGGGCGTCGATGGCAGGATTGCGCCCTTGCGCGCGCATTTTCCGTTGGATCGAGCTAGGCTCTGCCGTCATGCTCGGGACAGGGCCGACCAAGACGATCAAGCGCGGGGATGCGCCATGACAAGCGGCGTCTGGGAAGTGACCAATCAGGTCCCGCTGCTGGCGGATTGTGACGCCTTCGCCGCAGATCCGGTGCTGCGGGCGGCGATGTCGGCCTTCGACGCGGATTGGGCGAGCGAACGCCTGCACGAGGCGGGACGCAGCGTCGGTTCCGCCCATGTCCAGGAGCTGGCGCGTTTGGCGAACCGCTTCACGCCGGAGCTGCGCACGCATGATCGCTTCGGCAACCGGATCGACGAGATCGCCTTCCACCCGGCCTGGCACGAACTGATGGGTCTCGCCATCGGCCAGGAGACGCATGCGCTCGCCTGGAACCAGCCGCGGCCCGGTGCGCAGGTGGCGCGCGCGGCGCTGACCTATCTGTGGACGCAGGGCGAAAGCGGCATCTGCTGCCCGATCAGCATGACCTATTCGGTGATCCCGCTGCTCAGGCAGGATCCGGCGCGCTGGGCGGAATGGGGCGCTCTCGTCTCGTCCAGCCGCTATGATCCACGGCAGGGGCCGGCGGCGGGCAAGGCGGGCGCGACCGTCGGCACGGCGATGACGGAGGTGCAAGGCGGCTCGGATCTGCGCCAGACGCAGACGGTTGCGCTGGACAACAGCGACGGCACCTTTTCGCTGACCGGTCAGAAATGGTTCTTCTCGGTGCCGCATTCGGACCTGTTCCTGACGCTGGCGCGGACGGACGAGGGCATCTCCTGCTTCGTCGTGCCGGGCTGGCTGCCGGATGGAGCGCGCAACGGCGTCGCGATCCAGCGCCTGAAGGACAAATGCGGCAACCGCTCGAACGCCTCTTCCGAGGTCGAGTTCCGCGGCGCCATCGGCCACCTGCTCGGCGAGCCGGGCCGGGGTTTGCGCACGGGCCTTTCGATGAACCACAACAGCAGGCTCGACATCGCCGCCTCCGCCGCAGGGCTGATGCGGCAGGCGGTGTCGCTGGCGGCGCATCATGCCACGCATCGCCGCGCCTTCCAGCGGGCGCTGATCGACCAGCCGATCATGCAGAATGTGCTCGCCGATCTGGCCATCGAGGCGGAGGCCGCGGCTTGGCTCGCCTTCCGGCTGTTTGCGTCGGTCGACCGGCAGGAGGCCTCCGAAAGCGAGCGGCTTCTGGCGCGGATCGGCGCGCCGATCGCGAAATACTGGCTGGCGAAGCGCGCGCCGGCCGTCGTCGTCGAGGCGCTCGAATGCCATGGCGGCAACGGCTTCATCGAGGAGAACCCGATGGCGCGGCTCTATCGCGAGGCGCCGCTGAACTCGATCTGGGAAGGCTCGGGCAACGTCATCTGCCTCGACGTACTGCGCTCGCTGGAGCGCGAGCCGGGCTCATTGCAGGCGTTGCTCGGCGAACTCGGCGAGGCGAAGAATGTCGACAGGCGTTTCGATGCGGCGCTGACGGTGCTCAGGGACGACCTGCCCGAGCTGACGCGCCATGAAGGCCAGGCGCGCCGGCTGGTCGAGCGGCTGGCCGTCATGCTGCAGGCGGCGCTGCTGTTGCGCTATGCGCCCGAGCGCGTCGCGGATGCTTTCATTGCGAGCCGGCTCGAGGGCGGCTGGTCGGGCCATTTCGGCGATCTGCCGGCGTGGATCGACGCCGGTGCGCTGGCGCGGCGGGCCGTGCCGGAGGTGAGCTAGGCGAGGATAGCGCGGGGGACCCTCTCCCGGAGGGAGAGGGCAGGGTTGAGGGGTGGGCCGTTGGACGATCGGCTGTGCCGTGACCGTTGCTAAGCCGTGAGGTTAGCACGCTACTGGTCAAGGGGCCGACGCCTCACCCCTACCCCTCTCCTTACAGGAGAGGGGGTTCCCCGCCCCGATTCGTATGAGGCTCACCCCTGCGCCGGCTCGAAATCCATCGCCACGCCGTTGATGCAGTAGCGCAGGCCGGTCGGGGGAGGGCCGTCGGGGAAGACGTGGCCGAGATGGCCGCCGCAATTGGCGCAGTGGACCTCGGTGCGGATCATGCCGAACTTGCGGTCCTCGCTGATGCCGACGGCGCCTTCGAGCGGCTGGTCGAAGCTCGGCCAGCCGGTGCCGCTCTCGAACTTCTTGCCGGACTGGAACAGAGGCTGGCCGCAGCCGACGCAGGAGAAGGTGCCGGCCCGCTTCTCGTAGTTCAGCGCACAGGAGCCGGGGCGCTCAGTGCCATGGCCGCGTAGCACCTGATATTGTTCGGGCGTCAGCCTGGCGCGCCATTCGGCGTCGGTCAGCTCGTAGGGGAAGTGCTCCTCGGGCGCCTTTTCGCCGCCTAACATGCTCAACAGTCCCATGCCATCCTCCTGTGCCAACGGATCAGGAGAATCATATGGTGCAGGTACGCGAAATTTCAGCCCTCATCCTGAGGAGCCGCGAAAGCGGCGTCTCGAAGGATGGTCCAAGAGGCTCCCGCACATACCGAACCATCCTTCGAGACGCGGGCTTTGCCCGCTCCTCAGCGTGAGGGCTTTGAGGCTGGCTTCAAACATTGTCGCCGGCAATCGCCGCGATGACGGCGTCGGTGACCTGCCGTGTCGTGGCAACTCCGCCGAGATCGGGCGTGTGGAAGGCAGGATCCGCCGTCACCCGTTCGATCGCCCGCATCAGCCGGGCCGAAGCGGCCGCCTCACCGAGATGGTCGAGCATCATCGTCGCGGTCCAGAAGGTGCCGATCGGGTTGGCGATGCCCTTGCCTGCGATATCGAAGGCCGAGCCGTGGATCGGCTCGAACATCGAGGGGAAGGCGCGCTCAGGATTGAGGTTCGCCGTCGGCGCGATGCCGAGTGAGCCGGCCAGCGCAGCGGCGAGGTCCGACAGGATATCGGCGTGGAGATTGGTCGCGACGATCGTGTCGAGGCTGCCCGGCTTGATCACCATGCGCATGGTCATGGCATCGACCAGCATCTTGTCCCAGGTCACGTCCGGGAACTCGGCGGCGACCTCGGCGGCGATCTCGTCCCACATCACCATTGCGTGGCGCTGGGCGTTCGACTTGGTGACCACCGTCAGCAGCTTGCGCGGCCGCGATTGCGCCAGCCGGAAGCCGTAGCGGATGATGCGGGCGACGCCGGTGCGCGTCATCATCGAGACGTCTGTGGCGACCTCCTCGGGGAAACCCTTGTGCACGCGCCCGCCAACGCCGGCATATTCGCCTTCCGAGTTCTCGCGCACGATCACCCAGTCGAGCTCGGGCCCGGAGACATTGCGCAAGGGCGAGGTGATGCCGGGCAATACGCGGGTCGGGCGGACATTGGCGTATTGGTCGAAGGGCTGGCAGATCGCGAGCCTGAGGCCCCAGAGCGTGATGTGGTCGGGGATCTCGGGATGCCCGGCCGAGCCGAACAGGATCGCGTCGTGGTGGCGGATTTGCTCGCGCCCATCCTCGGGCATCATCCGGCCGTGCTTCTTGTAGTACTCGCCGCCCCAGTCGAAATGGTCGAAGGCGAAGCCGAGGGAGCCGTCGCGGCGGGCCAGCGCCTCGAGAACCTCGACGCCGGCCGCGATGACCTCGACGCCGATGCCGTCGCCGGGGATGGCTGCGATGCGGTGGGTCTTCATGGTCGTGGTCTCCCGAAACCTGTCCTCTGCCTCGTCTTTGCGAGCGAAGAGGCTGCAAGTCAAGAATGCATTGCAGCTTCCATGGAAGTTGATAGTGTCAGCGTGGGAGAATGATATGGCGACGCGCAGCAAGGCTATCGAGCAGGCGAATGAACGGGGCGCGAGCCTCGTCGACAGCGCCTATGCGGCGCTGAAGCATGCGATCCGCGAAAGCGTCTTCGCGCCGGGCTATCAGGCCTCGGCCGGGGAACTGGCGCTGCGGCTCGGCGTCAGCCGGACGCCGGTGCATGAAGCGGCGCTGCGGCTGCAGGAGGAAGGGCTCGTCCGCATCCTGCCCAAGCGCGGCATCCTGATTTGCGCGCTGGCCCCGCAGGACATCGCCGAGATTTACGAGGTCCTGATCGCGATCGAGGCGGGGGCGGCGGAGCTCTCGGCCAGGATGCCAGAGCCCGCACGCGTCGCGCTGGCCGACGAGCTCGATCGTGCCACGGATGCGATGGGGCAGGCGCTGGCGGCCGGCGATCTCGATGCCTGGGGCCGCGCCGACGAGACATTCCACCGCCTGCTGGTCGAGCGCTGCGGCAACAGCCGCTTCATGCGCATCATCCAGACGGTCAACGACCAGTCGCACCGGGCGCGGATGCTGACGCTGCGGCTGCGTCCGCGCCTGCCGTCGTCGGAGGCCGAGCACCGTGCGACCAGCGACGCGATCCGCAGCGGGTTGCCGGGGCTGGCCCGTGAGGCGGCGCGCCGCCATCGCATCCGGGCGCGCGACGAATTGCTGCCGCTGATCGAGAGCGTCGGGTTGCGGCACATGTAGAGGCTTCAACTGTCGAAGACCGCGATCAACGCGGCGAACCGAACCGGAGGAAACGCATGCGTCGACTGATCCTGGCCCTCGGGGCCGTTCTTGCCATATCTCCATGGGCCATGACCGCAGCGCCCGCTTTGGCACAGAGCTACCCCTCGCGTTCGATCACCATGATCGTGCCCTTCGCCGCTGGCGGGCCGACCGACGTGATCGCCCGCATCGTCTCCGACCATATGAGCCGCACGCTCGGCCAGTCGATCGTGGTCGAGAACGTCGCCGGTGCCGGTGGTACGACCGGCTCGCTGCGCGTCGCACGCGCGACGCCTGACGGCTACACCGTGATCATGGGCAATCTCGGCACCCATTCGGCTTCGGTCGGGCTTTACCCCAACCTCGCCTATGATCCGCGCACCGATTTCGCACCCGTCATCAACACGGCGGGCACGCCGATGCTGATCTCCGCGCATAAGGATTTCCCGGCCAATACGCTGCAGGAGTTCGTCTCGCTGCTGAAGGCCGATCCGGCCAAGTACAATTGGGGTCATGGCGGCATCGGCTCGACCTCACATCTCACCTGCGTGTTCTTCCACCATCTGATCAAGGCGCCGGTGCAGCAGGTGCCATTCCGGGGCTCGGGCCCGGCGATGAACGCCCTGCTCGCCAAACAGCTCGATTACGTCTGCGACCAGACAGTCGGCATCGTGCCGCAACTGTCCAACCTCAAGACCTATGTCGTCGCGACGCCCAAGCGGCTCGACGTGGCCAAGGAGGTGCCGACCAGCACCGAGGGCGGGCTGCCCGAGTTCCAGGCGGTGGGCTGGAACGCGATCTTCGCCCCGAAGGGTACGCCCAGCGAGATCGTTGACAGGCTCAATGCCGCCGGGCGAGCCGCGCTCGCGGATGCCGGCGTCAAGGCGCGGCTGCTCGAACTCGGCTGCGTCATCCCCGACGACGCCGGCCAGAGCCCGGCCGCGCTCGGCGCCCATGTCCGCGCCGAGGTCGACAAATGGACGCCGGTGATCAAGGCGGCCGGCGTCACGGCGCAGTGACCGGCCGGCGCCGGGCCGTCACCCAACCGTCACGCGACTCCACTAGTCGGCTCGCCATCGCAAATGGCGGGCGAGGGCCAAGGTGACGCAGACGGCACGCACGGTTCGGCGCACGACCAGCATAGGACTGACGACGGCAGTCCATCGCAGCAAGCCCCTCTCGAAGGCGGGACTGCTGGAGCGGATGTTCACCCTGGCCTTCTCCGGCCTCGTCTACCCGCAGATCTGGGAAGACCCGGTCGTCGACATGGAGGCGCTGCGGCTGCGGGCGGACGACCATGTCGTCGCGATCGCGTCGGGCTCCTGCAACGTGTTGTCCTATCTCACGGCGGATCCGGCGAAGATTAGCGCGATCGACCTCAACGGCGCGCATATCGCGCTTGGCCGGCTGAAGCTCGCGGCGCTGGCGCGGATGACGCGCCATGACGAGTTCCTGGGCTTCTTCGGACAGGCGCAGTCCCCGGCCAATGTCGCGTTCTACGACCGCGAGATCGCGCCGCATCTCGACGCGACCTCGCGCAGCTACTGGGAGGGCCGGGGGCTCGACGGCCGGCGCCGCATCGGCATGTTCGCCCGCAACGTCTATCGTTTCGGATTGCTCGGACGCTTCATCGGCGCCGGCCATCTGCTCGGCCGGGCGCTGGGCTGCGATCCCCGCAAGATGCTGGAGGCCCGCGACATGGCCGAGCAGCGCGTGCTGTTCGAGCGCCATCTCGCGCCGGTCTTCGACAAGCCGTTCGTGCGCTGGCTGATCCGGCAGCCGGCCTCGCTCTACGGGCTCGGCATCCCGCCGGCGCAGTACAAGGCGCTCGCCGCCGACGGCGCGGACGGAATCCGTGGCGCGCTGAGGGACCGGATGGAACGGCTCGCCTGCGGTTTCGACCTGAGGACCAATTACTTCGCGCGGCAGGCCTTCGGGCGCCGCTACGAGCCCGGAGCCGAGGCGGCGCTGCCGCCCTATCTGCAGCGCGAGCATTTCGAGCGCGTGAAGGCGCGGGCGAGCCGCGTCTCCTATCATCAGAGCGCGGTCACCGCCTTCCTCGAAGCCCAACCGGCCAAGAGTTGCGACGCCTATGTGCTGCTCGATGCCCAGGACTGGATGAACGACGCCGACCTCACGGCCCTGTGGACGCAGATCACCCGCACCGCGAGGCCAGGCGCGCGCGTGATCTTCCGCACCGCCGCCGACGAGCGGCTGCTACCAGGCCGCGTGCCGGCGGAGATCCTCGACCAGTGGCGCTATGACGAGGCGACAAGCCGGGCGCTCTGCGCGCGCGACCGCTCCTCGATCTATGGCGGCTTCCACCTTTATGTGCTGCCGGAGGCTGCAGCGTGAGCGCGGCGGCGCCCGAACGCGGCGCGGCCGGGCTGATGGATGCGATGTATCGCCATCAGCGCCACATCTACGACGCCAGCCGGAAGTTCTACCTGCTCGGGCGCGACCGCCTCATCGACGGGCTCGAGCCGCCACCGGGCGGAACCGTGCTGGAGATCGGCTGTGGCACGGGGCGCAACCTGATCAGGATCGCGGAGGCCTATCCGGGCCGCGCCTGCTACGGCCTCGACGTTTCCTCGGAGATGCTCGCGACGGCGCGGCAATCGGTTCTGCGGGCGGGAATGTCCGAGCGCATCGTGCTGAGGCAGGCGGATGCCACCGCGTTCGATCCTCAGGCGCTGTTCGGGCGGGACGGCTTCGACCGGATCGTGATCTCCTATGCGCTGTCGATGATCCCGCCCTGGCGCGGCGTGGTCGAGGAGGCGCTGCGCCGGCTGTCGCCGGGCGGGGAACTGCACATCGTCGACTTCGGCGATCAGCGGGACTTGCCGGCGCCGTTCCGGGCCATTCTGAACCGCTGGCTGGCGCTGTTCCATGTCACGCCGCGCCGCGACCTCGCGGCCATTCTGGACGATGTGGCGCATGCCGTGGGAGCGAGTGCCCGCACCGACGCTCTTTATGGCGGCTATGCCGCTCTGGCGAGGTTACGCCGTAGCGCCTGAGCGCCGGCGCTCCCCGATCCGCTCCGCCTTCCCCGCCATGCCAGCGCCGATGGGATGAGCCTGACGCCCGGCACGGCCGTCGTCGCCGGACAGCGCGGCGTCCTCGCCTCCTGGAGACGAGTGGGCGCGGACCATGGGCAAGTGGCTCCTCTTCGCAGCGAATGGCCGCGATCAGAGCTGGATGTCCGGCACCTTCGGAACGTCCGCCGGGTTCTCGGCCCGCGCAGGGGCGCGGCTGCCGCTCACCGCAGGCGAAGCGATAGCGAGTTGAAGAGTGCTCTCTGTCTCGGCCCAGACGCGTGCGACGAACGCCGGATCGTCGTTCAGCTTCTTGCCGTAGCTCGGCACGATCCGTTGCAAGGCAGCCTGCCAGGCCGGCGTCGCGATGCGCTCGGGGAAGGCACGCTTGAGCAGGTCCAGCATGATCGGCGGGGAGGTCGAGGCGCCGGGCGACGCGCCGAGCAGTGCCGCGAGCGACCGGTCACCGGCGATGACGATCTCGGTGCCGAGGTTCAGAACGCCCCCCTTTTCGGGATCGTTCTTGATGATCTGCACGCGCTGGCCGGCCTGCCAGTCGCGCCAGTCCTCATCCTTCGCCTCTGGCATGTAGGCGCGCAGGTCACGCATGCGATCCGATTTCGACATTGCGAGCTGGCCGGCGAGATACTGGACCAGAGCCATCTCGTGCCAGCCAACGTTCATCATCGGCAGCAGGTTTGACGGCGTCACCGAATCCGGCAGGTCGAAATAAGATCCGTTCTTCAGGAATTTGGTCGACCAGGTCGCGAAGGGACCGAAGAGCAGGACGCGCTTGCCGTCGAGCATCCGGGTGTCGAGATGCGGCACGGACATCGGCGGAGAGCCGACATCGGCCTTGCCGTAAACCTTGGCGAGGTGGCGGTTCACGATTTCGGGCTTCTCGGTCACGAGGAAGGAACCGCCGACCGGGAAGCCGGCATAGTCTCTGGCTTCCGGAATTCCGGACAGTTGCAGGAGCGGCAAGGCCGCGCCTCCTGCGCCGATGAAGACGAAGCGGGCGTCGACGGTCTGTATCTTGGAGCCGTCCTGCACGTCGAAGGCGGAAACGCGCCAGGTGCCGTCGCTGTTGCGAGTGATGGAGCGGACCTCTTGACCGGTCCGGACGGTGAAATTCGGCGACTTCGACAGGTGATCGAAGAACTGGCGCGTGATCTCGCCGAAGTTCACGTCGGTGCCGAGTTGAGAACGCGCCGCAGCCAATTGCTGTCGCGCGTCGCGGCCCTCCATCATGATGGGGACCCACTCCGCGATCTTCGCCTTGTCGGTCGTGTATTCGATCCCCGAGAACAGGGGACTCGCCTGCAGGGCGGCGACCCGCTTGCGAAGGTACTCGACGTTCTCATTTCCCCAGACGAGGTTCATATGGGGCGTCGAGTTGATGAAGGACCGCGGCTCTGTCAGCACGCCGCGGCGGATCTGATGGGACCAGAACTGCCTGGAGATCTGGAATTGCTCGTTGATCGCGATGGCGCGACTGATCTGAACATTGCCCTTGTCATCCTCCGGCGTGTAGTTCAGCTCACACAACGCCGAGTGCCCAGTGCCGGCATTGTTCCAACCGTTCGAGCTCTCCTCGGACACGGCGCCGAGACGTTCGAAGACCTCGAATGTCCAGCCGGGCTCCAACTCCGTCAGCAGAACGCCGAGCGTCCCGCTCATCACGCCGCCGCCGATCAGCAGGACGTCGACGGAGCGGTCGGCCTTCTCGGCGCGATACTGTCCGCCGGCGAACCACCGGTAGGTGACGAGAGCGGCACCCGCACCAAACACCGTTCCGAGGAGGCGACGGCGTGTAAGTCCAAGGGGCGACGTCCGGACGGCCGCCTCACTCTTGTCCGGCTTCCCATTGGAGTACATTCTCAAGGCCTTCCTGCAACCGTTGCAAAACGCACTGGCAGCGTTTTGGGCTCTATGTCAGGAAACTGGCCTGCCATCAACAAGAGTTTCAGCCGAATATATGCGTTGTGTTGAGTGGCGTTTCTATTTTTTATATTTGTTCTAATCTTGTTTGTTGTCCAGGAATCGATCTCCGGTCGGTGGCGGGGCGCGAGTCTTCACGCGATTAGGCAGATCGACGAGTCGATCTTTCGATCAGAATTCTTTCGGGTGCCCCGCGCATGAGCAACTGCTAACTTGAGGCGATTCAATCGTAAGGGGCGGATCAACCGTCCAAAACAGCCAGTGCCTGGTGTCGCTCTTGGCGAAGACCCGCCCGCCGGTCTGTCCCTTTTGTGGCATCATGCCGTGGGCGGCCTTCATCAAGGCGAGATCGGCGAGGATATCGGCAGCGCGCCGCGCGTCAGTGCCGCGTCTCGGTTTCGCGCTCGCCGGTCATGCCCTCGACAGTGATTGCGGTCTTCTGCGGCATGCCGATGATCCGGCCGATCGTCGCGGGCAGCGGCATCATGCTGTGAGCGGCCTTCATCAGGGCGAGATTGGCGAGGATGTCGGCCGGGAAGGGCTGGACCTTTCGATTCGTCAGATCGACATGGAGCGAGAGGTTTTCGCTGGTCGCCGCGAGCCAGCCCTCGGTCGCGTGCCGCATTTCGAGATAGTAGTGCAGCCGCTTGTCGTCGAAGGCGATGAGCTGGGCGGTGATCCTGACCTGGTCGCTTTCGGTCAGCTCGCGCTTGTAGAGGATGTGGCATTCGGCTGTGAAAGTCGAGGCGTGATGCGTATCGACATAGTTCTGGTTCAGGCCGACCAGCGAGAAAACCTCGTCCACCGCCCGGTCGAACAGCACATGGTAGTAAGCCATGTTGAGGTGGCCATTGTAGTCGATCCATTGTGACTCGACAGGCATTGCCGACGAGACGAAAGGCGCGAAGAACAGCGCCGGAGCGCGGATGTCGTCTTTCATGGCCGCCTCCCTTACTCAAAGCCACATGCTACGTGAATGTACATGGGCGCGGGCTTCACTCCTGCAATCAGGGCATGGAGGTCGATATGAAACCGCATCATTGCGGCTGCCCTTTGCGTGTCGGCATGGTCTATCATACTGCGTATTCACCGGCCGTCAGCCCGGCTGCGGGACGATCGAACCACCTCGTGTCAGGCTGCTGTCCGGATCGTAACCGATTGCGAAACCGGATTGTCCCAAGTCTAAGCTCCAAAACCGGATGTTGACAATGAATTTGCCTGCCGCCGCCCTGCATGAGACCCCCGCATCCGCCGCAACGCTGCCGCCATCGCCGGAATCGGTCGCTGCCGTCACGCAGGCGCTTGCGGCCTCCTTCGGCAACCGGCTGGTGACGAGCCTGGCGGTGCGGCAGCAGCACGGCCATACGCTGACCTGGATTCCGAACCAGCCGCCGGATGCGGTCGTCTTTCCGCAGAGCACGCAGGAGGTCTCCGAGATCGTGAGGCTTTGCGCCGCGCATGGCGTCCCGGTGATAGCCTTCGGAACGGGTACCTCGCTGGAGGGCCATGTGAATGCGCCCTTTGGTGGCGTCTGCATCGATATGAGCCAGATGAAGGGCATCATCGCTGTTCATGCCGAGGATCTCGACTGCGTCGTCGAGGCCGGCGTTACGCGCAAGGAGTTGAACGAGCATCTGCGCGACCAGGGCCTGATGTTCCCGATCGATCCGGGCGCCGACGCCTCGATCGGCGGCATGGCGGCGACCCGCGCCTCGGGCACCAACGCCGTGCGTTATGGCACGATGAAGGACAATGTGCTGGCGCTGACGGCCGTGATGGCCGATGGCTCGATCGTCAAGACCTCGACGCGGGCGCGCAAGACATCGGCCGGCTATGACCTGACGCGCCTGCTCGTCGGCTCCGAGGGCACGCTCGGCATCATCACCGAGATCACGCTCAAGCTGCACGGCATCCCCGAGGCGATCTCGGCCGGCATCTGCCCGTTCCCCTCGGTCAAGGCCGCCTGCGACGCCACGATCGTGACGATCCAGTCCGGCCTGCCGGTGGCGCGCATCGAGCTCGTCGACGAGGTCATGATCCGCGGCGTCAACCTCCATTCAAAGCTCGGCCTGCCCGAGACCGTGATGCTGTTCGTCGAGTTCCACGGCAGCGAGGCCGGCGTGAAGGAGCAATCCGAGCGTTTCGGCGAGTTCGCGGCCGAGTTCGGCGGCGGTCCGTTCGAATGGGCGACCAAGGCCGAGGACCGCAGCAAGCTCTGGCAGGCGCGCCATGACGCCTATTGGGCGGCCAAGGCCCTGCGCCCCGGCGTGAATTCCGTTGCGACCGATGTCTGCGTGCCGATCTCGCAGCTCGCCGATTGCGTCGAGGAGACCAAGCGCGACATCGAGGCGAGCGGGCTGATCGCTCCGATCGCCGGCCATGTCGGCGACGGCAATTTCCACACGCAGCCGCTGGTCGATCTGGATGACCCCGAAGAGGTGGCGCGAGCCGAGGCCTTCATCGAGCGTCTGGTCAAGCGCGCGCTCGCCATGGGCGGCACCTGCACCGGGGAGCACGGCGTCGGCCAGAAGAAGATCAAGTATCTCGAGGCCGAGCACGGCGCGCCGGCGCTCGCCGTGATGCGCACGCTCAAGCGGGCGCTAGACCCGCAGAACATCCTCAACCCCGGCAAGATCCTCGTGCTGTGACTCTCGTCCTGCTCGCGGAAGGGCAGCCGGTCATGATGCCGTGCCCGGCGCGTTGAAAATACCGGGATCCAGGAAAATGTCGTGATCTCGCCGCGACTTGGCGGCATGATCGCGGCATCCCCCAAACCGACGAGGATAAAGCCGGACGTTGCGTGAGACCCTGACAGTCCTGGCCGGCCTGCTGGTGCTGGCGCTGCTTGCCGCCCTGATCGGGCCCGGCTTCGTCGACTGGCGCGCCTACCGGCCGCAGTTCGAGACGAGGCTCGCTTCCGCGCTCGGCGTCGAGACGAGCATTTCCGGCGGCATCGGCCTGCAGCTTCTGCCGTCGCCACGGCTGACGCTGCAGGATGTCCGATTTGGCGGCCGGGCGCAGGATTTGAGCACTGCGGATGTCGAGTTGCTGACGGTCGAGCTGGCGCTGTCGGCCCTGGCAAGAGGCGAGTTCCGCATCGCCGAGGCGAAAGCCGAAGGCGCGGCGGTTTCGGTCGCGCTCGACGACGCCGGAGCAATCCGATTGCCGACGCGGATCGGGTCGGGTCTGCCGGTGCAGACCAGCCTCGACCGTCTCACCATCAGCCGTTCGGTGCTGGTGTGGCGCGAGCCCGGCAAGGAGCCGCTGACGATCGCCCCGATCGCGGCCGAGGTCTCCGCCGTCAGCCTGTCCGGCCCCTGGCGGATCGAGGGCGAGGTCGCGGGCTCGTCATTGCGCGTCACCACCGGCACGCTGGAGCCGGATGGCCGGCTGCGCGCCAAGGCATTCGTTACCGGAGAGGACATCCAGCTCGGCTTCGACGGCAACTTCCTGCTGCCGGCGGTCGCTGGCGGGGTTGGTCTCGGACTCGATGGCAGCTTCAACCTGTCGCCCGGCGGCGCGCTCGCCTTGTCGGGCAAGGTCAGCGGTGGCAGCCGGCAACTGGACCTGGCTGGGCTCGTTCTCGATATCGCCGGTGGCGCGGCGCGGCTCGAAGGCGAAGGGCAGTTTCTTCCGGGGGCCGGGACCGGCGCTCTGGCGCTGCGCGCGCGGCGGCTCGACGCCGACGCCCTGGCGGGGGCGCTGGCCGAGCGTGCGGGCTTCGAGCGCGCCCTTCAGACGCTCCCGGGGCATTTCGATATCTCGCTCGATCTCGATCAGCTGATCTGGCGCGGCGAGGATTTTTCCGCCTTCGGCCTGCGCGGGCGATTGGACGGCAACGGCCTTGCCGACGCGACGGCCTCGGTGCGTATCGCAGGGGCCCTGCTTGGGGCGAGCGGCGCCGTCGATGCCAATGGTGTCGCGGGGAAGCTCAATCTCCAGGCGGGGGATTCGCGACGGGTCGGCCTCGTACTGGCCCGGGCCGGCTTGAATCCCGCGCTCGCAGACCTGGTCGCGGGGCTCGGCCGGATCGACGCCGAGGCGATCGGCGCCTGGGATGGCGGGCGCGTCGGCCTGCAAAGGCTGATGATGACCGGATCTTCCGGCGTCCGGCTCGAACTCTCCGGTGACGTCACCGCTGAGCGTTTCGCTGCCAAGGCGGCGCTGCACGGCCTCGACCTGAATACACTGCCGCCGGGGGAAAGCTTCGCCGGCCTGCTCGGGTCGCGGGATCTCGCGCTCGACCTCAGCCTGACCAATGCGCGCTTCCGCAATGCGCCGCCCGGTTCGGCCAGTCTCGATCTGCGCCGCGACGGCGCGATCTGGCGACTCAGCCGCCTGGGCATCGACGGGTTCGGCGGCGTTGCCGTCTCCGGTTCCGGCGCGTTGCTGGCGGAAGGCGGAGAGATTTCCGGCCGCATCCGTGCGCTGCGCTTCGAGACGATCGCGGCTCTCGCCGGGCCGCTCCTGCCCGAGGCGGCGCGGCAGGTGCTCGGGCGCGTCGGCGACGGTCTCTCGCAACTCGATGCCGGCTTCCGCCTGACGCGGGCGCCGGCCGGGGATACGGGACTGTCCGTCGACGGCTCGGCGCAGGCCGGGCGCCTGTCGCTGACCGGGCGGCTCGACGGCACTGGGCGCTGGACCGGCGCGAAACTGCGCTTCGATCTCGTGGACCGGAGACAGGTCTTCCAGGCGCTTGGGCTGCCGCCCCCCCGGCAGGCCGGTCCCGGCGAACTGGTGCTGGAGCATGGAGCAGGGCGCCTGGTCGGCACGCTGGCGGGGCCCGGCCTGTCGATCGTGCTGGAGAACGAGGCATCGACGCAGCCGCGGCTGGCCATTCTGGCTGACGGGATCGGCCAAATCCTGCCCGAGGGGGCGTCCCGGCTCCTGCCCGGTGGTCTCGTCGATGCCCATGCTCGCATCGGCTTTGCTCCGGATATCGTCTCGCTCGATGAGCTGGTGATGAATCTGGGAGGCGCTTCGGCGCACGGCAGCATCACCTTCGCGCGCGAGGGCGGCCTGAGCGGACGCCTTTCCGTGCCGGGTGCGGATCTGCGCGGCTTGCTCGGTTCGGCCCTGGGGGCAGGCCCTTCGAGCAGCGCGGGCTGGTCGACGACGCGCTTCGGCGCGGCCGCGGGGCTGCCGGACTTCCAGCTCGCGATCGAGGCTGCAACGCTGGTGGCGGTAGAAGGCTTCACCCTGCGCGATGCGCGCTTCAGCTTGCGCTCGGATCAGGACGGGTTGCGGCTCGACGACCTCACTGCGGCCTATGGCGGAGGCCGCGTCGGCGGTCGCTTCGCGACGCGTCGCGAAGGCGGGCTGGCCCAGCTTTCCGGGCGGATCAGCCTCGAGCGGGTCGATCTCGCCCCGCTGACCGGAGGCGCTCTCGGCGGCAGGGTTTCCGGCCAGTTCGATGCCGGCGGTTCGGGCGAAAGTCCGGCGCGGCTGATCGCGGGCCTCAGCGGTGCCGGCAGCCTGACCTTCGCTGATGCGCGGCTAGGCCGTTTCGACCCTGCCGCCTATGCGCGCGTCATCGCCGCGACCGGCGAGGATGCCTCCGAGAGCGACGCCTCCCGCCTGCAGCAGCGGCTCGGCGAAGCGCTCGACCGCGATAGCTGGGCGCTTGGCAGCGTCACCGTGCCTTTCACCCTCGCCGGCGGGCTGATCCGTCTGCAGCCTCTGACCTTCGAGCGCAGCGGACTGCGCACAGAGGCCAGCGGCATCGTCGACCTGCGCGCCTTGAGCCTCGATCTGCGGCTGGGCGTGAAGCCGCTCGGGGCGCTGCCCAAGGGCTGGCCGGCGGATGCACCGCAGGTCGGCGTTGCCTGGCGCGGCCCGATCTCGGCGCCCCGGCGCGAGGCGGATGTGAACGCCCTCTCGAATGTGGTCGCGGCGCGGGCCCTGGCGCGCGAGATCGAACGGGTCGAGGCCTTCGAGGCGGATGCGCGCGAGCGCGCCGCGCATTCGCGCCGGCTCAGGGCCGAGCGCGAGACGCGCGAGAACGAGCGCAAGCTGGCCGAGTTCCTGAAGGCCGAAGAGGAGCGCCGCATCGCCGAGGAGAAGCGGGCGGAGGAGCAGAGGCGAGCTGAGGAAGCGCGGCGGCTGGTCGAGGAGCGCCGGGCGGAGGAGGCGCGCCGCGTCGAGCAGGCGCGGATGGAGCAGGAGATGCGCCGCCGCATCGAGGCGGAGGAACGGGCCGAGCGAATGCGGGCCGCGGCCGAACGCGCCGCCGCCGAGCGGGCCGCGGCGGAGCGGGCGGCGATTCAGCAGCAGCCTGGTCCGCTGATTTTGCCCGGCGCGCCGCGTGCGAATTTCCCCGACGCGGTTCTGCAGCCGGCCCCGCCGCTGGCGCCGCCGCTCGATATCCAGCCCGTGCCGCGGCCCTTGTCACGCAGCGGCCAGCCGAACTGAGCGGAGTTCGCAATCTGATTCAGGTCGTGGCTGAATTGATTCAGGCGGCTGGTGCAAGTGGCTGCCAAACAATCGCTTTCAGGCGATCAAGGTGCCAATTTTTCGCTGGAAGCATGCCGTCATCCCGGGCTTGCCCCGGGATCCATCGGAGGCCTCCGGCGCTCTATGATGGATCCCGGAGCTCCGCTTCGCCGCGTCCGGGATGACGAGGAGGTTCATTCGCGTCACGGATTACCCGCTTGTTGCCAGGCGCTTGTAATGTGCCAGTACGTGCAGGCGGAGCGCCGAGGACAGGTTCATCGCCTTGCGCCCCGAATCGACTTGCGCGATCAGCACCGCCACCGTCAGCCCTTCGGCTGCGGCGATCTCCTTCAGCGCGTCCCAGAAGGGCTCCTCCAGCGAGACGCTGGTGCGGTGGCCGGCGATCGTCAGCGAACGCTTGCGCTCGGCGCTCACGGCTCGGCGCTCACGGCTTGGGTTCGCCATCCTCGCCCGGCAGGCGATGGCCTTCTAGCGTGCGGGCGGCCTTGTCGCGCTCGGCTTCGGTGAGGCTGCGCTCGGCCTTGCTGCGGCCGAAGCTGACGCGGTTCTGCTGGGCCTGATTCTCGGCGTCCTGCCTTGCGCGCTGCTTGCGGGCGCGGCGGAGATTGATGATCTCGGCCATGGCGGCTGGCCCGGATCAGGCCGGGCCGAGCATGCGCTCGGGCCTGACCGTCGTGTCGAAGAGTTCCGCATCGACGCCGGCGCGGAGTGCCTCCTCGCGCAGCGTCGAGCCGTTGTGATGGGCCGCCTTGGCGATGCCGGCAGCCTGGTCGTAGCCGATGGCCGGAGCCAGCGCCGTGACCAGCATCAGCGAGCGCGACAGCAGATCCTGGAGCTGCGTCTGATTGGCTTCGATGCCCTCGACGCAATTGGTGCGGAAACTCTCTGCCGCATCGGCCAGCAGCCGGACCGATTGCAGGAAGGCGGCCGCGATCACCGGCTTGAAGACATTGAGCTCGAAATGGCCCTGGCTGGCGGCAAAGCCGATCGTGGTCTGGTTGCCCAGCACCTGCGTCGCGACCATCGTCAGCGCCTCGGCCTGGGTCGGGTTGACCTTGCCGGGCATGATCGAGGAGCCCGGTTCGTTCTCGGGCAGGCTGATCTCGCCGAGGCCGGAGCGCGGCCCGGAGCCCATCAGGCGGATGTCGTTGGCGATCTTGAACAGGTCGGCGGCGAGTGCGGCGAGCGCACCATGGGCCGCCGCGAGCGCGCCATGGCTCGCCAGCGCCTCGAACTTGTTCTCGGCCGTGCGGAAGGGCAGGCCGGTCAGCGCCGTGACCTCCTTGGCGAAGAGCACGGCGAAGTCCGGATGGGTGTTCAGGCCGGTGCCGACCGCGGTGCCGCCCTGTGCAAGCGCGTGAAGCCCGCCGAGCGAAGCCTCGATCCGGCCGATGCCGAGATGGAGCTGCATCACATAGCCGGAAAACTCTTGGCCGAGCGTGACGGGGGTCGCGTCCTGCAGATGGGTGCGGCCGATCTTGACCAGATTCTTGAAGGCTTCGGCCTTGTCAGCCAGTGCCTTTTCGAGCTGGCGCAGGGCCGGCAACAGCGAACGCGAAATCTCCAGCGCGGCCGCGATGTGCATCGCGGTCGGGAAGCAATCGTTGGAGGACTGGCCGCGGTTGACGTGGTCGTTGGGGTGGACCGGGCTCTTGGCACCGAGCCCCGCGCCGAGCAATTCGTTGGCGCGGTTGGCGAGCACCTCGTTGACGTTCATGTTGGACTGGGTGCCGGAGCCGGTCTGCCAGATCACCAGCGGGAAATGACCGTCGAACTTGCCCGAGAGCGCCTCATCGGCGGCATGGCCGATCGCGCCCGCGACACGCTGGTCGATCAGGCCGAGCCTTGCATTGACGTGGGCGGCCGCCTTCTTGACCAGAACCAGCGCATGGATGAGCGGCAGCGGCATGCGCTCGCGCTCGCCTCCGATCCGGAAATTCTCCAGCGAGCGCTGCGTCTGCGCGCCCCAGTAGCGGTCCGCCGGCACGGCGATGGGGCCAAAGGAGTCGGTTTCGGTGCGGTGCTCGGAAACGGGATGCGCGGACATGGACGGCCTGCTCGTTGGAGGGGCTGCCGTCGGCGGCGAAGCGCGTCCGGAAAAGCCCGGTGGGATTCGTGCCGGTCGGGCTTTCTGAATGCTGGTCAGGTTTTCTTGCGGAAGGAATCAAGGCTGACGACCTGCGCGCCGCCGCTGTCGTCACCGGAGGCAGTCTCCGGCTCGTCGGCGCCGGCTTCGTCGGAGCCGGGCTTGGCAGCCTTGGCGCTACCTTTGCCCTTGATCGCGGGAACGCCGGCGGGCGTGGCCTTGACCGGGAGGGTGACCGGCGCGGGTGGCGCCTCGATCGGTTCGGAACCTGCGCCGCGCGGCTTTGGACCGGAAGCCTGATCGTTGGCGGAAGCGCCGTCGGGTGCGTCCTGCGTCTCGAATTTGAGCCCGAACTGGACTGAAGGGTCGAAGAAGGTGGTGATGGCGTCGAAGGGGATCAGCAGCCGCTCGGGCACGCCCGAGAAGGACAGGCCGACCTCGAAGGCATGCTCGCTGACGCTAAGATCCCAGAACTGATGCTGGAGCACGATCGTCATCTCGTCGGGATGCTTTTCGCGCAGCCGCTGGGAAACCCGCACACCCGGCGCGGTGGTGCGGAAGGTGACGTAGAAATGATGATCGCCTGGCAAACCGTCCCGCCCCGCCTCCGTGAGAATCTTGCGCACGACCCCCTTCAGTGCCTCCTGCACCATCAGATCGTAGCGAAGAACATCCTTTGACATCGGGTCGGCGCTTCCGCTTTCAGTATCCGGCTGCACGAGCCGGTCAGGCCATAAAAAAGTGGAGGCTTCTGTTGCCAGGCGCCTCCGGGCCCCGCCTTACGTCGCTAAACGGAAGGACTTAGGTTTGGGAACCAGCACCGCTTACGCGGCGACAGCAACCCGAGCATTGTTGTCGTTGGCAACTATGCGTTAGCCCTATAACGGCGGAACCATACCGGGCAAAAGAACGGCCTTTACACTCTCGTCGATCCTATTTCGCCCCCGCCGCAACCCTGCCACCAGAGTGGCCTGGCCAGCCCGCGGTCCAAGATCCCGCAGGCCGCCCCAAGGCTTGCGCCGCAGGGCTGTGGTGGAGGCGCCGGGTACCGCCCCCGGGTCCGAAAAGCTTATTCCGACGCTCGTTTATCGCCATAGCCGATCTTGCGAACGGCAAGGCCAATATAGGCGCTGCATGGCCGCGGGGAAAGAGAAGAAGGATGCATCGCCGGCTTATTTCGGAGTACGCCGCTTTTCAGTCGATCACGCTGCCGTCATGGGCGTGGATGTCGAGGACCATTTCATTCCCCTCCCGATCGCGCCCGGCGACCTCCCAGTGCTCGCCCAGGAGGGCGATCTCCTCGATATGGTCGAGGCCCGAGCGCCAAGCGATCCGGCGCGCCGATGCCTCGGAGACGCGCGGCGGCTGGGCCTGCTTGGCCGCGAGCTTGTTGTGGATATGGGCCTTGGTCCTGGGCTGTTCGGACAGCGTGGCCGGTGCCGTGCCGATACCCAGCAGGCTTGCCGCCAACCAGGTTGTTCCCGCCATGAAGGCAAGCTGTCTCATCGAATCCTCCTGCCGTCGCGATGACGACAGGAGGCGCGCGGATTGTGGCAGGCCCAACGGCCAGGCCAGCCACGATCCGTCAAATCCTCTCCCGATCGCGTGATCGGGAGGGGCGCGTCATGGCTGGTTCATCGAGGCCGGACGCCGGCAGAGGCGGGGCGATCCCGCGCCATCTTGATCACGGTGCCGTCGGTGGCGCGCAGGTCGATCTCGATGCCGGCGCCCGTGCTGTCGCGGCCCTCGATCTCCCATTTGCCGTCGTCGAGCTTGATGTCCTCGACCCGGACGAGACCGTGCTCCTTGGCGATGCGGCGCGCATCGTCCATCGAGATCGTGGGCTCTCCCTGCTTGATCGGAGCGGGCATCTGGGTCTGCGACTGGACGGGAGCCGCAGGGGCGGCGAGCAGGGCCGAGAGCAGCAGGGCGCGGGCGGCGGTGCCAAAGGTCATGTCGATCTCCCGTCGGTGAGGCGTGGATGGACTTCACTCGACAACCGCCGCGACACCGTGTCGGTTCCGGCTGCTGACACCGGGAGGCGCGGCCGCGCGCTAGGGTTGGACCTGCCAGCACGAGGGTAAGAAATCGGGGGAAGCCCGACGTTGCGCCCGCGCCATCGCCGCATGCTGCCGCTATGATGGCGGCGTTTCGATCGGGACTCGCCTATGCGCCAGTATCACGACCTGCTTCGACGCGTTCTCGACGAGGGTGTCCGCAAGGAAGGCCGCACCGGCACGCTCGCCGTGTTCGGCCACCAGATGCGCTTCGACCTCAGCGAGGGGTTCCCGCTCGTCACCACCAAGAAGCTGCACCTGAAATCGATCATCCACGAGTTGATCTGGTTCCTGTGGGGCGACACCCGGCAATGGCGCTCATGGCCGGCACCGGACGGGGCAACGATCGACCAGATCGCCCGGCTGGTGAACGAAATCAGGCGCAATCCGGATTCTTTCCCACCTCGGAAATCGCGATGCGCGACTGAATGGCAGGCCGCGCTTGAGGTTTTTCGGTCAGCCCAGTCCCTAGCGCTATGACTGCGATTGATGGGGAAACGGGCGAGCGCCGAGTTCACTCGCTGCCTTCGGGCACCTAGATGGGTTAGATTGCCCTGAAACACTGATCTCGCTCGAGGCCCAAATGAAGCAATATCACGAGCTAATTGAGCGCATTCTGTCCGAGGGTGTGGAAAGAGCCGATCGGACCGGAACCGGCACGATCGCCTTGTTTGGCCACCAGATGCGCTTCGACATGCGCGAGGGTTTCCCGCTGGTGACCACCAAGAAGCTTCATGTCAGATCTATTATCCACGAACTCCTGTGGTTCCTGAAGGGAGAAACCACCACCGAGTATCTGCGCGACAACAAGGTTTCAATTTGGGATGAGTGGGCGTCTGAAACCGGAGAACTGGGGCCGATCTACGGCAAGCAATGGCGTGCTTGGCCCGCATCGAATGGTCGCGAGATCGATCAAATTGCCTGGCTAGTTGACGAGATTAAGCGCAATCCCGATAGCCGTCGCCTTGTCGTATCTGCTTGGAATGTGGGCGAACTGCCCGACATGGCACTCGTTCCCTGTCATGCCCTATGGCAGGTCAGTGTGATGGGTGGGCGCTTGCATTTACAGTTGTACCAGCGGTCGGCGGATGTATTTTTAGGAGTCCCATTCAATATAGCTTCGTACTCGCTGCTATTGCATATGCTCGCTCAGCAATGCGATTTGGAGCCTGGAGATTTTGTTTGGAGCGGTGGAGATTGCCATATCTATAATAATCATCTCGATCAGGTAAAATTGCAGCTTTCGCGAGAGCCTTATCCCCTTCCAAAGCTGTCTATCAAGCGTCGTCCGCCATCAATCTTTGATTATCGTTACGAGGATTTTGATATTTTAGAGTATAGCAGTCATCCTCATATCAAGGGAAAAGTTGCGGTCTAGCTCTTTTCCGCGAGGCGTCACTGCGAATCTGGATGACTAACGACCGGAGCGTGGATGCATGGTGTCTTGGCCGGCGGCATGAACGCAGTGAGCGCCGCCGGCTTCAGGGCTGTTCTCGAGAGAGAGCTGCACCAGTAGCCGCCGATCCATCCCCTATCGGAAGTCAGACCGAAGTGGCCTGCTGCCGGTTTCGTGAACGGTGAGTTAAGCTAATCCGACCTTCATTTCGAACTCGGCCGAGCTGAGATAGCCGATGGTCGAGTGCCTGCGGATCGTGTTGTAGAGCCGTTTAGCGCGACGCGGCATAGAGCGTTACGTTTTGCCGCACATTGTGACTAATTGCGCCCCGTTTTGATTTTGTAAGGCGCCGCAATGGCCGTGAACGTGTCGGGCAAATTCGGCCTGGATCGGCACCGCTCCGGCGGCGATACCGGTCGTCGTCGGTATGAGCAACGCGCAGGCCAGCGCGCCCAGAACGGCGCGCCGGGATGCCCGATAGCGATGCCTCATCACAGGTCCACGGACATGGACAGGAGATAGGTCCGGGGAGCGCCTTGCGTGAAGGTGCCGAAGGAGGCCGCTCCCGCCCAGTACTTCGCATCCGCCACATTCACCACATTGGCGCGGAAGGTGGTCTTGCGTCCGCTGAACTCGGTCGCATAGCGCAGCCCGAGGTCGAGGCGGGTCCAGTCCGGCAGCGCCTGGGTGTTTGCGGCGTCGACGAACTGCTTGCCGGTGTGCACGATCGCGGCGTTGACGGTGAGGCCACGGATCCAAGGCAAATCCCATTCCGCCCCGAGATTGAGCTGAATGCGCGGCACGCCGATCGGGGCGTTGCCGACGTTGGCAGCCGCCGCTGTCCGGGTGAGCTCGCCGTCGAGAAGGGTCAGGCCGCCCAACACGCGCAGTTGCTGCGTGATCTGGCCGAAGGCGCTGAGCTCGAGGCCGCGAACGCGTTGCTCGCCGGTCTCGGCGAAACGGAGTGCGGGGCTGAGCTCGCCTACCGGGCGGGTGATCTGGAAGGCGGCGATCGAGCCGCCGAAGCCGTTGAAGTCGAGTTTGACGCCGGCCTCGACCTGACGGGCGATGTAAGGTCGGAGGATCTCGCCGGCATTGGTCGCTGTCGCCGGCGCGATGTCGCCGCGGCTGAGGCCCTCGACATAGTTGCCGTAGAAGGAGACGTTCTCCCAGGGGCGGATTACGAGGCCGGCGAAGGGCGTCGTCGCGCTCTTGTCGTAGGCGGAGGCCAGCGTCCCGACATTGGAGACGTAATTGCGAGCCTCGATGGTCTGGCGACGCACGCCGAGCGTCAGCAGGACGCGCTCGTCGAAGGCGGACAGCGTGTCGGCAGCGGAGAGGCCGGTGAGCGTGCTGTCGGACAGGCGCGGGCGCGATCCGAGCCGCTGCGGGGCGATCTCGGGCACGCGGACCGGATTGTAGATGTTCGACACGTATGAACCGCGCGCGGCGGTGAATTCGCGCCCCGTCTCCTCACGATAGCGGGAGAGTTGAACCGTCAGGGCATGACGGATGAAGCCGGTCTCGAACTTCGCCCGCACGCCGCCTTCATAGATCTGGCGGTCGACGCCGAGATTGTAGAACTGCGGCGCCGTGGTCGTGTCGCCGAGCACGTTGTTGATCGTCGGGGCGGAGGCGAAATAGCGCTCGACGCTCGTATGCGAGGCGCCGACATTGCCGAACAGGGTGATCCCGTCTGTGACGTCGTACTCCATCCGCAGCAGGCCGCCCTGATCCTGGACGTCCGAGTATTCCCATGGCTGGGTGACGTTGCGCCTGCCGTCGGGAGCCTTGGGCACCGGCACGCCTGCCCTCATGAAGAAGGGACGCAGCGGCGCGTCGAACTTGTCCTTTTGCGCCACCGCATAGGCCCAGGCCCTGAAGCGCTCGCCCTGATAGTCCAGCGCCAGCGCGGCGACGCCGCTCTGTTCGGATTGATTATCGACGGCCGTCCGGCCGTCGTTGAGGCTGGTCACGACCCGCAGGCCCCATTCGCGGTTCAGGCCGTAGCGGCGGGCGAAGTCGAGCTGCCCGCCGAACCGTGCCGTCGAGGCGTAGTCGAGCGTGACGCGCGTGAGATCCTCGCCGGCACGCTTGGGCACAATGTTGACGACGCCGCCGATGCCGCCATTAGGCGAAACGCCATTGATCGCCGCCGTGGGGCCCTTGAGAACCTCGATACGCTCGGCGTAGTCGGAGAAGACGCGCAGGCTCGGCGCGACGCCGTAGACCCCGTCGAACGCAATCTCGCCGCTCGTGCCCTCGTTCACCGGAAAGCCGCGGATATAGAACGAATCGAACGGCGCGCCCGTGCCCTGCGTCGCGCGCACCGACGGATCGAGCGCGAGCGCTTCGGATGCCGTCCGCGCCTGCCGGTCGCGAATGAATCGGTCGGTGTAGCTGGTGACGCTGAAGGGAATTTTCTTGGTCTCGACATTGCCGAGCATGCCCAGCCGCGCGCCGGTCGCGACCTGGCCTCCGGCGAAAGCCGGCGGCACCTGCGACGTGGCCACGCCTTCGACGACGATCTCGTCCAGTTGGACAGGCGCCTGAGGCTGCTGCCCCGCGGCGGACCCACATGCCAGCGGGACACTGGCGATGATCAGGGCGGCCGAGCATGCCCTGACTGCCGTGGTTTGCGCATAGCCGAACCTGTTCGCCGTCGCAGGCGTCTTCAAAAACACGTCGATCATCATGAGAATTTCAAACCCTCGGCCAGAACGAAAATACTCGCTGGCTGACGTCCTGAATTCTTTACTGGTTGCGAGTCAATATACTCATTTATTAACGATTGATTCAGATCTCAATGTAGTTATTCTGCAACTATTACATTATAATTACTTTAATTGCACTATCGTTTCCGACGCGAACGAACCCCGCGCCGCTTCGACACGGCACGTTCCGATCAAATGTCATCGGACGATGCCGGGAAGGCCCGGCATTCGTCGATCGCAATTTTTCGGGGCAGCCTCTGAAAATTAGAAGGGATGCGTCAGGCCGCGTATCGCTCGACGAGCGCGCGCGCGTCCTCGATCTCGCAGCGGATCCATTCCTCGACCACGACCACCTCGCGCCGGCGGCGCATCTCCGGCGGCCGCACGAGATAGTAGGAGAAGCCGGTCGGCACCGCCTTGCGCAGCGGTACCACCAGCCGGCCGGACTGGATCGCTTCATGCGCGAGCACGACGTCGGTCATGGCAACGCCGAGGCCGGCCTCCGCCGCGCTCAGCGCCATGTCCAGCGCATCGAAATCGAGGCCCCCGCGCGCGTCCAGTCCAGTGCCGGATTTTTCCGACCAGGTCGCCCAATCGCGCCGATCCGGCAGCGGATGAAGCAATGTCGCCTTGCCGAGTTCGGCTTCGCCCCCTCGTCCTTCGAGATAGCCTGGCGCGCAGACGGGCAGGATCCATTCCGGATAGAGCTCGCTCGCGCAATCAGCCGGCCAGTTGCCGATGCCGTAGCGGATGCCGAGATCGGCGTCATTGTCGTTGAGCGTCATGTCGTTCAGGCGCGTGTGGACGTTGACCTTGATCAGGGGATGCCGTTCCTGGAACGCCCGCAGCCGCGGCAGCAACCAGCGCAGCGCGAAGGTCGGCAGCACCTTGATCGTGACCGCGTTGCGCTCGTTGCGGAACGGATCGATGGCGTTGGCGATGTGGTCGAAGGCTTCCTTGACGCTGAGCGCGAGACGCCGTCCGTCGTCCGTGATCTCGAGCCCGTTATGGCTGCGGATGAAGAGCGGCGCGCCGAGCTGATCCTCCAGAATCTTGACCTGGCGACTGACAGCGCTCTCGCTGACGTTCAGGGCGAGAGCGGCCTTCTTGATGCTGAGTTGCGCCGCCACGACCTCGAAGCAGCGCAACGCATTGAGCGAAGGCAATCTGCGGCTCATCTCGGCCTCCTCGGTAGGACCCTACGCGTCCTTTCACGGCAAATCCATGCGCGGGTCGAGCGCGTCGCGCAGGCCGTCCCCGATGAAGTTGAACGAGGTCACGGCGAGCGTGATGGCAAGGCCCGGAAGAATGGCGAGCCAGGGCGCGCTGGCGAGATAGCTCTGTGCGCTTTCGAGCATGTTGCCCCAGCTCGGCGTCGGCGGTTGGATGCCGTAGCCGAGGAAGGAGATGTAGCTCTCGGCCAGGATGGCGTGGGCGACGTTGAGGGTCGCTGCAACCACGATCGGCGCGACGGCGTTGGGCAACAGTTCCCTGAACATGATGTGCCGGTTGCTTGCGCCGAAGGAAACCGCAGCCTGCGCATATTCGCGGGTCTTGAGCGAGCGGATCTGCGCCTCGACGACACGCGCGACCTCCATCCACGACGTCATCGCGATCAGCAGCACGATGGTTGGGACGGAGGGCTGGATCAGCGCCGAGGTCGCCAGCAGCAGGAAGATCGATGGGAAGCACAGCATCGCATCGACGAAGCGCATCAGTGCGGCGCCGACCACGCCCTCATAGAAGCCAGCGACGAGCCCGGCGATGACGCCGATCGCCATGGCGATCGCCATGGCCGAGAAGCCGACGGCGAGCGAGATCCGGCCTGCCATCAGCAGCCTGGCCAGGATGTCGCGGCCGAGCGGGTCGGTGCCGAGAATGTGCGGGCCGGCGAAGGGCGGCGTGAAACGGGCGCGGATGTCGATGAAGGTGTCGGTGTAGGGCAGCAGCCACGGTCCGACGATGCAGGCGAGCGTCAACAGGATGATTGTGGCCGCGCCGAAGACCGCAAGCCTGTGACGGCGGAAGCGCTTGAAGCCCGGGCTGTTCCCGAAGCCGGTCGCGGGGGCGAACTGCGGCTCTGTCTCGGTCGTGAAGGGGGCTCCGCTCATCGCCCGTTCCTTGCGATGCGGGGATCGGCCACGCCGTAGAGCAAATCGGCGATCAGGCTGCCGAGCAGCACGAGGACCGCGGAGAACATCAGGATGCCCATCACCACGGGGTAGTCGCGATAACTGATCGAATCGAGGAAGAGCCTGCCCATTCCCGGCCAGGTGAAGACGGTTTCGGTGACGAGCGCGCCGGAGAGCAGGGTCGGGATATGCAGGCCGGTAATGGTGATCATCGGCAGCAGTGCGTTGCGCAGGGCGTGGCGGATCAGGACCGAGCGCTCCGAGAGGCCCTTGGCGCGGGCCGTGCGGATATAGTCCTGGTTGACCACATCGAGCATGGAGGAGCGCATGTAGCGGCTCCAGACCGCGGTGGAGACGAGCGCGAGCACGATGACGGGGCCGATCATGTGATGAATCTGGTTCAGGAGGGAGCCGTTGCCGATCGTGTACCGATTGCCCGAAGGCAGCCATTCGAGGCCGACCGAAAAGACGTAGATGACGACGAGGCCGAACCAGAAGGTCGGGATCGAGAGCGCGACCATCGCCCCCACCGTCGCCAGCGCGTCGAACAGCGAATAGCGGCGGATCGCGCCGAGGATGCCAAGCCAGCCGCCGATTAGCATGGCAAGCAGCGTCGAAGTCAGCATGAGCTCGACGGTGGCGCCGACATGCGAGCCGATGATGTGGAGCACCGGCTGCTGGTCGCGATAGGAGCGGCCCCAATCTCCCTGCAGCATGCGCCAGAGCCATTCGGTGTACTGGACCGGCAGCGGCCGGCTCAGCCCGAGTTGCTCTGCGATGCGATCGAGATCTTCCTGGGACATCTCGCCGCCGGCGGCGAACTGCGACATTGGTCCGCCGGGAGCCAGGTGCAGGATCGCGAATCCGATCATCGAGACGACGAACAGCAGCAACACGGCCTGCCCGAAGCGGCGAAAGAGAAAAGCGCTCATGGGCGCTCAGGCCGCCCAGTACCAGTCGCGCATGTTCCAGCAGTTGGACGAGCAGTTGATGTTGGCCGCGAAGCCGTTCAACCCCTCCTTGACGCCTTCGACCATGACGGATTGATAGACCGGCAGCAGCACGAGATCCTCGCGAACGATGCGCTGGATCTGCTGGTAGGTCTTGCTGCGCTCCTGCTGGTCGAACTGGCTGGCTCCGAGATCCAGCAGCCGGTCGAGCTCCGCATTCTGGTACTGGTAGGTGTTGAGTCCGGCCCCTTGCTTGTTGGGGATCGACCTGCTGCCGAAACGCGGCGTCACGTCCGGATCGTTGCCGATCATGAAGTTCGAGCCGACGGTCACGGATTCGAATTTCGACTTCTGCCAGAACTCGCCCCAGATCACCGCAGCCGGCATGTTGGCGATCTTCATCTCCGCGCCGATCTGCCCCCAATCCTGCTGGAGTAGCTGCTGCGACTGCTCGCGCGCCGGATTGCCGGTCGTGGTCGAGTTGGAGAAGGCCAGGCGCACACCATCCTTTTGGCGGATCCCGTCCGACCCACGTTTCCAGCCGGCTGCATCCAGCAATGCATTGGCCTTCGCCGGATCATGCCGATGCGCCGGAAGTTCCGGGTCGAAGGCCCAGGATTGTCGAGGCAGGAAGGATTCCGTGGCGATCGGAAGCCCGTAATAGATGGCGTCGATCCGGGCCTGCTTGTCCATCGCCAGATAGAGCGCCTCCCGGACGGTCCGGTCGGCGAAGGGACCGAACTCCAGGTTGAGCGCGATGTGCTCGATGAAAGGCGTCGGCGAGCGGAAGACCTTGCGGCCCTTCAGGCCTTCAGCCTCCTTGGCCGCATGGGGCGGGATGCCTCCGATGCCGAGATAGTCGACCTGGCCGGTCCTGAACTGGGTGTAGAGCGCCGTCAGGTCCGGAATGTACTTGAACACGACCCGTTCGAGATGCGGCCCGGCGCCGTGATAGGCCGGATTGGCATTGACCAGCACGCGGTCGCCGGCCACGCGCTCGCCCCAGCGAAAGGGCCCCGTTCCGACGGGCGCGGTGTTGAAGGGAGCGCTGTTCGGATCGCTCGCTTTTCCGAGGATGTGCTGAGGCACGATGAATGTCAGCGCCAGGATGGACAGATAGGGCGAGTAGGCTCGCTCCATGCGCCAGTGGATTTCATCTGGCACGACGACGGCGATATCCTTGACGAGGCTGTGACCCACCCGGTTGCGGGCGCGGAAGCCGGGCGTGTTGATCAGGTCGAGCGTGTATTTGACGTCCTCGGCCGTGAACGGCGTCCCGTCATGCCATTTCACATCGTTCCTGAGCTTGATCTTCCAGTTCAGTCCGTCGGGCGAGATTCCGCCATTGGCGACGCTGGGAATCTCGCGCGCGAGGTCGGGTACCGCGCGGCCTTCCGGGTCGATCGACCAGAGCAGGCTGAAGATCTGCCACCAGACGCCCTGATCGACCTCACTGCCTGGCATCAGGGGATTGAAGACCGTAGGTTCCTGCGAAATTCCGGCGACCACCTGGCCACGCGGCTTGGGTGGCGGAGCAGCCGGCTTGCCCTGCGCAGGGACGCCCGCGGCCGGTGCGAACAACGTGCCCGCGCCAGCGGCCAGACCCAGCGCCAGCACCTCGCGGCGGCGAAAGCTCGTCCCTTTGAAATCATTGCCTGACATGATGGTATCCCCTCGTATGACGGGCTGTCTTCAGCCTCGTGATCCAGGCGGCGATCCGCCGCCGACGGTTCAGTCTCCCGCGCCCAGGCTCTCGCGCTCCGGAGAAAGATCAGCTTCGACGACGCCCAATTGTGTGATCGCGTCGGGGAGCGGCGCCCCGGCGACGAGCGCGGCGATAGCCTGGCCCATGGCCGGCGAGGTCAGGATGCCGCAGCCGCCCTGGCCCGCCAGCCAGAAGAAGCCGGGCGCCTCCTGCCGCATGCCGGCGACGGGATTGCGATCCCGAACGAAACTGCGCAACCCGGCCCATTGGCTGAGCGGGCGACCGACACTGAGCCGGGTGTCGCGCTCGATATTCTCAATCGCCTGGGCGACGTCGATATCCTCGGGATAGGCATCGAACGGTGCGACAGGCACCGCATCGGCAAGGCTACCCATCAGGCAGCCCGGCTCGGGCTTCACGTACCAGTCGTAGTCGACCGTGCCGACATGTGGCCAGTTGCGCGTGTCGAAATCCGCCTGGAGCGCGAAGGTGAAGGCCGTGCGCCGATATGGAGCGACGCCCAGTGGTGCAAGGCCGGCCATCGCCGCCACCTCATCCGCCCAGGCCCCCGCAGCATTGACCAGCACGTCCGCGACGATGTCCCCGCCAGGCCAGGTCAGGCGCCAGCGGCCGTCCTCGCGCGCGATGGTCCGGATTTCGGCCCGCGTAAAAAGCTGTGCTCCGGCAGCCCTGGCGCCCCGGAGATAACCCTGCAGCAACACATCGACGTCGATGTCCATCGCATCGGGTTCGTAGACACCGGCATCGATTCTGTCCGCCCGCAGCGCCGGAAACAGCGCCAATGCCTCGTCTTGGGTCAGCCGGCGGGCTTGCGCGCCCACCGATGCGAGATTTTCCTCGAGACGCCGCAGCGTTGCATCCTGCTCGTTGCGCCCGACCGTGAGACAGCCTCGCGGCGTGAGGATCGGCTGTTCCGTGAAGCTCGCAGGAGGCGCCGCGAGAAAGGCGCGGCTCGCCTGCGCCATCCGCCGCATCGTCGCGGCTCCGATGCCGACCGTGAACTGCGCCGCCGTGCGGCCGGAACTATGGTAGCTGAAGTGCTCCTCGCGCTCGATCAAGGCGACCGAGCCTTGCTTCGCCAGGAAATAGGCCCCGGAAGCCCCGGCGATCCCCCCTCCGACGACAGCAACGTCTACCCGCATCGGCTCAATACCACTCCAGCTTCAGAATTGGCTTGGCCCGGTCGAGCCTCGCCCTGCCTGACAACGGCATCGCGATCGCCGGATGTCGATTTCAATTTTGAGAAGCCGAGCCCTGAAAAGCGACGGTGGGCCCCGAATTCCTTGGCCACCGCCTCGAATTTTTGAAATCGACAGCGTGCCCGCCGCCGTTGCCTCTGAGCCGTCACGACAAGCGCAGCAAAGGCGACCCATGGCATTCACGATCAGCGAGACATCCGGCCGGAGGCTCATTTCTTCGGGCAGCAGCTTCGAGACGACGTACGGCTACAGCCGTGCCGTCGTCGTCGGATCACAGGTGATGCTGTCGGGCACCACCGGCTACGATTATGCGACGGAGATCCTGGCCGAAGGAGCCGCGGAGCAGACCCGCCAGCTGTTCCGCAATGCGCAGAACGCCTTCGCACAGGCCGGAGCGACGCTCGCCAATGTCGTTCGTGTCAGGGTCTACATCGCACGCGTCGAAGACTACGAGCCAGTGATGGCCGCCTTTGCCGAGGCTTTCCGTGGCGTGAGCCCGGCCTGCACCACGGTCCAGGTGGGCCTCTTCGATCCCGAGACCCGGGTCGAGATGGACATGGATGCCGTGCTCGATGTCCGCGCTTAGCCTGACGGAGCACGTGCCGGACGATGTGCTGGCCCAGTTGCTTCCTCCCCGCATCACATTGCCCTGTCGGGCCGACGTGGTGGTGATCGGCGGCGGCATCGTCGGTTGTGCGTCAGCCTATTATCTCGCGCGTGCGGGATTGTCGGTCGCGCTGGTGGAGCGTGACGCCGTCTCCTCCCAGCAATCGGGCCGAAACTGGGGCTTCGTGCGGACGCAGTATCGCGATCCGCTCGAACTGCCGCTGGCTGTCGAAGCGCTGTCGATCTGGCCGGAGCTGGAGCGCGAACTCGGCGAACCGTTGGGCTGGCGTCGGACGGGTTGCGTCTTCGTCGCCGAAACCGAGGCCGAGTACGTCGCCTTCCAGCGCTGGCGGGAGGAGACCCGGGAGATTGCGAGCGAAGCCCGCTTGCTTTCGCAGCAGGAGACGAGCGAGCTTCTGCCGGCCTTGTCAAAACCTGCGAAAGGCGCGCTCTTCACGGCCAGCGATGGACAGGCAGAACCCGCGCTCGCGACGACGGCCTTCGCCCGAGCCGCCGCCCGGGCCGGAGTGCACATCATCGAGGATTGCGGGGTCTTCGCGATCGAGAGTTCCGCCGGCCGGGTAACCGGCGTCGTCACCGAGCACGGGCGGATCGAAGCCGGTCTCGCCGTCTGCGCGGCCGGAGCGCAGAGTCATCGCCTGCTGGCGCCGCTCGGATTGTCGCTGCCGCAGCAGATCGTTCGCAGCACCGTTTCGTTGACCGCGCCCTTGCCGTCGCTGAGCGAGCCCTGTTTCTGCGGCTACGGCATCGGTCTGCGCCAGCGCGCCGACGGATCCTGCATCATCGCCGCCGATTCCTGCTCAGACATCGATCTGACGCTCGATTCGATGCGAGGGATGCGCTTCTTTCTGCCGGAGTTCATCCGCCATCGCAGCGGCTTCTCGCTGCGCCTGGGGCGCCCTTTGATCGACGATCTGCACGAGCGCCTCGCCGTTCCAAGACCGGAGCGCGCCGCAGCCGGGCGCAGGCCGCGGATCCCCGCCAATCGCGAACGCGCGAAACGAACCGGCGAAGCGCTCCGTTCCCTCTTCAACGGAGCTTCCGGTCTGTCCATCGTCAAATCCTGGGCCGGCTATATCGACGTGCTGCCGGACGCGCTGCCGGTGCTGGGCGCTCCCGACACCATACCGGGGCTGATCGTCGCGACCGGCTTTTCAGGCCATGGTTTCGGCCTCGGCCCCGCGGTCGGCCGACATGTCGCGCGCCTCGTGAAGGGCGAGGCGGCCGACCCCACGATCGCGCCCCTCAATCTGGAGCGCTTCGCGCGCGGCACCTATGCCCGCGCGCATGCTCCGCTCTGAACCGACCCATCCCTATCGCCGACCGGGAGCCGCCGATGACGTCCGCAACAGCCGCCGATTATCATGCCATCGCAGCCGGGCTTTCCTTCGAGTCCCGTGCTTTTATCGATGGCGGCTTCGTCGCGGCGAGAGGCGGCGAGACGATGGAAACGGCGAATCCCGCGACCGGCGAGGTGCTCGCCACCGTCGCAAGCTGTCAGACCGCCGACATCCACCGTGCGGTCGCGGCAGCGCGCAGGGCCTTCCGGGATGGCGCTTGGTCGCGCTCGGCGCCGGAACGGCGCAAAGCCGTGCTTCTGAAATTGGCCGAGCTCGTCCGTGCCAATGCCCGGGAACTCGCCGTCTTGGAAAGCCTCGATAGCGGCAAGCCGATCCGCGATTGCCTCAAGGAGATCGGCACCGAGGTTCCCGATACCCTGCAATGGTATGCGGAGCTGATCGACAAGACCTTCGGAAAGGTGGCGCCGACCGGCGAGGACGCGCTCGCCCTGATCACGCGCGAGCCCATCGGCGTCATCGGTCTCGTGCTGCCCTGGAACTTCCCCTTGCTGATGGCCGCCTGGAAGCTCGGACCCGCGCTCGCCAGCGGCTGCTCCGTCGTGGTCAAGCCAGCCGAGCAGACATCGCTTTCGGTTCTCAAGCTCGCTGCGCTCGCGGCCGATGCCGGCCTGCCGGACGGGGTGCTGAACGTCGTCCCCGGCCTCGGCGAGACAGCAGGGCGGGCGCTCGGCCTGCATCCTGACATCGACGCCATCTCCTTCACCGGCTCGACCGAAGTCGGGCGGATGTTCCTGCGCTATGCGGCCGACAGCAATCTCAAGGCGATCGGTCTCGAAATGGGCGGCAAGAGCCCGTTCATCGTCCTCGACGATGCGGAACTCACGCCGGAGTTGATCGACAACGCGGTGACTGCCGCCTTCTGGAACGGCGGACAGAACTGTTCCGCCAATATGCGCCAGCTCGTCGCCCGTGGCAGCCAGGAAGAGTATCTGTCCCTGGTCTCGGACAGGGCGCGGGCGCTCGTCGTCGGCGATCCGCTCGACCCGGCGACCGATCTCGGGCCGCTGGTGACGTCCGAGCATCGTGAGCGTGTCATCGGTTTCATCGAAAGCGGCCGGCGCGAAGGCGCGCGCTGCGTCCTGAGATCGGACGAGGCGCTCGCCGGCAGGCCGGGCTGTTACCTCGGGCCGACCGTATTCGCCGATCTGTCTTCCTCGATGACGATCGCGCGCGACGAGATCTTCGGTCCGGTTCTGGGCGTCCTTCCTGTCGATGGGCTGGAACACGCCCTGGCGATCGCCAACGACAGTTCCTACGGGCTGCATGCGACGGTCTACACGCGCGACATCGATCAGGCTCTTTACATGGCTCGGCGCCTCGGCTGCGGAACGGTCTCGATCAACGGCTTCACCGAAGGCGACATCAAGACGCCGTTCGGCGGCTATCGCCAATCGGGATCGCTCGCCCGCGACAAGGGCACCGAAGCGATGGCGCAGTACCTTCAGACCAAGACGAGTTGGATCAACCTGAAGATGCCCGCCGTCGCGTGAGAGGGAGGAAGCCGGCCGGCGCTCGTATTGGCCGCCGGTTCGGGTTTCATACATGCTTTCGCGGGCAGATCACGCCGGACTATCACAGAGTTAGAGCAGGCGAGCACCCATGAGCATCGACGAGACCAGACGCACGCAGCTCATGCGGTTCTACGATGGCACTCTGCTTCCGGACGAACTGGTTGAGACCATGGCCTCGGACCGGGGCTGGTTTCCCTCGCGGGTGGTGCGGCGCGGCGGCGTGGTCAAGCCGCTGATGGCCTCGGCCTCCGCGCTGCCGAAGCTCGACATCCGGGACCAGGGCAGAAGCTTCGACCTTTACGACTATCTGTCGGTCAATCGGGTCGCCGGCCTGCTGATCTTGAAGGACGGTGCCGTCGTCGCCGAGCACTACGGGCTGGGCATCCGCCCTGAGACGAAGTGGAACTCCTGCTCGCTCGCCAAATCCGTCGCGGCGACGCTCGTCGGCATAGCGCTGAAGGAAGGCGCGATCGAAAGCCTGGACGATCCCGTCACCCGCTACATGCCGCTCGGCGGCGTCTATGAGAAGGTCTCCGTTCGGCAGTTGCTGAGGCTTTGCTCAGGGGTGCGCTGGCGCGAAGACTACACCGATCCGACCTCCGACCGCCGGCGGTTGCTCGAAATCCAGTGCAACTGGGAGGCAGGCGGCATCGTCCGGCATATGGCGTCCCTGCCGGCCGAGACTCCGCCGGGCGAATCCTGGGCCTACAATACCGGCGAATCCTATCTGATCGGGCTGCTCATGCAGAACGCGGCCGGGGTCAACCTCGCCGACTACTGCAGCGAGAAGCTCTGGTCGCGGCTCGGCATGGAAGCCGATGCGAGTTGGTGGTCGGAGAGCCCGGAGGGAATGACGATTTCCGGCAGCGGAATGCACGCGACCCTGCGGGATTACGGTCGCTTCGGCCAGTTCGTGCTCGACGAAGGCCAAATCGGAGCCGACAAGCTGCTGCCAGACGGCTGGAATGGCGAAGCCGGAGCCCCCTTCCACATCGGCGAGAAGACCATCCCTTACGGCTACATGTGGTGGATCCCGGTCCTTCAATCTCCGGCTCTTGCAGACAGCTTCCAGGCCGAGGGCATCTATGGCCAGCACATTCATATCAACCCACGGCACCGCCTGGTCATCGTGGTGCTTTGCGCGCGCTCGAAGCCAACCTATCGCCAACGCCTTGAGATCAACGACGACGCTTTTTTCGCCTCTGTCGCAGAAGCCCTATGAGCCAACCGTAACATCGAGGTCAGCTACCACTGGCCACCGTTGTGCGGGGCTTTGATCGCGGTGTCGCGACGGGGCCTGGTGTCATGGCTGCGACTGCTCCGGCGGCAATATCCAAATGATCCGGAAAGCCATGGACTACCACCGAGTGCGACGCGAAGGCGATGCCGCGCTCGCCGAATACTTTCACGATCCTCTTCAGCGCCTCTCGCTGGATTTCGGTTGGTTTTCCGGGCCGAACCGTGAATTTGAGGCGCACGACGAGCGCAGCCTCCTGAATGTCGGCGACGCCCTGCAGCTTGAGCGGCTCAAGGAACTCGGGCGCGAACTCCGAATCGGTCAGCAGTTCTTCGCCGACCTTCTTGACGGTCTTGCGCACGGCTTCGAGGTCCACGTCGCGCGCCAGCCGCAGATTGAATTTGACGATCAGCCAGTCACGGCTGCTGTTCGTTACGGAGCCCAATTGGCCGAACGGAACCGTATGCACCTGGCCATGGTGATGGCGAAGGCGGACGGAGCGAAGCGAGATGCTCTCCACGGTCCCCTTGAGTTGCCCGGCCTGAATGTATTCGCCAATACGAAAGGCGTCGTCCGCCATGTAGAACAGGCCGGAAATGATATCGCGCACGAGGGATTGAGCGCCGAAGCTGAGGGCGAGCCCGAAAATGCCGGCGCCTGCGAGGAGCGGAGCGATATTGACCCCAAGTTCTCCAAGCGCGACCAGGATCCCGGTCCCCAGCATGAGGAAGGTGATCCCCCACTGGAGCAGCGGAATGATGGTCAGGAGCCGAGAACCGGGCTGGAATTCATTGTCCTTGCCCGGGACATAGCGGGTGACGGTCACGAATTTTGCGCGGATCCAGGTGCTGATCAGCGCCGACAGGGCATAAGCGATAAAGATCGCCGCGGCCGCTCGGGCAATGCTGTCATTGATCTCGTTCCAGCGCGACTCTCCGAGCCAGGCTGGAAAGTCCATGGCGAGAAACCGCGCGATGATCAGAACCACGCCCAGCGTCGCGGCCAGGCGCACGATCGCAACGAGCGCTCGCGCCAGGTGCCATTGCAAGGGCGCATTCGCCCGCTCATCCCCATGGGCATTGCAGTAGGCCAGCAGGAGCCGATCGACGATGAACGCTCCGACGACGATGCCGCCGATCGAGATCGTTGCGACGTAGAATGGAAAGTCGAGGGACATGACGCCGTAGATCCAGGCGATCCCTGCGGCACCAATGACGATCCCGAAGCCGATCTCCCGCATCGGCAGGCGCGTCGGAGCCTCGGCGTGGAAGCGGCGTGCCGCGGCCCACATCAACGCGGCGGCAATGATTCCCGCCGCTACGCCCGAAGCCTGCCCGGCGGGCCAGCTCATTCCAGCTTCAAGCAGCAACGGTATGACCGTTACGAAGGCGACGGCCAGGAACAGCGAGGCTGTCAGGAACGGCATGGCACGTCGGACTTGGGCATCGCTGGCGGAGATGAGGCGCAGCGGCGGCGCGCTCGGGCGCAACAATATCCGGACGGCCGTCATGACGATTCTGAACCGGAGCACGGTATCGACCACGGCGATCCCTAGTCGGGCCATGAGCGAACTGTCGCCCAATGCGAGCTCAACCAGGATGGCCGCTGCCAGCATCATCAGGATCAGGTCGCCGACATCGCATGCGAAAGCGGACAGGAGCCGGGTCGTTCTCGAGGCGCTCATGCGCGCCCTTGGGCGCGAGATTGCCAGGCGCATGGCATGCGGAAGCAACAGCAGGAGCGCCGCGATGACCGCAGCACGCCAGAGAAGGCCGGGATCGCCGTTGGTCAGTATACGAGCGGCCGCGTCGCCGGCTTCGCCGGGAATGCGCGGAATCGCGGTCAGGATCGGCCAGAACAGGTCCCGGATGGCGGTGAGGCCCTGCGCCAGATAGCTGACGAGGCTTCGTTGCATGGAAACGCCGGCCGGATAGGTGTCGACGCCTGCCCGCGCTGCATTCATCCAGCCGATGGCGGCGACGCCGACCATGGCAGGGATATGCCGTCTGATGTTCGCGGGCATTCGTCCGCCTATCTGCGATCGCTCGGACATGACGACCCCCCTCCCGCGGTGACGCATCCTCCAGGGCGCATGCTAGGCTCCTCCCGGCCAGCATGCGAATGAATCAGGTCGCGTGCGCGTCCAGCTCCCCAAGCCTTGCGCTTCAGAGCGTGAAGACATCGCCATCGCGGGCGAAGACGCTGTCGGGAGCCAGCGCCTGTAGACGCGCCTCGCGACCGCGCAGCAGCACATCGTCGGCGGTCGGCGCATGGTGCAGGCAGGCGAGCCGGCGGGCGCCAGCTGCCCGCATCAGTGCGAGCCCGGCCTGCCAGGTCGAATGTCCCCAGTCGCGATGAGCCGGGTAGTCGCTGTCGGCGCACCACATCGCGTCATAGGCGATCAGATCGGCGTCGCGGCAGAAGCGGACCAGGTCGGGATCGGGCGCGTTGCCCGCATGCTCATGATCGGTCAGGACCACGAAGGCCCGGCCGCCATGATCGAAGCGGTAACCGGCGGTGGCCGTGCCATGCCGCAGGGCGACGGTGCCAATGACGATATCGCCCAGCACGATGTCCCGGCCCGTCTCGAAGCTGGCAGCGTCAAGGCGGGCGGGAAGCGAGGCAAAGCCGATCGGGCTCAGCGGCTCCTCGAACAGAAGCCGCAGACTCTGGTGCAGGCTGATGTCGCTGCGGCGGGGCGCGCGAATGCCCAGCGTGAAATCGGCGTGGAGCGGGGCGAACCCGGCCAACCCGATGACATGATCGAGATGGACATGGGTCAGGAGCAGCCAGGCCGAACGCCGCCCTTCGGCGAGCAGGCTTCGCCCCAGCTCGGCCGCGCCCGATCCGCAATCGATGATGAGAACCTGCTCGCCGATCAAGACCTCGATGCAGATCGTATTGCCGCCGAAGGCGCGGAAGCGCTCGCCCGAGACCGGCATCGAGCCGCGCGTGCCCCAGAACCGGACGCTGAAATCGCTCATTGCAGGCCTCACTTCGTCTGCAGCGCGTGAACGGGCCGCCAATCTGCCCGCGGCGCAGCGGCGATCAAGTCGCGGCAGCGCTCCGCCAGCACCTTGGCCGGCCCATCGCCGGGCTTCTGCGCTAGGCAGGCGTCGATCCGGCCGAGGGCATGGTGGAAGCGGCGCTGCCGATAGGCTACGAGCGCCTGTTCGTAGCTCTCGACCCACGCCGGGCGAGTCATCGTCGTGGACAGGCCGAGGAGCTCGTAGACGGTGACGCCGAGATCGCGGCCATAGACAGCGATGCGGTCGACTTCGCGCACGAGGATTGCCTCGCCCGCTTCGCGCCGCGTTTCCTCGCTGATCAGGATCGCGGTGCCATAGGCCTTGTTGGCGCCTTCGAGCCGGCTGGCGAGGTTCACGCTGTCGCCGATCGCCGTGTAGTTCAGCCGGGTCCGGGAGCCGATATTGCCGACGATGGCCTCGCCGGAATGCAGGCCGACCCTCACCCGGAGCGGCTGCCCTTCCGCATCCATCAGTCCGGCCGCCGCGGTCTCCGCGACGATGGCGAGCGCGGCGCGGCAGGCCTGCAGGGCCATATGCGGCGCCCGCCGTGGCGCCCCCCAGAACGCCATGACGGCGTCGCCGATGAACTTGTCGACCGTACCGGCCCGCCGTTCCACCGCCTCCGAGGCCAGTTCGAGAAAGCGGCTGGCGACCGGCAGCACCGCCGGCCCGAGGCGTTCGGCGAGACGGGTGAAACCGGCGAGATCGGCGAACAGGATGGTGATGCGGGCCGAGCTGCCGCCCGGCTCGGCCCGGCCGCCATGAGCGACCAGCTCACGGACGAGATCGACCGGGATGAAGCGGCCGAAATTCGCCAGTCCCGCGGCCATGCGGGCGAGTGCGGCGGAGAGCTGGTCGATCTCGATCAGGCGCGAGCGGCGATGCACCAGCGCATCGAGCTCGAAGCGTTCGAGATGGGCGAGGTCGGCGACGACGGCACGGATCGGCTGGACCAGCAGCAGCCTCGCCAGGGCGGCGGCAGCCAATCCCGCCAGCGCGATGGCGAGGGCAAGGCCAACGCCGACGCGACGGGTGGTCGCATCGATCTCCGCCAGGAAGTCGCGTTCCGGCACGATGACCGCGAATTGCCAGCCTTGGAAGTGCAGTGGCGATAGCCCCACGGCGAAGCGCTCCCCGGAGATCTCGACGGCGATGCGCTCGGGCGCCGGCTCACCCTGTTCCGCCCGCTGCACGAGCGTCTCGCCGACACTGCGGCTGACCTCGATCAGCTTCGTGCGATCCTTGCCGTGGCCGGCCGGCTCGACCACGAGACGGCCCGTAGGGTCGATGACAACCGCTCCGCCGGTGCGGCCGACCGAGATCTGGCCGAGCAGTTTGGAAAACTGCGACAACGCGACGAAGGCGCCGAGGCGGCTGCCGTCGGGCAGCCGGCCGACATAAGCGACCGCTGGCATGGCATCTCCGGGATCGGTGGCGGGGAGCCAGTCCGGACCGGCGGATTCGACAACCGGCCAGATCCCGGCTGCGGCTTGCAGCCGGACCGCTCCGTCTTGTGTTCCGGGCTCGATCACCGCCACCGTGCCCTGCGGCCCTTCATGGGCCAGCGCCGTGACCAGCGACATGCTCCCGAGCGGCTGCGTCAGGGCCGCGTCGCGCGCGGCGGGCGAGCCGTCCCGCTCGATCAACCTGGCGGCGGCGCGCCAGGCGGCTTCCGCGCCCGTGACCTGCGCCCACCATTCATGGCGGACGGAGGTCGTGACCTGCCGCTCGATCTCGATGGCAAGCGCCGTGCTGTTGCGCGTCGCGGTTCGCCACCAGGCGATATGCACGCCACCGGCCACGATCAGCACGCCGCCGAGCGCCAGCGTCGTCAGGATGGTCTGCAGGCCAGTGCGCATCGTCGCCTCCCGCGAACGGCCGGCCGTCAGCCGGTCGGATGGGCGGTCTCGAAGGCCTGGAACACCGCCGCCAGCACATAGCCGAAGACGGCATGGCCGATCAGGCTCATCAGGGAGAGCTGCAGGTTGTCACCGATCAGCAGGAAAGGCAGGCCGGCGAGCGGAGCCAACAGGCCGAGCGCGATGAAGTAGGTGACCACCCCCCAGAGCCAGCCATCGGCGGGATGGCCGAGCCGCACCAGCCGCGTCGTCAGCCAGTAGCCGAGCGGGTAGAAGATGAAGCCGGTGACGTAGTGCAGCGCCTTAGCCCACACATCGGGCAGGGTGAAGCCGAGCTGGCGCTGGAACAGCAGCTTGACCAGTGCCGGCGGTTCGAGCGGAAAGCCCGCGAAGAGCTGCGTCGGCCAATTGGCCCAGATCTCGTAGAAGCCGGTGGCGGCGAAGCCCCCGAGCACGAGGTGCCAGCTCTGGCGGGCGGTGGGGACCACGCGGGCGATCAGCCCCGGTTCGCTGGTGGCGGTGGTCATGCTCATGAGAGCCTCCCTGGAGGTTGGTCGCCGCGGAACTGGCGGCTCAGAGGTATTCCTGGTGAAGATCGACGGTGGAGCGCCGGCCGATATCGTCGAGATGCGCGGCGATCCATTGCGCCGCTGCGGCGCGGCCGAGATCGCGCAGCCGTGTCAGAAACGACCAGCTCGTGTTGAACTTCGACGCGATCGAGAATTCGGCCATCGCGTCGTCGGAGCGGATCGCGTGGATGAAGACGCGCCGCAGCTTGTCGCGGTGCTCCGGGCGGATCCAGTCCTCATCGATCAGCTTGGTGGCGAAGGCGATCGCCCGCATCTCGCGGATCAGCGAGGAATTGAAGCTGATCTCGTTGATCCGGTTGAAGATCTCCGAGGGGTCGTTCGGCACGTCCGGCCGCACGATCGGGTTGATGTGAACAACGAGGATGTCGCGCGCCTCGGCATCATAGATCAGCGGGTAGATCGCGGGATTGCCGACATAGCCGCCATCCCAATAGTGCTGGCCGTCGACCTCCACGGCCTGGAACAGCATAGGCAGGCAAGCAGAGGCCTGGACGACGTCCGGCGACATCATCTCATTGGTGAAGATCTGCGGCTTGCCGGTCTTCACATTGGTCGCGCAGAGCCGCAGCCGGGTGCAGCGGCAGGCGCGCAACGCGTCGAAATCGACGACGCTGGTCAGCACGTCGCGCAAGGGGTTGAAGCCGAGCGGATTGAGCTGATGCGGCGAGAAGGTCCGGGTCAGGGCCTCGAAGAAGCGATAGCTTACCGGCTCCTTGACGCCGAACCCCTCCAGCCAGAGATCGAAGGGGGTCTGCTGGTAGGGGCTGGCCGTCCGGCCGGCGCGGCTGATCCGATGCCAGAAGAGTTCGAGCATTTCGCGGGCCTGCGCCTTGCCGCCGATCATCTTGCCATAGGCATAGACGACGGCGTTCATGGCGCCGGCGCTGGTCGCCGACAGGCCGTCGATCTCGATGCGGCCGTCCTCCAGCAACATGTCGAGCACGCCCCAGCCGAAAGCGCCATGGGCGCCGCCGCCCTGTAGAGCGAGGTTGATGGTCGGCGCATTGGCGCCGGGGACATCCGCCATGACTTTCGGCTGCGGGCGGGTTTCGCGGTCGAGAACGATCGACGGGGACATCAGGCGGCGTCCTTCTGCTGGGAGGGTTCTGTCGCGGGCCTGGCCAGCGCGATCTCGCGGCCGGTGATCAGCCGGGCGCCGCGCTCATAGGTCAGGTAGGACCAGAGCCAGCTCGTCGCGACGGAGAGCCGGCTGCGGAAGCCGATCAGGAACCAGACATGAACGGCCGACCAGAACAGCCAGGCCGGAAAGCCCGTCAGCCGCAGCCAGCCCAGATCGACGATCGCAAACTTTCGACCGATGGTCGCCATCGAGCCGGCGTCGCGATAGCGGAACGGGGTTGGGTCGGGTACGGCGAGGGCGCGGGCTGCGATCAGGCTGCCGACCCAACTCCCGGCCTGCTTCGCCGCCGGCGCGACTCCTGGCAGCATTGCGCCGTCCGCCCCGGCATAGGCGGCCGTGTCACCGATGACGAAGATCGCGGGATCGTCCGGGAGGGAGAAATCCACCTCGACTTTGACCCGGCCGGCACGGTCGACCGGGGCATCGAGCCAGTGGCCGGCTGGCGAAGCCTTGACGCCCGCGGCCCAGATCACGGTTCGGGCCGGAAGACGGGTCGCGCCCAGCCTCACGCCGTTTTCGGAAACGTCGGTCACCATGGCTCCGGTTGCGACGTCGACGCCCATCGCCTCGAGTGCAGCATGGGCCGCCCGGCTCAGCTCCTCGCGGAAGCCCGGCAGGATGCGTGCCCCGGCCTCGACCAGCACGATGCTGGTGTTTTCGGGCGTGATGCGCCGGAAGTCGCGATCCGAGGCATGGCGGACCAGTTCGGCGATGGCCCCCGCCATCTCGACGCCGGTCGGGCCGCCGCCGACGATGACGAAGGTCAGCAGCGCCTTGCGGACGACCTCGTCGTCTTCGAGTTCGGCTTCCTCGAGGGCGTTGAGGATCTTGGCACGGACGCGGGTTGCATCGTCGACCGTCTTGATCCCCGGCGCGGCCGACGCCCAGTCGTCGCGGCCGAAATAGCTGTGCCGGGCGCCGGTCGCGACGATAAGGTAGTCGAAAGGAACGCTGCGGCCATTCTCCGTCACCACGCAGCGGGAACGGCGATCGACATCAACGACCTTGTCGAGCACGACACGCGCATTGGCCTGGCCGCGCAGGACGGAACGGATCGGCGCGGCGATGTCGGCGGGCGACAGGCTGGCGGTCGCGACCTGGTAGAGGAGCGGCTGGAACAGGTGGAAGTTGCGCCGGTCGACGATCGTCAGCTCCACCGGCGCGTGTTTCAGCGCCTGCGCCGCGGCGAGGCCGCCGAAGCCGGCGCCGATGATCACCACGCGCGGATCGGTCGTTGTCGTCGCTGCCGTTCCCATGGCGAACTCCCCGCTTTGCCTATCAGTGGGCCGTCCAGGCGCCGTCGACGGGGATGGCCGTCCCGGTCACCGAAGCGCCTGTCTCGGAGGCGAGGAAAACCGTCAGTGCGCCGATCTCCTCGACGGTTGCGAAGCGCTTGTTGGGCTGCGCGGCCAGCAGGATTTCCTTGACGACGCGGTCGCGCGGGATGCCGTGGGCCTTGGCCTGTTCCTCGATCTGCTTCTCGACGAGCGGGGTCCAGACATAGCCCGGGCAGATCGCGTTGACGGTGACGCCATACTCGGCGCCCTCCAGCGCGACCGCCTTGGTGAAGCCGACGATGCCGTGCTTGGCGGCGACGTAAGCCGATTTGAACGGTGAGCCGACGAGGCCGTGCGCCGAGGCGATGTTCACGATCCGGCCGAAGCTGCGCTCCTTCATACCGGCGAAGACGGCGCGCGTGGCGTGGAAGGCGGCCGAGAGGTTGAGCGCGATGATCGCGTCCCAGCGCTCGACCGGAAAGGCCTCGACCGGTGCGACATGCTGGATGCCGGCGTTATTGACGAGGATGTCGACCTGGCCGAAGGCCGCGACCGCGCCATCGATCAGGCTGGCAACGCCGGCCGGCTCGGCGAGATTACTGCCGTCGAAGCGCACGGTGATGTCGCCAACCGCCTCCAAACTGAGGCGCGTCTGCTCGATGGCGCGCGGATCGCCGAAGCCGTTGATCACGAGATTGGCGCCGGCATCGGCCAGCGCCCTGGCGATGCCGAGGCCGATGCCGCTGGTCGAACCGGTAACGACAGCGGTGCGGCCTGCGAGAGGGCGGGGATGGCTGGCGGTGGCGGGGGCGGCTGTGGCGTGAATGTTCATCGCATCTCTCCTTGCTGCGGAAGAGGATGCGGATGGTGGCCGGCTCCGGGAAATATCGATGCGCTGTCGTGACGATAGCTGCCGGCTATGGCGATTGTTGTTGCCGGCGCCGGGCGGCGCATGCAGCCTCTGCCACATGAACGACAGGTCCCTTGCCGAGCGCCTTGCCGAGCTGCGCCAATGGCTCGCGCGCGAGCGCCCACAGATCGCGCAGGCCTATGACCGCATGGTCGAGCATCTCGCGCAGAGCGGCGCCGGGGCCCGGGCATTGCGGGCCGGCGACCGGATACCGGCCTTCGGCCTGGTGGCGGCCGATGGCCGCTTCGTCACCTCGGCGGAGCTTCTTTCCGCCGGGCCGCTCGTGCTCAGCTTCTATCGCGGCGCCTGGTGCTCTTATTGCCAGACGGAACTGACGGCGCTGCGCGACGCCCATGACGCGATCGTTGCGCTGGGCGGGCACGTCGCCGTGGTCTCCGGCGAGATCGGCGGACGCGGCATCGCAGCGGCGCGCGAGCACGGCCTGCCCTTCGACGTGCTGAGCGACGTTGATCTCGGTCTGGCCCTGGCATTCGGCCTCGTCGTCTCGGTGCCGGGCGAAGTGCGCGAGATCTACGAGCATCTCGGCTACGATCTGGCACGCATCAACGGCAACCCGTCCTGGTTCCTGCCGATCCCGGCGACCTATGTGGTGGCGCGCGATGGCGGCATCGCAGCGGCCTTCGTCGAGCCGGATTTCCGCTACCGCATGGATCCGGCCGAGATATTGGCAACGCTGACCCGGCTCAGAGCGGCGCCAGCCTGACCGCGCAGTCCCAGTCGCGGGCCCGAGCGAGACGCAGACAAGCCTCGGTCGCGGTCTGGAAGGGGCGGCCGGCAACGAGTGCAATGGCAACGCCGCGCTCCGGAGCGGTCTCCGCGAAGGGGCGCATCGCCAGTCCCTCGATCAGCGGGACGCTCGCCGGCAGCACGCCGAAGCCGAAGCCGGACCGCACCAGCCGCTGCAATTCGTCGGTGCCCCGCACGCGATGGCGGAAGCGCACGGCGACATCCTTGCTGGCGCAGACGAATTTGAAGCGCTCGTGATCGGCGCAGTCGAGCTGCTCGATCATCTCCACGCCGGCGAGGTCATCGAGGGCGATATTGTCCTTGCGGGCCAGCGGGTGGCTCTGCGGTAAGACGAGCTGGCTGCCTTCCCGGAACAGGATCCAGCTGCGGATTCGGTCGGGCAGCTCGACCGCATCACTGAGGAAGATCAGGTCGAAATCGCCCTCCAACACGTGAGCAACGAGATCCCTGTGCGGCAGCTTCACGAGCGTGAGATCGAAACCGTTGAGGCAGGTGTTGAGGCTTTCGAGCAGGCCCGTCAGCACCTCCGCGGAAACCGTTTCGAGGATGCCGAGGCGCAAATGCGCCATATCGCCCTTGCTGACGCCGCGCGCCAACTCCTTCGCGGCCTGTGCTGCGACATAGGTACGCTCGAGGTGCGGCAGCATGAGCCTACCCAGCTCGGTCAGATGTGTGTTCTGCCGCTCGCGATGCAGGAGCAATCCGCCGAGCTCATCCTCCAGCTTCTGGATGGCGCGGGTCAGCGAGGGCTGCGCGACGTTGCATTGTTCCGCCGCGCGCGTGAAGTTCAGGCTGCGCGCGACCGCCAGGAAATAGCGGATCTGATGCATTTCCATGCCCATGGCCCCCGGATGACAGGCCTCGCCGCGCCACTCAGCGCCGACCGAGCGCCATCGGGTGGATATTCGCGGGCGCGGGCGGTTCGGTTACAGGCGACTGCCTAAATTAAGCCTCCGACCCGTGCTCCAGCGCGCCGGCATCGCGGCCGAGCATCATGGCAAGCCCGGCGGCCGCACACAGCGCCAGGCCGATGGCGAGCACGGTCGCTCCCCAGCCGAAGCGCTGGAAGACCTGGCCCAGGAAGACGCTACCGACGAGGCCACCGAGGAAATAGCTCGCGAGATAGAGCCCACTCGCCGCGCCGCGTTCGCGTTGCGCCGTCCGGCCGACATGGCCGGTCGCGATCGCCTGCGCGGCGAAGGTGCCGATGGCGAAGAGGACGAGCCCGCAGAGCACGGCCACCAGGGACGGCAACACCAGCAGCGGCAGGCCGGCGAGCGCGACGCCGAGGCTCGCCAGGAGAGCGCTCCTTGTGCCGAGGCGCAGAGCCAGCCCGCCTGCCAGGAGCGTGGTCGCGACCGACGGCGCGAAGACGAAATAGACGAAGCCGATCTCCATCATCCCGAGCGCCAAAGGCGGCGCGGCCAGGACGATGTTCACATAGGTGAACAGGCCGATGAAGGCGAAGAGGATCAGGAAGCCGAGCGCGAAGCTCGCGCGCAGCTGCGGATCGGCGAGATGAAGCCGCAGGGCGCCGGTGACGGGAGCCGTGGCTGTCGCCATCGGCGGGGCCCGCCGCACGGTGGCATGCACCAGCGCGGCGCCCGCCAGATTGAGCGCGGCGAAAGCATAGAAGGTGGTGGGCAGCCCGAACCGGTCGGCGACCGAGGCCGACAGCAGCCGCCCGGCAAAATTGCTGGCGACGTTGCCAGCAATATAGGCGGCGAAGGCCGCCGCGCCGTCACTGGCCGAATAATGCTCGCCGAGATAGGCCAGCATCAATGTGAAGGCCGCGGCCATGAACACGCCCTGCAGCACGCGCAGGCCGGTGAAGGTTGCAAGATCCGGCGCGCCGGCCAGCAGCGCGGTCGGTATCGCGAGCAGGGCGAGGCTGATCGTGATGCCACGGCGCCGGTCGATCGAGGCGCTCAGATAGGAGGTGGCAAGACTCGACAGCGCCATACCGATCGTGCTCGCATTGACCGCGACGCCCATCGCGCCGGGGCTCGCGCCATAGTGCCGGATCAGCGCCGGCAGGATCGCCTGCATGGCGAACAGATCGACCAGCGTCAGGAAGGCCGTCAGCGCGATCACGAGGGTTCGCAGCCAGGAACGCGGGTTTGTGACCGGCATCGCCATGGCGGCGGTCGGAGCGGTTTCGCTTCGCATCAGTTCCGTCCTCGGGATGCAGCCGGGCCCGGGCCCGGCTCAGTTCGGGTTTTCCTCGGTGGTGTAGAGCGCGCCGACCCGCCAGCCGTCGGGCGTGCGCACGCACAGCACATTGACGAGAAAGGCGATCTTCCGCGCATCCGCCCTTGGCCCCAGCACCAGGCTGAGCGGCTGGAAAAGAACCGCACTCACCGGACTGACCTCGACGACACGCGCTCGCTCGCGATCCGGCGTCACCTCCCAAATGTCGGCGCGCTGGAAGGCGCTCATGCGCTCGATCATCCGGTCTGCGCCCCAGAACGCCTTGCCGTCGCTGATCCAGACGAAATTCGGCGAATCCCACATCAGCGCTCGCACCGCCTTGGTGTCGCGCGCGTTCTGGGCCGCGACGAAACGCTCGTAGAGCGACGTCACGGCGCGCTCGGTCTCGGTCTCGGCCGCGGCGGGCGCAGCGAGGGACAAGGCAACCAGGGCGATGAAGACCTTCGTCATCATGACGACCTCCGACAGGGTGCGGTTTGGATCGGGGCGCCGGATCGCGGGCGGCGAAGGCCCGCCCGCATCGGCATGATCGAGCGTTACATGTCGGGATCGTCGAGCATGTCCGGCGGAACGATGTCGGAGGAGAGCAGGACCACTTCCTTGCCCGACTTGTTTTCCCACCAATGGGCGTGGCCGGGTCCGAACTCAGGCGTCCACTCGCCGGTCCGGTGGACGATGGGGACGGAGCAGAAGGCGCTGTGCTCGATGATTTCGCCGGAGGCGACGTAGACGATCGAGGGACGATCGTCGTGGCGGTGGAAGGGCACGATGCCGTTGACCGCGACGGTCAGGCGGCGCGTGCGTAGGCGCAGGTCGCCGAGATTGCGCCAGCCGGTGACGTTCACGACCGCCAGCGTTTCGCGCCGGATGCCGACGTCCGGAGCGTCTTCGATCGTGCGTGGCTGCTTCAGCTCCTTGTCGGCCGGACAAGTGCCGGCCTGGGCGGCGCCGATGCCGTGGATGATGGCAGCGGCACAGGCGGCGCCTGCCAGCAGATTGCGAATGGCGGAACCGTATCGTCTCGACATGATCGTCTCCTTCCTGATCGTCGCGCGATGTCGCGACCCGGAAGGCAGCATCCCGAAGCGGTAGGCCCGGCGGAAATACCTGGTTTCTCTGGTTTCGATAGCGGCAGGCTATTTCACCTGCGGCCCTCGAACGGCGATCATCGTCGAGATCGATGCATCGACCCGCGGCGCGGAACTCGGCCGGCACGAAACGCGGGGACGCTCCGCCGAATGGACTGTCAGGAGGACATCACCAGCGCAGGAAGCGCGGAAAGACGAGGCCGGCGAAGACGGTCACCATCGCGACGGCGAGCGTGTACCAGGTCGCCAGGAACGGCACGGTGTCGTCCGGACAATGCAGCGCATAGGCCACGACGGAGAGCCCGGCGGCGGCTAGTCCGGCACAAAGCCCGGTCAAGGTCTTGTCGATCGGTGCACCGCGCCGCGCCAGCCAGAGCAGCGCGACGAGCGGGACGAGCGCATAGAGCGGCACGTTGAACAGGCAACTGCGCCAGTAGCGCCCGAAGATCAGTGCCTGCCACTGCTCGGCCGGGGCGAGCGCCAGCGTCAGCACGGCCCAGGCTGCGACCAGTCCGACCGGGATCGCCACCAGCGGCAGCAGGCGCTTCGGCTTCAGCCCAGGCCTGAGGCTGCGCTGGAACAAGGTGAGCGCGATGGCGGCAATGCTCGCGCCGAACAGGATCTTGGCGATGACCGGCGTGGTGACGATCACGCCCGCGAGATTGCGCCGGACGCCGATGGTGAAGCCGAGCAGCGCCACCGTCAGCACGAGAGCGGCAAGGGCGGCCAGCCATGTGCCGCGGCGCAGCCAGCCGGTATCGATCGGCTGGCTGTTCGCACTCATCAGGGAAATCAGGTCGTCGGTGCGCATGGTTGGTGATCCGGGCTCCTGTCAAGCCGAATTCGCGCGGAAACGGCAAAAGGTTACTGGTCGCAAACTCATGCGGAGCGCGCTCCGCGCCGGGCGAGGAACTTCGCCATGCTCTGCAGGCCGCGATGGATCGCGACCTTGGCGGCCGTCTCGCTCATCCCCGCCGCGCCTGCCGCCTCGGCCACGCTCGCGCCCTGGAGCTTGACCTGGTCGATCAGCTTGCGCGTGCGCTCCGGCAGGGCCGCCATGGCGCGCTCCAGATCGAGCCTCGCCTCGGCCGCGACGCTCTCCGGCTGGTCCGCGAGCCGATGCGCCTCGTCGTCGAGCGGCAGGTTGCCGGCATGGCGGCCGGAGCGACGCAGATGATCGACCAGCTTGTAGCGCGCGATCGCATGCGCCCAGGCCGTCACCGGGCTGGCGGCGTCATAGGTGTGGCGCGACAGATGCAGCGCCAGCAGCGTTTCCTGCAGCACGTCCTCGGCCTCGCTCGCCTCGGTCCGGCCGGCGCGCGCCAGCATCTGGCGCAGATAGCCGCGCAGCCTCCCGCTGATCGTGTCGAGGAACAGGCGATAAGCCGCGGCATCGCCGGAAAGCGCTGCGAGGAAGACTGGTCGGAGCTGGGTTTCGAGCTCTTGCAGCGACACGTCTTGTGCTTTCACGACGGGGATTCCTGCCACGTGCGTCGCACGGCAGGCGGCAGCTCACAAGCCCGCGATGCCAAGGTGAAGCGCGTGCCGCGCCCCGTTACGCTCGCGCGGGAGCGCAAGGCTTCATCGGCGCGGCGGAGAGATGGCAGATGGCCAAAGGGCTACGGCTTCCAGCAGCGCTCGTCGGCCTCCTCCTCCTTGTCGGCATGGCGGTCGCGCAAGAGCCCAGTCCTCCAAAGTCCGGCGACGCTTGTCCCGCAGGCCCGGGCTGCGTTGTGGCGAGCGGCAGCTATCGCCTCGTCCTGCCGCCGCACGCCGCCAGGCAGCGACCGGTCGGTGCGATCATGTACTTCCATGGCTATCAGGGCTCGGCCGAGGAAACGATCGCCGATGCCGGCCTGCTCGCGGTGGCACGACGCCTCGGCGTCGCGCTGATCGCGCCCGACGGCGCCGGCCGCACCTGGTCCTATCCCGGCTCGCCCGCCCGCCACCGCGACGAATTCGCCTTCGTCGGGCAGGTGCTGGACGATGTCGCCGCGCGCTTTCCCGTCGATCCCCGGCGCATCTTGGCGAGCGGCTTCTCGCAGGGCGGCTCGATGGTCTGGTACCTCGCCTGCCGGATGCCGACACGCTTTGCTGCCTTCGCCCCGATCGCCGGCGCCTTCTGGGAGCCGCTGCCCGAAAGCTGCGAAGGCCCGCATCCGCCGCTGATCCATGTCCACGGCACGAGCGATGCGACCGTGCCGCTCGCTGGCCGTACGCTACGCTCCGGCACCCGGCAGGGCGATGTCTTCAGGAGCCTTGCGGTGCTCGCGCCGGGCAGGTGCACCGCCGGCTGGGCGCAAGCCGTCCGGACTGAGAGGATTGCGGACGCGCTCGCCTGCCGCGTCGCGACAGGCTGTGACGGACCCGCTCGGCTGGAACTCTGCCTGCATGCGGGCGGCCACGAGATCGATCCGGCCTGGATCGAGCGCGCCTGGCGGCTGACGATGCCGGCCGGATCGCCCGTCGCCGCAGGGCGAAGCGGTGTCACGTCTCCGTGATCGTGTAACCAATCCGGCGTCACGCGCGATCTCTCCCGCACAGTCGCCGCAGCGGCGAAGCGGAGAGAGACGATGCGTCACGAAAGGATAGAGGCCGCGGAGTCCGCCGGAAGCGGTCCGGACGATGTCGTGACCGGGGCCGATCTCCTGGCCGCCCAACTCGCGGCCGCCGGCGCGACCCATGCCTTCGGCATCCCCGGCGGCGAGGTGCTGGCGCTGGTCGATGCGCTCGAGCGCGCCGGCATCCGGTTCGAGCTTGCCCGGCACGAGAATGCCGCCGGCTTCATGGCCGAGGGGCTCTGGCATGCCACCGGTGCGCTGCCCGTGCTGGTCGCGACGCTCGGCCCCGGCGTCGCCAATGCGGTCAATGTCGTCGCCAATGCGCAGCAGGACCGGGTGCCGTTGATCTTCGTCACCGGCTGCGTCGATCAGGCTCTGGCCGAGAGCTACACGCATCAGGTCTTCGACCATCAGGCCGTGCTGCGCCCCCTGGTCAAGGCGAGCTTCCGCGTCGCTCCCGGCACCGAGCGCCTGGTAGTGGCCAAAGCCGTCGCCATCGCCCGGCGCGGCCGGCCCGGGCCGGTTCATATCGATCTGCCGATCTCGGTTGCCGAGGCCGACGCAATCCGGCGTGCCGTGCCAGCGTTGACATCGGTCGCACCCACCGTTCCAGCAGATCTGCGGTCGGCGCAGGCGCTGATCGCGGTGGCGCAGCGGCCTCTGGTCATCGCCGGGCTCGATCTCGTCGAGCAGGGGGGCGGCGCCGCGCTCGAGCGCTTTCTTGCCAGCACCGGGGCGCCGCTGCTCACCACCTACAAGGCGAAGGGGCTGGTGCCGGAGGATGATCGGCGCGTGATCGGTGCCGTCGGCCTCTCGCCCAAGGCCGATAGCCTCGTCCGACCGCTGATCGAGGCCGCCGACCTGGTCGTGCTCGCCGGCTACGATCCGATCGAGATGCGCCAGGGCTGGCGCCATCCCTGGCCCGCCGGCATGCCGGTCATCGACATTGTCGCCGAACCGGTCCAGCACGGCATGCACGCATCGAGCCTGCTGCTGGAGGGCGATGTCGGCACGATTCTGGCGCGCCTCGCGGAGGGGCTTCCGGCGAAGGCGACCTGGCCGGGCGGCGAGCCCGCGGCGATCCGCGCGGCTTTCCGCGCAGCCTTCGCCGTCCCTCGCGAATGGGGGCCGCATGCCGTCTTCCAAACCCTGCGCGAGATCGTTCCGGCCGGCACCGTCGCCACCGCCGATTCCGGAGCCCACCGCATCCTGCTGAGCCAGATCTGGAGTTGCGACGGGCCGCGCCAACTGCTGCAATCCAGCGGGCTGTGCACCATGGGCTGCGCCCTGCCGCTGGCGACGGGCGCGGCGCTCGGCTCCGGCCGCCCGACGCTCTGCTTCGTCGGCGATGCCGGGCTCGAGATGGTGCTCGGCGAGTTGGCGACCTTGCGCGATCTTCGCCTGCCGGTGATCATCGTCGTGCTCGTCGACCGGGCGCTCGGGCTGATCGCGCTGAAGCAGCGCCAGCTCGGCTTGACGCGCGCCGGCGTCGATATCGGCGAGACCGATTTCGCTGCCGTTGCCCGGGCGATGGGCGGGCACGGCGTTACAATCGAGCATCGCGAGACCCTCGCGCGCGAGGCGCAGGCAGCCTTCGGCCGCGAGGGCTTCACGCTGCTGGCCTGCCGCATTGATGCTTCCGGCTATGAGGGAGCGTTCTGATGGCCGCGCTCACTGCAGCGCCGGCGAAGCGGCCGCGTGACGAGCGGCTCGACCTCTTTCGCGGCCTGACCATGCTGATCATCTTCGTCGCGCATCTGCCGGCGAATAGCTGGAACGCCTGGATTCCCGCGCGCTTCGGCTTCTCCTCGGGGGCCGAGCTCTTCGTCTTCTGCTCCGGCCTCGCCAGTGCGCTCGCCTTCGGCGGCGTCTTCGCGCGCCGGGGGCTCTGGTTGGGGACGGCCCGCATCGCCTACCGTATCTGGCAGGTCTACTGGGCACAGATCGGCCTCGTCCTCGCGCTGATCGCGCTTGCAGCCGCACTCGACCGGAGCTTCGGCCTTACCGTCCTCGCGCAGCAATTCCAGCCGCTGCTCGCCGATCCGGAACGCGCCCTGCTCGGCCTCGCCACGCTCACCTGGCAGCCGGACTATCTCGATATCCTGCCGATGTATCTGGTCATCCTGGCGCTGGTACCGGTGATGATGCTGGCGCGGCGCCTTCACGCCGCGCTGCCCTTCCTGATTGCGGCCGGGCTCTACGCTGCAGTCTGGGGGAGGGGGCTCAACATTCCCGGCAATCCCTGGAACGACGCCGGCTGGTTCCTCAACCCCTTTGCCTGGCAGCTGATCTTCTTCGTCGGCTTCTTCATCGGCATGAACTGGCTGCCGGTGCCCCGGCTCGGCGACCGGCGGCTGATGCTCGCAGCCGCGCTCTTCATTCTTGTCTCGATGCCGTTGTCCTTCTGGGGCATCCTCGAGCACTGGCCGGCGGCGCAGGCGGTCCGCGATCTCGTCATCCCCGCCAGCGAGAAGACAGACCTGCATATCCTGCGCGTGCTGCACTTCCTGGCGCTCGCCTATCTCATGCTGAGCCTGCTCGAGCCCTGGCGGGACCGGCTCGACCGCGGCGCCGGTCATCTCCTCATCCTGATCGGCCGGCAATCGCTTGCGGCCTTCCTCGCCAGCGTCGTGCTGGCGCGGCTGCTGGGCACGATCGCCGACATGGCTGGGCGCAGCGAGCCCGTCACGGCACTACTCAACCTCATCGGCTTCGCGCTGATCCTCGCCACGGCGCTCGTGGTCGGCTGGTTCAAGAGCGCGCCCTGGTCGGGTCAGAAGCCGAAGCCGGTGGTCGAGCGGCAGCAGGAACCGGCCGCGGGCGCCGTGCTGGCAACACGGGTCCGTGAAGCGAGTTGAACGCCGCTTGATCGGCCCGCTGCGAACTCCCTCACAAGCGCCCTTCGCGGCGCGGCAATGGAGCAGACCATGTCTTACGCCGTTCATCACGATCTCTCCGGCGACCGGATCACCGTTGCGAGCGATGCCGCGCGCCTCGCCTGGAACGACACGCTCGAAGCGCTGATGGCCCATGCCGCGGCAACGCCCGAGCATCTCGCCCGGACGCTCGCCGCCGATCCCGATTTCGCGCTCGCCCATGCCGCCAAGGGCTTGATGCTGCTCTCTCTGGCGCGCGGCGAGTTGCTCGGCCCGGCTCGCGATTGCCTCGCCAGGGCTCATGCGGCGGCGCGCCTGCGGCCGATCACGCGGCGCGAGACGATGGTCGTCGAGGCGCTGGCGCTCTGGCTCGACGCCGCCCCGCGCCGGGCGGCGGAGCAGCTGGAGGCGATCCTCTTCGTCCATCCCTTCGACGTACTGGCGCTCAAGCTTTCGCACGGCATCCGCTTCATGCTCGGCGACCAGGACGAAATGCTGTCGAGCTTGCGCCGCGTCGCGCCTGGCTTCGGCGAGAGCCATCCACTCGCCGGCTTTGTCCATGGCTGCCATGCCTTCGCGCTCGAGGAGCGCGGCTTCTATGTCGAGGCCGAGCGGGCCGGGCGGCGCGCCGTCGAGTTGAGCCCGCGTGACGCCTGGGGGCGGCACGCCGTCGCCCACGTGCTGGAGATGACCGGCCGGGCCGATGAAGGCGTCGCCTGGCTCGGCGACGGCCGCGACATCGCCCACGCCAACAATCTGCGCTTTCATATTTTCTGGCATCTCGCTCTGTTCCGGCTGGAGCGTGGCGAGACCGGCGAGGTGCTGCGGCTCTATGACGAGGAGATCCGGGCCGAGTCGACCGACGATTATCGCGACATCGCCAATGGCGCCTCGCTGCTGGCAAGGCTCGAATTCGCCGGTGTCGATGTCGGCCAGCGCTGGGACGAACTCGCCGCCAGGGCGGAAGGCCGCGTCCATGACGGCTGTCTCGTCTTCGCCGACCTGCATTACGCCCTGTCACTGCTCGGCGCCGGACATGCCGCGGAAGCCGATGCCATCGCCCGTGGCCTGATCACGGATGCAAAGGCCCATCCCAGCGGCGAGCGGCGCGATGCGGCCCGCAACGGCGCGCTCGCCGCCTTCGGGCTGATCGCGTTCCGCGAAGGCGACTATGGCGAAGCGGCCCGTCTGCTCGGTGCTGCCCGTGACGGCCTGCTCGCCGTTGGCGGCAGCCATGCGCAGCGCGACCTATTCGAGCAGGCCTATGCCGAGAGCCTGATCCGGTCCGGCAATCACGACCGGGCCGCAGTCGTCCTGCTCGAGCGCCTGGCGCGGCGCAAGGGACACAACCGCTTCGCCAGCCGCCGGCTCGAAAAGCTCGGGCGGCTCGGAAAGACCACGAGCGGCCTCGTCGCCACGCTCGCCGTCGCTTCCACCCAGCTCGCCATCGCTCACTGATCCCACGGAGAGGATACGCCATGACCACCGCGACCATGACCCGGGGCTTCGCGCTGCCCTCCAGCCGTACCGTAATCAACCTCGCCATCGGCGGCTTCGCCGGCCTCGGCTTCTGGGAATTGTTCTCGGCGGTGCCGACCGCATGGTTCGCCGAGTATCCGCTGGAGCCGCCGGAGCTGGTGAAGTCGCTGTTCGCGCACCAGTTCGGCCTGACGCTGTCGACGCCGACCGCCAAGCTGCTGCACTTCGTCACCGGCTTCCTGTTCTACCCCCTCGGCTATTGGCTGCTGACCCGCTGGGTGAAGAGCTTCGGCATGCCGGCCGATGGCTGGATCTGGGGCGTGATCACCTATTTCATCGCGCTCGCCTTCTTCGCGCCTCTGGCCGGCCAGAACTTCCTCCTGAACGACGTGCCGCGCCTCTCCGTGATGAGCCTCGTCGGACACGCGATCTACGGTTGGCTCGCAGCCTACGTCTTTGAAGCGCTCGAAGCGCGCCGGACCTGAGCGGGAGGCGATGCCATGCTCGACAGACGCAAATTCATCCGTCTCGCGGCCGCTGCGTTCGCCGCCGCCGGTACCGCCAAAGCCGATGCGCAAGCGGACACGTCCCGCCCGGTCAACACGCTCGGCTCCCCGGACGGTGTCGCGATCCGCGGCTACGACCCGGTCGCCTATTTCCGCAATGGAGGCCCCCAGCTCGGCAAGCCGGAATTCTCGGTCCGTCATGGCGGCGCCGTCTGGCGCTTCGCCAGCGCCGAGCACAAGGCACTGTTCGAGGCCGATCCGGAGCACTATCTGCCGGCCTATGGCGGCTTTTGCGCCTATGGCACCTCGCGCGGCTATCTCGTCAAGATCGAGCCGGAAGCCTGGTCGATCGTCGATGGCAGGCTCTATCTCAACTACGATCTCGGCGTGCGCGAGACCTGGGCGCACCGGACGAGGATCTATATCGCCCGGGCCGAGGGAAATTGGCCGCGCCTCACGGCGAAGGATATCCGCTAGCCGGGAGGACCTCATGCCGGCCGGCCATCGCGACGGCGCTGTGGAAAAACACCGCCCCTGAAGCGGACGTTTCCTAAGTCGGGACAGGCCGGATTCGGAAGCTTTCCTGCTCAAGATCAATGAGTTCCTGAGCGCAGGCGGGGAGGGCACGCCGGCGATAATCAAGGCAAGCTTTTGACTGCCAAGCGGCGCCGTTCATAATCCCAAGGTATTCACCGACGGCCCGGCGCAATCAATAGCCGGCGACACTGGAGGATCCCGGAACCACTCAGATTGCTCGCTGCCGGCACCCGCGTTCGATGCTGGTTTGGAGGACGAGCGACGCCCGGTGGTGCCGAGCGTCGCCTATCTGATTGCGGACCTCGACCGACAATCGCGGCAATACTATGCCTCTCTCTTCATGAGGTTAGTTTGCATATTCAATGGCACCCGATTTCCTGTCAGCAACCTTTTGCACTTTGAACCTGTACCAAGACGCCGATTGCTCAATTTCATGTCGATTCTGTAGGATCTGAGGCGTGGTGAGGATAATCCGGGCTTGCACACAAGGCTTGCCCGGCTACAGCGCTATTGGGCGCGCCGGGCAAGCCTTGTGCACAAGCCCCAGTCGTCGTGTAAGCGAAAGCTGCAGTCAAAGCGCTTCCGAATTACTCACCCCAAAGGGAGACGCAGCCATCATAGCGATTCGGAGCAAAACAGGGTTGGCCGGAAAACCGTTCAACATCGCGAACTATGCGCTGGTGGCGCAGGTGATGGGGCTTGCCGTCGGCGAGTTCGTGCATTCCTTCGGCGACATGCATCTCCATGTGAACCATCTCGACCAGGCGAAGCTGCTGCTTGCGCGCGAGTTGCGGCCGCTGCCGACGCTGACGCTGACGCTGAATCCGGATATGACGCGGCTGGAGGATTTCAACTTCGCCGACGTGACGATCGAGGGCTATGACCCGCATCCGGCGATCAGGGCGCCGATTGCGGTATGAGCCTCGTTATACGTTCCGCGCGACCGGGCGAGGCCGGGCTCGTCCTCGGGTTCATCAAGGCGCTCGCCGACTACGAGCGGCTGGCGCATGAGGTCGTTGCCACAGAGGCCGAGATCACCGAGGCGATCTTCGGCGCGAACCCGCGCGCCTTTTGCGACATTGCCGAATGGGATGGCGAGCCGGCCGGCTTCTCGGTGTGGTTCTACACCTACTCGACCTTCAGCGGCCGGCACGGCATCTGGCTGGAGGATCTGTTCGTGCACCCGCATCTGCGCGGCAAGGGCATCGGCAAGGCGCTGATCGCGGCGCTGGCGAAGCGCTGCGTCGCCGAGGGGCTGCCGCGCCTCGCCTGGTGGGTGCTGAACTGGAACGAGCCCTCGCGCGTGTTCTACCGCTCGATCGGCGCGAAGGCGCAGGACGAGTGGACCGTGAAGCGGCTCGATGGCGAGGCGCTGGCGCGGCTGGCGGGCGAGGGTTGAACGATGACGCAGCTTCCCGTCGTCCTGATCGCGGCGATCGCCGATAACGGCGTCATCGGCGACGACAACCGCCTGATCTGGCGGTTGAAGACTGACCTCAGGCGCTTCCGCCACCTGACTACGGGCTGTCCGATCATCATGGGACGCAAGACGTTCCATTCGATCGGCAAGCCGTTGCCCGGGCGCGAGACGGTGGTCCTGACGCGCGACACGCATTTCAGCGCGGAAGGCGTTCACGTCGCGCATTCTCTCGAGGCGGCCATGGCCAAGGCGCAAGTGCTGGGGCAGGCGATGAGCGCGCATTCCGTCATCATTGGCGGCGGCACCGAGATTTATGCCCAGGCGCTGCCTTTGGCCGATCGGCTGGAGCTGACGCTGGTCCATGCGACGCCGGAAGGCGACGCGCTGTTTCCCGAATGGGACCGTTCGGCCTTCGCTGCCGAGGGGCGCGAAAGCCACCCGGCCGGCCCCGAAGACGAGCATCCGTTTACCTTCGCGACGTTTCGCCGCCGGGCCTGAACGGGTTTGCGTTGATGATGAATGCCTTGCGTCGTTGACGAATCCATGGCCCATGCCCAATTCAGCCCAGCACGCTCCGGCTGTGGGCGCTGACAAACGACCGCCATTCGCCTATTGCAGGGCGGTCGGCTGAGAAAGGGAACGGCGCGAGTATGCCTTGGAGCAACCAGAGCGGCGGCGGCAACAACGGGGGCGGACCCTGGGGCCAGCGCGGGGGAAGCGGCGGCGGCGGAGGCGGTCCCTGGGGCGGCGGCTCCGGCGGCGGCAATAGCGGCCCGCCCGATCTGGAGGACATCCTGCGCCGCAGCCAGGATCGGCTGAGGAACATGATGCCGGGCGGCAATCTCGGCAGCCGCGGCCTCATCTTCGGCATTCTCGCCCTGATCGCGGTCTGGCTGCTGACGGGCTGGTACATCGTCCGCCCGAACGAGGTCGGCCTCAACCTGCGTTTCGGCCGTTTCATCGGCAAGACCGGCGAAGGCCTGAACTATAACTGGCCCTATCCGATCGGCAGCGTGATCAAGCCGCAGGTGACGAACGTCATCACCACCGAGGTCGGTTTCCGGACCGTCGAATCCGTGCGCGCCTCGCGCCAGTCCGACGTGATCGAGGAAAGCCTGATGCTCACCGGCGACGAAAACATCGTCGACATCGACGTGATCGTGCAGTGGCAGATCGATCCGGCCGCGCCGGAGAACTACGTCTTCAACATCCAGGATCCGCCGGGGACCGTGAAGGCCGTGGCCGAGAGCGCGATGCGCGAGATCATCGGCCGGCGCAACATTCAGCCGGTGCTGACGACGGACCGCGCCGCGATCGAGACCGAGGTGCGCCAGCTCATGCAGGAGACCCTGAACAGCTACAATGCGGGCGTGCAGATCCGCCTCGTGCAGCTCCAGAAGGTCGATCCGCCGCAACAGGTCATCGACGCCTTCCGCGACGTCCAGGCGGCGCGAGCAGACCAGGAGCGGCTGCGCAACGAGGCGCAGACCTATGCCAACCGCGTCGTGCCGGAATCGCGTGGTCGCGCGGCCCAGCTCGTCCAGGCGGCCGAAGCTTTCAAGGAGCAGACGGTCGCTGAGGCGCTCGGACAGGCGAGCCGCTTCAATGCGGTCTATCAGCAGTACAAGAAGGCTCCGGCCGTGACCCGCGAACGTCTCTTCCTCGAGACGATGGAGCGCGTCCTCGGCGGCACCGACAAGGTCATCCTCGACAATTCGGGCAGCGGGCAGGGCGTCGTCCCTTATTTGCCGCTCGACCAGTTGCAGCAGCGGCGCCCCGCTCCTGGCGCCCCCCAGACGGGAGCTGTCCGATGAACGGCGGCATCATCCGCATCGGCCTGCTCGTCGTCCTCGCGATCGTGGCCGTCGTCTTCTACGCCATGACCTTCGTGGTCCAGCAGACGCAGTCGGCGCTCGTGCTGCGCTTCGGCGCGGTGCGCAGCGTCGTCACAGAGCCCGGCCTCTATTTCAAGCTGCCGGCGCCGTTCGAGCAGGTGACCCTGCTCGACAACCGCATCCTCGATCTCGACCTGCCGGCACAGGAAATCATCGCCTCCGACCAGAAGCGCCTGGTGGTCGATGCCTTCACGCGCTATCGCATCTCCGATCCGCTGAAGTTCTACCAGGCGGTCAACAACATCCCGCGTGCGAACTCGCAGCTCGCCTCGATCGTGAACGGCAATGTCCGCAGCGTCCTGGCGGAGGCGAGTTTCACCTCGATGGTCCGCAACGATCGGGCACGCCTGATGAACCGCATCCGCGACGAGGTGAACCGTGAGGCGGCCCGCTTCGGCATGACGGTCGTCGATGTCCGCCTGCGCCGCGTCGATCTGCCGGCGGCGAACTCGGCGGCGGTGTTCCAGCGCATGCAGACGGAACGCCAGCGCGAGGCGGCCGAAGCCCGTGCGCTCGGCGCCCAGCAGGCGCAGGAGATCCGGGCGAGAGCCGACAGGGAGTCCACCGTGATCGTCGCCGAGGCGCAGCGCCGCTCCGACGAGATCCGCGGCGAGGGCGAGGGCGAGCGCAACCGCGTCTTCGCCGAAGCCTTCGGACAGGACGAGGAGTTCTTCACCTTCTATCGCTCGATGCAGGCCTATGAGGCCAGCATCAAGCCGGGCGATACCAAGATGGTGCTGTCTCCCGATTCGCCGTTCTTCCGGTTCTTCAACGGCCCCAATGCGCCCCGGCGTGATGCGGCTCCAGCCACGCCGGCGACGCCGGCGCCGGCACGGCCCTGATTCCACCATAGGCGTCGCGTATGTTCGATTTCATCGCGGCGCTGGGCCTGGTTTTCGCGATTGAAGGCATCCTGTTCGCAGCGGTGCCGAACCTCGCCAAGGATGCGCTTCGCAGCGCCGCCGAGACGCCGCCGGAACGCATGAGACTGATCGGCCTCGGTTCGGCGGTGCTCGGCGTCCTGCTGGTCTGGTTCGCCCGGGGCTGAAGCCGCGACGGGCGCACGCGATCGTGTTCGATAGCATGCTCGTGTGTCGACCTTCCGCCGCAATTCGGGGTTCAATCTAGGTTAGCGCTTCATTTTAGGTTAGCTTTTCGCGCCGAGCGGCTCGCCCGAATTTTCTTTCACGAGGACACTGATGGCAAATTATCTCGCCTCTGCTTCCGGCTCTCCGGCTTCGGCCTCGCCCTCCCTGGCGTCCCGCGCGCGCCGGGCCATGCTGGTGGCGAGCGTTGGGGGACTTTCCCTGCTCGCGGCCCCGGTGATGGCCCCGGCCCAGACGGCGTCGGCGCCGATCCTCGAGGGACGGGTGTCGCTTGCCGATCTCGCCGAACGGGTGATGCCGGCAGTGGTCAACATCGCGGCGGTGACGACGAGCGATACGCGCGGCCGGACCCTGCCGCAGATTCCGCAGCTCGGCCCCGACACGCCTTTCGGCGATCTGTTCGAGGAATTCTTCAACCGTCGTGGACAGGGGCAGCAGGGCCAGCAAGGCCAGGGCCAGGCGCCTCAGCAGCGCCGTTCGCAGTCGGCCGGTTCAGGCTTCGTGATCGACGCGTCCGGCATCGTCGTCACGAACAACCATGTCATCGGCGACGCCAACGAGATCACCGTGATCTTCAACAGTGGCCTGCGCCTCAAGGCCGAGGTGATCGGCAAGGACGCGAAGGTCGATCTCGCGGTACTCAGGGTGAAGCACGACAAGCCGCTGCCGGCGGTGAAGTTCGGCGATTCCGACAAGATGCGGATCGGCGATCCCGTCATGGCGATCGGCAACCCGTTCGGGCTGGGCGGCTCGGTCTCGTCGGGTATCGTCTCGGCGCGCAATCGCGACATCCAGCAGGGTCCCTACGACACCTATATCCAGACCGATGCTGCCATCAACAAGGGCAATTCGGGTGGGCCGCTGTTCAACATGGCGGGTGAGGTGATCGGCATCAACACGGCGATCCTGTCGCCCACCGGCGGTTCGGTCGGCATCGGCTTTGCCGTGCCGTCGGCCTTGGCCAGCAACATCGTCGACCAGCTCAAGGAATTCGGCGAGACCCGTCGCGGCTGGCTCGGCGTGCGTATCCAGAGCGTCGACGACGCGACCGCCGAGGCGCTGGGCCTGGGCACGGCGCGGGGCGCCCTCGTCGCCGGCATCGACGACAAGGGCCCGGCCAAGCCGGCCGGCCTGGAGGTCGGCGACGTCGTGACCAAGTTCGACGGCAAGGAGGTCAAGGATTCCCGCGACCTGCCGCGCATCGTCGCCGCGACGCCGGTCGGCAAGGACGTGCCGATCACGATCATGCGCAAGGGCAAGGAAGAGGTGAAGACGGTCAAGCTCGGCCGTCTGGAGGACGGCGAGAAGGTCCAGCCGGCTTCGGCCCGGACGCCGGCCGAACCCGCGAAGCCCGCCGTCACCACCGCGCTCGGGCTCGAATTCTCGCCGCAGACCGAGGAGCTCCGCAAGCGCTACTCGATCAAGGACGGCGTCAAGGGCGTGATCATCACCAAGGTCGATCCCAACTCCAACGCCGCCGACAAGCGTGTGCTGGTCGGGGAGCTGGTCGTCGAGATCGGTCAGGAAGCGGTGAATTCGCCCGAGGACGTGACCAAGCGGCTCGATGCGCTCAAGAAGGAGGGCAAGAAGTCGGCCCTGCTCCTGGTCGCGAACGCCCAGGGCGAAGTCCGTTTCGTCGCCGTGTCGATGAACTGACCGAATTCGGTCATTCCTGTTTGGAGAGGCGCCCTGCTGCAGGGCGCCTTTCTTTTTGCGCGCCGCGGTTGCAATCGGGGCTGATGGATGCTTAATTCGGGTTATGATGACGGTAGGTCAGACGGCATGGCTGCCGGCACCGACCAGTCTCGCATCGTGGCCGCACTGGATCGCCCTACATGCCGCTCGGGATCGACTGGCGGGGATGGATCGACCGCTTCAAGGCGGCCGTCGGTCGCTTTTTGACCTGGGCGAGAGGCGGGAGCGTCCGCTATTACCGCCACGCCTTCCTCATCCTCGCGCTGGCCCTGCTGCTCGTCGTCGCCTTTCGAGTCCTGAGCAAGCGCAGCCTCGACCTCGAGCAAACCGAACTCGCAGAGGTCTGGAATACGAGCATCGCAAGGCTGGGCATCACGCCTGTGTTTCCCCCGGCGGAGGACATCAGGGTCGGCGATGTGTGGGCCGTTGTCGCCGGTGCCGAGGAGAGGCCGTTGCTCGGGCGCGGCGTCCGGATCGGCCATATCAATCTGCGCCCCGACATGGTGGCGGAGGCTGCCGGGCGGCCGGTCTTTGCCGCCACGGCGGAACTGAAGCCGGGGCAATCGGCACGTGGCCTGATGGAAACCGAGGAGGGGGGCGACAAGCCGAACGATCGGATACGGTTGTCGCTCGCGGCCTTTCCGGGCGTCACGATCACGCGGACCCTGCAGGGCGGCGGCCAGTTCTCCGCGTTCTGGACCGCTCTCGGCTTCGCCGAAAGCCAGTCCGATGTCGAGGAACTGCGCATCCCGGTGGCCGAAACCTATGGCGTCTCAGCGCCGGTGGCCGCAGGCAGGCTCGATGAATGGTGCGCAGCGGAGGAGACACAACTCTACTGTCGCGACGAGTTCCTGCGCCGGGTGATGGCGTTTGCCGTTGGCGACGTCGTCCTTGCCACGCGCAATGGCGGCTATCAGGTCAAACTACAATTGCGGCTGATCAGCCACGTCTTCATGACACGGGAGATCAAGCAGCGGCGCGGACGGGACGCGCTGCAGGCGGTTGCGGTCGGTCAAGCCGCGAGCCGGCCCGCGGGAGAGGCCGGCGCGGTTCCTTCCGTTGGCTACGGACGCGGCAGTGGCGAGACGGCTCAGCTGGATCAGGTCTTCAACCGGCCCGTGGTCTTCGGATTTCGCGCCATCTCGGCGGCGGTGAAGCCATCGCAGCCGCAGAAGGAGGCCCTGCAATGAAATGCGCCGCTCTCGCTGTCTTGTGCTGCCTCGCTTTGGCTTCGCCCGGCCGGGCCCAGCAGGCGCCTACGCAGCCACCCGCCGATCAGGCCAATCCTCCGGCGGCGGCCGAACCGCCGATCTGCAAGCCTTATCCGGCCTGCCGGACTTCCATGTCGCCGCTTGTTCCGAGCGCGCCTCCCGGCGCGCTGGTAACTCAAGGTCGGCGGCCCGATGATCTGCTATTCAAGGAATGGGCGGGACGCCTGCAAGTCGACCCGCATTCATTCAGGCTCCCGTCCCGAACGGAAACCTGATCGGGCCTCGACGTTCGATCTTTCCGTCACTCGGCGCCATGCAGGGATGACGGCGATGCGCTTCTGTTCCGCTCGCGTCGGTGGCAAAGTCGCGTGATGGCGGCCCGCCGGCGGAGCGTTTCCATGCGAATCAGCGACATTCCCTTCGTCACGACCGACTGGTCGACGATTCCCGCCGAGCGGCATGCGGGCGAGGTCGGCGAAGCGATCTGGCGCACCCAGTATTTCGGGCCGGAGGAGAACCGGATCCGGGTCCGGATGGTCGAATACACACCGGGCTACGTCGCCGATCACTGGTGCTCGAAGGGCCATATCATCCTGTGCCTCGAAGGCGCGATGGAGACGACGCTGGAGGACGGGCGGGTGATGCCGCTCAGGGCGGGCATGACCTATCAGGTCGCCGACGGCGCCGAGGCGCATCGCTCCAGCACTGCGACCGGCGCGAAGCTGTTCATCGTCGACTGATCAGCGGACGATCTGCGCGCCCGTATAGCCCTGGGCGTAGAGCAGGGCGGTGAGATCGGCATGGTCGAGCCGGGCATCGGCGGCGGCGGCGACCGCCGGCTTGGCGCGGAAGGCGACGCCGAGGCCGGCCTCGCCGAGCATGGCCAGATCATTGGCGCCGTCGCCGACGGCCAGCGTCTGTGCGGGAGCAAGGCCCCGTTGGGCGCGCAGTTCGACGAGGGCATCGAGCTTGGCTTGCTTGCCGAGGATCGGATCGGCGACCTCGCCGCGCAGGATGCCGTCATCGGCCAGCAGGATATTGGAGCGATGCTCGTCGAAGCCGATCGTCGCGCCGATCGGGCCGGTGAAGACGGTGAAACCGCCCGAGACGAGGGCCGTATAGGCCCCGTTGGCACGCATCGTCATGACGAGCTCGCGCCCGCCGGGCGTCAGCGTGATGCGCTGCGCGATGATCTCGTCGACCACGCCGAGCGGCACCCCCTTGAGCAACGCGACACGCTCGCGCAGCGCCGGCTCGAAGGCGATCTCGCCGCGCATGGCGCGCTCGGTGATGCCGGAGACCTTCTCCTTCAGCCCGACATAGGCGGCGAGTTCGTCGATGCACTCCTGGCCGATCATGGTCGAGTCCATATCGGCGAGGAACAGGGCCTTGTGCCGCGTGGCGGCCGGCTGGACGATGATGTCGATCGCGGCCTCGCCAAGCAGCACGCGCAGATCAGCTTCGAGCTTGCGCGCGTCGCCGGCTTCCGCGAAGAGATCGGCGGCGATCTCGCCGTCGAGGCGGTGGCTGCGCAAGGCGCCGGGCAGGGCGCTCTCGACATGCTTCAGCAGCGCATTGTCGATCAGAGCCTGTCCATGGGCGGAAACCAGTGTCGCGACGAACATGTGAAGGGCCGGGGCAAGGTGACAATGGAACGGGCGGGGATCAGGGCGGTGCTCATCGCAGGTCCGACCGCGAGCGGCAAGTCCGCTTTGGCGATCGAGATCGCCCGAGGACTGGGCGGCACGGTGGTCAACGCCGATTCCATGCAAGTCTATGCCGATCTGCGCACCCTCACGGCGCGGCCGACATCAGAGGAGGAGGCGCGTGCTCCGCACCGGCTCTACGGCCATGTCGATGGTGCAATCAACTATTCGGCGATGCGTTATGCGGAGGATGTCGCGACAGTGCTCGCGCAGCTTCGCGAAATCGGGTCTCTGCCGATCCTGGTCGGCGGAACGGGTCTCTATTTCAAGGCGCTGACCGAAGGGTTCTCGGCAATTCCGCCCGTGCCAGAGGCTGTGCGGAGCGCCTTCCGCGCCCGCGTCGCCGAGCAGGAGACGAGCCTTCTGCATGCCGAACTCGGCCGTCTCGATCCGGTCATGGCGGAGCGGCTCAAGCCCACGGACCGGATGCGCGTCATGCGGGCGCTGGAAGTCCATCTCGCGACCGGGCGGTCGATCGCCAGCTTCCAAGGCGAGCGCCATCCCGGGCCTCTGGACGGCGTGCCGATGCTGAAGCTCTTCATCCACCCGGAGCGCGAGGAGGTGCGCCGGCGCATCGACCGGCGCTTCGAGCAGATGATCGCGCAAGGCGCGCTGGACGAGGTCGCGGCCTTGCGGGAGCGCCGGCTCGATCCGCTGCTGCCGGTCATGCGCGCCCATGGCGTTCCGGGCCTGATCGCCCATCTCGACGGGACGATCAGCCTCGACGAGGCCATTGCGCGCGGCCAGGGGGATACGCGCGCCTATGCCAAGCGGCAGGTCACCTGGTTCCGGCATCAGATGGCGGGTTGGCAGTCGGTTTCCCCCGACGTCGCGCCCGAGGTCGCGTTGCGTGCCCTCACGGACGGGGCCTGAGAGATCAGGCCGCGGCCGAGACGCCCGGATCGGAGATGCGGATGCAGCCTCGGCCTTCGTTCTTCGCACGATAGAGGGCGCGGTCGGCGCGCTCGATCAGAGTCGCCAGCGTCTCCGGGCTCGACCGTGTCGCGATACCGAGGCTGGCGGAAACCTGCAGCGCCAGTGTTTCGGAAACTGGCAGGCTGCGGGAGGCGAGTTCGTCCTCGATGCGCATCGCGATGCGCAGCGCGGCGTCGAGATCGGCGCCGGGCAAGAGGATGGCGAACTCCTCGCCGCCAAAGCGGCCGACGAGATCGCGATCGGTTCGGACGAGGCCGAGCAGCACATCGGCGAAGGCCCGGATCACGGCGTCCCCGGCCGGGTGGCCATAGCTGTCATTCACCGACTTGAAGTGGTCGAGATCGACCACGATCAGCGAGATCTCGGTTCCGGTATCCTCGGAATCGAGGATTGCAGCATTGCCCTTCTCGGTGAAGGAGCGGCGATTGAGCAATGCCGTCAGCGGATCGGTCTCCGCCAGGCGGCGCAGTTCCTTTTCCCGCGCCTCGCGCTGCTCGATGTCCTGCGATAGGGCGCGGCGGGTGGCGCGCTCGCGGCCGATTTCCAGCGCGAGCGTCGCGGCGCGGCTCTGCAAGGTCTGGTTGGCTACGATAAGGTCGGTGACATCGGTGATCGTCAGGACGAGCCCGTCGCCGAGCGGCGCGACCGCGATCTGCAGCCAGGCTGTTCGGCCATTGTTCGAAAGGCAGGTCTCGATCATGTCGGGGCGGCGCAGGTCGAGCGCATAGAGACAGCGCCGCCAGACCATGGGATCGGCAAGGAAGGGCAGGCTGGCCTGGGCGTCCTGGTCGAGCAGATCGTCATCGGGACGTCCCGCGATCGCGGCGGCGCGGCGGTTGACGGTGATGATCATGGTCCGTTCGACATGGCCGTCGGCGTCGCGGACGGCGCGCAACGCGACGATGCCGGAGGGCGATGTCTCGAGAACCGTCGTCAGCAACTCCTCATGGAACTGCAGCGGACGGCTGAACGCGATCAGGTAGCGGCTGCCGTCGGCCGAGGTGGCTGGCATGAGGAGGCGCTCCCAAAGCGCGACCCGGACGGTCGCCTTCGAGCGATGCACGGTGTAGGTCGGCTTGCCGCTGGCCAGGGCCTGGTCGCAGCAAGCGATGGTGAAGCGCGCCACCTGCGGCGTCATCGCCGATACGCGTTGCCGGAGGCGGTTGCCGCCGACATAGCGGATGATCTCGCGGCCGTAATGGATGAAGGCATAGTCGCCGTCGTCGGTCGGCGCCAGGATCATCAGGTCGGCACCGAACCGGGGCATGACCTCGTCGAAAAAGCTCTCATAGGGAACGCCGGCCGAGCCGTTGACGCTGAGCAGGAAGCGCTGCAGGAGCTCCGCCACCTCCGGCGCATGGGCGCGGGCAGCGATGTTGTCGGTATGAACTTCCTGATACATGGCCGTCCTGTCGAGAGTGTCAGGAGGCTAGCAACCCCGGGTTGAAAAAGTGTTCCGTTGCGGCATCGGATTCGCCGCAGCGCGCCCGAATGCCCTGTGCCAGCGCCGTCCGGGTTTGCGCTTGACCGGCGCGCCTGCGTCGATTAGCGTCCCGCAACATCTGCAAAGGGTCGTGGCGCGATGCGCAAGCTTATTATCGTACGGGTGCGCTGGTAGGGGCCGGTTCTGAAACGAACCGCGTCAACCCCGACGCCAGCGCACGCCCAGGCCCCTTCGAGGGCCTTTTTTATTGCCCGCTTTCCGACCTCGATCTCAACCGAACTGCCGCAGGAGACCGTTATGAGCGAGATGATGACCGGCGCCGAGATGGTCGTCCGCGCGCTTCAGGACCAGGGCGTCGAACACCTGTTCGGCTATCCCGGTGGCGCCGTGCTGCCGATCTACGACGCGCTGTTCCAGCAGGACAAGGTCAAGCATGTCCTCGTCCGCCACGAGCAGGGCGCGGTCCATGCCGCCGAGGGCTATGCCCGCTCGAGCGCCGGCAAGGTCGGCTGCGTCCTCGTGACCTCGGGGCCCGGCGCGACCAACGCCGTCACCGGCCTGACCGACGCGCTGCTCGACTCGATCCCGCTCGTCGTCATCACCGGCCAGGTTCCGACGCATCTGATCGGCTCCGACGCCTTCCAGGAATGCGACACGGTCGGCATCACGCGCTCCTGCACCAAGCACAACTATCTGGTGAAGAGCATCAGTGATCTGCCGCGCATCCTGCACGAGGCCTTCTATGTCGCGGCCAATGGCCGGCCCGGGCCGGTCGTCGTCGACATCCCCAAGGACATCCAGTTCGCCAGCGGTATCTACAGCCGCCCGCGGGACAACCAGCACAAGACCTATCGGCCGACGGTCAAGGGCGATCTCGGCGCGATCAAGGCGGCAGTCGCGCTGATGGCGAGCGCGAAGAAGCCGGTTTTCTACACCGGCGGTGGCGTCATCAATGCCGGTCCGCATGCATCCGCGCTGCTGCGCGAGCTCGCTCGGCTGACCGGCTTCCCGGTCACCTCGACGCTGATGGGGCTCGGCGCCTTCCCGGCGGCGGACAGGCAGTGGCTCGGCATGCTCGGCATGCACGGCACCTACGAGGCCAACCTCGCGATGCATGACTGCGACGTCATGATCAATATCGGCGCGCGCTTCGACGACCGCATCACCGGCCGGATCGACGCCTTCTCGCCGCGCTCGAAGAAGATCCATATCGATATCGACCCGTCCTCGATCAACAAGAACGTCAAGATCGATATCGGCATTGTCGGCGACTGCGCCCATGTGCTGGAAGATATGGTCCGCATCTGGCGCGAGACCTCGCCGCAGATCGACAAGACGGCGCTGACGGCGTGGTGGACGCAGATCGATGGCTGGCGGGCCCGCAAGAGCCTCGCCTACAAGAAGTCGGATTCGGTCATCAAGCCGCAATACGCGCTGGAGCGGCTGCATGCGCTGACCAAGGACCGCGACACCTACATCACGACCGAGGTCGGCCAGCACCAGATGTGGGCGGCGCAGTATCTCCAGTTCCAGGAGCCGAACCGCTGGATGACCTCGGGGGGCCTGGGCACCATGGGCTATGGCCTGCCGGCGGCGATCGGCGTGCAGATGAAGCATCCCAAGGCGCTGGTCATCGACGTCGCCGGCGAGGCCTCGATCCTGATGAACATGCAGGAGATGTCGACGGCGGTGCAGTACCGCCTGCCGGTCAAGATCTTCATCCTGAACAACGAATACATGGGCATGGTGCGCCAGTGGCAGGAACTGCTGCATGGCGGCCGCTATTCGGAGAGCTATTCGCAGTCGCTGCCCGATTTCGTGAAGCTGGCCGAGGCCTATGGCGGCCACGGCATCCGCTGCGACGACCCGGCCAAGCTGGATGAGGCGATCATGGAGATGATCGAGACGCCGAAGCCCGTGATCTTCGACTGCCTCGTCGCCAAGGAAGAGAACTGCTTCCCGATGATCCCGTCCGGCAAGGCCCATAACGAGATGATCCTCCCCGATTTCGAGGGCGACACCGGCGAGATCATCGACGCCAAGGGCAAGCAGCTCGTCTGAAGTCAAGTCCTGTAACAGTCATCCCGGACAAGCGGCGAAGCCGCGCCGATCCGGGGTCCATTCCTGAACCGTTCCGGAATGGATCCCGGGTCTGCGCTTCGCTCCGCCCGGGATGACCTCGAGAAGTGAATTGGGACAGAGCATGACCACGATTGGCCTGATCGGCGGAATGAGCTGGGAGTCGACGGCGGTCTATTACCGCCTGCTCAACGAGGGCGTGCGGGCGCGCCGGGGCGGGCTGCACTCGGCCGATGTCCTGCTGCATTCGCTCGACTTCTCGCCGATCGCGGAGATGCAGGCGAAAGGCGCCTGGGATGCCGCCGGCGATGTGCTGGCCGAGAGCGCGCTGCGTCTCGAGCGGGCGGGGGCGGGCTGCATCGTCCTCTGCACCAACACCATGCACAAGCTGGCGGAGCGGATCACGGCCGCGACCCGCGTTCCCTTCCTCCATCTGGCGGATGTGACTGCCAAGGCGGTTCGGCAGAGAGCGTCGCGGCGTCCGCTCCTGCTGGCGACGCGCTTCACGATGGAGCAGCGCTTCTATCTCGGCCGGCTCGCCGCCTTCGGCATCGAGGCGGTCGTCCCCGGGGAGGCCGAGCGCGGAGAGGTTCACCGCATCATCTATGAGGAACTCTGCCGCGGCCGGATCGAGGCTTCGTCGAAGGCGCGCTATCTGTCGATTATCGCCGAGGCCGCCGCGCAGGGAGCGGATGGCGTCATCCTCGGCTGCACCGAGATCGGCCTGCTGATCTCCCAGGCGGATACGGCGCTGCCGGTGTTCGACACGACCGCGCTGCATGTCGAGGCCGCGCTCGATTTCGCCCTCGCCTTTGAAAGCCAGGCCGCATGAAACTCGTCATAGCGAACAAGAACTATTCCTCCTGGTCGCTGCGTCCCTGGCTGCTGCTGACCGAGTTCGGGATCCCGTTCGAAGAGACCCTGGTGCCGTTCGGCAAGACTTTCGACGATCCCGACTGGAAGCGCGCGATCTCCGCCTTCACGCCGGCCGGCAAGGTTCCGGCGCTGATCGACGGCGAGATCAGGGTGTGGGAGTCGCTGGCGATCATGGACCATGTCGCCGATACGAGGCCGGACCTCGCGATCTGGCCGCGGGAGCCGGCCGCGCGGGCCATGGCGCGCTCGATCGCAGCCGAGATGCATGCCGGTTTCCAGGCCTTGCGCGGCGCCTGCCCGATGAATCTCGCCTGGGTCCATCCGGAGCGTGACCGCGGCCCGAAGGTCGCCGCCGACGTGGCGCGGATCAGCGCGATCTGGCGGGAGGCGCGCGAACGCTTCGGCGCGGGCGGGCCGTTCCTGTTCGGAGCCTTCACCGCGGCCGACGCCATGTTCGCGCCGGTGACGGCACGCTTCACCGGCTACGGGATCGCCCCCGATCCCGTCAGCACCGCCTATTGCGAAGCCGTCCAGGCAACGCGGGGCTTCCAGTCCTGGCGGCTGGGCGCTCTCGCCGAACCCTGGATCATTGCCGAGGATGAGGTCGACGAGCCCGTCCTGACCGATTTCCGCCCTTCTCTCAGCCGCAGCCGAGCCTCCTCATGAACACCTCGACGCACTACCCGAATGCCCCCGTCGCGCAGCCTGTCGCCCGCCACACGCTGGCGGTCATCGTCGACAACGAGCCGGGCGTGCTGGCTCGCATCGCCGGTCTGTTCTCCGGCCGCGGCTACAACATTGAGAGCCTGACCGTCTCCGAGACCGAGCATGAGAAGCACATCTCGCGCATCACGGTCGTGACCTCGGGCACGGCCAACGTCATCGACCAGATCAAGGCGCATCTCGACCGGCTGGTGCCGGTTCACCGCGTCGTCGACCTAACGCTGCAGGGCGAGGCGCTCGAGCGCGAACTCGCTCTGGTGAAGGTCGTCGGCAAGGGCGAGCACCGGGTCGAGGCGATGCGGCTGGCCGCTGCCTTCGGCGCGCGCACGCTCGACGCCTCGCTGACCTCCTTCGTCTTCGAGTTGACCGGCTCGACCGAGGAGATCGAGCGCTTCATCAAGCTGATGACCGTAGTCGGGCTGACGGAGGTCTCGCGCACCGGCATCGCCGCGATGGGGCGCGGCCCGGACGCGATGTGATTGGCGGCCGATGACTCCCGAGACCCTCAACATGGTTGCGCTTGGTCTGGGCATCGTCGGCTTCGGCTGCTTTGCCTGGCCGATCGTGCAACGCCTTACCGGTAAAGCGCCGCCGGAAGTGCCCGGCAGCGGCAAGAGCCTGCGCTCTCCGCTCTGGTGGGCAGGTTTCGTGCTGACGATCGCGGCGATTTTCCTGCAGCGTATGGCGGCCCAGCAGGCGGCGGGGCTGTAGCGGCAGCTCTTCGCCGGGGGCCGATCGCAAAGATCGCGCGGGCGACGACGACCTCCCTTGCGAAGGCGAGCGCGCTGCGCTAGAGAGCCGAACCGTAACGTACGGTACGGCGATTTTACCGGTTCCAGACGATCATGGCGGCAACGCGAAGCACAGCGGAGACGGAAGAGCCGACGGCCCGCCAACAGGCCGTGCTCGACGCCGTTCTGTCGCTGATGGTGGAGGAGGGCGACCAGCTCACCATGACCGCCGTGGCGCGCCGGGCGAGCTGCTCCAAGGAAACGCTGTACAAGTGGTTCGGTGATCGCGACGGGCTGCTGACGGCGACCGTGCGCTGGCAGGCCGCCCGTGTTCGCGCAGGCCGCTATGATCGCCCGACGCTCGACATCGCGACGTTGCGCGATAGCCTCAAGGGCTTCGCCGCGACCTGGCTCGCCGTCATCTCCAGCCCGACCTCGATCGCGCTGAACCGTCTCGCCATCGGCCATGCCGCCTCGCGCAAGAGCAATCTCGGTGGCATCGTTCTTGAGAACGGGCGCTTCGCCATCGCCGAGCGGCTTCGGCCGGTGCTGGAGGCTGGGCGCGAGGCGGGGTTGCTCGACTTCGACGCGTCCGAGACGGCGTTCCGCACCTTCTTCGGCCTGGTGGGGCGCGACGTGCAGATCCGGCTCCTGCTCGGTGACGCCCTGACGCTTGCTCCAGACGAAATCGAGCGCGACGCCGCCCGGGCCACCGACCAGTTCCTCGCACTTTACGGGCGGACGACCTCCGCACGGCAAGCCTGAAGAAACCACCCAGACGATCCAAGGAAGGACTTTTTGATATGCGCGTTTATTATGATCGTGATGCCGACATCAACCTGATCAAGGGCAAGAAGGTCTGCATCGTCGGCTACGGCAGCCAGGGCCATGCCCATGCGCTCAACCTGCGCGATTCCGGCGTCAAGGACGTCGTCATCGCGCTCAAGGCCGGTTCGCCGACCCGCAAGAAGGCCGAGGAGGCCGGCTTCAAGGTGATGACCCCGTCCGAGGCCGCCAAGGTCTCCGATATCATGATGATGCTCACCCCCGACGAGCTGCAGGGCGACATCTATCGCGACGAACTGCATGGCAACATGAAGCAGGGCGCGGCGCTGCTCTTCGCCCACGGCCTCAACGTGCATTTCAACCTGATCGAGCCGCGCAAGGACCTCGACGTGTTGATGGTCGCCCCGAAGGGCCCGGGCCACACCGTGCGCTCCGAGTATCAGCGCGGCGGCGGCGTGCCGACCCTGATCGCGATCCACCAGGATGCAACCGGCAACGCGCATGACCTCGGCCTGTCCTATGCCTCGGCCAATGGCGGCGGTCGCGCCGGCATCATCGAGACGACCTTCAAGGAAGAGTGCGAGACCGATCTCTTCGGCGAGCAGGTCGTGCTCTGCGGCGGTCTGGTTGAGCTGATCAAGGCCGGCTACGAGACACTGACCGAGGCCGGCTACGCGCCCGAGATGGCCTATTTCGAGTGCCTGCACGAAGTGAAGCTGATCGTCGACCTGATCTATGAGGGCGGCATCGCGAACATGAACTACTCGATCTCGAACACGGCCGAATATGGCGAGTACGTCACCGGCCCGCGCATCATCACGGCCGAGACCAAGGCCGAGATGAAGCGCGTCCTGAACGACATCCAGTCGGGCAAGTTCACCCGCGACTGGATGCTCGAAAACAAGGTCAACCAGACCTCGTTCAAGGCGACCCGCGCGCGCTATGCCGCTCATCCGATCGAGGAAGTCGGCGCCAAGCTGCGCGACATGATGCCCTGGATCAAGGCCAAGGCGCTGGTCGACAAGTCGAAGAACTGAGGCTCGATCCACGGCCGCCCGGCTGCGCGACGGCCCGGCTTGCCGCCGGGCCTTTGGGATCAAGGCCAAGGCGCTGGTCGACAAGTCGAAGAACTAAGCCAAGCTCTTCGGCGACGGCCGGTTCGCAGATTGAATCAGCTCCTTGCGGGACTGATTCAATCGCCGGGTGCAAGTGTTTGTAATATCGTCGTCTTTTCAGGCGGTGCCCAGGCGGGTGCAGAAATGCGCCCGCCTTTTTGCGTTGGGACAGCTCTGCGCCTGCGATCTTGCGGGAACCGATCCTGCAGCGGCGCGTTTTCCTTGCCAGACAGGGCAATCGGGAGCGGAGCTCATGACGCGGGATGACGAGGCGGCCAACCAACGGCATCGCAGTGAGATCGACCGGATGGTCCGGCCTCGTGTGAAGGTCGCCCAGCAGGATGAAGTCGAGGATTGGCCGTTGCTGAGCGCTCTCCTGGGCGGACTGGCATTGGCCCTGCTCTTCAACACCTTCGTCGGCCTGATGCCGGGTTGAGCCGCCCGGCGACAAGCGGAGGAACGACCATGACCATTGAGGCGGAAGACCGCGCCAGGGCACAAGCCGAGGGCTTGGCAGGTGGAGACAAGCTCCCGCCGATGCGGGCAGACGATCACAGCGATGCCGACCCAGCAGTCGAAACGCCGGTCGAGGCGCGGCAGGGTTTCCTGGGCGCGCCGGTGCTGATGGTTCTGATCGGCGGTTTGGCGCTGGCGGTGGTGGCGTGGATCGCCGTGGAACTGCTCACCTACTGAGATCGCAGCACCTACTGAGATCGCAGAGAGAATACGCCCCGACCGAAGCGACGAGGGCTACGCATATCGAGACGACACGCATTCGGGTTGCCAATCAGAAATGGGAGGTCGAGATGCAGATGTTGAAGATGATCGAAGGGCCGGTCGCGGCGGGCATGGGCCTCGCCTTTTCGTTGGCGCTGCTGCTGGCGGTGATCCTCGGCCTCGCCTGAGGCGAACCTGGCCTAGCGCGGCAGCATCCCGCCCTGGGTCGCCATCTCGGCGAGACGGCCGGCGCCGTAGAGCAGGGCGAAACCCCAGACTGTCGAGGCGGCCCAGTTGGCGATCTGGAACGGCCAGAACGGCATCTGGACGATGCCGGCGACGATCGCGATGACCGCACGCAGCGGCCCGAAGAAGTGGCCGATGAGAATACTGGCGATCCCCCATTTCTCGAAGAAGACGTGTCCGCGCGTCAGCAGTTCGGGGTTTTTGTTGAAGGGCCAGTGGTGATCGACGCGGGGTCCCAGGAGCAGGCCGGCCCAGTACGAGATCCAGAAGCCGAAGCCCGAACCGGCGGCAGCGGCGAAGGCCAACGGCACGAGGTTGAGGCCGGACGCGCCTGCAACGGCGCCGAACGCCGTGAAGAACACGGTCGCGGGCACGAGCCAGGAGAGGATCGCCACGCACTCGCAGAACGCGATCAGGAAGACGATCGGGATCGCCCACTCCTGATTGGCGCGCATGAACTCGACGAGCGCCTGCATCCAGAGTTCGAGTTGGGCCATCTTCGTCCTGGTCGCTCGAGCGGGAGGCTGGGGGGCTTATCGCCTCGCCGCCCCTTCAATGCAACGGCAGCGTCGTCGCAGGCCGGTACCTTCGCGGCGTAAGCGGAAGGACGGCTTTGCCTTATCCCGTCGATAGCTTAGTCTCGCCCGGAACGACGAACGCAAGGTTCGGCTGGCGCCATCAAGAGCGCCCGACGCCGACGGGGAAACGGGTTTCATGGAGTTGCAACAGCGCCCGCATCGCGATGCGGGAGCGATGGATTTGCCGTCGCAGTCTTCGCCCTCGCACCCTGCCGCGGTCGCGCTCGGCGGGCTCGACATCACCTTCCATCTCGATAGCGGCAACCGCTACAAGGCGGTGACGGGCGTCGATCTCAGCGTGTCCGCCGGCGAGTTCGTCTCGGTCGTCGGGCCGACCGGGTGCGGCAAGTCGACCCTGCTCAACGCCGCGGCGGGACTGCTGGTGCCCTCCGCCGGAACAGTGACGATCTTCGGCAAGCCGCTCTCGGGGCTGAACCGCCGCGCCGGCTACCTCTTCCAGGCCGATGCGCTGATGCCGTGGAAGACGGCGCTCGACAACGTCAAGGTCGCGCTCGAGCCGATGGGCGTCTCCGATGCAGAGGCGGAAAAGCGGGCGCGCGACTGGCTCGCCCGGGTCGGCTTGCGCGCCTTCGTCGACCGCTATCCCCACATGCTTTCAGGCGGCCAGCGCAAGCGCGTGGCGCTGGCGCAGATGCTGATCCGCGACCCCGAAATCCTGCTGATGGACGAGCCTTTCGGGCCGCTCGACGCCCAGACGCGGCAGATCATGGGCAATCTCCTGCTCGATCTCTGGTCGAAGGACCGCAAGGCGCTGATCTTCGTGACGCATGACCTCGAAGAGGCGATCGCTCTCTCCGACCGGGTGGTGGTGATGTCGGCAGGCCCCGCCGCCGGCATTGTCGCGGATTACCGTGTGCCGCTGCCGCGCCCGCGCGACATCGCTGAAATCAGGCTGGAGAAGGCCTTCCACGAGATCCACCGCGACATCTGGGCCTCGCTGCGCGTCGAGGTGCAGAAGGCCTATGCGATGGGCGAGGGGCGCGAATTGGTCGAGGGAGCGGCGTCATGAACCGCGTCAAGCTTCTCGTCTTGCAGGCGCTGGTGATGGTTGTCGCCCTGGCGATCTGGCACCTCGTCACCACGACGGGCCTGTTCGGCGACGTCAAGACGACGCAGTTCTTCTTTTCGACGCCGGGCGACGTCCTGGCTCGGACCTGGAAGCAGCTCACCGGCACCGACATCTACTGGCATCTCGGCATCACCCTGACCGAGACCGTGCTGGCCTTCGTCATCGGCTCGGCCGCCGGCATCCTGTTCGGCTTCGCCTTCGCGCGAAACGAGCTGCTGGCGGCGGTGTTCGATCCCTATATCAAGGCCGCCAACGCCCTGCCGCGGGTGGTGCTGGCGCCGATCTTCGCGCTCTGGTTCGGGCTGGGCATCTGGTCGAAGGTGGCGCTCGGCTTCACGCTGGTCTTCTTCATCGTCTTCTTCAACGTCTACCAGGGCGTGCGCGAGGTCTCGCCGACGGTGCTGGCCAATGCCCGCATGCTCGGCATGAACGAGCGCCAGCTCTTCCGGCATGTCTACTGGCCGTCGGCGCTGACCTGGATGTTCTCGAGCTTGCACACCTCGGTCGGCTTCGCGCTGGTCGGCGCCGTGGTCGGCGAATATCTCGGTTCGTCGGCCGGGCTCGGCTACAAGATCCACGAGGCGGAAAGCGTCTTCGACGTGACCGGGGTGTTCTCGGGCATGCTGATCCTGGCGATCTTCGTGATCCTGATCGATTCCGTGGTGACCATGGTCGAGAAGAAGCTGCTGGTCTGGCGGCCGGGGCAGAGTTCGACGACGACGTAGCCCCTGCCGGCACGAGGCAGCTCATCGGCTCATTTCGAGCACGGCCCTTTGCAGGGGCGCGGGCGAGACCTGGATCGGTCCCTCGAAGGGCGCATCCATGTCGACGATCAGGTAGATTGCCCCGCCGATGAGGGCGGAGGCTGCGACGAATGCGCCGACGATCACGGCGTTCCTCGGGGCCCGGAAGCCGAAGCTCGCGAAGATCAGGACGAGCCAGGCGACAAGCATCAGCACGAGTGGACGCGGGATCGAGCCCTCGGCCTGTTCTACCAGGCTCCAGCGCAGTTCCAGCACCTTGCGATACTGGTCGCGGATGTCGTTCCAGATCGAGAGCTGCGGCTCCCTGCTCGGCGCCAGAGTCCGCAATCCGGTTCCGACATCCTCGATCAACCGCTCGTTGGTCATGTCGGAATGTCCCCCTGCGGCCGTCCAGTGGCCGGCGGCGGCGCGCTCGGTGTAGGATCGGAGATCGCGGCGGGCTGCGTTCGCCTCGGGCCCGTAGAGGAGCAGCATCCTGTCGAGCAGGATCAGTTCGGTGGCGTAGCTGTGCACGTCGCGGTTGACCGCGTCGAACCTGCCCTTGGCGGAGGAGATCATCAGACCGAGCACGAGCGAGGTCATCACGACGAAGATGTTGGCGATGAGTCGGACCACGGCATGGGTGTCGTCCTGCCGCTGATGTGGCGGAAGCCGTTCATAGGAGAACAACGCGCCCAGCGACGCTGTCGCGAGGCAAAAGAATACGAAGATAGCTATCCGCACTTCATTCATGGCCAGACCTCGTCTTGCCGCCGTCATGATGGGCATGGGCGATGCGCCGGGAGACGGCGTCGCCCATCGACTGGATCAGGATTCTTGCTCGCGCTGTTCGATCTCGCCTATGCTCGTCGTGAATGCGCTCCCAAGAGGCGCAAATCAGCTCAATCGGAGGAATACCCATGATCTTTACACGCCGTGCGGCGCTGGCTGCGCTCGCCATCACGACCTCGCTGGGCCTCACGCCCTATGGCGCGCTCGCGCAGAACGCGGAGAAACCCAAGCTGACGCTCGGCGTCGGAGGCAAGCAGCTACTCTACTATCTGCCGCTGACGGTGGCTGAGAAGAAGGGTTTCTTCAAGGATCAGGGGCTCGACGTCGAGATCAACGATTTCGGCGGCGGGGCGAAGTCGCTGCAGGCGCTGGTCGGCGGCTCCGTCGATGTCGTGACGGGCGCCTATGAGCACACGATCCGCATGCAGGCCAAGGGCCAGGACATTCGCGCCGTGGTCGAGCTCGGGCGCTTCCCCGGCATCACCATCGCGGTGCGCAAGGACCTCGCCGACAAGGTCAAGTCGGCCGCCGATTTCAAGGGGCTGAAGATCGGCGTCACGGCGCCGGGCTCCTCCACTGCGCTGACAGCGCAATACGCCATGGTCAAGGCCGGGCTGAAGGCGACGGATGCCCCGATCATCGGTATTGGCGCTGGTGCCAGCGCGGTCGCGGCGATCAAGCAGAAGCAGGTCGATATCATCTCGCATCTCGACCCCGTGACCTCGAAGCTGGAGCAGGACGGCGACATCGTCTCGGTGATCGACACCCGCACGGAGGCCGGCACCAAGGCGCTCTTCGGCGGCTCGAATCCGGCTGCCGTGCTCTATCTCAAGAACGATTTCGCCGAGAAGAACCCGGTCACGACGCAGAAGCTGGTCAACGCCTTCGTCAAGGCGTTGAAATGGCTCGAAACCGCGAAGCCCGAGGATGTCGCCGAGCTCGTACCGGCCGAGTATCACCTCGGTGACAAGCCGCTCTACCTGCAGGCCGTCAAAAACTCGCAGGAGAGCTATTCGCGCACCGGCATCTCCACGCCCGACGCAATGAAGAGCATGTATGACGCGCTCAAGCTGCTCGACCCCGAGCTGGCCTCGTCCAATGTCGACCTGGGCAGGACCTTCATCGACTCGTTCGCCAAGAAGGCGGCTGCCGGTTCGTAACATCTCGACTTCCCGCGGTGCCTCGGTCAAACTCGGCCTCCTTACCCAAGGGAATCCTGCCCAAGGAGAGCCGAGATGATCGAGCGCGTTGCGATCGAGACCTTGCTCAGGGACGCCTATGCGGCGCGGGTGCAAGGCGACCTCGACAAGGTGATGTCCTATTTCCATCCCGAGTGCCGCTTCCATCTGATGGGGGCGCCGGATGTCGGGCCGGCTTGTACCCCGCAGAACGGCTGCGACGCGGTTCGCGAGCACATGGCGGGGCTGATCAACACCTTCGCGTTTTCGAAGTTCGAGACGCTCGGCCTCATCGTCGAAGGGGAGCGCGCCGCCCATCACTGGCGCGCCGACGTCACCTTCGTCCCGACGGGGAAGACCGAGAATTTCGAGGCCCTCGACATGGTCACCTTCTCGGACGGAAAGGTGCGGGACATCACGCAGTTCACCGACACGGCGAGCGTGATGCGCCTGGGCTCCGCGTGATCCGCACTCGTCATCGCCTGCATCAGCGCTTAAGATTGGCGTGCGACGCGGCAACCGTTAGGTTCGCCGCGTCGTTTCGTTGAAGGTTGCTGCTGCCCGCCATGAACATCCTCTCCATCCAGTCGCATGTCGCCTTCGGGCATGTCGGCAATGCTTCCGCCGTCTTCCCGATGCAGCGTCTCGGCGTCCAGGTCTGGCCGATCCATACGGTGCAGTTCTCGAATCACACCGGCTATGGCGCCTGGAAGGGCCGCGTCTTCGACGGCGGCATGATCGAGGAGGTCATGGAGGGCATTGCGGAGCGCGGCGTGCTGCCTTCCTGCGATGGCGTGCTGTCGGGCTATATGGGTTCGGCCGATATCGGCCATGCGATCCTGCACTCGGTCGAGCGGGTCCGCGCCGCCAATCCGAAGGCCCTGTATTGCTGCGATCCGGTGATCGGCGATGTCGGGCGTGGCGTCTTCGTTCGTCCCGGTATCCCGGAGTTCATGCGTGAGCAGGCGGTCCCTGCCGCCGACATCGTGACGCCGAACCAGTTCGAACTCGAACTGCTCACAGATATCGAAATCAGGACGATCGCGGATGCTCATCGCGCGATCGAGACGCTGCGCGATGCAGGCCCAAAGGTTGTGCTCGTGACGTCGCTCTCGACGGATGATACGCCAGATGACGCGATCGACCTGATGGCTGCCGATGCGCGCGGCGCGTTCCGGGTCCGGACGCCCAAGCTCGACGTCAACGTCAATGGGGCTGGCGACGCGATCGCGGCGCTGTTCTTCGTCCATTACATGCGCGAAGATTCGGCCGCCGCTGCGCTCGCCAAGGCCTCGGCTTCGATCTATGGGCTGCTGAAGCGGACCAAGGAGGCCGGCTCGCGCGAGATCCTGACCGTCGCAGCGCAGGACGAGTTCGTGACGCCGACGCATCAGTTCCTGCCCGAGCAGTTGTGAGGGCATGCTGACTATTCTCGGAACCACATCGTCATCCCGGGCTTGCCCCGGGATCCATCGGAGGGCTCCGGAGCTCTACGATGGATCCCTGAGCCGCGCAGCTTCGCAGCTTGTCCGGGATGACGCCGCGGTTCATTGCCAGATCGGAATGGTCTAGCGACATGAAGCTGCGCGTCGGCACCTTCAATGTCGAGAACCTGCTGACGCGCCATCGCTTCTCCTCGGGCGAGCGGGGCGACACGATGGCCGCGATGTCACTGTTTCATTTCCCGCGCGCGGACGAGCGCGATGCCGTCGAGCGTTCGCTGGCGGTCGCGCTGGAAGACGACAAGCGCCAGATGACGGCGCTCGCCCTCGCCGAGGCCCAGGCCGATCTCTGGATGCTGCAGGAGGTCGACTCGCTGGCGAGCCTACAGGCCTTTTTCGCCAACTACGTCCACCGCATCGCCGACCATCGCTATGGCCATTTCACGCTGATCGACGGCAATGACCGCCGCAACATCGATATCGGCTTCGCCGCCCGGCGCGATCTGCTGGCGCCTCGGCAGGTCGCGGTACGATCCTACAAGGATCTCAGCTTCGCCGAGGCCGGCGTGCATGACCGGGACCTCGCGACGCTCGGTATCGACCGCAGCGGCAAGGTCTTCGCGCGCGATTGCCTGCAGATCGATCTCGATTTCGGCGACCGCAGCCTGACCCTCTTCGGCTGCCACCTCAAATCGATGAATAACGGGCGTGACGACGGACGCCAGGCGACGCTGCCGGTGCGCCGCGCTGAGGCGAGGGCGGTGAAACACCTCGTCAGGCAGCGCTTCGGCGAAGGCTGGCGCGAGGCGAACTGGATCATTCTCGGCGATCTCAACGCCTATCGTTTCGGCCTCGGCCCGCTGGCCGAGCGGATCGACGAGGGCGACAGCGGGATCGAGCCGCTGCTCGACGATTTCGCGGTCGACCCGATGGAGAGCCTGCCGCCGCATGAGCGCTGGACGCATTTCCGGCGGTACTGGTCGGAGGAGCGCGAGCAACTGGTCGAGACGCATATGCCGCTCGATCATATCCTGCTATCGCCCGCGCTCGCTGCGGCGAACCCGCAGCCGGCAATGCAGATGATCCGCCGGGGCCTGCCCTATCGCGTGCCGCTCGATCCGCGCGAGGCGGACCGCTCGATGGCGCGGCTCGCGACCTGCGCGGATCGCTATCCGCGTGTCGGCTGGGACAGGCCGAAAGCCTCCGACCATTGTCCAATCACCATCGATCTCACGATACCGCAGGAATGACCGGCATGGCCCGACGCTTCTTCACACTCGACGTCTTCACCACGATGCCGCATGCGGGCAATCCGCTGGCCGTCGTGCTGGACAGCGAGGGGCTGGATACGGCCGCGATGCAGGCGATCGCGCAGGAGTTCAACCTCTCAGAGACGGTGTTCGTCTCAGCCGCGGCCGCGCCGGCGCATCGGGCCGGCTTGCGCATCTTCACGCCGGGCCGGGAACTACCCTTCGCCGGGCACCCAACCGTCGGCACGGCCGTTCTGCTCGCGCTGCGCGATGCCGCCGAGGGCAGGGGTAGCGATGTCATCGTGCTGGAGGAGCAGGTCGGCCTCGTGCCCTGCGCGGTTTCGGTCACGAGCCCGCGCGTCGGCCATGCGGTCTTCACCTTGCCGCGCCTGCCGCAGGAGCTGGAGCCCGCTGCCGGGCTGCCGTTGATCGCCGGGGCGCTCGGGCTCGACCGCCGCGAGATTGGCTTCGACCGGCACGTTCCGAGCGTGGTCTCGGCCGGCGTCGCCTTCACCTTCGTGCCCGTGTCGAGCCTCGAGGCGCTGGAGCGCGTACACCTCGACACGACATTGTGGTCGCAGGCGATCAAGCCGGCGGACCAGCCCAATGCCTACGCCTATTGCCGGCAGGTCAGCGATGCCGGCCACCACTTCCATGCCCGGATGTTCGCGCCGGCCATGGGGGTGAGGGAGGATCCGGCGACGGGATCGGCCGTCGCCGCCTTCGCCGATGTGATCATGCGCTTCGAACGGCCTGACGACGGCGACCACCGCTTCGCGATCGAGCAGGGTTACGAGATGGGCCGGCCTTCGCAGATCATGCTGGAGATGAGCATCAGGAACGGCGCGCTGGTCTCGGCGCGGATCGGCGGCTCGGCGGTGGTCGTCAGCGAGGGCGTGCTGCTGTGAGCGTCAACGGAGTACCGATGAACGAGTTTGCGGATGGCCGGATCGTGCCGCTGCGGCACATCGAGGCGCGGGTGGAACCCTATGACTGGGCCTTCGCTCGCGAGAACGATGCGGCCATTGCGGGCCATTGGGCGAAGGTCAGCGACGGCAAGCCCGCCATGTTCAACGGACGCATCCTGCTCCAGCATCGGGCCTCCATAGCCGATGGCGTGTTCAGGGCCGGCTATTTCGAGACGGATTATGCCGCCTTCATGGCCTGGCGCGATTTCGGCCTGCCGGGTCCGACCATCCGCAACGGCTTCGCGATGGGAGCTCTGCGTGCCGCCGATGGCGCCTTCCTGTGCGGGCGCATGGGCGGGCATACGGCGAATGCCGGGATGGTCTATTTTGCGGCCGGCACGCCCGACCGCAGCGACGTCCGCGAGGACGGCTCGGTCGATCTCGCCGGCAGCGTCGTGCGCGAGCTCTGGGAGGAAACCGGCCTGACCGAGGACGAGATCACGGTCGGAGAGGGCTGGGACGCCGTCTTCACGGCCGGGCGCATCGCCTTCATGCGTCCTGTCGCCGTGCCGTTGCCGGCGGCGGAGGCTCGGGCCCTGATGATGTCGCGGATCGCGACACAGGAGGAGCAGGAGCTCGACGACATCGTGATCCTGCGCAGCCCCGCCGATTGCGACCACCACAGGATGGCGCCCTTCATGAAGCCCTATCTCGCCCATATCTACGGTCGCGATTGATCCGTCCCGCCGCCCGCCAGCCGAAAGCGACGCCATGACCGCGCCCGAATCCCTGCCGCTTCCCTCCGAGAATCCATTCGCCGAGATCTGGGCGACGCCGTTCGGCCTGCCGCCCTTTGCGGGGATCAGGCCGGAGCACATCCGCGCGGCTTTCGATGCGGCGCTCGCCAAGCATAAGGACGAGATCGCGGCGATCACGGCCGATCCGGCCGTGCCCGATTTTGCCAACACGATCGAGGCTCTGGAGCGGGCGGGCCGGGCGATGTCCCGAGTCGGCGGCGTCTTCTACAATCTGACGGGCGCCGACACGAACGAGGCGCTGCAGGCGATCGAGCGCGAGATGTCGCCGATCACCTCGCGGCACTGGTCGGCGATCATGATGGATCCGGCGCTGTTTGCCCGCGTCGATGCGGTCTTCGCGAAGCGCGATGCGCTCGGGCTCGACGCCGAGCAATTGCGGCTGCTGGAGCGCACGCATCGCGGCTTCGTCCGCTCGGGCGCACAGCTCGGCCCCGACGACAAGGCGCGGTTGGCCTCTATCAACGAGCGCCTCGCCGGCCTCGGCACGCAGTTCAGCCAGAACGTGCTGAAGGACGAATCCTCCTGGGCCCTGATCATCGAGGACGAAGGCGGGCTCGCGGGCCTTCCGGATTTCCTGCTGGCGGCGATGGCGCGCGCTGCCGCCGATCGCGGCCATCAGGGCAAGCATGCGGTGACGCTGTCGCGCTCGATCATCGAGCCCTTCCTGACCTTTTCGACGCGCCGCGACCTGCGCGAGGAGGCCTTTGCGGCCTGGAGCAAGCGCGGCGAGAACGGCAATGAGAGCGACAACCGCGCGATCGTCGCCGAGATGGTGAAGCTGCGTGCGCAGAAGGCGAGGCTTCTGGGCTTTGCGACGTTCGCGCATTTCAAGCTCGACGACACCATGGCGAAGACGCCGGAAAACGTGCGCGACCTGCTTGAACTGGTCTGGACGCCGGCCAAGGCGCGCGCCGCGCGGGAGGCGGAGGACCTCGCCGCGCTGGCGCAGGCGGAGGGCGAGAACGGCCCGATCCGGCCCTCGGACTGGCGCCATTATGCCGAGAAGATGCGGCAGCAGACCTATGCGCTCGATGAAGCGGTGCTGAAGCCCTATCTCCAGCTCGATCGCATCATCCAGGCCGCATTCGACGTCGCCGGCAAGCTGTTCGGGCTCGCCTTCGAGGCGAAGCCAGACCTCGCAGGCTACCACCCGGATGTCCGGATCTGGGAGGTGAGAGAAGCGGGGAGCGGCCGGCATATCGGGCTGTTCATCGGCGATTATTTCGCGCGCGCCTCGAAGCGCTCGGGCGCTTGGATGAGCGCCTTCCGCGGCCAGCGCAATTTCGACGGCGAGGTCCGGCCGATCATCGTCAATGTCTGCAATTTCGCGAAGCCGGCCGAGGGCAAGCCGGCGCTGCTCTCGATTGACGATGCGCGCACGCTGTTCCACGAGTTCGGCCATGCGCTGCACGGGCTGCTCTCGGATGTGCGCTACGGCTCTCTCGCCGGCACCTCCGTCTCGCGCGATTTCGTCGAACTGCCGTCGCAGCTCTACGAGCACTGGTTCCTGACGCCCGAGGTCATGAAGACCTATTGCCTGCATGCCGAGACGGGCGAGCCGATCCCCGATGCGCTGATCGAGAAGATCAAGCGGGCCCAGACCTTCAACCAGGGCTTCGCCACGGTCGAGTATACCTCCTCGGCGCTGGTCGACCTCGCCTTCCACTCGCTGGAGGAGCCGGGCGAGATCGATCCGCTCGCTTTCGAGGCGGCGGAGCTTTCGCGGCTCGGCATGCCCGCCGAGATCACGATGCGCCACCGCACGCCGCATTTCAGCCATGTCTTCTCGGGCGACGGCTATTCGGCCGGCTATTACAGCTATCTCTGGTCGGAGGTGATGGATGCGGATGCCTTCAACGCCTTCCTGGAGGCCGGCGACGTGTTCGCGCCGGAGCTCGCCGGCAAGCTGAAGCGCTTCATCTATTCGGCCGGCGATACGCGCGATGCGGCCGAGGCCTACACGCTGTTCCGCGGCCGTCTGCCGACGCCGGATGCGCTGCTGGAGAAGCGCGGGCTGGCGGCGTAGCGGCCCGTCATGGTCATGGTCGGCCTGTCCCGGCCATCCACCTCGTCGCTGGTCGAGAGCAGTGTTCAAGGTGAGGACGCTCACCACAAGGGCGAGCGTGATGGCTCTGCAGCGGCGCCGTGTTCATGCGGCGGGTTTGTTCGTTGCGCGAAGACTCGGACAAGCTGTCTCCGTGCAAGACCGTCTCATGCCATGCGCAGGTGACGTCGTGGACGCCGATCGCGATGCCTCGTATATTGCGGGCCGGGGGTTCGCATGGCTGCCACGAGCATCAAGCCCGGCTTCGTCGAGCTCTACACCCCCAAGCTGCTGACCGTCCTGCGCGAGGGCTACGGCCTGCCCGGCCTCAAGGCCGATGCGATCGCCGGGCTGACGGTCGCGATCGTCGCCCTGCCGCTCTCCATGGCAATCGCCATCGCCTCCGGGGTCACGCCCGACCGGGGGCTCTATACCTCCATCATCGGCGGCTTCATCGTCTCGGCGCTGGGCGGCAGCCGCTTCCAGATCGGCGGGCCGGCCGGCGCCTTCATCGTGCTCGTCGCGGTCTGCGTGGCCGAGCATGGGGTTGACGGGCTGCTGCTCGCCACCTTCCTCTCCGGGCTCATGCTGGCGGCGGTCGGCCTGCTCGGTCTCGGTACCTTCATCAAATACATTCCCTATCCGGTCACGGTCGGTTTCACGGCCGGCATCGCCGTCATCATCTTCGCCAGCCAGGTCAAGGACCTGCTCGGACTTCCGCTCGCCAGCGAGCCGGGGCCGCTCCTGCCGAAGCTTGCCGTGCTCGCCGGTGCGCTGCCGAGCGCGAGCCCCGCCGCGATCGTCGTCACCGCCGTCACCATTGGCCACATCCTGGCCCTGCGCCGTCTGCGTCCGCACTGGCCGGCCTTCATCATCGCCGTGGCAGTCGCGGCGTCAGGGGCAGCGCTGGTCGGAGCGCCGGTCGAGACCATCGGGTCGCGCTTCGGCGGCATCCCGCAGACCCTGCCGCTGCCGCAACTGCCGGAGTTTTCCTTTGCCAAGGTGCAGGCGGTTCTGCCGAACGCGCTGTCCTTCACGCTGCTCGGCAGCATCGAGAGCCTGCTTTCGGCGGTGGTCGCGGATTCGATGACGGGGCGGCGGCATCGCTCCAATTGCGAACTGATGGCGCAGGGCCTCGCCAACATGGTCTCGCCGCTGTTCGGCGGCTTCTGCGTCACCGGCAACATCGCGCGCACCGCCACCAATGTCCGCGCCGGCGCCCGCGGCCCGGTCGCGGGCATGCTGCATGCGGTCTTCCTGCTGCTGTTCATGCTGGTTGCGGCGCCGCTCGCCTCCTACATCCCGCTCGCGGCGCTCGCCGGGGTGCTGGCGGTGGTGGCCTGGAACATGGCCGAGAAGCACGAATTCGCGACGCTGATCCGCGCCTCGCGCGGCGACGCCGTGGTGCTGCTTCTGACGTTTCTGCTGGTGATCTTCGTCGATCTGACGACGGGCATCGTCGCCGGCTTCGTCGTCAGCGCGCTGCTGTTCCTGCATCGCATGGCGCAGTCCGTCGCCGTCGAGAACGGCATGCCGATGGTGGAGGAAGACAGGGCTGATACCGTCGATGGCAACGGAAACGTGCCCTATGACTCCGTGCCGGCGACCGATCCGAACGTCGTGGTGGTGCGGATTTCGGGTGCCTTCTTCTTCGGTGCGGCTGCGGCGGTGGGCGCCGCGCTCGACCGGATCGGTGAGGCACCGAAAACCTATGTCGTCGATCTCTCGGCGGTTTCCCTGCTGGACTCGACCGGCGCGGCGACGCTCGAAGGCTTCGTGCGCAAGGCCAATCGCCAGCGCGCGGTCGTCTATATCGCGGGCGCGACGCGGGTGGTGCGCCGCACGCTTCTCATCCACGGCATCAGGCGCTCGCGGGTGCGCTTCGTTCAATCGGTGAGCGATGCCATCGCCACGGACCATGCGCGGCCTGAAGGCCCGGCCTGAGCTGCGTCACCTTCGGCAGGAGATGTACAGGTCGAGCCCGATATGACGGAGCGGTTACCCCGGATAGCCGAACTTTGCCTTGGTCGAGCGGATCTGCGCGATGGCGCCACCGTCATTGCCGGCCGCGCAGGTCGAGCGGGCCGTCGCGATCTCCGATGAGACGCGAGCGTGCACGCCCTTGGTGGTGTGGCCGGTGGCGAGGTCGTTGTCGATCACCGCCTGGAAGCGATCGACCTCGCCCGAACAGCCCGAGCCGGTGGGCATGCGGAAGGTGTTCGGCGTGACGCCTGTCGCGGCCTGCTCGGGCGGTGGGGCCGGCGGCGTGCCGCCGGACGGGGTCTGGCAGGCCGAGAGCGAAAGCCCGCAGCCGAGCGCGAGCAGGGGCAGAAGGCGGGAAGGGATCGGCATCGAGAGGCTCCGCGGCGAAACGGGCGCGACGATGCCTGATTCTCGGGCAGCGCGAAACCGCGCGGCTTCACGGCATGACGACGTTGAAATAGGGCGATGTCGGCTTTTCGTTCGGGCCGACGGGCATCGGAACCGCGTTCTTGACCGGCTTGAGGCTCTTGAGATAGCCGGCGAGCGCGGCGGCGTCGGCATCGGTCAGCTTGCCGTAGTTCTCATAGGGCATCGCGGGAGCGAGCATGCGCCCGTCCGGCCGCACGCCGGTGCGAACCGCCTTGACGATGTCGGCCTGCGACCAGTCGCCGAGGCCGGTCTCGCGATCCGGTGTGAGGTTGGGCGGATAGAAGATGCCGAGGCCCGGAATCCGGAAACCCACTTCCGAGCCGCCGAAGGCGCGGCTGAAATCCGGCTTGCCGAGGAACTTGCCCGGCGTGTGGCAGCCGGCGCAATCCATGATGGTGGCGAGATATTCGCCGCGCTTCAGCGCGTCGCCGGAGGCCTGCGCCTGCGCCGGGGCGGGCGAGAGCGCGATCAGGGCGAGCATCAGCAAAGTCGTCGCGACAGGCAGGCGCATCATTGTCCCCCTTCGTCATAGCCATGCCTCGCGGGGACATGGCCGAGCACAATGTCGAGATGACGTTAGGGTAGATCGATGTGAAGCGGTTCACCAGACTCGAATTCGAGGAAATCTAATCGCGTCAGTCTTCGCGGAGCAGGAAGGCGGCGGCAACCGTCATCGCGCAGGATGCGGCCGCAGCCAGCCAGATCGCGTCGAGGCCGACCAGCCGGTGGGCCGCTGCTCCGGCGATTGCGCCCCCAAGCAGACCGAGCCAAAGCAGGAAATGGCGCAGGAAGGCGAGCGGCGGGCCGCCGAGCATGGCGGCGGCGATGCGCTGGCCCATCTTCACCAGCGTCCCGGTCATGTAGGTCAGGCCGATGGTCACCTCGCCGTCGCGCTGGAAGACGGCGTTCTCCGAGCCCATCGCCACCGCGAGCAGGCAGACGGCCGCCATGGTGAAGCCGCTGTTGTCGAGCCCGGCCGAGACGACGAGGCAGAGCGTCACGAAGGCCAGCACGGCCATGGGGCGGCGGCGGCGCGCGAAATGGCCGACCAGCGTGCCCAGCACCACCCCGCCGACGAAGAGGGCGAGGATGGCCCCCGCCAGCAGGATGCCGCCGCCATGCCCGCCCGCCAGCTCGATGCCGAGCCGCGTCGTGTTGCCGGTCATGAAGGAGACGAAGAAGCCGCCGAGCGTGATGAAGCCGAGCGCGTCGATATAGCCGGCGAGGCCGGAAAAGCAGGCGGCGAGGATGATCGCCCGGCGGTCGTAACGCATCATCGGCGGCTGGTCCGGCGCTGGCCGGAGGGAAGGGCGGGCGCACTCCCGGGCCTTGAGTCGCGCCGCCGGCAGCATAGGATTTCCGTGCCGGTCTTCATAATTCGTCGGTGCGCGCGGACATATGCTTGCGCCGCAGGGGCGGTTTCGGTTACATCGTGGCGAGCCCCGTAAAGGATTGCCCGTGGTTTCGACCGCCGCCCATGTCCGGATGAACGCCCGCGCCGCTGCGCGGACCGTCCGCATGCGCGCCTCCTCGACCCCGGTCCTTGGTCTCCTTCTTCTCCTTAGCCGCCCCTGAGGGCCGGCCGGGCATGCATGCCTGGGCGCTCAGGGGAGTGACGAGAACGACCTTCCAGACATAAGCGCCCCGCATCCGACGAGAGCGGCGCCAAGGCTTTCAGGAACAAGACCATGACCGAACCGACCCGCGCCAACCACGCCGGCAAATCCTCTACCAAAGACCGCGTCCTGATCTTCGACACCACGCTGCGCGACGGCGAGCAGTGCCCCGGCGCGACCATGACCTTCGAGGAGAAGCTCGAGATCGCCGAGATGCTGGACGCGATGGGCGTCGACATCATCGAGGCCGGCTTCCCGATCGCCTCCGACGGCGATTTCGAGGCGGTGTCCGAGATCGCGCGCCGCAGCAAGCGCTCGACGATCGCCGGGCTGGCGCGCGCCATCACCGCCGACATCGCCCGCGCCGGCGAGGCGGTGCGGCATGCCGGCAAGCCACGCATCCACACCTTCGTCTCGACCTCGCCGATCCATCTGGAGCACCAGATGCGCAAGAGCGAGGAAGAGGTGCTGGAGATCATCACCCGCACCGTCGCGCAGGCGCGCAACCTGGTCGAGGATGTCGAGTGGTCGGCGATGGACGCCACGCGCACGCCGATCGAGTATCTGTGCCGGGCCGTCGACGCCGCGATCAAGGCCGGCGCGACGACGATCAACCTGCCCGATACCGTCGGCTATGCGACGCCCGACGAATACCGGACGATGTTCGCCTCGGTCCGCGAGCGCGTACCCAATGCCGACAAGGCGATCTTCTCCGTGCATTGCCACAATGATCTGGGGCTGGCGGTCGCCAATTCGCTGGCCGGCATCGAAGGCGGCGCGCGCCAGGTCGAATGCACGCTGAACGGCATCGGCGAGCGCGCCGGCAATGCCGCGCTGGAAGAGGTGGTGATGGCGCTGCGCGTGCGCGGCGACGTGCTGCCCTACGACACCGGCATCGACGCGACCATGCTGATGCGGGCGTCGAAGACCGTCTCGAACGCCTGCTCCTTCCCGGTGCAGTACAACAAGGCGATCGTCGGTCGGAACGCCTTCGCGCATGAGAGCGGCATCCACCAGGACGGCATGCTGAAGAACAACACCACCTATGAGATCATGACACCGGCCTCGGTCGGCGTGACCAAGACCTCGCTGGTGATGGGCAAGCATTCCGGCCGCGCCGCCTTCCGCTCCAAGCTGAAGGAGATGGGCTACGATCTCGGCGACAACCAGCTGGAGGATGCCTTCACCCGCTTCAAGGCGCTCGCAGACCGCAAGAAGCATGTCTATGACGAGGATATCGAGGCGCTGGTCGATGACAACATCGCGACCGCGCATGATCGGGTGAAGCTCGATTCGCTGACGGTGATCGCCGGTACCCGCGGCCCGCAGCGCGCGACGATGCGGCTGGATGTCGAGGGGCGCCTGGTGACCGAGGAGGTCGAGGGCAACGGGCCGATCGACGCGATCTTCAATGCGATCAAGACGATCGTGCCGCATGAGGCGGTGCTGGAGCTCTACGACGTCCATGCCGTCACCGAGGGCACCGATGCCCAGGCCGAGGTCACCGTCCGGCTGACGCATGAGGGTTTCTCGGTGACCGGCCGCGGCGCCGACCCGGATACGCTGGTCTCCTCGGCCAAGGCCTATCTGGTCGCGCTCAACAAGCTGATGGCCAAGGGCGTGCGCCTGCACGCGCAGGCCGCGGCGGAGTAGGCGGGCGGGTGCGCCTTTGCGTTGCCGATCGATCATCCTCGCCGTCATCCCGGACAAGCGGCGTAGCCGCGCCGCTCCGGGATGACGGACCGGGGCAGGGCTCGGCTGACTGCAATCCCGCCTGATTCCAGTGGATGACCGCGCCTTCATCTGGCGCGGGTCCGGAACTTGCCTGCATCCTCTCCGCGAGCGGCGGCCGCCCGGCCGCCGCGGGCATGGCGGGGAGCGACTGGCGATGGCAGGCTATTTTCCGAACTGGACCTTGAAGACCTCCGGCGCGGTGATGCCGGATGAGCGGCTGCCCGTCGCGCAGACCTTCATCGCCGGCTTGCAGCATGTCGTCGCCATGTTCGGCGCGACCGCGCTGGCGCCGATCCTGATGGGGTTCGACCCCAATGTGGCGATCTTCTTCTCCGGCGTCGCGACGCTGCTGTTCTTCATCATCACGCGCGGGCAGTTGCCGAGCTATCTCGGCTCGTCCTTCGCCTTCATCGGCGTTGTCATCGCGGCGACCGGCTATGCCGGCTCCGGCCCCAATGCCAATATCGGCATTGCGCTCGGCGGCATCATCGCCTGCGGCGCGCTCTATGCTGCGATCGGCGTGCTGGTGCAGGCGGTCGGCACGGCATGGATCGAGAAGCTGCTGCCGCCGGTGGTGACTGGTGCGGTCGTCGCCGCGATCGGTCTCAATCTCACCGCCGTCGCGATGAACATGATCTCAGCCAGCGCCTACACCAAATGGATCGCGCTGTTCACGGTCGTCTCCGTTGCGCTCGTCGCAGTCTATGGCCGCGGGCTCGCACAGCGCCTGCCGGTGCTGATCGGCGGTCTTGCGGCCTATATCGTCTATGCCGCCACCGCGCCGAGCTTCGGGGCGCCGGCCGTCGATTTCGGGCGCATCGGCGCCGCCGCCTGGTTCGGGCTGCCGAACTTCGTCGCGCCGGTCTTCGAGGCCAAGGCGATGGCCCTGATCGCGCCGGTCGCGATCATCCTGGTCGCGGAGAATCTCGGGCACATCAAAGGCATCGCGGTGATGACCGGGCGCAATCTCGACCATCTGATCGGGCGCGGCTTCATCGCCGACGGCGTCGCGACCATGATCGCGGGCTCGGGCGGCGGCACCGGCGTCACGACTTACGCCGAGAACATGGGCGTGATGGCGGTAACTCGGGTCTATTCGACGCTGGTCTTCGTCGCAGCCGGCCTCATCGCGCTGGTACTCGGCTTCTCACCGAAATTCGGAGCTGTGATCGGGACGATTCCCGTGGCCGTGCTCGGCGGGCTCGCGGTCGTCGTGTTCGGACTGATCGCCGCCACGGCCGGGCGAATCTGGGTCGAGAACAAGGTCGATTTCTCCGAGCCGAAGAACCTGCTGACGGTTGCGACCGCGCTGATTCTCGGGGCCGGCGACCTGAAGCTGCCGATCTTCGGCTTCGAACTCGGCGGCATCGGCACCGCGACCTTCGGTGCGATCGCGCTCTACCACCTGCTGAACCGCAAGACGGCCTGACGGAAGCGGCCCGCCGAAATGTTTTCGGCGGGCCTCACATATTTCTGTCGCAGATGGGTGGACAGGCCGGGGTCGCTTTGCTACATCGCCGGCCTGCCTGACGCGGCCACGAGCTGCGGAACGGCTTGCGCTTCGTGGCGTATGGGTGATTAGCTCAGTTGGTAGAGCAGCTGACTCTTAATCAGCGGGTCGTAGGTTCGAGCCCTACATCACCCACCACGGAACCCCTTGAAATCCTTGATATTGCCCTTCGGGGCCTCCGGTACGGAACCGGAACATGCGAGGCGTTCTAGCCTTCGCACGGTTCGCACGTTCGCAAAACGTTCGATCCGCTGATTCAGTGATCGCCGTGAGCGATATCGCATCAGTGACGTTCGTGTGATCTACGCCAGCGAGGTTGCCACCGCCAGACGACGTTACCTCGGATGTATTACCCTGAGGACGCGGCGGCGTTAGTCCGCCGTCCTACCGCCACATGATATGTCGGCGTTCCGAGGACCGCGAACAATCGCACACGGACGGCGACAATTGATGGATCAATATTGCCGTCTGTCGCCATCTCAACGGTATGCAGGTGCGCGGCAGGTGCTTCATCTCCTTCGCCTCCGCCGATAAATTCCGCGCGGTTCGACAAGTCCTTGTTGCGGATAACGTCGCAAAGGAACGGCTCGAAGGCGTGCGATCCCAACTCGGCCACTGCGAACGAATGCGCCACCTTTACGATGGTCAAGCAAAACGGTTCGGTCTTCAGCGTGGCGGTAGGCATCACTTCGACCGCCCCGAGCTGCTCGCATAGCCATTGAAGGTGCGCGTCTCGGTCTGGCCAGAAACCTCCGCCACGTATCCAAAGCTTCGTTGTCGCTGCTGATCTGTTCCCGGCTGTGATCCCGCCGGTTAGTGCGTCCGGCAAAGCATAAAGCGGCATGGTGATCAAAAACGGACATATGCTGCGATCGACGTATGCGATTTCCCAATCGATACTGTCTGGATACTTTACCTTCAGCGGAAGGTGGGCTGGACGGTCCGCCGGTCGCCGCGTTGGCATGTCATAGAGCATGCGTAGCGGACCAAGGATCGTCCGTGAAAACTCTCCTTCAAATGCCCCGGTAATCTTCGCGCAGTTTAGGCAGCTCGCCTTCGGAATCGTCCAATTCCCTCCCAGCGAATATGGAACGATGTGCTCTTTGGTCAGCCGGTCGATAGCGCCACAATAGATGCATGTTCCAATGGGTAGAAATTGTCTTGTCGGGTGCAAAGGCAGCTTCGGCCTTGTCGGTCTATTCATGCCGCGCCCTCATTTCGCTCCCATTGCGCGTGGCATTTTCTCATTCACTAGTTCATTAAAGGCCGCGAACGCAGCCTTCAAGTCATCAAGGGTTGTTCCACCCTCCATGGGCAGGCAATGGCTTTGGGCGCTTCTAGAGACGGAGAGTTGCCGGTGGATAAAAATTTCATAGCAACTCAGGCTCTGAGAGCGATCGCCTGTTCGCATTTTTTGCGGCGATGAAGCCGTTTCAAATGTCACAAATCCCGGCATATGGCCGAATGGATGAGACGCCTGGCCGCTTGTGCAGGGCATAGCCTTCCTATAACCGAAATCCAAACCGGGCCTGACCGAGAACGAGGTCCGACGAGGGATTGGGGAGCACCAACGTGCAGGGTTTACTCCGAGTCAGCCGTGTCATCGACACGATCAATGAGCAGATCGGCAAGAAAATCGCCTGGCTGATCCTGCTGGCGGTGATCGTCGCGACGGTGAACGCGATCATCCGCAAGGTCTTCAACATCTCGTCAAATGCCTGGCTCGAACTGCAGTGGATGCTGTTCGGCGCGGTCTTCCTGATGTGCGCGGCCTGGACGCTGAAGGTGAAGGAGCATATCCGCATCGACATCGTGAACAGCATGCTGCCCAAGAGCGTGCAGCGCTGGATCGACCTGATCGGCCACACGCTGTTCCTGATGCCGTTCTGCCTGCTGATGATCTACCACTCCTGGCCGTTCTTCATGCGCTCCTATGCGATCAACGAGCAGTCGCTCTCGGCCGGCGGCCTGCCGCAATGGCCCGCCAAGGGCCTCGTCATCATCGGCTTCGTGATGCTGGCGTTCCAGGGCGTTTCCGAGATCATCAAGCAGATCGCGATCATGCGCGGCGATCTCGAGGACGACGAAACGCTGCGCGGGCACGCTGCCGCCGCGGAAGCCGAGGCCCATCGCCTGCTCGAACAGGCCAAGGAACAGGGGCTGGCCTCGTGAGCAATTCCAAGGACGTCCGGACCCCCGCCATGACCGCCAACCGCCTGCCGCGCCTTGCCGGCCTTCTGCTTGCGCTCTCGCTGGTCGCCTTCTTCGGCCTCCATACCGGCGACGCCCATGCCGCCGGCTTCGGCGACTTCCTGCGCGTCAACATGGCGCCGGTGATGTTCGCCGCGCTCGTCGTCTTCCTGCTGCTGGGCTACCCGGTCGCCTTCGCGCTGGCCGCGAACGGACTGCTCTTCGCGATCGTCGGCATCGAGCTCGGCCTGTTCCAGGAGAACTTCCTGCAGGCGCTGCCCGAACGCATCTACGGCACGATGAACAACGACGTGCTGCTGGCGATTCCGTTCTTCACCTTCATGGGGCTCATCCTCGAGCGCTCCGGCATGGCGGAAGATCTGCTCGACACGATAGGCCAGCTCTTCGGCCCGATCCGCGGCGGTCTCGCCTATGCCGTCATCTTCGTCGGCGCGCTGCTGGCCGCAACGACCGGCGTCGTCGCTGCCTCGGTGATCTCGATGGGCCTGATCTCGCTGCCGATCATGCTGCGCTATGGCTATGACCGGCGTCTCGCCACGGGCGTCATCGCAGCGTCCGGCACATTGGCGCAGATCATCCCGCCCTCGCTCGTGCTGATCGTGCTCGCCGACCAGCTCGGCCGCTCGGTCGGCGACATGTATGAGGGCGCCTTCATTCCCGGCCTCGTCCTGGCAGGCATGTATGCGGGCTACGTCTTCCTCGTCACGATGGTCTATCCCAAGCGCGCGCCCGGCCTGCCGCCGGAGGCGCAGACCCTGCGCGATGCCGACGGCCAGACACGGCGGCTCTCGCTGCTGGTCATCACGATCATCGCCTTCGGCTTCGCCTATGCCTGCATGAAGCTGTTCACGAATGTGAAGGCGGGTGCGGATTTCGTCATCCTGACGATGTCGATCGCGGTCGGCGCGTCCTTCGTCATCGCCATCCTGAACAAGGCGCTGGGTCTCAAGCTGCTCTCGCGCATGGCCGAGCAGGTCGTGTTCGTGATGGTGCCGCCGCTGGCGCTGATCTTCCTCGTGCTCGGCACGATCTTCATCGGCGTCGCGACGCCGACGGAGGGTGGCGCGATGGGCGCAGCCGGCGCGATCCTGCTCGCCTATGGCAAGAAGCGCATGACCTTCGACCTGCTCAAGCAGGCGACGGAATCGACGGCCAAGCTCTCGGCCTTCGTGCTGTTCATCCTGGTCGGCGCTCGCGTGTTCTCGCTGACCTTCTACGGCGTCAACGGCCATATCTGGGTCGAGCATCTGTTGGTCGGGCTGCCGGGCGGCGCGACGGGCTTCCTGATCGTCGTCAACGTGATGGTGTTCCTGCTCGCCTTCTTCCTCGACTTCTTCGAGCTGGCCTTCATCATCGTGCCGCTGCTCGGGCCCGCCGCGGACAAGCTCGGCATCGACCTGATCTGGTTCGGCGTCATCCTCGGCGTGAACATGCAGACCTCGTTCATGCACCCGCCCTTCGGCTTCGCGCTGTTCTTCCTGCGTTCGGTCGCGCCGAAGGACAGCTATCGCGACAAGATCACCGGCAAGATGATGGAGCCGGTCACGACCGCCCAGATCTACTGGGGCGCCGTGCCCTTCGTGGTGATCCAGTGCATCATGGTGGCGCTGGTGGTGATCTTCCCACAGATGGTGATGCACTATAAGGCGTCGGCCGTTCAGCTCGACCAGAAGTCGATCGACAAGCAGTTCGACTCGATCCAGATCCCGGGCATGGGCGGTGGGGGCGGTCTGCCGGGGCTGGACCTGAACGCACCGCCGACTTTCAAATAGGCAACCAACCCCTTCCAACGCATGCGACGCCGGCCTTTGGGCCGGCGTCGTCGTTTGCGGCCTGCTCTGGCTCAGCGAACCTTTCGGCGCGTCGGCGCGTTGTTCTCGAAAGAGGATATGCCTGATGACATCGACCATCGAAGCCGCCGACCCCGGCACGCCCGCGATTCCGACGCCGCCGCCCGAGGCGCCGCCGCTGACGCCGGGAGAGGTGCCGCCGGCGCCGCCGGTCGAATCGCCTCCGGGCGAGGAGCCGCAGGGCATCCCGACCGAACCGCCGCCGGAACTGCCGCCCGAGACGCCGCCGCAAGCGCCGCCTGCGACGCCCTTCGACCTGCCGCCCGACCGTGGTCCGCGGCTGCCTATGGAGTAGTGGTTAGACCGGCGGAGCGTCGCCCGAGCCGATGTCCCAATAGAGCCCGGCCATCAGGCCGAGCGCCTCGCGGGCGATGGCGATGGGCAGATGCTCATCGGGGGCGTGCTGCGAGCAGCCGGGATAGGAGTGCGGCACCCAGATCGTGCGCAGGCCGAGAACCTCCGCGAAGATGTCGTTGGGCAGCGAGCCGCCGAGATTGGGCAGCAAGGCCGGCTTCTTGCCGGTGCTGGCGGCGATCGAGGCGATCGTGAAAGTCACCCAGGGATCCTCGGGGTCGAGGCGGGTTGCGCCGAAGCGCTCGGTGCCGGGCATGATGATCTCGACCATGCCGAAGCCGTGGCGATCGAGGTGGCGGCGCATGGCCGGGACGACGTCTTTCGGATCAATGCCGACGACGAATCGCAGCGCGACGCGGGCCCAGGCGCTCGGCGGCACGGCGTTGACCGGCGTCTCCGGCACGCCGGACTTCATCGCCAGCACGTCGAAGGAGCACCAGCCGAAGACCTGCTCGGCCGGCGACAGGCCGGGCTCGCCCCAATCCGGGTCGATCTGCGGGCCATCGGGGCCGCCATCGATGACGCAGTCGGCGACGGCCTCGCGCACGGCACGGGGCAGTTCCTTGGGCACCCATTCATGGATGTGGATCTGGCCGGTGGGGGAGGTGATCGAGGCGATGGCGTGAGCGAGCTGGATCGCGGGATCGGAGAGGATGCCGCCCCAGTTGCCGGAATGATGTCCGCCCTCGCGCGCCACGATCTGGAGGTCGAAGGTGATGACGCCGCGGGCGCCGAGGAAGACGGTCGGCCGTTCCGCATTCAGGCGCGGGCCGTCGGAGGCGATCAGCACGTCGGAGCGGAACAGCTCGGCCTCGTCGGCGCAGAGTTCGCGAAGGCCCGGCGAACCCGATTCCTCGCCCATTTCGATCAGGTATTTGGCGTTGAAGCCGAGCTTCCCGCGTGATTCAAGAACTGCGCGCAACGCATTGATGTTGATGACGTGCTGGCCCTTGTTGTCGACGACGCCGCGGCCATACCAGCGGTCGCCGCGCTCCGTCAGCGTCCAGGGCGAAAGGCCCTCGCTCCATTGCGAATCGAGACCTCGGATGACGTCGCCATGGCCATAGCCGAAGATCGTCGGGAGGCTCGGATCCTCGATGCGCTGGGCGAAGAGGAAGGGGCCCTTGGCTTTCGGATGGGTGAGGATACGGCATTCGAAGCCGAGCCCTTCGAAGAGCGGGCGCATCTCGTTTTCGAGATAATCGGTCAGGACCGGAGCGCGGTCGGGGTTCTGGCTTTCGGTCGGCATCGCGATGAGCCGTGCGAGATCGCGCTTGAAGGCGCCGGTGTCGAAATAGTCCTGGGCGTGCGCGATGGCTTGGGCGCGGGTCATGGAAGCTCGCTGTCTCTTGGTCGAACGGAATCGAGGCGATCGTTGCCGATGCTGCCGGGCGTTGATACTGGCATGACCATGCAGGGATCGACCACGGGATATGTCGGGCAGGGGATGCGCGCCTGATGAAGGGCGAGCCCGCTATGATGGTGCCCCATCCGCATCAGCTCGTGGCGCGAGACGCCATCCTGGCCGCCCGCGCGCGCGGCGCTCCCGGCTTCCTGCTCGGGGACCTGACCGGGCTCGGCAAGACGCTCTCGGCCTGGCTGGCGCTGGCCGCGATGCCGGAGCAGGACATTCTGGTGATCTGTCCGAAGGGTGCGATCCCGCAATGGCGGCGCACGATGGCGCTGTCCGGCCTGCCGGCGAAGCGCGTCACGCTGATGAATTTCGAGAAGACCAAGTCGCTGCTGGCGCCGCCTGCCGAGTCGAAGAAGCGCTCCGTTCGAGCGAAGAACAACGAGTTGGCCAAGCTTGGCACGCCGAAGCGGGTCTGGCCGCTCGTCGTGATCGACGAGGCGCACCGCATCCGCAACCCGAACTCGCAGCAGGGGCTTGTCTGCCGGCAGATGGCGGCCGCTGCCGGCTTCACGATCTATATGAGCGCGACGGCGGGCCAGTCGCCACATGAATTGTCCTATCTCGGGCCTTTGCTGGCTCGGGCAGCGGGCATGCCGAGCGCCGATCTCGACGGCTTTCGCGCCCTGATGAAACGGCTGAAGATCGGCCGTGCCAAGGGGCGCTGGAAGAACTGGAGTTGGGAGCCGAACGAGGCGGATCGCAGGATCATGGCCGATCTGCTCTATCGCGGCGCCAATGCCATCGGCCTGCGTCGGCGCCCGGAGGAAATCGCCGGCTGGCCCGAGGTGCAGCGCGAGTTGGCCCCGGTCGCGCTCGATACGGCCGCCCGCAAGCTCTACGAGGCGACCTGGCGCGAGTTCCGTCGGGAACTCGGCCTCGCCGGCGGCTCGACGCGCAAGTCGCAGGGCTGGGCGGCCGATCTGCGCTTCCGCCAGAAGGCCAGCCTGCTGCGGATTCCCGGCACGGTCGATTTCTGCGACGATCTGCTGGGGAATGACGAGCAGGTCGCGATTTCAGTCGCCTTCCTCGAGACCAGCGCGATGCTGGCCGAGGCCCTGCGCGGTCATGGCTGGCGGGTGGGCGAGATCAATGGCGAGCGCTCGGGCGTCGCCAATGAGGAGACGCGCCTCGCCTTCCAGACCGGTCAGCTCGACGCCGTCATCTTCACCGTGACGGAATCGATCTCGCTGCATCGTGGCGAGATGCCGGGGGGTGAGCGCGAGCGCTCGCTCGTGATCCACGACATGCGCCACAGCGCGATCCAGCTCCAGCAGATCGAGGGGCGCTGCCATCGCGACGGCCAGCACGCGACGATCTTCTATGCCTATGCCGAAGATACGGTGGAAGAGGCGGTGGCCGGCACTGTCATCCAGCGCATGGCGGCAATGGAAGGCCTTGCCGGCGACGATACCCGCCTGCTCGAGGCGATCGCGGGTATCGTCGAGGCGCGCGCGGCAGCGTGAGCGCGGCCTATTGCTTGATGGTGCCCGTTTCCTCGCGCACGTTCTGGCCGAGCTGTTTGGCGCTGGTGACGGCGGAATCGGTCAGGCCGACGACACCCGTCCAGATGTTGCGCGTGTAGAGGCCGTGATGGACAACGGCGTCGTAGCCGATCGCGATGACCGCGATGATCAGCAGGATTCGAAACATCTATCCCTCCCCTTGGTAGCTGGAATGGAAACGCCGGTGCCTGCCGGCGAGTTCCGTGCAGACAGTGACGCGGACAGGCTGGTTGGTTGACCTGCCTGCCGCGCCAGTGTCCCCTCCGGTCGAAGGAACATGAGGCAGCGATGTTCGAGGATCTGAAGGGCAAGCGCGTGCTTGTCACCGGCGCGTCGTCGGGGCTGGGCGCGCATTTCGTGCGGCTGCTGGCGGGGCAGGGCGCGCATGTCGCGGCGGCGGCGCGGCGGCTGGATCGGCTGGAGGCGCTCGCGGAGAGTTGCGCCGCGCTGCCCGGCAAGGTTGTGCCGGTAATGCTGGATGTCGCGTCGGTCGCCGCCCTCCAGGCGGGCGTGGCGGAGGCGGCCGGTCTGCTCGGCGGGCTCGATGTGCTCGTCAACAATGCCGGCACCGGCGAGACCGAAGCTGCGCTCTCGGTCACCGAGGCTCAGTGGGACGAGCAGATCGATGTCAACCTCAAGGGGTGCTTCTTCGCCGCGCAGGCGGCGGCCCGCATCATGATGGGGCAGCCCGGCGGTGGCGCGATCGTCAACATCGCCTCAATCCTGGGCGAGCGGGTGATGACACGGGTCGCGCCCTACGCCATCTCCAAGGCCGGGCTGATCCAGATGACCAAGGCTCTGGCGCTGGAATGGGCGCGGTACGGCATTCGGCTGAACGCGCTGGCGCCTGGTTATGTCATCACCGACATCAACCGCGACTTCTTCGCCAGCGAGGCGGGCGAGGCGCTGACGAAGCGCGTTCCTACCCGCCGCATCGGCGATCCCGAGGATCTCGACGGGCCGTTCCTGCTGCTCTGCTCGGAGGCAGGACGCCACATGACCGGGGCGGTCGTCGCCGTCGACGGCGGGCATCTGGTCAGTGGGTTGTGACGACGTCCGCTACCGCATGATCTCCTTCAGCCGCAGCAGCGAGATCTTCTCGACCTGTCCCAGCGCCGTCTCGAACTCCACCTCCGGCGTGCTCTTCAGCCGCGTCTCGAAGGCTTCGAGGATCGCGTCCTTGCTCGCGCCTGCGACCGCCATGATGAAGGGGATGCCGAAGCGGGCCTTGTAGGCTTCGTTCAGCGCGGTGAAGCGGACGCGCTCGTCCGATGTCAGCCGATCGAGGCCGGCGGAAGCCTGTTCGCCGATCGATTCCTCGGTCATCTCGCCAGCGGCGGCGAGCTTGCCGGCGAGATCGGGATGGCCGAGCAGCAGGTCCTTGAGGCGCTCACGCGAGTTGGCGCGCATCGCCTTGACCATGGCGGCGTGCAGCGTCGCCGCGTCGTCATGGGCTGCGGTGATGCCGACCTCCCAGGTCGCCTCGGCGATCCAGGGCGCGTTCTCCCAGATGCGGCCGAAGACCTCGACGAAGAGCGCCTTGGGCACCGCGGAAGGTCGATAGCCGCCGGCCGGAGGGTGATGCCGAATCCAGTGCCGGGCGATGTCGAGGCGGGTCGCGACCCAGACCGCGTCATGGCTCTTCACGTAGTCGAGGAAGCGGGCGAGCGCGGCGGCGCGGCCAGGCCGGCCGACGAGCCGGCAATGCAGGCCGACCGACATCATCTTCGGGGCCGTCTCGCCCTCGGCATAGAGCGTGTCGAACGAGTCCTTCAGATAGGCGAAGAACTGGTCGCCGCTGTTGAAGCCCTGCGGCGTCGCGAAGCGCATGTCGTTGGCATCGAGCGTGTAGGGCACGGCGAGCTGCGGGCCCTTGGGGCCGGAGAGCCAGTAGGGCAGCTCGTCGCTGTAGACGTCTGCCGTGTACAGGAACCCGCCTTCGGCCATCATCAGCGGCGTCGTGTTCTGCGAGGTGCGGCCCTGGTAGAAGCCGAGCGGGCGCTCGCCGGTGATCTCGCGCTGGATGCGGATCGCCTCGAGGATGTCGGCGCGCTCCTTCTCGGCAGGCACGTCGCGGTAGTCGATCCATTTCAGGCCATGGGTCGCGATTTCCCAGCCGGCCTCCTGCATCGAGGCGGCGATCTCGGGATAGCGCTGGAGCGCGCTCGCCACGGCGAAGACGGTGACCGGCATGTCGCGTTGCGTGAACATCCGCCAGAGCCGCCAATAGCCGGCGCGGGAGCCGTATTCGTAGATCGACTCCATGTTCATGTGGCGCTGGCCGGGCCAGGGCGCGGCGCCGACGATCTCGGACAGGAAGGCTTCGGAGGCGGCGTCGCCATGCAGGATGTTGTTCTCGCCGCCTTCCTCGTAATTGATCACGAACTGCACCGCGATCCGCGCCTTGCCCGGCCAATGCGGGTGCGGCGGATTGCGGCCATAGCCCTTGAGATCGCGCGGATAGGCAGTGTCGGTCATGGCGTGCGGCGCTCGCAGATTGATTCAGGTGAGCATCCTAAGTCGCTGCCGCGACTTGTGAAGTCTTCGGGAGCATGGGATCCGAACTTGAACTGTCATCCGGGGCGACCGCAGGGAGACCCGGGATCCATTCCGGGACCTTTCAGGCAAACGCTCGGAATGGATCCCGGATCTGCCCTTCGCTGCGTCCGGGACGACCGCGCGGCTGAGGAGCGCCGGGAGCCCTCAACTGCCCCGATAGGTGGTGTAGCCATAGGGCGAGCAGTTGAGCGGCACATGCCAATGCCGGGTCGTGTCTGCAATGCCGAAACGCACCGTCACCACGTCGAGGAAGGCGGGCTCCGGCAGGGAGACGCCGCGGCCGCGAAAATAGGGGCCGATGGCGAAGTCGATCTCGTAGATTCCGGGCTGCGTCGCTTCCGGCGTCAGCAAGGGTGCGTCGGTGCGGCCGTCGGCATTGGTCACGGTCTCGACCAGCGTCTCGGGCTTGCCGTCCGAGACGCGGCGCAGCGTGATCGCCACGCCCGCGGCCGGGACACCGCCATGGGTGTCGAGGATATGCGTCGTCAACCCGGCCATGCGCCGATCCTTCTCGTCGAGAGGGGAGCTGAACGAGGCGAGGGGTGCTTGCCTCCGCAGCCGGCGCCACGCTTGCGTGCCACCTTCCCGCAACCGTAACCTGCATGCCAGCGAAGTCCATCACCGCCGTTGCCGCCGAAAGGAACCATTGCCGCGATGCTCGACGCCTATCTGATGGAATGGGGAGGCATGCTGCTGCGCTGGCTGCATGTGATCACGGCGATCGCCTGGATCGGCTCGTCCTTCTTCTTCATCCATCTCGACGCATCGCTCCGGCCGGCGGCCGACATCCCGCCGGGCACGGGCGGGCGCGCCTGGCAGGTCCATGGCGGCGGCTTCTACGAGATGCGCAAATACATGGTCGCGCCGGCGGTGATGCCGGCCGAGCTGACCTGGCACAAATGGCAGAGCTACTGGACCTGGATCTCGGGCTTCTTCCTGCTGGTCTGGGTCTATTACGCGCAGTCGGAGCTCTACCTGATCGATCCGGCGGTGATGGCGCTGTCGCCGCTGGCGGCGGGCGCGATCGGGATCGCCGCGCTAGTCCTGGGCTGGCTGTTCTATGACTGGCTCTGCCGCTCGCCGCTCGGCCGCAACGACGTCGTGCTGGGCATGCTCGGCTTTTCCTATGTCGTTGCCGCGAGCTGGGCCTTCGCCTCGGTGTTCTCGGGGCGCGGCGCGCTGATCCATACCGGCGCGCTGATGGCGACGATCATGACCGCGAACGTCTTCTTCAACATCATGCCGGGCCAGCGGAAGGTCATTGCGGCGCTGACGGCCGGCGAGACGCCCGATCCGAAATACGGCAAGGCGGCGAAGCAGCGCTCGACGCACAACAACTACATCACCCTGCCGGTGCTGTTCCTGATGCTGTCGAACCACTACCCCGTCACCTACGCCAATTCGGCGGTGATACCGGCGCTGGTGGCGCTGATCATCATGGCGGGCGCGCTGATCCGGCACTTCTTCAACATCCGCCACGCCGACCATGCGAAGTCGCCCTGGTGGTGCTGGGCCGTGGCGATCGTCGCGCTCTGGCTCGCCTTCTGGCTGGCGATGGCATCCTCGCCCGGAGGCCGCGAGCGGCTGGGGCTGGCGCCCTTGCCCACCGTCAAGCCGGTCCTGCTGGCGGGGACGGCGCTGCCACCGGCCGAGGTCGCCGACATCGTCACCGGGCGCTGCGCCATGTGCCATGCGCCCGAGCCGTCCTGGCCGGGCATCCAGATTCCGCCCAAGGGCGTGCTGCTGCACGAGCCCGAACACATCGCGGCGCAGGCCCGCGCGATCCGCACGCAAGCCGTGATGACCCACGCCATGCCGCCCAACAACCTGTCGGGGATGACGCCGCAGGAGCGCCGCATCCTGGCGGCCTGGCTGGCGCCGGGACGATGATGTCGGCTATCATCGTTACCGCTTCTTGACCCTGTCGCGGCGAAGCTGAACGACCCGGCGATTCCATTCAGTTTCGGTTCACCTGCCGGGCGCCATGGTCCGTGCACTGACAGGCTGGAGGCTGGCTCCACTATCCGGAGCCGTCCAGCCCTGAAAGGGGACCGGGGGGTCCGTTGAGCGCGTTTTTGAGGAAGGGCGCCGGCTATCCGCTGGCGGCTGGTGGATTTCTTTGTGTCTGGGCGGTCCTGTGCTGGCCCTGGCTGTCGGGCGCGGTGACCATTCCGTTCGACGCCAAGGCCCATTTTCAGGCACAGATCCAGTTCCTGGCGCAGGCGCTGCACTCGGGGCAGTCGCCGTTCTGGACGCATAACGTCTTCGGCGGCTCGCCGCAGGTGGCCGACCCCCAGTCGCTGATCTTCTCGCCGGCGCTCATCCTCGCGCTGCTGACGCCTTCGCCGAGCTTCCGCGCGGTCGATGCCTATGTTCTGGCGCATCTTCTGGCGGGCGGGCTGGCGCTGATGATGTTCTTCCGCGACCGCAACTGGCATCCCGCCGGCGCGCTGCTGGCGGCGCTGGTCTTCGCCTTCGGCGCCTCTGCCGCCTGGCGCGTGCAGCATGTCGGCCAGATCGCAAGCCTTGCCTTCTTCGCGCTCTCGTTCTGGCTGACGGCGCGCATGCTGCAGCGCTCGTCGATGCTGACGGGGGCCTTTGCGGGCTTCGCGGCCGGGCTGATGGTTCTGGAGCCGGACCAGGTGGCGCTGCTCGGTGCCTACATTCTGATCGGCATGGTCGTCGGACATTGGCTCTCGGGCGGCTGGGCCGCCCTGCGTGCGAGCCTGCCTGCGATCGGCGTGGCGAGTGTTGTGGGCGCTGCGACCATTGCCCTGCCGCTGATCTGGACCTGGCTTTTCGCGGAGGCGACGACGCGACCGGCGATCGACCTCACTGAGGCGGGCCGCGGCTCGCTGCATCCTGCGTCGCTGCTGACCGCCTTCTTCGGCGACCTCTTCGGCGCGCAGGACCCCAAGGTCGATTTCTGGGGGCCCTACAACAATCCGAACTGGGCCAAGGAGCTGTTCCTGTCACAGAACATGGGGCAGGTCTATTTCGGGGCGCTGCCGGTGCTGCTGCTGATCGCGCCCGGCCTGACTCGCGGCTGGCTCTGGGACAGGGCGGTGCGGCCACTGACGTTGCTTTTCGCCTTCATGGTGCTGTTCGCGCTCGGTCGCTATACGCCCGTCTTCGACCTCGCCTATGACTACCTTCCCGGGGTCAAGGTCTTCCGGCGTCCGGCCGACGCGACCTTTCTAGTCGGGGCCCTCGGCGCGCTCCTGTCCGGTTATGTGCTGCATCGCATCCTGACGGCGGAGCCGGGCGTCTCGTTCCGGCGCGATCTGCTGGTGGGCGCCGTCGCCGTTCTGCTGATCGCGGGCGTAGCGCTTCTGGTCTCGCAGGGCGCGGGCCATCTCGGTGATGCCGGAAAGCCGGTCGCGTTGGCGCTGGGCTGGTTCCTCGCAGCCGGTGCCGTCGTGCTCGTGCTGCAGCGCTGGCGGGGTGCGATCGGGCCGGTCGCTGCCGCCATTCTCGTCACCGGCGTCGTTGCCGCCGATCTCGGCGTGAACAACGGCCCCAATGATTCAACCGCCTTGCCGCCGCAGCTCTATGACGTGCTCCGCCCGGAGACGCATAACGAGACGGTGGCCGTGCTGAAGCGGTTGACCGCCCAGCCGGCGGGCTCGCCGCGTCGCGACCGTATCGAACTGCTCGGCATGGGCTTCGAGTGGCCCAATGCCGCGATGGTCCACGGCTTCGACCATACGCTTGGCTACAACCCCCTCCGCCTGGCCGATTTCTCGGAGGCCGTGGGTACGCGCGACGGCATCGCCTCGCCCTCCGAGCGCAAGTTCACGCCGCTGTTCTCGTCCTATCGTTGTCGCCTAGCCAATGTGCTGGGGCTGCGCTACATCGCCTCGCCCGTGCCGATCGAGCAGGTCGATCACGCGTTGCGCGATGGCGACCTCAGGCTGATCGCGCGGACGAAGGACGGCTATGTCTACGAGAACCCACGCGCCCTGCCGCGCGTGCAGTTCGTCGGTGGCTGGGAACTCGCCGATTTCGACGGCATGAAGCAGAGCGGCAGCTGGCCGGAGGTCGATCCGCGGCAGGCCGTGCTGCTCGAGGTCGAGCCGCCGCTGGCGACGCCCGAGGGGCCGGTCGCAGCGAAGGCCGACGTGAAGCTGAGCCGCTACGAGAACACCGAGGTCGAGATCGAGGTCACGGCGGCGGCCGCCGGCTTCGTCGTGCTCAACGACACCTGGCATCCCTGGTGGCGGGCCGAGGTCGACGGCGTGGAAGCCGAAATCCTGAAGGCCAATGTGCTGTTCCGCGCCGTGCAGGTGCCAGCCGGCACCCACAAGATCCGCTTCAGCTTCCATCCGATCGCAGGCGCGCTGGCCGAATTGCGCGAGCGGGTCAGCCCGGCGCCGGTCGAGGAGGATGAGCCGCTTCCGCTGCCGCCGCTGCCTGAGGAGCCGCTGGTCGCGCAGACGGGCACGCTGCTGCCTTCCATGCTGGCCGGGCCGTCGCAGGCGGTGCGGGATTCCCTGCGCCTCGGCCCGGCGCCTGCGGTTGCGATCCGCGACGTGATGTCCTCGGCGCAGGTTCACTGACCGCACCGGCCTCTGACCTGGGCGGGAGGCCGGGCGTTCTTGTCGCTCAGGCGCCCGTCTCGGCGACGAGGCCGGCCGCCGCGATCCCTGCCAGAGCTGCCGCCTCGTCATTGTCGGAGGTGTCGCCGGAGATGCCGATCGCGCCGAGGACGGCGCCGCCGGTATCGCGGATCAGCACGCCGCCCGGAACGGGCACCAGCGAGCCGCCGACGGCATGGGTCGCGGCCTCGATGAAGTAAGGCCGCTCGAGCGCCATCTTGTGCAGCGCGCGCGAGCCGACGCCGAGCGCGACCACGCCATGGGCCTTGCCGAGCGCAATCTCGGCGCGCTTCAGGCTGGTGCCGTCCTGCGCAACCAGGAGTTTCTGCGCGCCACGCGTATCGAGAATGGCGACGGCCAGCGGCTTGAAGCCGGCGTTGTCGGCATGGGCGAGGGTGGCGGACATGATGGCTTGGGCCTGGGCGAGTGTCAGCATGGTGCGCTCCGGTTGATCTGCGGTCAGAGCTTGTGCCAGCCCGCGCGCTGCGGCGAAAGGCGGCCGTCGCAGAAGGAGTTTACGCGAATCTGCACAATGGCCTCCGCGCCGATGCCAAAATTCGATCGATCACGTTTCATGTCTTGCGCTTGTCGTTGCGACAGGGGTTGATGGGCATCCCAACGGATGGAGGAAACGCCATGGGTCTGTTCAGTTTCATCAAGGAAGCCGGGGCCAAGATCTTCGGCTCGAGCTCGGCCAAGGCCGCGACCGCGGATGAGTTGCAGAAGGAATTGGCCGGCCATGGCCTTCCGTCCGACGTTTCGATCTCGGTCGACGGCGACAAGGTGAAGGTCTCCGGGAAGGCGATGTCCACCGAAGAGGCCGAGAAGATCATCCTGGCGCTGGGTAATACGGCTGGTGTCGCCTCGGTCGAGTCCGAACTGGCCGTCACCAAGGAGGTCCCGGCCGCCGTATTCTATACCGTGAAGAAGGGCGATACGCTCTGGAAGATCGCGGAAGAGCATTATGGCAAGGGCCAGGGCGCGAAATACACCGAGATCGTCAAGGCCAATACGCCGCCGGTGAAGAACCCCGACCTGATCCAGCCCGGCTGGGTGCTGCGGATTCCGCCGAAGGTCTGAGCCGACGGGCATCGAGCTCAGCGCAGTGAGACAGCCGCGTCCTTCGGGGCGCGGTTTTTTCTGGAGGAGGGCCGGCTCACGCCAAGGGTGTCGCCGGCGGGGCCTTGACGATAATGGTTGCCTCGGCAACTATCTGACTCGACCGTCGGTGAAAAGAAGCGAGCATGAATGTCCGTGGCGGAACTCCGCCGCCCGTCATGCTATCGTTCGCAATGCGGCGGAGCAGCCTTTCCCCGGTGGGGCAGGCGTTCAAAGAATCGCGCAGGCGAGATCCTCGGGAGGGAAGCCATGACATTCGATCGTCGTCGATTTCTGACATGTGCCGGTTCGGCTGTCGCCGCACCGGCCGTGATGCGCGTGACGCGCGCTAATGCGCAGGAGGTGACGCTCAGGATGCATCACTTTCTGCCGCCGGTCGCGGTCGGCCATGCCAAGTTCCTCAAGCCTTGGGCCGACAAGGTCGCGGCCGAGTCGAATGGCCGCATCAAGATCGACATCTTCCCTTCGATGCAGCTCGGCGGCACGCCGCCGCAGCTTTTCGACCAGGCCCGTGATGGCGTCGCCGATCTGGTCTGGACGCTGCCGGGCTATACGCCGGGGCGGTTCCCTGGCCTCGAGGCGTTCGAGTTGCCCTTCGTCGCCAATAAGCGGGCGTTGCCGAATTCGCTGGCCCTGACCGACTACGCCCAGCAGAATTTGAAGGACGAGCTCAAGGATGTGCAGCCGATCTGCCTGTGGGCGCATGATCACGGCCTGATTCATGCCAACAAGCAGGTGAAGACGATGGAGGACCTCAAGGGTCTGAAGCTGCGCTTCCCGACGCGGCTCGCCGGGGAGGCGCTAAAAGCGCTCGGCGCCAATGCGATCGGCATGCCGGTGCCGCAGGTGCCGGAATCGCTCGCCCAGCGCGTCATCGACGGCTGCGTCGTACCTTGGGAGGTCGTGCCGTCGATCAAGGTCCAGGAGCTGGTGAAGTATCACACCGAGATCCCGGGATCGCCGACCTTCTATGTCGCGACCTTCGTGCTGGCGATGAACAAGGCCAAATACGAGGCGCTGGCGCCCGACCTGAAGGCCGTTATCGATCGCAACTCGGGAGCGACCGCTGCCGCCATGGCAGGCAAGGTCTGGGACGAGCAGGCTGTCATCGTGTCCGACATGGTGCGCAAGCGTGGCAACACGATCACCGTGATCGAGGAGGCGGAAGCCGCGCGCTGGCGCAAGACCACCGAGCCGGTGATCGAGAGCTGGCTGAAGACGACAAAGGAGAAGGGGCTCGACGGCGAGAAGCTGCTCGCCAGCGCGAAGGCTGCGCTCGCCAAGCATGAGAAGGCGGCCTGACCGACAAGATGGCAAGCACAGGGGAGGAGATCGCACCGTCCGGCTTCGACCGGGCGGTGAAGGGGGTGGCGCTGCTCGGCGGCGCGCTGCTGATCGCATTGTCGGCGGCGGTGGTGGTCAGCGTGACGCTGCGTAGCGACCTCGTCGGCAGCGCCGGGGTTCCCGGCGATTTCGAGCTGGTGCAGATGGCGACCGCCATCGCCGCCTTCTGCTTCCTGCCCTGGTGCCAGCTCAAGCGCGGCAACATCTTCGTGGACACCTTCACGCTGAAGCTGCCGCAGCGCTGGCAGCACCGCATCGATGCCACCTGGGACATCGTCTACGGGCTGGTGATGGTGCTGATCTCCTGGCGGCTCGCGGTCGGAGCGCGTGCGGCCTATGCCACGGGCGAGAACAGCATGGTCCTGCAGGTGCCGAGCTATCTGCCGATCGCGCTCTGCTCGGCTCTCGCCGCGCTCGTCGCTGCGGCGGCGGCCGTCAGTGCGCTGCGCCTGCTGAGGGCATCGGCATGAGCGGTTTCTCCATGGCCATTGCGGGCTTTGTGGTGATGCTCGCGCTGATGGCGCTGCGCCTGCCGATCGGCCTCGCCATGATGCTGGTCGGCGGCGTCGGCTACGTCCAGCTCAACGGGCTCGACCCGTTCTTGAACTACATCCGCACCACGCCCTACCAGATCTTCGCCAACTACACGCTCTCGGTGATCCCGCTCTTCGTGCTGATGGGCGCCTTCGCCGAGCGCTCGGGGCTCGCGGGCGACCTGTTCAAGGCGGCGTCCGCCGTCGTCGGGCATCGGCGCGGTGGGCTCGCCATGGCGGTGATCGGGGCCTGCACCGGCTTCGGCGCGATCTGCGGCTCGGCAGTCGCGACGACGGCGACCTTCGCCCGCGCCGCGCTGCCGGAGCTGCGACGCTACCGCTACGATCCGGGCTTTTCCTGCGGCGTGGTGGCGGTCGGCGGCACGCTGGGCATCCTGATCCCGCCCTCGGTCATCCTCGTGGTCTATGCGATCTCGACCGAGCAGAACATCGCCAAGCTGTTCAAGGCGGCGCTGATCCCCGGCCTGATGGCGGCGGCCTTCTACTGCATCACGATCGCGCTGATGACGCAGCGCGATCCGGAACTCGGGCCGGCGCAGCCGCGCGTCGCCTGGCGGGAGCGTGTGCGGCCGCTGCTCGGCATCATCCCGGCCATGGCGGTGGCCTTCGTCGTCGTCGGCGGCATCTATGGCGGCGTGTTCACGCCGACGGAGGGGGCTTCGGTCGGCGCCTTCGTGATGCTGCTGATCGGCGTGCTGCGCGGCACGCTCGGCGCCTCCGGGATCGGCCAGGCGATCCTGCAGACGGCTGAGACCTCGGCGATGATCTTCGCCATCCTGCTCGGCGCGGAGGTGTTCAACGCGTTCCTGGCGCTGACGCAGGTGCCGACCGCCGCGGCCGAGATGATCGCCGCCGCGGGCTGGGCGCCCCATACGGTGCTGGTAGGGCTCCTGCTGTTCTACATCGTGCTCGGCGGCGTCATGGACGAGCTCGCCATGATCCTGCTGACGCTGCCCGTGTTCTTCCCGATCGTGACCGCGCTCGATTTCGGGATGCCGCCGGACGACGTCGCGATCTGGTTCGGCATCCTCGTGCTGATCGTCGTCGGCATCGGCATGACCTGCCCGCCGATCGGGCTCAACGTCTTCGTCGTGTCGTCGCTGGCGCGCGACGTGCCGGTGACCCGGATCTATCGCGGCGTTCTGCCTTTCGTTCTGTCGGATGTCGTCCGTCTTGGCATCGTGGTGGCGTTTCCGGCCCTCACGCTCTATCTGGTAAAGCTGCTGGACTGAGAGCGCTGGAGCTGCCGCATTGACCGTGAACGATCTCAACATCGAAGCCGTCAAGGCCGGGCTTTCAGACGGCTCCATCCTCATCGTAGACGTCCGCGAGCCGCATGAGTTCGCGGCCGGCCATATTCCGGGCTCCGTTTCGCGCCCGCTCTCGCGCTTCGACCCCGCCGACCTTCCCAATGAGCCCGGCAAGCGGATCGTGATGTCCTGCGCCGCCGGCGTGCGCTCGCTGCGGGCGCTCGAATTCGCGCAGTCGGCCGGTCTCGACATCGACAGCCACTATCTCGGCGGCTTCCGCGACTGGGTGATGCAAGGCGAGCCGGTCGAGCACTGACGATTCCCTTATCGTCTCTCCGCCTTGCGTAGGGCGCATCGCGGCACGCCGCTTGCCGGGGCTGACGCGACCTTGATCCTGATCCAGTCTTTCATTCGAGCTATCTGAAGGAAACGCGACCATGCGCCCCATGAAATTCGGATTTGGACAGCCGGTGCGCCGGGTTGAGGACCATCGCCTGACCACCGGAACGGGCCGCTATACGGACGATACCGCCGTCGAAGGCGCGCTGCACGGCTTCGTGCTGCGCTCGCAATATGCCCATGCGACCTTCAAGATCCGCGACAAGGACACCGCCCGCGGCATGAAGGGCGTCAAGCTGATCCTGACCGGCGAGGATGTCGCCCATCTCGGCGACCTGCCCTGCAAGGGGCTGATCAAGACGGTTTCCGGCGAGATGGTGAAGCCACTGCCCGTGCCGGTTCTGCCGACCGACACGGTTCGCCATGTCGGCGAGGCCGTCGCCTTCATCGTCGCCGAGACGCTGGCTCAGGCGCGCGACGCGGCCGAGGCGATCGACATCGAATGGACGGCGCTGCCCTCCGTCACCGGCATCGAGGAGGCGCTCGACCCGAAGGCGCCGCAGGTCTGGCCCGACCGGCCAGGCAATGTCGCCTTCGAGGCGGAGCAGGGCGACAAGGCCAGGACCGAGGCCGCCTTCGCCAAGGCCGACCGCACGGTTTCGGTGACGATCGTCAACAACCGCCTCGCCTCCAACTACATGGAGACGCGCGCCTGCATCGCCGAATACGACAAGGCCGAGAAGCGTTGGACGCTGACGCTCGGCAGCCAGGGCAGCCACGGCACGCGCGACCTGCTCGCCAACTACGTCCTCAAGGTCGATCCCAAGCGCATCCGCGTGGTCACGCCCGATGTCGGCGGTGGCTTCGGCACCAAGATCTTCCTGTATCGCGAATATCCGCTGACCATGGTCGCGGCCGAGAAGCTGAAGCGGCCGGTGCGCTGGGTCGCGGACCGCACCGAGCATTTCCTCGCCGACACCCATGGCCGCGCCAACCTCGCCACCGCGACGATGGCGCTCGACAAGCGCGGCAAGTTCGTCGGCCTCAAGGTCGATCTTGCGGCCGAGATGGGCGCCTATCTCTCGCAGTATGGGCCCTTCATCCCCTGGGTCGGCACCACGATGACGCCGGGCTGCTACAACATCCCGGCGGTGCATGTGCGCTTCCGCGGCATCCTGACCAACACCATGGCGGTCGACGCCTATCGCGGCGCCGGCCGGCCCGAGGCGGCCTATCTGATCGAGCGGCTGGTCGACGCCATCGCGCGCGATACGGGCAAGACGCCCGATGCCGTGCGCGCGCTGAACTTCGTCAAGCCGGGCGAGATGCCGCACAAGACGCAGACAGGGCCGGTCTATGATTCCGGCGAGTTCGAGGGGCATATGCGCCGCGCCATGGACGTGGCCGACTGGAAGGGCTTCAAGACCCGTCTGAAGGCCGCCAACAAGGCCGGCAAGATCCGTGGCATCGGTATGGCCAGCTATATCGAGGCCTGCGGCGGCGGCGGCCCCGAAAGCTCGACGGTGATCCTCGAAAAGGACGGCATGGTCACCGTGCTGATCGGCACGCAGTCGAACGGGCAGGGGCATGAGACGGCTTATTCGCAGCTCGTCTCGCAGCATCTGGACATCCCGATGGACCGCATCCGGGTCGTCCAGGGCGATACCGACAAGGTCGAGACCGGCTCGGGCACCGGCGGCTCGCGCTCGATTCCGGTCGGCGGCGCGGCGCTCGACAAGGCGACCTCGATCCTTTCCGACAACCTGAAGCAGCTCGCCTCCGAGAAGCTGGAAGCGGGCGTCGGCGACCTCGAGATCGCCGATGGGGCCGTGCGCGTCGTCGGCACCGACAAGGCGCTGGACCTCGCCGCGATCGCGGCGCTGCCGGGCGCGACGCCTGCCATGCTCAAGGTGCATCAGAGCTGGCAGCCGCCGGAGGCGACCTATCCGAACGGCACCCATATCTGCGAGCTGGAGATCGATCCGCAGACCGGCGGTACCGAGATCGTCAACTATGTCGTGGTCGATGATTTCGGCATGACGCTGAACCCGATCATGCTGCAGGGGCAGGTCCATGGCGGCGCGGCGCAGGGCATCGGCCAGGCGCTGATGGAGGAGATCAAGTTCGATTCCTCCGGCCAGATGCTGACGGCGACCTTCATGGACTATGCGCTGCCGCGCGCCGTCGACGTGCCGAACTTCCATTTCGAAACGCGCAATGTCCGCTGCGTCACCAACGCTCTCGGCGTGAAGGGTGCGGGCGAGGCGGGGGCGATCGGCGCCTGTCCGGCGGTCATGAACGCGATGGTCGATGCGCTCGACCGCGCCGCCGGCATCAAGGCGATCGACATGCCGGCGACGCCATTGAAGGTGTTCAACGCTCTCAAAGAGGCCGGGTATCAGCTTTGATGCAAGATTGGATTTGCTCCAATGCAAATCTCAATCGCGTGAGGATGGCTTGGCAGTCGTGTGAAGCTGTTGTGATCTGGAACGGTTCCAAAAGGGGCCGTTCCGCGCCCCGATTCCCTAGGGGTGATTGAATGAAGCGCACCGCTTTCGTGCTTGCCGGCCTCGTGCTCGGTCTATCCGCTGTTGTGGTCCAGGCCGATCAGATCGACGATCGAAAGGCCGCGATGAAGACGATCGGCGGTGCGACCGGACTCGGCGCCAAGATCGCCAAGGGTGAGGAAGCCTTCGAGCCAGCCAAGGTGCAGGGCATCTTCAAGACCTATGTCGAGGCGAGCAAGAAGTTCGAAGGCCTGTTCCCGGCCAGCGCCAAGACGGGCGACACCACCGCCTCGCCGAAGATCTGGGAGGACCAGGCCGGCTTCAAGGCGGCGCTCGCCAAGTTCGAGAGCGATGCGACCGCAGGCGCGACAGCTGCGACCGATCTCGCCTCGTTCCGCACCGCCTTCGGCAATGTGACCAAGAATTGCGGGGGCTGCCACGAGACCTATCGCATCAAGAAGTGACTTCGGCGCGGGTTCGCCCGTTGCCTGATCGTGACGGGAAGCGGGCGCCAGCAATGGCCGCCCGCTTTGTCGTGGACGGGAGCTTTCAGGCTCGCTTCGCGTTATCAAGAAACCTCGTGCCCGCAAGTCGGCGCCGAGCGGGTGAGATCGGGAGAAAATCGACATGCTGCGCCTGCGCCGTCTGCTGGTCACTCTGGTCCTGCTGGCGGCCGTGGGATTCGGGGGCTTCTATGTCCTGACCGATCCGCGCATCGTCTCGCCTTCTCCGGAGATCGGCGCGCTCGCCGCTCCCGACATCGAGAACGGCCGGCTGCTCTTCGCGGCCGGCGGCTGCGCTTCCTGCCACGCCACGCCGGGCCAGGACGACAAGCTCAGGCTCGGCGGCGGGCTGGCGCTCGGCTCGCCATTCGGCACCTTCCATGCGCCCAACATCTCGCCCCATACCCGCGACGGCATCGGCAATTGGGGCGTGCAGGATTTCGTCGATGCGATGGCGGCGGGCGTCTCGCCGAAGGGGCAGCACTATTATCCGGCGTTTCCCTACACATCTTACCGGCTGATGCCGCCCACGGCACTGGCCGATCTCTTCGCCTATATCCGTACGCTGGCGCCGGTCGAGGGGCGTGCTCCGGCGCATGAGTTGCCGTTCCCCTTCAACATCCGCCGCGTCGTCGGCGGCTGGAAGCTGCTCTTCTTCCAGGGGGCCTCCTTCGTGCCCGATCCGAGCAAGAGCGAGGCCTGGAACCGCGGCGCCTATCTGGTCAATGGTCCCGGCCATTGCGCCGAATGCCACTCCAGCCGCAATGAGCTCGGCGCTATCGTCCAGGCGACGCGGTTTGCCGGCGGGCCTGATCCGGAGGGCAAGGGCTGGGTTCCGAACATCACGCAAGCTCCAGATGCGCTCGGGAAATGGTCGAAGGAGGAGATCGCGGAACTGCTGAAGACCGGCTTCACGCCGGGCTTCGACAGCGTCGGCGGTACGATGGCGGCGGTGGTGCGCAATATGGCGCAGCTTCCCGATGCCGACCGGCTGGCGATGGCGGAGTATCTGAAGTCGCTGCCGGTGGTGCAGGGGCCGGCGCGCCCGGCGAAGACCGGGGGCTAGGGCGATGGCCCGATCGCAGCCTCGCGGTGGCGCTTGAATCCTTGCAGGGCGGTTGCTTGCGGGGCGGTTCCTTGTCGGCCCAACTCCTCACGCCTTCGCTCTGTGAGCTATCTCACATTCCTTGCGGGCGGGAACGCATATGGCTCACGCGCTGGCGAAGCGAGGAGAGCGCAATATGGCACTGTCATATGAGGAGAGGGTCGAGCATTTCCGGCGCAGGGAGGTGGAGCGAGCGCGGCGTGCCGGCATGTCCGCCTACATCCTCAACGAGGACGGCAGCGTGATCCGGGTTTCGCCGGATGGACAAAGGGATCTGATTGTCGTGCGAGGCGGACGCCGGCAGATCAAGCCGATCGAGTGCGCAGCGTCGGGATTGTAGATGTGTCGGGCTGCGCCGTGGACCGGGCTCCCTGAACTGCGTCGGAGCCGGCTACCGGCCCCCGCGGCCTATTCCATCACCGCCGCCTTGAGGATGCAGACCATCAGCGCGGTTCCGGGCTGTTCGCCGACGCAGCGGACGACATGGCGGCGGTCGCAGCGGTAGCGCAGGGTCTCGCCCGCCTTGGCGCGCTGGATGATGTCGCCGACCTCGACCTCGAATTCGCCGGAGGTGACGGAGAGGGATTCGATCGAACCGCGCTGGTGCCCCTCGGAATCGAGCTCGCCGCCCGGCTCCGACTGGACATCGTACCATTGCAGCCATTCGACCGTCTTGATCCAGCCGACGATGGCGAGGCGGAGCTTGCCGTCCTCGGAGACGAGGATGGGGGTATCGGCGCGGGCGGTCTTCTCGATGAAGGGCTCTTCCTCGCCGCTGGAGAGCACGCGCTCGATCGAGATGTCGAGGGCCTGCGACAGGCGCCAGATCGTCGCCAGCGTCGGATTGGTCTCGTTGCGCTCGATCTGGCTGATGATCGACTTGGCGACGCCGGACTGCTCGGCAAGCTCCGAGAGCGAGAAATTATAGGCCTTGCGCAGGCGTTGGATCGTCTTGCCGAGCTGGCCCGAGATGACCTGAGCCCCGGATTCGAGCTCGCGCCCGCCACGCTCTTTCGTCTCGATACCCATTCTGCCCAGCCTGCCTCACATGCGATGTCGTTTGCGTTAGCGAACGATCGTTTGTCTCACCGGACAATGCGCTTTCCGCGGCTCCGGAGCAAGCCGCGACTGTTGCAGTGCGCACAAGACGGAGGGCCGTCGGCGACCTTCAAGTGGCGCGGGTCGAGCCGACTTCACGCTGCTCACGCTTGAGCAGGCCGAGGCGATGCTCGCGCAGGATGACATAGATGCCCGAGGTGATGACGATCGTGGCGCCGATCAGGATCGTGCTCGCCGGCCATTCGCCGAACAGGAACCAGCCGATGATGACCGCCCAGATCATTGTCGAGTATTCGAAGGGCGCGATCAGCGAGGCGTCGCCGAAGCGATAGGCCTGGACGAGCAGGATCTGGCCGAGGCCGCCGAGGATGCCGATTGTGACCAGCAGGGCCGCGTCCTGAAGATCGGGCATGCGCCAGCCGAAGGCGATGGTGGCGAGGCCGAGCGCGCTGGTCAGCAGCATGAAGTAGAAGACGATGGCGCCGGTCGGCTCGGTCTTGGTCAGCAGGCGCACCTCGATCGAGGCGAAGGCCGAACAGACGGCGCCGGCCAAGCCGAATGCGGCGCCGAGCGCCGGCCCTGTCTGGAGCCCGCGCGCGAGAGTGCCTCCCGTCAGATGCGGCGAGAGCATGATCAGGACGCCGATGAAGCCGATCGTCACGGCGCTCCAGCGATAGATCCGCACGCGCTCCTTGAGCACGAGCGCCGCCAGCACGACGACCGCGAGCGGCGCGGTGTAGCCGAGCGCCACGGCATCGGAGAGCGGCAGGAACTGAAGCGCGGCGAAGCTGAAGAACATGCCTCCCGAGCCGATCACGCCGCGCTTCATATGGCCGCGCAGATTGCTCGTCTTGAGCGCGCCCGGCAGTTCGGAACGCCAGGCCAGCCAGATCAGCAGCGGAATCAGCGCGAAGAAGGAGCGGAAGAAGACGAGCTCGCCCGTCGGATAGCGCGCCGCGATCGACTTGATCCCGGCAGCCATCAGCGTGAAGGCCAGCGCCGAGATCAGTTTCAGGCTGATGCCAAGAAGAGGGGACAACGGACCGGCGCGGTGGGAGGACGAGGCGACGACCGTCGTCGCGAAAGGGCGGTCGTTAGAACACGTCCAGTCGCGCTCTCAAAGCGTGAAGGGTGCAACCCCGATAGGCGGCCCGCGGGAGGCGGGCCGCCTATCGGAAACCGGCTCAGAAATTGCCGCGGAACGCCCCGCCGTCGATCAGGAAGTTCTGCCCGGTGATGTAGCCGGCATGGGCGCTGGCGATGAAGGCGCAGAGCTTGCCGAACTCGTCGGCCTCGCCGAATCGTCCGGCCGGGACATCGGCGCGGCGCGCCTTCGCGATCTCCTCCACGGTCATACCCTTGATCGCGGCCATCTTGGTCAGCCCGCCCTTCAGCCTGTCGGTGTCGAACATGCCGGGCAGGATGTTGTTGATGGTGACGTTGGCGTGGGCGACCTCGCGCGCCACGCCGGAAAGAAAGGCGGTGAGCCCGGCGCGGGCGGCCGAGGAGACATCGAGGCCCGTCAGCGGCGTCAGGACGCTGGCCGAGGTGATGTTGACGATCCGCCCGAAGCGCCTGGCGATCATGCCGTCGACGACGCGCTGCACCAGTTCGAGCGGCGTCGCCATGTTCTGGACCACGCCTTCCAGCAGCGCTTCGCGGGATACATCGCGAAACGGTTTCGGCGGAGGCCCGCCATTGTTGTTGACCAGGATGTCGGGCTCGGGGGCTGCCGCGAGCAGGGCGTCCTGCCCGGCGCGGGTCGAAACGTCGGCAACGACGGTGAGAACCGTCGCGCCGGTGCTGGCACGAATCTGGCTCGCGGTCGCCTCGAGAGTCGCGCCGTCGCGTCCGTTGATGACGACGGTGCAGCCGGCTTCGGCCAGCGCCTGTGCGCAGCCGCGGCCAAGACCCTTGCTGGAGGCGCAGATAATGGCCGTGCGGCCGGAAATTCCCAGATCCATGGCTTTTCTCCAAAGGCTTCGCGCCTTGAACCGCAGACAGACCACGGATCGCTGGTTCCGTCATCAAAGCGCAACGCAAATCAGACACATGCCGGACGCATCGCAACAGGACGGGCGGGCTGGCATGGGCGACGAGGACGACGCGAAGCAGGTTCGCAGCATCTTCATCTCGGATCTCCATCTCGGCACGCGCGGGGCGCAGGCGGATCTCGTCCTGGAATTCCTGCGCGCCTACGACGCGCCGCAGATCTACCTGGTCGGCGACATCATCGACGGCTGGCGGCTGAAGAGCGGCTGGTACTTCCCGCAGACGCATAACGACGTCATCCAGAAGCTGCTGCGCAAGGTCCGCAAGGGCTCGAAGCTGATCTACGTGACCGGCAATCACGACGACTTCCTGCGCGACTTCACCGGCCTGCAGTTCGGCGGGATCACGCTGGTCGACGAGGTCATCCACGAGACGGCGGACGGCAAGCGCCTGCTCGTCATCCATGGCGACCTGTTCGATCTCGTGGTGCGCAATGCCAAATGGCTCGCCCTGCTCGGCGACTGGGCCTACACAATCGCACTGGCCTCCAACACGGTGGTCAACAAGGTGCGCCGGCTGCTCAACCTGCCGCACTGGTCGCTCTCGGCCTGGGCGAAGAACAAGGTCAAGAACGCGGTCAACTATATCGGCGAGTTCGAGACCTGCCTCGCCGCCGAGGCGCGCCGCCACGAGGCGGACGGCGTCGTCTGCGGCCACATCCACCATGCCGCCTTCCGCGAGATCGACGGGCTGACCTACATCAATACCGGCGACTGGGTCGAAAGCTGCACCGCCTTCGTCGAGCACCATGACGGGCGCTTCGAGCTGATCCGCTGGCCGCAGGGTCGTCTCAAGGGCGAGGCCCCCGTTCCCGTCGTCGTCCCGGCGCGGCCCGTGCCCGTGCCGGCGCTGGTCGAGGCCGCCTGATGCGCGTGATGATCGCGACGGATGCCTGGCGTCCGCAGATCAACGGCGTCGTGCGCTCGCTGGAGCGGATGGCGGAAGCCGGGCCCGATTTCGGGGTCACACCCAGAATGCTGACGCCGGAAGGGTTCGCGCAGGTCGGCCTGCCGAGCTATCCGGACATCCGTATCGCCTTGACGACGCAGCGCGCCTTGGCCGAGCGGGTCGCCGATTTCGGGCCGGACCATATCCATATCGCGACCGAGGGGCCGATCGGCTGGCTGACGCGGGCGGTCTGCCTCGCCCAGAAGCGACCGTTTACGACGAGCTATCACACCCGCTTCCCGCAATATGTCGCGGCGCGCTGGCCGATTCCGGAAAGCTGGAGCTACGGCTTCCTGCGCCGCTTCCATGGACCTGCCGCGGCCGTGATGGTCTCCACCGCCTCCGTCGAGGCGGAACTGCGCCAGCACGGTTTCGAGAAGATCGTGCGCTGGGGGCGCGGCGTGGATCTCTCGCTGTTCCATCCGCGGCCGCAGAGCGTGCTCGACCTGCCGCGCCCGATCTTCCTCAGCGTCGGCCGCGTCGCTGTCGAGAAGAACCTCGATGCTTTCCTGTCGCTGCGGCTGCCGGGCAGCAAGGTCGTGGTCGGGGACGGGCCGGCGCGGGCCGATCTGCAGCGCGCCTTTCCCGATGTCACCTTCCTCGGCACGCGCGAGGGCGAGGATCTGGCGGCGATCTATGCGTCCTCGGACGTCTTTGTCTTCCCGAGCCTGACCGACACCTTCGGCATCGTCCTGCTGGAGGCGGCGGCGAGCGGGCTGCCGGTGGCGGCCTTTCCGGTGCAGGGGCCGAGCGACGTCTTCGCGGGCAGCGGGGCTGCGGTGCTGAACGAGGATCTGCGGACCGCCGCGCTCCAGGCGCTGCGCGTCCCGCGCGAGATCTGCCTCGAGCTTGCGGCCAGCCATAGCTGGCGGCGCAGCGCGGCTCAGTTCTACGGCCATATCCGGCAGGTCGTCAGCCAGCATGCGGGCCGGATGCCGCGCAACGGGGCGGCCGTGGCGCCGCCGCCCGGCGTCACAGCCTTCGCGAACGCGCGTGTCGCGGAAGAGCCGGGGCCGAGGCATCTGCCGGCTTGAGCTCGGCGCGGAAGGCATCGCGTCGTTCATGCACCGAGGCGATGACGAAACCCATCGGCACGCCGAGCCCGACGAGCGCCGCTTCCGATAGCTGCAGGCTCGCCTCGATGGTCTCGGGCACGGCGTCGTTGACGCCGATCTTGTAGAGATGGCGTGCGTGGGATGCGTCCCGCGCACGCGCGACGATGACGAGATCGGGGCGCAGGGTGCGCGCCGCCAGCACGGTGGCGTCCACCGCGCGCTGGTTGTCGATCGTCACGATCAGCGCCGTCGCCTCGTCGAGGCCGCATAGCCGCAGGAAATCCAGCTTGGTGGCGTCGCCATAGAAGGCCGGCCGCCCGGCCCGGCGCTGGGCCGAGATCAGCGAGGCGTCGGAATCGATCACGATATAGGGCTTGCCGTGCTCCTCCAGCATGCTGCCGACGAGCTGGCCGACACGGCCGCCGCCGACGACGATGGCGCGGGCGGAATGATCGTCCGGCGGCAGCACCTTGGCCTCGTCGGGCAGCATGATTGGCACGGTGAGCTTCAATGTCAGAGCGCGGGCCATGCGTGCCAGCAGGGGGAGCGCCACCATGGTCAGCGAGACGGCGGCGAGGACGAGGCTCGCGGGCTCCTGTGCGAGCAATTTCGCTGCGACGGCGCCATTGAGCAGCACGAAGGCGAACTCGCCACCGGGGCCGAGCATGATAGCGGTTTCGAGCGCGGTCGCCTTGGACAGGCGGAAGAGGCGGGCGAGCCCGAAGACGAGCAGCGATTTCGCCGCGAACAGGCCGACCGCGATGCCCAGGATGGCGAAGGGATGGGCGGCGAGCTGCGCCGGATCGACGCTCATCCCGACGGTGAGGAAGAAGACGCCGATGAGGAGGGACTTGAACGGCTCGATCGTCACCTCGATGGCGCGCCGATACTCCGTCTCGGCCAGCAGCAAGCCGGCGATGAAGGCGCCCAGGCCCATGGATAGGCCGGCCGCCGCCGCGATCATCCCCGTGCCGAGCGCGATCAGCAGCGTCGCGGCCATGAAGCTCTCGGAGGAATCGGTCGAGGCGACCAGGCGGAACAGCGGCCGCAGCGCCCGCCCGCCGACCAGCACGATCGCGGCGATGGCGGCGAAGGCCTGCATCAGGGCCTGGGCGAGGCCGGCCAGCAGCGAGCCTCCGCCATTTTGCGCGCCGAGCACGCTGACGAGGAAGAGCAGCGGGACGACCGCGATGTCCTGGCAGATCAGGACGGCGAAGCTTGCGCGCCCGGCGGAGGAGGTCATGCGCTTCTTGGCGGAGAGAAGCTCGACCACCATCGCCGTGGACGACAGGGCGAGGCCGAAGCCGATGATCAGGGAAGCGGCGGCCGGTTGGCCCAGCGCATAGGCGACGCCGCCGATGGCGCCCGCCGACAGCGCGACCTGGCCAAGCCCCAACCCGAAGACCAGGCGGCGCATCGTCACGAGGCGCTCGAAGGAGAGTTCGAGCCCGATCACGAAGAGCAGGAAGGCGACACCCAGCTCGGCCGGGCCCGCAAGAGCCTCTCGGCTGGAAACGGTGATCGTGCTGAGCAGCGGGACGGAGGAGACGAGGCCGCCGAGCCCGAACGGGCCGAGAGCCGCGCCGCAGGCCATGAAGGCGACGACCGAGTTGATCCTGAGGCTCTTGGCGAAAGGCACGATCACGCCCGCCGTCGCGAGCACCACGGCAGCGTCCTTGTAGACGGAAGGGTCGACGGTTCCGGCCAAGGCGGCGCCTTACGATTCGAGAGGATGAAGGATTCGGCGACTGTGCGGTTTCGCTCGCGTCAACACAACCTTCGTCGTGCCTGCCGCGTCGAAATTCGCCTTTCGTCCTGAGACGTTAGCCGGGTCGGCTTGCGCCGGGCTCGCTGATCGGAGGTTTCCTGATGCGGGCATCCTGGGCTAGCCTTTCGCGATATTCGTCAGAAGGCTTCCGCATGCGCTTTTCCGGTACCGAAAACTACGTCGCCACCGAGGACCTGACGGTCGCGGTCAATGCCGCGATCCGGCTGGAGCGGCCGCTCCTGGTCAAGGGCGAGCCCGGCACCGGCAAGACCGTGCTGGCCGAGGAGATCGCGGCGGCTCTGGCTGCGCCGCTGATCACCTGGCATGTCAAATCGACGACCAAGGCGCAGCAGGGCCTCTATGAGTACGATGCGGTGAGCCGCCTGCGCGACAGCCAGCTCGGCGACCCGCGTGTCTCGGACATCGGCAACTACATCAAGCGCGGCAAGCTCTGGGAGGCGTTCATATCGAGCGAGCGCCCGGTGCTGCTGATCGACGAGATCGACAAGGCGGATATCGAGTTCCCCAATGACCTCCTGCTCGAGCTCGACCGCATGGAGTTCCATGTCTACGAGACCGGGGAGACGATCAGGGCGGCGCGGCGGCCCGTGATGATCATCACCTCGAACAACGAGAAGGAACTGCCCGACGCCTTCCTACGCCGCTGCTTCTTCCACTACATCCGCTTCCCCGACGCGGAGACGATGCAGGCGATCGTCGAGGTGCATTTCCCCGGCATCAAGAAGCGATTGATGGAAGAGGCGCTGAAGCTGTTCTTCGAGGTGCGCGAGGTACCCGGCATCAAGAAGAAGCCCTCGACCTCGGAACTGCTCGACTGGCTGAAGCTGCTCGTCGCCGAGGATATCGGCCCGGAGGTGCTGCGCGAACGCGATCCACGCAAGCTGATCCCGCCGCTGCACGGCGCGCTGCTGAAGAACGAGCAGGATGTGTCGCTGTTCGAGAAGCTGGCGTTCATGGTGAGGCGGGACGGACGGTAACAGGTCTCTGCTTGCAATGTCTCTCGATGCGCGACGGAGCGTGCAATTGATCGACCAGCCTATGGACGAAACGGACGCTGAACTGCGCGCTCGCCTGCTAGGCACCGCTTTGCCCGATATCTCGCTCGCCTCCACCCATGGCGGCCGGATCAGGCTCGGAGCGCTGACCGCATCCCGCACCGTGATCTACTGCTATCCGCGCACCAGCGAGCCCGGCAAACCTGCGCCTGCAGGCTGGGACATCATTCCCGGCGCGCGCGGCTGTACGCCCCAAGCCTGCACCTTCCGTGATCACCACGGGGAGCTGGCCGCTCAAGGGGCTGCGGTGTTCGGGTTGAGCACGCAGTCCACGGCCTATCAGAGAGAGATGGCGGAGCGTCTGCACCTGCCGTTCGCTGTGCTGAGCGACGAGGATTTTGCCTTCACGGATGGGCTCGGGCTGCCGACTTTCGAGGCGGATGGAATGCGCTTGGTGAGGCGGCTGACATTGGTCCTGCGCGAGCAGCGCATCGAAGCGGTGTTCTACCCGGTTTCGCAGCCCGAGCGGAGCGCTGAAGATGTGCTGGGCTGGCTCAGGCAGCATCCACTAGAAGGCTCGTAGGATTCCTCCGGCCAACGACTCGGTTTGACCCTCGCAAAATTCGGCTGCCATCATTAGGTTCGAACCATGCGACGCCTCATGCTTCTACGCCACGCGAAGTCGAACCGCCCCGAAGGCGTGGCCGACCGGGAGCGCCCGCTTGCGACGCGGGGCCGCGAGGCCGCTCCCGTCATGGGGCGCTATCTTGCAGATGAATTGCTGCTGCCGGATCTCGTGCTGATCTCCTCGGCGCGGCGCACTCTCGAAACCTGGGAGCTGGTGGCGCCGATGCTGCCGGAGAAGCCCGCGACCCATGTCGAGCCGCGCATCTACGAGGCCAAGGCCGAGCGCCTGCTCCATGTCGTGCAGGAGGTCGAGCCGCAGGTGAAGACGCTGCTGATGGTCGGCCACAACCCCGGCTTCGAGGATCTCGCGGCGATGCTGACTGGCCATGGCGACCGGTACGCCGCGGCGCGGATGAACCAGAAATTTCCGACCTGCGGGCTCGCGGTGATCGATTTCGCGATCGAGGACTGGCGAGACCTCGCGCCGCGCGGCGGCCGCCTCGACCGTTTCGTCACGCCGGCTTCGCTCGGGGAAGGGCCGGACGATTGATCCGGGCGGCGTGCCCGTGAGCCAGGGTTCCTATCTCGACGACGCCCGCAACGCCGCGCTCGCCTTCGGCGACAGCCTGCTCGGCATGGCGCGACCGCGCCTGCGGCTCGGCGTCACCGGCCTGTCGCGCTCGGGCAAGACCGTCTTCACCACGGCGCTGATCCAGAACCTGATCGAGGGCGCGAAGCTGCCGGTGCTGAAGGCGGCGACGGAGGGCCGGATCTCGCGGGTGCGCCTCGTGCCGCAGCCCGATCCGGACATCCCGCGCTTTCCGTATGAGGCGCATCGCGCCGCGCTGAACGGGCCTGAGCGGCGCTGGCCGGACTCGACGCGGCGGATCTCGGAATTGCGCGTCGAGATCGACTACGAGCGCGCCGCCGGCTGGTTCAAGGGGCCGGCGACGCTGACGCTCGACATCGTCGACTATCCCGGCGAATGGCTGCTGGATCTCGCCTTGATCGGGCAGGACTACAAGAGTTGGTCGCGCCAGGCGGTCGGGGATGCGCGCAAGGCGCATCGGCAGGCCGCTGCGGCGGAATGGCTCGCCGATCTGCCGCTGCGCGATCCGGCCGGTCCGCCCGACGAAATGGCGGCGGAGGCCGCGAGCAACCAGTTCAAGGCCTATCTCGCGCGGCTGCGCGCCGATCCCGAGGCGGTGGCGGTGACGCCGCCCGGTCGCTTCCTGATGCCGGGCGATCTCGAAGGCTCGCCGGCGCTGACCTTCGCACCGCTCGATCTCGGCCATGATGCGGAGCCGAAGCCGGACACGCTCGCGGGCCTGATGGCTGACCGCTTCGAGGCCTATAAGCGCGTCGTCGTGGCGCCGTTCTTCCGCGATCATTTCGCCCGGCTCGACCGGCAGATCGTGCTGGTCGATGTGCTCGCGGCGCTCGATGCCGGCGCGCCGGCCCTGGCCGATCTCGAGATCGCGCTCGGCCAAGCGCTTGCCGCCTTCCAGGTCGGGCGCAATTCCTGGCTTTCGAGCCTGTTCGCGCCGCGCATCGAGCGCGTGCTCTTCGCCGCGACCAAGGCCGACCATGTCCATCATTCCAGCCATGACCGGTTGGCGGCGGTCATGTCCCATCTTGTTGCGCGGGCTGCGTCGCGTGCGCAGGGCGCGGGGGCAAAAGTGGAGGCCATGGCGCTCGCCGCCGTGCGGGCGACGCGTGAGGTCCGCATCAAGCAGGGGCGCGAGGAACTGCCAGCCATAGCGGGCGTGCCCGAAGCGGGCGAGGCGATCGATGGCGAGGTCTTCGACGGCACCGCGGAGGCTGCGATCTTTCCGGGCGAATTGCCGGAGCGGCCTGAAGCCGTGTTCGATCCGCAGGCGCGCTGGCAGATCCGGGCGCCGCGCTTCCGGCCGCCACTGGTCGTGTCGGATGCGGGCGGCCGCACCCGGCCGCCGCCACAGATCCGGCTGGACCGTGCGCTCGAATTCCTGATCGGGGACAGGCTGGCATGAGCAAGGCTCCGCGCGCCATCAGGCTGGATCCGGCGAGTCCGGACGGCGCCATCGAGGACACCGCCCGCGGTGGCGGCGTCGCGATCTTGCCGGAAAGCGAGCCGATCGACGTCGCCGAGAGCGCGGCCGTCCCCGTGGCGCAACGCCGCTGGTCCTGGGGCGGGCTGTTCGTCGCCGGTCTCTCAGGCTTCCTGACGCTCTCGCTCGGCGTCTGGGCCGAGCGCACCATCAATTCGCTGATGAACCAGAGCCCGGTGCTGGGCTATGCAGCGCTGGCCAGCGCTGCCGTGGCTGCGCTGGCGCTGCTGGTCATGATCCTGAAGGTGGTCAGAGACATCCTGAGGGAGCGCAAAGTCGAGGCGCTGCGCCTGCGCGCGACTGCTGCCCTCGCCGAGAGCAGCGTGACGGATGCGCGGGCGGTGAGCGACGAACTCATGCGGCTCTACGCGTCGCGGGCCGACACGGCGAAGGGGCGGGCGGAGCTCGCCGACAGCCTGCCGCAGCTCTTCGCAGCCCACGACGTGCTGACGGTCGTCGAGCGCAGCCTGATGGCGCCGCTCGATGCCGCGGCCCAGGCGCAGATCGCGATCGCCGCGCGACGCGTTTCGCTCGTCACGGCGGTCAGCCCGCGCGCGCTGGTGGATGTGGTCTTCGTGCTAATCGCCTGTGCGCGGCTGCTGCGTTCCATCGCCGGCATCTATGCGGGCAGGCCCGGCACGCTCGGCCTGCTCCGGCTGGCGCGGCAGGTCCTGAACCATCTTGTCCTGACCGGCGGCATTGCGGCGGGCGATGCCGTGATCCAGCAGGTGGTAGGGCAGGGGCTGGCGGCGCGGCTCTCGGCCAAGCTCGGCGAGGGCGTGATCAACGGCATGCTGACCGCACGCATCGGGCTTGCGGCGCTCAGCGTTTGCCGGCCGCTGCCCTTCGTCGAGGCGACGCCGCCGACATTGGCCGATGTCGCGGGAGATCTGACGTCCTGGCGCGGTTCGCCGGAGCAGACCGCGCCCTGACGCGGCCGCTGCCGGGCAGAATCTGCCGGGGCAGGCCGAATCTGCCCGGCCGAATCCGCCGTTAAACGCCTTCTAAACCATTCAAGTCATTGGAATCTAATGGCCTTCAGCATGGCACGGGCCGTGCAATCTATGCCTCGAAGTTGTGGCCGCCCTTGGGGGGCGCCAGTCGAGGTGAGGGTTTCATGGGTGTCTTCAGCGCGTTGACGACAGCGGTTTCGGGGATGCAGGCGCAGTCCTACGCGCTGGAAAACATCTCCGGTAACATCGCCAACTCCCGCACGGCGGGCTTCAAGCGGGTCGATACGACCTTCTCCGACCTCGTGCCGGACTCGGCGCTCAATCGGCAGATCGCGGGGTCGGTCGCGGCCTTCAGCCAGGCGACGAACTCGATCCAGGGCGATCTCAGTGCGACCCGCATCGAAACCAATGCCGCAATCAATGGCGACGGCTTCTTCGTCGTCGACCAGCGCCTGAACGGCCTCGGCTCCAACACGCAATTTTCGAACAGCAACCTCTATACGCGTCGTGGCGATTTCGACTTCGACGCCAACGGCTACCTCGTCAATGGCGCCGGCTACTACCTCAAGGGTCTGAAGATCGACACGGTGACGGGCTCACTGATCGGCACCCAGCCCGAGGTCCTGCGCATCACCAAGGAGCAGTTCCCGGCGAAGGCGACGACCTCGATCGAGTACCGCGCCAACATCCCGGCCTTCCCCGGTACGAACAACGCGGTCGCGACCACCCCCGGCTCGGAGTTGCTCAGCCCGGCCGGCTTCACCAGCAACCCGCTCTCGACCACACAGGGCGGCACGGGCATCGTGATCGGCAGCGAAATCACCAGTTTCCTCAACCAGTCGATCCCCGGCGGTTCGGTCACCGTCTATGATTCGCTCGGCAAGGCGACGAGCGTCGAGCTGCGCTGGGCCAAGACCACCAACGCCTCGGCGGGTCCGCCGGCCACGGTCGATACCTGGAACCTGTTCGTGGCCGAGAACACCGCGGCGACTGGTGGCGCCACCGCCTATCGCAACGCCAATACCAGCATCACCTTCGGGCCCACAGGGCAGTTGACGGCGCCCGCCACCGGCAACATCGCACTGCCGACGATGACCATCGCAGGCACGACGATCACCGGTATCAACGTCACGACGGGCGGCAACGGCCTGACCCAGAACGGCGACGTCAGCGGCCAGATCGACGCCCGCTCGATCCGGCAGGACGGCTACACGGCCGGCACGCTCGACCGCACGTCGATCTCGGCCGAAGGCCAGGTGATCGGCACCTTCAGCAACGGCCAGGTCGTCGCGCTGGCGCAGCTCTCGGTCGCCCGCTTCAACGCCGACAACGCGCTGAAGCGCCTCGACGGCGGCGCCTTCGAGGAGACGATCGAATCCGGCCCGCCGATCATCGGTCTGGGCACTTCGCAGCTCATCGGCGGCAATGTCGAGCAGTCCAACACCGACATCGCCGACGAGTTCTCGAAGATGATCGTCACCCAGCAGGCCTATTCGGCCAACACCAAGGTCATCACCACGGCGCAGGAGATGCTGCGCGACGTCTTCAGCATCATCCGCTGATTTTTTCGATGCGCGGCTTGGTGCGGTCCAGAAGGGCCGCTGGTAGCGACAGGAGCTGACGATGGGTCTCAGCACGTCCCTCAATACGGCCATCGCAGGGCTGAACGCCACGCAGGTCGGCATCGGCGTCGTCTCGCAGAACGTCTCCAATGCGGGGACGACGGGCTATGTCCGCCGCACCGTCTCGACTGCGGACAGCCTGAGCGGCCTGACCGTCGGGACGCAGAGCACGCAGGTCCAGCGCCTGCTCGACAAGATCGTCCAGCACCAGCTCTGGCAGGAATCAGCCGGAGCCGCCTACACCTCGACGCGTGCCGACATGATGTCCAGCGTCGACAAGCTCTACGGCGGGCCCGGCAGCAGCACCGCGCTGGATACCGTCTATAACGGCTTCACTTCCGCGCTCCAGGCGCTGAAGAACGACCCTTCATCCTACAGCCTGCGCACGGCCGTGCTGGATTCGGCCGGCCAACTGGCGACCCGGCTCAACACCCTGTCCGAAGGCGTGCAGGCGCTGCGCACGCAGGCGGAGAGCGGGATCGCGAGTGCGGTCACGCAGGTCAACAACCTGCTCGGCGCCCTGACGAATGTGAACGCCCGCATCGTCGGAAGCCCGAACGATACGGCCGTCGCCGGCCTGAAGGACCAGCGCGACCTGATCCTGTCCGAGCTGTCCCAGTATATGGACATCAAGACCAGCGAGGATGCGCGCGGTTCCGTCAGCGTCGTCACCGGCTCGGGCACGCAGATCTTCGACGGCCGACCGGCAGTCACCTTCGCCTTCGACGAGCATTCCGGCCTCGGGGCGGACGACCAGTGGAGCGCCGACCCGACCCAGCGCGGCGTCGGCACGATCACCATGACCACCAGTTCCGGTGGGGTGATCGACGCGATCGCCAATAAGACCTTCCGCTCGGGCGAAATCGCCGCGCTCGTCGAGATGCGCGACAAGACGCTCGTCCAGTCGCAGGCCCAGCTCGACGAGATCGCGGCGCAGATGTCGCGGGCGCTGTCCGACCGCGAGATTGCCGGCACGGCGGTGACGGCGGGTGCGGCGACCGGCTTCGATGTCGATCTGGCCGGGCTGCAGTCGGGCAATACGGTCACGCTCGACTATGCGGTGACGCCGGGTGGCCAGACGCAGCGCTTCACCTTCGTGCGCGTCGAGTCCGCGGCCTCGCTGCCGCTGCCTACCTCGGCCAGCGGCGACGCCAACAACCGCGTCATCGGCATCGACTTCTCGGGAGGCCCGGCCTCGGTCGCCGCGCAGATGCAGGCCGCCATCGGCGGCGGCTTCACCGTCTCCAACACCGGCTCGGTGCTACGGATCGTCGATGATGGCGCAGCGGGAACGCGCGACGTCAAGGCGCTGACTTCCCGCCCGACCGCAACCACCCTGTCCTCTGCCGGCGGCAGCGCCGAGCTGCCCTTCTTCGTCGATGGCGGAGCGGCCGGGGCCGCCTATACCGGTTCCTACGAGAACGGCTCGCAGCTCGTCGGCTTCGCCGGGCGGATCACTGTCAACCAGGCGCTGATCGCCGACCGCTCCAAACTCGTCACCTTCGACACGACGACGGCGCAGGGCGACGTGACGCGCCCGCAACTGATGCTGGACCGGCTGACCCAGAGCCAGCGCGCCCTCACCAACCGCACGGGCATCGATGGCTCGACGGCGACGACGACCACCACCGTCTCGAACCTGGTCCAGCGCGTCGTCTCCTCGCAGGGACAGGCGGTGGAGACCGCGAAGCGGCTCGACGAGGGCCAGCAGGTCGCGCTGGCCGCGGTCCAGAGCCGCTTCCAGGAAACCTCGCAGGTCAATGTCGACCAGGAGATGTCGACGCTGATCGAGCTTCAGACCGCCTATGCCGCCAACGCCCGCATCATCTCGACCGTCAAGGAGATGATGGACGTCCTGATGAGAGTGTGAGCGCGCCATGACCATCACAGCCTATGGCACTGGGGCCTATCGCGCCGCCAAGCCCAACAGCTTCGTCTCCAACCGGGCCGAGCTGACCGATCTCGAGCGCCAGCTCGCGACGCAGCAGAAGGCCGAGAGTTATGGCGATCTCGGCATGGACCGGCGCACCAGCCTCGACCTCAACGCCAAGGTCTCGACGCTCGATTCCTGGCTCGGCGGCATCGCGCTGGCGGACGTCAACCTCAAGCTCTCGACGCAGGCCGTCGAGAGCTTCGCCAAGCTCACCAGCGAGACCGTCAACGACACGCGCTCCAACAGTTATGTCCCCAGTTCGACCGGCCGTTCCGCGCCGCAGGTGCTGGCCGAGGAGAAGTTCAAGCAGACGCTCGACATGCTGAACTCCTCGGTGAACGGGCGCTACCTGTTCTCGGGGAAGACCTCCGACATCCAGCCGACGGTCAGCTATTCCGAGATGATCGAGGGCGACGGCGCCGGGCGCGCCGGCCTCCGGCAATTGATCTCGGAGCGGCGACAGGCCGATCTCGGCGTCGCCGGGCTCGGGCGCCTGACGACGGGTGGCGCGGCGGCAACGGCGACCATCGCGGAGGAAGCGCCGGCCCATAGCTACGGCTTCAAGCTCGCCGGCGCCGCCAGCAGTTCGGCCGCCATGACGCCGACCTACACGGCCGGCCCACCCGCCGACATCTCGGTGACCGTAGCGAGCCTGCCGACGGCGGGCGACACGCTGCGCATCACGCTCGACCTGCCGGACGGATCGCAGGAGGAGGTCGTTCTGACGGCGCGCGCGCCGGGGACCGACGGTTCCGACGCCACGACCTTCGAAATCGGGGTGGACGTCAACACCACCGCCGCCAATCTGCGCACCTCGATCAACGCCGCCCTGACCAAGGAGGCGGCGACGACGCTGTCGGCCGCGTCCTCGCAGGTCGCCGCGGCGAATTTCTTCGCGGGCAGCGCGAGCAACCCGCCGCTGCGGGTGCCGGGCCCGCCCTACGACACCGCCACGGCAGCGCCCGCTCCGGGAACCGCCGCCAACACCGTGATCTGGTATCAGGGCGATGACGGCAGCGACCCCGCCCGCTCGACCGCGACCGTTCAGGTCGACAAGGGACAGACCGTCGGCACCGGAGCGCGCGCCAATGAGGAGGCGTTCCGCGTCGGGCTGGCGCAGTTCGCGGTGATGGCGATCGAGAATTTCCCGGCCGGCGACGCCAATTCGCAGGCCCGCTACGAGGCGATGACCTCGCGCGTCGGCGAGAAGCTGGGCTTCGGCGGCGGAGTCCAGAAGCCGGCGGAGATCATCACCGAGTTCGGCTCGGCCCAGACCGCGATGGCCCGCGCCAAGGAGCGGCACCAGAGTACCAAGAACTACCTCACGACGACGCTCGCGGGAGTGGAAAACGTCACGACCGAGGAAGTCGCGGTGCAGATCCTGGCGCTGCAGACGCGGTTGCAGGCGAGCTACCAGACCACCTCGATCCTCTCGCAGCTCTCGCTGACGAACTATCTCTGATCAGATCGCCACGCCAAAAAGCGAAAGGAGCGTCGCCGGCAGCCGGCGACGCTCCTTTCGCTTTGATGGGATGTGCGGAATTCGCTCAGCGTCCGCGCAGGCCGGCGGCGATATCGCGGTTGATGCCGATCAGCGCGCGCAGGCTCTCGGGCGCGGGGCTCGCGGCGATGCGGAAGGTCTGGTTGAAGATGAAGTTGGCGAGGCTGAGGATATTGGTCTTGATGCCGACCGGCAACGGATTGTCCTCGGCGACGACCGCAGAGACGAGCAGCGTCCAGAGCTTGCGGTTGTAGTTCAGCGCCTCGTCGAGATCGCGTTCCGCGAGGGACCAATCGTCGGAGACGGCCTGGAGCCGGGCGGCGGCCTTGATCAGCAGGGAGGCTTCGAGTTCGCGGGGGGAGACGACCGCCTGATTGGCGCGGGCGGCGGAGGCGTAGGCGTTAAACCCGTGTTGCATTCTCGATGAGTTCCGCTTCGTAAGCGATCAGCTTCTTGGCTGCCTTCAGAGCTTTGTAGAGATCGCCACTTAAGATGCGGTTATTAATGTCGTGAATATGCGGCAGGGCGCTCGGAGCGGCCTGGACGAAATCGCGGACGAGCTCGAAATAGACCTCGTGCTGATGCATCGGGTCCTGGGCCAGATACATGAGCTGGATGGCGAGATAGATCTTCCTGGCCGGCGAGTCGGCGCTGGCAGGGGTGAGGATGTCCTTCTCGCGCAGGATCGGGGCGTCGCCCTCGATGAAGAACCGTGTCCGCTGCTCGTCGTTGCGGATCACCACCTGGCCGATGATGATGCGCTCGCGGGGCTTGAGTTCGACCTTGAGAGCCATGTTTGTCTGAGCCTTCTGGCTGGGGGAGGGGCGTGAGCGTGTCGTCTTCGGCGGGATCAGCCGAAGAGCCTGAGCACGCCCTGATCGGCCTGGTTGGCGAGCGAGAGGGCGGTCTGCGAGAGCTGCTGGCGCGTGTTGAGCGCAAGCAGGCTGGCGCCTTCGGCGTTCGGATCGGCCAGCACCAGGTTGTCAGCGCCCGAGGTCAGGACGTTAGCCAGTTCCTTGGTGAAGTCCTGGCGGGTCTGCGCGACCGAAAGGTTTGAACCGAGGGTCGAGGCGAGGGACTTGAGCGAGGTCAGCGAGCCCGTCAGCGCTGCCGTCGCCTTGTCGAGATCGAGATCGTTCTGGAAGTTGAAGAAGCCGGCGAGCTGCGTGTTGGTCGCCTGGACGATGCCGAGATTGTCCGAGGTCAGGGTCGAGCCCTGGATGTCGAGCTTGGTCTGGTTGGTACCGGTCTTCTCGTTGAAGACGATCGAGAGACGGTCACCAGCGAGCAGGTTGATGCCGTTGAAGCTCGAATCCTTGGCCAGCTTGTCGATCTGGTCGCGCAGGTCGTTGAACTGCTGGATGAGGTTCGAGCGCACGGCCGAGGTGATGTTCGACGAGGTCAGCGTCGAGGTGCCGACGGCGCCGTCATTCGCGGCGAAGCCGAGGGCGGCGTTATTGTTCGTGCCCACGGCGCCGGCATCCGCAATCGCGAGCGGACCAGTGGTGGAGGAGCCGAAGCCGAAGGCGACCGTTTCGGAGCCGGTGCCCTTGACGTTGAGCTGGCCCTTCTCGTCGACGAAGGCCGTGGCGATGCCCGATTTGTTGATCTCGTTGACGACGTCGCGAACAGTGGCGTTGGCGCTGCTGAACGAGGCGGTATAGGTCGTCGTGCCAGCCGTGATCGAAAGACCGAGGAAGGTGTCGGTATTGATGATGCCGAGGTCGCCGGAGGTTGACGCAGTGGCAGGCGTCGGCAGTGCGTCTGCGCCGACGATGGCCTTGTCGAGTGCGATATCCTTCAGGCTCTTGCTGGTAACGGCCGCTTCAGTCGCGGAGGACAGCGCGGTGCCGGCCTTGGTCGGGCGGTTCTGGGCCGCGTCGGCCTGGGCCTGTTTGACCGTGGACTGGAGCGACTGGACCAGCTTGGTGATGCCGTCGATGCCCTTGGAAGCGGCCTGGATGGTCTGGATGCCGTTGGAGATGCCATCGAGCAGGCCGGTGAGCTGGGTCGACCTGTCGTTCAACGACTGCGAGGTGAAGTAGTTGACGGGGTTGTCGATGGCCGAGTTGACGCGCTTGCCCGTCGCCAGCCTGTTCTGGATGACGCTCTGCTGGGCCGAAGTCTGCTGCAGTGTGAGCAGGTTGTTGCGGACGCCACTCGAGAGAATTGTGTTGGCCATCGTCGGTCCCCTGGAAGCGCGATTCGCACGCCTGTCCGGATTGATCTGGACCGATAATCACTTGTTAGGGATAACAATTGGTTAATGCGTCTTGACGCTCCTGGCCCGCAACGTCTGGGCGGGGAGGGCTCTCCATGCAGAAAGGCGGCGGAGCTTGCGCTCCGCCGCCTTCTTGTCTTCGGCCCACATCCTGTGGGCTTGCCCGCTTCTGCGGACGAAGGATCAGAACAGACGCAGGACGGCCTGGTCGGCCTGCGACGACAGGGATAGGGCGGTCTGCGAGAGCTGCTGACGGGTCTGCAGCGAGAGCAGGTTGGCGGCCTCTTCGTTGGCGTCGGCATTGACCAGGTTGCTGGCGCCGGTCGTCAGCACGTCGGCCAGGCCCTTGGTGAAGTCCTGGCGGGTCTGGGCGACCGAGAGGTTCGAGCCGAAGGTCGAGGAGAGCGACTTCAGCGACGTCAGCGCGCCATTGAGCTGCTCGGTGGCCTTTTCCAGATCGAGGTCGTTCTGGAAGTTGGTGAAGCCGTTCAGCTGGGTGTTGATCGCCTGGGTGATGCCGAGATTGTCCGACGTCAGGTTCGTGCCCTGAATGTCGAGCTTGTTCTGGTTGGTGCCGGTCTTCTCGTTGAAGACGAGCGAGACCTGGTCGCCGGCCAGCAGGTTGACGCCGTTGAAGCCGGAATCCTTGGCGAGTTCGTCGATCTGCGTGCGCAGCGTGTTGTACTGCTCGATCAGGTTCGAGCGGGTCGACGAGGTCACGCCGCTGGAGACTACGCCGGTGGTGAAGTCAGCGTCAGTGATGCCGAAGGATTCGTTGGCGTTGGTGGCGACAGCAGAGGCGTTGGTGAGAGCGGCACCGGCGGTCGCGCCGGCACCGATACCGACGCTGAGCGTCTGCGAGCCGGTGCCCTTGATGTTGAGCTTGCCCTGCTCGTCGACGACGGCGGTTGCCACGCCCGAGCCGTTGATGCTGTTCACCACGTCGCGCAGCGTCGAGTTGGCGTCGATCGTCAAGGCGAGATTGGTGACCGTCTCGTCGGCGCCGCCGGGGCTCAACGTGATCTCGATATTGAGCGCGGTCGAGGCAGTGGCGAGGCCGATATTGCCGGAGGAGCCCGCAGTCGCCGCGTTGTTGGTGCCGACTGCGTCGTCGTCGATCAGCTTCTTGTCGAGCGCGATGTCCTTCAGGCTCTTGCTGGTAGCCGCAGTTTCCGCAGCGGTGGCGAGGGCAGTACCGGTGATGGTCGGGCGGTTCTGGGCGGCGTCGGCCTGGGCCTGCTTCACCGTGGACTGGAGCGACTGGACCAGCTTGGTGATGCCGTCGATGCCCTTGGAGGCAGCCTGGATGGTCTGGATGCCGTTCGACATGCCGTCGAGCAGGCCCTTGAGCTGGTCCGAGCGGTTGTTCAGCGAAGCGGCGGTGAAGAAGTTGACCGGATTGTCGACCGCGGAGTTGACGCGCTTGCCGGTGGCAAGGCGGCTCTGGACGGCGGCGGCCTGGGCGGTGATGTCCTGGACGGAGGCCAGGGAATTGCGAACGCCCGAAGAAAGCGAGATAGCCATGATAGTATACCCTTCTGGTATGATGCCTTCTGGCAGTCGCGATCATTCTGGCCGCGACCCGAGGACCATTGGTCGCCAGCCCGTAACAGGAGGTAAATTTCGGAGGTCGAATCCGGCGCTTCGGCGGCCGGCTCGGAGCGTGGTTAACGAGACGACAACGACCGCGCGGAGAGCGCGAACGCAGAACGCCCGCGCGAGGCGGGCGTTCTGGCATCACGTGCGAGAGCGGGTGAGGGCTCCTCAGGCGAGCCGCTCGATCAGGTGCTCGAAATCCTCCGCCTCGCGGGCGCGCTCGGTCAGCTCGCGCGAGTAGATGCGCAGCTTGAGCAGCGTCTCGTCGGGAAGCTGGAAGACCGTCTCGCCGGTTTCGCGATCCCTCTTCTGGAGGACGACGGCGCGCGTGCTCGGCTCGATGATGAGGCGGCGTTCGAAGACATCGCCGATTTCCTCGTCTCGCTGGCTCTGCTGCTGCTGCCTTGCGGCGGTGCGATCCTCGAATGTCAGGCGGCTGCGGGCGTCGCGGGCGCGGGCGTCACGGTCCTGGGCCCGGACATCGAGCTTCACCGCTTCGCCGGCCTGGGCCGACTGCACCGTCTTTTCGGGCGCCAACTCGACACCGACGCTGCCATGCGTTGCCACCACGTCGGCGCGGCTGACGAGGGGAAGGCCTCCTATCGGCGCCGCCTTGGGCGCATTGCCGAAATCCATGGTTCACTCCTTCTGGAGCCTGGCACAGCGGCAGGGGCCGCTGCTTGCCGTTCGGATCGGGCCGGGCGGACCTCTCCGAACCTGACCATGGTGTCAGGAAAGATTGAACATGACGTAAGGGAATTAGGTAAATATTGACGGATGGTCCCGCGCGCTCACAGGCGCCGGGACACCATCAGCGGCCCCGCATTCGGCCTCGCGAAGGCGCCGGCGCCCACCGTCGCCGCCGGCCCGTAGCCCGCCGCCTTCGACGGGCGGTTCGCATCGGCGGCGAGATCGCGGATGATCGACTCCGAAACCGCCCGCGCGGTCGCCAGCACGATCTGGTTGGTCTCGATCAGCGTCTGGAACGAGAGATGCGCCGCCTTCAGGCGCTGGACCTGCTCGGGGACGAAGCGGGCGAGCGCGACGGCGTTGAGTTTCACCTGCTCGACGCCGCGCATATAGATGCCGGCGAGTTCGGTCTTGCGCGGCTCGCGCGTCAGTGCCTCGGGCAGGCGGCCGGCCCGCACCAGCTCGGTTTCCTCGCCGACGAGGTGGGACAGCGCCGACAGCGCCTCCAGCACCCCCTCGACCAGCGCCCGGGCCTCGAGCGCGCTGGCGATGCGCGGCCGCTCGTCGAGAACGCGTCTGGCAACCGACATGCTACGCTCCGACGCCCTGTGCCGTACCGCCCGACTGCTCCTGCACGCGCAGGAGGTCGCGGAGAATGGTATCCGACAGGCCGATGCCGCCGGCCTTCTGGATCTGCTTGGCGTATTCCTGGGTGAGCTGCGACTTGTAGATGTCGCCGCCGAGGCCGTTTTCGCCGAGCGGGCCCTCGCTGCCCTGCGGCGAGGCCATGATCTGCTGGGTAAACTGTTCGAGGAACATGGTCTCGAAGTCGTCGGCCTGCTTCTTGGCCTTGGCCTGAGCGGGATCTAGCGCCTTGGCGAGGCCGCCGACCAGGCTGCTGGCGGCGTTGAGGGCCATCTTCGCAGCCGGCAGGGCCAGCTTGGCGGCCGGCAGGGCCAGGGTTGGGCTCATCACATCACCTCGATTTCGGCCTGCAGGGCGCCGGACGCCTTGATGGCCTGGAGAATGGAGATCAGGTCGCGGGGCCCGATGCCGAGCGCGTTCAGGCCGTCGACGAGCTGGGCGAGCGTGACGCTTTCCTTGACCAGAGCGAGCTTGTTGCCGCCCTCGGTGTCGACCTTGACGTTGGTGCGGGGCGTCACGACGGTTCTGCCGCCAGAGAACTCGTTGGGCTGGCTGACCTGCGGATCCTCGGTGATCGTGACGGTCAAGTTGCCCTGCGCGACCGCGACCGTGGATACCCGCACATCCTTGCCCATGACGATGATGCCGGAGCGTTCGTCGATGACGATGCGGGCAAGCTGGTCGGGCTCGATCCTGAGCTGCTCGATATCGGTGAGCATGCGGATCATGTTGCCCTGAAAACGCTGCGGGATCTGCAGGACGACGGTCGAGGGGTCGGTCGGCTCGGCTGCGTCGCCGCCGAGGAAGTCGTTGATCGCGGCGGCCATGCGGCGCGCGGTCGTGAAATCGGGGTTGCGCAGCGAGAGGCGCAGCGTCTTCAGCTTGTTCAGCGCGAAGTCGATCTCGCGCTCGACCAGCCCGCCATTGGCGATACGCCCGACCGTCGGGACGCCGCGGGTGATCTTGCTGGCCTCGCCCTCGGCCGAGAAGCCGGCGATGGCGACCGGGCCCTGCGAGACGGCGTAGACCTCGCCATCGGCGCCGAGCAGCGGCGTCACCAGAAGCGTGCCGCCCTGCAGCGACTTGGCGTCGCCGAGCGCGGATACCGTGACGTCGAGCCGCGTGCCCTGCGTCGCGAAGGGCGGCAGGTTCGCCGTCACCATCACGGCGGCGACGTTGGCGGTGCGCATGTTGGCGCCGCGGGTGTTGACGCCGAGGCGCTCGAGCATCGCCGTCAGCGACTGCTTGGTGAAGGGCGCGTTGTTCAGCGTGTCGCCGGTGCCGTTGAGGCCAACGACGATGCCGTAGCCGAGGATCTGGTTCGAGCGCACGCCCTCGACGGAGGCGAGGTCCTTGATGCGGGACAAGGCCTGCGCCGGGCTGGCAGCCATGGCGAGGCCGAGCGCCAGCAGAGCGGCCAACGGCGTCACCAGGGATTTCAGGACGGGCATGCGGAACATGGTCTCACCGGCAGGAGGAAACGGTCGCAAGTTCCCCTGCGATCCCCGTGCCAGTCGTGGAAAAATTGAAAACGCTGATTTATCAGTTGTTTGGAAATTCGGAGCAGGTTCTGCTGCGGCCCATCCCGGCTGCCGATAATGCCGGGGCGGCAGTTTGTGCCGGGTGGTTTACCGGCTGTTAACCATGCCGGCGCGAGGGTTCGATGACCGAATACGCGAGGCGACCATGATCAGGATCGACCAGCGCACGCCCATCTCCAACGCCGGCCCGGCAGGTTCCGCGAGGCGCGCGGGGGGCGCCGCGTTCACATTGCCGACCGAGGAAGGCGCGACAGCGACGCGCAGCGCCGGCGTCGGCGCGTCGGGTCCGCTCGACACGCTTCTGGCCGTCCAGGCCTATGAGGAGCCGGAGGAGCGCAAGAAGCGCCAGGCCAAGCGCGGATACGATCTGCTCGACGGGCTCGACCGGCTGAAGGCGGCGCTGCTGTCGGGATCGGTCCAGGTGTCCGAACTCGAGCGGCTGAAGACCATGCTCGCGCTACGGCGCGAGACGACCGACGATCCGCGCCTCGACGACGTGCTCGCCCATATCGAACTGCGCGCGGCGGTGGAGCTGGCGAAACTGGGGCGGTGACTTCGCGGCGTCATGGTCGGGCTTGACCCGACCATCTCGTGATAAGAGGGCCTTGCAGCCCTTTCCGGCAGGAGATTCTCGGGTCTGCGCTTCGCTCCGCCCGAGAATGACGCCAGACACGACGCATCTGCCATTCTGCGCGATAGCAGCCATTTCCTCTCGATGCGGCTTGCCTTAGACGGGTGCTGATCAGGCCCGAAAAAGGCTGCCAGTCAGAGGCGTCGCATATGACCTGGTCGATTATCGCGCGAGACCCCGTATCGGGCTCTATGGGGCTCGCTTGTGCTTCCCGTGCGCTTGCCGTCGGATCGATCGTGCCCCACGGGGCCGGGCGCGTCGGGGCGATCGCCACCCAGGCCTTTGCAAATCCGTTCTATGGCATCGATGGCCTGACCCTGCTGCGCGAAGGCTGTTCGGCGGCTGAAGCGGTTGCGAATCTGACGGCGATGGATGAGGGACGGGACCATCGTCAGCTTCACATCATCGACCGCGCTGGAGAAACAGCTTGCTTTACGGGCGCGGCTTGTCTGGCCTGGTCGGGTTCGGTGAATGGTCCCCAGGTTTCGGTTGCCGGAAACATGCTCGCCGGCCCCGAAGTGTTGGAGGCGACCTTGGCTGCGTATCTGGGTGCTTCGGCGCTTGATTTCGACGAGCGCCTGCTTGCCGCGCTGGACGCCGGAGAGCGAGCGGGTGGCGACAAGCGCGGTCGTCAATCCTGTGCGATCAGGATTTGGTCCGAAGGACCCGTCGCGTCGTTCGACTTGCGTGTCGACGATCATGCGGAGCCGCTTCGTGAATTGCGCAGGCTTTGGCGATTGGCGCATCAGGGCTATGTGCCGTTCCAGGCGTTTCTCCCGTCACGCCGGCGCCCGGCCGGCATGACGGATCGAGAGATCGCCTATCGCGCATGCGACGAATACGCGACGCAGTGGAACGCCAGGCACCCGGTCTAGCTAGCGTATGAACTGCTCGACGTAATCCGCGCCGAGGCCATTTCCGGCATAATGCGCCCGGCATTTTTCCAGCCGGGTGAAGACGTCGTCATAGCCCAGGCATTTGCCGTCCGGATCGACATAGATCATCGCGCCATTGACCTGGAACATGGTGATCATCTCCTCGACATCGGGATCGACCACCAGCGTATGCGTCTCGCCCGGCGCCTCGTAGACATAGGCGCCTTCTGTCGCGACCCAGTCATGTTCGAGATAGCGCCACTTGCCTTTCAGCACATAGCCATGGACCGGGAGGGGATGGCGATGGCGCGAGAGCACGCCCGACTTGCGGACCTTGAGCAGGTTCATCCAGTAGCCGCGCGTCACGCAGAACAACAGCGGCCGGAACCAGACATTGTCGTCAACGGGGACCCAAACCCGCTCATCCTCCGGGATGACGTTGGGCACGACGAGTTCCGGCGGCGAATGCTGCGGCTGGGGGTGGCGGTAGGGGGTCCAGCGCTCTTCCTTCGTGGCCTCGACGGGCATCGGGTTGGCGGAACCGACAGTGGTGGAGTTCATGGCACGTCCTCTCCGGTCTGGTTCTTCGCGAGCCGTTTCAGGGCGTTCGCAGATTGATTCAGTCTCTCGAGCCAAGCCACTGGCACGGAATCGCTTTCAGACGGCGAGGTAGCCGCCGTCGACCGGCAGGATCGTGCCGGTGATGAAGGCCGCTGCGTCCGAGAGCAGGAAGGCGATCGCCCCGCCGACATCGCCGGGCTCGCCCCAGCGGCCCATCGGGGTTCGCGCCAGGATCGGGGCGGAGCGCTGTGCATCCTCGACGAGAGGCTTCGTCAGTTCGGTCGCGATCCAGCCCGGCGCCACGGCGTTGACGCGGATGCCGTCGCTCGCCCAGGCGGCGGCGAGCGATTTGGTGAGCTGGCCGATCGCGCCCTTGGAGGCGGCATAGCCCGGCGCGAAGGGCGAGCCGTGGAAGGTCAGCATCGAGGCGATGTTGACGATCGCGCCGCCAGCCTTGCCCTCGGCCTTGGCCGCCAGCTTGTCCTTGGCCGCGAGGCACATCCGCATCGTGCCGTTGAGGTTGACCTCGATGGTCAGCCGGAAGGCGTCGATCTCGAACTCCTTGCCGCCGCGCTGGATCATGCCGGCGCAGTTCACCAGCGCATCGATGCGCGGGCAGGCGGCGACGACGCCTGCGACCTCATCGTCGCTCGTCACATCGAGCCGGGCATGCCGGATTGCGGGATGGGGTGGGGCGGCTGCGACTTCCTCGACCGTCAAGCCGGTGGCGAGGACGTCATAGCCTGCCTTGGCGAGTGCGAGCGCGGCGCCCTGGCCGATGCCGCGGGTACCGCCGGTTATGAGGGCAAAGCGGGGGGAGGCAGTGGTCATGACGCGAGACTATCGACGCGCCGATCGGACGGGAAGAGTGATCGCCCTGCGTTTCAGGGCGTCGGCAGTTCCAGCCGCAGCAAGGCAGCTGCGTTGGTCTGGAAGCTGTTGCCGATGATCGGCACCTGCCGGCCGAGATTGAGGTCGAGCGTGGTGCGCCAGGGCATGGCGAGCGGTTGCGTCAGGTCGGCGACGACCTTCACGCGCGGGGTCATGCTGGTGGCAAGGCCGTTCTCGACGGCGAAGGTGTAGTTGCCGGCGAGGGCGACTTCCGTCGTCAGCGTGACGATGTCGAGCGGCTGGAGCCGGTAGCCCAGCACGGCCTCGGCATTCTGTCCGGCGCTGCCGGAGGCCTGGAGATTGCCGCCGGTCGCAGCACTCCAGCGCAAACTGCTGCCGGAGCCGGAGCCGCGGGTGACGTTCCAGTCGAAGCGGGTGTCGTTGCGCTGCCAGCCGCCCTGGCCGGTGACGATAGCGGTCGAGACGGAGAGGCTGTCGGCGCCAAGCTTCATGCCGACGGCCCGCTCGCTGACGGAGGGCAGCGGGGATGCAGCCGGGCCGAGACCGCGTCGGATCGGCGTGGCGTCGATCTCCGGGCGGGCGAGGCCATTGCGCTCGGCCCGCTGGCGCGCGGCATCCTGCTTGTTCAGGGTCGGAGCGAGGAAGCTCGGCGTCGCCAGGACAGGATCGGCCGGCAGCGGCGGGGCTTCCCAGCGCGGGATCGGCGCGAAAAGGCGAATGTCGCTGTCGTCGTAAGCCGTCAGGTCCGGCCGATCTGCCGGTACTGGCAGAACCTGCTCGGCGCGCGCGACCGCCAACGGCGCGGCGACGAGCATCAGGATGAGGCCGGCCTGTCTCAGGGAGCAGGCGGGCGCGGGCGAATGACAATGCGGCAAGGCGATCGTCCCGTTGCGACGGTGGCGAGCGATGCAGAGTGAACGCGCAAGCCGACGATTTTGCGGCAGCGCAGCATGAGCCTGCGCAAAGACCGCGGGTGTTGCCCAAAAGGGGCGCTTCCTTTGACGCACGGAACCCGCTGGATTGCCGGGCGAGTCGGCACTCGGTCCGGCAATCCAGCGGCCTTGCTTTTGCATCGGCTTGGCCGAAAACCGCATTTCACTTTTCGGGCCGATGCTTTAGGAAGCGCCCAACCGCCTGCGGCCCTGTCGCTGCAGGCCGGAACCGTTCCAGTCTGGCCAGAAGCAGGGGTCGTTTCACATGAGCAAGATCAAGGTCGCCAACCCGGTCGTCGACATGGACGGCGACGAGATGACCCGCATCATCTGGCAGAAGATCAAGGACACGCTGATCTTCCCCTATCTCGACCTCGAGCTCGACTATTACGACCTCTCCGTCGAGAACCGCGATGCGACCGACGACCAGGTCACGATCGACGCGGCCAACGCCACCAAGAAGCATGGCGTCGCGGTGAAGTGCGCGACCATCACGCCGGACGAGGCCCGCGTGAAGGAATTCAACCTCAAGTCGATGTGGAAGTCGCCGAACGGCACGATCCGCAACGTCCTCGGCGGCGTGATCTTCCGCGAGCCGATCATCTGCAAGAACGTGCCGCGCCTCGTGCCCGGCTGGACGCAGCCGATCGTGATCGGCCGCCATGCCTATGGCGACCAGTACCGCGCGACCGACTTCAAGTTTCCCGGCAAGGGCACGCTCTCGATCAAGTTCGTCGGCGAGGACGGCGCGGTGATCGAGAAGGAGGTCTTCAAGGCCCCGGACGCCGGCGTCGCGATGGCCATGTACAACCTCGACGAGTCGATCAAGGACTTCGCCCGGGCGTCGCTGAACTACGGCCTGATGCGCAAGTACCCGGTCTACCTCTCGACCAAGAACACGATCCTCAAGACCTATGACGGCCGCTTCAAGGACATCTTCCAGGAGATCTACGAGAAGGAGTTCAAGGCGGAGTTCGACAAGCTCGGCATCACCTATGAGCACCGCCTGATCGACGACATGGTGGCGTCGGCGATGAAGTGGTCGGGCGGCTATGTCTGGGCCTGCAAGAACTATGATGGCGACGTGCAGTCGGACACGGTGGCGCAGGGCTTCGGCTCGCTCGGCCTGATGACCTCGGTCCTGATGACGCCGGACGGCAAGACCGTCGAGGCCGAGGCCGCCCACGGCACGGTGACGCGCCATTATCGCGAGCACCAGAAGGGCAAGGAGACCTCGACGAACTCGATCGCCTCGATCTTCGCCTGGACGCGTGGTCTCGCGCACCGCGCCAAGCTCGACGGCAATGCCGAACTCGCCAAGTTCGCCTCGCTCCTGGAGAAGGTCACGGTCGACACGGTCGAGGCCGGCGACATGACCAAGGATCTCGCTTTGCTGGTCGGCGCCGAGCAAAAATGGCTCTCGACCACCGGCTTCCTTGAGAAGGTCAGCGAGAACATGCGCAAGGCGATGGCCGCCTGAGCCGCAGGCCGGCTGGCACGCCCGAACGGCATGGTTCTCCATGGACAGGACGCCCGGGAACGTTCCCGGGCGTTTTTCGTTTCGGTCTGACGAAAGGGACGGGCGATGGCGACGGACGGAGTGACGGGCGGATGCCAGTGCGGCGCGGTGCGCTACCGGATGACCGCGCCACCCGAGCGGACGGGCATCTGCTTCTGCCGGATGTGCCAGAAATCCTCCGGCAACTACTTCGCCGCCCATTCCTCGACGACCGAGGCCAACCTGACCTGGACAAAGGGCGAGATCGCTGTCTTTCGCTCCTCGGAGGCAGCCGAGCGGGGCTATTGCCGCGATTGCGGCACGCCCCTGACCTATGCGCTGCGCGGCTCGGGCCGGATCTCGGTGACATCGGGCAGCATCGACGACCCTTCGGCTTTCCCACCCAGCACGGCTTACGGCGTGGAAGGCCGGCCGGCATGGTTCGACGATGTGTGCCGCCTGGAAGGGCCGCGCACCGAGGACGACATTCCCGCAGCCGATCTGCCGCGCTTCCGCTCTCGCCAGCATCCCGATCACGATTGAAGGCATCTGGAGCGTCGCGCGGGGAACCCCTCCCCACGAGGGGGAGGCGTTCGCGTCGTGGTTCCGCGCACGCCAAATCCCCGCCCATGCTTCCGCGCGGCGGCATGCAAACGAGGGGCAGCGGAGCGCCGCGAGGCGCGAGGGGTAGAGGTCCGCATCCATTGAGCCAGGATGCGGCGCGGATGGATTGAGCCACCATCCGCACGCCCCGTGGCGCTCCGCTCGTCGGCGATTTCGGACTCCGGGCCGCGCTTATCGGGCCTTTGGCCATCCTCCGCCGCGAGCCGTTTCGACGCCAGTTCCCCTCATCGGGTTGTCGCGTCTATTCGGGCATGGAGCGAAGGCCTGATGCCGCCGACCGTTCCAGCGAGCTCCTCGCACAGGGACCGTAGTATCCCCAGGGCGGTGCCCCGAAGCCTCCCGGGAGTGGATCGTGACTCCACCCGCAGGCGCCGCCCCCATCCCGACCAACGGCACACCTCCGGATGGCTGCCCCTCGGGGATGAGGTGGTGGGATTATGGAGGTGGAGTGGAAGGCGGGGATTAGTTGTGTGTCGATAGGGCAGCCATGGGTCGACAGCGGACCTGCCGAACCCGGCCTATGGACCTCTCGGCGGACCAATGATGACATCGCAGCCATTTACGCCGCCCCATAGCCAGAGGCCCACGCTGCCCATGATCATCAGCAGGGGGTAGGCGAACCATTTCCGCATGCGAGGCGATAAGTGATGTCGGCCACTTTCATCGGTCATCTCGGAAGGCTGAAAGTTCGGCTCCCATCCGAGCTTGGCAAAAATGAAGCCGAGGCAATCAAGCCCCAAGGTCCCCCAGCCAAGAAAGACGAAGAAGACAGCGACGCCGTAAGCGCCCCATGAGTTGCCGCCTGCAAAGAACGGGGCATCTGCTGCACAGCCGTGTTTCGCGATGATGACCGCCGCAAGCAGCGCCGCTATGAGCCCTCCGAACACAATATAGTATCGTAAGCGGCGAGCACCCGGCACGGCGCATCTCCCATTAAGATCGCGAAATCCGAGCTGGAGGTAGCAGGTAGCGATAAAGGCCGCGTTATCGCGGCGGAGGGAAAGCCAACCAATACCTGCTATGGGTGGTAAGCGGACACTGGTCAGGGCGTCAAATCATCCTACTGCGGTGCACGCGTCCGACGCTTTAGCTCATCCATGATGTCTTTGATCTCGCAGTCCAAGACGTAGAGATCCCCGAGAGAGCGCCCATTCAGGGAGCGGCCGAACGGAAGGCCAAAGGCTCGATAGAAGATGCGGGCGTGCAAAGGGCCTCTGCCGAAGGGCGTGAACAAACCAATCTTGTACAGCCATCGGATTACCCAGTCCCCCGTCTGCGGGGCAAGCCACTCACGATAAGCCAGACACCGTTCGAGCTGCGAGGCAAGTTCATCGTCACCGAGCTTGGCGAGGTCGCCACGAAGATTGATGCCAAGTCTCAAGCGGCTCTCCGAGAGCTCAGACGAACGCCCCAACTAGACCGAAATTGGTCATTGAGCTTGGGTTGCTCTGCTCCGGCATTCCTGGAGGAAGGTGATCAGGTCGTCCAATTTTTCCGGGGCCAGAGCAATCGGGTTCGCAGTCCTTTGTTCTGCATCTTGAGGCAGTGCAAAGACCACCTTGAACTCGCCCTTGAGCCGCACCAATGAGATCGATAAAGCCTCTACTCCCGAATTGAGGAAATACCGCTTCAATATGGGCTCAGCGCTCCGCATTGGGTCGAGGAAATCGAGAAAGCGCTTGAGCATCGCCGACCCACGAAAACATTGGCGTTAGCCAGATAGTGCCCTCGCAAAGCATCGTCCGCAACGGGTCGGAAGCAGTCATCATCAGCGCGGCGAGACGAACCATTCCATAGGATCGTCGCCCCGCCGGTAACTCAATCCCGCCTTCTCAAGCGTTGCAGCTAGGTCGACTGAGCAGAGGCACAAATCAGGGTCGCGCCAATCCCTGCCCTCTGGCCAACGCAGGAAGGGGTTTTGACCTTGCCACACGAGCTTGTCCTCACCGCCAAGAAGTGCCGCCAACTTCCGAGGCGTATTGTACTCGCGCCCGTTCGCGATAACCGAGTTGCACACGCTCTTACCCCCGAGACCGAACGAGATGTGCCGGTTTGCGATCCGATGCGCAACGTCCGCAACGGGTCGATCAGAGACCTGATGATGTCGGGCGAGGCCCCTCTCAGACAGCCCAACATCGATTTTTCATGCGGCCTGCCGTATGCTCGGATGGGTCGGCTGGCGATGGAGCGTTCTATGCCAAATGCAGCCAATGAGAGCCGGGTGTCGATTTTGACGCCGTTGAGTTCGACAAGTGATCTTCGCGCCGAGAGTGCGCGGCGGCTGCCAGCGCTGGCTCAATATGGCGTCGCGCTGTTGCTGGTAGCGGTCGCGACCTTTTTTGCATTCGTCGCCGATCGTGTGGTCACCGCCCCCACGCTCACGCTCATCTTCGTCATTCCGGTCGTTATGGCGGCGACCAGCTTGGGCTGGGGACCGTCGGTGGTTACCGTCGTCGCGAGCGTTCTGGCATTCGATTTCTTCTTCACGCAGCCCTATTTCACCCTTCAGATGACCGAGCCGTCCGAGATTGGCGCGGCGCTGCTTCTGTTGGCGACCTCCGCCATCGTGAGCACCGTGGCGGCCGAGTCCAGGCGGCGGGCGCTCGACGCGCGTCGCGCGGCAGACCAGGCCCAGGCGCTCCAGGCCCTTGCCCATACAATCATTGAGGATCGGTCGCAGAAGGAGGTGGTCGAGGCGGCGGCGACTGCGCTGAGCCGCATCTTTGCAGCGCCTGCGGTGATCTTCTCGGAGACGGACGGCCGGCTCCGCCAGGAAGCCACGACCGGCGGTGCTGTGGTCTCCGAGGTTGAGGCCAAGGCGGCGGAGAACGCCTTGAATGCCCAGACGCATTTGCGGGGAGAGACCTACCCCAACGATGACTCGACGTTCGACTTCTGGCCCGTCGCCAACGGGGGCGCTCGTCGATATGTCATGGGCGTGGACTTCAAGAGCTCACACTTCGAGCGGCCTCCCGACCCAGAACGGTTCATCGAAATTGTGGGCGCCTACCTCGCGTCCTCCCGTCGGGTGATTCTGTGATCTTGCGGTAGATGATTGTGCGGACCACCCGACCCCTGTTGCCAGGCCACGGCCACTCCAGCATGCCTGCGGCTTGCAACTGCCTCGCCTAAGGGCTACGCCGATCTCGCGTTTGGAGGGGCCTGCCGATGCGACCCCGAACCGATGACTGCCCAATCCCGACGCCCGATCCGGGTCGGCGGTTGCAGTGCTGCGGTCGTTTCCAATACGACATTCTTATGCCGGCAAGCAGCATTCCCAATGGATAATTTATGGGCGTCGTCCCAAATCCTCTCGTGTAGCCGGTCATACCGACCAGGCCGCATCAGAGTGAAACACCATGTTGAGGATTTTTGCTGTCATCTTCTGCTGGGCGAAGCGGCTCGATGCCCGCCTCACCGGGGGCGTGGAGGCGCACGGTCGCTGCCTCTGCGGGCTCAACCGCACCCGGCTTGCGCGACGCGCCGCAGAGCGACGTCGTCGGCCAAGTGAGAGCCATTCCCTGACGCTCACGGTGCAGTAAGCCTTTGTATCACCCGCGGCGAGTAGCAGGGGCGATGGCGCCAGCGGAGCATCTCGATTATGGGTCGAAAGCAGTCGCTACCGATCCGCTGCGCGCGAGCCTGAGCCCGCTCACTCCACCACCACCGCCCGTGTCGCCAGAACACGCACTCCGCTGACCGGCGCTTCCATCACATAGCGCAGCTCGTAGGCGCCGGGGCGGTCGGGTGCTTCCAGCGTCGCCTCGATGTTCTCATGCGGCAGGAAGGATGGTCCTTGCGCATCCACTGCCGCGCCGGCGGGCACCAGCACGACCCGGTCGCGATCGCCATTGGGGCCGATGCCGCGGGCTGGGAAGTCGCGGCCTCGGGTGACGCGGTCGGGCGCGTGAAGGGTTGCCTCGGCCGGGGTGGTGACGAGCGGCTGGGCGAGCAGGACGATCGGCGCGCCGTCGCGGTCGCGCGTCAGCCGCAGCTCGTAAGTGCCCGGCTCGCCGGGCACGGGCAGGCTGACGGACGTCCTGCCGCCGATTTCCGCGACGACGATCGCTCTCTGCGGCGGATCGCTCGGCCTGGAGATGGCGAGCCGCGCGCCCGGCGGCGCCCTGCTGATCATGACGCTCAGCATCGAGCCGGCCATGACGCTGCGCGAGGCGGAGAGGGCGGGGCCGGCCGGTTGCGGCTGGGGCTGCGGGCGCGGCTGCGCCGGCGCGGGCAGGGGCGCGAACAGCAGCGGCGCGAGCGGCAGCACCAGCGCGACGAGGGCGCGCCGCCTCATCGCCGCGCCAGCGTCCGGATATGGGCGGCGAGCTTGGGGCTGCGTGCCGTCAGGGCGCGAAAATCGATCTGGTCGAGTACCAAGAGCTTGGTCGGCGCCGTAGCGACGGCCGCGTTCACGCAAGGCGAATGACTCTCGATGGCGAGATCGTCGAGCGTCAATGAGCCGAAGAAGTGCCCCTCGTCCAGCCGGGCCTTTTCGTTCGGCCGCGAAATCTCGACTTCGCCGCTCGCGACGAAATAGAAGGCCTGCACCGGGTCGCCTTCATGCGCGACGACGGCGCCGTTTCTGACTGTCCGGGCGCGCAGGAACTGCATGACCTCGGCGATCTCGGCGGCGTCGAGCTGGCCGAACAGAGGCACGCTCGCGATCATGCTCCAGGTCACGACGAATTCACGCCGGTGGATCTCCTGGGCGAAGGCTGTCGCGACGATGCCGACCGGCAGCGCCAGCATGACGAGGCCGAGCACGGCGGTGACCGCCGCGACCGCCTTGCCCGCCGCGGTGATCGGAAAGACGTCGCCATAGCCGACCGTGGTCAGGGTGATGATCGCCCACCACATCGCATCGGGGATCGTGCCGAACTTCTCGGGCTGGGCTTCGTGCTCGACGAGATGCATCACCGATGCCGCCATCAGCATTACGCCCATCAGCACGACGAAGCAGGCGAAGAGCGCCTTGCGCTCGGCCGTGAGGGCAGCCGCCAGCGAGGCCATGCCGGGCGAGTAGCGGCCGAGCTTGAAGAAGCGCAGCAGTCGCAGGAGCAGCAGCACCTTCAGATCGCCGAGCCCGAAGAATGCGAAGGCCAGGGGCAATGTCGCCAGCAGGTCGATGATCGCCGGCACCGACATGGCGTAAGTCAGCCGCGCCCGTGCCGGGGTCATCGACCGATAACGTGCGTGCTCGGGCGCGACCCAGAGGCGAACGGAATATTCCAGCGTGAAGATGACGAGCGAGGCCGTTTCCAGCATCTGGAAAGCCGGACCGAAACGCCGGGAGAGATCGGGAATCGATTCCAGCACGATCGCGACGACGTTGACGCAGATCAGCAGGACGAGGCCGTGGTGGATCCAGCGCGCGACGGCGTCGTCGCCGGCGCCATGGTCGATCCAGAGGTGAAGCCGGCGCCGCCATCCCTTGAGAGCGGCGGCGCCCATGCTCGTATCAGCCCATCGCCGCGGCGACAGCATCGAGCGCGGCCTGCGCCTTCGTGCCGTCGGGCCCACCGGCTTGCGCCATGTCGCGCCGCCCGCCGCCGCCCTTGCCGCCGAGCTGCTCGGAGCCGGCCCGGACGAGCGCGACCGCGTCGAAGCGCTCGGTCAGGTCGGGCGTGACGCCGACGACGATGCCGGCCTTGCCGTCCTCGGCGACGCCGACGATCGCGACCACGCCGGAGCCGACCCGCGCCTTGCCCTCGTCGACCAGGCTCTTGAGGTCCTTCATCTCGACGCCGGTGACGGCGCGGGCGAGCAGCTTAGCGCCGGCGATCTCCTGGACGGGATCCTCGGCCGCGCCGCCGCCGCCCATGGCGAGCTTCTTGCGGGCGTCGGACAGGTCGCGCTCGAGCTTGCGGCGCTCCTCGATCAGTGCGGAGAGGCGGTTGCCGGCCTCAGTGGCCGGAACCTTGAGCAAGCTCGCCAGCCCGTCGAGCAGGCGCGACTCGGCGTTGAGGCGCAGGCGCGCGCCATTGCCGGTCATCGCCTCGAGCCGGCGCACGCCGGCCGCGACCGCGCTCTCACCGACGACGCTGACGAGGCCGATATCGCCGGTGCGGCTGGCATGGGTGCCGCCGCAGAGCTCGACCGAATAGGCCCGGCCGGCCGGGTTCGTGCCCATCGAGACGACGCGGACCTCGTCGCCGTATTTCTCGCCGAAGAGGGCGCGCGCGCCCGAGGCGATCGCCTCGTCGACGCTCATCAGCCGGGTCGAGACCGGCTCGTTCCTGAGCACGATCGCGTTGGCGATCTCCTCGACCTCGCGCAGCTCCTCCTCGCTGATCGGCTTGGGATGCGAGAAGTCGAAGCGCAGCCGCTCGGGCGAGACCAGCGAGCCCTTCTGCGCGACATGGTCGCCGAGGACGAGCCGCAGCGCCTCATGCAGCAGATGCGTCGCCGAGTGGTTGGCGCGGATCGCGCTGCGGCGGTCATGGTCGACGATCAGCTCGACCGCGTGGCCGCGCTTTAGTTCGCCTTCCTTCACCGTCACCGCATGGGCGAAGACGTCGCCGAGCTTCTTCTGGACATCGCTGACCTCGGCGACCGCATCCGCGGCGCGGATCGTGCCGGCATCGCCGACCTGGCCGCCGGACTCGCCGTAGAAGGGCGTCTGGTTGACGATGACAAAGCCGCTCTCGCCGGCCTTCAGCGTCTCGACCTCGGCATTGTCGCGGATCAGGGCCGTGACCACGCCCTCGGCCGTTTCGGTGTCGTAGCCGAGGAATTCGGTCGCGCCGACGCGGTCCTTGAGCGGGAACCAGAGCTTTTCCGTCGCAGCCTCGCCGGTGCCCGCCCAGGCGGCGCGCGCCTTGGCCTTCTGCTGCTGCATCGCAGCGTCGAAGCCTTCGGTATCGACCGTGATGTTGCGGGCGCGCAGCGCATCCTGCGTCAGGTCGAGCGGGAAGCCATAGGTGTCATAGAGCGTGAAGGCGACATCGCCCTTCAGGCTCTGGCCGGCGACGAGATCCTTCGCCGCGTCGTCGAGCAGGCTGAGGCCGCGCGCCAACGTCGTGCGGAAGCGGGTTTCCTCGAGCTGCAGCGTCTCGGTGATCAGCGCCTCGGCGCGCAGCAATTCGGGATAGGCGCGGCCCATCTCGCGCGTCAGCACCGGCACCAGCCTGTGCAGCAGCGGCTCCTTGGCGCCGAGCAACTGCGCGTGGCGCATGCCGCGGCGCATGATCCGGCGCAGCACATAGCCGCGGCCCTCATTCGAGGGCAGCACGCCGTCGGCGATCAGGAAGGCCGAGCAGCGCAGATGGTCGGCGATGACGCGATGGCTCGCCTTCATCGGCCCGTCGGAGGCGACCGAGGTCATGTCGGCGATCGCCGCGATAAGCGCCGCGAACAGGTCGATCGCGTAATTGTCATGCGTGCCCTGGAGCACGGCGGCGATGCGCTCGAGGCCCATGCCGGTGTCGATCGAGGGGCGCGGCAGGTTGGTTCGGACGCCGCCCGCTGCCTCTTCATACTGCATGAAGACGAGATTCCAGATCTCGATGAAGCGGTCGCCGTCCTCGTCGGGCGAGCCTGGGGGGCCGCCGGGGATATGGTCGCCATGGTCGTAGAAGATCTCGGAGCAGGGGCCGCAGGGGCCGGTGTCGCCCATGCGCCAGAAATTGTCCGAGGTCGGGATGCGGATGATCCTGCTGTCGGAGAGGCCGGCGATCTTCTTCCAGAGGGCGTGCGCCTCGTCGTCCTCGGAATAGACCGTGACGGTCAGTTTTTCCTTCGGCAGGCCGTATTCGCGTGTGACCAGCGTCCAGGCGTGGGTGATCGCCTGTTCCTTGAAATAGTCGCCGAAGGAGAAGTTCCCCAGCATCTCGAAGAAGGTGTGGTGGCGCGCGGTGTAGCCGACATTGTCGAGGTCGTTGTGCTTGCCGCCGGCGCGCACGCATTTCTGCGCCGTGGTGGCGCGGTCATAGGGGCGCTTTTCCTGGCCGGTGAAGACGTTCTTGAACTGCACCATGCCCGAATTGGCGAACATCAGCGTCGGGTCGTTGCGTGGCACGAGCGGGCTCGACGGCACGATCTCGTGGCCATTTGACTTGAAGTAGTCGAGGAAGGTCGACCGGATATCGTTGACGCCGCTCATCGCTGTTTGCGCTCTGGTACTGGGCAAGAGGCCGGCTCGTCCGGCGGGAAAGATCGCTTCTAGTCAGGCCGCTTGCGCCTGTCCAGAAAGCCGGTGCCATGAGCCAGCGGCGACATGCAGAAGGGCGGCTCGAAAGCCGCCCCATCGCGCTGGTGCCGGAGATCGTGCAGTCATTCCAGCGGATCGCACGGTCATTCCGGACAAGCCGCGAAGCGGCGCCGCTCCGGAATCCATCGAAGGGAGACGCGCTCTACGATGGATTCCGGGTCTTCGCTTCGCTCGCCCGGAATGACGGCGAGGATGTGATCGCCGTCGGGGCTAAGGCTCAGGCCTCGCCCTCGTCGAGATCGTCATCGGTCGGCGTCGCCTGGTCGAGGATGCGGTCGGCCACGAGGCCGGAATTCTGCCGGATCGTCGCCTCGATCTTGGCGGCGATCTCCGGATTGGCCCTGAGGAAGGCCTTGGCGTTCTCGCGGCCCTGGCCGAGGCGCTGGCTGTCGAAGGAGAACCAGGCGCCGGACTTCTCGACCATGCCGGCCTTGACGCCGAGATCGACGAGTTCGCCGACCTTGGAGATGCCCTCGCCGAACATGATGTCGAACTCGACCTGCTTGAAGGGCGGCGCGACCTTGTTCTTGACGACCTTGACGCGGACCTGGTTGCCGGTGGCCTCGTCGCGCTCCTTCAGCGTCGAGACGCGGCGGATGTCGAGGCGCACGGAGGCGTAGAATTTCAGGGCGTTGCCGCCGGTCGTCGTCTCGGGCGAGCCGTACATCACGCCGATCTTCATTCGGATCTGGTTGATGAAGATGACCATGCAGTTCGAGCGCGAGATCGAGGCGGTCAGCTTGCGCAGGGCCTGGCTCATCAGCCGGGCCTGGAGGCCGGGCTGGACGTCGCCCATCTCGCCCTCGATCTCGGCGCGCGGCGTCAGCGCCGCGACCGAGTCGACCACCAGCACGTCGATCGCGCCGGAGCGGACCAGTGTGTCGGTAATCTCAAGCGCCTGCTCGCCGGTATCGGGCTGCGAGATCAGGAGATCGTCGAGATTGACGCCGAGCTTGCGGGCATAGACCGGATCGAGCGCATGCTCGGCATCGACGAAGGCGCAGACGCCGCCCTTCTTCTGGGCTTCGGCGATGGTGTGGAGCGCGAGCGTGGTCTTGCCGGAGGATTCAGGGCCGTAGATCTCGATGACGCGGCCGCGCGGCAGGCCGCCGACGCCGAGCGCGATGTCGAGACCGAGCGAGCCGGTCGAAATCGTCTCGATCTCGATCGCCTGCTGGTTCTTGCCCAGCCGCATGATCGAGCCCTTGCCGAAGGCGCGCTCGATCTGCGAGAGCGCCGCATCCAGCGCCTTGGCCTTGTCCATCGAGGAACCTTCCACCAGCTTGAGATTCGCCTGACTCACGACTTCGGCTCCTTATGGCAGGGGCGCGGGGACATCACAATCTGCGCCGGTGAGCAAGATTGGTCATGGTTTGTTCCCATTCGCAAGTTCTTTTTCTGTTCTCGTTTGCGGTGCCCTGACAGGAGATGTCAGGAGGGCTCCTCTTCATGCGCGTGGCGCCTCTGAGTGAAAATGGTCGCGTTCGATCATGCTTGTGGCGCATGTCGGCTTGGCTTCATGTCGTTAGTGCGCCGTTCCACATTCTGTTAATTGCGCGGCTTCTCCATTTGGTTTTGCGAAAGTTTCCACCGTGTCCTCCCCATCCTCGTCCGCCGCGCCGGCCAATTCGCCGCGCCGGGTGCTGTTCGCCAGCCTGATCGGCACCACGATCGAGTTCTTCGACTTCTACATCTACGCGACGGCGGCGGTGATCGTGTTCCCAAAGCTGTTCTTCCCGGCGAGCGATCCGACCTCGGCGATGCTGTCCTCTTTCGTGACCTTCGCCATCGCCTTCTTCGCGCGGCCGGTCGGGGCGGCGCTGTTCGGCCATTTCGGCGACCGCGTCGGGCGCAAGGCGACGCTGGTCGCCGCGCTGATGACGATGGGGCTGTCCACGGTCGCGATCGGGTTGTTGCCTACTTATGCGCATGTCGGCATTGCCGCGCCGCTGCTGCTGGCGCTGTGCCGGCTCGGTCAGGGGCTGGGCCTCGGCGGCGAATGGGGCGGGGCGGTGCTGCTCGCCACCGAGAATGCGCCGCCCGGCAAGGAAGCCTGGTATGGGATGTTCCCGCAGCTCGGCGCGCCGATCGGCTTCATCATGGCGACGGGGAGCTTCCTCCTGCTCGGCGATGTGCTGAGCGACGAGCAGTTCTTTTCCTTCGGCTGGCGCATTCCCTTCATCGCCAGCGCGCTGCTCGTCTTCATCGGTCTGTGGATGCGGCTGAAGATCAGCGAAACGCCGGCATTCAAGAAGGCGATGGACAAGCAGGAGCGCGTGAAGGTGCCGCTGGCGAGCATCTTCGCGCAGCACAAGCTGCCGCTGCTGATCGGCACCTTCGCGGCGCTGGCGACCTTCGTGCTGTTCTACATCATGACGGTGTTCTCGCTGAGCTGGGCCACGACTCGGCTGGGCTACAGCCGCAACCAGTTCCTGCCCGTGCAGATGGCCGGCGTCGTCTTCTTCGGGCTGATGATCCCGGTCTCGGCCGTGATCGCCGATCGCGTCGGCCGGCGGCGTGCGCTGATCGGCACCTCGCTCGGCATCGCGCTGTTCGGCTTCCTGGTCGGTCCGCTCTTCGTCGCGGGAAGCATTCCGAGCGTGCTGCTGTTCTCGGTGCTCGGCTTTGCGCTGATGGGCTTTACCTATGGTCCGATCGGCACGGCGCTGGCCGAGATCTTCCCGACCGCGGTGCGCTATACCGGCGCGTCGCTGACCTTCAATCTCGGCAGCATCGTCGGGGCGTCGCTCGCGCCCTTCATCGCGACCTGGCTGGCGAGCACCTACAGTCTCAGCTTTGTCGGCTACTACATGACGGCCGCCGCGCTGCTGACGATCGTCGCGCTGCTGGCGATGGGCCGGCCGGTGGAGGAGCGGGCTGGCCCGGCCCAGGTCGTGCCGGCGCAGTGAGGTCACCCGAGCTTCGGCGGCATCTGCAGGGCGCCGCCGAGCCGTTCGAGTTCGAGCGTGTAGCAATAGAGCGAGAACAGGATCGCGATCAGCAATCCGCCTCGCCAGGCGATGTCGGGCGGGGCGAGGGCGAGTTCCGGCGCGTGGCGCAGGAAGTAGAGCGAATACAGCGCACCGCCGAAGATGAAGCCGAGCCGGCTGGAAAAGCCGAGCAGATGCCCGAGCGGGACGTTCCGGTAGCCCGACGGCACCGGGACATTGCGCAGGCGATACCAGTAGCAGATCTGGCCGAGCGCGGCGGCGGCCAGGAGCTCGACCACGCCAGCGAGCGCGGGCGCGGCCGGCGTGCCGATGTTCTCGATCAGGAGGCGGAAGCCGGCATGGATGTTGGCGAGCACGACCGCCGCGCAGGCGGTCTGCGCGCCGAGCAGCAGGACGTAATGCAGAAGCTTGCGATCAGCCATGGCAGCGACACCCTGCCGACTTTGTTGTGAGATGCGCCGTCATCCCGGGCTTGACCCGGGATCCATGCCAGAACGCTTTCGATAGAGGTCCAGGCATGGATCCCGGATCTCCGCTTCGCTGCGTCCGGGATGACTGAGCCCCATTAGGGGGCGATCTGCCCCAGCCCATCTCCGGCGTGGTTCGCCTCGGCCCGACGCCAAGCTCACCCCATCGCCGCCTTCACCGTCTCCACGAGCTGCTTCATCGTGAAGGGCTTGGGCAGGAACTGGAACTCCTCGCCCTCGGGCAGGTTCTTGCGGAAGGCTTCCTCGGCATAGCCGGAGACGAAGACGACCTTGGTCGCCGGGTTGCGTTTGCGCAGCTCGCCGAGCAGCGTCGGGCCGTCCATTTCCGGCATCACCACGTCGGAAACGACGAGGTCGACCTTGCCGTCCTCGGCGAGGAAGAGGTCGAGCGCCTCGACGCCGGAGGCGGCCTCGTGGACGGTGTAGCCGCGCGAGACCAGCATGCGGGCGTTGAGGGCGCGCACCGCATCCTCGTCCTCGACCAGCAAGATGACGCCGGCGCCGGTATGGTCGGCGGCGATCTTCTTGGGGGCTTCCTTGATCGCGACCTCGGCGGCGATCTCTTCCTCGCTCGGGACATGGCGGGGCAGGAAGATGCGGAAAATCGTGCCGCGGCCGACGAGGGAGTCGCAGAAGACGAAGCCGCCGGTCTGCTTGACGATGCCGTAGACCATGGAGAGGCCGAGGCCCGTGCCCTTGCCGACCTCCTTGGTGGTGAAGAAGGGCTCGAAGATCTTGTCGAGATGCTCGGGCGCGATGCCGGTGCCGCTATCCTCGACCTCGAGCAGAACATAGTCGTCGGGCGGCAGGGCGGCGTGCCCGAAGCCGGCGCATTCGCTGCCTGCGACATTGCGGGTGCGCACCGTCAGCTTGCCGCCATCGGCCATGGCGTCGCGCGCATTGACCGCGAGGTTGACGATGACCTGTTCAAGCTGGCCGAGATCGGCCTTGACCGGCCAGAGGTCGCGGCCCTGGCGGACGTCGAGCGTGACCTTGTCGGCGACGACGCGCTTCAGCATCAGCGACAGGTCGGAGAGCACGTCGCCGAGCTCAAGCACCTGCGGACGCAGCGTCTGGCGCCGCGAGAAGGCGAGCAGCTGCCGCACCAGTGCGGCGGCGCGGTAGGCGTTCTGCTTGATCTGCATGATGTCGGGGAAGGAGGGATCCGTCGGCCGGTGGCTGGCGAGCAGGAACTCCGAGGCGTTGATGATGACCTGCAGCACGTTGTTGAAGTCGTGCGCGATGCCGCCGGCGAGCTGGCCGACGGCCTGCATTTTCTGGGCCTGGTCGATATTGTCCTTGAGCTTGCGCTCGGCGGTGGTCTCCAGCGCGTAGATGATGGCGCGCTCGCCGTCGCCATCCTCGCTGGCCGCGACCGGCGAGAGATAGAGCCTGGCGGAGCGGGCGTCGTCGGAGGCCAGCGTCAGGTCGAGCGGAGCGATGTCGGAGCGCCCGTCCATGGCCTCCGTCAAGGCGCGGTCGAGCCCGCCGCCGGGCGCGACGAGGTCATGGATCGTGCCGGGTTGCAGGCCGGGCTGCGGACCGACCTGGGTCAGGCGCGCGAAGGCGGCATTGGAGCGCAGGATGGTGCCGGCGCGGTCGACGGTGGCGATCGCCATCGGCGTCGAATGGAAGAAGCGGGCGAAGCGGATCTCGGCCTCGCTGCTGCCGTCGGAGCCGGCCTCGCCCGGTGCGCGGTTCAGCACCAGCGTGCGCGACGGCCCGGCGCGACCGTCACTGCCGAAGGCGACCTGGTGATGCAGGCGCACCGGCAGGGAGGCGCCGTTGCGGCGCTTCAGATCGACGTCGAGCACCTCGATGCGGACATCGCCGGGCTGGCCGCGGATCGCCTGGACAAGGGCGGCCGCGCCCGGCGTCGCGATGTCGTCGAGATGCAGCCCGCCGGAGCCGAAGCGGGCGAGGTCGAAATCGAGCCAGCCCGAGAGCGTGGCGTTGAGATAGGAGACCTCGCCATCGGCATCGATCGAGACGAAGCCGGCCGGGGCATGATCGAGGTAGTCGATCGCGTGCTGGAGTTCCTGGAAGGCGTTCTCCTGGCGCTCGCGCTCGGGCGTCACGTCGGACACCGCCCAGAGCGTGGCCGGCCGGCCGTCGCGGCGTACCGGAGAGACCTTGATCCGGTACCAGCCGACGGCGCCGCGGCCGCCCAGCGCTGGTTCGAGCCGGATCTCTTCGGCCAGCCGGCGGTTCTCGCGCGCGGCGGTGGCGAGGCGGTAGATCGCTTCCGAGACCTCGGCGCGGCCGGTGAAGAGGCTGCCGACAGGGCGCAGGTCGCTGGCGCCACGGGCTCCCGCCAGAGCGAGATAGGCCTCGTTGGCGTAGACGATGCCGCTCTCGCCCTCGGTCACGACGACGCCCTCGTCGGCGCTGTCCACGATCGTCTTGGTCAGGTCGTTGCGGGCGGCGCGGCCGGAGAACTGGATCACGCCGACGGCGAAGGCGAAGAGGCCGAAGACGCCGATGACCGAGAGCAGCGCCAGCAGCCCGAGGATCAGCGGCTGGGCCCATTCGTTGGCGATGAAGCCGAGCGCCACGGCGGCGCCGACGAGCAGCCCCGCGACGAGCAGGATGACGCCGATATGGCCCGGCTTGTCGGAGCGATCGATCGCAGTCGTGGTGCCGCCCATTGCGGTGTGGTCCGTCCCGTTGCCGCCGAGCCACCGCGATGGCGGGCTCGCGCGCATGGTCTGATGCATGATGTGGTCCGAAAACGGGTTCCCACTTCTCGGCATCATGCGGAAGCGAGTTAGGCGCGGCGGCCCTTCAGGCGCAAGACGTATCCGATCACTTCGGCCACTGCCTGGTAGTGTTCGACAGGAATTTCTTCGTCGATGTCCACTGTCGCGTAGAGCGCGCGCGCCAGGGGCACGTTCTCGACGATCGGGACGCTGTGTTCGCCGGCGACCTCGCGGATCTTCAGAGCGACCGCGTCGACGCCCTTGGCGAGGCAGAGCGGGGCGGCCATGCCGGGCTCGTATTGCAGCGCCACGGCGTAGTGGGTCGGGTTGGTGATGATCACGGTCGCCTTCGGCACGGCCGCCATCATGCGCCGGCGTGCGCGCTCGGAGCGTATCTGGCGCAGCTTCGCCTTGACCTCGGGATTGCCTTCCGAGTTCTTGTACTCGTCCTTCAATTCCTGCTTGGTCATCTTCTGGCGCTGGTACCAGGTGAAGCGCTGCCAGCCGAAATCGCCGATCGCGATGACGGCGAAGAGGGCGAGCGCGCTCGCCATCAGCTTGATCGCGAGAACGAGCGTCGCCGGTAGCAGCGCCGCTATGTTCATCTGCGCGAAGCCCTCGAGCCGGTCGTGCTCGGCCCAAAGCGTCGTCCACAGCACGGCTCCGACCAGCCCGGTCTTGGCGAGGCCCTTGGCGAAGTTGACCCAGGCTTCCTTGCCGAACATCCGCTTGGCGCCGCCCATCGGCGAGATGCGGCTGAATTTCGGCATCAGCGGCTCGAAGGTCCAGAGCGGCTTGTGCTGGATCATCGCGCCGGCCAGCGCGGCGCAGAGGATGAAGGCGAAGGGCAGGCCCAGCGCCGCGAAGCCTGCCATCACGCCCTGCTGGGCGACATTGGCGAAGGCCGATCCGTCGGAGGGCACCTGATGGGCGTTCATCAGGAAGGCGCGCAGCGAGAGCGCCGCATCGCGCGCCGACCAGCCGGCGCCGACCAGCAGCGCCATGGTGAAGCCGCAGAGCACGAAGAAGGTGCCGATCTCCTGCGATCTGGGAATGTCGCCTTTCTCGGTGGCCTGATCCAGCTTTCGCTGTGTCGGGTCCTCTGTTCTGTCCTCGTTGTCGGCATCCTCCGACATGACCGGTCAGTTTTCCGTGAACTGGCGCAGGAAGCCGCCGAGATCGTTGAGGAAGACGCTCATCATCACGCCGACGACCGCCAGCAGCACGAGCATGCCGCCGAGGATCGAGGCCGGCACCGCGAGGAAGAAGACCTGGAGCTGCGGCATCATGCGCGCGAGCACGCCGAGGCCGAGATTGAAGAGCAGGCCGAAGACGATGAAGGGCGCCGAGATCTGCACCGCGATCGCAAAGCCCTGCGACGCGGCGCGGATCGCCAGCGTGATGACGTCGCCCATGCCGGGAATGCCGCCGGGCGGCAGCACGCGATAGCTCTCATGGATCGCGACGATGGCGACATGGTGCAGGTCGCTGGTCAGCACGAGGGTGATGCCGAGCATGGTGAGGAGGTTGCCGATCGACGGGTTCTGGGTGCCGCCGGTCGGGTCGACCGTCATGGCGAAGCCAAGTCCCATGGTCTGCGCCACCAATGTGCCGGCCGTCTGCAGGGCAGCCATGACGAAGCGGGCACAGACGCCGATGACCAGGCCGATCAGGATCTCGCTGACGAGGAGCCCGACGATGCCGGTCGTGTCGGACGGGAGACGCAGCAGCGGCCGCGCCATCGGCACCATCATCAGCGCGATGAAAAAGGCCAGAGAGAGCCGGGCGCGCGAGAAGATGAAGCGTTCGCCGATGCCCGGCATCAGCATCACGAGCGTCCCGACGCGCGCGAAGACGAGCACGAAGACGGCGCTGATCTCGGGCAGGATCGCGATCTGCATCGTGCCGCCGACACTCCGCCGCCATTCCGGGCGCCGCAGGGCAGCGCCATCGACGATGGCGAAGGTCTGCTGCGGCAGGATCATTCGCCCGTGGCGATTCGGACGGCGACCCGCCCCATATAACCCGCCAGCGCGTCTCCCATGAACGGGAGAAAAAGCATCAGCGCGGCGAAGACGGCCAGGATCTTCGGCACGTAGACCAGGGTCTGTTCCTGGATCTGGGTCAGCGCCTGCACCAGCGAGACGGCGAGGCCGACGATGAGCGCGACCATCATCAGCGGGCCGCCGGCCTTGAGAAACACCATGATGCCGTCGCGGGCGACGTCGAGGATGGCTCCGGAGGTCATGATCTCGTCCTGAAAAGCGCGGTCAGATTAGATTTCTCGCATTGCTTCTGCGAAAAACCGGTTCCCACTTTTTCGCGCAATGCTTACACCGGCATCCGCATGATTTCTTCATAGGCGGCGATGACGCGGTCGCGCACGGCGACCAGCGTTTCGATTGCAGCCTCGCTCTCGGCCACGGCGGTGACGACGTCGACGACATCGGCGCGTCCGGTCGCGACCGACGCCGATTGGGCGTCGGCCTTGCGGCCGGCATCGGCTGTGGCCTCGAGCGCCTTGCCGATCAGGGCCGAGAAGTCGGCGCTGCCTGATTGGGTTCCGGTCGAGGAGACCGGCTTGCGGAGCAGGTTGCCCGCGCCCATGCCCTGGATCGATGCATAGGCGCCTGCGGCGAAGCTGGAGGTGGCCATGGCTCAGTCGTCCTCAGGCGCGCAGGATGTCGATGGTGCGCTGGATCATCCGGCGCGTCGACGAGACCAGGTTGAGGTTGGCCTCGTAGCTGCGCTGGGCCTCGCGCATGTCCATCGTCTCGATCAGCGAGTTGACGTTGGGCATTTTGACATTGCCGCTGGCGTCGGCCGTGGGGTTGCCGGGCTCGAACTTTACGCGGAAGGCGCTGTTGTCGCGCTGGACGCGGCCCATGTCGACGACCTGGGCATCGAGTTCGCGGTCGAAGCGTCGCTGGAAGGTGGGAATCTTGCGGCGATAGGGGTCGGCGCCGGCGCGGTCGGGCCCGGAATCGGCATTGGCCATGTTCTCGGCGATGACGCGCATGCGGCCGGACTGGCTGCGCAGGCCCGACGTCGCCACCGCGATGCTCTTGAGCAGATCCATCCTGCCTGTTCCTTTCAGAGAGAGCCGTCAGGCCCCGTCAGCGCCCCAAACCTGCTAGCGGCCCAGCCCGTCAGCGACCTTTGCCAATCGCGATCTTCATCAGGCCGAGCCCCTTGCTGTAGAGCGAGGCTGCGAGCTGATAGTCCGACTGGTTCTGGGCGACCTTCGTCATCTCGTCTTCGAGGTTGACCGCGTTGCCGTTGGGCGTGGTCTCGAATCGCTGGGCGCGGGCGCTGTCGAACGCGCCCCGCCCTCCGCTGAGATCCATATGCCCGGCGCTGGTCTGGACCAGCCCGACGCTCGCCTGGCCGACGGCGCCGATGGGGGGCTGCTTGACATCCATCGGGCGGAAGCCGGGGCTATCGGCGTTAGCGACGTTCTCGGCCAGCACCTTCTGGCGCGTCTGGTGCCATTGCATGCGCGTCTTCAGCGCCAGCATCAGGTTCCCGCCTGTACCCAGGGCAGTGTTCGCCATGACTGTCACCCTCCCGGTTCCGGCGCGACGCCGCAGCCCACTGGGTAAATATTGCCGGGCGCATGGTTAACGAGCGGTTAAGACGGGTCAGTTTCGAGAATCCGGTTAACCACACGTTCACCATGTTTCCTGAAAGCGCGGGCGCTATGCTATAGCCTGCGTGTTCAACGTCAGGTGGACTTATCGGCTGCCGGCGTCCGGCCCGCCGTCGCATATGAGGCAGACCTTGCAGAGCTTGTTTGGCTTCGATCTCCCCACCGCTCAGAAGTGGGTTATCGCTTTTGGCGTCATCCTCGTGCTGCTCGTGCTGCTCGGCCTGTTCGCGCGGCAGATCAAGGACGGCCGGCTGCGCATCAAGGGGCAGGGCGGCGGCCGCACCAGGCAGCCAAGGCTCGGCGTCGTCGACATCCACGATCTCGACCGACAGCGACAGCTCGTGCTGATCCGGCGCGACAATGTCGAGCATCTGATCATGATCGGCGGAGCATCCGACGTCGTCGTCGAGACCAATATCGTGCGTAGCGGCGCGCGTGCCGCCGTGCCGGCACAGGCCGAGATCGGCTTGCCCGAACGCCCATTGCCGTTCGACACGCTGGTGCCGCAGGAGCCGCTGCGCCCTGAACCGACGGAAGATCCGCGCCGCGCGCCCCCGCCGGCCCCTGTCGCGCTGGCTCCGTCGGGGGGCGAACCGCCGCTGCCACCGGTCCGGTCGCCCGTCCGTCCGACCCAGACCCTGACGCAGGCGGAAGCCGCTGTCGCCGCCGCGACGGCCGCGGGCGGCATCGCAGCCATCGGCGGCGCCGCGCTGTCGCGGGCGCAATCGACACCGGCTACGGCACCGCCCGCGCCGACTCCTGCAGTGCCGCCTCCGAACTTCACGCGCGACCACGCCCCGGCGCCTGCTGTCAGCGCGGGCGAACTCGACGATATGGCACGGCAACTCGACGAGGCGCTGAAGCGCCCGTTCTCGGCGGTGCGGCCGGCGGGCGCGCCCGCCAATATCGCTGCCGATCCCGGCCTCGCGGTTTCCCCGCCCGAGCCTGCTCCGCCGCCAGCCGAACCACAGCCGCAGCCGGCCCCGCCCGTGACCGTGCCGCCTGCTCCCGTCGTGACCGGCACGCGGGTCGTTCCTTTGGATGTCGAGGCGGAGCTCGAGATGGCGCTCGGCCTCAAGCCCGAGCGGATCACCCCGAAGCCGCCGATCTTTGCTGCGCCCGTCTTTCCACCGTCGACGGCGCCGAAGCCGTTCGAGCCCGCGCCGCCGCCCAAGCACGAGCCCGTGGTGGTTCGCGAGCCCGTCGCCGTGGAGCCGCCGCCCGAGCCGGAGCCCGAAATCGAGGTTGTTCCCGAACCCGCGACGGAACCGCAGATGGGCGAGGACGAGTCCGAGGCGATTCCCACCGAACAGCAGGCGGACGAGGCGGAGGCGAGCGAGGCCCCGGAAGAGCCTGCACCTGCGCCGGAGGAGCGCAAATCCGCTCCAGCACCTGAGCCGGAGCCCGAGCCCGAGCCGAAGGCGATCGACCCGTTCTCCGTCGACGCCATCGAGGCGGAGTTCGCGCGCCTGCTCGGCCGCGATCCCAAGTCTCGCTCCTGATCGGCCGGAACAACTGGATCGATCGACAGGACCGTCAACAGGATTCCTGCCTGCGCGGCCGGCTGACGCTGCCAAGCCGGTTGCCGCTCGGCGAAGGCCGGCCTTAGCCTCGCACGGCTCGATCGTCTGAGTCGGGCGCTATGACGGCTTTGCGCGTGACCAAGACCAGCACTCCTGCGAGATGGCGTCGCCGCGTGCGGAGCGTCTGGGCCCTTCCGGCGTGCCTGGCGCTTTGGGCTGCGCTGCTGAGCGTGCCGGCCGGGCCGGCGCTGGCGCAGACGCTGTCGCTCGATCTCGGGCAGGGCGGCGGCGTGGCCGAGCGCGCCCTGCAGTTGATCGCCGTTATCACGGTGCTTTCGCTGGCGCCGTCGATCCTGATCATGGTGACGTCGTTCACCCGCATCGCGGTGGTGCTGTCGCTGCTGCGCTCGGCGCTGGGCACGCAGACCGCTCCGCCGAATGCGGTGATCATCGGGCTGTCGATTTTCCTGACGGGCTTCGTGATGGCGCCGACCCTGCGCGAGGCCTATGCGAACGCGATCGCGCCGCTGGTCGCGGGGCAGATCCAGCCGGCCGAGGCCTATAATCGCGGCGTCGTGCCCTTCAAGACCTTCATGCTGCGGCATGTCCGCGAGAAGGATCTCGCGCTGTTCATGGAGATGTCGCGAGAGCCGCCGCCGGCGACGCCGCAGGAGGTGCAGATCCACGTGCTGGTGCCGGCCTTCATGATCTCGGAGCTGCGCCGGGCCTTCGAGATCGGCTTCCTGCTGTTCGTGCCCTTCCTGATCATCGACCTCGTTGTCGCGTCGATTCTGATGTCGGTGGGCATGATGATGCTGCCGCCGGTGACGGTGGCGCTGCCGTTCAAGCTGATCTTCTTCGTGCTGGTCGACGGCTGGGGGCTGGTCGCCGGATCGCTGGTCAAGAGCTACGGCGTCTGAGGACGCCCCCCGTATCAGCTTCTGCCAGGCGCGGCGGGGGCTGCCGGTGCGGCGCCGGCTGCGGCTGGTGTCGGAGCAGGCGTCTGCGGCGAGGCCTCGGGCGAGGGGGCAGCGGGCGCGTCCGGTTTCTTCTGGCGGGCTGCCGCCGAATAAGCCGGGTAGCGCTCGCGATAGGCCTGCATGAAGTCGGACAGGGTGTCGGCGCCGGCCGCGGCGGCGGCGCGGGCCATCTCGCGAATGTCGGCGGCGCGGGAGCGGTTTGCGCCGGTGACGAAGGCAAAGGTGCGCGCGTCACTGCTCTGCGCCATCTTGGTCGCGAACTTGCTGCGCAGCCGGTCCAGCGACAGGCCCTCATTGGCCATGACATAGGAGATCGCGGCCCGCATGACGTCGGCGCGCGCACCGTCGGCGAGCGGTTCCGAGCCGCGCCAGGCCTCGCCAAGGATGCGCTCATGCGCCTCGCCGGCGTCGCGCCAGCGCCGCCCGGTCCAGAAGATGTCGGCGCGCAGGCGATCGACCTCGCGGCCGCGCTCGCCTTCGAGCAGTTCGAGCGCCTGGTCGGTGCGCGACAGGTCCGACAGCGCCTTGACCTCGAGCAGGAGGCGGGCGCGCCTGACGTCGGAAGGGAGTTCGACCAACCGGGTCGTATTCAGGGCGCGCAGGGCCTCGGCCGGCTTGCCGTTCATCAGATCGACCATGGCGAGCCGCGCCGCGACGGTCGAGCGGGCCGCGCCGGTCAGGCGCCGTTCGATCTGATAGCGCAGGATGTCGCTGGCCTGGTCGAGCAGATCGAGACCGACGAGACGGTCGGCCAAGAGGCGGGTGATCTCGTCGCCGCGCCGGCCGATCGGCAGGAACTCCCTGAAGTCGTAGAACAGCGCTAGGGCTTCGATGCGCGGCAACTGGTCGAGTCCGCCGCCGCCAAACAGATCGGCGAAGCGCTGCGCGGTCTCATCCTGCAGGCGCCGCGTGACGGCATGCTCGGGATGCGTCTCGGTGGCGCGTCGCGCGATCTGGAAGGCGTCGCGCCAGCGCTGCTGGTCGGCATAGATGCGTCCGAGCTCGCCGAGAGCCTCGATCTCGAGATCGCCGCCGCGCCAGATGATCGAGACCGTCTCGAGCCGCGCCAGGGCCTCGTCTGCCGAAATGTCGGGGCGCTTCTCGGCCTGGACCAGCCTGACGGCCCGCAATTGCGCCTCCGCCGCCACCGGCCGGCTACGCGCCTCGAAGAGAGGCCGATACCCGGCGAGCGCGTTGTCCGGCCGGCCCGTGACGTCGTCGAGCATGGCGCGCAGCAGGGCGAGGTGTTCGCGGTCGACCGTTCCGGCCGGCAAGGCGTCGAGAGCGTCGATCTCGCGCTCGGCGATCGTCATGTCGCGCATTGTCAGAGCCGCACGCGCCTTGGCGAGGCGCAAGTCCGCCTGCAGTTCGGGCGGGTAGCGATCGAGCACGGCTTCGGCGCGCCGGAAGCCGAGCAGGGCCTGGGCGTCGCGGCCGCGCCGTTGATCGACCAGCGCGCGCCATAGGCCCGTCTCGGGATCGTCCTTGATCGGCGCGGCGTCGAAGGCCGTGGCGGCCTCCTGATGCCGGTGCATCCCTGTCGCGATCAGGCCTTTCAGGAACAGCGCCTCGCGGTTGGCGCGCATGGCCGGATCTTCCGCCATCAGGGTTTGCAGCGGGCCCTTGGCCTCGGCCAGCAAGCCGTTGGCGGCGTAGAAGCGCGCCAGTGCGAGGCGGGTCTCCGATTTGCGGGCGCGCGAGGCCCCGATGATCTCGCGCTGGAGCATGCGCTCCTGTTCGCGCACGGCGGGAACGACCAGCTTGCTCCACTGCTCGGCGTCGAGCAGGGCGGCCTGTGGCTTTGCCGCTTCTGAGTCGGCGTCTTTCTCAGGGGCGGGGACGTCCAGCGTCACCGTCAAGCCGCCCGTGCGGCCGATGCGAACCTGCTCGGTGCCGGCGCGGACGACGACATCGTCGGAGCGCGGGCTCACCGCCAGCCCATGCGTGGTCTGAAGCAGGCCGAATTCGACGAACTGGTAGGGCTTGGGCGTCACCCGGGTCGGCCCGGTCGCCGTGGCGACCGCGACGGGCAAGCCGCCGGGGCCTGCCTCCAGCCAGTGAACGCCGGTCATGCCGCGCAGGGGCACGGCGACGATGGTCTGCCCCTGCTCGTCCATGGAGCGAGCCGGGATCAAGGGCTCTGCCGGCTTGCCGCCCTGCTCCCCGAAGCTCAGCGACCAGGTCGTGCCGTCGTCGAACAGCCGCGCCAGGGGCTGGCCTGCGAGGCGCAGACGGACCAGCGCGACCTTGCCCTCGCGAGTGACGCTGGCATCCTCGATCAGTTGCGGCAGCAGGCCCTTGAGCTCGGCCGGGTCGATCGTGTCGCGGGTGTCGAAGACCAGCGTCGCGGCACCGGCCTCGACGAAGCCGGCGGCGCCCGTCATCCGCGGGAAGCGGAAGTCGAGACGCGTGCCGACGGCCACGACCTTCACCGCCTGCGGCGCTGGATCGACCGCCGGCGGAGGCTTCGGCGCCTGGGCCGGTGCGGCGGCGGCAGGTGGGGCCGGCCTATTCTCGCCGGCCGGGGTCGGAGCCGGGGCAGGGGGCGTGGCCGGGCCGGCTGGCGGCGGGGCGGGGGCCTGCGTCGCGGCGGCGGCGGTCAGCGCGCCGACCGGATCGACCAGCGCGGCGGCGGACAGCTTGGCGGGCTTCAGCAGGTCGACGACGAGCCCGTCCTCGTCGCGGAAACTGCGGAACTGCCAGTCCTTGGGCAGCGAGAGCGCGAGGGTCGTAGCGGCCTTGCCGGCGTCGTGTGAAACCAGCGTCACGCCGGCAGGCAGCGCAGAGCGGATCGCGGCCGGGTCGACGTTCATCGGCTGGTTGAAGGAGAGCTTCAGCGCGCCGTCTGCGAGCTCCGGATTCAACGTCGTGTCCGGAGCCGCCTCGAAGACCAGCCGCTCCAGCGTCGGCAGGCTGGTGCTGCGCAGGCCCAGCGTCCTGCGCTGTTCCTGCGCCAGGCGAGCGGCCTCGCGGGCGCGCGCCTCGGCGACGCGCAGCCTCTCTGACATCTCGGCGATGACCTCGGGCGGCGGGCCGGGCAGGAGACCCGTCCAGTTTTCCGGCAGGATGTCGATGAAAGCCTTCTCGCCGGCCTCGATCAGGTTGGTGCGATAGGGCCGGGTGAGGGCCAGCCGCATGCCGCGCCCATCGGGATCGACGCGCGCGACCGAGACATAAGCCGGCAATTCGCGGGCGATCTTGGCGATGTCGATCTTCACGCTGCCGTCGAAGGCGACGACGAGAACGCCGTTCGATACGCGGATGCGCGTCGTGATGGGTTCGTCGAAGGTCAGGGAGAGGCGCCCGAAGCCCGGCTGCATGACGTCGCCGCGCAAGGTCGCGCTGGCGGCGAGCGCCGGCGCGCCGAGTCCGGCGGCTATTGCCAGGGCGAACAGCCCGATGCCGAAAGCGAGGGAACGCGGGAGACGCAAAGCCGGATACTCACGCAACACGACACGATCGGGGCAGGCAGACAAACCTGCCACGATCGTCGCGAGGCTAGCGCGTCAAGGATAATGGGGGGTTAAGGGCATGCTTGGAAATCCCCGTGGGGCTTCTTCTCGAGAGTCCGGCCGATCACGACGTCGGAATGTCCAAAGGCTCGACCATCAAAGAAAACGTGCAGTCGTCCCGGGCGACCGCAGGAAGACCCGAGATTCATTCCGGAGCCTCACCGGCAAACGCTCCGGCATGGATCCCGGATCTCCGCCTCGCTGCGTCCGGGACGAGGATGCGTTTCGGCGCGAAATTCCAATCAACCGAAATCGCTGAGCGCACTATCGGTCGACCTCGCAGGATGCGGGCCGATGTTTCCAAACGAACCGTCAGCGCCGCGGCGCAGGTGCGATCGCAGGCAGCTCGGTGCCGGGCAGGGAGGAGGGATCGACCGCGACACGCTCGGCGCCCGGGCCGCGCGCCATGGTCGCCAGCGCCACGGTCAGCTTCTCGGCCCGGTCGGGCGCCATCGCCGCTAGGACCTCCGACATCTTGCGCGGATTCATCTGCTGGACGACCGGCACGAGGATGTCGAGGCCGAGGCGGTCGAAGACGCGGGCGGCGTCCTTCGGCTTCATCGCCTCGTACATGATCACGAGGTTCTTGATCGCCTTGGCCTCCTCGCCCGCCTGCTTGCCGGCGGGGCTGCCCGCCTTGGTTTCGAGGTCCTTCAGGTCGCCGACGCGACTGTCGAGCTTCTTCTCGGCCGTGTCGAGCAGGCGTTCGCGCATTTCGAGCTCGCGCATGCGCGCGTCGATCGCCTCGCGGCGCTCGCCGAGGCGTTCGAGCAGGGCGCGCTCGGCCTGCGAGACCGGCGGGGTCGTGCCGTTCATGACCCCGGCCTTGTTCAGCGGATTGGCGGCTCGCGCGGCTTCTTCGTTCGCTTCTGCCTCGGCCTTCTCCGCCGCCTTCTTCGGATCGGGAGCCGGCACCGAGCCGGTGGTTTCGGGATCGCGGAACTGGATGTCGGGCGAATGCGCGTGCGCGATCACCTTGGCCAGGCCCCAGACCTCCTTCGCCGGCTTCGGCGCGGAGGCGAAGGCCGGCGGGCTCGACGGCACCTTTCCGGGATAGGGTTCCGCCGTCCAGGCGAGCATCTTCAGCGCCAGGAGACCCATGGCGCCGAGGATGACGGCCGGAAGCAGGCGGGGCCTTTCGATCACGCGGCCTGACCCTCGAGACGGCGGGCGGCGCGGCTGCGGATCGCGGCGGCGGACTGGGCGGCGCTCGCCAGGCGCGAGATTGGCGTCGCCTCGGCGGGGGCGGGCTGCATCGCCTCCTGGCCGCCAGCGGCTTTCGGCGCGATCATCGTCGCGGCGCTGACGATCTGGCCGATACGATCCATCACGACCTGCCCGGCCTCGATCTGGGCGGCGAGATCGGCGGCGTAGCGTTCGGCGGTCTGCAGGCGTTCGGCGAGGGTGCGGTCGCAATCGCCGAGCGTCAGCTTCAGGCCGGCGATGGCGCGTTCGGCGGTGTCGGTCGCGGCGATCAGCGCGCCGACTGTCTGGCGCATGCCGGCTTCATCCGCCTTCAGGCGCTCGATGCGCTTGGTCAGGACGAAGCAGGTGATGATGGTGGCGACGAGCAGGCTGGCAACCAGCACATCGGCGATGAGAGTGATCGTCATGCGGGGGCCTTTTCGTCAGGAGGGTCGGCCGAGCTGGTTGCTGTCGAAGGCGGCCATCGTCGTCTTGGAGCGCCGCAGCGGGCTGACGATCTGGACGGCGATCTTGTCGTCGACCCGGCCGATGCGCCCGTCGCTGACGATGAAGTCGCCGCAGCGCAGCGAAACGGTGGCGTCGGGACGTGCATCGAACATCAGAGTGTCGCCGATCTCGAGCTTCATCATCCGCTTCAGCGGCATCTGCGTCTCGTGCAGGACGCAGGTGACGGGCACTTCCGTCTGCCAGACCTCGGTCGCGAGATGGTTCTCCCAGATCGGATCACGGCCGAGCTTCTCACCCATGAAGCTTTCGAGCAGCAGATCACGGATCGGCTCGATGGTCGCGTAGGGCAGGAGGAGGTGGAGAGAGCCGCCACGCCCTTCCATGTCGAACTTCAGCTCGACGCGGATGGCTGCGTTGGCCGGGCGCGAGATCGACACGAAGCGCGGATTGGACTCGATGCGGTCGATCGTGAAGTTGACGGGCGAGAGCGGCTTGAAGGCGGCCTCGGCGTCGCCCAGCACGAGCGAGATCACGCGGCGGATGACGCGGATCTCGATCGAGGTGAAGGGGCGCCCGTCGATGCGCGGCGCCGGCTGGCCGCGCTTGCCGCCGAACATCGTGTCGAGCACCGAATAGATCAGCGAGGACTCGATCGTGACCAGGCCGAAATTGTCCCATTCCTCGGCCCTGAAGACCGAGAGCAGAGCCGGCTGCGAGATCGAGTTCATGTAGTCGCCGAAGCGCACGGAGCGGATGCTCTCCAGCGTGACCTCGACGTTGTCGGTGAAGAAGTTGCGCAGGCTGGTCGAGAGCAGGCGAACGAGACGCTCGAAGATGATCTCGAGCATCGGCAGGCGTTCATAGGAAACCGAACCCGAATCGACGATCGCCTGGATGCCGTTGCGGCCGTCCTTGTCGTCCCCGAGGGAGAAACCGAGCATCGTGTCGATTTCTTCCTGCCCCATCAGGCGGTCCGTACCGCCTTCCGGTTCGCCTTCCTCCTCGACGATGTCGGGCATGGTGGCCCATTCGGCCGCCATGCTCTCAGGGCTCAGGGGCGCGTCCTTGGGAGGTGCGCCGGCATTGTCGCGATCGCTCGTGCTCATCGGCCTGTCGTCGCTTCCGTCACTCTTTGTTTCCACATCGGTTTGATCCGAAAACCGGCTTCCACTTTTCGGGTCGATGCGCCGGGCAAATCCGGCCGGCTCACTGAACCAGCAGTTCCTTGAACAGCACGGCGTCGATCTTGGCGGGGAAGACCGTGACGTTGACGCGGCGCAGCAGCTCCTCCTTCAGGCGGTACATGCCGGCCGAGCCTTCGAGGTCGGAGGGGCGCAGCTCGCGCATGAAGACCTGGAAGGCGTCCTCGACGCGCGGCAGCAGCGGCTTGATCTCGTCGGAGACCTTCGCATCGGCGGTTTCGAGCACGACCTTGATCTTGATGATCGGCTGGCGGTCCTGCTGGGGGCCGCCGGTGATGCCGATCATCATGTCCTTCATCTCGATGAAGGCGACGGGCTTCTTGGCATTCTTGGCCGCCTCGGCTGCCGCGATCTGCTCGGGCGAGGGCTTCTTCAGGAAGAAGAACCAGCCTCCGCCACCGAGCGCCGCGAGCATGACGACGCCGCCGACGATCATGATCAGCTTCTTCTTGCCGCCCTGCGGCGCTTCCTCGCCGGAGGCGCCTTCCTCTTCGGTCTTCGGCTTCTTCGCCATCGCCTGCACGCCTCGAATTCCGGACGGCCAGCGCGCCTGCGCCGACCGTTGGAACACCCTGAACATTCACGGTTAACGCGTCGTTAAGGAGGGCAATTTCTGCCGGGTCGATCTTGCCGGCCGACCCGGAAATGCAGGGTTGGCCGCAGTGCCAATGATCTAAATTATTTATCTATATCAATATTTTAGCTGAATTAACCATGCTGGCATGGCGCTTGCGGAATGGTTTACGTGGCTGCTGCGCTGGGGAGCGTCGAAGCGGCCGCGGAACAGAATCGGGAGACCTGCCGTGGAGAATGCGCTTCTCGTCGGCCTGTCGCGCCAGATGGCCCTGGCGCGTGAGCTGGATGTCATCGCCAACAACATGGCGAATGTCGGGACCAACGGCTTCAAGGCGCGCTCGGCGCGCTTCAACGAATTCATCATGCCGAGCGCCAGCGCCGACAGCTTCAAGCCGAGCGACCGGCCGCTTTCCTATGTCATCGACAAGGGCACGCCGATCGACCTGTCGCAGGGGGCGATCGAACGCACGGGCAATCCGCTCGACGTGGCGCTGCGCGGCGACAACTACCTCGTCGTGCAGACGCCCAATGGCGAACGCTACACCCGCTCGGGTTCGCTCGACATCAATGCCGCCGGCCAGCTCGTGACCCAGGCGGGCCAGCCGGTCCTGGGCGATGGCGGGCCGATCACCTTCGGCTCGGCCGAAAGCAATCCGCGGATCGCGGCCGACGGCACCGTCTCCACCGATCAGGGCCAGCGCGGCAAGATCCGCCTGGTGCGCTTCGCCAATCCGCGCGCGCTGACCAGCGAGGGTACCAACCTGTTCGCCTCGCCAACCGCGCCGCTTCCGGCGGGAGCGGAGGCCCGGATGGAGCCGGGGGCGATCGAGGGCTCGAACGTCAAGGCGGTGATCGAGATGACCCGCCTGATGGAGGTGCAGCGCTCCTATCAGAGCACGGCCAACATGATGTCGAAGACCGACGAGCTGCGCAGCAAGGCGATCTCCCGCCTCGCCGACCAGCAAGCCTGACCCGGCCAAGAGGAGCAAAGCCCATGCGCGCCCTTCAGACCGCCGCCACCGGCATGATGGCCCAGGAACTCAACGTCCAGGTCATCTCCAACAACATCGCGAACGTGCGCACCACTGGCTACAAGCGCCAGCGCGTGCATTTCCAGGATCTTCTCTACGAGAACTTCCGGCGCGCGGGCTCCGCCACCTCCGACCAGAACACGCAGGTTCCGGCGGGCACCTTCGTCGGCTCCGGCGTCAAGACGGTCTCGACCGGCCGGGTCATGACGCAGGGCAACCTGACCCCGACCGAAAAGCAGTACGACCTCGCGATCCGCGGCGAGGGCTTCTTCCGGGTCCGCATGCCCGACGGCCGCACCACCTATTCTCGCGACGGCTCGTTCGATCTCGACTCGCAAGGGCAGCTCGTCACCCGCGACGGCTACCAGGTCGAACCCGGCATCACGATCCCGAACAATGCGACCAGCGTCAGCATCAACTCGCAGGGCACGGTCGAAGTCATGCTGCCGGGCCAGACGGCGCCGCAGCAGCTCGGCCAGATCCAGCTCGTCCGCTTCGTCAACAAGGTCGGCCTCGAATCGATCGGCGACAACCTGTTCATCGAGACGGCGGCGTCTGGCCAGCCGATCGACGGGTTCGGCGGCGGGGAGGGCTTCGGCACGCTGCAGCAGAACTATCTCGAAGAAGGCAACGTTCAGGCGGTGACGGAGCTTTCCTCGCTGATCGCGGCGCAGCGCGCCTATGAAATGAATTCCAAGGTCATCACCGCCGCCGACCAGATGATGTCGGCGACGACCTCGATGTTCCGCGGCTAGGCCGAAGGCAGCGCATCATGACCCGTTCCTCGCTCTCGCTCGCCGTCCTGCTCCTGCTGGTGCCCTCGGCGCTCTGCGCCCAGCCGCGGCCGGCCGCCCAGCCCGGCATGTCCGTCGCGGCCCTGTCGGCCGGCCAGGTCCCAGCGCCCCAAGTCGCAGCGCCCCAAGTCGCAGCGCCCAAAGTCACGGCGCCCCAGCCCGCGGCGGCGCAGCTTCCGCGCCGGCTGCAGCTTCGCAACGAACTGACGCTGGCGCGCGACCTCGTCAGCTTCGGCGATCTGATCGCGGGTCTCGGCGCGGAGGCCGCCGCGACTCCGGCCTTCCGGGCGCCGGCGCTCGGCGAGACCGGCACGATCCAGGTCGCCCGCATCGTGGAGGCTGCCCAGGCGGCGGGCATCATCCGCACCGCGACCGAGCTCGAGAGCCACGGCTCGGCGCAGGTCGTGGTCACCCGCGCGGCGCGGCGCGTCACCGCCTCCGACATCGAGGCTGCCGTGAAGACCGGGCTGCAGGAGCGCTACGGCGTGGATGCGCGGGCCTTCGCGCTGGCCATCGACGGTGGCGCGCCGGCGATTGCGGTCGAGCCGGAACTGACCGGCGACGTCACCGTCACCGATCTGAGCTATGACGCCCGCGCGCGCCGGCTCCAGGCCCGCGTCTCGGTGCCCGGCAGCATGGCGATGCGGCTGAAGCCGGTCCGCGTCAGTGGGCAGCTCGTCGAGACGGTCGAGGTGATCGTTCCCAAGCGGGCGATCGCCCGCGGCGAGACGCTGTCCAAGGCCGATGTCGTGGTCGAGCGTCGCCCGCGCGACGGCCAGGCCGCCGATCTCGTCAGCGATCCGCGCGCCGCCATCGACAAGGTCGCGCGCCGCGCGCTGATGGCCGGGCTGCCGCTGCGCGCCGGCGACGTCCAGCGCGAGGAGATCATCGCGAAGGGCGACCTCGTCACCATCATCTACGAATCCAAGGGGCTGATGATCACCATGCGCGGCCGCGTCAACGAGGCCGGCGCCATGGGCGACGTCGTCACCGTCACCAACCCCCAGTCCAAGCGCGTGCTGCAGGGCACGGTCAGCGGCCCCGGCCGGATTTCGGTCCAGGCCTCGCCGGCCGGCCGCGTCGCCAGCGCCCCGTAATCCCACAGCGGAAAGCAAGCCATGACCCAGATCTCCGCTCTCAAGCTCTCGGCTGCCAGAGTTTCCTGCGTGCTCGCGCTCGGCGCCGCGCTGGGGGCCTGCGGCGCCGCCGACCGGCTCGCCAATGTCGGCGCGGCGCCGGCGCTCTCGCCGATCGAGGATCCGACCGCGATGAAGGGCTACAAGCCGGTGCAGATGCCGATGCCGCAGATGGAGCATGCCTCCTTCGCGCCGAACTCGCTCTGGCGCACCGGCTCGCGCGCCTTCTTCAAGGACCAGCGCGCCCGGCAGGTCGGCGATCTCGTCACCGTCAAGGTCAAGGTCACCGACCGGGCCCAGCTCGACAACACGACCAAGCGCAGCCGCAAGAACGGCGAGGATTTCGGTGCGGCCCGGCTCATGGGTTTCGAGAACAAGCTCGACAAGTTCCTGCCCGACGGATCGAGCGCCAGCGAACTGCTCAAGCTCGATTCCGAAGGCTCGAGCGAAGGGTCGGGCTCGGTGCGCCGCGCCGAGCAGCTCGCCACCAACGTCGCGGCCGTGGTCACCCAGACCCTGCCGAACGGCAATCTGGTGATCGAGGGCAAGCAGGAGATCCGCGTCAACTTCGAGGTGCGCGAGCTGATCGTCGCCGGCGTGATCCGGCCCGAGGACATCGAGAGCGACAACACCATCGAATCCGCCAAGATCGCCCAGGCCCGCATCGCCTATGGCGGCCGCGGCCAGATCACCGATGTCCAGCAACCGCGCTACGGCCAGCAGGTGATGGACATTCTTCTCCCCTTCTAAAAGCAGCGCATTGCTTTTCGAAATCCGGCCGGCGCGGAACGCTCCCCGCAATCCCCGCGTCGATCCGGCCGGCGGTCTCTCCCGAGCCGCCATCTTGGTGAAGCATGATCTCGGCCGAAAACCGGCGCCCCACCTTTCGGGATCATGCTTGCTCCCGGCCGCCAGCCACGCTCCCCAAGCTCAAAAAGCTGGCGGCCCGAAGCCCCGCGTTCTCCCGACGCGGGGCTTTTGATTTTCCGGCGAGCAGACCAGGGGGCGGCTCCTATGGGCGGATTGCAGTCCTTCGACGCCAGCTCCGGACTTGCCCGGATCGCGCCATGTGTGGAAGTCACGAAAGCAGACGGATCATTCTCCGAGCGGTGGTTCGGCAAGACGAGGCCCACCATTTCTCTTTGATCATTTCGGCGAAGCCGGCGTCGCAGTCAGACTGGGTGGCCACCAGCCCAGGCCGGTCACGGCAATTTTTGACGACATGGGGAAAATCGCTTCGTTCTCGAGTTCAATCTTCGCGACCTGTCCACGAGACGGCGGCCGAAATGCGCGTTGAAACTCGGCTGGGAGCGGTACCGTGAGCGGCTGGATCTCGGCGATCCTGCCAGCTGTCTGCTTGAAGCCATCCGCAACGGAGACGCGATCGCCAATCTTCGCTTCATAGAGCGAGCCCGTCTCCAGATAGACCAGGGCGAACTTCTTGCCGATGTATAATTGCATCAGGTTGTCGCCGGGCCTCAGCACATCGCCCTGCACGGTGGTCTTTGGGCCTACCGTACCGTCCGCCGGCGCTTCGATGATCCCGTTATTGTAGCTGAGCCGCAGCTGCTGGAGGGCGGCGCGCGCCTCTGTCAACGACAAATCAAGCTGCGCGAGTTGCTCTATGGTGCCGCGACGCTCCGCCTCGCGCGAGACCTTCTCCTGCATTGCAAAGTAGCGATCCTTTTGAACATTGGCTGCGAAGGCGTCCGAGACAAAGCCCGCAGTGGCACGGGACGTATTGACCTTGCGAAGCTGCGCCTCGGTCTCCTTCAGGCGCTCGTCGGCGGTCTTCATGACAGCGTTGGCGACCTCCAGCTTGATGGCGAGTTCCGCCTGCCTTGCGGTGGTCTCCGCCGCTTTGGATGTGAGCGTGGCCATCGCCTCCATCATCTGCGGGGAACTGACGAGAGCCAGGACATCACCTTGTTTGACCGCTTGCCCCGGCTGCACCGCCATCTTTGTGACCTGAACGGCGTAGGGCGAGGCTATGATCACGTGTTCGGACAGGACAAGCCCTTCCGCCTTGAGCCAAATAAGGTGCCCGACAAAGAGATTACCGAGATAAATGAAGACCCCCAGTAGTGCCGTGACGTAGAAATAGCGCCCATAGTTCCGGCGGGCTTTCTGGTTTGCGCGGACATCATTCAGGAATTTGTCAGCGCGTGTGCGCTCTCTCAATTGAGTAATCATTGCCTCACCTGATCCGATGAGCCTGGTGCGAAACCCGCAACGGTGAGTACGAGTCTCGCATGGAGGCGCGGTGCACCCATTCTTCGTAATAGGCGTAGAGACGCACGCATCGCATGAAGATGCCATTGTATAGGCCAAACGTCAGCAAGAATGGCGCCACACTGAGGACCATCTTTGAGCTGTAACGCCCGCATATCGATAGCGCCATAAGGAAGGATAGCGCATCAAGTAAAAGATAAACAATCGCGACGGCGCCGAGAATGGACAGCGCTCCACTACCGAAAACCAGGAATAGCCATGCGATATATATAGGGAATACGATCGTTACGAGTACGTTTAGCGTCAGCCATTCGATCTGCTCAAATGTCTCAAGCAGATTGAACCTACGGCGGCCTGGGCTGAAGGCGTTTCGAAATTTGCGCATGCGTGTGCGGATCGTATCCCGATCCCAACGTCGCCTTTGACGAATGATCGCCGCGAAGGTCGCCGGCGTGTCGGTGAAACACCATGAATCCGCGGCAAACCTGATCTTCCAGCCGCTCCGCCGGAGCCGGAGCGTCAGGTCGAAGTCTTCGCCGGGCCCTGGATCGAGAAGACCCACCTGGGCGATGGCCTCGCGACGGAAGGCGCCAAAGGCGCCCGATGCGCAGACTACCATGTCCAGCATGTCGAGGGCGCGCTTTCCCATCCCGATCGAGACGATGTATTCGATCGCCTGGTAGGCCGTCACGACGGAATGGTCGAAGTTGCGCACGCCGAGCGCACCCGTTGTCGCTCCGACGCTTGGATCTGCAAAGGGTTCCAGGAGCCTTTCGATCGCATCGCAGTCGTAAGAACAATCAGCATCCAGATTGACGACGATATCGCCCTTCGCGATCGTAAAGCCGAGATTACAGGATGCCGCCTTGCCGCTTCGGACCTGGTTCGACAGAGCGATGTCGATGCGGCGGAGTTGGCGATATTTGTTTATGATCTCCCGCATGCCGTCGGTCGAACCGTCGTCGATGAAGATGATTTCGTCGATTCGGCGGGTCTGCTCACCGAGAGACCTGAGACATTTTTCGATGGCATCGGCCTCGTTATGGCCTGCAATCACAATGCTGACCGTCATCCGATCCAGCGAGCGCTTCTGCGCCTCGGTCAGCGCATGCTTGCTGCCGAAACTCGAGACGAAAATCGCAATCCCAGAGAGCGTGTACCGTGGGATCTCCAGCAGGATCATAAACCAGAACATCGCGAGCCATCCGGCCCAGTCGAATTGGCCCAGAATGATGAACGGTGTGTCCAGATCGTCCATGGTCATGCGGCCCGATCATGAGCACTTCGCACTGTGAGACCATCGAGAAGTGAATAGTCGAAGCCAGGGTCGATCTTCAGTACCGACGACGTCCTGCCGGCGATCTGGGCCATAGCGCGCATTGCGCCCGCCAGATCGGTTCTCGGCATCAGGATGAGAAAGCCCTCGTGATCCTCCCGGATGGCGTCAACCTCGCGAAGGGCGCTGTGCAAGACATCGCGAATGAGCAGCATGCTCTGCTCCCAAAGCCGTATGTCCTTCGCCTCGATCATCTTCCGGTTTGCAAAAGTTAAGCGGGCGACTTGATAGAGCGAGCCGAATTCACGCTGCTCTCGTTGCGCATACTCGAGCAGTATATGGAACCTGTCGGTCTCGGGTTTCGACGAGGTCCCCGGCGCTTCCTTTTCGTGGAGGACACGGTGCAAGCCTGCCGACGTCATATTGTAGGTGTACCATGTTCGGGCGGGCACCTGATCTGCGGCCGAGTGTGCTTCGCAATCGATGCATTTGAAGCCGACATTCGGTTTATCGTTGATCGCCCCGCAGTCTTGGCAACATGTGATTGATCCTGGCTTGTCGTAATCAAGACCGATGTGCCGGAGCGTTCGTGCGCATTTCGGACATTCGAATCCGCCGCCGGTACGGAAATGCGATTCCGGCGCTTCATGAGCGCATTGGAAATGATGAACGACCAGTTCTTCGCGAATATGCGGCGACATGCAGGAATGACACTCCTCACGCACCGACAGGTGCCCGGAGCGGCACTGAGGACAGCAGTGAATGCGGTCAAAGAAACCACGGACCAAGTATCCTTTGTCGAAAAGGGCGGTTGCCGTTTCGGACACATTCGCCAGCGCGCCGGCGACAGGATAGCGAACGAGATCTCGTGAGGTCGAGTCGTAGACTGGATTTAGGCCTTCGTTGCGCGAGTACATTCTGGCTAGGAGAATGTCTTCAGACCAAGTCGAATGGCGTACGGACGGCGGCAATTCTTTCAGGCGCGAATCTATTTCATACGCTCGTGCCCAGACAAGCCGTTCACTTGTCCCTGCAGCATCAATGCATTGCCGGTCGTCCGGCAGTAAGCTGATAATGGGCACGAGGGGATCTTTGATATTGTCAAGGATAAGCTTGAGAGCATGATCCGGCGCTGCAGCGGTCAGAACAACCGCATCAATTGTGTCGCCTGGCCCGAACGGCCTCCATTCTGAAGGGATGATATATCCTTCTGGAATTCTTGGGTAGGCGAGAAAGCATCGTTGCTCTAGCTTTGGAGCCAACGTAATTCCATTTACGCCAACTAACATCAATCTACTCCGAATAGGTTGATATTAATAAATTAGCACGATAATTATATTAGTAATAACTTATGACAAAATGAAATATAAGATCTATAGTATATATAGATATATAGCGAATATCAATCAGATTATTATTAATTCAATAATATTATTTACTTGGTTTAATCGCGGTATTATGTGTTCTATATTATAATCAATGTCTCATTTTGGTCATTTCGACGCGATGCTCAACTCAATGAGAAAACCTCCCCTAGTGTTCGAAGCCTCGTTTCGACCCCAACGCTACGATTAATGCAGGGTAGAAGCCGAGCAAAAAAAGTATGTATTTACTTGACCCAGTCCGTTGCATTTTACCGACCCAAGAGGATCGCGGTTGGTGGCATCAGGCCTTCGCCCATGCCGGAGTAGACGCGACAACCCGATGAGGGGAACTGGCGTCGAAAGGGCTCGCGACGGAGGACGCCAACGACCCAATAAGCGCGGCCCGGAGACACAAATCGCCGGTAAGCGGAGCGCCACGGGGCGTGCGGGCAGTGGCTCAATCTGCCCGCGCCGCGACCTGGCTCAATGGTTGCGGCCCAATACCCTCGCGCCTCGCGGCGCTCCGCTGCCCCTCACCAACCGACGCGGAGGCGCGGGCGGGCGAACGCGCATGTCTCCGTCCCTGGTCTTTGGGCATCATTCGCACCTGATTGGCCCTGCGCCGTCATCCCGGACAAGCCGCGTCAGCGGCGCCGATCCGGGATCCATTCCGGAGCCTATCGAGACCAGCGTTCCCGAATGGATCCCGGGTCTACGCTCCGCTTCGCCCGGGACGACGCGCGAATGCATGGTCGAACTTCCGGGCGACAGCGGGTTTGGGAGAGCGCCCATGCAAAAAGGCCCCGCTCCATGACGGGGCGGGGCCTCTCGCATGCTGTCACGGGCGGTCGGGCAACTAGTCGTCCCTGAACACCCGCTCGTTGCGCTCGTGGCGCTCCTGCGCCTCCAGCGAGAGCGTCGCGATCGGGCGGGCTTCGAGGCGCTTGAGCGAGATCGGCTCGCCGGTCTCCTCGCAATAGCCGTAGGTGTTGTCGTCGATCCGGGCGATCGCCGATTCGATCTTGGAGATCAGCTTGCGCTGGCGGTCGCGGGCGCGCAGCTCGATCGCGCGGTCGGTTTCGGAGGAGGCCCTGTCGGCGATGTCGGGGTGGTTCTCGCTTTCGCTCTGCAGCGTCACGAGGGTGTCCCGCGCCTCCTTCAGGATCTCTTCCTTCCAGGCCAGCAGCTTGCCACGGAAATATTCCCGCTGCCGCTCGTTCATGAACGGCTCGTCGTCCGAGGGTTTGTAGTCCGCGTCGAGGGTGATCTGCTTCGACATAGGCGCACTCTCTCGATTGCTCGTTCCCAGGCGCCCACCGACATTGCCGTGGGAGGGCCGCCGATTTGGCGCCCTTATAGCGAGGGACATGGCCGGGAACAATCGGGTTGGCGGAGCCGTCCAACGCTATCGCCCAAAGGGTCTTTTTGCCCGTCGGTCGCCGGCGAAAACGGTCTTCAGCGCATAGCTGCCAGCGCTGCGGCGATGTCCGCCTCGACCAGCCGGGCGATCGGCTGGCGGTAATGGCTGTGGTCGAAGAACTGATTCGGGTCGTGCAGTTCCGGCCGGTCGCGGCGCCAGTCGACCAATGCGGTGCGCGGGCGGCGCTCGGCGAGGGCGGCGAAAGCGTCCCGGCAGGCCTTGTCGGCAGCTGCGTCGGTGCTGCCGGGGACGGGCAGTTCGGTGTGGTAGACCGGCGGGCGCAGGAGGATCAGCGGGGTGCCGGGCGCGGTGTTCATCAGCGCCTCCAGAGCGCCGGCTGCGGGGTGCGGGCCCTTGACGTTGCCGCCGCTGGTCGCGATCGGCCTTTCCAGCCCGGCACGCTTCGTCGGGTCGCGATCATAGCCGAGCGCGATGTAGTCGGGCTCGTAGTCCCAGTAGCCGTCGCGCCGCGCCTGGCCGCCCTTGCCGGTCAGCAGGTAGGCGATCCGGCGCTGGAACTCCTCAAGCACGTCGAAGCGCAGCAGGCCGACGAGATATTCGGCGCGGTCGCGGCTGTAGAGCCAGAAGGGGAAGGGCTTTTGGTTGGGCAGTGCCGGATTGCTCGTGCACCAGAGCGAGTCGATGCCGACGACCACTGCACGGGCTGGCTCGCGCCGGTGGCGCAGGAACCAGTCGATCAGCACGAGGCCTTCCTTCGGGCCCGAGGCCGGGGCGATCAGCGAGACGAAGGGGATGCCGGTGCGCGTGCGCAGTTCCTCGGGCGAGAGGAGCTGGACATGCGAATTGCCGAAGATGGCGGCGCTGAAGGCGGGGTCTCGCCCGCGGCTGGCGGCTGCGGTCCGTGGTCCCTGTGGCCGAACGCCCTCGGGCAGGCTCAGCGGGGTATGGCCAGTGTCGTAGGGATCGATCAGGAAGGCCAGGGCGAGCGTGCCGATCAGCAGCGAAGCCGCCGTGACCGCGAAGATGCGCACGAAGCCGCCCCAACGCGCGGCCTGAGTTCGCGCGACCTGCGTCGTTTCACGCTCAGAACTGGAAGTAGATGAACTCATAATTGGCGTCTTCGCCGATCTTGAAAAGGATGAGGACGAACAGGGCCGCTGCGGCCACCGCGAGCCAGCGCGAGGGCGGCAATCGGTTAACCAGCGCCCAGGCGGTCGGGCCGATGATGGCAAAGGCCGCGGCCGGGAGCAAAGCGCGCCATTTGAAGCCGTTGCCGATGGGCGCGAACCCGAACAGGCCCTTGTAGATCGCCAGTGCCGCCTCGAAATTCGTGGCCCGGAAGAGCACCCAGCAGAGTGTCACGAACAGGAAGGTGAGGAGCCAGCCGAGCAGGGCCGGCATCGGCCAGCCGGCCCGGCGCCAGAACAGCGCGACGATCAGGGCGAGCCCATGGGCCGCGCCCCAGGCGACGAAGGTGAGTCCGGCGCCGTGCCAGAGCCCGCCCAGCGTCATGGTGGCGAAGAGCGCCCAGACTTGCGTCGGCAGGCCGCTGCGCGAGCCACCGAGCGGGATGTAGAGATAGTCGCGCAGGAAGCGCGACAGCGTCATGTGCCAGCGCCGCCAGAAATCCTGGATGCTCGTCGCGCGATAGGGCACTTCGAAATTCTGCGGCAGCACGATGCCGAAGAGCAAGGCGAGGCCCAGCGCCATGTCGGTGTAGCCGGAGAAGTCGAAATAGATCTGGAAAGAGAAGGCGAGGGTGCCTTGCCAGGCTTCCACCATCGAGACGGCCTTGCCGGCCGCTGCCGCGGCGAAGACTGGATTGGCGTATTCGGCGAGCGGGTCCCCCAGCAGGACCTTCTTGGCGAGGCCGGCGGTGAGGAGCAGCAAGCCCTGGCCGAAGCGCTTGGCCGCATCCTCGCGCCAATAGGGCCGCTCGTCGAACTGGTGCATGATTTCGCGCCAGCGCACCAGCGGCCCGGCCAGCACCTGCGGGAAGAAGGCGATGTACAGTCCGTAGCGTACCAGATCATAGCGCGGAGCCTGGCCGCGCCCGAGATCGGTCAGGTACATGACATGGTGGAAGGTGAAGAAGGAGATGCCGAGCGGCAGAGCGAGTTCGAGCTTTGGCGCAGGCAATCCTGGAATCATTCCAGCCAGATCGGTGAAGAAGTTGAAGTATTTGAACAGCGCCAGAACCGCGAGATTGCCGATGATCGCGAGCGTGATCAGCAGGCTGGCCCGGGTCTTCTGGAAGGCTTCCGCGATCAGCCAGTTCAGCCAGATCGAGACAGCCAGCAGCGGCAGGAAGCGCCAGTCCCACCAGGCGTAGAAGAGCAGCGACAATGTCAGTAGCAACGCGAGTCGCCAGCGCGGCGCAAAGCGCTCCGCCAGCCAGTGCAGGCCAAGTGCGAACGGCAGGAAGGCGAGCAGGAAGGCGAAGGAGTTGAAGAGCATCGGGAGGCAGGAGCTGCGCGAGAACCCGGCTTAGTCGATTACGCAGCGAAAGTCATGTCGCGCAGGCGCGGGATCGCCGCCCTGCGTCGACGCCTCACGACTTCAGATCGAATTCGTGCGCGAGCCTCTCGTAATTGCGCAGGCGCAGGGCGGGATCATCGAGGAAATCCTGGATCATGAATTCCTGCGCGCCGGTGATTTCGGCCATGCGCTGAAGCCTGGCCTTTACGGCAGCAGGCGTTCCGACCAGAAAAGCCGGCCAGTCCTCTTCGCCCGCCGGGACCATGCCGCCCATGATCGCGACCGCCTCGTCGAGCGTGGCCAGGTGCTCGACCATGATGCGTTCGGGCTTGCGGCGCTGGCGGAAGACGGCGCGGACCGGCATGGCGAGGCGCTCCGCCTCCTCCAGCGTCTCGCCGAGAATGACGCGAACGGCAAGGAAGGACTGCGGCGCGGCGATGCCGGCGGCAAAGGCGGAGGGGCGGAAGGACGCGCGGTAGGCCGCCATGGAATGCGGCGCCTGATCCGGCTTGTGGAAGGCGCTGCAGGCGAGCCCGAGGCCGAGCGTGGCGGCGCGTCTTGCGCTTTCGTCGCTGGCGGCGAGGATCCAGGGCAGGGGGCCGGGCGGCTCGTCGGGCATGATGCCGATGCCGTGGAACGGCGAGGTCGCCGGCAGGTCGTTGCCGAGCCAGCCGATCAACTCCTCGACGCGTTCGGCCTGATCGTCGGGGATTTGGGCGTCGCGCAGCCGCTGCAAGGCCCTGTCAGCTACGGGGCCGGCTGTGGCGCGCCCGATCCCGACATCGATGCGCCCGGGAAAGAGCGCATTCAGCGTCCGCATCGCTTCCGCCACCTTGTAGGGGCTGTAGTGGTTGAGCAGGACGCCGCCGACGCCGATGCGAATGCGCGAGGTCGCGCCGGCCAGCGCTGCGGCGAATACCTCCGGGGCCGGATTGGCCTCGAAGGCGACGTCGTGGTGCTCGACGATCCAGTAGCGGGTGAAGCCGAGGCGCTCGACCTGTTGCGCCATGGCGATGGCTGTGCGCAGCGCGCCGCCCGAGGTCGAGCCCTTCGGTACGACGAGCGGATCGAGGATCGAGAGTTTCATGGGACGGGCCGGCGCCGGTGAGGCTACTTCAGGGCGAAGGCCAAGGGCGCGATCAGCTTCGCCTTGAGGTCCATCGCCCTGGCCTTGGGCAGCATGCCGGCCTCGACCATGAAGGCCTGGTCTTCGGTCAGGTTGGCGACGTCGGCGTCGGTCATGACGGAGGTGAAGTCGTAGAGCGGCAATTGGGCCCGCGCGTCCTCGATCGAGATCTTCTGCTCCTTGGCGGCGATCGCGAGCGCCTCTTCGGGGTTCTTCGCCATGAAGTCGAGCGCCTTGCGATGGGCGGCGAAATAGGCGGCGACGAGGTCCGGATGCTCATTCAGGAAGGCCGTGCGGGCGCCGATCACGGTCGTCGGCTTGATCAGGCCCTCGCCGCTGGCGAGCGCCCGCCCGCCGGCCTTCTCGACCAGCGTGACATTGGCGCCGGCCAGCGTCGCGACATCGACCTGGCCTGCGAGGAGCGCGGCGCGCGCCGCCGGCAGGTCCATGTTGATGTATTCGACATCGGCCAGCGTCAGCTTCTGCGAGGCGAGCGCGGCGACGAGGAGCTGGTTCAGCACCGTGCCCTTCGGCCCGGCGATCTTCTTGCCCTTGAGGTCGGCGAGCTTGGCGGGGCCATCGGCACGCGTCATCAGGAAATAGGCCTTCGGCGAGCGGGCATAGGCGGCGACGACCTTGAGCGGCACGCCATTGGCGGCGGCCAGGATCGCCGAGGTGCCGCCGAGCACGCTGGCGATGTCGATCTCGCCGGCGGCGATCGCCTGGGTCTGCTGCGCGCCCGAGGTGATCTCCGGGCTTTCGACCTTGATGGCGAAGGGCGCGAAGGCTTCGTCCAGGAAGCCCTTCTCGCGCATCACGATCGAGGGAAGGTTGAAGGGCGCGGTGACATAGGTGATGCGCACGGTCTTGGGCTTGTCTGCGGCAGTGGCCGGGCCGAGCAGCAGGGCGGCCACGACGCCGATGGCGGCGAAGAGTTTCATGATGGGCTCCTGCGAGATGTCAGACCGGTTCGGCCGGGGCGGGTGAGGGGGCATCCATCAGCCGCGCCAGAATCCGTCGGCGATGGAGGTTGGTTTCGGCGGAGGTCGGGTCGCGCGGGTGAGGCAGGTCGAGGCTCTCATGGCCGACGACGCGGCCGGCCTGCATCTCCAGCACGCGCTCGCCGAGCAGGACGGCCTCCTCCACGTCATGCGTCACGAAGACGATGGTGGGGCAGCGGCGCTGCCAGATCGCGACGAGTTCGCTCTGCATGGCACGGCGCGTGAAGGCGTCGAGGGCGGCGAAGGGCTCGTCGAGGAGCAGGATCTGCGGCTCCAGCACGAGCGCGCGGGCGATGGCGACGCGCTGCGCCATGCCGCCGGAGAGCTGGCCCGGCATGGCGCGGGCAAAGGCACCGAGACCGACGAGCGCCAGCACCTCGGTGCAGCGCTGTTCGATCGTGCCCTGGGGCAGCCGGCCGCGCAGCCCGAAGGCGACATTGCCGCGCACATCGAGCCAGGGCATCAGCCTGGCTTCCTGGAAGACGACGCCGATGCGCGGCGGGCTATCGTCGCCGCGCCGGATCGCGCCTTCACTCGGGCTCTCCAACCCGGCGAGGATGCGCAGCAGGGTGGTCTTGCCGCAGCCGCTGCGCCCGACGATCGTTGTGAAGGAGCCCGGCGGAAAATCGAGGCTGACGTCGGCAAGCGCTGTCACTTGCGCACCATCGACGCTGTAGCGACGGCCGATGCCCACAAGCTCAAGCACGGGCCATCTCCAGGTCGCCCGCGAGCCAGGGCGCCGAGCGCCGGATCGCGAAGCGCAGCAGATGGTCGGCGAGGAGGCCGAGCCCGCCGATGACGAGGATACCGGCCAGCACGATGTCGGTGCGAGCCAGGTTCTCGGCATCGACGATCATGTAGCCGAGGCCGGCCGCGGAGGCGATCAACTCGGCGCCGACAAGCGCACGCCAGCTATAGCCGAGACCGATGCGCAGCCCGACGACGATGGCCGGCAGGGCCGAGGGCAACACGATCCGGAGCATGATCTCGGTGCGCGAGAAGCCGCAGACGGTGCCGACATCGATCAGCTTCCGGTCCACCGTGGCAAAGCCGCCGCGGACGCCGAGGAAGATCGGGAAGAAGCAGGAGAGGATGATGATGCCGACCTTCTGGGTCTCGCCGATGCCGAGCCAGAGCATCAGCAACGGCATCAGGGCCAGCGGCGGGATCTGGCGCAGGAATTCGAGCAAAGGCTCGAGCGTGGTGCGCAGCGGCCGGCTCAGCACGAAGAGCAGCGCCAGCGGGACCGCCAGCGCAATCGCCAGCGCATAGCCGAGCGCTACGCGCCGCAGGCTGACGAGGCTGTGCCGAACGAGTTCGCCGGAGGCGAGCAGGTCGCCCAGCGTCTCGGCGACCGTGGCGGGGCCGGGCAACAGGAAGGCGCTGACCCAGCCGGAACGGCTGGCCAGCCACCACAGGCCGATGGCGGCGGTAAAGACGGCGATGGTGATGGGGCGGGGCAATGGATCATGCCAGATTTAGAGCAATAGCTCTTCAATAGAGCCATTGAGCCGAATGGCAAGATCGGCCGGTATGTCTGTATCGTCGCGGCCTATATTTGAAATTGTCTAAGTAAAAATGAGTTACATGTCTTGTTCGGAAGGCCCGCCTTCGCCATGATCGGGCTCGTCGTGACCATCCAGATATTCATCGACGGAGTGCGATGTTCAGGACATGGATGCCCGCCACAAAGTGAGCATCCTTCGGCATGTGATGCTCGGGGCAAGCCCGAGCATGACGCGGTGGCGTGGCGTCTTGCCTGCTGGCAGCCCCTTACAGCGGAATATTGTCGTGTTTCCGCCAGGGCCGCTCGACGCTCTTGGTCCTGAGCATGGCGAGCGCGCGGGCGATCCGGCGGCGGGTCGAGTGGGGCATGATCACCTCGTCGACATAGCCGCGCTCGGCCGCGACGAAGGGCGACATGAAGCGGTCCTCATATTCCTTGGTCTGGCGCGCGATGGTCTCGGCGTCGCCGCCGCGGAAGATGATCTCGACCGCGCCCTTGGCGCCCATCACCGCGATCTGCGCGGAGGGCCAGGCGTAGTTCACATCGGCGCCGACATGCTTGGAGGCCATGACGTCATAGGCGCCGCCGAAGGCCTTGCGCGTGATGACGGTGACGAGCGGCACGGTGCATTCCGAATAGGCGAAGAGCAGCTTGGCGCCGTGCTTGATCAGGCCGCCATATTCCTGCGCCGTCCCCGGCAGGAAGCCGGGAACGTCGACGAATGTGACGATCGGGATCTCGAAGGCGTCGCAATAGCGGACGAAGCGGGCGGCCTTGCGGCTGGCATCGGAGTCGAGCACGCCGGCCAGGACCATCGGCTGGTTGGCGACGATGCCGACGGTGCGGCCCTCGATGCGGCCGAAGCCGGTGACGATATTGCCGGCATAGGCCGCCTGGATCTCGAAGAAGTCGCCCTCGTCGACCGTCTTCAGGATCAGCTCCTTGATGTCGTAGGGCTTGTTCGGATTGTCGGGGACGAGCGTGTCCAAGCTCATGTCGACGCGGTCGGGTACGTCGAAGGACGGCCATTCCGGCACACCGACCGTGTTGTTGGCGGGCAGGAAGTCGAGCAGGCGGCGCACCTGCAGCAGCGCCTCGACATCGTTCTCGAAGGAGCCGTCGGCGACCGAGGACTTGGTGGTGTGGACCTTGGCGCCGCCGAGCTCCTCGGAGGTGACGGTCTCGTTGGTCACCGTCTTCACCACGTCCGGGCCGGTGACGAACATGTAGCTGGTGTCGCGGACCATGAAGATGAAGTCGGTCATCGCCGGGGAATAAACGTCGCCGCCGGCGCAGGGGCCCATGATCACCGAGATCTGCGGGATGACCCCGGAGGCCGCGACATTGCGCTTGAAGACCTCGCCATAGCCGCCGAGCGCCGCCACGCCCTCCTGGATGCGGGCGCCGCCGGCGTCGAACAGGCCGACGATAGGGGCGCGCATCTTCAGCGCCATGTCCTGGATCTTGATGATCTTCTGCGCATGCGTCTCGGAGAGCGAGCCGCCGAAGACGGTGAAATCCTTGGAGAAGACGAAGACGGTGCGGCCGTTGACTGTGCCCCAGCCCGTGACGACGCCGTCGCCGGGGATCTTCTCGGCCTTGTCCATGCCGAAATCGACGCAGCGATGCTGCACGAACATGTCGAACTCTTCGAAGGAGTCCTTGTCGAGCAGCAGTTCGATGCGCTCGCGGGCCGAGAGCTTGCCACGCTTGTGCTGCGCCTCGATGCGGCGCTCGCCGCCGCCGAGCCGCGCGCCAGCGCGCCGGTCTTCCAGCTGGTCGAGAATGTCTTTCATGGAGCCCCCGCGAGCCTAGCCAAATAACGCAATCAACCTCGCTATCCGGCTTAAGGGCGGAAGGCCGGGCTGTCTATCGGGCGCGGTTGCGGCTTTGGTGCAAGGCGGGTTGCGCGCAGGCGCCCGGCCTATCCGGTGAGACGATGGGTGGGTTGCGAATCAAATAAGTGTGTGATTATGTATTGTCGATGGTTGAGCAGGACATCTTCAAGGCGTTGGCCGACCCGACCCGCCGGGCGATCTTCGAGAAGCTCGCGGCCGGTGGCATGAACGCCAGTGCGCTCCGTGAGGGCATGGCGATCAGCCAGCCGGCGATGTCGCAGCACCTTGCCGTGCTGCGCACCGCCGGGCTGGTGCGCGAGGAGCGGCGGGGGCGCTTCGTCAACTACGAGGTCGACCCGGACGGGCTTGCCCTGATCGCGCACTGGCTGGCGAAGTATCGGGCCTACTGGCCGGCGCGCATTGATGCCCTCAAGGATCTGCTGCGGGACATGGACCAATGAGCGAGAGCGAGACGCAGGATCGGACGAAGCAACTGGTCTTCGCCTACCAACTCGATGCGCCGCCCGAGAAGGTCTGGCGGGCGCTCAGCATTCCGGTGTTCCGCGAGAAATGGCTGCCGGCCGAGGTTGAAGCTCTCTCCTCGGTGCCGGGGGAGGAGGTGCACTATCGGCTGAGGGAGGAGGAACCCCCCTTTCTTGAAAGCGTCGTGACCTTCCACCTCGCGCCGAACGAGGGCGGTACGGAGTTGCGGATCATCCATAGGCTGACGGATGCGAGGCTGGGCGAGCAGCAACCGCTACCTGTCAACAGCAACCAGCCGCTCATGCTGCGCGCCGCCTGACCGGCCAAGCTCGCAAGTCCAGCCATCAGCATACGGAACAGAGGAGGTCGTCGATGCACGGCACGATGCAGCTCGTCCCTATCGTCGTCGAACAATCGACCAGCGGGGAACGCTCCTTCGACATCTATTCGCGCCTGCTGCGCGAGCGGATCATCTTCCTGAACGGGGAGGTCAATGATGCCAGCGCCGCGCTGGTCTGCGCGCAATTGCTGTTCCTGGAGGCCGAGAACCCGAAGCGCCCTATCCATTTCTACATCAACTCGCCGGGCGGCGTCGTCACCAGCGGCTTGGCGATCTACGACACGATGCGCTACATTCGCTCGCCCGTGCACACGCTCTGCATGGGAACGGCTCGTTCGATGGGCTCCTTTCTCTTGATGGCCGGCGAGCCGGGCGAGCGCGCGGCGCTGCCCAATGCCAGCCTGCATGTCCACCAGCCGCTCGGCGGCGCCCAGGGACAGGCCTCGGACATCCTGATCCATGCCGAGGAGATCCAGAAGACGAAGTGCCGCATGATCAGACTCTATGCCGAGCATTGCGGACGCAGCCAGGAGGAGGTGGAGCGCACGCTCGACCGTGACCGATTCATGACCGCCGAGGAGGGCCGGGATTGGGGGCTGATCGACCGCGTACTGACCGCGCCGCCGGAGGGAGCGTCGTAGTCAGGCGCCCGGCTTGCTCGGATCGCCGAGTTCGCGGTTGAGCGCGACCGCAGCGCGCACCAACTCCGCCACGATGGCGCGATCGACCACAGCGCCCTGACGCAGCTCGAGCGTCGCCATCTCGTATTTCCCGCCCGGTTTCAATCGCGGCTCGATCTGCCGCAGCCGCTTGCCGCGCCAGAAGCCGAAAAGCACGCGTTCCGCCTCGGCCCGGATGAGGCAGACGGGACCGTTCGAGAGATAGATCAGATTCGTCCATTTGATGCGTTCGTCGAGCGCGGCGGAGAGCGCGTCGCGACGCAACTGCTCGACGAGGGTGCGCTGCCAGCCGTCCAGCGCCGCGACATAGGCGTCGGGCGATGCGGCTGTCTGTCCCATCGCCATCGCCGGGACCCTAGCCCTGCTTCAGCAGCAGCGCTGCGGCATCGAAGTCGGCGCGGCGGATGGCACGGCGCTCGGCCGCCTCCTCGTCCTGGCCCCAGATGCCGATCTGGTAGTCCTCGTCGAGATGGGCGGCAGCCCAGACAGCATCCGCGTCGCGCTGGCCGAAGGCGAGCGCCAGCATCAGGATGGTCGAGCCCGTCAGCGTCATGACGTTGTGGGCGCCGGCCAGCGCCACCGGCGCCGGGATCTCCGCGACATGGCGGGCGACCGCGTCGAGGGTCTGTTGCGGCTGCTGTGCGAAGACGATGCCCTCCGCAAGCAGGAAGCGCGCGCCGATCCTGGCCTCGACGCCGTGCCGGATCGGCTCCCAGACCTCGTTCTGCTGTGCGACCAGTTCCTGCGGTTCGCTGGCGCGGTAGCAGAGCGCGTCGCTGCCGGCATAGCGCAGGATCTCGGCGCGCACGGCCTCGTGCTGGTCAGCGACGCCGTCCAGCGCCGAATTGACCAGCCGCGTCAACGGCATGCGGGCCGGGTCGATTCGTTCGGCTTGAGCCTCCCATTCGGCGGCGAGCGCCTCGGCGACAGGTCGCGATGCGACGGCCAGAGGGTTGCGGGCGGGGGTCCGGGCCGTGCGTCCGTCGAGAGCGACATGGAACAGCCCGTCGCGCTCGCTGACGCCGGCTGCCTCGTAGAAGCGCTTGGGCAGGGCATTGCGCATCGCCGATTGCGCGGCGGCGACGGGATCGGGCTGGCGCTGGCCGGCGGCACCGAAGCGTGCGAGGAAATCGTCTGTGGACATGGCCGCGGCTCTAGCATGCCCCGGGCGCGCGGTCAGCTTGCGAAGCGATCGCGCCAGGCCGGTTTCGCTCCCGGGAAGGGCAGGGCTGTCGCTGCATGGACACCACGCGCCACGGCTCGGGCTAGCACGTCGGCGGCGGTGGTGCAGAGTTCCGTCAGGGCAAAGGCGTCGGAGGGCGCGCCGGCATGGCCCGTCGCGGCGGCGAAGACGACATCGCCGTCGAGTGCGCCATGCGCGGGGCGAAGCGCACGGGCGAGGCCGTCATGGGCGGCCAGCGCCAGGCGCTTGCACTGCGCCTTGGTCAGCACGGCGTCGGTCGTGACGAGCGCGATCGTGGTATTCTGGCCGGTGCCGCCCTTGAAGTTCAGGGCAATATCCCTCTCGGAGATCGTGGCCGGCCAGCCTCGCCCACCGAACTCGCTGCCCCGTTCATAGGGCGCCGCCCAGAAATGCGGGCCGTTGCCGATCGTGGCGGTGCCGACCGCATTGACGGCAACCAGAGCGCCGACGGTCTGGCCGGTTGCGGCACGGGCGCTGGCCGAGCCGATGCCGCCTTTCAGGTTCGCCGTGGTCGCGCCGAAGCCGGCGCCGGCCGTGCCCAACTGGAAGTCGACGCCGGCTGCCGCTGCGGCGAGGCCGCCCAGCCGGCGATAGGGCGCTTCAGCGTCGCCCTTGGCCCAGGGCTTGTCGCCTCCATTCAACAGGTCGAACAGGATCGCCTGCGGCACGATCGGAATGCGCAACGAGCCGACGGGGAAGCCGCGGCCCTGGCTGGCGAGCCACCCCGTCACGCCATCGGCGGCGGCAAGCCCCCAGGCCGAGCCGCCCGACAGCACGATCGCGTCGACATGCTGGACCGTCATCTCCGGCTCGAGCAGGGCGGTGTCGCGCGTGCCGGGGGCGCCGCCGAGAACGGCGATGGAGGCGATCGTCGGGCGCTCGAAGAGGGCGACCGTCACGCCTGTCGCGGCTTGCGCCTCGTGGGCCTGCCCGATCAGGACGCCCCGGACATCGGTGATCAGATTGCGCATCGGGGAAGCCGAAAGAGTGGGAAACACAAACGCGCTGGCCGGCGCGCGGGCCTCACATTACGATCTTTTCATGATCGCGCCATCGTAGGGCCACCGCTCGGTGCGCAGTGTGGCGTCATCGCGAACCGGCTTCGAGACCCGCTCAGCGACCAACGATCCGATTGCCTCAATGGGAGATTCCGCATGAAACATATCGCACTCATCGCAGCGTCCTCCGTCGCTGCGCTCGCGGCGACCTTTGCGATCGCCCAGCCGCAGCCGCTTCCGCCCATGGGTGGCGACCGTGACGCTTCGCGTCACGAGCGCTCGGAAAGCCGCGAGCAGCGTCGTGCCGAATGGCGCGAGCAGCGCGGCGCCCGCATGCAGGAGCGTCTCAACGAACGCCTCGCCAAGCTGCGCACCGACATGAAGCTGAAGCCCGAGCAGGTGCCGTTGTTCGACACCGTCGAGAACCTTGTCAAGAAGCGGGCCGAGGAGCGCCGCGCCGGCTGGGCCGCCATGCGCGAGCAGCACGAGACCTTCCGCCATGCCGACATCATGGAAAAGCTCGACATGATGTCCGGTCGTCAGGCCGCGCGTGCGGCGCATTCCAAGGAACTCGCCGATGCCGTGCGCCCGCTCTGGGTGACGCTCAGCGACGAGCAGAAGACCGTGGCGCGCCGCGCCGTGCGCGAGGTCATGGCCGAGGGTCGCGGCATGATGGAGCGGATGCGCGAGCGCATGGACGAGCGCCGCGGCGGGCATGACCACGACGACGACGACCGTGGGCCGCGTCGCTGGCGCGAGGAGCGCGGTGATCGCTGGGAGCGCCGCGGCTGATCGCGCGACAGGCTTCCACCGACCGAGAAGGGCGGCTCTCGCGAGCCGCCCCTTTGCTTTTGCGCGTCAGGTGCCGACCGCGTCGCTGACGCATTTCTTGGTGAAGCTGGTCTTGGCGGCGCCGGAGAGCTTCTTTTCGGCGGCGGCCTTGTCGCAGGCCGCGCCGGCGTCCTTCTCGCACTTGGTCAGGAAGCTCGTCTTCGCGGCACCGGCGAGCTTCTTGTCGCCCGCCTGGACCGTGCAACTCTGGGCATGGGCAAAACTCGAGAGGCAGGTCAGTGCCAGGGCCGCAATCAGGGTCTTCGTCATGGTTCTCGATTCCCGGCTCGTGATTCCCGTGGTTGGGGATGCAAGGGTTAACCCAGCGGGAAGCGGCCGCAAGCGGCAATTCCGCCGCATCCGCCTTGATTTCGCCTCACCTCCTAATGCCTTGGGAACAAAGGGAAAACGCGATTTACCCTGACCGTTCAACTTCGATTCATCTGTTTCCGTTTACGGTTCGGCAGTGATTTGGAAACAAAGGTGGGCCATGAAGGCGACATGGTTGATCTGGGGTATGCGCGGCTTCATCGGCCTCGTTTTCCTCTTGAGCCTGTTTGGACCCTATGCGCTGTCGATCCTGATCGGCTGCCTGGGGCTGGGCTGCCATTACTTCCGCAACGAGGTCGGCTCGCATCTGTGAGCGGCGAGGCGGCATCGCGTTGATGGCCCTGACGGCAGGTTGATTCAGCGCAAGGGCGAGGGCGCCGGCAGCGTGTAGCCAGAGCTGCATGGTCTCCGGCGGTTTTCTCATCGGGTTGGCGCTTCTGCTCGCCACGCCCGGCCCCACAAACACCCTGCTTGCGCTCGCGGGTGGAACGAGCCGGCTGCGCGCGGCACCCGGGCTGTTGCTAGCGGAACTCGGCGCCTATCTCGTTGCCGTCATCACGCTGGGAGTCCTGGTCAGGCTGCTCGGCTCGGGGGTCGAGGGCTTGCGGCCCTGGATGCAGGCGGGGGCAGCCATCTATCTCTCCTGGGTGGCCGGCACGATGTGGCGCTGGCGGCCCGATCTGTCCGGTGTCGATCGGGTTCGTCCTTGCCATGTCGCCGCGACGACGCTGCTGAACCCCAAGACGCTGATCATCGCCTTCGTGCTGATGCCGCCGGGTTGGAGCAGCGAGGAGGCGGTCGCTGCGGCGCATCTTTCGGCGATGTGCGTCCTGATTCCGGCTGCCGGCAGCGCATGGTTCCTCGGCGGGCGCGGGTTGGCGGCCGTGACGGGAGTTGGCCGCCGACGACTGATCCCGCGCGCTTCGGCGCTTCTGCTGGGCCTGTTCGCGATGGTGCTGGCTGGGCGCGCGCTCGCCGGATGGTGAGGTGTGGGCGGTGGTTCAACGGCACGTCGCAGAACGCGGAGATCATTCCCTGGCGATGGCGGCTATGGCAGCATGACGGGATGAGTCAGCGCATTCGATCGGCAACGCCCATCGATCTCGAGGTCGTCGAGCAGATCGTTCTGGATGCATACAGCCACTATATCGCCCGCATCGGTCGAGAACCGGGGCCGATGCTGGATGACTACGCGGCTCTGATTTCGGACGGACGCGTCTGCGTGATCGAGCACGATGGCATCGTGCAGGGACTGCTCGTCCTGATCCCGCAAGCCGATGCGATGCTGCTGGACAATGTGGCCGTCTCGCCGCGGGCCCAGGGGCTGGGCCTCGGCCGTATGCTGCTGGACTACGCCGAACAGGCAGCGGTCGCGGCGGGCTATCGCTCTATCAAGCTCTACACGAACGAGGCGATGACAGAGAACATCGCGCTCTATTCCCGCATCGGCTACGCGGAAACACATCGCGTCGAGGAGAAGGGGTTGCGGCGGGTCTACATGGTCAAGCCGGTCGGTCGGGCTGGTGAAGTGTAGCCGGAAAGGCCGCGTTTCAGCCCAACGGCGACATGCGAGCTGGCGACATGCGAGCTTCAGTGCCGGGCGGCTCCCGTCCCCTTCATCTCCACGTGAAACTCAAGCAGCAGGTCGAACAGCGGCGTTTTCCGGAAGTCCTCATCGAACCCCCAGCCGGACGCCCGCTTCTGCTTGCGATTCGCGATAGCGCCCAGCCAGGCGAGGGGCCGCAGGACGCGAGATACCATCGCGAATTCGGGGAGGTCGGGCCTCGGGACCTCTTCGAGCGTTTCCATGATCGTGCTCGCCTCCATCAGCTTGCCCGCGCTCGACCAGCCATGCGCCGTCACCGACAGGCTCCAGAGGATCACACCCATATGATGCTGCGGCCAGAACTCGATCGGGTTCCTGTCGAAATCCTGAAGATTCACGCTCCAGAACACCGCCTCGAAGAGTTCGGCCAGCAGGGCAGGAGCGGCTTCCGGAGCCAGCAGCGCCTTGCCGGCCTTGCTCGCCTTCAGAACCCCCAGACGTTTTCGCAGGAGCCCTGCAGCCTGCAGCGCGATCCGCGTGAAGAGGACCCCGTAGGCGTCGTCTTCGTTGATCACCTTGTTCACGGCGAGGATGTCGGCCTTGTCGTAGCCCGGCCATTCCGTCCGATCGAAGACGTGGCGGACATCGACACGCTTCAGGGCTCCGGCGGGGGTGAGCACGAGTCCGCCCTTCTCAACGGCAAGCTCCAGCAGGAGCCGCGCGGCGATCACCATGGGGGCCTGAAGGGCGGCCTCGACAGGAACGTATTGGGGCGTGAGGCGAAGCGCCTGCGGCACCCGGCCGGGCGGCTCCAGGAGCGCCTTGAGGGACTCAGGCTGCAGATGCGTCCAGGCGGGAGGGATGGTGGTCACGCTTGCAAGCCTAGGCGGGCTGAGGCGCGGGCTCAACAGCCGGGCGAAGCTCCGCTCGCGAAAAGCGTGGCCCAAAAAAACGGGGGATGGCGATCTCTCGCCATCCCCCGAAATAATGCCGGTAAACGGGTCCTGCGACCCGCTCCGCCCGATCAGCGCGAGTAGAACTCGATGACCAGGTTCGGTTCCATCTGCACCGCGTAGGGCACGTCCGTCAGGGTCGGCGTGCGGGTGAAGGTGGCGGTCGACTTGTTGTGGTCGGTGTCGAGATAGTCGGGAACGTCACGCTCGGCGAGCTGGGCCGATTCGAGGACGATGGCGAGCTGGCGGGAGCTCTCCTTGACCGCGATCACGTCGCCCGGCTTGACCTGGTAGGAAGCGATGTTGACGCGCTTGCCGTTGACCGTGATGTGGCCGTGGTTGACGAACTGACGGGCGGCGAAGACCGTCGGGACGAACTTGGCGCGGTAGATCACGGCGTCGAGGCGGCGCTCGAGCAGGCCGATCAGGTTCTCGCCCGAGTCGCCCTTGAGGCGGATCGCCTCGGCGTAGTAGCGGCGGAACTGCTTCTCGGAGATCGAGCCGTAGTAGCCCTTGAGCTTCTGCTTGGCGCGCAACTGCGTGCCGAAGTCGGACGGCTTGCCCTTGCGGCGCTGGCCGTGCTGGCCGGGGCCGTATTCGCGGCGGTTGACCGGGGACTTCGGACGGCCCCAGATGTTCTGACCGAGGCGGCGGTCAATCTTGTACTTCGCCTCATGGCGCTTCGACATATCGCGTGTCCTCTGTGGTTCGCGAGTTGAGGACCGCGCCCTCCTGCTCCCCGATAGAAATGGCCGGGGCGACAGATCCGGCCTCCGAAGAGAAGCGGATCACGGGTGCGGAAAAAGCCACGCGGGCCTTTTGGGCCCGCGCGACGCCGGCTTAGAACCACTTGTGGCGGCGTTTGTCAAACCGAAAGCGTCGTTCCGGGGGCGGCCCGTACCGAAACCGTCATGGTCGGGCTTGTCCCGACCATCCACGTCTTCCTTCGTCGAGTGCGGTGTTCAAGGCGTGGATGCTCGCCACAAGGGCGAGCATGACGGGGAAGCCTTTCCCCGCCGCTCGCGATCAATTCGCCAGCGGCATCGGCTCGATAGCGACCTCGGCCAGCCCATATCCGGCGAGCGCGATGCGCAGGGGCCCGGTGATGCCGGCGCCGGACGTGAAGACCGCAACGGCGTCGTTGGCTCCGGTCCGGCCGGCGGAGACATCGGGGCCAAGCAACTGCACGACGCGCCGGGCGATGGCCGGCGCCGGATCGATCCATTCGACCGGCCAGGCCGCGAGGCGCCGCATCCTCTCCAGCAGAAGCGGATAATGCGTGCAGGAGAGGGTGACGACATCGGTGCGGGCGTTGCCGCGGGCGACGAAGCAGGGTGCGATCTCGGCGGCGATGGCGTCGTCATCGACCGGCTCGCCCTTGAGCGCCGCCTCGGCGAGGCCGGCGAGTTGCGTCGAGCCGACCAGCGTGACCTCGCAATCGCCGGCATAGTGCTCGATCAGGCCGCGGGTGTAGTCGCGCGCCACCGTGCCGGGCGTCGCCAGCACCGAGATCAGGCGCGATTTCGTCAAGGCGGCAGCGGGTTTGATCGCAGGCACCGTGCCCACGAAGGGCAGGGCGAAACGGGCCCGCAAGGCCGGCAGCACCAGCGTCGAGGCGGTGTTGCAGGCGATGACCACCAGATCGGGATGGAAGCGCGCGACCAGCCGCTCCATCACCGACATCACGCGCGTGACGAGTTCGTCCTCGCGCAGCCCGCCATAGGGAAAGCCGGCATCGTCTGCGGCATAAACGACATGGGCGCCGGGATGGGCCTGCATCGTCCGCGACAGCACGGTGAGGCCGCCGAGCCCGGAATCGAAGACGAGGATGGTGGGCGTGTGTCGCGGCAGCATCGTCGCCCGATACGCCGTTCCGGCCAGAAGATCGACCTGCATGCGCCTTGAGCCTGCCAACTGACGAAGGCGGCAATTGCGCCAGAGAGGAGTTAAGAGATCGTCAAGATCCGCTTAGCGCGATGCATCGTATTTGATCGATTCGTTCAGGCCTTGATCCGCGCCACCGCCGCGGCTGCGGCCCGGCCGGCCAGTGTCGCGCCGCCGACCGTCATCGCGCCGCCCCCGGCCGTGGCTTCGCCGGCGATGAAGATGCGCCCGCCGATCGGCTCGGCGAGCTGTTCGCGCGCGGCCTCGCGCCCGGGCAGGCAGACGGAATAGGAGCCGCGCGAGAACGGGTCGGTCCACCAGGCGGGGAAGGAGATCCCGGTCACGGCCTTGCGAATGTCGGCGCCGATCATCTGCGCCAGCAGTTCGGTGACGTGGGCACGGGCGGCCTCGGGGCCCGCGGCCGAGAGTTCGCGGGCATGGTCGCCGCCGCAATAGGCGATGACGAGGTCCTTGCCATCCGGGAACATGTCGACATTCATCAGGCGGCTGGGCGAGCCGGCCTCGAGAAAGCTCGTGCCGGGCGTGATGCCGAAGCGCTCGCCCTCGACCTTCAGCGCGATCTTGGTCAGCGCGCCCATGCCGATGCCGTCGAGCGCGTTGCGGGTTCGGGCCGGCAAGGCCGGGGTGAAGCGGATCGCGCCGGCCTTGAGCACACCGACGGGCACCGTGACGATGACGGCATTGGCGCGCAGCGTGCCGGATGGCGTCGTGACCGCGACATCCGGCCCGTCCCAGCGGATCTCGCTGACGGGCTGGTTCAGGCGGATGTCGAGGTCGGCGCCGTGACGGGCGACGAGGTTGCCGTAGCCCGACGGCACGATCAGGTCGTCGCCGGCCCAGAGTCGCTGATAGTCGCGCGCGGAAATCCGATCGGATTCCTCGCCAATGGAGAGCAGCAAGCCGGACGATGCGATCTGCGACATGTCCGGGCCGAGATCGCCGAGCAGATCCCTGACCGAAAGATCGCGCCGGGTGAGGTCGACCGTTTCGAGCCGGCGGTCGATCTGGCCGAAGGCGCCGCGCCGCTTCTGCCGGTCGGCGTCAGGCATGGGCTTGCCGCCGGAGAAAACCTGGAAGCCGCCGCCCCAGGATTCGCCCTGCGTTTCGATACCGAGTTCGCGTGCGATCTGGACCCAGGGGTTGCGCTCGGCCCAGTGGATGAACATGGCTCCGGCATCATAGGACGGGCCGAGCGATGCGTCGGTGAAGGCGCGGCCGCCGATGCGGTTTCGGGCTTCCAGCACGATCGCCTTGCGACCAGCGGCCTTGAGTTGATGGGCGGCTGCGAGCCCTGCCGCGCCGGCGCCGATGACGATAACGTCGGTCTCGGCCGCGTGGCCGTGACCTGTCGGCAGTGCCAGCGAGGCCGCCATCGCAGCTGATCCCGTCAAGATGGTCCGGCGGTCGAGCATCGGTTCGGAGCGTTCCATTCTGCCCGCCCATGTTGGGCTCGTATCCCGGTGTTGCAACAGGAAGGTGTCGGGCAAGCGGCCGGGCGCGATCACGAGATCGGGAGGCCGGGGCCGCGGCGCGGCTGGGCGGGCGATCTCCGATTAGAGCAATGCGACACAATACTCTTGATTAGAGAAATTCTACTATTGTGTTGTTTGTGCACCGCAATGATTTCTTCGATTGTCGGGCAATTGACAGTCGTCGAGTCGGTCAATAACCGAATAGAGCCTTATCAAATCGTATAAGGCCTTGTTTATATTCATTTTAAACTTCTGAGACGTGGTGGCGCAAGCCATCCGCGCCGATAAGGACGGGTCAGGGCGATGGGGATTCATTCCGGCAGGCTGGGCGAGGGCGTCGCGCTCGGGACTTTGATGATGGTACTGCTGGCGTCGCCCGCGCTGGCGCAGCAGAGCCGCACGCAGCAGGCTCCCGTGGTACAATCCTCGGAAGCGCCCGTCACGCTCGACCAGATCACGGTCCAGGGTGAGAGCGGGGCCGGCAGCGCGCTCGTCGAGGGGCCGACCACGACGCGGACGACGCGCGAGCAGCTCGACCGGGCGCAGGTGCAGAGCCTGGCGGAGCTCTCCAACCGCATCGAAGCGGGCATCACCCTCAACCGGCAGACCAACTCGCTCAATATCCGCGGCCTAGATGGGGCGCGAATCCTGACGACGATCGACGGCATCCGCCAGCCTTTCCTCACCGATGCGCGCACCAACGGCCGCGGGATACCGCTGGCCTTTGATTTCGACTCCCTCTCGACGCTCGACCTGCTTCGCGGGCCGAGCGGCGGCGCGACACTTGGCAGCGGCGCGCTCGGCGGCGCGCTCGCCGTGCGCACGCTCGACCCCGAGGACCTGATCCGCAATGGCCGCAGCTACGGTGCGCTGGCCAAGACCGGCTTCGACAGCACCGACCGTGCCATCTTCGGCAGCGCCGCCGTCGCCGGGCGCTGGAACAACACCTGGGCCCTGGTCCAGGGCGGTTTCCGCACCGGGCACGAGACCGACAACCGAGGCAACGTGAAGACAGTCGGCGCGGCCCGCACCGAGCCCAACCCGACCGATTTCGACCAGTACAACTTCCTGGCCAAGATCCATCAGTACTCGAACGACCAGGCACATCGCTTCGGGCTGACCGCGGAAACCTTCAAGCGCTCCGCGCGGATCCAGAACCGCGACAACTCGGTCTCGCTGACCGGCAATTTCCGTCCCGGATCCTATACGACCGGCGAGGACATCGAGCGTGACCGCGTCTCGCTGAGCTATGACTACAAGCTGCCGGGCTCGTTCTTCGACGAGGCCCATGCCCAGGCCTATTGGCAGCGCCTGAAGCGCAACGACCTGACGACGGCTTATCGCTTCACTAGCATCGTCGGTCCCTATGGTCGCGACAACGAGAACGAAGAGAACGCCTATGGCTTCAACGGCCACGTCATCAAGAACTTCAACACCGGCATGTTCTCGCACCGGCTCATGGCCGGAACCGAACTGCGCATGACGTCGCTGGAGCAGTATTCCAAGGGCTACGACAATTGTCCGACCCGGCCGGCAACGGGCAGCTTCACCGGCGCCTTCACGACCTGCAACAACATCCCGAGCAACCAGGCCGAGCAGCCGAAGGTCGACGGGCAGCTCGCCGGTTTCTTCGTGCAGGACGAGATCGGCATGCTCGACAACCGCCTGCGCGTGACGCCGGGCGTGCGCTACGACTGGTATGAGGAGAAGCCGAAGTATACGCCGGAATATTTCGCCAATTTCTCGCGTCCGACCAGCCTGCCGCCGTCATCAAGCGATTCCGCCTGGTCGCCGCGCGTCCGGCTCGAATACGACATCGTCAAGAGCGCCGGCCTGTTCAAGAACGTGACGGTCTTTGCGCAATGGGCCAAGACGTTCCGCCCGCCGACGGCCAATGAACTCTATGGCCGGTTCGGCTCTGCGACGACCTATCTGCGCATCGGCAATCCCGACCTGCGGCCCGAGATCGGCAACGGCATCGATGTCGGCTTCCGCTTCGGCGACAAGGCGTTCGGCGGTTCGGTGACCTATTTCCACACCAACTACCGCAATTTCATCGATACCTATCAGGTCCAGGCCCCCTGCGTCGGCGGGCAATACTGCCAGGGTGGCATCACCAGCTTCCGCAACATCGCGCGGGCCGAGATTCAGGGCATCGAGGCCAATGGCCAGTACGCCTTCGCGCCGAACTGGCTGGTCCGCGGTTCGTTCGCCTGGACCCAGGGCAAGAACAAGGTCGACGACACCTATCTGAACTCGATCCCGCCGATCCAGGGTATCGTCGCGATTGCCTATGGCACGGAAAACTGGGGCGCCGAGGTGTCGACCAAGCTGGCGGCCGCGCGCAACGACGTCGCCGCGACGACGGGCACGAATGCCGGCTTCAAGGCGCCGGGCTACGCGCTCTTCAACGCCACCGCCTGGTGGAAGCCGATGCCGCAGATCGCGGACCTCGAAATCCAGGTCGGCGTCTACAACATCTTCGACCGCAAGTACTGGGATGCCGTCAACGTCCCGACCGGAACGCTCGCCCAGGCGCGCGACTACTACACCGAGCCTGGCCGCACGGTGAAGGCGACGGTGAAGTACCAGTTCTGACCAGCCTCGTTTCGAGACCCGGCTTGTGGGCCGGCCCTTCGGGGCCGGCCTTTTCTTTGGGCGCGCGATCAGTTTCCCGTTCGCACACCGTTCGGAGCGAGCGCGACTAGTCCTTCCGTCGCGTGGACGCCGATTGGCGATCGTGCAACGTTACGATCGGTTATGCTGGGGGGTCCATGAGACATGCATTGATACTTGCTGCCGGTTTGGCAGCTTTGGGTGTTACGGGCTTTGGAGGGGAGGCATCGGCGCAGGGCATCCATCCACAGTGCCGGACGGCGAAAGACCAACGGTCCTGCTCCTGCGCGGTGAACAATGGCGGCAGCGTCTCAGCTGATCCTCATCGACCGGGTCGCATGCGCTGGAGGTCGGCGAAGCTGGGGACGGCTGCGCATATGGCGTTCATGAACTGCACAAATGCCAGGGGGCGCTACTGACGCGAAAAGCGCGAGCCGCATAAAGCCGATGCACGAGGCCTCGAAGGCGACGGTGGAGTTCCGGTCCTGATCGGCCGCGCTTCGAGGCTTGGCTCATGGGCCGGCCCTTCGGGGCCGGCCTTTCTCGTTGATGGGGCGTGAAGGACGGTCGCGTCGCGGGCGGAGCAAGTCGGCAACGGGTCGATAGCGGACATCTTCTAGAATCGATTCTATCCCTTTTGCAGCCTCGGCACGGCGTTCGGGTGGTCACTTTTCGGACTCGACAGCTCAGCACCGTTACCCCGTGCTGCCGATTGTTAAGCGAGCCCTTAGGAGGAAATCGCGATCTTAAGAGTCCGCGGAACCAGACCTAAGCGAAAGGAGTGCTAACGCGGAGCCATAGAACTCTTCATTTAAGAGAATCCAATGGCCATGCGCAGATACGTCTCGATCATCTTCGCCATCTTGATCGGCGTTACGGCGCTTTTTATTTTTGGTTGGTTTTCCTCGTGCCAAGGCCGGATGCAAGAGTGCTACGCATCGTTTCGGGCTGTCGGGGACAATGCCGATTCCGTTACGCGTGAGCGACAACGAGCCATCTATGCCGGTTTCGGCGCATCTGCGAGCACCGTGGCGTTCCCGATGCCTCTCGGAGATGGGACGAGCGGCATCTTGTTGATCGATCGCAGCACCGGCAAGCCCAGTCTCGTCGCGCCTACCAATTACACACACTGGTCGCCGAATTTCTCTACAAATGGAGAGCGACTGGTGTTCGCGCGGCAGCTTAAGGGCAGCACAGAAAGAGAGCTGATCAGTTGTAAAGTGATTGGTTGGCAATGCGATGTATTGTATAAAACAGATTCACCGATTTCCTCTGCAGTCGATATTGGTAATGGGTCTGTCATTTTCTCGATGGGCGTTCCGCGAGCGGGCGACAACGAGAGGAGGCGTCGGTTTGATCTTTATGCCATAGAAAAGGGACAAGTCCCAAAGCGGCTTACCGAATATGAAGCCTATACGCTGTCATCGATAAGCGTCGGGGGGAACAAGATTGCCTTCGCCGCGGAAAGCGGAATTGGTTTCGAGCCATTTCGCTGCGAAGAATCGGATAGATACAAGTGCCCCGAGAGCAATATCTATGTTCTCGACCTCGCCCTTCCTGAAGTGACCGTCAATAAAACCTCGAACTTGAAACCAGCTCTGGTGCTCCCTGGATACACGGTCGGCGTGGCTTTAACAGGCGACGGCGCCAGAGCCGCATTGCGGAACACCACCAGACGCGGGAATCCCTATCGCTATAATGAAATAATTGCTGGCTTTGACGGCGCCGTAGAGCGCCAGATTGATGTCGAGGGATATGCCTTCTCATCTGGAGTTTTTGTCGGAGAGACGTTTTTGGTCAATGAGTTATTCGAAGACCGATACCGGGTGCGTGCCCTCAACTTGTCAAAAAATCAGCTCCAAGACCTGCAATTCGAATTCTTGCCCGGCAAATCGGCGGAGCCTGACTCGATCACTCTCTCGTTTTCGTAAGCGGGGCCAGACCAAGGCTGATGCTTCCGAAGTCCGCAATGGGTCGGGAACTGACATTTAATTCTTGCGCTCTGCACCATCTTGACAGGACGAGTCGACGACCGTGGCCCGCCGTGTGACCCGGACGATTGTGTTCCTGCAGGCTCCTCGGCTTAGATCGGTCAGATAGAGCGACGATTGGCGTTGAAAGGCATCGAGGTCTGCGGCATCGCCTTCAATCACCGCAATATGGCGCGAACCGTCGAGGAAGCCGCTGTATAAAATATAACGCCCTTTCATCGAATGACTGCCGGCGAGCTTGGCGGCTTCTAACCCGCGCACCTGTGAAGCCGCAAAATCGATGAAATAAAACGCATTCGAAAAGCATCCGATCAGCACGAAAGCAGCCACGATAATCAAGCCAAAAGCGGCGTAACGACCAACCGATATTGCCGAGAAAATGGCGAATAGGGCGAGCGGGATAGCGAGCCAATCTAACCGCGAGGCGCAATAGAGCGATAGCGCGGCCAGTACTGAACATAACAACGTGCCAAACGCGCGATAAGATGGGTTCGTCATATGAGAAATGCTGTAGGGCTGCCTCGCTGGCTCGATCGATATCACAGTTGGCGACAAATTGGGTTCGTCGCATCAAGCGGCGCTGTTCGAAACATGTGCGCCACGGGTCGATGGCGGCCACTTATCCCGGTGGGCAATCGAACACGAAAAGCGACAGTGTCCATGTTCCGATAATCAGTATCGGGCTGGAGAAGACGGTAGCTGCTACGATCTTTAGTGGGTCAATCTTCCGGCTGAAAGCAATCAAAAAAACCAAGCCCAGCGAAAGCCAGACGCCCAAGAGGTGAGTTGGCCCAATCTCGGCCAATAGCTCGCACGCGCCTGCAGAATGCCCCACTTCTGCCGGCCCTCATCCGTTGCAAGGCACGGCTCTTAACGTGCGTCAATTTGGTCTGCAATGGGTCGAAAGCTGACATCGGCATTCATCAGAGACCGACCGATAACCACTAGCTGGCTAGTGGCATAGGGCTCGGCGAGCATGTAAGACACGCGCATGGCCGAGCTTCCGAAATCGCTCTATTCGATTCTTCGCACATGCGTGCATCTTTTCAGCTCATTCGCTGTGTTGACTATCTCCACGCTTGGGTTGAGCGCTTTCAAGCTCGATCAAGTCTATTTCATTCTTACAAACGCAGTCATTTTTTTAGCAGCGGGCTACACGGGCATCTTTGTTAGATCTATTGGGTATAACATCACGATATTGATCTTGGCTCTTCCGAGCCTTTGGTTCTCATTCAACGCATATTTCTACCACAATAACATTTTGTCTGGCCCTCAAATCAAGGAGGGCTACCTATTGACCTCGATGTACTGCCTCGTTGGAATGGCGTGCACCTTTGTTTTTCTGATCAGTCGCATCTGGAAATATGCCGTCGCAAAGTATGAAGCCCGGGTGTGAAGAGTGGCCACTGATCGCTTATGAACACCGCAACCGCCGCTACCAGCGAAAATGTCTGATGTCAGCAACGGGTCGTGACCGGACCCTCTCCTCGAATTCGCGCCGATTCGCTTACGCGCCATCCTCTGGCTTCGGCGCGCGCAACCGCCTTGGTCCTTCCGTCAACGACTTGAAGACGCCTCGGAGCGTGCGGGCCTCCTGCTCGGTCATCTCCAGACGGTGCAGGATGTCGCGCAGATTGGCGGTCATGATCTGCTTCTTGCCGGGCGGGAAGAAGCCGCAAAGGTCGAGTTCGCTCTCGACATAGTCGAACATCGACAGCACCGTGGCGCGGGTGGCCGGCGGGGAGAGGTTGTTTTCGCGGAAGGGCGGCTCGCCCCCGGTCGCCTTGAACCATTCATAGCCGGCGAGCAGGACGGCCTGGGCGAGGTTGAGGGAGGCGAAGGCAGGGTTGACGGGGAAGGTCAGGATCGCGTCGGCGAAGGAAATCTCCTCATTGGTCAGCCCGATGCGCTCGCGCCCGAACAGGATGCCGACGCGCTCGCCCGAGCCGATTCTATGGGCGATCGGGGGCATCGCCTCGGCCGGTGTGAGAACGCGCTTCATCTGGCCGCGCTCGCGGGCTGTGGTGGCCAGGACGTAGTTCAGATCGGCGATGGCCTCCGCCGCACTCGGAAAGAGCCGGGCGTTCTCGAGGATATGGGTCGCTCCCGAGGCTGCCGAGGTCGCACCTTTCTTCAAACCGCCGCCGGTCGGCCAGCCATCGCGCGGCGCGACGAGGCGCATTTCGGAAAGGCCGAAATTCGCCATGGCGCGGGCGCACATGCCGATGTTCTCGGCCATCTGCGGCTCGACCAGGATGATGACGGGGGCAGGGGCCTCGACGGGCGGGCGGGTGCGGTCGGTGCCGGATCCGGGCATGATGGTGTCTCGTCATTCCCGGGCGGAGCGCAGGGGCGGCCGTGGGAATCGCCCCAAGTGAGCGCCGGGTCAAGCCTTGGCCGTCATGGTCGGGCTTGTCCCGACCATCCACGTCTTCACTGGTCCAATGTCGCGTTCAAGACGTGGATGCTCGCCACAAGGGCGAGCGTGACGATAGCGGCCGGCTTCAGCCGGCTGCCTTCTCGACCGCCCGCATGACACGCAGCGTGTTGCCGCCGGCGAGTTTTTCGAGATTATCCTCCGACCAGCCGCGGCGGATCAGCTCGGCGATCAGGGCCGGGAAGACCGAGGTGTCCTCCAGGCCGTCGGGATTGATCCAGCCGAAGAAGTCCGAGCCGATGCCGACATGGTCATGGCCGATGCGCTGCGCGAGATAGTCGAGATGGTCGCAATATTGCGGCAGCGTTGCCCTGGGCCTGGGGCCGGACTTCGCCGCGATTTCGGCCTCGGCCTTCTCGTGGTCGAGCCCTTCAGGCGTCTTGCCGTATTGGTCCTTGGCGGGCCTGTGCCAGTCGCGCGAAGCCTGGCTGATGAAATCGGGCACGAAGGTCGCCATGACGACGCCGCCATTGCCTTTGATCCGGTCGAGCACGTCGTCGGGGACGTTGCGCGGGTGGTCGCAGAGCGAAAACGCGTTGGAGTGCGACCAGACGACCGGCGCGCGCGTCACATCGAGCGTGTCGTGCATCACCTTCGGCGAGACATGGGCGAGATCGACGACCATGCCGAGCCGGTTCATCCGGCGGATCACGTCCTTGCCGAAGGCGGTCAGCCCGTCATGCCTTGGCGCATCCGTCGCGGAATCACACCAGTCGGTGGTATCGTTGTGGCAGAGCGTCATCAGGCGGATGCCGAGATCGTAATAGGCGTCGAGCGCGTCGAGCTGGTTGTCGAGGGCGGTGCCGTTCTCGATCGTCATGAACAGCGCAATGCGCCCTTCCGCCTGCGCCGCGACGACGTCGTCGGCGGAGAGCCCCGGGCGGAAGGCGTCGGCGTGGCGCTTCAGGATGTCGCGCATCAGCGCGATCTGGGCCAAGGCGAAACCGGCCGGGCCCTTCTGCTTCGGCGGGACATAGGCCGCGAAGAACTGGCCGGCGAGCTTGCCGGCCTGCATGCGCGGGATGTCCGTGTCGCCCTCGGCATGGACCTTGTCGAGACGGTAGGCGCCGACATCGCCCTTCGCCTCGCGGTTCAGGCGGATGACGTAGGGCAGGTCGTTATGGCCGTCGATCAGCGGGGCGCGATCGAGAAGGGCGAGGGCCGCCGCATAGGCGTTGTCCTGGACGGGGGGCTTGGCGAGGGCCATGGCGTATCTCTGCTCGGAATCGGGAAGACCACTTTGTCAGGGAGCGCGCGAAGCGGCGAGGGCCAGAAGCGCAGGGCGCCCCCTCGTCATGGTCGGGCTTGTCCCGACCACCCATGTCTTCCCTGGTCGATGGCGGTGTTCAAGACGTGGATGCTCGCCACAAGGGCGAGCATGACGATGTTTCCCCGCCTGCGCGGCCTGCGTCAGCCGAACCGCGCCGGCGAGAAGGGCGTCGGGTCGACGAAGGCCTTCTGGCCGGTCACCATCTCGGCGACCATGCGGCCGGTGACGGCGGCGAGCGTCAGCCCGTGATGGGCGTGGCCGAAGGAGAACCAGAGCCCCTTATGCTTCGGCGCCGGGCCGATGATCGGCATCATGTCGGGCGTGCAGGGGCGCCGGCCGAGCCAGGGCTCGGGGTCCACCCGTTCGCCGAGCGGAAAGAGCGTGCGGGCGATCGGCTCGGCCCGTGCGAGCTGGACCGGGGTCTTGGGCGCGTCGCGGTCGGCGAATTCCGCGCCGGTCGTCAGGCGGATGCCCTGCTGCATCGGCGCGAGGAAATAGCCGCGCTCGGTGTCTAGGACCGGATGGTTGAGCACCGCATTGCCCTTGGCCTTGTAGTGCATGTGGTAGCCGCGCTTGACCGCGAGCGGCAGGCTGTAGCCGAGCTTGCCGGTGAGCACGTCGGCCCAGGGGCCGAGCGCGATCACGACGTCCTTCGCCTGCGCCTTGGTGCCGTCGGCGAGCGTGACGCTCCATTCCGCTCCGTTCTGCGCGAGCGTACCCGCATCGCCGATCGCCAGCTTGCCGCCGAGCTTTTCGAACAGCGCGACATAGGCCTGTGACAGGCCGAGCGGATTGATGACGGTGACCGGGTCGGTCCAGTGCAGGCCGCCGACCAGGCTGCCATGGTCGATATGCGGCTCCTCGGCCTTCAGGGTGGCGATGTCGAGGGCGCGATAGTTGAGGCCGAATTCGCGGTTCCATTTCGCCGCCTCGGCCAGGCGCTCGTCCTGCTGGGCGGCCGTGCGGAAGACCTTCATCCAGCCCTTGCGGCGGAGGAGGTCCGTGGCGCCCGCTTCCTGCGCCAATGCGTCGTGCTCGGTGACGCAATGCTCGATCAGGGTCGCGTATTTATGGGCGATGGCTTCGTGCTGCGAGGCGCGCGAATGCATCCAGTAGGACCACAGGAAGGGCGCGAGCTTCGGGATCGCGCTCCAGTGGTAATAGGCGTCGATCGTGTTGTTGCGCGCATAGCGGAGAAGCGCCCCGAAATCATGCGGGAAGCCGTAGGGGTAGACGCCCTCGCGCTGGATCAGCCCGGCATTGCCATAGCTCGTCTCCTCGCCCGGAGCGCGCCGGTCGACGAGCAGGACGGAGCGGCCGGCTTTCTGCAGATGCAGCGCCACCGAAATGCCGACGATGCCCGCACCCAGAACGATCGTATCCGTCGCCATGACCTGCTCCTGCCAGTCCCCACATCAGCAAAAATAGCCGTTTGCGCTGCCTTGTCAGCGCCGCGACGTGTTTTTGCGCCGTTGGGCCCAAAGTTTCGCAAGATTTGCGCCATGGCGGCCGTCATCTATCGCGGAAGCCGGCAAAGCATGGTTTCGACGCAATTTCCTGCCGACGCAGGGTGGGGCTGCGGCGATGGCGGGTGACGCCAGCATGGCAATCGGCCAGTGTCGGCCTCCTTTCGGGACGAGTCGTGCCTTCCATGCTCACGCGCATCGCCGCTTCTCTGGCCGCCGGCCTTGCCTGGCTCGGGCGCTACGGGACCCAGGGATTCGCGCTCTCGATCTTTCTCGGCCTGGCGCTGCCGCAGTTCTCGGCCGCCGCGCGCCCGGTTCTGCCGGTGACGATCTTCTGCTTCACCACCATCGTCTTCATGCGGGCCGATATCGGCATCATCGCCGGCCTGCTGCGTCGCCCGGGCAAGTTGATTCTGACCTGCCTGTGGATGGTGGCTGCCCCCGTCGCGCTGATCGGCGGCGCCTTCCTGATCGCGGGGCGCGACGCGCTCGACCCCGGCCTGCTGCTCGGTCTCGCGATCCTTGCTGCGGCGCCGCCGATCATGTCCTCGCCCGCCGTCGCGATCCTCTACGGCTTCGAGCCGTCGCTGATCATCGCCGGCGTCATCATCACCACGGTCGCGAGCCCGCTGGTCGCGCCGATGCTGGTCGAGCTTCTGGCCGGGGCGGCCGTGCCGCTCGACCGCTGGGTCCTGAGCCTGCGGCTGCTGCTCTTCGTCGGGGGCGGCATGGCCTGCGCTGCCGTGTTGCGCTTCTGGCTGGGCAGGGCGCGCATCAAGGCGATGAAGGCCAATCTCGATGGCTTCGGCGTGCTGATGTATTTCATCTTCGCGATCGCGGCGATGGACGGCGTCACCCGGGCTGCGCTCGACAACCCGGTACGTGTCGCCGGCTTCCTCGCCTCCGCCTTCGGCGTATCGGTGATCGGGCTGGGGGTGAGCTATCTCGTCCTGCGTTTCCTGCGCCGGTCCGAGCGCTTCATGGTCGGCTACGGCGCCGGGCAGCGCAATATGGGCATGATCGTCGCCGCGCTCGGGGCCGGGGTGCCGCCCTCGACCTTCCTGTTCTTCGCGCTGGCGCAGTTCCCGATCTACCTGATGCCCTGGTTGCTGAGCCGGATTGCGGGGCGCATCCGGCGCGAGGAGGCCGCTGCTGACGGTGCCTGACGGGGAAAGTTGCGAAGCTGGCTCCGTCGTCATCGGAGCCTTCAGTCATGATCACCCTTCATTCCGGGCCGCTGAGCCTGTTCTCGCGCAAGGTCGAGATCGCCCTGCGGGAGAAGGGGCTGGCCTTCGAACGGATCACGGTCCCGTTCAACCAGACGACGGGCTATGATCCCAGGCACCCGGAGGTCGTCGCGCTCAACCCGAAGAAGCAGGTGCCCATCCTGAGCGATTGCGGGCTAGTGCTCTACGATTCCACTGTCATCCTCGAATATCTCGAAGACGCCTATCCGGAGCCGGCGCTCTACCCGGCAAGCCCGGTCGACCGGGCGCGCTGCCGGCTCGACGAGCTCTATGCCGACGAGATCATGTTCGCGAGCCTGAAGCTGCTGATGCATCGCACGGAACCGCCGGCTTCGGACCTGATGAGGCGTGCCGCCCAGGAGGCCGACGCGCTGATCGGCGAAAGCCAGCTCACCGATCACTATGCGGTGCTGGAGGAGAAGCTGGCCGGGCGCGACTTTTTCGGCGGCCTGCTCTCTGCCGCCGATATCGCGCTGTTCATGTCTGTCCTGTATGCGCTGCGGCTCGGCGGGCCTTCGCTTGAAGGCTTCGAGGGGCTGGCGCGCTGGTATGACCGGCTGAACCAGCGCCCGGCCTTTGCGACGGCGGCAGCCGAGATGGCCGAGGCCGACCGGCGGCTGTCCTTTCCGGTCAAGGCGCGTTCGGCCTGACAGGCGGACCGGCCGGCGCATTTTTTGTTCGCCGCATCGCATTTCTGCGGAAAACGCGTTCCCATTTTGCCGCGCGATGCTTTAAACCGCCTCGCATGAGCGCTCCCATCCGCATCGCCCCGTCCATCCTCTCGGCCGACTTCTCGAAGCTCGGCGAGGAGGTTCGCGCCATCGACGAGGCTGGCGCCGACTGGATCCATTGCGACGTGATGGACGGGCATTTCGTGCCTAACATCACCTTCGGGCCCGATGTGCTGAAGGCGATCAGGCCGCATACGAAGAAGTTCTTCGACGTGCATCTGATGATCGCGCCGGTCGACCCGTATATCGAGGCCTTCGCCAAGGCCGGCGCCGACCTGATCTCGTTCCATGTCGAGGCAGGCCCGCACCCGCACCGGACGATGCAGGCGATCCGGGCGCAGGGCAAGAAAGCCGGCATCGTGCTCAACCCCGGCACGCCGGCGAGCCTGGTCGAGCCGATGCTGGATGATCTCGACTTGATCCTGCTGATGACGGTCAATCCGGGCTTCGGCGGGCAGAGCTTCATCCATTCGGTCGTGCCGAAGATCGCGCAGGTGAGGGCGCTGATCGGCGAGCGACCGATTGCGCTCGAGATCGACGGCGGCGCGACGCCCGAGACGGCGCCGTTGGCTGCCAAGGCCGGAGCGGACGTCTTCGTTGCGGGCTCGGCCGTGTTCAAGGGCGGGCCTTCGGCCTATGCCGGCAATATTTCCGCGATCCGCAAGGCGGCCGAAGCTGCGCGCGGTGATTGGGTTTGAGGTTTAATCAGCCCTCATCCTGAGGAGCCGCGAAGCGGCGTCTCGAAGGATGATCCAGAGTGCACTGGAGCATCCTTCGAGACGCGCTCCTGAAGGAGCGCTCCTCAGAACGAGGGCTCATGTGGTGACAAGGACGAGACGATGATCCCGCGCTATTCCCGCCCTGAAATGGTCGCCATCTGGGAGCCGCAGACGCGATTCCGGATCTGGTTCGAAATCGAGGCGCATGCCACCGACAAGCTGGCCGAGCTCGGCGTCGTGCCGAAGGAGGCTGCCGCGACGATCTGGGCCAAGGCCAAGGACGCGACCTTCGATGTCGCGCGGATCGACGAGATCGAGCGCGTCACCAAGCACGACGTCATCGCCTTCCTGACGCATCTGGCCGAGATCGTCGGCCCCGAGGCGCGCTTCGTCCATCAGGGCATGACCTCGTCGGACATTCTCGACACGACGCTTTCGGTCCAACTCGCCCGTGCCACCGACATCCTCATCGCCGATGTCGATGCGCTGCTGGCGGCCATCAAGCGCCGGGCCTTCGAGCACAAGCTCACCCCGACGATCGGCCGCTCGCACGGCATCCATGCCGAGCCGGTGACCTTCGGGCTCAAGCTCGCCCAGGCCTATGCCGAGTTCGACCGCTGCCGCGCCCGCCTCATTGCGGCCCGCGCCGAGATCGCGACCTGTGCGATTTCGGGCGCGGTCGGCACCTTCGCCAATATCGATCCGCGCGTCGAAGCCTATGTCGCGGAGAAGATGGGGCTCACCGTCGAGCCGGTTTCGACGCAGGTCATCCCGCGCGACCGGCATGCGATGTATTTCGCCACGCTCGGCGTCGTCGCCTCCTCGATCGAGCGGCTGGCGACCGAGATCCGGCACTTGCAGCGCACCGAGGTCTATGAGGCCGAGGAGTTCTTCTCGCCGGGCCAGAAGGGTTCGTCGGCGATGCCGCATAAGCGCAACCCCGTCCTGACCGAGAACCTGACCGGCCTCGCCCGCCTCGTGCGCGGCATGGTCGTGCCGGCGCTGGAGAACGTCGCGCTCTGGCACGAGCGCGACATCTCGCATTCCTCGGTCGAGCGCATGATCGGCCCCGACGCGACCGTGACGCTCGATTTCGCGCTGGCGCGGCTCACCGGCGTCGTCGACAAGCTGCTGATCTACCCGCAGAACATGCGCAAGAACCTCGACAGGCTCGGCGGCCTGCACAATTCGCAGCGCGTCCTGCTGGCCTTGACCCAGGCCGGAGCCAGCCGCGAGGAGAGCTATACACTCGTCCAGCGCAATGCGATGCGCACCTGGGAGCATGGCGAGGACTTCCTGACCAACCTCAAGAAGGACAGGGACGTCACCGCCCGGCTGTCGGATGCCGAGCTCGGGGCGATGTTCGACGAAGGCTATCACTTCAAGCATGTCGACACGATCTTTGCGCGGGTGTTCGGGGAGAGCTGACGGGCTGGACTTCGGCGGCGGCAGGGCTATCTACGCCTGATGAAATCCTCCGACACCGACATCCTCATCATTCCCGGCTGGTCCGGTTCCGGGCCCGATCACTGGCAGAGCCGCTGGGTGGCGAAGCTCACCACGGCGCGGGTTGTCGAGCAGGAGGACTGGTACAAGCCTTCGCGGCATCTCTGGTCCGAGCGCATCGTGCAGGCGGTGCGGGCCTCGACGCGGCCAGTGGTGCTCGTCGCGCATTCGGCGGGCGTCAGCGCGGTCGCGCATGCGGCCGAGCATCTGCATCCGGGCGAGGTAGCCGGGGCCTTTCTGGTGGCGCCGGCGTCCGAACGGGCCAAGGGCGCGATCCCCGGCATGGCGGCCGACTTCATTCCGCACCGGCGCGAGATCCTGCCGTTCCGCAGCGTGCTGATCGCCAGCACCAACGATCCCTACTGCACGCCCGAGGAGGCGAAGGAACTGGCGCAGATCTGGGGCTCCGAGTTCGTCGACGCGGGCGAAAGCGGCCATATCAACGCTGAATCCGGGCATGGCCCCTGGCCGGACGGGCTGCTGCGTTTCGGCGGCTTTCTCAGGAGCTTGACGGCGGTTCCTCAGAAACGGATTCAGGGCTGAGGCTGGCTGGATGGTCGGTCTCCCAGACGCGGACCGCGTCCTTGAGCGCCATCAACTCTCTGAAGCTGCTTCCATCCTGAACCGAGAGCGCCTTGATGCGGTGGATCGCGAGTGCGTAGTCTTCATCCGTCTCGATGGTGAAGGCGGGCGGGTCCGACCGACAGGAATCCGGCCCGTGCTTGATCGTCGTCTTCATGGCGACCTCCGGACGATGGAGCATCCGTGAATTATACTCCCGATGGGAGAATTCGCATTTGCGTCAAATCAACTCGCCCGCTGTTCCGGGAGACCCCAACCCGGCCAGACCTATTCTACGACTGCGGCAAAGCAGGGAGCAGGTCGGACAATGTACAAGTTCATTCTCATACCGACGGACGGATCGGAATTTGCCCAGAAGGGCGTGGAGCATGGCCTGAGCCTGGCCAAGAGCGTCGGCGCCAAGGTCACCATCGTCACCGTCACGGAGCCGTTTCCGATCTACGCCGGCGCCGCGGCCAGCGCCGGGTGGGCGTCGCCGCCGATGGATACGGGGGAGTATGAGGCTGGCCAGGCGCAAGCTGCCCAGAAGATACTGGCCGATGTCAGCGCTGCAGCGGAGAGGCTCGGCCTCGATGCCGAGACCGTTCATGTTCCCCAGGCTCACCCGGCCGAGGCCATCGTCGAGATTGCCAATACCCGCCAGTGCAGCCTCATCGTCATGGCATCACATGGAAGACGCGGGCTCCGTCGCCTTCTGCTCGGCAGCCAGACCGCCGAGGTGCTCGCCAGCAGTCCCGTACCCGTCCTGGTGGTCGTGTAGCGTCTATTGCGGAGACGGGGGTAGCGAGCGGCTGATGGGCTCGGGTGCATATCCGAGCAAATTTGCATTGCTCGGAATGCATTTCCCCCGCGACCGCTACCCGTCATGGTCGCCCTTGTGGCGACCATCCACGTCTCCGCTGGCCGAAGGCTGTTCTCAGGAAATGGATGCTCGGGACAAGCCCGAGCATGACGGGGCGTGGCACAATCGAGCGTTCGTTCGGTTGGGCGCTCAAGCCAGCTCTCGACCCATTGCCGACCTCTTGGTATGCAGCCAAATTCCTCATTCGGCGTGATGAGGCCATGTGATGTCAGCTTGCATTTCCGACGGTTGGGCCAACTTTGGCTCTTTCCTCTTTTTCGTCGGGAGCGGAGCGCTGTACGTCAAGTTCGCAGCGCGCATATTGCGGGAGGCGCGGCTCCAAGCGCAGGACAGTTCGGTCTTCGATGGCTCGCCCGTGTTAGCACTGATTGGACTGCATCGAACGCTGCAGATCTGGAGAAAACCCTCTGCGCTGTCAGAGCAGGACCAGGAGCTCCTACAACAAACACGCGGACGCTTGGCGAGGCTGTCATTGTTCGGGGGCGGGCGAATCGGTTTGCCGCTTTGGTTCCTGTTCGCGAGCCAGACCTGCGCGTTCCAAGCGGCGTGGCGCCTGTGAGTTCCGCTTCCGACCCGTTGCAGGCACTTGAGCAGACCGTGCGCGAGGTCGGGAGAATGCTTAATCACGGCCGTTTGGGCAGCAGCCGGTTCTCTGCATGGGCGTCAAGTTGTCCTTCATCGCTGAAACTGAATTCGATGCTCGCGCTGCCTTCACGGCCCTCCAACGCTCCAATGTCCAGAAGCCACAGTCTGAGACGTGGCAATCCTTCTTCTGACAAAGCGGATTTTATCGAGCCCTTGATGGCTCGAGGAACGGCGCGAACCTCGATGTGCCAATCCCAAGGACGGGACAATGGGCCGAAGTAGGTATTGCCCCGGTGACCACGGAACTCGGCCAGAAGCACTCGCAGAGGTCGCCCGGCTTTCTCGGACCAATCGTCAAACTCCCCAAAACGAAGCTTGAGATGTTCATACTGGGGGACATCGTGCAGCGCTTGCGAAATTAGCTCTGCGCCTAGCGGATATCCGGTCGATTTCCAGACTTCTCGTCGATACTCCGTTGGGATGATCGGTCGAGGCGGAGGGAGAGCGCTCTCCTCCCGACTTTTTTGCATTTGCTCTAGCATGCGTAGTCGCTTCTCGGTCGCCTTTCGGAGTGCGCCGTTCGAAACGTAAATGAGTCGAGCGCGCGCCCAAGCGATTTGCTGGCCCAGTTCTTGATCCGATAATTCCGACACTTCTGAAAGTGTCGAAGCCCTAACGCCCCGCCCCATCGTCGCTTCCCCCGATTGCCGCAGGAACCTACCAGATCGGCGTCAGCTTTCACCGTTGCAGACATCGCCAATCAATGGTGGTGTGCCCGGTACGATGAGCACACTGCCGATGGCCTCTAACGACAACAGGCTTCGCGAGCACGTTAGACGCGTTCTGCGCGACACATGGGACCCGATAGGGCTCGGTGAGGAGTTGCCCGATGATGAGTACGATAGTTATGTGCCGGGCCTAATCCCTCTGGTGCGCGGCCTGACGGCTTTTGAGGCTGAGATCGCGGCCCATCTGTTGCGGATCGAGGCGGATATGATGTGCCTGTCTCCACACCCCGCAAGAGCAACGCGGACTGCTCGTGCTCTGCTCGGTTTGCGGGAGGCGGATCAGCGCAATTCCGACGTTCTCGTCAAGCAGGTGGTGAGCCCGGACGGCTTGCGTTGCCTTTGGGTGCTACTGCGTCGCGATGGCCTCTACGGCTACGAGCACAGGGTTCTCCAGCACGAGAACGACGAGAATGGCGCATGGTCATGGTGGGCAGACGCCGGCCAAGGTCCGTCAGGGCTCTTTGCTTCCGCAGAGGCGGCTGAACGCGACGCTCGCGGGTCAATCGACTGGATGCGCTAAGGTCGGCTTCCGACCCGTTGCAGACCTCCCGCCGAGTTGATACGCGATCGCATGGCAACGAGACGATTGGCCCCTTCCGATGCAGAAGCTACGGCCCGAGTGCACCGAGCCAGCTTCGACGATCGCCTGCCGTGGTTGGCGGGTTTGCACACGCCTCATGAGGACCGAGCCTACTTCGCCAACGTCGTCTTCGACGAATGCGAGGTGTGGGGTTCCTTTGATGGCGACGATCTAATCGGCTTCATCGCATTTCGAGAGAACTGGATTGATCAGCTTTACGTGCTCCCGGCCTATCAGGGGCGCGGCATAGGAGGTGCATTGTTAGCGGTGGCTCAGGCTCGCTTTTCCGAAATCCAACTCTGGACCTTTCAGAAGAACGACGCAGCCAGAAGCTTCTATGAGAACAGGGGGTTTGTAATCGCCGAGCAAACAGACGGGTCGCGCAACGAAGAGCGCGAGCCGGATGTCCTCTATGCGTGGCGCGAGGAATGACCGCTCGCAACCCATAGCGACCGCCGCGGCGGTCTGTAGGCGTTCCTTCTCCTCACGAAAAACAAAAACCGCCCCGGTTTACACCGGGGCGGTCTCGTTTCACGCGCTGAGGCGATCAGCCGCCGAGATCAATTCTCGACATAGGTGATCTTGCCGTCCGCGCCCTTCTTCCAGGTGTATATGGTGTAGTCGGGGCGGGTGATGTCGCCCTTCTTGTCGAAGGCGAGATCGCCGATGACAGTCTTGACCGGCTGGCCGCCGCGGAGCGCCTCGGCGACCTTCTTGGGATCGAGCGAGTTGGCGCGCTTGGCGCCCTCGGCGATGACCTGAACGGCGGCGTAGCTGTAGAGGGTGTAGGCCTCGGGCTTGAAGTTCTTCGCTTCGAACTTCTTCACGACGCCGGCAGCTTCCGGACGCTTCTGCGGGTCCGGCGGGAAGGTCATCAGCGTGCCTTCGACGCCGGGGCCGCCGATCGTGGCGAACTCGTCGGTGGTGATGCCGTCGCCGGAGATCAGCACGGCCTTGACGCCCTGGTCGCGCATCTGGCGCACGATCAGGCCGCCTTCGGTGTGCAGACCGCCCCAGTAGACGAAGTCGGCGCCGACCGACTTGATCTTGGAGATGAGCGCCGAGAAGTCCTTCTCGCCGGCGTTCACGCCCTCATAGAGCACGTCCTTGATGCCGGCCTTGGTCAGGCCCTTGCGGGTCTCGTCGGCGAGGCCCTGGCCATAGGTGGTCTTGTCGTGGATGACGGCGATCTTCTTGTCCTTGAAGTTCTTCGCGATGTAGGCCGCCGCGACCTCGCCCTGCTGGTCGTCGCGGCCGCAGGTGCGGAAGACGTTCCAGAGGCCGCGCTCGGTGATCTTCGGGTTGGTCGCCGAAGGGGAGATCGCGAGGATGCCGTTCTCGGCATAGACTTCCGACGCCGGCATGGTGACGCCGGAGTTGAAGTGGCCGACCACGAACTTGACGCCGTCGCCGACGAACTTGTTGGCGACGGAGACACCCTGCTTGGGATCGGAGACGTCGTCGCCGACCGAGAGCGTGATCTTCTGGCCGAGGATGCCGCCGGCGGCGTTGATGTCCTCGACGGCCTGCTCCGTCCCGTTCTTCAATTGCGCGCCGAAGGCGGCGTTGGGGCCGGTGATCGGCCCGGCGACGCCGAACTTGATCTGGGCGTTGGCCGCGCCGGCGAAGGCGAGGACCGCGCCGAGCGCGATGCTGCTCAACAGCAGTTTCTTCATGAGATGAGACTCCCCTGCATTTGACTATGAACGGGCTGAATTATCCGCCCGTCTCGGCGCGTGCTGCCGCCGTGAACCGCAGTCTTGCGCGTTTTCAGGCGGGTGTCACGTGACAAGCTCTTAATGGGTTTTGATCCTTTAGACGGGGTTTTCGCTGCCTTCCCGCGCCTTCCAGGTGAACGGCCCGGTGCGCTCGTAGAGCCAGCGGTACTGCGTCGTCATCTGCTTCGCGAGGTTGTAGCGCCAGCCCGCAAAGCCGAACGCCATCAGCACGAGGACGTCGACGATGTAGTAGTGCAGCGTCAGCAGCGTCGCCTCGAACAGGGCGAAATGGATGAAGCGGACGAACAGGCCCAGCACCAGCATGTAGAGGACCAGTTGCCAGGTCGGGCGCCAGGTCTTGGCGATGGCGCGCCCCGCCATCCAGGCGAGCCACCCCCCCATCACCACGCTGACCAGCAGGAACAGCCAGACCGTCGGTTCTTCGTAGAGGATGCCCTGCATGTCAGTGCCTCCCGCCTTCGAGATAGGCGGCGCGCACCTGCGGATTGGACAGGAGTTCCTGGCCGGTGCCGCTCATGGTGATGACGCCGTTGACCATGACATAGCCGCGATGGGCAAGCTTGAGCGCATGGAAGGCGTTCTGCTCGACCAGGAAGACCGTCAGCCCCTGCGCCCGGTTCAACTCCCGGATGGCCTCGAAGATCTGCTTGACGATCAGCGGGGCGAGGCCGAGCGAGGGCTCGTCGAGCAGCAGCAGCTTCGGCCGCGCCATCAACGCGCGGGCGATCGCGACCATCTGCTGCTCGCCGCCTGACAGCGTGCCGCCGCGTTGCTGCAGGCGCTCCTTGATGCGCGGGAACAGCGCGCAGATCTTCTCGAGGTCCTCGTCGAAATGGGCGAGGTCGCGGACGGCTGCGCCCATCTGCAGGTTCTCGAAGACGGTCATGCGCGGGAAGATGCGCCTTCCCTCCGGCGACTGCGCTATCCCCAGGCGCGCGATCTGGTGGCTCGGCATCTTGGTGATGTCCTGCCCCTCATAGGTGATCGTGCCCTCGCGCGCCTGCGGGTTGCCGAAGATCGTCATCATCAGGGTGGATTTGCCGGCGCCGTTGGCGCCGATCATGGTGACGATCTCGCCTTCGCGGACGTCGATGTCGACCCCCTTCAGCGCGATGATCTTGCCGTAATAGGTCTTGACGCCGCGGACGGCGAGGAGCGCGGGGGCTTGCGCCTGCGCCGTGGCTTGGGTTTGCAGTTGGGCCTCGGTCACGCGATTCCGACCTCCTCTTCGACGGCCGCGACCTCTTCGTCGTCGACGCCGAGATAGGCTGCGATCACCTTCGGATCGGCCTGGACTTCCGCCGGCGTGCCGTCGGCGATCTTGGTGCCGTAGTCGAGCACCACGACATGGTCCGAGATTTCCATCACCACCGACATGTCGTGCTCGATCAAGAGCAGCGCCGTGCCGATGTCCTTGCGGATCGAGAGCAGCAGCGTGTTGAGGTCGTGACTTTCGCGCGGGTTGAGGCCTGCGGCCGGCTCGTCGAGGCAGAGCAGGACGGGGTCGGTGCACATGGCGCGTGCGATCTCGAGCCGGCGCTGGTCGCCATAGGGCAGGTCGGCGGCGGGGTCGTCGGCGCGGTCGATCAGGTTGATCTTTTCCAGCCAGAACTTGGCCTTCTCGATCGCTTCCTTCTCGCGGGCCTTGTAGCCGCCGATGCCGAGCACGCCGAGGAAGGTGTACCCCGAGGCGATCATCAGCGGATTATGCTGTGCGATCAGCAGGTTCTCCAACACGGTCATGCCGCCGAAGAGGCGGATGTTCTGGAAGGTGCGGGCGACCTTGGCGTGCCAGCTGATCCTGAAGTCGGGCATGCGCTCGAGCAGGTAGCTGGCGCCGGAATCCTGCGTCAGCGTGATCATGCCCTCGGTCGGCTTGTAGAAGCCGGTGATGCAGTTGAACACCGTGGTCTTGCCGGCGCCGTTGGGGCCGATCAGCGCCGTGATGTCGCCCTTGCGCGCCTCGAAGGAGAGGTCGTTGACGGCGGTCAGGCCGCCGAAGCGCATGGTGACGTGCTCGGCGCGGAGCAGGGGCCTGTCGTGGAGGGGAGCGGTCGTCATCAGCCGTGCCCTTCCTGGACCATGTCGGCGGAGATCGCCTTCTTCTCCTTGAGGAATGCCGTCGGTTCGCGCGTCGAGATCAGGCCGCGCGGCTTCCAGATCATGATGACGACCATGGCGAGGCCGAAGATCAGCATGCGGTACTTCGTCGGGTCGAAGTCGTTGCCGAAGATGGCCTTGAGCCATTCCAGTTCACGCAGCAACTCGGTGCCGCCGATCATCGCGATGGCGGCGATGGCGCAGCCCCAGAGCGAGCCCATGCCGCCGAGCACGACGATGGCGAGGATGATCGCCGATTCCATGAAGACGAACGATTCAGGCGAGATGAACCCCTGGCGCGCCGAGAAGAACGCGCCGGCGACGCCGCCGAACATGGCGCCGATCGCAAAGGCGGTCAGCTTCGTCGAGGTGGTGTTGATGCCGAGCGAGCGGCAGGCGATCTCGTCCTCGCGCAGCGCCTCCCAGGCCCGTCCGACCGGCAGGCGGCGCAGGCGCAGGGTGACGAACGCGGTGAGCAGCGCCAACCCGAGGATCAGGTAGTAGAGGAAGATCGTGCGGTAGAGCGGCGAGAATTCCAATCCGAACACGGCGGCGAAGCCGGTGTCGCTGGCGTTGAAGGGAATGCCGAAGAAGGTCGGGCGGGGGATGCCGGAGATGCCGGCATAGCCGCCGGAGAAGTCGACCCAGTTGATCAGGACGAGGCGGATGATCTCGCCGAAGGCCAGCGTCACGATCGCGAGATAGTCGCCGCGCAGGCGCAGGACGGGGAAGCCGAGCAGCATGCCCCAGAAGGCGGCGAGGATTCCCGAGAGCGGCAGCAGGATCCAGAAGGACAGGCCGAAATTCTTGGCGAGAAGCGCGTAGGAATAGGCACCGACCGCGTAGAAGGCGACATAGCCGAGATCGAGCAGGCCGGCGAGGCCGACAACGATGTTCAGCCCCCAGCCAAGCATGACGTAGATCAGGATCTGGACGCCGAAATTGTCGATCCATTTCAGCGCGCCGCCCCAGCCCGCCAGATTGATCGCGATGATCGGGAAGGTGACGAGGAAGCCCAGCCCGAACAGCGAGAAGCTGCGCGAATGGCGCTGGAAGAAGGCGAAGGTGCCGTGCGGCAGGAAGCGCACCAGCGATTTGCGCTCCGACCTGGTCTGCTGGCGCAGGACGACGAGGAGACGCCCGACGAAGACGATGGCCACCGCCCAGGCGACCGCATCCCAGCGCGGATCGAGCACCAGGACATTGTCCATGTTCTGGCGCGTGCCCCAGGCGATGATCGGGATGCACAGGCCGAGCGTGACCAAGGCGGCGAAACCCGCCTCCTTCACGGCGGCCTTGAGATCGGGGCGGGCTGCGGGCGTCGAGAGCGTGGCGGAGGGGGCAGGCCTGTTCATCGCTTCAGACCTTCTCGACTTCGGGGCGGCCGAGGATGCCCGAGGGCATGAAGACGAGGACGATCGCCAGGATGCAGAAGGCGGCGACGTCCTTGTAGTCGATGGTGAAATAGGCCGACCACATCACCTCGATCAGCCCGATCAGCAGCCCGCCGATCACGGCGCCGGGCAGCGAGCCGATGCCGCCTAGGACGGCCGCGGTGAAGGCCTTCACGCCGGGCACGAAGCCGTCATGGAACGAGACCACGCCGTAGAGGACGAGGTACATGACGCCGGCGACCGCTGCGAGCGCGGCGCCCATCACGAAGGTGATCGAGATCGTGCGATCGACGTCGATGCCGAGGAGGGCGGCCATCTTGCGGTCCTGCTCGCAGGCGCGCTGGGCCCGGCCGAGCGGCGTCTTCTGGACGATGTACCAGAATGCCGCGAGCAGGATCGCGGTCGTCACGATGATGACGATCTGCTTGTAGGAGATCTGGACCGAATAGGTCGCGCTCTCGATGAGCGTGATCGACTTGTTCAGCATCGGCGCGACCGACTTGTTGCGCGGGCCCTGCACGACCTGGACGAAGTTCATCAGGAAGATCGACATGCCGATCGCAGAGATCAGCGGGGCGAGGCGGAAGGAGCCCCGCAGTGGCCGGTAGGCGACGCGTTCGATGGCCCAGTTCCACAGCGAGGTGAAGAACATCGCCAGCGCCAGCACGACGATCAGTGCGACGACGATCAGGCCGGCCCCGAACCAGGAGGCGATCAGCATGAAGAAGATCAGCGCGATGAAGGCCGAGAGCATGAAGATATCGCCATGGGCGAAGTTCACCATGCCGATGATGCCGAAAACCATCGTATAGCCGATGGCGATGAGGCCGTAGATCGACCCCAGGGTCAGCCCGTTGATGAGCTGCTGCAGGAATACTTCCATCGACGACGCAGACCCCTCGAATCCGCTCCCGTTCTCTTCGTCGGCATGACGCCGACGCATGCGGGATGCGATCACCATGCAGAGCTACCAATGCCCAACGCTTTCGACAATCGCGCCGGGCCATAAAACTGTCAAAAGCAATCTGCTGTGAACTGCCTCGGAAATGGGCAGCACTCTTTGCGGTGTCGCGGTGATTTCGCGCAAGATGATTGTGTTTGGGGCAGGCGCGACCGTGACCTCGACCATGAGCCGTGCGATGCGGATGCAGCTCTCGGGGGTGCGGGCGTGGTGGGTGATCCTCCGCTACGGTCACGATTGATCGATTCCTGGCAGGCGGGCGATCTCTTCGGAGAGGAAGTCGATCAGTAGCCGGACCCGGGCGATTCCGGCGCGCTCCGGGACGATCAGCATGCTGAGCGGGATGGAAGGCAGGGAGTAGTCCGGCAGGATCGCTTCGAGCCGGCCCGCAGTGACGAGATCGTCCACGAGCCAGCGATGGGCCGGCGCGATGCCGCGCCCGGCGATGAGAGCCTCGCGTGCGGCCAGCCCATGGTCGATCCGCAAACGGCCTATGAAGGGTACTGTGTAGCGTTCGCTGCCCGGGCCTTGCAGGGCGAGCGTGTCGCTACCCGCCACGTTCGACATCCGGATGCCCTCATGGGCGGAGAGTTCCTCGGGGAAAGCCGGTCGTCCTCGCTTTGCCAGATAGTCCGGCGCAGCGACGAGCAGGCGCCGGCTCCGTCCCAGCGCTCTCAGCTTCATCGAGCTGTCACCGAGCGGGCCCAGGCGCAGCGCGAGATCGCTGCCCTCGCGAACAAGATCGACGCGCTCGTCGGTGAGGCTGAGGTCGACCCCGATATCAGGATAGCGGTCCTGAAAGGCGAAAATCAGACGGCTGACATGCAGCACGCCCAAGGCGGCCGTGCAGGAGATCCGGATCGTGCCGGCAGGGGCGTCGCGCCTACCTCGCGCCTCGGCGCCGGCCTGCTCGACGAGGCGAAGAATCTGGACGCAGTTGCCATAGTAGCGGCTGCCCTCGTCGGTCATCGTGACGCGCCGCGTGGTCCTGCTGAGCAACGGCACGCCGACGGCCTCTTCGAGTTCCTGCAATTGCCGCGTGACGGTCGACTGCCCGAGGCCGAGTTCCCGCGCGACCGCCGACAGGTTGCCGCGTTCGGCGACGCGGACGAAGCTGCGCATGCGATCGAGCGTGATATCTGATTTATCCATTAATCGGCAAAATCTTATGCATTGCCGTTGTGTAGCGGATGGATTCCGCATTGCCTAGCTGGGAGGTCGAGTGTCCAACGCGGAATAGCTGTCCATGAAAATCCTCCTCGTCTTCGCCCATCCCGAACCCCGCTCGCTCAATGGGGCTCTGCGCGATGTCGCCATCCAGGAACTCGAGGCCGAAGGTCACGAGGTGCGGGTGTCGGATCTCTATGCTGAGCGCTGGAAATCCGAGGTCGATCGCGCCGACTTTCCCTCGCTCACGCCGGATGCGCGGTTGGTGCCCGTCGCGGCCTCGAAGAAGGAGTTCGAGGCCAATGCGCTGACCGAAGACGTTAGAGCCGAGATCGAGAAACTCCTGTGGGCCGATGCCCTGATCCTCCAGTTCCCGCTCTGGTGGTTCACCATGCCGGCCATCCTCAAGGGCTGGGTCGACCGCGTGTTCGCCTACGGCTTCGCCTATGGCGTCGGCGAGCACAGCGACAGGCGCTGGGGCGACCGCTATGGCGAAGGAGTTCTGATGGGCAAGCGGGCGATGCTGATCGTGACCGCCGGCGGCTGGGAGGAACACTATGCCGCCCGCGGGATCAACGGGCCGATCGACGACCTGCTGTTCCCGATCAATCACGGCATCCTGTATTACCCGGGCTACGACGTGCTTCCGTCCTTCGTCGCCTACAGAGTCGATCGCCTCGACGAGGCCGGTTTCGAGGCGACAGCCAAGCGTCTGCGCGAGAGGATGCGGACGCTCGCGACCACCCCACCCATTCCCTATCGGCAGCAGAATGGCGGCGACTATTTGATCCCCAGCATGCAGCTACGCCCCGGTCTGAACGATCCCGGTGCTGCCGGCTTCACGCTGCATCTCAATGGAACGGAAGCTGGCGCGGCACCCAAGACGAAGTGACGCGGCCTGTCGGGTCCTGCCATCGCTTGCGCCGCCGCCCCCCGTTCAGGCTTTGTCCGTCACCAGGAAGCCATGTGCCAGCGGGTCGCGGTCGTCGATGAAGATCGTGTTGTAGCCGGTCATGCGGGCCCAGCCCTCGATCGAGGGAATGATCGCCTCGAAGGGGCCGACCTGCGCGGTGGCCTCGACCCGGCCGCGGAACATCGTGCCGATGATGCTCTCATGCACGAAGTCGTCGCCGACCTGGAGTTTGCCCTGCGCCGCCCATTGCGCCATCCGCGAGGAGGTGCCGGTGCCGCAGGGAGAACGGTCGATCGCCTTGTCGCCATAGAAGACGGCGTTGCGGGCATGGGCTTCGGGTTTGGTCGGCTCGCCGGTCCAGAGGATGTGGCTGAGGCCGTTGATCGCCGGGTTCTCGGGGTGAATGAACTCGTATTTCGCGTTGAGCGCCGCGCGTAGCTTCGGGCTCCAGCGCTGGATGTCGGACGGCTGGATATCGGCGATATCGGAGAAATTCGCTTGCGGGTCGACGATCGCATAAAAGTTGCCGCCATAGGCGACATCGACGGTGATCTCGCCGAGTTCCTCGATCTCGGCGGTCAGGCCGGTCGCGTGGAGATAGGAGGCGATGTTGGTGATGCGGACGCTGTCGACATGGTCGCCATTGCGGGTGTAGCGGGCCGTCACCAGCCCGGCCGGCGTGTCGATGCGCAGCACGCCTTCCTCGCGCGGCGTGACGAGGCCGCGCTCCAGCGCCATCGTGACGGTGCCGATGGTGCCGTGGCCGCACATCGGCAGGCAGCCAGAGGTCTCGATGAACAGGAAAGCGATGTCGGCGTCGTCGCGCGTCGGCGGATAGAGGATCGAGCCCGACATGACGTCGTGGCCGCGTGGCTCGAACATCAGGCCGGTGCGGATCCAGTCATATTCAGCCAGGAAATGTGCGCGCTTCTCGACCATGTTGGCGCCCTTCAGCGGCGGGGCGCCGCCTGCGACCATACGCACCGGGTTGCCGCAGGTATGTCCGTCGACGCAGAAGAAGGTGTGAGTGCTCATGGGCTTGGCTCGGTCGGTTGTCGAATCGATTCAGAAGCGGCGCGGGCTGAAGGGCGAGAGATCGATCGCGGGAGCGCGACCGGCGAGCAGCGCGGCGACGAGATCGGCGGTCGCCGTCGATTGCGTCATGCCATAATGGCCGTGGCCGAAGGCATAGACGACATTGGGGTTGCGGCTGGCTGCGCCGATCACCGGCAGCGAGTCGGGCAGGGAGGGGCGAAAACCCATCCAGAGCGTGCCGGTCTCGAAGGCCGGCAGGCCGTCCACGAACTGGTTCGCCTTGTCATAGAGGCTCTTCGTGCGGGCGTGGTTGGGCGGCGCCTCCAGCCCGCCGAACTCGACCGCGCCGCCGATGCGTAGGCCGCTTTCGAGCGGCGTCATGACGAAGCCGTGCCCCTCGAAGCCGACGGGCCGCGTCGTCAGTCCGGTCACGCCTGGGAAGCTGACATTGTAGCCGCGCTCGGTGTCGAGCGGGACCTTGTCGCCCAGCGCCGCCGCCAGCGGCTTCGACCATGCGCCGGCCGCGACCACGGCGCGATCGACCAAGCGCTGGAAGCCGTCGCGGCCGATCAGGGCAGGGCGCTCGCCTGTCGAGATGTTGGTGATCTCGGCCTTCTCGAAGGTCGCGCCACGCGCCAGCGCCGCCTCGAACAGGGCGAGCGTGAGCTGAAGCGGATCGCTGATATGGGCGGTGTCGGGATGGAAGGCCGCGCCGACGAACTTATCCTTCAGCGCGGGCTCGAACTGGCGCAGCTCGGCCGGACCGATCATCTCGACCGTGATGCCGAATTCGGCCTGGCGCTTGGTGATCTTGCCGGCTTCCTCGAAGGCGCCGACGTCCGTGAAGACATAGAGCCCACCCTTGCGGTGGATATGGCTTTCGAGCCCGGCGCTTTTGGCGCGGGCGAGCCAGGCCGGCAAGGCGCGCTGCTGCAGTGCGCCGATGCCCTGGATCGAGCGCTCATAGGCATCCGGCCGCGCGGCCAGCACGAAGCGCGCGAGCCAGGGCAGCAGCCTGGGGAAATAGGCGGGGCGGATCGCGAGGGGGCCCAGCGGGTCAGCCAGGAATTTCGGCACCTGCCTGAGAATCTTGGGGCTCGCGATCGGCAGGATGTCGGTATGGGCGATCCAGCCGGCATTGCCGCGCGAGGGGCCGAAGCCCGGACCTTCCTTGTCGAGGATCAGGACCTCGTGGTCCTCGTCGAGCAGGGCATGGGCGATGGCCGAGCCGACGATGCCGGCTCCGACGACGGCAATCTTCATGGCAGCGGTCTCGTCATGGCCAAGGCCTTCATGGCAGGGACAGTTGCTTCAGGGCGCCGGGCTGCTTCACCTCGATCTCGACGAAGGCGATCGGATGCTCGGAGCCGTTCATGACGTCATGCTCGATACCAGCCGGACGCATATAGGCCTGTCCCTGTGCGAGCGGGACATCGCTCGTCTTCGTGCCGTCATGGATGCGCAGCGTGCCTGCGACGAGCATGATGACGAAATAGGGCCAGCCATGGCTGTGCCAGCCGGTGACCGCGCCGGGTTCGAAGTCCCAGCGCGTGATGCGGATCGTCTCGTCATCCTGCTGGACGGTGGGAATGGCTGGAAGCGTGCAGGTAAAGGCCATTCCGGTCTCCGGTCGGAGGGGGAGCGCCGAGGCCGGGTGCGCCTTCGACGGCATCTCGTTCTGCAACAGCCGCGTCGGGAGGTCGAGGCCTTCGCGAGCCGATGGGCCACCCGGCCCGGTCATGGCGGAAGGCTCGTTACAATGCGTCTCGACACAAAGCAGTCTTGCGCGACGGCCCGTTTCGCTTGCAGATTGCAGATGTAACGTCCTATCACGATATGGCAGGTTGATATATCAATGGCTCCCGATACGTCAATCCCGGTGCGTGGGCGTGGAGAGGACGCATGAGCCTTCGACCCGTTGCCGCTGTCGATCCCTATGATGAGGGCGCCGTGCCGCCGCAGGCGCACGGCACGCCGAGCCTGACCGAGATCGCCTATCGCAGGCTCGAGGAGGCGATCGTGACGCTGTCGCTGCGGCCCGGAGCCGTGCTGACCGAGGCGCAGATGATCGACATGGTCGGCGTCGGGCGGACGCCGGTGCGCGAGGCGCTGATCCGCCTGGCGCAGCAGGGCTTGGTGGAAGTGCTGCCGCGGAAAGGGGTCGTCGTCGCCGGCATCAACGCGATCGACATCATGGCCGCGCTCGATGCGCGCGAGGTGCTGGAGCGGCTGATCGCATCGGATGCCGCCAAACGGGCAAGCCCGCGTGAGCGCATCGCCATCGTCGAGAAGGCGCGTGCCATGCGCGCGGCTGCGATCGAGGGCGATGCCAACGCCTATATGCGGCTCGACAAGGAACTCGACGCCGAGGTCGCGGCGGCGGCGCGCAGCCCCTATGCGACACGCGCCGTCGAGCCGCTGCAGGCCCTGATCCGGAGGGCCTGGTATCATTTCGAGCGGCAGGACGACCTGCTGCCGGCCGCCAGCCATCATGTCGCCTTCGCCCAGGCGCTGGCGACGGCCGATCCCGTCGCCGCCATGGCAGCCAGCGATGCCCTGATGCTGCATCTGCGCAGCGGATTACTAGCGACGCTCGAACGCGAGTGAGCCGGGTCCTGCCTTCCCGCATCTCTCATGATATATTTTATCCGCGCGGCACTGCCGCCGCCGCGGGGCGGCCGTGCGCCGGTGATTCTGGCTTTTCCGGCCCGCAGTCTCTACATGAGCGGCGAATTCGCTCTCGCTGATCAGCCGGACACCGATGACAGAACATGTTCAACCCGTGCGGGGGCCTGCGCCCGATGCACCGCTCTTTCGCGACGCGATGGCGCGGATCGCGAGCGCGGTGCATGTGGTCACCACGATCGGCCCGCTTGGCCGGATCGGGCTGACCGCCACGGCCGTCGCTTCTGTATCGGATACGCCACCGACCGTGCTGGTCTCGATTGCGCAGCCGAGCCGGACGCTGGCCGCGATCGAGGCGAGCGGGGTGTTCTGTATCAACACCTTGCCGGGGCATTGCGAAGATCTGGCCGAGATATTCGCCAGCCGGCGCAGTATCGATGGCAAGGCGCGTTTCGCATCGCGCCACTGGACTAGCCTGGCGACCGGCGCGCCGGTTCTGTCCGAGGCGGTTGCCGCCTTCGATTGCCGGCTGGTCGCTGCTCATGACATCGCGACCCACCGTATCCTGATCGGCGAGGTCGTCGGGCTCGGCGGAGCCGGGCGGGAGCCGGCCGATGCGACCAGCCTGATCTATCGCGGGCGGCGGTTCGAGGCGGTCTGACCGGCTTTGCATCGGCTGTTTCCGAGAACCGCAGCGCGTTTTCGGGCCGATGCTCTGGCCGTCAGCCTTTGTTGGCCTCAGCGTCCATCTCGGCGAAGACGCTGGCGGCTTCCTTGAAGGCGTGGTTCGAGGCCGGAACGCCGGCATAGATCGCCGTCTGCAGCAGCACTTCCTTGATGTCGTCGCGGCTCAGCCCGTTGTTGATCGCGCCGCGCACATGGATGCGGAATTCACCCCAGGCGCCGAGCGAGGCTGCGATCGCCAGGACGATGATCGAGCGCTCGCGACGCACCAGACCCGGCCGGTTCCAGATGTCGTTCCAGGCGGTGCGGGTGATGAACTCCTGCCACTCGCCGTTGAAGTCGGTGACGCTGGCGCTGGCCTTGTCGACATAGGCGCCGCCGAGCACGGCGCGCCGGGTCTTCATGCCCTCGTCATAGCGGGTCTTCTCGTCCATGGTGGACTCCTCAGCCTTTAAGGAAGTCGAGCACGGCGCCGGTGAAGGCCGCGGGCTGCTCGAGATTTGAGAGATGTGCCGCGTCGAGTTCGACCGTGCGCGAACCCGGAACGGCTTCGGCGATCAGATGGCCGGCGGCCGGCGGCGTTGCCGGATCGACCTTGCCGATGATGACGAGAACCGGATTCCCGACACCCCGGAGCGCCTCGCGCTGGTCCATGTCGCGGATCGCGGCGCAGCAGGTGGCATAGCCGATCGCGGGCGTCGTGGTCAGCATCTCGCTGACCTTCGCGACGGTCGCGGCGTCGGATTCGCGAAAGCGCGGGCTGAACCAGCGTTCCAGCGTGCCCTGGACGAGGCCGGCCATGCCCTGGCTGCGCACCGTTCTGATCCGATTGTTCCAGAGGTCCGGCGGGCCCATGCGGGCGGCCGTATTGGCGAGCACGAGGTGGCCCATACGCTGCCGGGCATGCGTCGCGAGCCACTGGCCGACCATGCCGCCCTTCGAGACGCCGCACCAATGCGCCTTGTCGATGCCGAAATGGTCGAGGATGGCAAGCGCGTCCTGTCCGAGCGTGGCGATCGAGAAGGGCCTGTCGGTCGCGACCGAGAGACCGTGGCCGCGGGAATCGTAGCGCAGAATGCGGAAATGCTTCGACAGGTCAGGGATCTGCGGATCCCACATCGAGAGGTTGGTGCCGAGAGAATTCGACAGCATCAGCACGGGAGCGTCGTCCGGGCCGTCGAAGCGGATGTTGAACGGCTCGCCTCGAATGGTCTCGATCGGCATCGGCGCTGTCTCCCTGTCTCGTCTTGTCTCTATTCGGCGGTGATCTTGCCGTCGCCCGACAGCAGAAGCCAGCGGCCGGCGAGGGCCGCCTGCTCCGCGGTGGGCAGGCGCAGGGCCGGCGGCGTCGCCCAGCCCATTTCACGCGCCACCACCAGCCCGAGCAGCAGAATGGCGTCGGGCGCATCCATCAGCAGCGCGGCCGGCGCCTTGCCGGCGTGAACGAGTTCGAGCAGCACGGCAGACGCCGAGGAGGAGCCGATCGTCCCCGGCAGCGCCAGCACGGTGCCGGCGATGTCCGCGCCGAGCTGCGGGTGGCGTGCGTCGATGATGGTGCCGCTGCGAGGATCGACGCCGCCCCAGAAGCTGATCGGTGCGGTGAGCGCGAGGCAGCGGCCCGCGGCCTGCGAGCCCGGAATCAGGACCTCCGCATTTAGGACCATGCGTGCGGCTCCCTCACAAGGTGGCCGGCGACGGCGCTCTCGACGCATTCGGCCAGCGAACCATAGGTCACGGCATAGCCGGTCGTTCCCGGCGCGTAGTGGGCGAACTTGCCGGAGTTGGTCATCAGCACTGCGCCCGGAATATCCGGGAGGATCGGGGTGACGACGACGCAGGTGTCGACGACGAAGATCAGGCCGGCGCGTTCGAGCGCGGCGCGGCGTCCTTGCGCTTCCAGCGGGCGCAGGACATGGCGGCCGGTGTTGGCGTAGAGAGGAGCCTTCAGCTCGCGCCCTGCAAGCAGGCGCTCGACCTCGTCGATCTCGGCCAGCGAAAGATGCGGCGAGCCGATCGCCACCGCATCGATGCGCTCGGTTGCTCCGGCGGTGGAGAGCCCCGCCAGCGCCTGCTGCACGAATTGCGGCGATAATGTCAGCGTCTCGCGGGGCGGGACGCCCGCAAGCGCCGTCGCGGCGTCGGGCGCTTCGGGCGTCACACCGGCGATATGGAACAGGCCGACGCCGCCGGCCGAGGCCGAGGCCGCGCCCAGCGCCTTCAGCCGGTCCTCGGTGGTGCAGCCCTGCAGGCCCTCGATGACGGCGACCGCTGAGCCGGCCGCGCGGCCGAGGACGGTGCCGAGGACGGGATAGAACACGTCCGAGGCGCGCAATTCGCGGCTCAGCCCGCTCGCATCGATCAGCAGCGTCGCGACCCGGTTCTCCGCCCGGTGCAGCCCGTAATCAGGCGCGACGCCGGCGATGGCGCAGGCGATGTCGAGGAAATCGCCATAGCGGTTGGTGCGGGCGCCGAGCACCGAATTGCAGAAGACGACGGCATTGGATTCGCCCCAGGCGACGTCGCTGCCCTGCCTGGGGCGGTGCCCGGCCTGATAGGGGGCGCAGGTCCAGGAGGGCTCGCAGCCCATCGCCTCATAGGCACGCATCATCCGGGCAGCCATGTCGCGCTCATGCGGCGGCAGGCGGATCGTGGCGCAGCCGGCAGGCGTCAGGGCGCCGACATTCAGCGTCGAGCGAACCGCGACGCGGGCGCCTCCCTCGACCAGCTTCTCCGCGAAGAGCGTGCCGGAATCGCCATGATAGAGCGCGCTGTCGATATGGGCGGAGGCGACGGGGATCAGCCGCGGCGCACCCATCAGACGCGCGGCCTCGGCGACGATGCGCAAGGCCATGGCGGTGCCGTCATCGCCGGCCGCGATGGCGCGCTGCTGCGGCGCAAGTTCAACCATCGACGACCCTGTAGTCCCGCGCCGGGGCAGGGGGCACGGGCTGCGGGCGCTGCTCGCAGCGGGCCAGAACGCGGTCGATGATCGCGTCGGAGGCGCCGCGATAGGTCGACGGGTCGAACAGCTCAGCGAGGGTGGCGGCGTCGAGATGGTCGGTCACTGCGGGCATATCGCTCAGCACATCGCGCAGATGCCGCTGCTGCGCCACACAGGCATGGCTCGCCTCTTCCAGCAGATGATGCGCCTGCGCCTTGCCCAACGCTGCGGCGAGCGCGACCGAGACGCGTTCCGACATCACCAGCCCATGCGTGACCTCGATATTGATGCGCATGCGCTCGGGAAAGACCTGAAGTCCCTCGATCAGGGTGACCGTCTGCGCCAAGGCGGAGCCGGCGATACGGAAGAGTTCCGGCAGCGTCGGCCATTCGGCATGCCAGCCTCCGAGCGCGCGTTCGTGCTCATGCGGCATGGCGGCCAGCAGGGTCGAGACCAGGCCCGGCGCACGCTGCGCGGCAGCCAGGATCAGCGTGCACAGCACCGGATTACGCTTGTGTGGCATGGCCGAGGAGCCACCCTTGCCGGGTGCTTCCGGCTCGGCGAGTTCGCCGATCTCGGTTTGGGCCATGAGGGAGACGTCGCGCGCGATCTTGCCGAGATTGCCGGTCAGGATGCCGAGTTCTGCCGCCAGACGGGCGTTGCGGTGGCGCTGCGCGTGCCAGGGGATGAGGGATGACGGTGCGCCCAGCGTCACGTCGACGAACTGCGCCTGGACACGCCCGGCATCGTCGCCCAGCGCGGCCAGCGTGCCGGCGGCCCCGGCAAACTGAACGACCGGTGCCTCGAGATTGTCGCGCAGGATGCGCCGGCTCTCCAGCAACGGGTCGAGCCAGAGCGCGGTCTTGACCCCGAAGCTGATCGGCACTGCCTGCTGCAGAAAGGTCCGGCCGATCATGGGCGTCGCGCGATGCGTCTCGAGCAGCGCGTGCAGGGCGTGAACCAGCCGACCGAGCCGGAGATCTATGAGCTTCAGCCCGCGGCCGAGGACATGGACGTAGCCGGAATCGATCACGTCCTGGCTGGTCGCGCCGTAATGAACCCATTTGGCCTCCTCGGGCGATGCCGCGGCGACGCGCGCAGTCAGCGCCTTCACCAGCGGGATCGCGGGGTTGCCAGCCAGCGTCGCGGCCCGCCCGAGTTCGGCGATGTCGTAGAGATCCGGGTCGCATTGCCGGGCGACGGCCGCAGCCGTACCCTCCGGGGCGAAACCCTCGGCTTCCAGCGCGCTTGCGAGCATCGCCTCGAAGCCGAGCATGCCGTGGAGGAGCGTCCTGTCGCTCATCGCCGAAGCCATTTCGGCATCGACGAAAAGCTCGCCGAACAGGTTCGGTGTGCCTTGGGTCATCGGTAGCGTTGCGTCATGCGGCGGGTGGGGGCGGTCGTCACGCTTCGTCCTCTTGTGCCGATCGGCGCTTTCCGCTCATGGATAGGCGCGACAGCCTTGGATAGACCCGAGGCGTGGCCGGCTGCAACAGGAGCCGGAATGTTGCGGCAGGGATCCGAGGGAGTAGCGCCATGGCGATGACGATGAACGGGGAGGTGACCTTGCCCGCGACCAGAGAGATTGTCTGGGCCAAGCTGAACGACGCCGAGGTGCTGAAGGCCTGCATCCCCGGCTGCGAACAGCTCAGCAAGGATGACGACACGCATTTCTCCGCCGTCGTGAAGGTGAAGCTCGGGCCGGTGAAGGCCAGCTTCAAGGGCAAGGTCGAACTCGTCGATCTCGATCCGCCCAATGGTTATCGCATCCAGGGCGAGGGCGAGGGCGGCATCGCCGGATTCGCCAAGGGCGGCGCCAAGGTCGCGTTGAGCGACGCCGGCGAGGGGCAGACGCTGCTGCGCTACGATGTCGAGGCGCAGGTCGGCGGCAAGCTGATGCAACTCGGCTCCCGGCTGATCGATTCGGTCTCGAAGAAGCTCGCCGACGAGTTTTTCGCCAACTTCGCCAAAGCGGTCAGCGAAGGCTGACCGCGTCTGCTTCTTGAGGTCGGTCAGCGAAGGCTAACCGCGTCAGGAGGCCTGCCGCAGCGCGTTCAGCGCCTCGCCGACGGCGGCCTCGGCGGCGCCGACCTGAAGCGCGATCTGCGAGGCGACGAGGGTCGCGCGTTCGATCGCCTTCGTGGTCGTCTCGAGGCTTTGGCCGACCGCCTGGGCGCTGGCGATGGTGTCGTCCGAGCAGCCGGCGACGTCCGAGGCGTCGCGCGCTATGCCCGAGGTGGCGAGGCTCTGCTGGGCGACCGAGTCGGATATGGCCTCGGAATCGCCCCGGATCTCGCCGATGGTCGCGCTGATCGAGGCGGCATGCTCGCCGCAGGTCGCGGCGCTCGCCGAGAGTTCGCCGATCTGGCGGGTTATCTCCTGAGTCGCGCCGGCCGTCTGTGTCGCCAGCGATTTCACCTCCGAGGCGACGACGGCGAAGCCACGCCCGGCCTCTCCGGCCCGCGCGGCCTCGATCGTGGCGTTGAGGGCGAGCAGATTGGTCTGGGCGGCGATGTCCGCGATCAGGCCGAGGACCGAGCCGATTCTGGCGGTCGATTCACGCAACTGCGCGATCGCTTCATTCATCGCCTCCGCGTCGCCGACGGCACGCGAGGCGATGGCGACGCTCTGGCGGGCGCGATGACCGATCTCGCCGATATTGGCCGACATCTCCTCGGTCGCTGCGGCCGTCTGACGGGCGCGGTCACGCATCATTTCCGCCGCGCGCGTGACATCGAGAACCTGCGTCCGGATGAAGGCCGTGGAGCCGGAGGTCTCGTCGGCGGCGCTGATGAACTGCTCGACGGCGCCGCTGATCGTCGAATCAAGCGTGCCGATCCGAGACTTCAACATATGCGCGGCGGTTTCGAGCGCCTCGCCGCGATGCCGGGCCTCCGCAGCCTCGAGGGCCTGGTCCAGCGTGATCGCCGTATTGATGTCCATGACGAGGATGTGCTCGATGATCTCCATGTCCCTGGCGAAACGGCGGGGAGACAGAAGGGGTGCCAGGCGGGCCTTCGTCGCGATCACCCTGAACAGCGCCATCGCAATCGACACACGCGAGCGGGTGCCGACCTTGATCGCGCGTTCCAGCGCGCACATACGCTCCATCGACGCGACGTAGCGCTCGTCGAAATCCCCTTCGAAGATCAGACTGAAATGTTGCTCGGTGACCTCGTAGAGGTTTTCCGACAGCGGCGTGATGTTGTCTTTCAGCCCGGGATGGATCTGTCGGCCGTAAGAGAAGGAATTGGCTACGATCTCCTTGATGACGAGATCGACATGCTTGCGGTAGCGCCGCAATGCTGCGCGCTTTTGTGCGCCGTAGCCTGTCGAGCGCAGGCGTCGCTCGATCTGTTCGGAAATCGACGTCAAGATCGGCCCCCGTGCCACCGGCAAATGCACTCCGCCGAACCGGGTCACTGTGAGGGGCTTGCGTTAAAATTCCGCCAATGCGGCGGCCGTAGCGGGCTCTCCAATTTCGGCCGGCATTCATCGGAGCGCGATGAAACCTCCGCGAAACGGTGCCAAACAGCCGGTCTTTCCTCGACGTCTCCGGCTTGACCGCGCAAAAGCGTGGGTCCACAGTCCGTTTAAAGCTGTTCCAAGGAGAAGCTCGTGCTTTGCCGCGAGGCTCCGTTCCAGCGCAGCGTTCGGTTATGTCACGAGCCGGGCGTCAGACCCGGGTCTCAAGGAGGAAGACGATGGCCACCCTCTCCATGACGGTGAACGGCAAAGCCGTCACTGCGACGATCGATCCGCGCACGCTGCTGGTCCAGTTCCTGCGCGAGAACCTGCGCCTGACCGGCACGCATGTCGGCTGCGACACCAGCCAGTGCGGCGCCTGCGTCGTCCATATCGACGGCAAGGCGGTGAAGGCGTGCACGACGCTGGCGGTCTCGCTCGAAGGCGCGTCCGTGACGACGATCGAGGGGCTGGCCATGGACGGGACGCTGCATCCGATGCAGGAGGCCTTCCGCGAGCATCACGGCCTGCAATGCGGCTTCTGCACGCCGGGCATGATCATGTCCGCCGTCGACATCGTGAACCGTCGCGGCCACCGCCTCGACGAGAAGACGATCCGCGAGGATCTCGACGGCAATATCTGCCGCTGCACGGGCTACCACAACATCGTCAAGGCCGTCGCTGCCGGGGCCGAGGCCATGGCCGGGCAGGGCATGGGCAAGAAGGAGCCTCCGCGCCAGGCGGCCGAGTGAAAGGCTTGCGAGTGAAAGGTCTGCGAACGAGACGCCGTAGCCCGCGCTCATCCGTGCGGGGCTTGTCTTGAGGTCATGACGTGCCCGCCAGAGGCGCGCTGAGGGAGGGAACACCATGTCGGCAACCGGAATCGGCGCCTCGGTGCGGCGCAAGGAAGACCACCGCTTCATCACCGGCCAGGGACGCTACACCGATGACATCAACCGGCCGGGCCAAGCTTACGCCTATTTCCTGCGCTCGCCGCATGCCCATGCCACGATCAAGTCGATCGACAGCAAGGCGGCTGCGAAGATGCCGGGCGTGCTCGGCATCTATACGGGCGAGGATCTGGCGGCCGACAAGGTCGGCGGGCTGATCTGCGGCTGGATGATCCACAACAAGGACGGCTCGCCGATGCGGGCCGGCGCCCATCCGGCCCTGGCTCAGGGCAAGGTCCGCTATGTCGGCGACCATGTCGCGGTCATCGTCGCCGAGACTTTGGCGCAGGCGCGGGACGCGGCCGAGGCGGTCGTTGTCGATTACGCCGTGCTGCCCGCGGTGGTCGATACGGCCAAGGCGGCCGGAGCCAAGACGGTGGTGCATTCGGAGGCGCCGGACAACACCGTCTTCAACTGGCATCTCGGCAACAAGGACGAGACGGAGGCCGCCTTCAAGAGGGCGAAGCACGTCACCAGGCTCGACATCGTCAACAACCGGCTCGTGCCGAATCCGATGGAGCCGCGGGCGGCCGTCGGTGATTATGATGCCGGGGAGGGCGTCTTCACGCTCTACACGACGAGCCAGAATCCGCATGTGGCGCGGCTCGTACTCTCGGCCTTCATCGGCATCGCGCCGGAGAACAAGCTGCGCGTGGTCGCTCCCGATGTCGGCGGCGGCTTCGGCTCGAAGATCTTCATCTATGCCGAGGAGACGGTCTGCGTCTGGGTGGCGAAGAAGGTCGGCCGGCCGGTGAAGTGGAATTCCGACCGCACCGAGGCTTTCCTCTCCGATGCGCATGGCCGCGACCATGTCACCCATGCGGAACTGGCGACCGACGCCGAGGGCAAGATCACGGCCCTGCGGGTCAAGACCACGGCCAATCTCGGCGCCTATCTCTCGACCTTTTCCTCCTCGGTGCCGACCTATCTCTACGCGCCACTGTTGTCGGGGCAGTACGACATCCCGGCGATCTATGCGGAAGTCGATGCGGTCTACACCAACACCGCGCCGGTCGACGCCTATCGCGGGGCCGGGCGGCCAGAGGCGACCTTCGTGGTCGAGCGGCTGGTCGAGGTCGCGGCGCGGGAACTCGGCAAGGACCCGGCCAAGTTCCGGCTGCAGAACTACGTCAGGAAGTTCCCGCACCAGACGCCGGTCATCATGATGTACGACGCCGGCAATTACGGTGCCTCGATGAAAAAGGCGCTGGAAATCATCGACTACAAGGGCATCGGCAAGCGCAAGCGCGACTCCGCCCGCAATGGCAAGCTGCGCGGCATCGGCTTCTCCGCCTATATCGAGGCCTGCGGCATCGCGCCTTCGGCGGCGGTCGGTTCGCTCGGCGCTGGCGTCGGCCTGTGGGAATCGGCCGAGGTCAGGGTCAACCCGATCGGCACGGTCGAGGTGCTGACCGGCTCGCACAGCCACGGCCAAGGCCATGAGACGACCTTCGCCCAGCTCGTCTCGGATAAGCTTGGCATCCCCATCGACAATGTCTCGATCATCCATGGCGATACCGACAAGGTGCAGATGGGCATGGGCACCTATGGCTCGCGCTCCGGCGCGGTCGGCATGTCCGCCATCGTCAAGGCGGTCGACAAGGTCATCGCCAAGGGCAAGAAGGTCGCCGCCTATGTGCTCGAGGCCGACGAGGCCGATATCGACTTCGCCGACGGGCATTTCAGTGTGAAAGGCACCGACCGCAAGCTCGACTTCGGCTCCTGCGCGCTGCAGGCCTATATCGCGCACAAGTTCAACGGGCAGGATCTGGAGCCGGGGCTGAAGGAGGGCGCGTTCTACGACCCGACCAACTTCACCTTTCCGGCCGGCGTCCATATCTGCGAGGTCGAGATCGATCCGCAGACAGGCGTCACGAAGATCGAGCGCTGGGCGGCGGTCGATGATTTTGGCAACGTCATCAACCCGATGATCGTCGAGGGCCAGGTCCATGGTGGCATCGCCCAGGGCGTCGGCCAAGCGCTGCTCGAAGGCGCGAAATACAACAGCGACGGGCAGCTCGTGACCGCGAGCTTCATGGACTACTGCATGCCGCGCGCCGACGACCTGCCGTCGTTCCAGGTCGGAATGACCGTGACGCCATGCCCCTCCAATCCGCTCGGGATCAAGGGCTGCGGCGAGGCCGGCGCCATCGCCGCGCCGCCCGCCGTGATCAACGCCATCACCGACGCGCTCGGCCATGAGGACATCGCCATGCCGGCGACGCCGCAGGCCGTCTGGCGCGCGGTGCAGAAGAGCATCAAGAGAATGGCAGCCGAATAGATTTCGTTTGTCATCCCGGCGCGCCGCTTCGCTCCGGCCGGGATGACCCCTGCGGATTTCAACAAGGGATCATACCCATGTACGCCTTCACCTATCACCGCCCGGGCTCCGCACGTCAGGCCGCGGGCCTCCTCGCCAAGAAGGAGGACGCCAAGATCCTCGCCGGCGGACACACGCTGCTGCCGACGATGAAGCAGCGCCTGGCCTCACCGAGCGCGCTGATCGATCTTTGCGCCTGTGGCGATCTCAAGGGCATCGTGCGCAAGGGGCGCACCGTCGTCATCGGGGCGATGTCGACCCATGCCGAGGTCGCTGAATCGGCTGTCGTGCAGGAGGCGATCCCGGGGCTGGCCTATCTTGCCTCGCATATCGGCGACCCGCATGTGCGCCATCGCGGCACGATCGGCGGCTCGGTCGCCAACAATGATCCGGCGGCGGACTATCCGGCGGCCTGCCTCGCGCTGGGCGCGACGATCGTGACCAACAAGCGCAAGATCGAGGCGGACGACTTCTTCACCGGCCTCTACGAGACGGCGCTGGACGAGGGCGAGATCATCACCAAGGTGGTGTTCCCGGTGGTGACCAAGGCCGGCTATGCGAAGTTCCGCAATCCGGCCTCGCGCTATGCGCTGGTCGGCGTCTTCGTCGCCAAGCGTGGCGGCGACATCCGCGTCGCGGTGACCGGAGCGGGCGAGGGCGGCGTCTTCCGCTGGCCTGAAGCGGAGGTCGCGCTCAAGGCCCGCTTCGCGCCGAAGTCCCTGGAAGGGCTCAAGCATACCGCGGACGGCATCAACGGCGACATGCATGCCGACCCGGAGTACCGCGCGCATCTGATCGGTGTGATGACGAAGCAAGCCGTGGCGCAGGCGACGGGGAAGTGAGTGCCGAATGGCGGGTCAGTAGAAGAAACGTTCCTCGACGATCAGCCCGTCGCGAACCGTATAGAGACCGGCTTCGTCCATCTGGACGCGCTCGCCGGTCTCCTTGACCGTGACGTCAATGGCAAAGCGCATGACGAACTGGTCGCCGTTGCGATAAGGGCCGAAGGCCTCGGCCGCATGGACTTCGTGAGCGGAATACCACCAGTCGCTCTTGGCCTTGACGGCGGCCCGGCCTTCGACCCGCGCCATCGGCCCGTCCATGGCTTCAATGCTGACGATGTCGGCGGCGTTGAAGCGTTCGGCGGCCTCCTGATGTTCGCCGCGCTTGAGCATGTCGGCGAAGGTGGTGATGGCTTCTGCATCCGTCATTGATCGTCTCCCTGTCCGGTTTCGGGTATAGGGGCAGGCCATGATGGGCTGGCCGCCACGGCGTGGTGATGACAGACTCGCGCGCCAGGATTTGACATGAACGATAGCCGAACTGCTTCTCTCCCATCCTCGATCGATGCCACGCTCTCTCTTCTGCAGAGCCAAGGCTATGTCGCCGATCGCGCGCTGGCGACGGTGCTCTTCCTGGCCCTCAAGATGAAGCGGCCGCTGCTGCTCGAGGGCGAGGCGGGCACCGGCAAGACCGAGATCGCCAAGGTGCTTTCGGCCGGGCTCGGGCGGAAGCTGATCCGGCTGCAGTGCTATGAGGGGCTGGACCTCGCATCGGCCGTCTATGAGTGGAACTATGCCGGGCAGATGATGGCGATCCGTCTTGCGGAAGCGGGTGGTGTAACGGGAGATCGCGAGCGGCTCGAAGGCGATATCTTCTCCCAGAAATACCTGATCAAGCGGCCTTTGCTGCAGGCGCTGGAGCCGCAGGAGGGCGGGGCGCCGATCCTGCTGATCGACGAGCTCGACCGTACCGACGAGGCCTTCGAGGCCTTCCTGCTCGAAGTCCTGGCGGATTCGCAGGTGACGATTCCCGAACTCGGCACGGTGAAGGCGGCGGAGCCGCCGATCGTGATCCTGACCTCGAACCGCACGCGCGAAATCCACGACGCGTTGAAGCGGCGCTGCCTCTATCATTGGGTCGGCTATCCCGACGCGCCCCGCGAACTGGCGATCCTGAAGGCGCGGGCGCCGCACGCTCCCGCCAAGCTGGCGAAACAGGTGGTGAGCTTCGTGCAGGCGATCCGCAAGGAGGAGCTGTTCAAGGCGCCCGGCGTGGCCGAGACGCTCGACTGGGCGACGGCTCTGGTCGAGCTCGACGCCGTCGCGCTCGATCCCGCGCTGGTCTCCGACACGCTCGGAGCGCTGCTCAAATACCAGGACGACATCCAGGCGATGCAGGGCTCGAAGGTGAAGGAACTGCTCGATCAGGCGAAGGCCGAGGCGAAGGGCTGACGGACTGCCGACAGTCCTGCGCCATATCAAGGACAGGGCCCGTTACGGCCGCCAGCATGCGAATGGGACGTGTGGGCAGGCGAAGGAGCGATCATGAACAACGATCTCAGGGCGATCGAGGCGGTGACCCGGACCTATCTCGACGGGCTCTATGAGGGCGATGTCGCCAAGCTGGAGCACGCGTTTCACCCGACCAGCGCCCTGACGACGGCGCAGGAGGATGGAACGATCAAGATCGTGCCGCGTGACGAATGGCTGAAGGCCGTCAGCGAGCGGCCGGCGCCGAAGGCCGCCGGCATGACGCGCGGCGACCATGTGCTGACCATCGACATCGTCGGCCCGACGCTCGCTTTGGTGAAGGTGAAGTGCCAGATGCCGCCGCGCTATTTCACCGACCTGCTCTCCTTCCTGAAGGTCGAGAGCAAATGGCAGATCGTGCAGAAGGTCTTCATGACCGAGATGGGGCCGTGAGTTCATCCTCGGCCCTTATCCTGAGGAGCCGCGGAACGCGGCGTCTCGAGGAATGCTCCAAATCTCTCCGGTGCCTCCTGGACCATCTTTCGAGACGCGCCTGCGGCGCTCTTCAGGATGAGGGCTACGGGATACGCTGGGAGTCGCTATGACCGGCAAGCTACCCGAGAACATCGCCTATTTCGCCCGCGCTCTGCGCATCGCGGGCCTTCGCGTCGGTCCCGGCGCGGTGGTCGAGGCTGTCGAAGCGCTCGCCGAGGGGGCGCTCGGAGAGCGCGACGACGTTTATTGGGCGCTGCATGCGATCTTCGTGAAGCGGCATGAGGACAGCGCAGTCTACGATCAAGCCTTCCGGCTGTTCTGGCGCCGGCGCAACCTGATCGAGAAGATCATGGCGCAGATGTCGCCTGTCTCGCCCGGCGCCGACAGCACGCCGCAGAAGGAGGAGGCCGGGGCGCTGCGCGTCGCCGAGGCGTTTAAGCCGCCGAGGCGGGAGGAGGATGCGCCGGTCGAGCTGACCGAATTGACGGCGCGACTGACCGTCTCCGACCGCGAGACGCTGAAATCGCGAGACTTCGCCCAGATGAGCGCGGCAGAGATCGCGCGGGCCAAGCAACTGGTCGCGGAACTCAGCCTTCCCGACGATTTGGTCGCCACACGGCGCTTCCGGGCGGCCCATCAAGGCGCGCGGATCGATCCGCGCCGAACCTTCCGCCGCTCGCTGCGGGGAGGCGGAGGCTCGATCGACCTCGCCTTCCGCGAGCGAGCCGAGGTTCATCCACCGATCGTGGCGCTGGTCGATATCTCCGGTTCGATGGCGGAGTATTCGCGCATCTTCCTGCATTTCCTGCATGCTGTCACAGAGAAGCGCCGGCGGGTGCATTCCTTCGTCTTCGGCACGCGGCTGACCAACATCACCCGCTCGCTGCGTGCACGCGATCCGGACGAGGCGCTGGCGCTGGCGGGCAAGGCCGCGCCCGATTGGGAAGGCGGCACGCGCATCTCGACGGCGCTGCATACGTTCAACCGGGTCTGGTCGCGCCGCGTGCTCGGCGGCGGGGCGATCGTGCTGCTCTTCACCGACGGGCTGGAGCGGCACCTCGACGGCGAGCTGGCCTTCGAGATGGACCGGCTGCACCGCTCCTGCCGGCAACTGATCTGGCTGAATCCGCTGCTGCGCTTCGACCAGTTCGAGGCGCGCGCCAGCGGCATCCGGGCGATGCTGCCCCATGTCGATTCGTTCCGGCCGATCCACAACCTCGCGGCGATGGCCGATCTTTGTGCCGCGCTCTCTCCGGAGGCGAGCCTCGCGAGCGATCCGCGCCAGTGGCTGAAGAAGGCGGGTTAGGCCGGCGCCCCGGTCCTCTCGAAGCGCCCAGCTTTGAGGAAATGCAGCGTCTGCGCGATGGCCTCGCGATTGCGCATGATCAACGGGTGGGTGGCGTGGATCGTGATGTGGTCGGCCATGCCGGCGACCCTGGTGCGTTCGACCGAGACGCGACCGTCATTGGCGCCCGGCAGCATCAGCGAGCCGATCGGATATAATGAGCGGTCGCCGGCGATGACGCCGAGGGGATAGTCGACCGCGCCCAATATCTCGCAGAGCGCATCGGGCCGCGCCGTCCCCAGTTCCGAGCCTGCCGGCCCGAAGAAGGCGCGGAAGAGCCGGTTGTTTCCCAGCGTGTCGGCGATCTCGCTGCCTTCGTTCGGCGGCGCCAGCATCACGACATGGCCGAGCCGCTCCGGGCGATGGCGGTTGATATAGGCGCGGGCGATGAGGCCGCCCATCGAATGGGTGACGAAATGCAGTCGGCCCTCGACCTCTGCGCGGAAGCGCGCGACTGGCTCGCGCATGAAGGCGACGATGTTCTCAATGCACTGGCTGCGGGCGGGATAGTCGAGGTTGAGCGTGCGATAGCCTTCCGCTCGCAGGGCTTTCTCCAGAGCCGCGAGGGAGCTAGAGCGCCGCGCAATGCCATGCAGAAGAACGATGCCGTCTTGCTTTGCCATATCGCGCCTTGCCCCCACGGCGAGCGATAGCGGGATCGTCATCCTTGGTCGAGGCGCGGACCGAGATTTCGCGGCATATATGCTCGAAAGCCGTGGCGGCCATGCTTAAGTAGACGCGCGCTGGCGATGATCTGCGCATATGTTGGGCAAGGTGGTATCCGGCTCTCCGGCAGGCCGTTCGAACCAGGGGCGATGGGCACATGATCAGCACCGACACCGACATCCTCTCGACGGCCGAAGCCTGGGCGAACGCCGGCCGTTCGGTGGCGCTCGCCACCGTGGTCGAGACCTGGGGCTCGGCACCGCGCCCGGTCGGATCGCATCTCGTCATCGACGGGGAGGGCAATTTCCAGGGCTCGGTCTCGGGCGGCTGTGTCGAAGGGGCGGTCGTCGAGGAGGCGATCGACGTCATAGCCGACGGCAAGGCACGCACGCTTGAATTCGGCGTCGCCGACGAGACCGCCTGGAAGGTCGGGCTGTCCTGTGGCGGCAAGATCAGGGTGTATGTGGAAAAGGTGAACTGATGGCCTCCTGGGAGACGCTGCTCGCCTTCGCGACGCTGACCCTCGTCGTCGCCTATTTCCCGGGGCCGGCGCTGCTCTACACGGCGGCGCAGACCATCGCGCATGGCCGTCGCGCCGGCTTCATGGCGATGCTCGGCATCCATCTCGGCTGCTATGTCCATGTATTCGCCGCGGCCTTCGGCCTGTCGGTCGTGTTCAAGCATGTGCCGGAGCTCTATCTCGCTGTGAAGATGGCCGGTGCGGCCTATCTGGTCTGGCTCGGCATCGGCATGATCCGGTCAAAGCTGGCGGCGACTGACGCCCCCCTTGCGCCGCCCAAGACCGTCAGACGGGCGCTGATCGATTCCTTCATCGTCGAGGTGCTGAACCCGAAGGTGGCGTTGTTCTTTATCGCCATGCTGCCGCAATTCGTTGACCCGGCGGCGTCGCTGCCGGTCTGGACGCAGTTCCTGATCCTCGGCACGATCGTGAATGTCGCCTTCTCCTCGGCGGATCTCGTCACGGTGCTCGGGGCGTCCGCCGTGATCAGGATGATGAAGAAGACCCAGGCCGGCTTCGCCTTCGGGAGATGGCTCGGCGGTTCGCTGATGATCGGGCTTGGCCTCAAGCTCGCCACCGACAAGGGCTGAGGCGATGGATCTGGCAATTCTGGCGACGCTCAACGCCGAGCGCGCGGCCCGGCGCGCAACCGTGCTGGTCACCGATGTCGCAAGTGGCGCGCAGAGGCTGGTGAAGGCCGCCGACATCGCATCCGATCCGCTTGCCGAGGTGCTCGACAAGCAGCTCCGCATGGCCAAAAGCGCCATGATCGAAGCAGAGGGCAAGCAGGTTTTTTTGACCGTGCAAGCGCCGCATCCGCGCGTGATCGTCACCGGCGCGGTGCATATCTCGCAGGCGATGGCTCCGATGGCGAAGCTGCTCGACCTCGATCTTACGATCATCGACCCGCGCACGGCCTTCGCCACGCCGGAGCGCTTTCCGGAGGTCACGCTGCTGACGCAGTGGCCGGACGAGGCGCTGGCGAGGCTCGGGCTCGATGCCTATACGGCTTTCGTCGCGCTGACGCATGACCCCAAGATCGACGATCCCGGCCTGGAGGCTGCCCTGCGCTCGGACTGCTTCTATATCGGCGCGCTCGGCAGCCGGAAGACGCATGGGCGCCGTCTCGAACGGCTTGCGGCCGCCGGCTTCGACGAGGCGGCGAGCGCCCGCATCCATGCGCCGATCGGGCTCGACATCGGCGCCGTCTCGCCGGCCGAAATCGCGCTTGCGATCCTGGGCGAGATCGTCTCGGCCCTGCGCGGTCCGCGGCGGAACCCGGCATGAAATTCGGACCCGTCCCCGTCGCGGAAGCGGCCGGCTGCATCGCTGCCCATAGCGTGCGTGCCGGCGCCGTCATCGTGAAGAAGGGCGCCGCGATCACGCCCGACGACGTCGCCCGGTTGACGGAGGCCGGGCTGTCGGAACTGGTCGCCGTCAGGCTGGAGCCCGGGGACATCGGCGAGAACGAAGCCGCGACGCGGCTCGCGGCGGCGCTGGCGGGGCGCGGCGTGGTGACGGAGGCCGCCTTCACCGGGCGGGTCAACCTCTTCGCAGCGACCGCCGGCGTGCTGACGATCGATGCGGGTGCGATCGACGGGCTCAACCGGATCGACGAGGCGATCACGGTGGCGACGCTGCCGCTGATGAAGCCCGTCGTCGCAGGCGAAATGGTCGGCACGGTCAAGATCATCCCCTATGGCCTGCCGGCGGCGCTGGTCGAGCAGGCGCACGCCACCTTGCAGGATTTGAAGCCGATCGCCGTCGCGCCCTACAGGCCGCTGCGCGTCGCCTTGATCTCGACGCTGCTTCCCGGTCTCAAGCCCTCCGTCGTCGACAAGACGTTGCGGGTGATGGCGGAACGACTCGCACCGGCCGGTGCGACGATCACGGCCGATCTGCGCGTGCCGCACCAGCAGGAGCCGCTGGCGCAGGCGGTCGCGGCGCAGGCGGAGTTGGCCGATCTCGTGGTGATCTTCGGAGCGTCGGCCATCACCGACCGACGCGACGTGATCCCGCAGGCGCTGCTGGAAGCCGGCGGGCGGATCGAGCATCTCGGCATGCCGGTCGATCCCGGAAACCTGCTGCTGATCGGCGAGCTTTCCGGCAAGCCGGTCATTGGCGCGCCGGGCTGTGCACGCTCGCCCAAGGAGAACGGCTTCGACTGGGTGCTGCAGCGCTGCCTCGCCGGCATTCCGGTGAGCCGCGCGGATATTCAGGCCATGGGCGTCGGCGGCCTCCTGATGGAGATCGTCTCGCGGCCGCAGCCGCGGGCTCCGGCACATCTGGAAGCTGCTCCCGTTGCCGGGATTGTGCTCGCCGCCGGCCGTTCGACGCGCATGGGCGAAGCCAACAAGCTGCTCCAGAGCGTGCGCGGCAAGCCGATGGTTCGCCACGCGGTGGAGGCGCAACTCGCCTCGCGGGCGCGGCCAGTGATCGTGGTGACCGGGCACCAGCATGAGCCGGTCGCGGCAGCGCTCGCCGGGCTCGATGTCGAGCTCGTGCACAACCCCGATTTCGCCAGCGGCCTCGCGAGTTCCGTCAAGGCTGGGCTGGCGGCCTTGCCGGAGAGCGCTGCCGGCGTCGTCGTTTCGCTCGGCGACATGCCCAATGTCACGGCCGGCGTGATCGACCGGCTCGCGCAGGTCTTCGCCGAAAGCAGCGACGCCCTTGCCGTCGTGCCGACGCTGCTGGGCCAGCGCGGCAATCCCGTGCTGCTGGCGCGGGCGCTGTTCCACGAAGTCGAGAAGCTCGAGGGCGACCAGGGCGCGCGGCGCCTGCTCGACGCTGCGGGGGACGCGATCGTCGAGGTGCCGCTCGACGATCCGGCGATCGCGCTCGATGTTGATACGCCCGAAGCCTTGGCAGCGTTGGAGCACTAAGCCCTCAACGCAGCCAATGCACCCCCAGGGTCGCATAGGCCTCCGACGGGCGGTCGCTGGTCTGTTGCCAGCCGCCGGCGATGCGCCAGCTCAATCCCAGGAAGCGCAGGCCGGTCAGGTGCAGGCCGAGGCGCAGCTTGCTGTAGTCGCTTTCACGATAGGCCTCGATCTCGGGTCCGAGATAGATGCCCTCGAGCGGCAGATCCCGAGGCAGGAGCCAGCCCGGAGCGACGCGACCCCAGAGCCGGCCGCCGATCGTCGAGGCGTAGGCGCTGGCGTGGAGCATCGTGTCGGGCGTTGGCGTCATCCAGAGATCGCCGTGGAGGCGGGCGCCATAGCGGTTGGTCACGACGGTGGCGAGCGGCTCCTCGCGCTGTTCGCCTTCATAGTCCGAGCCGGCATAGAGCGACAAAAACGTATCGCCGATGCGCCATTCATAGCCGATCAGCGCCTGCGCCTCGCTCTTGTAGGCGAGGGTGTAGGGCCGCTGGCGCCCAAGTTCTTCTCGTGAACCGCCGACCTTGAGCATGGCTCTGAAACCACTGCCGGCCAGCCCGCCCGTCAGCGCCTTCTTCATGCCGATCGCGGCGAAGGTCTTGGTCGGCCCGGCTTCGAGCGAGCCGAAGATGACGGTGGAGAGTGGCGACCGCTCGTCGGTCGTCTCGTCCTCGGCCATGGCGGCATCGGCTAGCGGGCAGGCGAGCATGGCCACCGAAACGGCAGCCAGCCTCGCGGCTCCAGCGATCGCCGAACCATACGCCACGCACGCCCCCCAAGCGCAGGATCCAAATGGACCGCCGCTGACGCAATTGCAGCAGGCTGGCAGGAGGCTTGCAAGTTTTTGTTAACCAAGCCGGCGCAGCATCGTCGTGAAAATGCTAAGCTTTCACCGTGGGCCAACGAGGGGAGAGAGCAAATGGCCGACAGCGACTTCATGCGGCAACTGGCAGGATACGGCCTGACGACGGCGACGATCCTTTATCGGATGCCGGATCACCAGAGCGTCCTGCAGAGCTATATCTGGCAGCAATACGATATCGCGCCGCGCTTCCCGGTGCTGCACGATTTCCTCGCCTTCTGGAAACGCGAACTCGACGGTCCGCTGCATTCGGTGACGATCGCGCATTCGCGGCTGATCCGGCCGGCGGAGATCGTCAGCGTCAACGGCGTGCTGACGCTGCACTGAGCGTCCCTCGCTTTCAAGGCGCAGGGAGCCTCGACGGGGCAGCTCCTCCTTTTGCGCTTGATGCTCCTGCGCCAGCCCTGCTTGTTGCTCGCCGCCGCCGCGTGCTAGGCCGCTGCTCCCGTCACGGCCCGGCCCGATCCCTTGTCATCACCTCTGCGCACTTCGGGACTGCTCACGGCGCTTTCCGCCCTGCCCGGAGAGCGTGTCGCTGTGGGCTCGATCGTCGCTGCGCTGAAGGATCGAGCCTACGCGCTCCTTGTCGTCTTGCTCGGCCTGCCGAACTGCCTGCCGATGCCGCCGCCGATACCGCTGGTCTGCGGCCTCGTGCTCGCCTTCGTCGCGGCGCAGATGCTGGCGGGGCGCGTGATGCCCTGGCTGCCGCCGACGCTGCTGGCGCGCAGTATCGGCAAGCCCGTGCTGACGCGGGCGGTCGACCGGGCGGTGCCGCTGCTGATCCGGCTGGAGCGCTTCTCGCAGCCGCGACTGACAATGCTCGGCGGTGCCTATGCCATTCCGGTGCTTGGCCTGCTGATCCTGGTTCTGGCGCTCGGCCTCATCGTCGCGGCGCCTTTCATCGGGCAGATTCCGCTCGGCCTCGCTGTCTGCCTGGTCGGCCTCGGGCTGGTGGAGCGCGATGGGGTGCTGATCATCGCGGGCGCAGTCTGCGGCGCATTCGGCCTCGCGCTGAGCGCGGGCTTCGCCTACGCGATCTTCAGCGGAATCCACGGCCTGTTCTTCTGAGCGCCGTGCCGGTTACCCGTTAGGGCTCAAGCGGCGGCGAGGACTTTCGCGAAGGGCTTTTCCTGGGCCAGCAATGCGTCGATCTCTTCGGCCGTCACGCCCTTGGAGAACAGGAAGCCCTGCAACTCATGGCAGCCGATCGCCTGCAGGAAGCGATGCTGCTCGGCCGTCTCGACACCTTCGGCGCAGACGCGCAAGCCCAGCGCCCGCCCGAGATGCGCGATCGAATGGACCAGAATGGCGGATTCGCCGGTGGTCTCCATGTACTCCAGGAAGGAGCGGTCGATCTTGATCTTGTCGAAGGCGAAGCGCCGCAGGTAGATCAGGCTCGAATAGCCGGTGCCGAAATCGTCCAGCGCCAGGCCGACGCCATGGGCGCGCAGGTCCATCATCGCGGCCTCGGCGGCGTCGGCATCGTCGACGACCACGCCCTCCGTCAATTCGAGTTCGAGCTGCGTCGGATCGAAGCCGGTTTCTTCAAGGATGCGGATGACGTTGGCGACGAAGTCCTTGTGGCGGAACTGGATCGGAGAAACGTTGACGGCAAGGCGGATGCCTTCCCAGCGCTTCGCCTCGAGGCAGGCCTGTCGCAGCACCCATTCGCTCAGGGGCACGATCAGGCCGCGCTCCTCGGCGATGCCGATGAACTCCGTCGGCGGCACCATGCCGTGGACCGGGTGGTCCCAGCGCACCAACGCCTCGACGCCGACGATGGTCGCGCCATCGACGGAGACCTGAGGCTGATAGTGCAACACGAGTTCGTCGTCGTCGATGGCGCGGCGCAGATCTTCCTCGACCATGCGCTTGAGCGCCAGCGAGCGATTCATCTGTACCTCAAAGAAGGAGTAGCGGTTGCGGCCGCCATTCTTCGATTGATAGAGCGCCGTGTCGGCCAACCTCAGCAGGCTCTCGCGATCGGTCGCATCCTGGGGGGCGAGCGCGATGCCGATCGAGCAGCCGATCGTCGTCGCGACCCCCATGATGATGAAGGGTTCGGTGAGGCTCTCGAGAACGCGTTCGCCCAGCGCGGCGCATCCTGCAGGGAAATTGCCGTGCGTCTGAATGATGCCGAACTCGTCGCCGCCGATGCGCGCGACGGTGTCGCCGCTCCGCACGACCTTCGACAGTCTCTGTGCGACCTGGCGGATCAACTCGTCGCCCGCAGTATGGCCATAAGTGTCGTTGACTGCCTTGAAGCGATCGAGATCGATCAGCATTACGGCGAGACCGCCGCCCGAGCGGTTGAGCTGCGCCAGTTCCTGATCGAGCCTGATGTCGAAGGTGCGTCTGTTCGGCAGCAGCGACAATTCGTCCTGGCCGGCAAGACGCTGGATCTGGCCTTCCCGGAGCGCGATCTGATCGGCCGCGCCGCGCAGGCGATGCACGATGAAGGCGAAGATCGCGCTGAACAGCAACCCGACGCCAGCGAGGGCCCAGGCAAACTGGTGCAGCATCGCGTCGCCAGGCCGTTCGGGCGACCAGGTCAGCCAGGCGTGGACGGATCCATCGGCTGCCGGAAGAGCGCGCCTCGAAAGCGGATCGGCCGGCATCTCGCGCACGATCTTGATGTTGGCGACGCGATAGCGCTCGGACAGGTCCTCGAGCATCGAGTTCGTCATACGCCGATAGCCGACGATCTTGATGGGCCCGAGCAATTGCGAGACCAACGAGCCCGGGCGCGGGGCAACGTCCATCTTCATGATGCTGACGGCTTCAAACCCGTCATGGGTCAACGACCATGAAGACGAGCCCGGCCCCCCGCGTGAATCGGGCAGCTTGCGCATCGGCGGGCTGCCTGGCTTCAACATCCCCGGAAGCGACCCGCTGAAATGTTTCAGCCCGTCATAGCCGGTCTGCCCCGCCGGAGCATCGCCCTCGATGCCGGCAAAGACCAGACCGGACTGCGAAACCACATAGGCTCCGTCGAACTCGAGAAAACGGCTGCCAAGCCGGGCGAAAGCCGATTGCAGCATTGCCAGAGGGTTGGCGCCGGAGAAGGAATTCTGCAACTCACCTGCTGCAGCCAGGCTCTGAAAGCGCAATTCGCGCAGGCGCACCTGACTTTCCATCGCGGCTTCGACACGGTCGCGCTGACGTTCCGCCTCGAGTCGGTTCGCGTCGCTGGTGATCGCGAAGACGACCGCTCCGGCCGCGGCCATCACCATCAGAAAAGCGCAGCCGAGAGTCGCGACAGTGCTCTTCAGCATCCGCGCGGACGCGTCCGCGTTGGTCAACTTCGCGACGAAAGGCGACGACATCAGGTGTCCCAAGGGGGCCGCATTAAGCCGGACCATCGCAGGGGAATCTTGATATCCCGTTGACGCATCAGCGCATCATGGACATTTCTCGGCCCGATCAAGAGTTCCTGACAAGACCCATCCAGGTCCTGTCAGGAACTCTTGGGCTCGTAGGGCGGCCGCGGGATGGCGGTATGGGCGGCCCGCAAGGCCGCCGACCAGCGTTCGCGCAGGTCATGGAAATAGGGCTCGCCAGCCTCGATGCGGCGCGTCAGCTCCGGCTCGTCGGCGTCGCGGCGCATCACGAGCAGGTCGATCGGCAGGCCGACGCCGAGGTTGGAGCGCATGGTCGAATCCATCGAGATCAGGCCGACCTTCAACGCGTCGTAGAGATGGGTCTTGTAGGTGATCGCGCGGTCGAGGATCGGCTTGCCGTATTTGTGCTCACCGATCTGGAGGAACGGCGCGTCGACGCCGCATTCGATGAAGTTGCCGGCGCCGTAGATCATGAAAAGCCGCATCGGCTGGCCCTTGATCTGCCCGCCGAACAGCATCGAGACGTCGAACTTGACGCCTGCATCCTTCAGGGCCGGACCGTCTTCGGTGCGGACATGACGGATCGCTCGGCCGACGAGCTGCGCGGCGCGGAACATCGAGGTCGCGCCCTGCAAGGTGTCGCTCTCCCCTGTCTCCGGGTTCGGCAGCCCTTCATGCAGCAGGCTGACGACGGATTGCGTGACGGAGAGATTGCCCGCCGTCATCAGGCCGAAAGTCCGATCTCCCGGCCAGGAGAAGACGTGCAGCTTGCGGAAGGTCGAGATGTCGTCGAGCCCGGCATTGGTGCGGGTGTCGGCGATCATCACAAGCCCGTCCTGCACGAGTATTCCGGCGCAATAGGTCACGGGACTGGTCCTGTCTTGATCTCAACTCTTGGCGTCTGCCGGCGTGTCGTCGCATATCGCCAGCGCCGCCGCCAGCCATTCGACGGCGTCGCCGTTGCCGCAGCAGGGGAGGTTACTGGTTGGCGAAGCGCCCGCCGGCCTCGCGCGCGCTGACGAGGACGGCGAGCGCCTCGCCGCCGCCGCCCTTGCGCGCGCCGCGTACCGGGGCCGCATCGGCAAAGTCGAGCCCCGCCGCAACACGGACATGGGTATCGATCGGGCACAGCCCGTTGGCGGCGTCGAAACCGATCCAGCCGTAATCGTCGAGATGGATCTCGGCCCAGGCATGGGCGCCGCTGGCGTGTGGCAGGCTGTCGGCTTCGGCGACATAGCCCGAGACATAGCGGGCGGGGATATCGAGATGGCGCGCACAACTCACGAAGATATGGGCGATATCCTGCGGGATGCCTTCGCCCGCGGCAAAGGCCGCGGCCGCGCCGATGCCGGTGCGCTGCCCGGTCTCGATGCAGGCGATCTTCGCGTGCAGGGCGTCCATCAGCGCGTGCATCTTCGAGAGCGGCGTTTCCGCCGCGCTGGTGGCGTCTTCGGCGAAGCTTCGCAGGGCGGGATCGGGCATCGTCAGCAAGGTGTCGCGGTGGAAGACGTCGATCGGAACGCGCTCTATCGTGCCGCGGACAACGCCGGCGAGATCGATCGTCTCGATCAGCCCGTCGATCCGGATCGACATCTCGGCGATCGGCCCATCGGCCGAGAAGGTGTGGACGACATTGCCGAAGGGGTCCTGTGTCGCACGCAGGCGGCCGTCGATATTGGGCTCGATGCGCCAGGACATGACGTGCTGGCCGTCATGGTCGCGTGGGGTCAGCCGCAGGATCTGCGTGATGTGCTGTGCCGGCTCGGCATAGGCATAGCTGATCGTGTGGGAAATCCGAATCCGCATGGCGATCGCAAACTGGGGCGGGGCTGGCTCGTTTCGCTTAGGTCTCTTAACCGCCGCAGCCTCACGAAGCGAGCCTGCGGCGGCGGGTCATTGCAGATACTGCTCGGTGATCGTGCCGCCGAGCCGGTTATTCTCCGTGATGAAGTCCTCGATGAACTCGTGCAGCCCGTGCTGGAAGACGTCGTCGATGCTGGTGCTCGAGAGGTTGGCGAGCGTCTTGCGCGCCTGGCGCTGGGCGGGGCCCTGCCGGCCGTAGGAATCGCCGAGCAAATCGAGGAAGCGCGAGATGTTCTCGTAGCAGGCGGCGAGCGAGCGCGGCATGCGCCGGTTCAGGATCAAGAGATCGGCGATCAGCAGCGGCTTCACCGCCTCGCGATAGACCCAGTGATAGGCCGTCAGGGCCGAGACCTCGCGCAGCACCGTCGTCCACTGGAAGTAGTCGAGCGAGCCGCCGACCTGCTCGTTGGCCGGCAGCAGCACATGGTATTTCACGTCGAGGATGCGGGCGGTGTTGTCGGCGCGCTCGACATAGACGCCAAGCCTCGAAAACCAGTAGCCGTCGTCGCGCAGCATGGTGCGGTAGGCCGAGCCGTCGAAGACCAGCGAGACGTTCTTCACCCAGTCGAGGAAGCGGGCGAACTCCTCCCGGTCCATGCGCTTCTTCTCGAAGCGCTGCAGTTCGAGCCAGGCGCCGTTGAGCGCGTCCCACATCTCGGAGGTGAGCGCCGTGCGCACGCCGCGCGCATTCGAGCGGGCGAGCGCCAGGCAGTTGCGGATCGAGGACGGGTTGTCGGGATTGAAAGTCAGGAAGTCGCAGACATTGCGCTCGTTCGCCTCGCCATAGGCCTTGGCGAAGGCGTCGTCGCAGCCGGCGGTCGCGACCGCGCTCTGCCATTCGGTGCCGGCGCCGCCATAGGAGGAGGGCAGGTTGGAGAGCCGCATGGTGGCGTCGAGGATCCGGGCCAGATATTCCGCCCGCTCGACATAGCGGGAGACCCAGTAGAGGCTGTCGGCGGTGCGCGAGAGCATGGTCAGATCGGGCCTTTTCGCGACGAGGCGGGATGTGTCCGGTGAGCGTTGCAAGGGGGTGCCGGTGGCGATGTCATGCATCGAGCACCCATGTGTCCTTGGTGCCGCCGCCCTGGCTTGAATTGACCACGAGAGAGCCCTCCTTGAGCGCGACGCGCGTCAGGCCGCCCGGGACGCAGGAGATGCCGTTGGCGCCCGAGAGCACATAGGGCCGCAGGTCGACATGGCGCGGCGCCACGCCCGAGGCGACGAAGGTCGGGCAGGTCGAGAGCGCCAGCGTCGGCTGGGCGATGAAGCCCTCGGGCTGGGCCTTGAGCTTGCGGCGGAAGGTCTCGATCTGCGCCTTGTTGGCGTGCGGGCCGACCAGCATGCCGTAGCCGCCGGAACCGTTGACCTCCTTGACGACCAGTTTCTCCAGATTGTCGAGCACATAGGCGTTGGCATCGGGCTCGCGGCAGCGATAGGTCGGGACGTTCTTCAGGATCGGCTCTTCGCCGGTGAAGAACTTCACGATCTCGGGCATGTAGCTGTAGACCGCCTTGTCGTCGGCGACGCCGGTGCCGACCGCATTGGCCAGCGTAACGTTGCCGGCCTTGTAGGCGCCGATCAGCCCGGGCACGCCGAGCACGGAATCGCCTCGGAAGACGAGAGGGTCGATGAAGTCGTCGTCGATGCGGCGGTAGATCACGTCGACGCGTTTGGGGCCCTGCGTCGTCCGCATGTAGACGACATCGTCCTTGACCAGGAGGTCGGAGCCCTCGACCAGTTCGACGCCTAGCTTGTCGGCCAGGAAGGAGTGCTCGTAGAAGGCCGAATTGAACTGGCCGGGCGTCAGCAGGCAGATGCTGGGGTCGGAGGGTGCGCTGCGCGGCGCGACCGAGCGCAAGGTCGCCAGAAGCTGGTCGGGATAGTTGTCGACCGGCGCGACCCGGTGGGTGGCGAAGAGCTCGGGGAAGAGCCGCAACATCACCTCGCGGTTCTCCATCATGTAGGAGACGCCTGACGGCGTGCGCGCATTGTCTTCCAGCACATAGAAGGTGTCGGCATCGACGCGGACGATGTCGATCCCGGCGATGTGGCAGTAGATGCCGTGCGGCACCTGGAAATCGACCATTTCGAGCTGGTAGCAGGCGTTGCGATAGACCAGGTCGGGCGGGATGATCCCGGCCTTGAGGCATTCCTTGGGGCCGTAGACATCGGCGAGGAACATGTTGAGCGCCGTCACGCGCTGGCGCAGGCCCGCCTCCAGCTTGGTCCATTCCGGCTTGGTCAGAACGCGCGGGATGATGTCGAAGGGGATCAGCCGTTCGGTCGATTCCTCGTCGCCATAGACCGCGAAGGTGATGCCGATGCGGCGAAAGAAGAGTTCCGCCTGGCTGCGCCGGAGAGCCAGCATCTCGGGCGGTGCTTCCTTCAGCCAGCGGTCGAGCGCGTCATAGGCTGGCCTCAGTTCGGCTCCCGAGCCGGTCATCTCATCGAACGCGACCATGCAGGTTTCTTTCCCCATTTTCAGCAGCCTATGCCCATTCGCAGGCGTTCGGGAAGAGGGCCGATGGTCAGGCGCGCGCCGGTATCTGCCTATTGCGTGGGCAATATCGCGAGGTTGGCCTTGGCAATTGGTCGCATGGCGGAGCCCAGCGACGAGGTACTGGCCCGTCACCCTCGCTCTTCGAGCCAGAGCTTCAGCGCCACGGCGTTGTTGCGCTGCTCGTCGCGCGCCGCGTAGAGCAGCGTCACCGGGCCGGCCTCCAGCCGTGCGTTCAGCACGCTGAGCGCGGCCATTGCAGGCGCGGCTCCCAGCTCGGCGGCATAGGCGGCGCGGAACTCCTCCCAGCGATCCGGCTGGCCGTGGAACTGCCGGCGCAGATCGTCGCTCGGCGCGATGTCCTTCAGCCAGAGATCGACGGCGGTCTTAGCGATGCCGCGCGGCCATAGCCTGTCGACCAGAATGCGCGTGCCATCGGTCGTGGCCGGAGGCTCGTAGACGCGCTTGAGCGCGAGCTGCGTCATATCAGGCCCAGCCCGCGGAAGCTGGCGTGGCCATCGCGGCCGACGATCACGTGGTCATGGATCGCGATGCCGAGAGGCTTCGCGATATCAACGAGTTCGCGGGTCATCTTCACGTCGGCGCCCGAGGGCGTCGGGTCGCCGGAGGGATGATTGTGGACCAGGATGACCGCCGAGGCCGAGAGTTCGAGTGCCCGCCGCATGACCTCGCGGGGATAGACCGGCGTGTGATCGACGGTGCCGGTCTGCTGGACTTCATCGGCGATCACGGCGTTCTTCTTGTCGAGGAAGAGGATGCGGAACTGCTCGCGCTCGGCGAAGGCCATGGCGGTGCGGCAATAGTCGAGCACGGCCGACCATGACGACAGCACGGTGCGCTTGGCGACGGCGCCGCGAGCCATGCGCTGCAGCGCGGCCTCGACGATCTTGAGGTCGAGAGCGACACCCTCGCCGACGCCTTTGACCTCGGTCAGCCGCGAGGCGGGAGCGCCCAGCACCTCGGCGAAGGAGCCGAAGCGCCGGATCAGTTCCTTGGCGAGCGGCTTGACGTCCCGTTGCGGGATAGAGCGGAACAGCAGCAGTTCCAGAAGCTCATAGTCGGGCAGGGCGTCCGCGCCGGATTCCTGGAAGCGTCCGCGCAGGCGTTCGCGATGGCCGTGGTAATGCGGCGCGTCGGCGGCAGCGGCGGAATCCGCGGGCAGGGCGGTGGCCGCAAAGCGGTCCGAGCCGTTGCCTGCGCCTGACGTCATCGGGTGGCGGGTGGCGCGGCGAGCGGGTTGTCGCGTCCGGTGGGCGAGAGCGTGAAGATCTCGCAGCCGGTTTCGGTGACGCCGATCGTGTGCTCGAACTGGGCCGAGAGCGAACGGTCCCGCGTCACGGCCGTCCAACCGTCGGAAAGCACCTTTACGCCGGGCTTGCCGATATTGATCATCGGCTCGATCGTGAAGATCATTCCCGCTTTGAGCTGGGGGCCTTCGCCCGGCGCGCCATAGTGCAGGATGTTGGGCGAGTCGTGGAAAAGCTGCCCAACGCCATGGCCGCAGAAATCGCGCACTACCGAGCAGCGCTCGGCTTCGGCAAAGCGCTGGATGGCGAAGCCGATGTCGCCGGTGGTGTTGCCTGCGCGGACGGCCTTGATGCCGCGTAGGAGGCTTTCATAGGTGATTTCGATCAGGCGCTCGGCCTTGCGCGGAATCTCGCCGACCCCGTACATCCGGCTCGAATCGCCGTGCCAGCCATTCACGATCAGCGTGTAGTCGATGTTCATGATGTCGCCCTCGCGCAGGGGCTTGTCATCGGGGATGCCGTGACAGACGACATGGTTGATCGAGGTGCAGATCGACTTGGTGTAGCCGCGATAGAACAAGGTCGCCGGGAAGGCGCCGTTGTCCATGGCGAACTGGAAGGCGAGGTCGTCGAGGCGCTGCGTGGTGACGCCCGGCTTGACGTAGCCGCCGAGCATGTCGAGGCCTTCGGCCGTCAGGCGGCCGGCTTTGTGCATGGCCGCGAAGGCCTCGGGGCCGTGAATCTTGATCGCGGGCTCGCGCATGCGCGATCGCCCAACTGTTTCGTCGAAGGTCATTTTTGCCGCGCAACTCCTCGCCGACCATATCTATTGGGTTTGGCAGCGCACGCAAGGCACCGTGCAGCCGCTGGCCGGGCCGCAACCGCGAGACCTGCCTGGAACGGCCCGATCGTCCGGCTGGCGCTAGGCTGCGACCGGGTGTATCAGGCTGGCTCAATGGCCATCATCGAACAGTCTCAGGCCGAGGACAAGCCTTACGGCACCTTCGCGCCGCAGCGCGGTCTCTCGCGCATCATCGCCTGGACGCGTTGTGCGTCCGACAGTTTCCTCGGGCGCAAGATCGCCTATGCGCTGCGCCGGCTCGGGCTGCGCTCGCTCGATGGGCGTCCCGTCGACATCGAGTCGCTGGGTGCGAAGATGCGGCTCTATCCGGACGGCAATGTCTGCGAGAAGCGCGTCCTCTTCACCCCGCAATATTTCGATCCGCTGGAGCGCGGATTGCTGGCCGAGCGCCTGCATGACGGCTTTCGCTTCATCGATATCGGCGCCAATATCGGGGCCTATTCGCTGTTCGTTGCGGCCAAGGCCGGGCCCAGCGCGCGGATTTTGGCGATCGAACCGCAGCCCGAGGTTTTTGCGCGGCTTTCGTTCAATATCGCGCAGAATCCCTTCGGAACGGTCAAGGCCGTCGCCTGCGCGCTGGCCGATAAGCCGGGCGAACTGACGCTGTTCATCGATCCGACCAATCGCGGCGAGTCGAGCGTCCGCATCCTGCGCTCCAGCGCCGGAAGCACGGTGCGGGTCCCGGCGATGACGCTGCTCTCGCTCGTCCAGAACGAGGGTTATGAGCGGCTGGACGCGATCAAGCTCGATGTCGAGGGTGCGGAGGACCTGATCCTCGAGCCATTCCTGCGCGATGCGCCGGAGAGCCTGTGGCCGGAGTTCATCATCGTCGAGGATTCGCGCCAGCGCTGGCAGAGCGACCTGCCCGCGCTGCTCGTCCAGAGCGGTTACACGCTGTTGGCGCAGACGCGCCTCAATCTCGTCTACGAACGCAAGGCCCGGCAGGGCTGACGCCTCATATGTCCGGCGCGGCCTGCATGGCGGCGGCGCCGGTAGCGGCGCTTGAGCCGGCGCCGGCAAACCCCTAGCTCTAGAGCGGAGTGGTGGCGCGACGATCGCACGCCGCCGGGGCCAGGAGCCGGGCATGACCGCGAGTGACACGACATCTTCCCGGGCGATCGTCACCGCTGCGATCCTCGTCATCGGCGACGAGATCCTGTCCGGGCGGACCAAGGACAAGAACATCGGCTACATCGCCGAATATCTGACCAATATCGGCATCGAGCTGCGCCAGGTCCGTATCGTGCCCGATGTCGAGGACGAGATCGTCTCGGCGCTGAATGCGCTGCGCTCGCGCTACACCTATGTCTTCACGACGGGCGGTATCGGGCCGACGCATGACGACATCACCGCGGATTCGGTGGCGGCCGCCTTCGGCGTCTCGATCGACTATGATCCGCGCGCCATCGCCATGCTGTCGGAGCGCTTTCCGCCCGACCAGCTCAACGAGGCGCGGCTGCGCATGGCGCGCATCCCGGCCGGTGCGGAGTTGATCGCGAATTCGGTCTCGAAGGCGCCGGGCTTCAATATCGGCAATGTCTACGTCATGGCCGGCGTGCCCTCGATCATGCAGGCGATGCTGGACGTCGTCGCTCCGACGCTGAAGACCGGGGTCAAGATCCTGTCGGACACCGTCCGCGCCGGCCTGCGCGAAGGCGATATCGGCACGGCGCTGGCCGAGGTCGCGAAAGCCCATCCGGATGTCGCGATCGGCTCCTATCCATTCTTCTCGGAAACGGGACCGGACACGAACGTAGTCGTGCGGTCGCGAGATGCCGGAAAGTTGAGCGCGGCGATGGCAGACGTCAAAGCCATGCTGGCGCTCGAGCAGGCGAGGCTGCGAACCTGACGCCCATGCCCTCCCGGGGGCGACCGATGCCCCGAGGCGCTTTGGCTTTCAGGGGATGACGTGCGCGCGGCCTCTTGCCAGCGGGCCGCCGATAGGGTTTCGGACTGATCGAGGGCGTTCGTCGGGAACGCCCGGCCCCATCAGCAGTCCGGAGCCGAGAACATGGCCGAACCGACCTCAAACAAGGCCTTCCCGGTTTCCTGGGACCAGTTTCATCGTGACGCCCGCGCGCTCGCCTGGCGGCTGGCCGAGAAGGGGCCGTTCGAGGCGATCGTCTGCATCACCCGCGGCGGCCTGGTCCCGGCGGCGATCATCTGCCGAGAACTCGGCCTGCGTCTGATCGAGACGGTCTGCGTCGCGAGTTATCACGACTACAAGAACCAGTCCGAGCTTAAGGTGCTGAAGGACGTCGCGCCTTCGATCAAGGCGATCGGGGACGGAAAGGGCAAGGGCGTGCTCGTGGTCGACGATCTAACCGACACCGGCAAGACCGCCCGCGTCGTGCGCGAGATGCTGCCCAACGCTCATTTCGCCACGGTTTACGCCAAGCCGGCCGGCGTGCCGACGGTCGATACCTTCGTGACGGAGGTCAGCCAGGACACCTGGATCTATTTCCCCTGGGACATGGGGCTTTCCTATGTCGAGCCGATCGCCAAGGATCACAAGGGCTGAGCATCACGAGAGCTGAAGGCAGGCTGCTCAACGCGCCCTGAGCGCCACGCTCATCCCCGCGATTACCAGCAGCATCCCGGCGACCTCCGCCGCCGACGGGTATTCGGCCAGCAGCAGCGTGCCGGCGATCGCGGTCACGACCGGGTTCAGCGGCAGGAAGAGGGTAGCGCGGGCGGCTCCCAGCAACTGCATCGTCTTGGTGTAGAGGAAGAGCGCGCCGACACCCACGATCGCGCCCTGATAGAGCGCCTGCAGCGCGATCGCAGGCCAAGTGGCTTCGCCCAGCCGGATCGGCATGGTCAGCGCCAGGACCGGCAGGAGCAGCAGCGAAAGCAGGCAGGTCGCGATCGTGACATCGATGGCGTCGGCACCCCAGCGCCGCGCCAGCAATCCGAAGATCGACCACAGCACGGCGTTGGCGACGAAGAACAGATCGCCGATCCAGGCATTCCCCTCCGGCCCATGCAATCCGAAAGCCTGCCAGCCGAAAGCGCCGATGCCGACCAGCACCAGTGCAAGCCCCAGCATACGCCACGGCCCCGGACGCTCTCCCAGCACCACGAAGGCAAGGGCAACCGTCATGACGGGAATCAGGCCGGGCACAATGACCGAGGCATGCAGGGCTGGGGCGAAGGTGGCGCCCGCGACCAATACGAGCGCATAGGGCGCGCCTGCGAGCGCCGTCATGACCAGGGCACGCCGCCAGCCGAGCTTCCCGACCGGGAAAGGGCGCATCCGCCGCAAGGCCAGCGGCAGCAGCAACAGCGAGGCGACCGCAAAGCGCAGGATGGTGACGTCGGCCGCACTCATGCCGTCCGCCACCGACTGGCGCGAAACCACCGCCTGCACGCCCCAGATCAGGCTGGTCGCCAAACCGCAGCCAATGCCGAGCCAAAGCCGGCGGCGCGCGCTCGCAGCGGCGGGGGAGGCGGATTCTGTCACGAGGGGCTTTCGGAAGGGCAGGGCCGTCGGAGCCGGGCCGAAACCCGGCCCGGCGCCCGCTCCTATGGCGTGCGGGGCCGTCCATGGGCAAGAGGCCCCGCGGCATAGCTCGCACGCGTCGGCGAGCGCGCCTCATCGGTCGTTGGGAGGCGGATGTGGCCCTAGCCGGCGATGAACCGTTCGGAGGCGCGGTGCAGCACCTGCAGGCCGAGAGCCAGATCCTCGTCCCGGGTGTCCTCGGTCCAATGATGCGAAATGCCGCCGATCGAGGGGACGAAGAGCATGGAGGCGGGCATGCGCCGGGCTATGGCCTGCGCGTCGTGGCCGGCTCCCGACGGCATGGTCTGCCAGGCGGCCGGGGCGAACTCCTCCGCCGCCTGCGATAGAGCCTCCATCATCGCGGGGTCGCACGGCGCTGGAATCGTCTTCGAGACCGAGGTGAGCGTGATCCTGCAGCGCTCGCGGCGGTTCGCCTCCTGCACCAGCGCCCGCAGGCCCGCTTCCAGCCGCTCCAGCACCGGAACGGAGACGTCGCGGAACTGGAAGAGTATTTCCGCTCGGCCGGGAATGATGTTGGGCGCATCGGGATCGAGCCGGAAGCGCCCGGTGGTCCAGGTGGTGCGCTCGCCGCAGATCCGAGGGAACTCGGCGTCGATCGCGGCGAGCAGGCGCACGGCGCTGAGGCCCGCGTCCTTGCGTTCCGCCATCGTCGTGCCGCCGGCGTGGTCCTGCTGGCCCTCGACGACGATCCGCCATTGCCAGATCGCGACGATGCCGGTGACGACGCCGAGCCTCAGGCCGGTGCTGTCGAGCTGCGTGCCCTGCTCGATATGCATCTCGTAATAGCCTTTGTGCCGGCCCGGCTCGAGCTGCCGCCGCGGCAGTCCCTCGAGCCCCGCGGCGCGCAGGGCGTCGCGCATCGGGGTGCCGTCGGTGCGGTTGCGGGCGCGGTCGATCGCCTCATCCGTCAAATCGCCGATCAGGGACCGGCTGCCGGGCAGGCCCATGCCGAAATGGCCTTCCTCATCGGCGAAGGCGCAGACATCGACGGGAAGCCCGGCGCGCGCCAATGCGATTCCTGCCACGACGCCGAGCGCGCCGTCGAGCCAACCGGCCTCGTTCTGCGATTCGATATGGCTGCCGACGAGCAGATGCGGACCCGGACCGCGATGGCGGCCATAGACATTGCCGATGCCGTCGATGTCGCTGTCGAGCCCGCATTCGCTGAGCTTGCCCATGAGCCAGCGGCGGGCCTCCATGTCCTGCGGCGAGTAGGTCGGGCGATGGACACCGGTCTTGAAAGTGCCGATCCCGCGCAGTTCGTAGAGATCCCGCAGGAAGGCATCGGTATCGACCGGAGGCATGGCTGGATCGCTTTCAGGACAATCTAGGGCGGGGAGGGAACGTGTCGCTACGAGATCGGCCACCCCGCCTTTCGGTCGCCGGCAGAGCAAAACACATGCCGCCAAGCCAGCAGGGGGTTGGCATACCGGCCCAGAACTTGCCTCATGGGAGGGCTGGGAGGAAGGCCATGAACGATAGGGCGGAAGCTCCGATGGCGGAAGATGCGACGGTGGTTCTGGCCGCCAGGCTCCGGGCGGAGATCGAGCAGGCGCGCAGCGATTCCCGCGAGGATCCCTTCGGCAATCCGGTGCTGCGTGTGACGCTCTGGCTCACACGCCGGATGGATCGCGGCGAACTGACCGTCGAGGCCGCACAGGATCTCGTGCGTCTCCTCGGCCGCGAAGCGCTGCGCCAGCGGGCCGGGCGGGTCGCGGCCTATGTCGGCCTGGAAGCGGACGGCGAAAGCGCCTTTGCGGAACTGGCCGAGCGCTTGGTCGAGGCGGCGGCGAAAGAGGCCGATCCATTCGAGAGTTTTCGCCTCGCCGTCGAGCGTGTCCGCTTCGCCGCCGTCTTCACCGCTCATCCGACTTTCGGCATGAGCCGGAAGCTCGCGCATGCGCTGGCGGCGCTGGCCTCCGGCGACAGGGCGGCCGAGGTCGTGATCAACCAGCCGGCGCTGTCCTTCCGGCCGGATGCCCGCATCACCCTGCAGGACGAGTTCGAGCAGGCGCGCTATGCGGTTCGGCACGCACGCGATGCGATCGATCGTCTCAACGAGGCCTTGCTGAGCGCAGCCCGCGAGCGCTGGCCCGAGCGCTGGCAGGGCCTCGTCCCACGTCCGGTCACCCTGGCCTCCTGGGTCGGCTGCGACACGGACGGGCGCACCGATATCGGCTGGTGGGACACGCTGCGCTACCGGCTGGAGTCGAAGCAGGGACAATTCGCCCGCATCCTGGAGAAGCTACCCGCCGCGCCCGCGACGGCGGGGGTGTGGGATCTGGTGGGGCAGGCGCAGGCTGCCGTCGAGCGGCAGCTCGCGCTGGCGCCTCCGATCTCGACGCAACCGAGCCTGCCGGCGCTGCAGGCCTTCGCGCTGGCGCTGGTCAACGAGCGCGAGACGGCGCTGCCCGAGGCGACGGCGCTGATCGCGGCGCTGGACGAGGCGCTCGCCCAATCCGACGACGACCACGTGACGATGGCGCTCTGCCTGGTCAAGGCGGGCTGCGTGGCCCATGGCGTCTCGATCGCGCTGCCGCATTTCCGGCTCAACGCCTCGCAGCTCCACAATGCGATGCGGGCGGTCATTCCGCTCGAGGAGGAGCCGACCCAGCCGGCGCAGCGCCGGGCCTTCCTCTCGGCGGTCAACGCCTTGCTCGCGAAGGTGCAGCCGATCGCGGTCGATTTCGGAGCGCTGGCTGCGGAACGCGCCTCGGCGACGCGCATGCTGATGACGATCGCGCAGATCGTGAAGCATGTGGACGGCACGAGGCCGGTGCGCTTCCTCGTCGCGGAGACCGAGACCGGCTACACGCTGCTCTGCGCGCTCTGGCTCGCCAGCCGCTTCGGCATCGCGGACCGGGTCGAGATCTCGCCGCTGTTCGAAACCTCGGATGCGCTGGAGCAGGGGCCGCGCATCATCGACGAGGCGTTGCGCAGCCCGCATTTCCGCGCTTATCTCAAGCGGCATGGGCGCTTCTGCGTCCAGTTCGGCTATTCCGATTCCGGCCGCTATATCGGGCAGGTCGCCGCGACGTTCTTCGTCGAGCGGCTGCGCATCCGGATCTGCGAGCTGCTGGTCCGCTATGATCTCGCCGATGTCGAGCTGGTGATCTTCGACACGCATGGCGAATCGGCCGGACGCGGTGCTCATCCTGCCAGCCTCGCCGATCGGCTGGCCTATCTCGAACCGGCCTGGGCGCTCGCCGCCTTCGCCAGGGCCGGCGTCCGCACCGTGCGCGAGACCAGCTTCCAGGGCAGCGACGGCTACATGCTGTTCGGCACGCGGCAGCTCGCCGGTGCCACGGTCGGGCGTATCGCCGAGGCGGTGCTCGCCCCCGCCGATCAGCCCGTATCCGACCCGATCTATGACGAGCCCGATTTCGCGACCGAGTTCTTCCAGACCGTGCGCGAGGAAATGACGGCGCTCGTCGACGATCCCGGCTATGCCGCGCTGATCGGGACCTTCGGGCCGTCGCTACTCGACAAGACCGGATCGCGGCCGGCTGCGCGCCAGAGCGATGCCGGCGGGCCGACGCGCATCCGCCATCCACGCGAGCTGCGCGCTATCCCCAACAACGCGATCCTGCAGCAGCTCGGCTGGCTGGCGAACAGCGTCCACGGCATCGGCCAGGCAGCGTCGCGTGCGCCCGACCTGTTCAACGCGATGCGCGAGCGTTCCGACCGTTTCGACCGGGCCTATCGCCTGGCGGAGCATGCGATCGCGGCGAGCGACCTCGACGTGCTGCGCGCCTATCTCGACACGCTCGACCCCGGCAGCTGGTTCGACCGGGCGCGGCGCACGGCCAAGGAGAGCCGCCGCGACGAACTGCTCGCCGTCGGAGATGCGCTGTCGCGGCTGGAGCTGGCGCCGGCGCTCAGGCGGCTGTTCTGGCGGCTGTCCTCCGATGCCCTGAAGCTGAAAACCGCGGCCGGAGAGACGCCGGAGATGCCGGTCAGGTTGGTTGCGCTGCATGCGATCAGGCTGGCGGCGATGCACGCCATCTGGCTGCGGGCCAGCCATATCCCTGATTTCCGACCGCATGCCGGGCTGACGCGCGAGGCGCTTATCGAGCGGCTCTTGCGGCTCGACGTGCCGGCCTGCCTCGCCCTGCTGGGAGAGATTTTCCCGCTCAAGCCCGACCCGACGATCGGGCTCGATTTCGGCGAGCCTCCCGGCCCGCGCGAGGCCGGAACCTATGAGGCGCTGCACCGGGACGTGATCGCGCCAATGCGGGAATTGTTCGATCTGCTGCGGGAGATTTCAGGCGCCATCCAGCATGAGATCGGGGCATTCGGCTGAGATCAGAGGCATCTCCTGCGCAAGCATTCATTGCAACGTCAGCATATCGGCTTAGGTAGGGCGAAGAGGAACGCCAGCCGGGAGCCGAGCCAAGCATGGCCGACGCCGATCGTAATCTACCTGTCTTCGATGCAGCAGGCGCGCGCATCACCCTGTTCACGGCGCTGCTGCAGGCGGTCTCGCGCCACGGCAGGGGGCGGATCGCGGTCGAGGATGCCGAGCGCAAGCCGCTGAGCTACGGCAATCTCGTGCTGGGTGCGCTGGTGCTGGGCCGCAAGCTGGCAGCGCTGACGACCGAGAAGGAAAAGGTCGGCGTGCTCCTGCCGAATGTGCAGGCCCTTGCGGTCACATTGTTCGGATTGACGGCCTTCGGGCGCGTGCCGGCGCTGCTGAACTTCACCGCCGGCGTCAAGAATTTGCGGGCGGCCGGCGAACTCGCGGAACTCAGGACGATCGTCACCTCGCGCCGCTTCGTCGACCAGGCCAAGCTCGACGACGAGTTGGAGGTGCTGGGCGAAGGCCGGCGCATCATTTATCTTGAGGATGTCCGCAAGCAGATCACCAGCCTCGACAAGGCCCTGGGCGTGCTGGCGAACCTCATGCCCGGGCTGGCGATGCGCCGTTTCGAGGCGCGGCCGGATGATCCGGCCGTCGTGCTCTTCACCTCCGGTACGGAGGGCAGGCCCAAGGGCGTGGTGCTGAGCCATGCCAACCTCGTCTCGAATGCGCGCCAGATCTTCGCGCTCGCGGCCGGCTTCCTGTCCGAGCGCGACATCATCATGAACCCGCTGCCGGCCTTCCATTCGTTCGGTTTGACCGCGGGGCTGCTGATGCCGCTGCTCAGCGGCATGAAGGTCGTGCTCTATCCGAGCCCGCTGCACTACAAGCAGGTGCCGAAGCTGATCGGCGAAACCGGCTGCACATTCCTATTTGCGACGGACACCTTCCTCCAGGGCTACGCCCGCGCCGCGGACCCCGACGACCTCAAGAGCGTGCGCTACGTCGTGGCCGGGGCCGAGAGGGTGAAGCCGGACACGCGGCGGATGTGGGAGCCCTACGGCACCACGATCCTGGAAGGCTATGGCTGCACGGAATGCTCGCCGGTGCTGGCCTGCAACACGCCGGTCGCGATGCGCGAGGGCAGCGTCGGGCGGCTCCTGCCCGGCATCGAGGCGCGGCTCGAGCCGGTCGAGGGCATCACCGAGGGCGGCAAGCTCTGCGTGCGCGGACCCAATATCATGGCCGGCTATCTCAGCGCCGACGAGCCCGGCAAGCTCCTGCCCCCGGCAGGCGGCTGGCACGACACCGGCGACATCGTCGCGCTCGACGACGGTTTCGTCGTCATCAAGGGGCGCGCCAAGCGCTTCGCCAAGCTCGGCGGCGAGATGGTCTCGCTCGCGGCGGTCGAGTCGATGATCGCGGGGCTCTGGCCCGACCAGAATCATGTGGTCGTCGCGCTGCCGGACGCGCGCAAGGGCGAGCAGCTCGTGCTCGTCACCGAAAAGCCGAACGCCGAGCGCGGCGCCCTGCAGGACACCGCCAAGGCGCAGGGCTTCCCGGAACTGTGGGTGCCGCGCGCCATTCTCGTCACGAACTCGATTCCGGTGCTGGGCAACGGCAAGATCGACTACGGCGCGACGCTGGAACTGGCAAAGTCGCGCCGTTCGCTGCTGTAAAGCCACAATCGTGATGATGTTGCACCGCATGATCATGACCTCCGCCGCTTCGCTTCTGGCGAGCGTCCGCGCCGCCGCGCTGGCGCCCGCTCTCTTCCTCGCCGCGCCGGCCGATCTCGCGGCGCAGACGCAAGGGGCCGTCTATGAGCGGCGCGACGAGTGCATCCAGGCCGGCCTGCTGACCGCCGAGCAATGCGAATTCGCCTACCGCAACGCCCGCGCCGAATTCGAGCAGAAGGCGCCGCGCTATGCCTCGCGGGCGTTGTGCGAGCGCAGCCACAAGCGCTGCGGCGCCCAGATGGTCACGGCCGGCGGCTGGGAGAGCTTCGGCAAGGGCGGTGCGACCTATGTGCCGCGCTTCATCGCGGTCCGGGTGACGGGCGAGGGCGCGGCGCGTCGGGCCTGGCCGGTGATCGAGAGCGCGGGGCGCACCCCGTTCGCCGGGCGGCCGGTGACGGAGCTGCAGGACAGGGTCGCCGGCCGGCAGGGCACGGTCGGCCTCGCCGCTTCGCGCAGCGGCCACGGCCAAGGCGGCCAGCAGCAGGGCGGAGCTTACGTGAAGCGCGGCGACCGCGACGACACGGTGCGCGTGCCGATGCAGCAGAAGGCGATCGGCTCGGATGTGGCGCCCGGCCTCTATGTCGATCCCGACGGGGTCGAATGGTACAAGCCGGCGCGGCGCAACTGAGCGTCTACCGATAAGCCGCTGCGGCGCTTGCGCTTCGGCGGTGCGCCCGCTACCGCTCTCACCCAGGCGGACGTGGCGAAACTGGTAGACGCAAGAGACTTAAAATCTCTCAGCCGCAAGGCTATGCGGGTTCGATCCCCGCCGTCCGCACCAAGCGCCCGCGCTCACGGCGTCCGCGCTTTCCTGAACACCACGCTGAGATTGTTCGCCGGCATCTCGATCACCTCGGGCGCGCCGAAGCCCGCTTCCGCTGCCAGCGCCGTGACCTCGTCCAGATCGCGCAGGCCCCATTCGGGGTTGCGCTCGCGCAGGCTGGCGTCGAAGGCGGCGTTGCTCGGCTCCAGCGGGCGGTCCGGGCGCTTGAACGGACCGTAGAGGATCAGCGGCGCGCCTGGCGGCAGCAGGCGGCCGGCGTGGCGAATCAGGCCCTGCGCCGCCGACCAGGGGGCGACGTGGATCATGTTGATGCAGAGGATCGCTTCGGGGGTGCAGGATGGCCAATCCTCGGCGGCGGCGTCGATCCGGAGCGGCGGCAGGATGTTGCCGGCCCCGCTCTGCCCGGCCCAAGCGGCGATGCTGGCGAGCGCGTCTAGGCTCGGGTCGCTCGGCTGGAAGGTGAGGGCGGGCAAGGCGCAGGCGAAATGGACGGCATGTTCGCCGGAGCCGCTGGCGATCTCCAGCACCGTGCCGCTGGCCGGCAGCACTAGGCGCAGCACCTCCAGGATGGCGTCGCGGTTACGGGCGGCGGCCGGCGCGCGCAGACGCCTGTCCTCCTGCGCGCTTTCCGCTGATGGTTCCCAGGGGGCAGGCTTGTTTTGGGTCATGCTCGGGTCATCCTTGCGGCCATTCTGGCGTCCTTGCGAATTTTTCGTGTCGAGCCATCGCCAGACCCATAGCATCCGCTATAAGAATGGCTCGAAGCGGGCCGCCGACAGTGCGGTCCTGCATGGCACGGACTGGTTTTGTTAACCGAAATATTGATCGTCGTGGCCCTGACCGTGATCAACGGTCTGCTCGCCATGTCCGAACTAGCAGTCGTCTCGTCCCGTCCGGCCCGACTCAAGGTTCTCAGCGATCAAGGCAACCGAGGCGCGACCACCGCGATCCGCCTCGCCGACAATCCAGGCCGCTTCCTCTCCACCGTCCAGATCGGCATCACGCTGGTCGGCGTGCTCTCTGGCGCCTTCTCGGGCGCGACTCTGGGTGCGCGGCTGGCGGAATGGCTGATGATGCAGGGGCTTACGCCCGCCGTGGCTGATGGCGTGGGCGTCGGTGTCGTCGTCGTCGCCATCACCTATCTGTCGCTGATCGTCGGCGAACTCGTGCCCAAGCAGATCGCGCTGCGTGATCCCGAGCGGGTTGCGGCGCGCGTCGCGCCGGCGATGTCTCTGCTCTCCAAGGTCGGCGCGCCGCTGGTCTTCCTGCTCGACATCTCCGGCAAGGCGGTTCTCGCCTTGCTCGGCCATAAGGGTGAATCGGAGGAGAGGGTCACGGAAGAGGAGGTCCGCACCATCATCGCCGAGGCAGAGACCGCCGGCGTGCTGGAGCGCGACGAACGCGAGATGATCTCCGGCGTGATGCGCCTCGCCGACCGTTCGGCGCGGGCGCTGATGACGCCGCGCCGCGAGGTCGAGGTCATCGATCTCGCCGACAGCGCCGACGAGATCCGCGCTCAGTTGCGCGCCACCCGCCGCTCGCGCCTGCCGGTGCAGGATGGCGAGGCGGATTCAATCATCGGCGTCGTCGTGGTCAAGGAGCTGATCGATTTCCTCTCCGATGGCGGCGCGCGCGATTTGCGCGGGCTGGTCAGCGAGGCGCCGGTGGTGATGGACACGGCCGGCGCGCTGCAGGTGCTGCGGGAGATCCGCTCTTCGCGCGTCCACATGGCGCTCGTCTTCGACGAGTACGGACATTTCGAGGGCATCATCACGCCCGGCGACGTGCTCGAGGCGATCATCGGCGCCTTCCAGGAGGAAGAGGAGAGCGAGCCGCCCATCGTCGCACGCGCCGACGGGTCCTGGCTGGTGGCCGGCTGGATGCAGGTCGACGAGTTCTCGCATGAGCTCGGCATCCACATCCCGCGCGACGCCGATTTCCAGACGGTCGCCGGCTTCGTCCTGGCGGAGCTCAACCACCTGCCCAATGTCGGGGAGGTCTTCGAGAAGGGCCATTGGCGCTTCGAGGTTGTCGATCTCGACGGGCGCCGGATCGACAAGATCCTGGTCAGCCGCATCGATTGACAGTGCATGCCGCGTTGACGGCAATGGGACCATCGTGATCTAATCCTCGCCAAGGGGTTCAATCGCGACGACCCCGTGAGGCTTCGGCCCAAGGCTCGCGTCCATTATCCTCGGCTTCAGGATGGACGCTCATGTCTTCCAACATCTCGATCAACGCTGCCCAATTGTCCCGGCTCGTCGGCCTGCCCGACGCTCCGGTCCTCGTCGATGTCCGAATCCCGGAGGATGTCGCGGCCGATCCGCGCCTGCTGCCGGCCTCGGAGAAGCGGTCCCATGCCGATGTCCCGGCCTGGGCTTCGGCCTATGCCGGCCGGCGCGTCGTGATAGCCTGCCAGCGCGGCCTGAAACTCAGCGAAGGCGTGGCGGGCTGGCTGCGCCATCATGGCGTCGCCGCCGAGAACCTCGCCGGCGGCTTCGAGGCCTGGCGCGATGCGGGCGGTACGCTCGTTCGCAGCGAAAGGCTGCCGCCGCGTGATGCGTCCGGCCGCACCGTCTGGGTCACGCGGACACGGCCGAAGGTCGACCGGATCGCCTGCCCGTGGCTGATCCGGCGCTTCGTCGATCGCGAGGCCGTGTTCCTGTTCGTGTCGCCCTCTGAAGTGGCGGCGGTGGCGGAGCGCTTCGACGCGACGCCGTTCGACATCGACGGCGTGTTCTGGAGCCATCGGGGCGAGCGCTGCACCTTCGACATCATGATCGAGGAGTTCGGGCTTGCGAGCCCGGCGCTCGACAAGCTGGCCGCAATCGTGCGAGCAGCCGATACGGCGACGCTCGACAACGCGCCCCAGGCCGCTGGGCTGCTGGCAGCGTCGCTGGGGCTGTCGCGCATGTTCAGGGACGATCTCGCGCAGTTGGAGGCCGGCATGCTGCTTTATGACGCCTTCTATCGCTGGTGCCGCGATGCGAGCGAGGAAACCCATAACTGGCCCGCCGGGCCGGCTCCTGTTTGAAGGCCGCCGCGATGACGACCATCACGAACGACAGGGGCTTTGAGGCTCCCGCGACACTGCCGACGCTGTCCGAGACGACGCGCGTCTGGGCGCGGATCGGCCTGCTCTCCTTCGGCGGGCCGGCGGGGCAGATCGCCTTGATGCACAAGGAACTGGTGGAGGAGCGGCGCTGGATCGGCGAGGAGCGTTTCCTGCACGCTCTCAACTACTGCATGCTGCTGCCAGGCCCGGAGGCGCAGCAACTCGCCGTCTATATCGGCTGGCTGATGCACCGGACCATCGGCGGGCTCATCGCAGGGCTGCTCTTCATCCTGCCCGGCGCCGCGGTGATGCTGGGCCTGAGCGTCCTTTATGTGCTCTACCGGCATGTGCCGCTGGTCGATGGGCTCTTCTTCGGGGTCAAGGCGGCAGTGCTCGCCGTGGTCATCGAGGCGGGCCTGAGGATCAGTCGGCGCGCGCTCAAGAACCGGGCGATGGTGGCGATCGCTGTCGCCGCCTTCGTGGCGATCTTCCTGTTCAAGGCGCCGTTTCCGGCGATCATCCTGGCGGCCGGCATCATCGGCTGGGTCGGGCATCGGTTTGCGCCGCGCTTGTTCGGGGCTCAGTCCGGCCATGGCAAGGCCGGCCCGGACGTGACGGGCATCGTCGACGTGCTGTTCGCCCGCGGTGAGCTCGATCATGTGCGGCCGTCGCGCGGCAAGGCGCTGCGGACGATGGCGATCTGGCTGCCACTCTGGCTCGGCCCGGTGCTGCTGCTCTGGCTCTGGACCGGTGGCGGCAGCGTCTGGACGCAGCTCGGCCGCTTCTTCAGCACGATGGCGGTGGTGACCTTCGGCGGCGCCTATGCGGTGCTCGCCTATGTCGCCCAGGCGGCGGTCGAAACCCATGGCTGGCTGCGCGCGGGCGAGATGATCGACGGGCTCGGCCTTGCCGAGACCACGCCGGGGCCGCTGATCCTGGTGCTGCAGTTCGTCGGCTTCCTGGCCGGCTTTCGTGCGCCGGGCGATCTGCCGCCCTTGCTGGCGGGAAGCCTCGGAGCCCTGCTGACGCTGTGGGTCACCTTCGCGCCCTGCTTCTTCTGGATCTTCCTCGGTGGCCCTTATGTCGAGGCGCTACGGGGCAACCGGGCGCTCTCGGCGGCGCTGGGGGCGATCACGGCGGCGGTGGTCGGCGTGATCACGAACCTCGCGCTCTGGTTCGGGCTCCATGTGCTGTTCAGACAAGTGCAGGCGGTGGAGTTCCTTGGCTTGTCGCCGGACTGGCCGGTCCTGGCCTCGCTCGACTGGCGGGCGGCGCTGCTCTCGGCCGCAGCGATGGTCGCGATGTTGCGCTTCAAGACGGGGATGATCCCGACCCTGGCTGCCTGCGCCGCGGCGGGCATCATGCTGACGCGGCTTTCGCCCTGATCAGCGGCGGGGTGGCTCGCCCTGGTCGATGATGCGGTATTCGGCGTCCAAGATCTCGACATGGCCGGCCTGTCCGCGCGGCTGCGGAAAAGGCGCGGACGGGTCGATGCCGGCCGCCTTCATCCGGGCGCGCAGCCGCCAGACCGCGATCGCGCCTGCAACCGCGACCACCGGGATCAGGATCAGGGCAAGGCTCGCGGCGATCAGGAACAGCACGACGCCGATCACGAGGCTCGCCGCCATGGCGAGCCACGCGGCCCAGCGTGGCATGCGGGTGGTGCGGCCACCGAGCTGCTCGTAGAGATTGACGCGGATCATGACACCTTCATCCGATCGAGGGCGATCGGAATCTAGGTACGAATTGCGGCGAAGGCGAGATCACCCAAGGGCATGCCGTCCGCATTTTCATGCGTCACGCCAGTCGTACAGCCAGCCATAGCGCTTGCGCAGCCCGTCCGCCCCCATGTGCCGCAGGGCGATGTCGCGACCGCTGCTCCAGGGCCAGCCGAGATGGTAGGTTCGGCCATTGCTCCGGCTGGCTTCCTGGACGCGCGCTGCCCGGGCCGATCGCGCTGCGGCGTAGGCCGCCATTGCGGCCGGGACGCCGGTTGGCCCGTCGGCCTGAAGCGTTTGCGCCAGCAGGCGGGTGAGCACCGCCGCATCCTCGATCGCGAGCGAGGCACCCTGGGCGAGGAAGGGCAGGACGGGATGGGCGGCGTCGCCCAGCAGAGCGATGCGCCCCTTCGCCATCACGGCCGGCTTGCGGTCGAACAGAGACCAGACCTGCCAGCCGCTCGCGGAAGCCACGAGCTCGCGCAGCGCCTGCGAGCCGCCGGCGACATGCTCGGTCACAATCCCGGATTCGCCGTCGCGCGACCAGCCCTCGCGGGCCTGCTTCGTCGGCCTGATCACGACGACATTGGTCTCCCGGCCACCTGCAACCGCGTAATGCACCATGTGGCGGCCGGGGCCGAGATGGAGATTGACACGGGGCTTGTCGGCCTTGGCGCCGGGCGCAAGCGCACGCCAGGCCTCGTAGCCGGTGAAGACAGGAGGAGAGGTGTCGCCCGATAGATCGCGGACACGCGACCACAAGCCGTCGGCGCCGATCAGGCCGAGGCCCTGCATGCTCTCCTCATGGCCGTTCCGGCCGGTGAGTGTGACCGTGACGCCGTGTTCGTCCTGGGCGATCTGCTCGACGGCGCGCCCCACGATGAGGCGGATGTTCGGCATGGCGCGCGCGGCGTCGAGCAGCACGGTGTGCAGATCGTTGCGCTTGAGCATGCGGAACGGCGTCGGCAGGCGCTCGGGATGCTGCGGCATCTCGATCAGTTCCGCGCCATCCCTCCAGCGGCGGACGATCAGGCCATGCGAGCTGACGCTGACGCGCTTCAGCGGCAGGGTCAGGTCCAGCTCGTCCAGCACGCGCCCGGAATTGGGGCTGATCTGGAGCCCGGCGCCGAGTTCCCCGAAGCCGGTGCGTTTCTCGATGACCGTCGCGGAGATGCCGCGGCGCGCCAGGGACAGGGCTGCCGTCAGCCCGCCGATGCCGGCGCCGGCGATCAGGACATGAGGAGCGGACACAGCGAAACGCCTTCAATACTCGGTTCGGGATGGGCGCGGATGCCCCTCAACAACCCGCGCCGTGGGGGCGTTCCAGACCGGACGGTCTCGTCCCGGGCAGGACTGTTCTCAGGCCGCCTTGGACGTCTCGTGATGCGCACATTCCGGCGGCGAGCAGGCGCCGGCCTTCAGCGACGGATCGTATTTGAACAGCGTCGAGCAATAGGGGCAGACGATCTCGTGGTCGGAGCCCATGTCGAGATAGACATGCGGGTGGTCGAAGGGCGGCTTGGCGCCGATACACATGAACTCATGCGCGCCGACATGGATGACGGCGACGCCGGTGTCGTTGTGGAAATGCGGAATGCCGTGATCGGCCATGTTCGTCGCTCGTGTCTCGTGATGTCGGCGCAAACTATCGCGCCGCGCCGCCTCGCGCCAGTGCGCGATTGTCTCAGCGGGGCTTCTGAGGAGGCCGGCAGGCCTGGGCGAGTTCCGTCATGCGTGTCCGCTCGGCCTCGGTCAGGACATTGTCTCGGACCTTGGGCCAGAGGCTCTCGCGTTTCAGCGAATCGACCGTGCAGGCGCAGAGCGGCTCGCACTCGTCGCTGTTGAAGCCGCCCTGCGAACAACTGCGCTGGCAGGACTGCATGAAGGGCTGTTCCTCGGACGCCGGCCGCATCGGCATGACCTGCAGGGCGAGCATCAGCAGGCCGATGAAGACGGGCTGATGGACGAGATAGACCAGGAGGCTGTGCCGGCCGCCCCAGACGACGAGCCGGGCGGGCAGGCGCTTCGCCCGCCAGGCGGCCAAGGTGGTGCCGTCGAGCCGGGGCAGGGCAAGCCGCGCCAGCACGATGCCGCCGAGCACGCAGCCGAACCAGGGGAAGACCGGCACGAAGTCAGCGCTGACGATGGGAGCCCTGGAGAAGCCGAGCCAGGCGAGCCAGGTCTGGTCGAGCAGCGGGTGAGCAATGAGGCGGGGCAGGGCGAAGACGAGCGCCGCCGCCCCAGCAACGGCGAGCGTCGGCAGATGCAGGAAAGGCAGTGCCAGCACGCTCGCCAGCGCGACCTGATGCAGGATGCCGAAGAAGATGAAGCTCGAGGGCATCGCGAAGTAGGTGGCGAGCGTCACCAGCGCGGCGGCGCCAGCGACCATGGCGAGGCGCTTGAGAAAGGACGCGCGGTTGAGGCCGTTTCGCGTGGCCAGCACGAGGCTGACGCCGACCAGAGTCAGGAAGGATCCGGCGATCAGCCGCGCGAAAAGGCGCCAGCCCGGTTCGTTGGGGACGTCGACGTCGGTCACCCCGAGATCGGCAAGATCATAGGCGAAATGGAACACGAACATCGCCAATAGGGCGAGGCCGCGCGCCAGATCGACGATTTCCAGCCGAGAGCGGGGAGGAAAGCCTCTTGCGGAGGGCGTGGCGTCGCTCATGGCGTGATTCGGCTCATGGCGGTCTTCATAGGGAGCTTGCGCCGCCGCCGCTACCCAACGCAGGTTTCGCATGGCAGGTGGTAGGCCTCGCCCTTCTTCATCTCGTCCTCGCCCATCACGACGGTTCGCCATGCAGAGCTTCTCATCCGACGGCGTCGAACTCGCCTTCATCGACCTCGCGCCCACCGGCGACGTTCCCCGGCACGAGACGATCATGCTCGTCCACGGCTTCGGCTCCAGCCACATGGTCAACTGGGTCAACACCCAGTGGACGAAGACGCTGACCCATGCCGGCTACCGTGTCGTCGCGCTCGACAATCGCGGCCATGGCCAGAGCGAGAAGCTCTACGATCCCGACGCCTATTCCTCGCATGTCATGGCCGAGGATGTGCGGCGGCTGATGGACCATCTCGACATCCCCCGCGCCTTCGTCATGGGCTACTCGATGGGCGCGCGGATCTCGGCACATCTGGCGCTGGCGCATCCGCAGCGGCTCAGGGCGCTGATGCTCGGCGGGCTCGGCATCCATCTCGTCGAGGGCGTCGGCCTGCCGCTGGGTATTGCGGATGCGATGGAGGCGCCTTCGCTCGACGTCCTGACCGACCCGATGCAGCGCATGTTCCGCGCCTTCGCCGATGCGACGAAGAGCGATCTCAAGGCATTGGCGGCCTGCATCAGGGGCTCGCGCCAGACGTTGAGCGTCGCGCAGGTCGGCAGCATCGCCGTGCCCACGCTCGTCAGCGTCGGGACGAAGGACGATGTCGCGGGCTCCGGACCTGAGCTCGCGGCGCTGATTCCCGGTGCGGAATCCTTCTCGATCGAGGGGCGCGACCACAACCTCGCCGTCGGTGACAAGACCCACAAGCAGGCGGTTCTCGACTTCCTGTCGCGTTTGTGAGAAAGATCGTGCTGCTCAGCAGCTTCATGGAAAAGCGGGCGACGCCAATGTGTTGTCGACGGCAGCTCAAAGACTGAATCCACCGCCTGCCACGCTGATTCAACTCGGCCCTGCAATCACCTTTGGCGCGGATGTCTCATCCAGTGCTAGTGTTCGCTCCGCCGAACGACCTTTTTCGGAGAAGAACCATGTCGTCAGGGCGTTCCGTCGCGGAAGTGCGCGATCATGCGACCGGGCTCAACCTCGTCGATCCCTTGTGGTCGCGCTTGCGGCGCGAAGCCGAGGCCGCGATCGCCGCCGAGCCGTCGCTGGGCAGCCTGATCGTCGCCTCCGTGCTCAACCAGCCCAGCTTCGAGGCGGCGGTCGGTCATCGCGTCGCGGTCCGGCTCGGCCATCCCGCGGTTTCCGCCGATCTGATCGAGCAGGCCTTCAGTGAAGCGCTTGCCGCCGACGAGAGCGTGTCGCAGGGCATGCGCGCCGACGTGCTCGCCGTGCTCGACCGCGACCCGGCCTGCTACCGCGTGCTCGAGCCGGTGCTCTTCTTCAAGGGCTTCCATGCCCTGCAATGCCACCGGCTGGCGCATTGGCTCTGGCGGCAGGACCGGCGCGATTTCGCGCTCTATCTGCAGAGCCGGTCCTCCGAAGTCTTCCAGACCGATATCAATCCCGCCGCGAAGATCGGCAAGGGCATCTTCCTCGACCATGCCACCGGCCTCGTCGTCGGCGAGACCACGGTGATCGAGGACGATGTCTCGATGCTGCAGGACGTGACGCTGGGCGGCACCGGCAAGCAGGGGGGCGACCGGCATCCCAAGATCCGCAAGGGCGTGCTGATCGGCGCCGGCGCCAAGATCCTCGGCAACATCGAGATCGGGCAATGCGCCCGGGTCGCGGCCGGCTCGGTCGTGCTCGCGGCCGTGCCGCGCAACAAGACGGTGGCCGGCGTTCCGGCCAAGGTCGTCGGCGAGGCCGGCTGCGCCGAGCCGTCGCGCTCGATGGATCAGATCCTGTCCGGGGATGCCGGCGCCCATATCTGAGCGAGCTATGTCGGCCGGCATCGGCGTGCCGGCTGTCTTCCAGAGCCGTTACGATTTCAAGTAGCGCGCCGTCATCTCGGCGCGCAGGGCCTCTTCCGTCACCACGAGGCCGCCGCCGAGCCTGACCGATTCGACGCGGCCGTCGGCGCCGCGGTTGAGCGTCACCGTCTCGCCAGGGCTGTTGAAGCCCGAGGCTCTGGCGATGCGCCCGATGTCCTTCCCTTCGATGGCAATCTCGGGAGCGTCCTGGAACGGTTCGAGCAGGGCCGGGTTCGCGACGAGGACCTTGCCGGACATCGCCACCAGATCGCCGCAGGCCCAAACGGTCCACCAGCGGCCACTCCAGTCGGCGAGGTCGGCGGAGGCGGGGCCATGCTTCTCGAAGCCCTGGAGGATGTGGACGACGCCGTCGAGCCAGGGATGTGCCAGGCCGTCGATGGAGTTCGTCAGCACCGAGACGGTCAAATCCTGTTCCGGGAAGACGCAGGTGCGGGTGATGAAGCCCTGGAAGCCGCCGGAATGGCCAAACCAGCGCCAGTCGCCTTTGCCGCCGGAGATCGTGCCGAGGCCGTAATGCCGGCCGAGCACGCTCTCGTCGTCGGCCCAGTGGCGGCGGCTCATCTCCCGGCGCGAGAGCGGCGACAGGATGCTGGAGGCGGCGGCCGGCGAGAGTTGCGCGAAATAGCGGGCGACATCGGCCGCCGTCGCGACGAAACCGGCGGCGGCGTCCATCGCATTGCCGGGGTTGTCGGCGGGAATGACGACGCGCCGGTCCAGCGGCAGGCGTCCACTATGGCCTTTCGCCATCGGCCTTCCGCCCCAGCCCTCGATGCCCGGCGAGGTTTCCTCGAGCCCGGCGGCTGCCACGACCTCCTGGGCGATCCATTCGGCATAGGGGCGGCCGGTGACCGCCTCGATGACGAGGCCGAGCAGCGCGAAGCCATGGTTCGAGTATTTGAAGCGCTGCGATGCCGGCAGGGGCGGCGGTGCAGCGAGGTCTGCCAGCAGGGTCGCCTTGTCGAGATAGGGTCGGCGATCGGTGAACTGGCCGCTATCGGGCCCGTCGCGGGTCAGCCCGGCGCTGTTGGAGACGATCTGGCGCAGCGTTGCCGCCGAAATCTCGGGATGCAGGCCCGGCACATAGGTCCCGACGGGGTCGTCGAGGCGCAGGCGGCCGGCCTCCGCCAGTTTCAGCAGGCCGGCTGCAGTGAAGCTCTTGGAATGGGAGGCGATGCGGAAACCGTGGCGCGGCGTGAGCGCTTCGCCCGTTGCGAGATCGGCCTGTCCGAAGGCGGCTTCGAGCACGAGCCGGCCGCCCTGTGCGATCGCGATGGCGACGCCCGGCTGCTGCTGATGGCGATGCTGGAAAGCGAGCCAGGAGGAGACATAGTCGAGGGCGGGGGCAAGCCAGGGCGTCATCGCCGGAATCCACAATCAGAGTCGGGGCCGGTACTATGGCCGTGGCGGCGCCGGGCCGGAACCCAGGTCCGCAAACAACCTGTCAGCGATGCATTCGACGCCAGCATCATCCTCGGGTCTCGACGGCTCCGGGACCGCTTTCGCTTGCCCTCACCGGCGCGCCATGGCATCCGTCCGGCCAATTCGAAAGGACCAGTCCCATGGACAAGACCGAACTCGCCAAGCTCGAAACCTATCTGCGACGCACCTTCGCCAACCATGCGATCAGCGTCCGCGCGCGGATGAAGAAGACCGATTCGGCCGAGGTCTATCTGGCCGACGAATTCATCGGCATCATCCATGTCGACGACGAGGACGGCGACCGCTCGTTCAATTTCACCATGGCGATCCTCGACGTCGATCTCGAAGATTGACGAGATTTCACGAGGGCGGCCGTCTGACGCGACCGCCTGCGCTTCCGGTGCTCACGGACTCAAGTCCGCTCCGCTCCGGTTCTCGCCGGTCACGCCAGCCGGCTCACCCTGCCGAAATCTCGGCGCGCCGCTGTCAGCGCATCATCCCGTCGATGGTGTGGCGGATGCCGCCGAGCATCAGTTCCCAGTCGGCGATGATCGCGCGCGGGAAGCGGATGTTCACATCCATGCCGCGATGGCGGAACGTGACCCGGCAGGGCTCGTCCAGGTCGGACCTGCCGTTTTCCAGCGGGCAGCGCGCGGCGAAGCCGCGACCGTCGGGGACCGAGACATAGAGTTCGTCGCCCTCATAGGGCGACCCCTTGCGGAAGCCGCGTACGACGAGCCCGCCGGGATTCGACCAGACGGTCGGCGTCAGGAAGCGCGCATAGACCGACAATTGCGTCTGCGGCTCGTTGACCTTGTCCTGCGGGGCCAGGGTCACCAGAAGCCGCTGGCGGTTGTCGGCCCGGGCCGGGCCGAGGCTCGGCCAGTCCAGCCGCAGGCGCACCATACCGACCAGCCGGCTCGAATCATCGGGCTCCACGCCGGTCAGGTTCTGCGGCACCATCAGGGCGATCGAGCCGATCCGCGCCGGCTGGATCGCGGTTTCGCGCTCGTCCTCGCGATGCGTCAGGTAAAGCGCCAGGCCGGAGGCGAGGGCGCCGGCGAACATGATCGCGAAGGCCGCCTTGAACAGCGCTGCATCGGCGCGCGGCAGGGGCGGAGGCGGGCGCTTCAGGCGCGAGCGTACGAGATGCGTGAGGCCTGTTCCGGGATGGGGCGGCAGGCTCTGCGAGGCCTGCTCGGCGACGGGATCCTGGGGATGATATGCGGTCACGGGCAGCGCCTTCGGAGATACTGTCTCCACTGAAGCATCAGCGCGTTAACGCGCCGTAAACCATGCCGGGTCGGCGGTTGCACGGGCGATGGGCGTTAACCATCGCTTAAGACTTTCCTTCACACTTCGTAAACCATGCGGCAGGGTCCGGCGCTATCGCCCGCGGGAGCCTGAAATCCTTGACGATCGAACCTGCCGCGCTCGAGGCGCTTCAATCGCTGGTCATCGGCTACGCCTTTGCGGGTCTGCTCGCCAGCGCCTTCGAGTTGTTCACGGCGCAGCGCGCCGATTTCCGCCTGCTCCAGGCGGGCGGGCTGTTCGCGGTGGCGAGCGTGCCGGTCGTTGTCTTCAGCGCACCCTTCCTGATCGTGCGCAACACCGTGCGCGGCCGCCGGATCGAGGGCAGGCCGCTTATGTTCGTGATGCTGGCGAGCATGATCGCCTCGGTCTGGAGCATCGCCAGCGGCCGCGTCGTGCTCGATCTGCTGCATTTGCTCGGCTCTTGACGGCGAGGCTGCGACACCGTCACTCCTGAGCGCGTTCGCCTGCGCCGGAGGATGACGACATGCCGCTCTATTCGCTCGATGGACTGAAGCCCGAGACGCCTCCCGTCGGACAGTGGTGGCTGGCGCCGGATGCCCATCTCATCGGCAAGGTCCGCATCGGCGCCGGTGTCGGCATCTGGTTCGGTGCCGTGCTGCGCGGCGACAATGAGTGGATCGAGATCCGCGCCGACAGCAATATCCAGGAAGGCTGTGTGCTGCACACCGACATGGGCTCACCGCTGGTGGTCGGGGAGGGCTGCACGATCGGTCATCGCGCGATCCTGCATGGCTGCATCATTGGCGAGAACAGCCTGATCGGCATGGGCGCGACCGTGCTGAACGGGGCGAAGATCGGCCGCAACAGCCTCGTCGGCGCCAATGCGCTGGTCACCGAAGGCAAGGAGTTCCCGGACAACTCGCTGATCGTCGGTTCGCCCGCGCGCGCGATCCGGACGCTCGACGAGGCGGCTGCCGCGGGCATCACGGCTTCGGCACGCGGCTATGTCGCGCGCTGGAAGCAGTTCGCAGCAGGCATGGTCCGGCTGGACTGAGGCGCCAGGCCCTGAAAGCAGAGCGGGCCGGCCCCCCGGGGAAGGAGGCCGGCCCTATGGCGAAACCCGGCCTGGGGACGGGTGGGTGGGGACGTGACCAAGTCTCGCCGTCCATGCGAAGAGGGCATCGCCCCCTCCGATCTCGCTTTGTCGATCTCGTCTTGCCGATCGCCAGTCCCCGGACGATGCGGTCGTGCTGCGGCAGCCTCAGCGAACCGAGGCGACCGTCGATGTCTGTGCGCCGCCGAGCGAGGTCCAGCCCGTCCGCAGTTGCGACTCGCGCTTGACGTAGACGTAGCCGGTCTGGTTCCAGGGCAGGACGGCGTTGCGCTTGTTGTCGAGGATGAAGTCGCCGCGATCGGTACGGACCATCAGCACGGCGTGGCCGGCATTCTCCTCGTCGATGACGACCGTCATCGGCATGGCGCGGCGCGGCACGCCGATCTCGGCGAGGCGCTTGCGCTTCAGCAGCGCGAAATCCTCGCAATCGCCCTTGCCGTCCTCGGGCAGGTCCCAGCGATCGACGACGCCCCAGTGATCCTCGTCGGTCACCGCTTCGATCTCGCGATTGATGCGCGAGTTCAGCGTCACGAGAGCCTTCCAGAGCTTCGGCGTCATCTCGACGCGCTCTTCTTCATTGAGGTTGACGCGGCATTCGGCCGGGCTGCGCTTGCAGAAATCCGTCCAGGCGTAGGGCGCCCTGGCGTCGCCCGAGGCGTTGGCCGGCGCGCTGGCCACGGGAATTCCGGCGCTGGCCTGCTGTGCCTGAGCGACCGAGGCGCTGCCGGCGATCAGCGCGAGCGCCAGCGCCGTACCCATGAGGCTGCGGTAATGTGAAGGCATATCGTCCCCTCTCCTGTCCCTGGGGAGGACGATGCCGCCGGCTCATGGATTTGGCTTGAAATGAAACCGAACAATTGTAGCGAATTCGCCGAACGATGCTGACAATACACCTTAGTATAAATCGTCGGAGAATGGGGTTGTAATAAATCCCCGCGCTGAATTCATCGGCCGTTAATTATCGGACCGTCCGGGAGATCAATTGATTAACCGTATCGCAGCGGCATGCCCCGGCGCCGCCTGTGAGACCGGCGCGGCGCCACCGAGCAATTGCGCGCCGATGTCATCGGGGTGCGAGAACATGAAGGCCGGCTCGAGCGCCTGCAGGGCGCGGGCGCTCGTGAAGCCCCAGCCGACGGCGCCGAAGGCCATGCCGGCCTCGCTCGCCGCCTCGAAGTCCCTGATCTCGTCTCCGATGCAGAGGCACTGCCCATGCTCGATCCCGGCCACCCTGGCGAGTTGACGGAACTTCGCCGCCTTGCCGAACAGCCCGGCGCCGCAGGCGAAATGCGTGAACATGGCCGCCATGTCGTCACCGAGCGCGCGGCGGATATTGCTTTCGGTATTCGAGCTGACGATGGCGAGCACCAAGCCCTGCCGCCTGAGCTGGCGCAACATGGCCTCGATCCCGGGAAAGATGGTGACCGACTGGACATCGCTGGCCGCCAGACGGCGCATGTGGCGGGCGATGAAGGGCAGCTTCCATCTGGAGACGCCGAGATGGTCGATGAGCTGGCGCGCGCTGTGCCCGCGCAACCCCTCGACTTCGTCGGGTTCGATGCGCCGGAAGCGGTAGCGATCGGCGACGTCGTTCAGGACGCTCGCGAACCAGGGGAAGGTGTCGGCCAGCGTTCCGTCGAAATCGAAGATGATCAGCTTGTAGGGCATGCCCGGCATTCGCAGCGTCATGATGAGCTGGCTATGGCGGGAGCCGGCCGTCCGCGCAAGCGCGGCCTGTGGACGCGCGCGGCGGGAGGAGCGAGCGATCGCGTGTGGCCCGGGGGCTCAGAGTTCCAGGTTCTCGTCGAGCAGATCGGCCGAGAGCGGGAAGCGGAATTCGGCGGCGAAGCCGCCGTCGAAGCGCCGCACGATCTTGGCCGGCGTCGAGCCGATGCGCAGCGGCGTGTTCATCGGCAAATCGAGATCGGTCGTGAACGCCGTGCCCGACAGCGAGATATCGATGAGCCGCACGACATGCTCGGAGCCGTCGTCCATCGTGACGACGGCGCGCGGATTGCGCGGAACGATGCGTTCGTGGCGACGGTCCTCGGGCAGGCCGAGCTCCTCGCGATTGGCGAGCCAGGTCAGCTGCGCCGTGAATTTCTCGCGCTTGCGGCTGGTCGCGGTGATGGTCATCGCGAAGCCTTCCATCGTCGTGCGCACGCAGGTGCCTTCGATGCGGCCGAGATGTTCGAGATAGACGATGACGCGATCGCCCGGGTTGGCCCGCGCCGGCGCGGCGAGATGGACGCCGCCGGGGGAGATGTCGATCGTCTGGCAGGGGTATTCCATGCGGTTGGGCAGCATGTAACGGCCCAGCAGGACGACCTTCATACGATGATGCCGCCTGCGCTCGGCAGTGCGTGGAGCCGTCCGGGACGTCTGGAGTGCGCTCAACATCAAAGGTCAGCCTGATTTCGGGCCGATCCTATGAGCGCTCTGGTTAACGCGCGGTTAGCCTTTCAGGCCCGGCCTCCCGGCAGGACCATCAATTTCGGCGGGTGAGATCGCATGGGAGGCGGTGGCTGCTGGCGCAGGCCGACGCCCGGCCAGAGCATGCGCAGCGAGATCATGCGCATCGACTCCAGCGTATCGAGGCCGAGCCATTCCGGCGTGGTGGCGGCCGAGAGCGAGCCCAACAGGCGTGCATGGGTGCGGCCGCGATAGCGCAGCGGCAACAGCAGCAGCTCCAGATAGACAGGGGCTCCGCTCTGCGTCTCGCCAGCGAGGCCCGCGACCGCGCCAGCGGTCTCGTCCATCACGGTTTGCGCGAGGCGGCGCATCTCGGCCTGGGATTCGACGTCGGGCCAGAGCGCCGTGAAGGCCCGCCCGCGCAATTCATGGCCGAGGAGGGCGCAGAGCCGCGTGCCCGCAAGCCTGAAGACAGGTCCGATTGGTTCATTCTCCAGGATGAAGGTATCGGCCAGTGCGTGACGCAGCGCGCCCGGCTCGATTTCGCCACGCTCCGGTGCCGCCCGTTCGCCCCGAAGAGCGTCCCAGTAGTCGAAAACCAGGCGCGTGCTCGTGTTTTTCATTCCGGTACCCAATGCTGCCCGCCGTCGCCTTCCGCCGAAGTCCTGCGTCCCGTAATGGTGCAGAAGCGTCTGGAGGAGGGACGAATCGATCCTTCTGGCGGTGAAGGACGCAGGCGTCGTGCCGTCTTGCCATGCTCCCGGCGGGCTGTTCGGGTGAACGGTGCGTTAAGGTTAACAAGGTCTTGAGATTGTGGATAACCGGTTAAAATGCTTATCAAATTGACTGCAATTCGCGGGCGTTGAGCCCGCGTCCGAAGGGGCCGGCGGGGATGTGACCGCGGCGTTCCGAGTTGCGTATCGGGGCGCCCGCTCAGCCGGGAAAAAGGGGAGTGCCGCAAGGCTGCTCCCCTTTTTTCATATGCGGGGCGCGCAGCGCCGCCGCTTGCCACGGGCGGCGGCTTCGGCAAGGGTTGCGGCGCATGTCCTACACCCCTCCCAGCCAGCCTTCGCCGCCGCCAGGCGAGCCCGTCCTCAACCTGCCGACCGCCGTCGTGTGGCTGATCGTCGTGCTGGGGCTGATTCAGGGCGGCCGGTCGCTGCTCTCGGACTATGACGACTATGTCCTGATGTCGTGGTTCGCCTTCGTGCCGGCGCGGCTGAGCCTCTGGCTCGCGCCCGACCGCCTGGACGAGATGGTGAGCGCGGTCGCGGCCTCGAGCGCGGGGCAGGATCTGGCGGACCGGCTGCAACTCGTCCGGCTGATGCTCGCCGATGGCGGCCCCAGGCTTTGGACACTGCTGAGCTACGGGCTGCTGCACGGCTCCTGGCTGCACCTGATCACCAATCTCGTCTGGCTCGCGGCCTTTGGCAGTCCGGTGGCGCGCCGGCTCGGCAGTGGGCGCTTCCTGAGCCTGATGGGGCTTTCGACCATCGGCGGCGCGCTGCTGCACTGGTTCTCGCGCGAGCTCGACGTGCTGCCGCTGGTCGGCGCGTCCGCGGCGGTGTCGGGCGCGACGGCGGCGGCGATCCGCTTCGTCTTCGCACCTGGCCTGCGCTTCGGCTCGCTCGCCGACGACGCGGTCGTGCGCGCCATTCCCGCCGAGCCGATGGGGCAGCTCTGGCGCAACTCGCGCGCCATGCTGTTCATCGTGATCTGGTTCGCGACGAATATCCTGTTCGGATCCGGGCTCGTGCCGATCCTGGGCGAGGAGACCAGCATCGCCTGGGAGGCCCATATCGGCGGCTTCCTCGTCGGGCTGCTGCTGTTTCCCTTGCTCGACAGGGGAGCGCTTCGGCGTTGAGGGCAGCCTGCCGGGCACCTTGCCTGCGCCGTTGTCTTCCCCCACACTTAGTCCATTCGTAGCGTTCCCGAGGCCGTCCCGGCAGGTGAGTTTCGTCGGCGGCAGCGGGGGCAGACCGATCCCGCGCGCCGGACAACGGCGCCACCGCACGGAGGATGATGCCATGAATGTCGAGCAACTGCTGGGCGACAAGGGGCACGAGGTCATTTCGGTCCAGCCGCATCGCACCCTGGCCGAGGTGATCCGCACGCTGACCGAACGGCGGATCGGCGCCGTGGCGGTGATGGGGGCGGACGGGACTCTGGTCGGCATCCTGTCCGAGCGCGACATCATCCGCGCGCTGGGCGAGCACGGCGCCGCCGCCCTCGAAAGTCCGGTCTCGCGCGCGATGACGTCCAAGGTCGTGACCTGCCGGACCCAGACCAGCGTCGACGAACTGATGGAACTGATGACCTCCGGGCGCTTCCGCCATGTACCGGTCGTCGAGAATGGCCGCGTCGTCGGCATCGTCTCGATCGGCGACGTGGTGAAGCATCGCGTCGCGGCGATCGAGGCCGAAAGCCGGGCGATGCGCGACTATATCGCCATGGCCTGAGATAGAAAACGGGCCTGAGGACGCAGACGGAGCGTCAGGCGGAGATGCGGCTGGCGGCAATCGCCGCTTCGATGTCGTCGAGGGAGCGTTGCGTCGCCTGGCGCCCGAGTTCGATCGTCTCGTCGGCGCGGTGGAAATCGAACAGACCCATGCGGCCGAGCTTGGGGCCGATCATCACGTCCGGCGGATCGCCGGCCAGGCGGGAGCGCGAGATCCGATCCTGGGTGATGTTGAAGGCGTCGATCATGACGCCTGCGAGGCCCGGCCGGTCACCGTTCTGCCGGCCGACGAGGCCACGGACACGGCGCGCCGCGCCGGTAATGCCACCGAGCCAGCGCGAGGTCGGGCGCACGTCGAGCTCCGGCAGGATCTCGGGATCGGGGTCGGCGGGATGGTGCTGGATCGTGGTGCCGCGGCCGGCGAGATCGCTGTTCAGGTTGACGCAGATCACGACATCGGCACCGAGCGCGCGCGCCGCGGTGACCGGCACCGGATTGACCAGCGCGCCGTCCATCAGCCAGCGACCGCCGAGTTTAACCGGGTCGAAGACGCCGGGCAGTGCATAGGAGGCTCCCAGAGCATCGACCAGGGAGCCGTGCGTCAGCCAGATCTCGTGGCCCGTGCCCAGTTCGGTCGCGATTGCGACGAAACGCGTCGCCAGTTCCTCGATCCGTTGTCCGGCGAGGTCCCGCTCCAGCAGCCGCTTCAGGCGTCCGCCGCCGATCAGGCCGGCTCCGCCGATGTGGAAATCCATCAGGCCGACGACGCGGCGCTTGGTCAGGCTGGTGGCGAAATCGGCAAGTTCCCGCAGCTTGCCCGATGCGTAGCAGCCGCCGACGACAGCGCCGATCGAGGTTCCGGCGATGACGTCCGGCGTGTAACCGGCCTCGGCCAAGACTTCGAGCACGCCGATATGGGCCCAGCCGCGGGCCGCGCCGCCGCCCAGCGCCAGCCCGATCTTCGGCCGGCCGTTCGGCGCGGGCGCATCCGCGCTCATCTCGTTCATCGGCCTTCCGTCTCCGCCAAAGCCGCCACTCGCAAGGCCGCCGCCACCAAGTCCAAAGGCTCGCCGCGCGACGTCTTCCCACAACATGGGCCTGTCCCTCCGGGGGAGGACGAAGCGTCGCTTGAACCCATGATCAAATCGTCACTGCCGATCAAAAGCTTGCCGATATCGGTCGCTTTTGACGGAAAGATGAAAGCTTGGTGAAAACTTTCCCAATGATGGCGATCGGCCTTAGCCAAAGGCGAGCGGTTCGGCGGCGGCCTCGCGCAACGGCTTGACGCGGTAGAAGCAGGAGTGGCGCCCGGTATGGCAGCAGCCGCCGTCGCCCGCGACATTCACCTTCAGCCAAAGTGCGTCCTGGTCGCAATCGACCCTCATCTCGACGATGGTCTGGATCTGGCCGGAGGTCGCGCCCTTGTGCCAGAGCTCGCCCCGCGAGCGCGACCAGTACCAGGCCTCGCCGGTCTCGATCGAACGCGCCAGCGCATCGGCGTTCATATGGGCGACCATCAGCAACTCGCCGGTCGCGGCATCGGTGGTGACGCAGGTGACGAGGCCACTGGCGTCAAAGCGAGGAGAGAGAACGGTGCCCTCTTCGAGCGCGGTCTTATCGGGGGCGGAAGGAAAGGGGGACATGAAGGCTCCGAACGATCAAGGGCGCATCGCGACGATGCGTCCTTGTAGGGCCGGCCGACCCGCCGGCCAATCGCAAAGCGGCAGAGCTAAAGCCCCGGCGACTTCACCATGGTGAAGAAGCGAACCTGCTCGGCCGGGTCCTTGAACAGGCCGGTATATTGCGTCGTCATGGTCGTCGAGCCCTGCTTCTGCACGCCGCGCATCGACATGCACATATGCTCGGCCTCGATCAGCACGGCGACGCCGCGCGGCTCCAGCGCCCGCTCGATCACCTTGGCGATCTGCGCCGTCATCGTCTCCTGCGTCTGCAGGCGGCGGGCATAGACATCGACGATGCGGGCGAGCTTTGAGAGCCCGACGACGCCCCGGGACGGATAATAGCCGATATGCGCCTTGCCGACGAAGGGCACCATGTGGTGCTCGCAATGCGAATAGAACGGGATGTCGCGCACCAGGACCATGTCCTGATAATCCTCGACCTCCTCGAAGACGCGATCGAGGATCTCGTCCGGGTCGTCGTCATAGCCCTTGTAGAATTCCTTGTAGGCCTTGGCGACGCGGTGCGGCGTCTCGCGCAGACCTTCCCGCGCCGGGTCGTCGCCGGCCCAGCGAATGAGCGTGCGCACGGCCTCTTCGGCCTGTTCCTGCGTCGGCTTCTTGATGAGAAACTTGTCTGCGGAGGGGCTCAGAGCCCGCTCGACGGACAAGGACTTAACCACTGGGTTCACGTGGTGCCTCCCGTTACCATGACACGCCATACACCGCGCAAGCCCGCTTGGACCTGCGGTACGGACGCTGCGACAAGTTCGTCCTCAAAAGCCGGCCATGAGGATGCTCTCCCGCCGGCCGCTCTTCCATCCTATATTGGCGACGAGCGCCGGTCATTCCAAGGCCGGTGGAGAGCACGACATGCTGAGCGACGTCTACAACAAGCGAATTCTCGAACTGGCTGCGAACATCCCGCTGCTGGAGCGGCTGCCCGCTCCCGACGCCACCGCCAAGGCCCATTCGCGACTATGCGGCTCGACAGTGACAGTCGATGTCACCATGGATGGCGATGTCGTCACTGGGTTCGGGCATGAGGTGAAGGCTTGCGCGCTGGGCCAGGCCTCGTCCTCGATCATGGCGCGCCATGTCGTCGGCTCGACGGCCGAGGAGTTGCGGACCGTGCGCGAGCAGGCCCGGGCGATCCTGAAGGAGAACGCCGAGCCGCCCAGCGGAAAATGGTCCGATCTCGCTGTGTTGGTGCCGGTGCGCGACTACAAGGCACGCCATGCCTCGACGATGCTGACCTTCGACGCGGTGGTCGATGCGATCGGTCAGATCGAGCAGAAGCGCCGCGCGCCGCAGGCGGTCGCTTGAACGCTCCGGGCGTGTTCGATCCCGGCGCGGGCTATTTCAGGCCGAGCGCAAGCCGGGTTTCGGCCTTGGTTTCGTCGAAGCGGGCCCGGAAGGCGCGGTCGGCGAGCAGCGCTTTGGCGACGGCGCGGCCGGCCTTGTCGCCGGCGGCGAGATCGCTGCGGTAATGGAAGCCGCAGACGAGGCGGCTCTCATTGTAGTCGGTGACCCGCTCCTCGAATTTCGTGGCGAGTTCGGGCGCGGCTTCGGTGAGGAGTTCGGCATAGAGAGCGGCCGTCGCCGCATGGCCGGCGGGGAAGGAGGTGCCGTCCGGGCGCCCGCCCGGGCAGGGCTTGACCCGGACCTTACTCCAGGCGGAGAACGGACGCGTGCGATTGGTCATCCGACGCACGCTGAGCAGCACGAGGCTGAGTTCGACCTGCGCTTCCCGGAACAGCAGGCGAACCTCGCGGTGCTCATTGCCCGCAAAAGGGATGCCGGCGCCTTCGAGGAAGCGGGCGAGCGTCTGATACTGGTCGGCGATCGCAGCCTTCTCGCGTTCGGGCGTGCGGGTTGTCGAGATCTGGATGACTTCGTCGAACTCGCGCTTGTGCTCCGGGGAGTTCATCGCGGGCGGCAGCCCGACGATGCGGGCGATGTCGACCTTGCCCGGCTCGAGCCAGAGCAGGTTGGTACGATGCTGGGCGCTCGCGGTGGCGGGCAGCGACAGCAGGCCCGCCGCCAGGCACAGCGCGGCGGCGCCATGGCGGAACGGAAGCGGTCGCGGAACGGGGCGATGCATGGCGAATCTCGGCTCTGATGACGAGCGCGATGAAAGGGCATCGCAGCGTGCCTTGTCACGTCTTTTCGCGCAGGCGGTGCATTTGAAGCGGGCGCCGCGACGTGGCGCTCATTACGCGATCCGCGGCTACCAGCTCAGCCTGTCGATGCTGGTCGGCCGCCATTGCCGGCATTGGCCGAGTTGTTCGGCCTATACCGACGAGGCGATCCAGCGCTTCGGCCTGTGGCGTGGCGGCTGGGTCGGCGTCGCGCGGATCTGCCGCTGCACGCCGCTGGGGACGAGCGGAATCGACCTCGTCTGCGAGGAGCTGCCCGAGGGCTCGCGCTGGTATCGGCCCTGGTCCTATGGTCGCTGGCGCGGGGTCAACGCGCCGGAGAGGGACTAATCGGCTGCGTTGGCGTTGGCTTTCAACGCGGTGCGGCATCCTTCGGAGAGCTTTGAGACGTTTTCCTTGAAGCAGGCCGCGATGCGGCCGCCGCCGGGCTGCACGCCGGGGCAGAGGGTGGCGACATCCTTGGCGCAGGCGTCACGCAGCGCGGCGCGATCCTGCGCCAGAAGAGGCTGCGCGGTGAAGGCGAGGAAGGCTGAGAGGACGAGAGTTCGGATCACGGCGTGGCTCTCCTGTGGCTGAATCGTGACGGCAACCAGCATCATGCCGGCGACAGCTTGCGGGGCGATGAGGAAAACATGACGAAACCGACAGGTTTTGTTGCGCCGCGTCGCGAAGCGATTGCCTGCGGGCGTCGCCTCGTATAGGCGGGGCGTCTCGGTGGCGTCCTCTCCCGGATACGGACATCTCCGCACAAGCTAACCCATGTATCCGGCCTTGACTTACGGGGTTCGTATCCCCGAGTGAGCAGGAGCGCGATCGATGACGATCTCCCTGACATTTCCCGACGGCGCCAAGCGCGAATTTCCCTCCGGCATCACCGGCAAGGAGATCGCGGGCGGCATTTCGCCCTCTCTATTGAAGCGCACCGTGGCGATGGCGCTGGACGGCGTCGTCGTCGATCTCGGCGATGCGATCGCGAAGGACTCGAAGATCGAGTTCCTGACGCGTGACGACCCGCGCGCGCTCGAACTGATCCGGCACGACTGCGCCCATGTCCTCGCGGAGGCGGTGCAGGCGCTCTGGCCCGGCACGCAGGTGACGATCGGCCCGGTGATCGAGGGCGGTTTCTTCTACGATTTCGCCCGCAACGAGCCCTTCACGCCCGAGGACCTGCCGGTCATCGAGAAGAAGATGCGCGAGATCATCGCCAAGGACGCGCCTTTCACCAAGGAAGAGTGGAGCCGCGACAAGGCCAAGGCGTTCTTCTCCGAGAAGGGCGAAGCCTACAAGGTCGAGTTGGTCGATGCGATCCCGGCCGACCAGACGCTGAAGATGTATAAGCAGGGCGAGTGGATCGACCTCTGCCGCGGCCCGCACATGACCTCGGTCGGCAAGGTCGGCAACGCCTTCAAGCTGATGAAGACGGCCGGCGCCTATTGGCGCGGCGACAGCAACAACGCGATGCTGACGCGCATCTACGGCACCGCCTTCGCCCGGCAGGAAGATCTCGACGCCCATCTCAAGCAGATCGAGGAGGCCGAGAAGCGCGACCACCGCAAGCTCGGCCGCGAGATGAACCTGTTCCACTTCCAGGAGGAGGGGCCGGGCGTCGTGTTCTGGCACTCCAAGGGCTGGCGCCTGTTCCAGGAGATCCTGACCTATATGCGGCGCCGGCTGGCGGCCGACTATGAGGAAGTCAACGCGCCGCAGGTGCTCGACAAGTCGCTCTGGGAGACCTCGGGCCACTGGGGCTGGTACCAGGACAACATGTTCGCGGTGAAGTCGGCCTCGGCCTTCGAGAACCCGAACGATGCGACCAAGGACCAGAAGGTTTTCGCGCTGAAGCCGATGAACTGCCCGGGCCATGTCCAGATTTTCAAGCACGGCCTCAAGAGCTATCGCGACCTGCCGATCCGGCTGGCCGAGTTCGGCAATGTCCATCGCTACGAGCCGTCGGGGGCCCTGCACGGGCTGATGCGCGTGCGCGGTTTCACGCAGGACGACGCGCATATCTTCTGCACCGAAGAGCAGCTCGCGGCCGAGTGCCTGAAGATCAACGACCTGATCCTCTCGGTCTATGAGGATTTCGGCTTCACCGAGGAACTCGTCATCAAGCTCTCGACGCGGCCCGAGAAGCGCGTCGGCTCCGACGCGCTCTGGGACCATGCCGAGGAGGTGATGACCAAGGTGCTGGAGACGATCGCGCACCAGTCCGGCAACCGGATCAAGACCGAGATCAATCCGGGCGAGGGCGCCTTCTACGGGCCGAAGTTCGAATATGTCCTGCGCGACGCCATCGGCCGCGACTGGCAGTGCGGCACGACGCAGGTCGACTTCAACCTGCCTGAGCGGTTCGGCGCGTTCTATATCGGCTCGGACGGCGAGAAGAAGCAGCCGGTCATGGTGCACCGCGCGATCTGCGGATCGCTCGAGCGCTTCACCGGCATCCTGATCGAGAACTTCGCCGGGCATTTCCCGCTCTGGCTCGCCCCCGAGCAGATCGTCGTCGCGCCGATCACCTCCGAGGCGGATGCCTATGCGGAGGACGTGACCATGGCCTGCCTCTCGGCCGGCCTGCGCGCGCGCGCCGATCTTCGCAACGAGAAGATCTCCTACAAGGTGCGCGAGCATTCGCTGGCCAAGGTTCCGGTCATCCTCGCCGTCGGCAAGCGTGAAGCCGAGGAGCGCACGGTCACCGTGCGCCGCCTCGGCAGCCAGGCGCAGACGGTGATGAGCCTCGATGCGATGCTGGCCGCGATGGTCGACGAGGCGACGCCTCCGGACCTGAAGCGGATCAAGGCGGTGCGGTCGGCGCGCTGACGGCCGGGTACGCACTGCAGTTGCGAGCCCCGCGGCGACTGCGAGGCTCGGCCTGCCCTAATCGCGGCTCGCCGCTACGAGCGCCTGCGCCGCGCGCCGGAGCAGGGCGGGCGCTTCGCCGGGTTCGAAGATCGGCGAGCTCACGAAGGCGCCGTTGATCAGGACCGCGAGCTGGCCCGCCAGTTCGTCCGGGCGGGCGACGCCGAGCCGCGCGGCGATCCCGGCGAGACGGCGGCGCAACTCGCGCTTGTGGGCGGTCGCGACCCTGCGCGCGGGATGGTCGGACTCCGGGAACTCCGCCGCGACGTTGATCTGCGGGCAGCCGCGATAGTTCGGGCGCCCGACGCGCTCGCCGATCCAGCCGAGATGAGCATCGAGCTCGGCTGTGGCAGCGCCATGCTCCTGCGCGACACGGTCCCAGGTGCCCCAGAAATCCTCATCCTCGCGGGCGAGGAACGCGGCGATGAGGTCGTCCTTCGTGCCGAAATGGCGATAGAGGCTCGTCTTCGCCACGCCGGCCTCCGCCACGACCAGATCGACCCCAACGGCACGCACACCGCGCTCGTAGAAGAGCTTGCAGGCGGTCGACAGGATTCGCTCCCTGACCTCGGCTGGGTTCTCGGCGTGGGAACGCAAATCTGTTCCGACCATGTCTTCCTCCTGCAGCGAAACGCGGAGCCGCTCACCTTGGGCCGAAGCGATCCGCATGATGTGGGGATGACGTAGCACATCCCTGCTTGACACGCTACAGACCTGTATGTACGAAACATACAGGTCTGTAGCGAAATGGAGGGGATCATGCAGAACAACGCAACGACAGGGACAGAGGTCGCCGTATTCGGCGCGGCAGGGCATACGGGCCGCTTCATCGTGGCGGAACTGCTTCGGCGCGGGCTCACGCCGATCGCGATCGGCCGCGATGTCGCAACGCTCGAATCGAAGCTTCCCGGGAAGGGCATCCGGCGCCGCCAGGCGGGGCTCGACGATGCCTCCTCGCTCGACCGCGCGCTTGCGGGAGCGAAGGCCGTGATCAATTGCGCCGGTCCGTTCCTCGATACGGCGGAGCCCGTCGCGGCGGCCGCCCTGCGCGCCGGCATCCACTATCTCGACGTGACGGCCGAACAGCCCAGCGCGAGCGACACGCTCGCCTGCTTCGATGCGCCGGCTCGCGCGGCCGGCGTCGCCGTGATCCCCGCCATGGGCTTCTATGGCGGCCTGGCCGATCTCCTGGTTACGGCTGCGATCGGCGATGGGAAGGCCGACGCGATCGAGATCATGATCGGCCTCGACAGCTGGCATCCGACCCGCGGCACGCGGATCACGGGCGACCGGAATACGGCGCAGCGTTTGGTCGTCTCGGATGGGCAACTCGCGCCGCTACCGAAGCCGGCCCGCGAGACGAACTGGGACTTCGGCGGTGCGCTCGGCCGCCAGTCCCTGGTCGAACTGCCGTTCTCCGAGATCGTCCTGATCGCGGGCCACATCCAGACCCGTGAACTCCGGACCTGGCTGAGCAGCGTGGCGCTGACCGATCTGCGCGACCCGGAGACGCCGGCGCCGCAGGCCGCCGACGAGGCGGGGCGCTCGGAGCAGCGCTTCCAGGTCGATATCGTCGTCACGCGCGGCGGTGAAAGACGACATGCCTCGGCGCGCGGACGAGACATCTACGCCGTTTCGGCACCGCTCGTCTGCGAGGCGACGCAGCGCCTGCTCGAGGGTCGCTTCGCCATGGCCGGCGCCCATCCGCCCGGAGCGGTCTTCGATGCGGCGAGCCTCCTGGCAGCTCTCGCTCCTGAGCATCTGGAGTACGAGCTCGGCTGAGCCGCCCGACGAACTGGCCTGCGCGGAGGCTCTCGCCAATCGCCCCGTCCTCATGCCAGATTGCCGGGCATGCTGACGGGGTCCTATCGCAAGCGGCTCGATGCCGATCTGACACGCTGGGTCGGGGAAGGGCTGCTCAACGCGGATTCCGCCAGCGCCATCCGCCGCTCGATCGCCGCCGAGGGCGGATTCAGGCTGCCGGCCCTGCTAGGGCTGTTCGGCGGTCTCTTGATCGCGTCGAGCGTCGCTGCCTTCGTGGCGGCGAACTGGGAGGCGATCCCGCGGCTCGTCAAGCTGGCGATGATCGTGATCGGCGTCGTCACGGCGCTCGGCATCGCCGCCAGGCTGGAGGGCAAGGGTTCGTCCATGGGCGCGGATGCAGCCGCGACCTGCGGCGTCCTCGTCTTCGGGGCAGGCATCGCCCTGATCGGCCAGATGTATCACCTGCCGGCGGATTGGCCTGCCGGTGCTCTTCTGGTCGGGCTCGGGGCGATCGTCGTCGCCTTCCTGCTGCGCTCGAACGGGGCGCTCGCCATTGCCTTCGTGGCGCTCTGCGCCTGGAGCGTCGGGCGCTGGCAGGAGAGCCAGGGCGCGATCCATCTGCCCTTCCTCCTGGTCTACATTCCGGCCTTGTGGCTCGCCTTGTCGCGCAGCAACCGGCTGGTGCACCATCTGGCGGTACTCGCGCTCGGGCTCTGGCTCGCCCTGCTGCCGGGCGACTGGATGAACAGCCGGTTCGACTACGGCCTCCTCGCCTATGCGCTGGCCGTCTCGGCTGCCTATGTCGCGCTCGGCGGTTGGGCGCTCGATCGCGGCGGGCCGGCGTTGCTGACCTCCTGCCTGCCCTGGGGGCTATTCGCGCTGGTGTTCGTCCTCAACATCGAGCTGATCCGGATTCTCGATCCGCGCGAGTCGCGGGCCGGCACGGCGATCTGGCTGAACTACGCGGCCTATGCCGTTGCGCTGCTCCTGATCGCTGGCGCGGCGGCGCTCGCGCGCGAGAAGCGTTTCGCATGGCCGCTGGCCGTCGCGCTGATCCTGGCGCTGCTGGTGCCGCCGGTGTTCTGGAGCGGCGTCGTCGTCGGCCTGCCCGGCAAGGTCATCGTCGCCAGCCTGGTGCTGTCGGCTGCGATCGGGCTCGTCGTCGCGGGCGTTACCGGCGGGGTGAGGCGGTTGACGCTGGCCGGCTCGGGCATGTTCGGCCTCGCGATCCTGGTCCTGCTTTGGCAGACGATCGGCACCTTGCTCGACCAGTCGCTGTTCTTCCTCGTCGCCGGCGTCGTCCTGCTCGGGCTGGCGAGCGGGGCAAGGCGGCTGTTCGCGCGTCTCACCCGGCCGGTCGGGGAGGCAGCCTGATGCGCGTTCCGTCCGCCGATCCGCTGATCAGACGAGTGCCGCTGCTCTGGCGGGCACTGGCCGCGATGCTGCTCCTCAGCGGCGGCCTGCTCGCTCTGGTCGAGAGCCGGGCCGGCATCCTGCGCAGCGGGGCTGAGGTCCGGCTCAAGACCGTCCCGGTCGATCCGCGCGATCTTTTTCGTGGTGATTATGTCGTGCTGGCCTATCCGATCAGCACGGTCGAAGGTTCCGCTGGGGTCGAGGGCGGCTTCAAGCGCGGCGATGCCGTGTTCGTGACATTGACGCGCGACGGGGAGGGCTTCGCCCAGGCCCGTTCTGTCGCCCGGACGCGTCCGGCGCCGGCCAATGGCGAGGTCGTCATCGCCGGGCGGGTCCAGTCGACAGGGGCCTGCGCGCTGAACGATGCCGGCGAGGCCGATTGCGCCTCCGGGCGGCGGCGCCTGCGGATCGCCTATGGGCTGGAGAGCTATTTCGTGCCGCAGGGCGAGGGGCGCGCCATCGAGACCACGCCGCGGGCCCGGATCGAGGTGGTCGCCGCCGTTTCCGCCTCAGGCGAGGCCGCGATCAAGCGCCTGCTGATCGACGGCAAGCTCGTCTATGCCGAGCCGCCCTATTAGGGGCGCATTCCTTCGCCATTTCCCGCCACGCCTGCGGCGCTCTCGCCTCGGCCGGCTGCCCGCGTAGGTCGGCTACACAGGCTTGTGAAGCGAGGCATTAATGACGCGGAAACCAATCTGCTTTATGAACGGCAGATGAACGGGCGTGATAGGTTCCGTTCATGTTCGGGAACCCGCCCCGCTGTGGCTCGTTCTCTCCAGAGGTTCCGCCAACCCATTCCGGACGCCACTCGTGACGCAGGCGCTTTCCCGATTCCTGTTGCTGGGCCATGGCCCGGAAGGCGCGCCGTCCCCGGCGCAGCGGGACGCGCGCATCGATGTGATCCGCGGGCTGGCGCTGCTGATCATCTTCATCAACCACATGCCGGGGAATGTCATCGCCGGCTACATGCCGCATAATTTCGGCTTTTCGGATGGTGCGGACGCCTTCGTGCTGCTCGCTGGCGTCTCGGCGACGCTGGCCTATGGCAACCTGATCGAACGGCGCGGCCTGGGCGTCGGTGCGTTGAAGATCGGCGCGCGGATCTGGACGCTCTATATCGCGCATATCGCCGTGTTCATCATCGTCTGCGGCGTGGTCGCGGCCGCGGTGACGCGCACGCAGAACCCGCTCTATGTCGAGGCGATCAATATCCAGCCCTTCTTCTCGGACACGTTCGCGGCGCTGATCGACGTCCTGACATTGCGCTACCAGCCGTCCTATCTCGACATCCTGCCGCTCTACATCGTGCTGCTCACAGCTTTCCCGGCAATCTATCTGGCCGCGCGGGCCAGCCCGCTGGGAGCGCTGCTGATCTCGCTCGCGATCTGGCAGGCTGCGCTCTGGTTCGGCCTGAACCTGACGAACGTTCATGCGGCGGGCTGGTTCTTCAATCCCTTCGCCTGGCAGGTCGTCTTCACCTTAGGCGTCATCCTGGGTTGCGCCGCGCAACGCGGCCTCGCCGCGCCGCGCCTGCCCTGGCTCGATGCGCTGGCGGTGGCTTTCCTCGTCTTCGCCTACACCGCCAAGACCTCGTCCGGAAATCCGCTGGGCATCGCAATGCTCAACGAGTGGTTCGACTCGGTGCAGCTCGGTTCGGACAAGACCAATCTGGCCTGGAGCCGCCTGCTGCATGTCGCGGCGCTGGCCTGGCTCGCCATGCGCTGGCTGCCCGCAGGCGAGGGCATGCTGCGCAATGTCATCGGCCGGACGCTCGCCGTCGTCGGACGCCACTCGCTCGACGTGTTCTGCGCCGGAACGGTTCTGGCGATTGCGGGCCAGATCATCCTGGCGGAAACCGGCTTCGCGCTGGGACCTCAGTTGCTCGTTTGCGCCACGGGTATTACATTGCTGGTCGGTTTAGGGATGTTTTTGACGTGGTACCAGTCGATCACGCTCTCCGGCGCAGCAGATCGGTCCGCATCGCCGCGGCGGGCTTCGGCGCAGCTCTGACCTTCTTCGCGGGCTTGGGCGTTGCATCGGCGACGCCGAAACTGGCTGCTCCGAACTCCGATGCTCGTTGCCGTTCGGGTGCGGCCCAGCCCGCTTTCCTGCCCGCCCTGCCGGCAGCCCAGAAGGCATTGCGCGAGACGGGCAAGCTCACGATCGTCGCGATCGGCTCATCGACGACGGCCGGAGCCGGGGCCAGCGCCGAGGACAGGGCCTATCCCGCCGTGCTGCAGGACGAGTTGCGCCGGCGATTGCCGAACGCGGACGTCACGGTCATCAACAAAGGCGTCGGCGGCCAGTCGGCCTATGAGATGCTGCTGCGGATGGACGCGGATGTCGTCGAGCAGAACCCTTCGGTGGTCATCTGGCAGACCGTGGTTAATGACGCGATCAACCATGTCAGCGAGGAAAAGCTCGCCAAGATCCTGCGCAAGGGCATCCAGAAGGTCCAGGCGGCCGGCATCGACATGGTGATGATGGACCTGCCCTGGCTGTCGCGCGAAAGCCGCTATCCCCGTTATGACGACTACCGGGCGGTTTTGAAGAAGACGGCCGACGAAAATGGCGTCGCGATCTTCCCGCGCTACGGAATGATGCGCGATTGGGCCCGCTCGAAGCGCTTCACGCCCGAGGAACTGGTCGGAATGGACGGCACCCATATGGTCGACGCCGCCTATCGCTGCCTCGCCATCCGCATCGCCGACGGCATCGTCGGCACCCTGACCGGCGCCAAGCCGGAAATCGCTGCTGGGAAAGCGACCAACTGACGCCGCAGCTTCAGCGCGCCAGCACCTCGATGTCACGATCGAGGCCCGATTCCACCTTGAAGTCGCGCGAGTGGACCTGGCCCTCCTGCCGGGCGATCAGCACATAGTCGCCTTCCGCCAGGATGACCTGCGGGAAGGCGCCGATGGCTTCGCGGATGACGTCGCCGCCGGGCGTCAGCACGCTGAAGGCCGTCCCGGCAAAGGCTTCGCCGCCGGGGGCCGCGACCAGCTTGAGCGTGACGCGGGCGGCGCGGTGATGCAGCGTCGCATCGGTGACCTTGCCGGACTCGACCTTCACATCGGCGCGCTGAATCGCGTTGGAATCGCCATAGGTCGAGACGACGTGATAGGTGCCCTCCGGCAGGCGGATCAACTCGCCGCCCTTGGCATTGGCAACGAGCCTGCCTTCCGAATTGCCCTGCAGCGGCACGAAGATCTGGAAGCTGAGCTGGGCCGGTGCGATCGGCGCATCGCCGATCGAGCCCGCGAGCGAGAGCCCTCCCGCGCTGATCGCGATCTGGTCGCGCAGCCCCATCGGACCGAGCGTGATGCGCTTCGTGCCGCTGGCGAAGCCATAGGCGGCGTGCAGCAGATAGGTGCCCGGCTCCAGCGAGAAGACCGGCTGGGCATCCGTCGAGCGCGCGACGATGCGCGGCGGAGAGCCGTCCGCCGTCTCGCTCAGGATGCGCCAGACGAGGCCGGAGCGGATTGGCTTGCGGTCGCTGGCGAACTGCGCTGCCAAGGAGAGCGAGGCCAGTGAGGTGGTCTGGGACTGGGTGGGCTGAGCCGGCGGCGGGGCGATTCCGCTGCCCAGCGCCGGCGGCTGCATCGCCGGCTGGACCTGGGCCGAGGCCAGAGCGGGTTGCAGGGCGAGCGCGGTCGCGAGCAGGCTCGCAGCCAATCGGCGCCCTCCTTCAAACCCGTCAAATTCAAGCATGCTCACAGCCCTCGGTACCCGTGCGTTCACGTCTCAGCAGGCTCGCTTGTCCTCATCATGGCAAGACATTAGGTCTGAGGCAGTTCCCCACATCCGGATGCTTCATGACCGATACGCTTTCCCTGCTCAAGCTGCGCCGTTCGGTGCCGCCGCAATTCCTGACCGCGCCCGGCCCCGATGCCTCGCAGCTCGACGAGCTTCTGACGATCGCCTCGCGCGTGCCGGATCACGGCAAGCTGGTGCCCTGGCGCTTCATCGTGTTCTCGGGGGAGGGCCGCGCCAAGGCCGCCGAGGTGGTGGCGGAGGCGTTTCGCGCCCGCAATCCCGACGCCCGGCCCGAACAGGTCGAGTTCGAGCGCAACCGCCTGCTGCACGCGCCCGTCATCATCGCTGTCGTCTCGCGTGCGGGGCCGCATGTCAAGATTCCGGAATGGGAGCAGGAGCTCACTTCCGGGGCCGTCTGCATGACGATGCTCGTCGCCGCGCAGGCGATGGGCTTTTCGGGCAGCTGGCTGACGAACTGGTTCTCCTTCGACCGCGGCGTGCTCGACGCCTTCGGGCTCTCGGCCAGCGAACGCATCGCCGGCTTCGTGCATCTGGGCACGGCGACATCGGTTCCCTCGGACCGGGACCGGCCGGTGCTCGCCGATATCGTCAGCCATTACGGGGCCTGAACATGATCTATTCGCCGGCGCTGCAGGATCACGGCCTGGGCCATGATCCCTTCAAGGCGATCGTGACGCCGCGCCCTATCGGCTGGATCACGGCGATGAGCGCGCAGGGCGAGGTCAATCTCTCGCCCTACAGCTTCTTCAACGCCGTCTCGACGCGGCCGCATATCGTGATGTTCTCGTCTGAGGGCAAGAAGGACGCGATCGCCTTCGTCGAGGAGACCGGCGAATTCACCTGCTCGCTGGTGACCAAGGCGCTCGCCCATCAGATGAACCAGACCTCGGCGCCGCTGGCGCGCGGCACCAGTGAATACGGCCATGCCGGGCTCGAGATGGCGGCATCGAAATTCGTCAGGCCGCCGCGCGTCGCGGCGAGCCCGGCCGCGCTCGAATGCAAGCTGCTCTCGGTGCAGCAACTGGTGGATCTCGACGGCAACAGCGTCGAACGCTGGATGGTGCTCGGGCAGGTCGTCGGCATCTTCATGGACGACGCCTTCATCCGCGACGGGCGCTTCGACACGGTCGCGGCCCATCCGATCGCGCGCTGCGGCTACGCCGACTATGCCGAGGTCGACCACCTCTTCTCGATCCAGCGCCCGCCGGGCGGTTAGGGCGTCGCGGACTGGCTACGGCCCGTAGCCCAGCTGCACGGAGACACGGCGTCATCCCGGGCCTGCCCCGGGATCTATCGGAAGGCTCCGGAACTCTACGATGGATCCCGGAGCGGCGCTGCTACGCAGCTTGTCCGGGATGACGGCGCTCTGGCGAGATCGGGTGCGCTAGCTGGCGGGCCTCACGCGATAGTCGCCGAGTGGCGCAAGCGCCGCATTGATTGCATCGGCGCCGATCGCGGCGCGCTCAGGCAGTGTCATACGGGGCGGATCGAGCGTGACCGTCGTTCCCGGAGCGAGCCTGGTCGCGGCCTGCTGCACCCGCGACAGGCAGCCGCCGCAATGCATCCCCGAAACCTCGAAAACCCGTGTCATTCGAATCGCCTCCAGCGGTTCATTCAGCCAGCTTCTCAGCGCGTGCCCTGACGCGCTGCGCCCTAACAAGATGGGGGCGATCCAGCATTTCGCCATCCAGCCCGATCACGCCGACGCCGGGATTGGCCTCGAACAGCGCGATGATCGCCTCCGCCCGCGCCAAGGTCTCCGGCGAGGGCGCGAAGATCTCATTGATCGGAGCGACCTGGTCGGGGTGGATCGCCATCTTGCCGGTGAAGCCGTCGCGCCGCGCCGCAAGGCACTCGGCCCGGAAGCCCTCGGCATCGCGGAAGGCGGTGAAGACGGTATCGATCGCATCGACCTGGGCCGCGGCTGCCGCAAACAGCGTCAGCGAGCGGGCGAGGCGGTACGGATCGGTGTAGACACCGCTCTCCAGCCGGTTGGTCTCGGCGCCGAGATCGGCCGAGAGATCCTCGGCGCCCCAGGTCAGGCCGGCGAGCCGGTGCGTCGCCCCGGCATAGCTGCCTAGGCCGAAGATGCCCTTGCCCGTCTCGGTCGCGATCGGGATGATTTTGGTCCCGCCATCGGGCAGGTCGCTCTCGGCCTCGCGCACCGCGATCTTGGCGGCGAGATGGCCGACATCGACCCCGCCTTCCGATTTCGGCAGCATGATCGCATCCGGCGCCCCCGGCATGACCGCGTCGAGATCGTCTTCCGTCAGCCCGGTCGATAGCGCGTTGATGCGCACGATCAGGCGCGGCCGCCGGGGCAGGGCGCGGCTCGCCTCCAGGAAGGCGCGAGTGACCTCGCGGGCGTTGGGCTTGGCGTCGAGTGCGACGGAATCCTCAAGGTCGAGGATCAGCGCGTCGGCGCCGCTGTCGAGGCCCTTCTGCTGCTTGCGGGGGCTGTCGCCGGGAACGAAGAGAAGCGAGCGCATCAGATATCAGACCGCGACGGTTGCAGGGGCGGGGTGCCGGCGCATGAAGGCCTGGCGCCGGCACTGTGCGACCAGCGTGCCGTCCTGCTTGTAGGCGCGGTGATGGAACTCGACGATGCCGGCATCTGGCCGCGAGCGCGATTCGCGCTTGGCGACAATCTCGGTGGTGCAGTTGATCGTGTCGCCTTCGAAGAGCGGAGCCGGGAAGGTGACGTCGGTCATGCCGAGATTGCCAATCGTCGTGCCGACCGTGGTGTCGTTGACCGAGATTCCGATCATCAGCCCGAGCGTGAACAGCGAGTTCATCAGCGGCTTGCCCCATTCAGTCTCGGTCGCGCAGAAATGCGCATCGATATGAAGGGGTTGCGGGTTGAGGGTCATGTTCGAGAACAGCATGTTGTCCATCTGCGTCACGGTGCGGGTAAGCCCGTGCTCGATGATGGCGCCAACCTCGAAATCCTCGAAATAGATCCCGCCGCGCTTGTGGCGCTTCATTTCCGGCATCGACATCCTCCGTGGCGTTGTAGCGGCGGCCGGGCCGCCCTGGACCGCGTCGCATACGGACCGTTTCGGCCGTGTGCGAAAAACCTGATCGCTTCTAGACGTTTCAGCGGCTTGCTCATCCGAAAAAACCGACCCCGCCTCTTCGCACAATGTCAGGGCGATTCATCGCGATTAACCGTTCGCTTACCATAATCGAGCCACTCTCCACACAGCGCCGCAGCGTCATGCGGCAGGCCGCTGGCGGCGGGTTCGCCCGAGTGACTCGATGTTCCTGTTCTCCACACCGCAGACGCGAGAAGCCACCTCGCCGGCCAATCCGGTGGTCAGCGCCATTCGCGACGGCGCGGCCAAGACCGGGGCCGGCTTCGACTACCTGCTGAAGACGGCGCAGCGCGAATCCTCTCTGGAGCCCGACGCCAAGGCGAAGACATCGAGCGCGACCGGCCTGTTTCAGTTCATCGAGCAGACCTGGCTTTCGATGGTCAAGCAGGAGGGGCCGAAACAGGGGCTCTCCAGCTATGCGGACGCGATCAGCGAGACGAGCGGCCGCCTGACCGTCGCGGATCCCGCGGCGCGCGAAAAGATCCTCGAGCTGCGCAAGGATCCGCAGGTCGCCGCCGTGATGGCGGGCGCGCTGACCCAGAAGAACCGCGAGCAGCTCACCGGTGCGCTCGGCCGCCAGCCCCATGCCGGCGAGCTCTACATGGCCCATGTGCTCGGTGCGCGCGGCGCTTCCGACCTGATCAAGACCGCGGCGAGCGATCCGACACGCGCCGCGGCGAAGGATTTTCCGGAGGCCGCCGCCGCCAATCGCGGCATCTTCTTCGACAAGGCCGGCCGGGCGCGCAGCGCGCAGGAGGTCTATGGCGTGCTGGCCGCGAGCCATGCCAACACGCAGCTCGCGGCAGCGACGGCGACAAGCCAGCCGACGACGGGACAATCCGCGAGCGCAGGGCAGGGCGGCGACAAGCCGGTCGAGATCGCCGCTGCGCTCCAGCCGGGGCGGGCCAAGGGGTTGATCGGCCTTTTCTCGACAGAAGGCTCACGGGCGCCGGTCTCGCAGGCGGTCGCCAATCTCTGGGCGACGCCACGTGCCGATGGCTCACGCACCGCCGCGCTCGATCCGGCCGACCGCTATTTCCCGCGCCAGACGAAGTCCGACGCGACGGCGATCGCGCCGACGGCATCGGACGCCGCCGCAGCCAACGCCTCCGCCTCGGCGGCGAGGGCGGTCAATGCGCCGCTGCCGCCTTCACGGCCGGTCGAGCTGACGCAGCCCGGCACTTCCGCGCAGGAGCGTCCCGCGAGCCGGGCGCGCCGCGCGCCGCTGGACCTCTCCTCCTTCATGACCCAGCGGAGCGGCACATGATCGTTCGCCGCTTCCTGCTCTGGACTCGCACGGCGAATGCCGAGGAGCGTGCCAACGGCGCGGCTGCGCTGGCCGGCGCCTATCTGCGTTCCGGAATGGCCGAGGAGGATCGCGCCGAGGCCGAGACGGCACTGATCGCGCTGATCGACGATCCCTCACCGCGGGTGCGTCGCGCCATCGCAGAGGAAATGGCGGCGTCGCCGCGCGCGCCGCGCAATCTCGTGCTCGGGTTGATCGCGGAGCAGAGCGATGTCGCGGCCCTCATGCTCGCTCATTCGCCTGTCCTGACCGAAGCCGATCTGGTCGATGCCGCCGCGATCGGCGACATGCTGGCCCAGCGCGCCATCGCGATGCGGCCGCACCTTTCGGCCGGCGTCTGTGCGGCGCTGGCCGAGGTCGGCGGCGATGAGGCGCTGGTCACGCTTGCGGGCAACCGCACGGCCGATATTCCCGATTTCTCGCTGGAGCGCATGGTCGAGCGTGCCGGTGACTGCGGCGCGCTGCGCGAGGCGCTGTTGGCGCGAACCGATCTCCCTGCCGGGCTGAGGCAGTCCATCGCGGCCAAGGTCTCCGACGCATTGGCGAGCTTCGTCACGGGCTGCGGCTGGCTGACGCCCGAGCGCAGCGCGAGGCTCGCGCGCGAATCGACCGAACGTGTCGCCGTCGCGCTCGCGGCCGGCGGCGAGGACAGCGACGCGCCGGCCATCGTCGAGGTGCTGCGGGCCAATGGGCGGCTGACGCCCGGCCTGATGCTGCGCTCCCTGCTCAGCGGCGAGCCGGCCTTGGCGGAAGCGGCCTTCGTTGCCCTGTCCGATTTGCCGGCGCCTCGCGTCGCCGCATTGCTGCGCGATCGTCGTGGCGCCGGTCTCAAGGCGCTCTACCGCAAGGCCGGCTTGCCGGCCTCGCTCCAGCCCGCCTTCACCGCCGCCATAGCGGCCCTGAACGCGCGCGGTTTCGATGCCGGCGGGGCGGGGCGCGGCATCGACCGGACACTGCTGCGCGAGGTGCTGATCGCCTGCGAGAGCCTGGACGGCTCCGGCACCGAGGCGCTGACGGGCCTGCTGCGCCGCATGGATGCCGAAGCCGCGCGTGAAGAGGCGAGGGCCATGGCCGACAGCCTCGCGGACGATGCCGCACTGGCCTATCTCGTCGAAGCCGATCCGGCCCTGCTGGTCGAGCTGGACATCGCGGATATCAGGCAGGCGGCCTGAGCATCACTGTCAGTGACGCTTGTGCCTGCCCGGCGCGGCCGGCTGACGAGGGGGCGGTGCCGATCAATCCTGCGGCAGGCCGCCGCGAAGGCCTCGGGAGTCCGGCATCAGCGCAGCCAGACGGGTGTCGTTCTTCGGCGGAGCGACGAAGGCGCGCATCGGCTTGCGCGGCAGGTCGAGATCGATAGGCCGGCCTGGCGGCAGCGGTGCGTTCTTGACGAGCGTCAGGGCCGAGCTTGCGAGCACGGGCGCCGCCGGCGCCTGCGGCGCGAAAGCGAGCGGAGCGGCGGCGAAGGAGGTCGATACCGTGGAAGAGCCGGTGGCGACGGGGACGGGCGTGGAGGCCGAAGCGAGCTGATAGCTCGGCTCCTCGATGCGACGGCGCTCGGGCCGTTCGCCCTTCACATAGAAGGCGTTTCCGCCCGCAACCTGCACATAGTGCATGTTGGGATAGGAGAAGCGCAGCCCGGCCATATGGAAGTGCTTGGCATTTCCGATCGCCTCGTTGCGCCGGCCGTCGAGGATGTTCTCCGCGATGGCCTCGATCTTCGGCAGGTCGCGGGCAGCCATCGGGCGGGTCAGCACGCCGGCGGCGAATTGGCGCGGTGCGCCGACGACGCCGCAGATGGTCTCGGGGTAGCGCGGCGATTCGACCCGGTTCATCACGACCGTGCCGACGCTGAGCAGGCCGGCCTCGCTCGAACGGCTCGATTCGAAATACATGGCGCGGACGAGGCATTCCTTCTCGCGCGGGTCGGCCTTCGCGAGGGCGACGGCGCGCTTGCGGGCCTCCAGGGCGTGCTTCGTCGCGGGAGCGGCGTTGCTCGAGGCGGTCTCGACGGGAGACATGCTGCAGGCGCCCAGCGCCGGTGCTGCCAGTGCAATCAAAAGCGGGATCGCTTTACGATGGTGGCGGCTCATACCGATGGAGCGGACGGCATTCGTAGCGATCACGGTCCGCTTCATGCGGCAACCTCCTGATTACGGGATGGGTCTGCCGCAGGCGGCGCAACCGTAGTCACCGGCAAGGAATCCGATATCTCTTAGCAGAAAGTTAATTTCGGAAGGAAGAGGCAAAGTCGAGCGGCTGCGGGTGGACCATAGGCGCGGCAAAATCCGCGTCCATTCCAGCCTGCGGGAGCCAGTCACGGAGCGATGTTGGCCGCCCTCGGCTCATTTCAGTGACTCGCGTGTCACGAAACACGCTTCAATAGCCGAACTGTTCCCGCAAGATCCGCTCGTCCAGGCTGTGACCGGGATCGTGTAGCATGACGAGATCGATCGTGCGGTCGATCTCGATCTCGACGCGGACGACATTGTCGATCTGGACGTGGTCGGCGACGGCGCTGACCGGGCGCTTCTCGGCTTCGAGCACCTCGATCGTCACCTTGGCGTGGTCCGGCAGGAGAGCGCCGCGCCAGCGCCGCGGGCGGAAGGCCGAGATCGGCGTCAGCGCCAGCAGGGGGGCGTCCAGCGGCAGGATCGGGCCGTTGGCGGAGAGGTTGTAGGCAGTCGATCCGGCCGGCGTCGCCAGCAGCACGCCGTCCGCGACCAGCTCGCTCAAGCGAACCTGGCCATCGATCGAGATCCTGAGCTTTGCCGCCTGATAGGAGCGGCGCAGGAGCGAGACCTCGTTGATCGCCTCGGCGCGGACCTCGGTGCCGTCCTTGTCGACGGCGCGCATCGACAGCGGATGGACGACGCTGCGATGCGCCTCCGAGAGCTTCCTGCGCAGGCCGCGCTCGCGGAACTCGTTCATCAGGAAGCCGACCGAGCCGCGATTCATCCCGTAGATCGGCGTGCCCGTGCCGATGAAGCGATGCAGGGTCTGCAGCATCAGCCCGTCGCCGCCCAGAGCGACGATGACGTCGGCGGTCGCAGTATCGGCATTGCCGTAGCGCTCGGTCAGCTTGGCCAAAGCGGCCTGCGCCTCGGGGGTCTCGCTGGCGACGAAGGAGATGGCCTGGAAACGCTCGGTCATCGCTGGTCCTGAGGCGGCGCGCCGTAGCTGGCGCAGGCCGTGCCTTAGCATGGGCGGCAGGCGGATCGCGAGCGGGCTGCGGCGGAAAAGCTCCTGCGCCGCTCAGGAAAAAGGCCGGGGGCGACCCCGGCCTCGCTCGTTCGCCGGCATGGGCAAGGCGTCAGATCGCAGTGCTCCACTGCACCGGCACCATCTCGAAGCCGTTGCTGGATTTGGCGATGTAGCCTGTCGCCGGGAAGGGCGCATGGTAGAAGGCGACCTGCATCCTGTCGGCCGAGACCATGTCGAGCAGCTTGCGCCGGGTTGCGGCCGCCTGCGGGCCGTCCATGTCGAACACCGCCGACCAGTCGGGGTTGCGCACGAACAGGGCGGGGTGGTTGGTCGTGTCCGACATGATCATCAGCTTGCCGGCGCCCGACGCCACCGCGAAGACGGTGTGGCCGGGGGTGTGCCCGGGGGCTGCGACCGCGGTGATGCCGGGCAGGATTTCCTTGCCGGGTTCGAAGTGCTTCACATCCTTGGCGACGGGCCCGAAGACGCGGCGAACACCGGCGAAGGCGCCCTTCATGGCCTCGGGGGCGGCGCTGGCCTTGGCGTCATCCATCCAGAAGGCCCATTCCGCCGCCGGCACCATGACCTCGGCATTGGGGAACATCGCGGTGCCGTCCTTGAGGCGGAAGCCGTTGATGTGGTCGCCGTGGAAATGGCTGAAGACGACGGTGGAGACGTCCTTGGCATCGAAGCCGGCGGCCTTGAAGTTGGCGGCCCAGGCGCCCGACGTCGGCGCACCCGAATCGCCGTTGCCGGTGTCGATCAGCGTGAGCTTGCCGCCCTGCTGGATCGCCAGCGTGGTGAAGCTGATGCTGAGCGCGTCGGCAGGCAGGAAGGCCTCCGCCATCGCCTTCTTCACGTCATTGAGCTCGGCGTTCCGGACGAAGCCCTCGAGCGGGCGCCGCGCGAAGCCGTCATTGATCGCGGTGATGGTGATGTCGCCGATCTTGTAGCGATAGAATCCGGGGGCCTGGTTCACGGGAACTCCTTGCGCGTGGGCCGGGCTCAGCCCGGGCAGGTCCAATGTGGCGGCAGCGGCCAGCGCGCCGGCGCCTGCGATCACGCCGCGGCGCGACAGGTTTGAATCGGTCATGTGATCTCCCTCAGCTCGGCTGGAGCCTGCGTGAGACCCTAGCGACCGGCGCGCCGCGTTCAATCGTCGCAGGCGGTCGCAAGGGCCATGCAAAGGTCAAGTTTTCGTGAGTGGCGGGGCATACTTGCCCGATTTGTCTCACTTGCTGCCTTCATCGGCCTCGCTGCGGGCGAAGGCGCGCAGCATTGCCGCGCAGAGGGCGAGGGCGCCGATCGTGCCGTTGGCCGAGCATTCGGCGACCAGGGCTTGGAAGACGGTGCTGTCCTCGCCGGCCATGCATTGCAGGCTCCAGCGCCAGTCGGGCGCCTTCTGGCGCAGTAACCCGACGGCGACATCGATGTTGCCGCTGACGGTACCGAGCGCCTTCCAGAGCGAGCCCTGCAGGTAGATGCCGCCCGCAGGCGCCCTGCGGCTGACGAGGTGCTTCGGCTTGCGGCGTACGGTGAAGCCCAACGCCTCATAGATGTCGGCATCCAGCGCCCGGTCCGGCTTGCCGGTGGCTTCGCAGCGGTCGGCGAGGGCGAGGAGGCGGTCGGGTTCGTGCATGTCGGCCTGTCTCGAGACGCAGCGAGATCAACCACTTCGCCGCCTGCCTGGCAAGATACAGATCGGATGCCGGCTGCGAAATGCGAAATCATCGTCTCTGGCGGCGCGCGACGACAGTATCCGTTCGGATGCGGTCTGCCAGGATCGGAAAATGGTGCCGGCGGAGAGGATCGAACTCCCGACCTTCGGTTTACAAAACCGCTGCACTACCGCTGTGCTACGCCGGCCCATGGCCACCGAATACCCGGCGCCAATTCGGTATTTGATGATCGATGCGCCGTGGCGCCTCGGCATCTTGCCGCTAGCGGTTACCAGCCGGACCCAGCCAGGGCAAGATCGTCCGTTCGCCGATCGCCGTCAAAGCAAAGGACCCCGCCTTCGAGAGGCGGGGTCCGGTCGTCTTTCGGGAACTGCGCCGAGGCTCAGTTCAAGCCTCAGTTCAAGCCTCAGTTCTCATGGGTCATGATGTCGCGATCCTTGGTCTCGGGCACGAAGAGCATGCCGATGACGAAGGTCATGAGCGCGATCACGATCGGGTACCAGAGGCCGTAGAAGATGTCGCCGGTGCCGGCCACCATCGCGAATGAGGTGGCGGGCAGCAGGCCGCCGAACCAGCCATTGCCGATGTGGTAGGGCAGCGACATGCCGGTGTAGCGGATGCGGGTCGGGAAGAGCTCGACCAGGGCGGCGGCGATCGGGCCGTAGACCATCGTCACATAGATCACGAGGACGGTCAGGATCGCGATGATCGTCAGCGACTGGGCGCTCGCCAGCGCGCTGAAGAAGCCGACCTTGACGATGCGCGCATCGCCGGGAGCCGGATAGCCGGCCGCAATCGCTTCCTTGGCGAGGTTGGCCGCGAAGGTTGCGTCGATCGCGATGTCCTTGCCGTTGACGGTGACCTTGGCCGGCGTGCCGGCAGGAGCCGGAGCCTGGGTGTAGACGATCGCCTGCTGCGCCAGCGTGCGGCGGGCGATGTCGCAGGGCTGGGTGAAGGTGCGCACGCCGACCGGATCGAAGACCGAGCCGCAGGTCGCAGGATCGGCGATGACCTGGACCTTGACGTTCTCATGCGCAGCGGCGAGGCCGGGGTTCGCTGCCCGGGTCAGGGCGCCGAAGAGCGGGAAGTAGGTCAGCGCCGCGATCAGGCAACCCGCCAGGATGACGGGCTTGCGGCCGATCCTGTCCGAGAGCGAGCCGAAGAAGATGAAGCCGCCGGTGCCGATGATCAGCGACCAGGCGATCAGCACGTTCGCCGAGTAGAGATCGACCTTCAGGATGCTCTGGATGAAGAACAGGGCGTAGAACTGGCCGGTGTACCAGACGACGGCCTGGCCGGCGGTGAGGCCGAACAGCGCGAGCAGGGCGATCTTGGCGTTCTTCCACTGGCCGAAGGCCTCGGAGAGCGGCGCCTTCGAGCCGGTGCCCTCTTCCTTCATCTTCTTGAAGGCGGGGGATTCCTGCATCTGGAGACGGATCCAGACCGAGATGGCGAGCAGGAAGATCGAGAGCAGGAACGGAATGCGCCAGCCCCAGGCGGCGAAGTCGGCCTCGCCCATGTTGACGCGGATGCCCAGGATCACGATCAGCGACAGCAGCAGGCCGAGCGTCGCCGTGGTCTGGATCCAGGAGGTGTAGAAGCCGCGGCGGCCGGGAGGCGCGTGCTCGGCGACATAGACGGCGGCGCCGCCATACTCGCCGCCCAGCGCGAGTCCCTGCAGCATGCGCAGCGCGATCAGGATGACCGGGGCGATCCAGCCGATCGAATTGTAGCTGGGCAACAGGCCGACCAGGAAGGTCGAGGCGCCCATGATCACGATCGTGACGAGGAAGGTGTATTTGCGGCCGATCAGGTCACCCAGGCGGCCGAAGAAGAGCGCGCCGAACGGACGGACGAGGAAGCCGGCGGCGAAGGCGAGCAGCGCGAAGATCGCGCGGGTATTCGGATCGAAGGCCGAGAAGAAATGCGCGCCGATCATCACGGCGAGCGAGCCGTAGAGATAGAAGTCGTACCACTCGAACACCGTGCCGAGCGACGATGCCAGAATGACGCGCTTTTCTTCCTTGGTCATGGGGCGCGGCGCGACCTTCGCCCCCTGTGCGTTTGCTGCCATGCTCATGGCGTTGTCTCCCCTGCAAATTCCCCGGCAGCGGGACGATCCGCGCTGCCTCGTGGCCTGGCTCGCATTCTGACGCCGCGATGCCAGCGTGCCGGCGCCATGCCTTCAGGCCCAGCGTTCCGGTCTGGTACACAGCAATGCTCGTGACGGGTTCGCTCGGCAATCGAGCACTTCGTCTAACAAAAGCGGACGAATTGGCCTGATATTGCACTTGCGAAGGGGAGAAATCGCACTTTCGTCGCATTCGGCATTTCGGTCGATGCCATGGCTTTGGGCGGGATGCCGGCTCGCGCGGAGGCTTCCGATTAACGATCGCTTAAGACGGCTTTCCCTGGCCGGCGTTCTGCCTATACTCGCGTTCCGGAGGCCTGAAGATGCGGATGAGGAGGAGCGCCATGTCGCGCACCAGAACGATTCGCCTCGCCCTCCTGCTGTCGGTGCTGCTCGCGCCCGCCGGCATGGCCGAGGCCGCCGGAGCGCGGACCGGCTCCTTCGCCAGCGCTCCGAGATCGGTGGCCTACGCGCCGAAGGCGTTTCGCCCGGTCGCCACGGGCCTTCACCAGCGGGTGTCGCGCAGCCACTTTGCTCGGTCTGCCGGCTTGCGCGATCATGGCAACGGGCAATGGCGCCGCCCGGGAGCAGGATTGTTCACCTCGGCGGGCTTCATCGGGCCCTGGGCCTATCCGGCCAGCCCCGTCGCACCGCCCACCCTCCCGGTCGACGACGACACGCCGCGCGGGGGCGATCCCGATTCCTTCGAGAACCTGCCCGTGCGGATGGGGATCGCGCGCGCGCCGACGCCGGAGCCGACGATCTACCGGCTCGAGGGCCGCCGCGACCGGCCGGCCACGCGCGTCATCCGGATCAACGAGCCCGAGCCGAAGCATCGCCGCAGCCGCTTCGCCCATGCCGAAACGGGCGCGCTGCTGCTGATCGTGCCCGGCCGCTGAGAGTGGCTTCGTTTTAGCATCGGATTCGTCCGAAAACCGGATTCCACTTTTCGATCCGATGCTCTAGCGCCGCCGGCTGGCGGCGTAGAGCGCGATCGCGGTCGCGTTGGAGACGTTGAGGCTGGTGATGCTGCCAGGCACCTCCAGCCGTGCAACCTGGTCGCAGAGTTCGCGCGAGCGCTGGCGCAGGCCCTTGCCCTCGGCCCCCATGACCATGACCAGCGGGCGGGTGAGCGTGACATCGTCAAAGGCAACGTCGCCATCCGAATCGAAGCCGATGCGCTGGAAGCCACGCTTGCCGAGCTGGTCGAGCGCATCGCCGAGATTGCGAACGGCGATCAGCGGGACGTGCTCGAGCGCCCCCGAGGCGGATTTCGCCAGAACGCCCGTCGCGGCCGGCGAGTGGCGGATGGTGACGATGACGGCGGCGGCGCCGAAGGCCGCGGCCGAGCGCAGGATCGCACCGACATTATGCGGGTCGGTGATCTGGTCGAGCGCCAGCACCACCGCATCGTCGGGCAGGCTGTCGAGATCGGGCGAGGGCAGGGGATCGCAGACGAGATAGAGACCCTGATGGACCGAATCGGGCGTCAGGAGCCGGTCGATCTCGGAGGGACGCACGATCTCGGCCTGGAGCGGCAGTTCGCCGACCTCCTCCTGCAGGCGCTTCAGTCCGTTTTCGGTCGCGAGCAGGCGGCGATGGCGCCGCTTGGGATTACGCAGTGCCTCGATGACGGGGTGGACGCCGTAAAGCACCGCCTCGTCGATATCGCCGGGGCGATGTGGCGGCGGGCCGTCCTGGCGGCGGAACCGGCTTTGTCCCGGGCCGCCCGGCTTGCCGGGCTTGGGACGAAACGGCGCGGGCATTGGGTTTTCTCCTCGATCGCTGGCGCATGCCCTGACATGCCGGACGGGGCTTGGCCAGCGTGGAATTGCTGCCTTGATGCGCGATGCCCATAGGGCAGGCGGCTTTTTGCCGTTGACAGGGCGCAGCCCCGTCACCATAAGTCCGGCCGCGCCTGTCGCCGTCACGCAAGTGACACGAGAGATCGCCTGCGGCCTGGCCGCAAGCGGCGCGGGCGGGGGAATGTCCCGAGCGGCAAAGGGGGCGGACTGTAAATCCGCTGGCTATGCCTTCGCAGGTTCGAGTCCTGCTTCCCCCACCACCCTTCTTTTGTTGACCGCGAGCGCGCCGCACGCTGGTGCTTGGCCGTCCAGGCTTCCCCGAAATGCCGTTGCCGTCGATCGGCCGGTTAGACGCCGATGGGCATGGCTCGCTTGCCGCGATGGCGTGAGCCGCCAGCCCGTCGCCTGTCGAATGGCCAGGACGGTTCCCTGTCGCCTTTGATTGTTTTACCCTCAGAACCGAGCAAAATCATCGGCAGATGGAGGTAAAATGGCCCGGCCGTCGGACGCCCGAAAAGATCAGGAACTGATCAATATCCTGACCGCCAATGCGCGCATTCCCCTGGCGGAGGTCGCCAAGACGCTGGGCGTCTCGCGCGCGACGGTGCAGGGGCGCCTGAGCCGGCTCGAGCGCGAGGGCGTCATCGTCGGCTATACGACGATCCTGGGTAAGGAAGACGCCGAGAATACAGCGCTTTCGGCCATCATCATGGTCGAGCTCGAAGTCAAGCAGCAAGGCAATGTGATTCCGCTGCTGCGCAAGCGCCCCGAAGTCATTCAGTGTTACACGCTCAGCGGGCATTTCGATCTATTCGTGAAGATCCGATGCGCAACGCCGACACATCTCGACGAGATCATCGACTGGATCGCCGAGATGGATGGGGTCCGCCGGACGACCTCGTCGATTCTTCTCGCGCGCAAGTTCGAAAGGTGAGCAGAGAACGGGCAAAACCCAGCCTCGCAGGCGGGCAATGCGCTCGATTTCTATGCATTTTTTCTAGTTTCACTCTGAAATCATGCGTTACCCATCAATGGGTACGAATATTCCGTCGATCTCCGGCGATCTGAATATTTATGTCGGCTTTACGCTCCCCGACAAAAGGAAAGAACCAAGGAGCATCCGGGATGAATGGCGCTTCCGCTCTCGTGAGCATGCTGTCCGACTATGGCGTGGACGTCATTTTCGGGGTACCGGGCGACACCAATGTCGCCTTGTACGAAGCGCTCAGGACGGCGGGTAACGGTCCACGCCACATTATGTGCCGGGACGAGCGTTCTGCGGTGTTCATGGCCGATTGCTATGCAAGGCTCTCTGGCAAGCCGGGCGTGGCCGAGGTGCCGAGCGGGGCCGGCGCGCTCTATGGCCTTCCCGGTGTCGCCGAAGCCAACAAGTCGTCCGTCCCGCTCATCCTGCTCGTCAACGACATTCCGCAGCCCGGCGTCGGGCGCGGCACGCTGACGGAGCTTGCGGTCGATGACCTGTTCCGGCCGATCGCGAAGCGCACCGAAACGCTGCGGCACATCGCCAAGCTGCCGGAACTGGTGCGGCGAGCCTTCCGCGAGGCAACCGCGGGCCGCCCGGGCGCTGTCGTCCTGACCTTGCCGGAGGACATCCTCTACCAGACGCTGCCGGAGACCGGGGTTTCCCTACATATAGAGGCGCAATGCAGCCGCGCGCCCTCGTCGCGGACGCGCCCGCCGGAAGCCGATCTGGCACGGGCGCTCGACTGCATGCTCGCCGCCCGGCGCCCGGTCATCGTGGCCGGGGGCGGCGCAAATCGCTCGGGCGCGGCGGCGGCGGTGACCGGTTTCGCGGAGCGGCTGCAGATCCCGGTGGTCACGACCATCACAGGGCAGGGGATCATTCGGGACGACCACAGGCTCGGTATCGGCATCATCGGCGACAACGGCTTCCACCCGCATGCGATCTGGGCGCTGGGGCGGGCGGATCTCGTCATCTATGTCGGCTGCCGCATGGGCTCGGTCGCGACGATGAACTGGCAGTGGCCCGTCCCGAGCGGCGGTACCCGGATCGTGCAGATCGATCTCGATCCGGAGACGATCGGCAACACCTACCCCATCGACGAGCCGCTGGTCGGCGACGCGCAGGCGGTGATCGAGGCTTTGCTCGCCAGGATCCCTGCCGAGTTCGAGCCCGGGACGGACGCATGGGTCAGCGAGATCAACGCTCGCAGGGCCGAGTTCTGGGACGCGATGGCGCCCTGTCTCCAGGACGATACGGTGCCGTTGCGGCCGGAGCGCGTGATCGAGGCGCTGAACCGGCATGTACCGACGCCGTGCCATGTCGTCTCGGATGCCGGCACGGCGACGCCCTATGCCACACGCTTCCTGCGGCTGCGCGATCCGGAATCGAAGCTCGTGATCCCGCGCTTCTTCGGCGGGCTGGGCTATGCCATCCCGGCCGTGGTCGGCGCTCATTTCGCGGCGCCGCATCTGCGGCCGGTCGCCCTGTTCGGCGACGGGTCGCTCGGCATGTCGGCGGGTGAACTGGAGACGCTGGCGCGGCTGCAGATCCCGGCCGTGCTGATCCATTTCAACAATGCCTGCTTCGGCTGGATCAAGGCCTTGCAGCGCGTGACCGAGCGGGTTCATGCCAGCGAGGCAGGTGCATTGCTTGGTACCGGCACGAACGATCCGAGCTTTGCGGTCGACTTCGGCGCCTATGACATGAGCAAGCTCGCGGCCGTGTACGGCATCCGCGGCTATCGCGTCGAGACGCCGCAGCAACTGGAGACGGCGCTGACCGAAGCCTTCGCGCTGAACGAGCCGGTCTTCCTCGACATCGCCGTCGAATCCATCGCCGACCGGCTGCCCCCGGTCTTCTCCTGGCTGCAGAAGGCTGGGGTCGATCCCGAGGCGGTCGGTGTCCAGGCGGCCCTTTAAACGTTCAAGACCGGAGACAAGAGCATGAAAATCGAGCGCAAGCGGATCGCTGTGCTGGGCGCCGGGCAGATCGGCGCGATCATCGCCGGAATGCTGGCGGAGCATGGGCACCAGGTCACGCTGGCCGATGCGTCACCCGCCCAACTCGCCCTGGCGGCGGGGCAGGGCTTTGCGACCGAGACGGTCGATGCGGCCGATCTCAACGCGTTGAGGGCTTTCCTGGCTGAGCGCGACATCGTCGTCAGCGCCTGCCCGTATTTCCTCAACAAGGGCATCGCCCGCGTCGCCGTCGAGACCGGCACGCACTATTTCGACCTGACCGAGGATGTGGAGACGACCGCCTACATCAAGCAGATAGGGGCTGGCGCCAACGTCGCGCTGGTTCCGCAATGCGGGCTGGCGCCCGGTTTCATCTGCATTCTGGGCGCCGACATGGCGGCGCGCTTCGACAGCGTGAAGACGATCAAGATGCGGGTCGGGGCGTTGCCGCTCTATCCGACCAATGCGTTACGCTACAATGTCACCTGGTCGGTCGATGGGCTGATCAACGAATATTGCAACCCGTGCGAGATCGTCTTCGACGGCCAGCCGATCCTGGTGCCGGCGCTCGAAGGGCTCGAAAGCGTGATGATCGACGGCGTCGCCTATGAGGCCTTCAATACCTCCGGCGGGCTCGGCACTCTGACCGAGACGCTGGCCGGGAAGGTCCGCGACATGAGCTACAAGACGCTGCGCTATCCCGGCCATGCCGAGATCATGAAGCTCCTGCTGCGCGGGCTCGAACTCGCGGATGACAAGGAGACGATGCGGCGCATCCTCAGCCATTCCGCGCCGTTCACGCGCAAGGACGTGGTGATCGTCTTCGTCACCGGGATCGGCGAGAAGGCCGGGCGCCTGGAGGAGGACAGCATCGTGCTGCGCTATGACGGCACGCCGGCGATGAGCGCGATCCAGCTCACCACCGCCGCCGGCTGCGTCGCGATGGTCGAGCTTTTCCTCGCCGGCAAGCTGCCGCAGCAGGGCTTCGTGCGCCAGGAGGATGCGATGCTGGCCGACTTCCTCGCGACGAAGGCAGGCTTGCGGCTGTCGAGCGAACTGCGCGGGGCGCAGGGCAGTGGGGAGTTCAACGTACAAGACAGGCGCAACGCCGCCTGATCATCTGACCAACGAAAAGGAGGCCGGTGCAACGGCCGAATCATCGACGCTCACAACAACAAGGGGATCACCATGATTTCGCGCAGGGATATCGCAACCGCCATCGGCGCCGCCGCCTCGGGCATCGCCGCAGTGAACATCATCTCGCCGGCAGCCGCGCAGGCCCCGGCGAACGAGACCACCTTCGATCGCGTCCGCCGCACCAAGAAGCTGCGCATCGGCGCGGTCGCTGGTGCGGCGCCCTACTACATGAAGGACATCGCCACCGGCCAATGGGGCGGCTTCTACATCGACCTGTCCAAGGCGCTGGCCGAGGAACTCGAGGTCGAGCTCGAGATCACCGAGACGACCTGGGGCAATTCGGTCCTCGATCTGCAGTCCGGCAAGACGGACATCTTCTTCGGCCTGAACCCGACGCCCAAGCGCGCCCTGGTGATCGATTTTTCCGTGCCGGTGTTCAACAACGCCTTCACGATGATCGCCAAGAAAGGCCTCGGCAAGAAGACCTGGGACGAGTTCAACAACCCCGCCGTGAAGATCACGGTCGATGCCGGCTCGTCGCAGGACCAGGTCGCGACGCGGCTGTGCCCGAAGGCGCAGATCTCGCGCTTCAAGGCGGTGGACGAGGCCGCGACGGCCGTGATGACCGGCCGCGCCGATGCGCAGTGCATCGTGATGATGCTCTCGCTGACGATGCTGAAGAAGAACCCGCAGCTCGGCGAACTCGTCGTCCCGACCCCGGTCTTCGCCACGACCTCGAATGCGGGCTTCCGCCGCGAGGCCGACAAGACCTGGCGCGACTACGTCAACACCTGGCTCGAATTCAACCGCGGCCTCGGCCTGATCCGCAGCGTCATCATCAAGAACATGGAAGCGGTCGGCATCACCGAGGCCGACATGCCGGCCGGCATCACGCTCTGATCGCGCTGGTCTCAGTCCGAACCGCGCCGTCATCCCGGGCGTAGCGAAGCGAAGACCCGGGATCCATTCTGGAACCCTTCCGACAGAGGTTCTGGAATGAATCCCGGGTCGACTTGCAGTCGCCCGGAATGATGGCGCGGTTTTCCCGGATTGCCCGACGCTCTTGTCACGGCATGTCATCCCTCGACCGGACCTCGCCTCATGTATCAATGGGATTTCAATTTCCTCTGGAGCTATCGCTGGCTGTTCCTGAACGGGCTCGGCATCACGGTCGGCTTCACCGTGGCGATCGTCGTGCTGGGGCTGGTGATCGGGCTCACCGGCGCTCTGGCGAAGCTCTCCTCCTTCGCGCCGCTGCGCTGGCTGGCGCATGGCTATATCGAGGTCTTCCGCTGCACGCCGGTGCTGGTGCAGCTCGTCTGGTTCTACTATGCCCTGCCGATCCTCAGCGGCATCGAGATTTCCGCGATCACGGCGTCGATCCTGGCGCTCTCGCTCTATGGCGGGTCGTTCTACGCGGAGATCATCCGCGGCGGCATCGTTTCGATCGATCCCGGCCAGTCGGAGGCTGCGGCCGCGCTCGGCATGACGCCCTATCAGTCGATGCGCCGGATCATCCTGCCGCAGGCGCTTAAGCGCATGGTGCCGCCGCTGATGAACCAGTCGATCATCCAGTTCAAGAACACCTCGCTGGTCTCGGTGCTGGCGGTGCCGGACCTGCTCTATCAGGGCCAGATCGCGGCCCATGACAGCTACCGGCCGCTGGAGGTCTATACTGCCGTGGCCGTCGCCTATTTCCTGCTTCTCTACCCGCTGACGATCATCGTCCGGCAGGGCGAGAAGAAGCTCGCCACGAGCGATTGAGGTCCCGCGATGAACAGCCAGGCGAAGATCGAGATCGCGGCGCTGCGCAAGCAGTTCGGGGACCTCGTCGTCCTCAAGGACATCAATCTCAACGTCGAGCAGGGGCAGGTCGTTGCGCTGATCGGCCCGTCGGGCTCCGGCAAGTCGACGCTGCTGCGCTGCATCAACCTGCTGGTGACGCCGAATGGCGGCCAGGTGCGGGTCGGCTCCGACAGCTTTTCCTTCGGGCCGGGCACGAAGCTGCCGGGCACGCGTGAACTCGCCCGCTTCCGCGCCGGCACCGGCATGGTGTTCCAGCACTTCAACCTGTTCCCGCACATGACCGCGCTCGGCAACGTCATGGAGGCGCCGGTCACGGTGCGCGGCAAGAGCAAGCAGGCGGCGCGCGAGCATGCGCTGGCGCTGCTCGCCAAGGTCGGGCTCGCCGATAAGGTCGACGAATATCCGAGCCGGCTTTCGGGTGGCCAGAAGCAGCGCGTCGCGATCGCGCGTGCGCTGGCCATGGAGCCCGATGTGATGCTGTTCGACGAGGCGACCTCGGCGCTCGATCCCGAACTCGTCGGCGAGGTACTCGGCGTCATGCAGAAGCTTGCCGCGGAGGGCATGACGATGGTGATCGTCACCCATGAAATCGCCTTCGCCCGCGAGGTCGCCGACCGGGTGATCTTCATGCGCGACGGCGTCGTCGTCGAAGAGGGGCCGGCCCGCCAAGTGATCGACACACCGCGCGAGGCGGCGACGCAGGCCTTCCTCGGCCATTTCCATCGCGGCGGCGCGCAGGCACAGGCATAGCGGCATGACGAAGCCCATGCGCGTCTATCTCGTCACTGGCGCGGCGAGCGGCATCGGCCGCGCGACCGCGCTGCATCTCGCCGGTCCGGGCGTCGGCCTCGTGCTGCATACCGGCTCCAACCAGGCCGGGCTCGATGCCGTCGCGGATCAGGCGCGCAGCGCCGGCGCCACGGTTGCGACCGTTCTCGGCGACATCGCAGCGCCGGAGACCCTGGATCGGGCCATCGCTCTTGCCGGTGATCGCTTCGCTCGCCTCGATGGGGTGATCGCGGTCGCCGGCCACGCCCGCAAGGGCGCCATCATGGACCTGCTGGAGGCCGACTTCCGTCAGGCCATGGATGAATCGGCGCTGGCGCTGATGCGAATGACGCGTCTGGGGCGGGCCTTGCTGAAGGAGAGCGGGAGCGGGCGCATCGTCGCGACCTCGTCCTTCGTCGCCCATGCGCTGCGCACCGACATGCAGCCCTTTGCGGCGACGGCGGCGAGCCGCTCGGCGCTCGAAACCACGGTCCGGCTGATGGCGCATGAACTGGCGGCCGACGCGATCACCGTCAATGCCGTCGCGCCCGGTCTGATCCGCAAGGACGACAGCAAGGGCAGCAAGCTCTCGCCCGAGGCCATCGCCCGCATGGAGGCGATCATTCCGCTCGGGCGGCGCGGCCTGCCGGAAGAGGTCGCCGCCGTGATCGGCTTCCTCGCCTCGCCGGCGGCGTCCTACGTCACGGGCCAGACGATCCACGTCAACGGGGGGCTCGTATGAGCCTGCAGGTCATGAATATGGCGACGGTCGAACGCATCCGGCTCTTCTTCATCGAGAGCCCGATCAAGATGGCACGGCTCCAGGGCGTCGGCAACGTCAAGGGCACGGTCAAGCGCGTGCTGGTCGAGCTGACCGCCAGCGACGGTGCCATCGGCTGGGGCGAGGCGGCCCCGTGGGAGGTCTTCACCGGCACGGCCGAGGCGGCGCTGGCGGCCATCGACGTCTATCTCCGCCCGGTGCTGATCGGGCGTCCGATCAGGCGCATCCGCGAGACGACGGCGCTGCTCGACAAGGTGCTGGTGGGACATGCCGAGGCCAAGGTCGCCATCGAGATGGCGCTGTTCGACATCGTCGGCAAGCAATCCGGCCTGTCGGTTGCGGACCTGCTCGGCGGGCGGGTGCGCGATACGATCCCGCTGTCCTTCTCGATCGCCGATCCGGATTTCGCGGCGGATCTGGAGCGGATGCGGGTCATGGTTCCGGCCGGCAACGTGATCTACAAGGTCAAGACCGGCGTGAAGCCGCACCGCGAAGACCTCGCCCATCTCGAGGCCATGCGCTCCGAATTCGGCGACGCGATCGACCTGCGGCTCGACTACAATCAGGCGCTGCAACCCTTCGGCGCGATCAAGATCCTGCGCGATGTCGACCAGTTCAGGCCGACCTTCATCGAGCAGCCCGTGCCGCGTCCGCATCTCGACGCGATGGCTTCGTTCGTGGCCGCGCTGGACACGCCGATCCTCGCCGACGAGAGCTGCTTCGACGCCCGCGACCTGAACGAGATCATCCGGCTCAAGGCGGCGAACGCCATCTCGGTGAAGCTGATGAAGGCGGGCGGGCTGCTCAAGGCGCAAGGCATCATGGCGATCGCCGACACGGCCGGGCTGCCGGGCTATGGCGGCACGCTCTGGGAGGGCGGCATTGGGCTCGCCGCGGGCACGCAGCTCATCGCCGCGACGCCGGGCATCTCGCTCGGCTGCGAGTTCTACATGCCGCATCACGTGCTCACCGAGGACGTGCTGGAGGAAAAGGTCGCCAATCGCGGCGGCCATGTCGTCGTGCCCGAGGGACCGGGTCTCGGCATCCGAGTCAGCGAGGCTTCGATCCGGGCCAATGCCCGCGTGCTCGCCGAACACTGAGGCGCTGCCCAGCGACGGGAGACCAAGGCGCGGCTCCGCCGCGCTGCCTGTTGCAAATGACGTAAGAGCAGGCCGAAGCCGGAAGGGCGATTGCCCTCGTGCCGAAACCGTGCCCTATTTCCGCACCTGTCGGTCGAAATTGCGCCAGGTCGAGCCTGCACGGGGGTGGATGGTGTCGCATAAAGACAAGAACAAGCATCGGATTTCGGCGGCTGGCCCGCTCCTCGCCCTCAGTATCGCCATGACACTCGGTGGCTGTCTTTCCAGCGGTGACGAGCCGCGGGCCGGGACACAGGTTGCCTCCGCCATCGTGGCGCCGACCAATATCGGCGTGGAGAAGCTGATCGGGAGCTGGGGCATCGCCTCCTTCCACACCGAGAAGGACCGCAAGCGCACCGAGGCCCAGGCCAAGGCGGGCTGCAGCCAGCCCTATGTGATCAGGAAGGGGCCTGACGACGGCGTCATGATGCATGTCGCGGATGATGCCAAGCTCTACGAACTCAGGCTCAAGGCCGGGCCGGGCGGCAAGACATTCCTCGGTTTCGAGGCGCCTCCCGGCGATCCCCAGGATCGCGAGATCCTTTCGGCGAGCGACACGATGCTCGTCATGCGCTTCGTCGATCCCGACGCGCATCGCCGTTACGGCACCTTCATCTATGTACGTTGTCGCTGAGTGGGAGAACCGGAGATGACTTCCAGGACCGTTTCCCTGGCGCGGGCCGGCTTGTTCGGAGCGGCGCTGGCCGCCGCTCTGTCGATGACGCTGACGGCCTCCGCCCAGCCGCGACCGCCTGCCGCGGTGCAGGAGACGATGAATATTGGCGACGAGCCGGGCCGGGTTTCCACCGAAGAGGTCAGCATCACGGAGGGGCCCTATGCTCGCCAGATGGTGCTGTTCCGCTCCAACGAGCCGCCCGGCACCGTCGTGATCCAGTCGGCCGAGCGCTTCCTCTATGTCGTGCAGGGCAATGGCCGCGCGCTGCGCTACGGCATCGGTGTCGGCCGCGAGGGCTTCCAGTGGTCAGGGCAGGTGCAGGTCAGCCGCAAGGCGGAATGGCCGGACTGGCGCCCGCCGCCGGAAATGCTGCAGCGCCAGCCCTATCTGCCGCGCTTCATGGCCGGCGGGCCGGGCAATCCGATGGGCGCGCGGGCGCTCTATCTCGGCTCGACGGTCTTCCGTATCCACGGCACCAACCAGCCCGAGACGATCGGGGAGGCGATCTCGTCGGGCTGCTTCCGGCTCGCCAATGGCGACATCGCCGATCTCTATGAGCGCGTGCCGCTCGGAACCAAGGTGATCATCCGCCACAAAGCCACGCTGTAATCGGCGCCGTCACGACGGCTCGCCAGGGAAACGGGGGATAGCTGCATGTCGAAGGTTTCGCGGATGCGTGAATGCTCGCTCGGCATCATCGCGGCCGGCGCCCTGGCGCTTGGCCTTAGCGTGCCAGCCGGAGCCGGGACGCTCGAAACAGTCAAGCAGAGGGGGACCCTCTCCTGCGGCGTCAGCGAGGGGCTGAACGGCTTCTCGGACAAGGATGCGCAGGGCAAGTGGAGCGGTTTCGACGTCGATTTCTGCCGCGCGCTCGCAGCCGCCGTGCTCGGGGATCCGCAGAAGGTCACCTTCACGCCGCTCTCCGCCAGCGAGCGTTTCGATGCGTTGAAATCGGCGAAGGTCGACCTGCTCTCGCGCAATTCGACCTGGACGCTCGGACGTGAGGCCGAGCTCGGGCTCGCCTTCGCCGGGATCACCTATCATGACGGGCAGGGCTTCCTCGCCAAGCGCGCGCTGAAGATTGATGGCGCGCTGGCGCTCGACAAGGCGAAGATCTGCGTCGAGGCGGGCACCACTACCCAGATCAATCTCGCGGATTTCTTCCGGGCCAATTCGATGACCTATGAGGAGAAGGTCTTTCCGAGTGCGGCCGAAGCCTTCGCCGCTTTCGAGTCCGGGCAGTGCGACGTGCTGACCCGCGATCAGTCGGCGCTCTATGGCGAAAGGCTGCGCCTCGCCAAGCCGGCCGAGGCGATCGTCCTGCCCGACGTGATCTCGAAGGAGCCATTGGGGCCGGTCGTCCGCAGCGATGACTTTCCCTGGTTCACCGTGGTCAAATGGGTGAACTTCGCGCTGATCAACGCAGAAGAACTCGGGATTTCCTCGACCAATCTCGAAGAGGCACTGAAGTCGCAGAAGCCGGATGTGCGGCGCTTCACTGGCGCCGAGGGCGGCTTCGGCAAGGGGCTCGGCCTCGATGCGGATTGGGCCGTTCGGGCGGTCAAGGCGACGGGCAGCTATGCCGAGATCTATGAGCGCAATCTCGGCACGAGCTCGAAACTGAGCATCCCGCGTGCCCTCAACCAGCTCTGGAACATGGGCGGCGTGCTTTACGCTCCGCCGATGCGCTGATGCCAAGTCAACAGCGCGCGGCCTGGTAGGTCGCCAGTTCCTCGGTGACGACGGCGAGGAAGCCGTCGACGAGGACGTTGTTGAGGTGATGGCTCGGGAACAGAGCGTTGCCGTGGAACATGATCCGCGGCTCGAACGGCCGAAAGGCGATGCCGCTGCGGCGGTAGTCGTCGGCCGCGATCGGGTTGACGATGCCGATCCCGAGCCCCTGTTCGACCAGCGCGCAGATCGTCGCGCCAAAGGGCGATTCCAGCGTGAGCTGCCGGCGCACGCCCGCACGTTCGAAGATGCGGTCGACCCGGTTGCGTGCGCCGTCCTCCAGCGACAGCGAAATGAAGGACTCGCCCTCGAGATCCTCGGGCACGATGACCTCGCGCTCGGCCAGCCTGTGGCCGGGCGGAAGCGCGCAGAGGCCGGGCACCGTGTAGAGGTGGCGCTGTTCGATCGAGGGCGTATCGACGATGTTGGCGACGAAGCCGATGTCGCAGTAATAGGCCGACATCCAGCGGGTGACGGTGCCGTCGCTGCCCATCTGCAGCGAGATCGTGACATTTGGAAAGCGCTGCTTGAACAAGCGGATGCAGCGCGGAATGAAACCGAGCGCCATCACCGGCATGGCCGCGATACGCAGGCGCCCGGTGCCGAAGGCTTTGATGTCCCTGGCCGCCTGCGACAGGTTCTCCAGGCCGAGGAAGCTGCGCTCGACCTCGCGGTAGAATGACAGCCCCTCATCGGTCGGCCGGATGCGGCCTGCCTTGCGCTCGAACAGCTTCAGATGGGTTGCCGCCTCGAGCTCGGCGATGAGGCGGCTGATACTCGGCTGCGAGGTCCGCAACTCCTGGGCCGCTGCGGTCATCGAGCCGCGCAGCATGATGCTCCGGAACGCTTCGACCTGCCGCAGATTCATGCCGACCTTATATCACCAGTGAATAGGAGCGCCAAAAACTGACATTTGACCAGATGGATGCCGGCTACAATACTTTTGTCTATGTCCGCTGGTCCCGCCATCGCCGTGACGCCCCGCCTGACAGGCATGGCCTGTCTGCGCTGCGAAGCCGACTGGCCGGTGGCGGAGCATGGGGCCGGATGTCCGCGCTGCGCGGCGGAACGGCACGCTTCCAATCTCCGCCTCGTGTACGCTCCCGGGCCTGAGCCCATTGCGCTGCCCTATCCGGGAGCGCTCTCACTGGGCGAGGGCGGCACGCCGCTGGTCGAGGTGCCGGAGCTTGCCGCCTCATTGGGCGTCGGACGGGTCTCGCTCAAGCTCGAATGGTGCAACCCGACCGGCTCGCACAAGGACCGGATGAGCGCGCAGCTCGTCGCGCGGGCGCTCGACATCGGCGCGACGCGGATCGTGGCGGCCTCCAGCGGCAATGGCGGCCTGTCGGTCGCGGCCTATGCCGCGCGCGCCGGCATTCCTACGGAGATCGCGACGACGGACGGCCTGCCGGACAGCTATCGCCGCGCGATCGTGACGCATGGCGCGACGATCATCGGCTTCTCCGACAGCATGGCGCGCTGGCACCATCTGGCGCGGCGGGTGGCGGAGGAGGGCGCCTTCGCCGCGACGAACTACCGGCTGCCCGCGATCGGCACCAATCCCTTCGGCATCGAGGGCTACAAGATGGTCGCGGCCGAGATCGCGGCAGCCGCGCAGCCTGATCTCGTGGTTGCGCCCTGTTCGCGTGGCGATCTGCTGTCGGGCTTGCATCTCGGCTTCGCAGAGCTCGGCCGGGGCGTGCCGAGGCTGGTGGCGGCCGAACCCTTCCCGCGGCTTGCGCGTGTCCTCGCCGGGGCGGATTATCGCGAGGATTTCGCCGGCGAGACGGCACAGTTCTCGATCGCCGGCAGCACCGTGACCTGGCAGGCGGTGCAGGCCTTGCGCGCCAGCGCGGGGCTTGCCGTTGCAGTCGACGACGATGCCGTCCGGCTGGCGCAGGCGAAGCTCGCGCGGCTCGGCTTCCATGCCGAGCTGTCGGCCGCCGCGGCGCTGGCTGCGCTCGCAGAGCTCGCGAAGGATGGCAGCCTCGCCGGGCGCCATGCGGTGCTTGTGCTGACGGGCTCGGGCTTCAGAGAGACAGACATCGCGGAGCTGCCCGTCGGCATTCCGCAGCGAGATCGCCGCCCCGAGCGGGCGAGCGCGCAGCCGGCGCAGACCGGCGCATCACTCAAACCAACCATCCAACAGAGGGACAACGGATGACCCATCTTCCCGCCAAGCGCTTCGGCGCTCTTTCCGCACTCGCCGCCACGGCGTTCGTCGCCGCCATTTCGGGCGCACAGGCGCAGAGCCTGCCGCCGCTGCCGGAGGCGATCAAATCGGCCGGTCTGCTCAAGGCCGGCGTGCGCTGCGACCAGCCGCCCTATGGCTACAAGGACGAGACCGGCAAGTTCGCCGGCGTCGAGACCGACATGGCGATCCAGATCGCGACCTGGGCCTTCGGCTCGGCCGACAAGATCGAGCTGACGTGCGTCACCGCCGAGAACCGCATCCCGCAGCTCAACGGCAAGAAGGTCGATCTGCTGATCGCGACGCTCGGCGTCACGCCGGAACGCGCCCGCGTCGTCGACTTCTCCAAGCCCTATCGCTGGGGCGGCTCGGACATGCTCGTCGCCAAGGACAGCCCGATCAAGAAGCTCGACGACGTCGCGGGCAAGGTCGTCATCATGCTGAAGGGCTCGACCCAGGCGAAGTGGTTCGAGGACACCATGCCGAAGGTCGACAATCTCCGGCTCAACACCGCCTCCGACGCGCTGCAGTCGCTGAAGCAGGGACGCGGCGACGCCTACACGCATGACGCCGCGACGCTGATCGTGATCGCTGCCAAGGACCCCTCGCTGCGCCTCGTCGGCGAGCCCTTCGCGGTTTCGGACGCCGCCGTCGGCGTGCGCAAGAACGAGGCGGAGTGGCTGGCCTATGTCGACGCCGCGCTCGACCGCATGAAGGCCGAGGGCCTCTATGCGAAATGGGTCGAGAAGTGGATCCCGGCCGACATCCGGCCCTTCTATACCGACGCCTTCACCAAGCCGAAGCCGACGGCGCGCTGAGCCCAAGCCGATCGTCCGGAGGGGGGTGACCGCCTCCGGTTTCGTCATCGCGACAGCAGGGGTTTGCCGCTGCCATGGAATTCGATCTCGCCTATCTGGCCGCGCAATGGCCGGCGCTGATGCGCGGCCTGTGGCTCACCATCCAGGTCAGCCTGCTCTCGATCGTGCTCTCCGTCGTGGTGGGCTTGTTCGGGGCGGCGATGCGGGTGCTGCAGGTGCCTGTGCTTGACAAGGCCGTCGTGGCTTACGTCGAGTTCATCCGCAACACGCCGCTGCTGGCGCAGCTCTTCTTCATCTTCTACGGGCTCCCCGGTCTCGGGTTGAAGCTCTCGCTGTTCTGGTCGGGCGTGCTCTGCCTGACGCTCTGGGCCGGCGCCTATCAGGTCGAGAACATCCGCGGCGGGCTGGAGACGGTCGGCAAGGGCCTGCGCGAGGCAGCGTTCTCGCTCGGCCTATCGCCCTGGCGCTTCTTCCGGCTGATCGCGGCGCCGATGGCGATCCGCGTCGGTCTGCCCTCGATGCTCAACACCTCGATCTCGCTTTTGAAGAACTCGTCCTATCTCCAGGCGATCGGGCTGGCCGAGCTGACCTATGTCGCGATCGACCGGATCTCGATGGATTTCCGCACCATCGAGATGTTCGCCGCGATCTGCGTGATCTACCTCGCGCTCGTCCTGACGCTCTCCTTCTTCGCCGGCCGGCTCGAATACCGGCTCAACACCCCGTTCCGGGTCTGAGGGCGCGGCGATGGAACTGCTGGTCAAGAACCTTCCCTTCATCCTCCAGGGCATCGGCCTGACGTTGGCTTTGGCTCTGGCGACGCTGTTCTTCTCGACGATCATCGCCTTCGTGCTGGGAACGCTGGCGACGCTGCGCTTCCGCTGGCTGCGCATCGCGGTGAAGGTCTATGTCGAGCTGTTCCGCGACATCCCGCTGATCGTGAACATCTTCTTCGTGTTCTTCGTCGCGCCGCTCTTCGGCCTGGAACTGTCGCCCTTTGCCGCCGTCACCGTCGGCCTCTCGCTCTGGGGCAGCGCCAACGGCACCGAGATCGTACGGGCAGGCTTCAACGCTGTGCCCAAGCACCAGTGGCAGAGCGCGGCTGCGCTCGGGTTGAAGGGCTGGGAAGTCTATCTCTTCGTCACCGGGCCGCAGGCGCTGCGCTCGATCCTGCCGCCCTTCGTCGGACTGCTGACGCTGCTTGTTCAGGCGACATCGCTCGGCGCGCTCGTCGGCGTGACCGAGTTCTTCAAGGTCGGCCAGATCATCGTCGAGCGCACCACGATGATGGAGGGCTGGAACCCGGCCTTCACCGTCTATGGCGCGGTGCTGCTGATCTACTTCGTGATCTGCTCGGCGCTGACCTGGTTCGGCCGCTGGCTTGAACGACGGCTGAAGTCCGACCGGCGCCGGGTGGCGCCCGGCACGACGATCGTCGAGCAGCCGGCCACGCAGCTTCCCTGATCCCTTTTTCCCAATTTGCCTGTCCAGAGGACTTCACCATGGAATCCAAAGTCAGCCGTCGCCTGACCGAAACGGTCGCGCAGGAAGTCTGCGACCACATCTACGCGCCGCGCCTTGCTCGCGATTTCAAGACTGTCTTCGGCCATATGAGCGATCTCAACCAGGCGCATGTGCTGATGCTGGCGCGCTGCGGCCTGATCTCGCCGCAGGCGGCCAAGGCGCTGGCCGGCGGCCTGCTGCGGATGGAGGAGGAGGGGCCCGACGTGGTCGAGCTCGACCCGCAGCGCGAGGATTCCTACTTCAACTACGAGGCCCATCTGATCAAGCTGATCGGCACCGATGCCGGCGGGCGGATGCATATCGCGCGCAGCCGCAACGACCTGACGGCGGCGCTCGACCGCCTGCGGGCGCGCGACCTCCTGCTCGATGCCGGACAGGCGCTGCTGCAGGTCGAGGAGCACGCACTCGACGGTGCCTTCCGCTTCCGCGACGCGGTGATGCCGGGCTACACCCATCTCCAGCCGGCGCAGCCCGTCACCTACGGCTTCTATCTCGCCGGCGTGGCGCAGGCCTTCGAGCGCGACTATGGCCGCCTCGTCGATGCCTGGGCGCGCACCAATATCAGCCCGCTCGGCGCCGGCGCGCTGGCGGGAACGACCTTCGCCATCGATCGTGCGGCCGTCGCAGCCTCGCTCGGCTTCGAAGGGCTGGTCGAGAATACGCTGGACGCCGTCGCGACCCGCGATTTCGGCCTGGAGATCCTCGCGGGGCTGTCGCAGATCGCGCTCGGCTGGAGCCGCGTCGCGCAGGATTACCATGTGCTGGTCAGCCACGAGTTCCAGACGGTCGAGTTCCCCGATCGCGTCACCGGCACGTCCAGCATCATGCCGCAGAAGAAGAACCCGGTGGTGCTCGAGCATCTCAAGGGCAAGGCCGGACATCTGCTCGGGCTCTACGTCTCCTCCGCGACGGCGGTGAAGGGCACGCATTTCACCAACACCATCGACGGCAACCGCGAGGCCATGCGCGGCGTCTGGGAGGCGGGCGAGGAGACGTTGCGCTGCCTCTCGCTGTTCGACCTGATCATCTCGACCGGCCGCCCCAACGCAGCTCTGATGAAACGGCGGGTCACGGAGGATTTCGCCTCGGCCACCGATCTGGCGGACGTGATGGTGCGTGACGCCGATCTCTCCTTCCGCGAGGCGCATCACGTCGTCGGCGGCGTGGTCCGCGCAGCGATGGACAAGGGCCTCGCGGCGGACGGCATCACCACGCAGATGGTCGACGATGCCGCGCGCGAGCAGCTCGGCCGCCCACTCGGGCTGGATCCGGAGGTCGTGCGCCGCAGCCTCGATCCGGTCGCGAGCGTCGCCGCCCGCACGCTTCCCGGTGGACCGGCGCCTGAGGCCGTCGCTCGCTCCGTCGAGACGGCGCAAGTGAGGCTCGAGGACAACCGGGCGTCGCTGGCCGAAAAGCGGGGACGGCTCCAGGCGGTGCGCGAGACGCTGAAGCGCGACATGCGGGAGCTTGCGGCATGAGCCCGCAGCCGCTGATCAGCCTGCGCGGCATCGGCAAGCGCTTCGGCGGCCATCAGGCGCTGCGCGGGATCGACCTCGATGTCGAGCCCGGCAGCGTCGTGGTGCTGATCGGCCCGAGCGGCTCAGGGAAAAGCACGCTGATCCGCTGCATCAACGGGCTCGTGCGGCCTGACGAGGGCAGCCTGACGGTCTCCGGACGGCCGGTCGATATCCATCACGAGAGCGCCTGGCAGGAGCTGCGCACCGAGATCGGCATGGTCTTCCAGGATTATGCGCTGTTCCCGCACCTCTCGGTGCTCCGGAACATGACGCTGACGCCGCAGCGCCGTCGCAAGCTGCCGCGCGCGGTCGCCGAGGAGCGCGCGCGGCAGCTGCTCGTCAAGGTCGGGCTCGCCCACAAGGCGGAGGATTATCCCTCCGCGCTGTCGGGCGGACAGCAGCAGCGCGTCGCGATCGTGCGGGCGCTGGCGATGCAGCCCAAGGCGATCCTGTTCGACGAGCCGACCTCGGCGCTCGACCCGGAGACGATCACCAGCGTGCTCGACGTGATGCGCGATCTCGCCCGGGAGGGCACGACCATGGTGGTCGTGACCCATGAGATGGGCTTTGCCCGCGAGGTTGCCGACCGCGTCGTCTTCATGGCGGACGGCGGAATCATCGAACAGGGGCCGCCGCGTGAATTCTTCGCAAACCCACGGCATGAGCGCACGCGCGCCTTCCTGTCCAACATCAGATCCTTCGGAGAGGCCGAACATGCCTGACGAGACCAGCGTGCTGGCGCCGAATTTCACCACCGATCCCTATTGGTGGGATGCGGCGCCGCCGGAGATTGCGCGCGAGGCGCTGCCGGAGCAGACCGACGTGCTCGTCGTGGGCTCGGGCTATTGCGGGCTCTCAGCCGCCGCGGAACTGGCGCGCAACGGCGTCGACGTCACGGTCGTTGATGCCGAGGAACTCGGGGCCGGCGCCTCGACGCGATCCGGCGGCATGGTGTCGAGCGGTCAGAAGCTGGTGATCGGCGGTGCGATCAAGGGTGTCGACGGCGCCCGCATGGAACGCCTGCTCGAGGATTCGCTGGCCTCCTACGAGCATCTCAAGACGCTGATCCGCGAGAAGGACCTCGACGCCGATCTCGGCGTGTTCGGGCGCTATTTCGGCGCGCATGTGCCGAGGCATTACGACCGGCTGCGCCGCCACGGCGAATTGCTGGCCAGGCATACCGGCGTGACCGTTCACGACATCCCCAAGTCGCGCCAGCACGAGATAACCAAGACCGACTTCTACCATGGCGGCATCGTCATCGACGATTACGGCGGGCTGCACCCGGCGAAGTATCACCGCGCCCTGCGGCGGCTTGCGGCCGAAAGCGGGGCGACGCTACGGTCGCATGCGCCGGTGCTCGAGGTCGGGCCGGCCCTGAACGGCTTCCACAGCGTCGAGACCGGCCGCGGCACGATCCGGGCGCGCAACGTCTTCTTCGGCACCAACGGCTACACCGGCCAGGGCAACGACTATCTGCGCAAGCGCATCGTCGGCGTGCGCAGCTACCAGATCGCGACCGAGCCGCTGCCGCCGGAGCTTCTGGCGGAGATCAATCCCGGCCGGCGCATGATCACGGACTCCAAGCGCGAGTTGATCTATTCGCGGCCGTCGCCGGACGGCACGCGCCTGCTTTTCGGAAGCCGCCCCGGCATGTTCAGCCTGCCAGAACGGGAGGCCGCGCCGCGTCTGCACGCGATGATGCTGAAGGTCTGGCCGCAACTCGCGGGCTATAAGGTGACCCATTGCTGGAGCGGAAAGGTCGGCATGACCGCCGACAAGATCGCCCATATGGGCCGGCGCGACGGCATCGACTTCGCGATTGGCTGCAATGGCAACGGCGTCGCGCTGATGACCTATCTCGGGCACCAGTCGGCGCTGAAGCTGCTCGGCCACCAGAACCGGCCGAGCGCCTTCGACGATCCGGCCTTTCCGCAGGTTCCGGTGCCGTTCTATGACGGCAAGCCCTGGTTCCTGCCGATCGTTAGCGGCTGGTATCATCTGCAGGATGCGATCGACCGCCGCCTGGCCCGGCTTTGAGAGGGTGAGACCATGACGAAGGTTGCGATGGTCTCCGGCGCCAGTCGCGGGATCGGGCGGGCGATAGCGGAGCAATTGGGAAGGCAGGGCATCGCGCTCAGCCTCGCGATCCGCCAGCCTGCGTCCGCGCCGCAGACCGATGGTTTCGCCCCGGCCGGCCTGATGAGCTTTCCCTATCAGGCGACCGAACCGGGTTCCGAGAAGGCCTGGGTCGAGGCGACGATGGCCCGCTTCGGCCGCATCGACATCCTCGTCAACGCGGCCGGCATCCTGCGCAACGTCTCGCTGGCCGACGGCAGCGAAGAGGATCTCGACGCGATGCTCGCCGTCAATCTCAAGGCGCCTTTCCGGCTGATCCAGACGGCATTGCCGCATCTGCGGGCATGCGGACGGGGCAGGGTGGTCAATGTCGCCTCGCTCTCGGGCAAGCGCGTGCGCAACGGCAATGCCGGCTACCAGATGAGCAAGTTCGCGATGGTCGCGCTGTCGCATGCGATCCGGCAGGCGGCTTTCGAAGACGGCGTGCGCTCGCTCGCGCTTTGCCCGGGCTATGTCGCGACCGACATGACGGCGCAGGCGCCGCTGCCGCAGGAGGCGATGACACAGCCCGAAGATCTGGCGAAGCTGGTCGGCTTGATCGTCGAATTGCCGAACACGGCCTCGATCTCCGAGCTTCTGGTCAATTGCAGCTACGAGGTCATGCTCTGATCGGGCGCCTGCGGCGCCTCAATCGGCCTTCATGTCGTCATGCGATAAGCGCCGGTAGAGCGCGCTGGCGCGGTTGAGATGGTCGGACATGGCCTGTGCCGCCTCGTCGGGCCGGCCGGCTGCGATGGCGTCGTAGATGCGCTGATGTTCCTGCAATGTCAGGGTCTCGGCGCCATGGGCGCGCACCAGCGAATGGTAGTAGGTGCCGAGCCAGGCGAGCATGCCTTCGACCACGGCCGGGAAGACCGGGTTGCCGCTCATCACCGCGATCTGGCGATGGAAGGCGATGTCGCGTTCGAGGAAGTCGTCGAGACCGGCTTCCCGATGTTCGTCGAGGCGCTGGCGCAGCACGGCGAGGCCTGCCGCATCCGTGCGTTGCGCAGCGAGCCGTGCGACACCGGCTTCGAGCAGCACACGCGCTTCCTTGAGATGGTCGATCGTCTGTGGGTCGACGCTCAGCAGATAGCGGGCGGCATCGGTCATCTGTCCGACCATCGCCTGCGCCGTCGGCAGCAGGACGCGGGCGCGCTCGCCATGGCTGATGCTGACGAGGCCGGAGCGTTCGAGCTGCTGCAGCGCCTCGCGGATCGAAGGGCGGCCGACGCCGTAGGTTTCCATCAGGTCGCGCTCGGACGGCAATTGCGCGCCAGGGGCGAATTCGCCGGAATGGATGCGCGCTACCAGGCGGTCGAGCACCTCCTGGTGCAGCTTGCGGCGCGGGATCGGCTCCGGGGTCATGGCGAGGTTGTCTCGATCGGACCGCCCTCGCGGACGGCGCTGAAATAGTCGATGCCGCCGATCTGCCCGCCCTTGAGCGCGAGTTCAAGCCCGTCGCGGCGGGTGTCGTCGGCATAAACGCGGCAGAGCGGCGAGCCCGGCGCGATCGCCGCGATCGCCGAGAGCGCATCGACGCCGAGCGCCAGCGTGGCATGGCCGGAGGTGTCGCCGCCCGCGATCAAGGCACGCCGCAGACCGGAGGCACCGAGGATCGCACCGAGGATGGCGCCGAGCCCCGCGCCGATCCTGTCATTGACCGCGCCGACATCCGCGCCAGCGCTGCGGCAGGCCTCGGTGAGGGCGGACACGGCGGGGTCGTCCGGTCCCTGTGCGGTGAAGACGAGAGGCGAGCCGCCCTGGCCCAGCGCCGCGAGTGCGGCGGCCGCGGCGCGTCCGCATTCGGCCTCCCAGGCAGAAGGATCGATGGCGCGGGCCGCATCGAGCCTGATCGGCGCAAAGCCATGGCTCGCGGCATGGGCGATCTGGCCTGCGGTCACGGGAGAGCAGGAGCCGGACACGACCGCGATGCGCTCGACCGGCGTGACCCGCATGACCGGTGGCGAGCGCGGGATCAGCCCGGCCTCGCGCCAATGCGCGACGAGCGCGTATTCGATGCCCTGCGAGCCCACCATGAGGCGACAGGCCTCGCGGTCGTGCCAGATCAGGCGGCCGGCGGCGGCGAGGCTCGGCTCGTCGACGGCGTCGATCAGGACCACCGGCACGTCGTCGCCGCTGAGAGCGGCCAGAGCGCGCTCTCCCTTGCCGTGGTGGAGAGTGGGCAGGTCGATCAGCCCGATCCGGCGGCCGGTCTGGCGCACGAGATGGCGGGCGAGGTCGGCTTCGTCCATCGGGGTCACGGGGTGGCGCGCCATGACCGGGTGGCGGTCGAGCCTGTGGCCGGCGCCGTCGACCATCGCGAAGAGGTTGCCGAAGAGCTGATAGCGGCCGATGGCGGGCGCCGCGACGACGAGCGGTACCCATTCCGGCGCCAACGTCGCGACGCCGAGATCGATGGCGCGGCCGATCGAGCCGATCTCGGGCGCCGAATCGAAGGTCGAGCAGACCTTGTAGTGGATCAGCGACGCGCCGATGCCGGCGAGCGCCTCGTAGATAGCAGGCAGGTGCTCGTCCATCCATTCGGGCGGTTTGGAGCGCGCGATGCCGGCGATGCCGATGCAGCGATGGTCGGAGAAGGCTGCGAGCCGCTCCGGCGAGGGCGGTCTCAGGAACATCACCGAGTCGAGGCCGGCGAAGCTCATCACCTCCATCACGGCGGCCGAGCCGGTGAAGTCGTCGCCGTAATAGGCGAGCAGCGGGCCGGGGGGCAGGGCTTCGGTCATCGATAGTGGCCCAACGCCGCGGCGAGAGCAGGGCTGTCCTTGGCCTTCTGGTCGAGAGGCACGCCATCGACCGCCGCGCTCCAGGCGTCGCGCAATGCTGCGACGCCGGCAGCCGGGCCGTCCGGATGGGCGAGGATGCCGCCGCCAGCCGCAAAGATCAGGTCGGTCGTGCCGAGTGCGCGCCAGGTGCCCTCCGCCTGCCGGATCGTCTGGCCGGAGGAGAAGACCGGCATGATCGCATCCGCGCGCTCGGGGAAAAGCGGAGCGAGGCAGGCTTTCGCCGAGGCGATGACGCTCTCGTCAGGTTCGCTGAACTTGTTGGCGAGGCCGTTGACATGCATGTGGTCGACACCGGCCAGCCGCCATAGCTTGTGCCAGGCGGTGTAGTCCCAGCCCAGCGCCGGGCTGCGCGAGAGATAGCCCCAGCCATTGCGATGGGCGTGGATCGGCAGTTGCGAGAAGCGGCCGAGCTCGATCATGCCGACAAGCCCGACCGAATTCAGGCTCGCCATGACGCAGGTGCCGCCGGCCTTCAGGACATGGTCGTGGCGGCGCTTCATCTGGTCGAGATCGCCGGTCAGGTTGAAGGCGACCATGGTCTTGCGGCCGCTGCGGTCGGCCTGTGCCTCGACCACCCGCATCACCGCATCGACCCGCGCCTCGAACGGGCAGAGCGCCCCGTCCGATTGCAACTCGTCGTCCTTGATGAAGTCGATGCCGGCGCGGCAGAGCGTATCGACGAGGTCCGCCGTCTCCTGTGGCCCGAAGCCGACGCTCGGCTTGATGATGGTGCCGATCAGCGGGCCGCTGGCGACGCCTGCGAGCCTGCGCGTGCCCGCGATGCCGAAGCGTGGCCCGGCATAGGCCTCCACGAAGGCGTGGGGCATGCGGATGTCCAGGAGCTTCAGGCCGCTGACCTGCCGCAGCTCGAAGAGGTTGCCGGCGACCGTGGCGACAAGGTTCGGCAATGAGGCACCGATGGTTTCGATCGGCCAGGAGAGTGTGACCCTGGCGCGCCGATAGCCCTCCGGCGGGGCCGGCATGTTCGCCGTCGCGCCGGGCAGGGCCGGGCTGTCGGCACGGTCGAGCAGATCCAGCCGCTCGACGCGCGCAGCGGCACGCGCCGTTAGTTCGGGCGTCTCGCCCGGGACGGCGATGAAGGTGCCGCTCGATTGCTCGCCGGCCATCGCCTCGGCGGTGTGGCGCGGGTCGCCCGGCGTCTCCAGCCAGTAATCCGCCTCGACGCGCTGATCCGTATCCACGGTCGCTCCCAACTCATGATGTCATCATACCAGATTGACAGCATGAAACGCGCATGGGATCAACTCGTCATACCGGTTTCCGGCCAGTCCCTGGCGATATGGAGATGCAAGATGACGGTGGTCGCTCTGTTCGGAGCCGGCGGGAAGATGGGCATGCGGCTTGGCCGCAACCTCGCCAAATCCCGCTTCACCACGCGCCATGTCGAGGTCAGCCCGGCCGGCCAGGAGCGGGTGCGCGAGGCCTTCGGCGTCGCCTGCATCGATGCCGACGCGGCGACCGAGGGAGCCGAGGTTGTCGTGCTGGCTGTGCCGGATACGCATGTCGGGACGGTGGCGAAGACGCTTCTGCCCAAGCTGGCGCCGGGGACGATCGTCGTCATCCTCGATGCAGCCGCGCCCCATGCCGGGCATCTGCCCGAGCGTGCCGACATCACCTATTTCGTCACGCATCCCTGCCATCCGCCGATCTTCAACGACGAGACCGACCCGGCCGCCAAGGCGGACCATTTCGGCGGTATCGCTGCCAAGCAGCACATCGTCAACGCGCTGATGCAGGGGCCCGAAGAGCACTACGCGCTGGGCGAGGAGGTGGCGCGGGCGATCTGGGCGCCTGTGATGCGCTCGCACCGGGTCACGGTCGAGCAGATGGCGATCCTCGAGCCCGGCCTGTCGGAGACGGTCTGCGCGACGCTGCTCGACGCGATGCGCGAGGCGATGGAGGAGGCGATCGCGCGCGGCGTGCCGCGCGAGGCGGCCCGCGACTTCCTGCTCGGCCATATGAACATCCTCGCCGCGGTCACCTTCGGGCAGGTTCAGGGCGTGTTCTCGGACGCCTGCAACAAGGCCATCGTCTTCGGCAAGGACACGATCCTGAAGCCGGACTGGAAGCGCCTGTTCGAGCCGGAGGAAATCGCGGCGAGCGTTCGCCGCATCACCTGAGAGGGTGGCTCATCATTCGAGCCCTCATCCCGAGGAAGCCCGAAGGGCTGTCTCGAAGGATGCTCCAGATGTGGCGCCAGGCCAAGGGCCGCCTTGTCGCCCTCTCGGGTGCGCTTGTCGCGCTGGCCTATCTGGTGGGCCTCGTCGCAGCGGAGACAAGCCGTCGCGCGGAGCGTGATGCGGGAAACTCGGCACTCCCTGCACCGGACGGGTTGACTTCCGTCCGCCGCTGGGGAATTTCGGAGACAGCGCGGGTGTAGCTCAATGGTAGAGCAGCAGCCTTCCAAGCTGAATACCCGGGTTCGATTCCCGGTACCCGCTCCAATCTCCCCATTTGCCGCGTCTTGTTCGGAAACGGACCGTCATCCCGAGCTTGCCCCGGGATCCATCGGAGGGCTCCGGAGCTTTACGACGGCCCGCATCTGCGCGGCTTCGCCGCTCGTCCGGGATGACGAAGCGGTTCTGCGCGCTACCGATCGCCCGGGTGATCAAAGCGCCGCCAGCTTCGCTCGGCCGAGGATGCGACGGCGCATTCGATGAAGCGAACGCCGCGCGCGCCGTCCCCCACGGTCGGATAGTCCGCGTCGAGCGGATCGGCCGTGAGGCCTCGGCTGCGCGCGCGAATGTCGGCGAAGACGCCGCGGTAGACATTGGCGAAGGCCTCGATGAAGCCTTCGGGATGGCCGGCCGGAATCCGGCTGGCGCGGCGGGCCGATTCGCAGAGCCAGGGCGAGCCGCGGGTCAGGATCTGCAAAGGACCGTCGCCGCGATGGTGGAGGAGGCGGTTCGGCTCCTCCTGCCGCCATTCGAGCGTGCCCAGTTCGCCCGAAACCCGCAACCTCAAATCGTTTTCCAGCCCGGCATTGATCTGCGAGGCGACGAGCACGCCGCGCGCGCCGCCCCGGAAGCGCATGAGTATGCTGGCGTCGTCGTCGAGCGCGCGACCCGGAACCAGCGCTCCGAGATCGGCGACGAGGTCCTCGATGGCGAGGCCCGTCACCGTCGAGACGAGGTTTTCGGCATGCGAGCCGATGTCGCCGAGCGCCCCGGCGATGCCGCTGCGAGCGGGATCGGTGCGCCAACTCGCCTGTTTGTTGCCGCTTGCCTCGAGCGCCGTCGCGAGCCAGCCCTGATTGTATTCGACGACGACCTTGCGGACGGAGCCGAGCGCGCCCGAGCGCACCATCTCGCGCGCCTGACGGATCATCGGATAGCCGGTGTAGTTGTAGGTGACGCCGAAGACGGTGCCGCGTTGCGCGACGGCGGCGACGAGCGCGTCGGCCTGGGCGCTGTTGTGAACCAGGGGCTTGTCGCAGACGACGTTGAAACCGGCCTCGGTGAAGGCCTGCGCGATTGGGAAATGGCTGTCTGTCGGCGTGACGATGCTCACGACATCGACGCGCTCTGCGGCCGGGCGCTTCAGCTCGGCTTCCAGCAGCGCCTGCCAACTCGCATGATTGTTCGCATCGCTCAGACCGAGCGCGCGGCCCGATTCCAGTGCCCGCTCTGGGCTTGAGGAGAGGGCGCCCGCAGTGAGGTCCGCCAGCCCGTCGAGCGCGACGGCATGGCGATGCACGGCACCGATGAAAGCGCCCTGGCCGCCGCCGACCATGGCGTAGCGCAGCCGGCGCACAGTGTCTTCGCTCATGATGCGTCCAATCTTTAGAAGCCCCGTGTTCCACAGCCCTCATGCTGAGGGGCGGTATCAAGCAGCCAGGTGAAGGAGTGGCCGTCGCAGACGATGGACCCGCGACGGCCAGGATCAAGCTGACGCTCAGAACGGCGAGTCGGGGAAGTAGAAGTCCTTGGCGTTGCTCTTGTCGATCAGCACCGAGGGGATGATCGTCGTCGCCGGCAGCTTCTCGCCCTTGAGGCGCGCCTCGGCCGTCAGCTTGATCGCGTCGTAGATGAACTTCGGCGAGTAGCTGACATTGGCCTGGATGCGCGGGTCCTTGCCGTCGATGATCAGCTTGACCATGTCCTTCGCGCCGGCGCCGCCGAAGATCACCTTGATGTCCTTGCGGTTGGCCTGCTCGATGGCGCGCATGGCGCCGAAGGCCATGTCGTCATCGGCGGCCCAGAAGGCGTCGATCTCCTTGAACCGCGTCAGGAAGTCCTGCGTGACCTTGTAGGCGTCGTCGCGGTTCCAGTTGGCGTATTTGGCGTCGAGCAGTTTGATGTCCGGATTGGCCTTGAGGACCGCGTTGAAGGCGTCCATGCGCTCGGTGTCGAGCGTGGTCGGGATGCCGCGCAGCGCGACGACAGTGCCCTTTCCGCCCAGCGTCTTGGCGATGTATTCGGCAGGTACCTTGCCGAAAGCGGTGTTGTCGCCGGCGACATAGGCGTCCTGTGCCGAGGTGTCGGTCAGGCCGCGGTCGACCACGGTCACATAGGCGCCCTTGGCCTTCACATTGGCGACGGGCCGGGTGAGGGCGGCCGACTCGAAGGGGAAGACGACGAGCGCGTTGATCTTGTTGACTGTGCTCAGGTCCTGGAGCTGGTTGGCCTGCTCCGTCGCGTTGGCGGCGGTGCGGATGGTGACCTTGAGGTCCTTGTGCTTGGCCTCGAGGTCCTTCTTGGCCTGGTTGGCCCAGTAGTTGATGCCGCCCATGAAGCTGTGGGTCGCGGCGGGGATCGAGACGCCGAGATTGACGGGCTCGGCGGCGGCGCTGGTCACAGCGAAGGCGAGGCTCGCTGCCGTGGCGGCAAGCACGAAGCTGCGTCTGGTCTGCATCGACATCATTTCTCTCCCTATGTGGCTCGCCCTAGCGGCGGCCCTTCTGCAAAAACGCGACTGTGATGATGACGAAGCCCTGCACGGCGGCGTTCAGGTAGACGCTGATCAGGCTCGTCAGATTGAGGATGTTGCTGATCACCGAGAGCAGGATCGCGCCGACGACCGTGCCGATGATGCTGCCGTGGCCGCCCTTGAGCGCCGCGCCGCCGACGATCACCGCGGCGATCGCCTCGAGTTCCCAGAGCAGGCCGGTGGTCGGCGAGGCCGAGGCCAGGCGCGGCACATAGAACAGCGTGGCGATGCCGACGCAGATGCCGAGCAGCATGTAGGTGAGGATCTTGACGCGCTCGACATCGACCGCGGCATAGCGCGCGACGGTCTCGTTGGAGCCGATCGCCTGGACATGCCGGCCATAGGCGGTCTTGTTCAGGATGGCCGCGCCGATGATGGCGACGACGAGGAAGGCGACGACCGGGATCGGCACGCCGAAGAGGCTGCCGTAATAGACCGGCGCATAGAGATCGGCGAGGTTGTTCTCCAGCGTCAGCGCGCCACCATCGGCGAAATAGGTCAGGTAAGCGCGGTAGATGCCGAGCGTGCCGAGCGTGACGATGAAGGGTTCGATCCGCCCCTTTGCGATCAGCACGCCATGGATCAGGCCGAAGGCCCCGCCGAGGATGATCGCCAGCCCGGCGCCGCAGAGCACCGCCATAAGCGGAGAACCGAGCGCACCGGCTGCCCAGTTGATGAACATGATGACGCAGCCGGCGATCAGGGCCGCCATCGAGCCGACCGAGAGGTCGATGCCACCGAGGATGATGACGAAGCACATGCCGACCGCGATGATGCCGATGAAGGCGGTGCGGGTGAGCACGTTCAGCGCGTTGTCGAGCGTGGCGAAGTCGCTGTTCAGCGCGGCGCCGGCGAGGCAGAGCAGCACCAGACCGAGGACGGGGCCGAGGCTGGACAGCCTTTCGCGCCAGGGCGTGCCGCCGGCCGGGCGGCGCAGATCGGCGCTGGCGACGGTCGTTTCAGGCTGCGACATGACGGGTCCCCGTGGCATGAGCGATCATCTCGACCTCCGTCATATCCGCGCCCTCGACGGTCGCGACGAGCCGACCGGCCCGCATGATCGCGACGCGGTGCGCCAGCCCGATCAGCTCGACCAGCTCCGACGAGACCACCACGACGGCGAGACCCTGCCGGGCGAGCCGCTGGATCAGGAAATAGATCTCGCGCTTGGCTCCGACATCGACGCCGCGCGTCGGCTCGTCGAGCACGACCACCTTCGGCTCGGGGTGCAACACCTTGGCGAGGGCGAGCTTCTGCTGGTTGCCACCGGAGAGCGAGGCCGCGCGTGCCGAAAGCGAGCCGGCGCGAATCCCGAAGGCCTCGACGGCCCGGGTCAGTGCGCTCCGCTCGGCGCCGTGGTCGAGCCAGGGCTGCGCATAGCGCTCCAGCGCCATCAGGGTGAGGTTGGGCGCGAGCGGGAAGTCGACATGCAGCCCCTTGCCCTTGCGATCCTCGCTCAGATAGCTCAGCCCGTGCCGGGTCGCGTCCTGAAGCGTCCGCAGCGTCACAGGACGCCCCACGACCTCGACGCGGCCATGGCCCGGCCGCAGGCCGAGGATGCCCTCGAACAGCTCGGTCCGCCCCGCGCCGACGAGCCCGGCGAAGCCGAGGATCTCGCCCGGACGCACGGCGAAGAAGACGTCGCTGGCCCAGCCCGGCACGGAGAAGCCCTCGACCTTGAGCACTGGGGCCGCGGCTTCGTCGAAGGGCACTTTGTCGGGGAACAGGTCCGCGATCTCGCGGCCGACCATCATCGTCGCCATGTCGTGGCGGGTCATGGAGGCTGTCGGGGCGCGGCCGACGAGGCGGCCATCCCGCATCACGATGACCTCGTCGGTGATGCGCTCGACCTCGTCGAGCTTGTGCGAGATGTAGACGATGGTGACGCCGTCGGAGCGCATGCGCTCGATCAGCGCGAAGAGCCGCGCGACCTCTGATGGCGTCAGTGTCGCTGTCGGCTCGTCCATGATCAGCAGGCGGGTCTTGCGCGAAAGCGCCTTGGCGATCTCGACGAGCTGCTTCTCGGCCACGATAAGCTGGCGGACCGGCGTATCGGGGGCGCGATCGAGCCCGACCTGCTGCAATGCCGCTGCAGCCTCGCGCCGCATCGCCGCCTCATCGAGGAACCAGCCCTTGCGGCGCTCGTGGCCGAGGAAGATGTTGCCGGCGATCGTCAGATCCTCGGCGAGATTGAACTCCTGATGGATCAGGACGATGCCGAGCGCCTCGGCGTCGCGCGAGCCGGAGAAGACGACCGGCCCGCCTTCCACGAGTACGCGGCCCTCGCTCGGCTGTTCGTAGCCGGCGAGGATCTTCATCAGCGTCGACTTGCCGGCTCCGTTCTCCCCGAGCAGGCCGTAGACACGGCCGGGCTCCAGTGCGAACGAGACGCCGTGCAGCACCTCGACCGGGCCGAAGCGCTTGACGATGTCGTCGAAAGCGACCGACAGGCCGCGGCCATGCGCGCTCATCGCGTGCCTCCGCTGCGTAGGGCCTCGCGCATGGCGAGCACGCCGGCGCCGATAAGCCCGGTTTCCGGCCCGAGCGGAGCGGAGTTGATTTCGAGATGGCGCGTGGAGAGCGCGAGCGAGCGCTGGTTCACGCTCTGGCGGATCGCGGCGAGGAACATCGGCCCGATCTGCGAGACGCCGCCGCCGATGAAGATGTGCGACGGGTTGTAGAAGTTGACCAGCGCCGCCAGCACCTGCCCGATCAGTCGGCCCGAGCGACGCACGATCGCGTCGGCTTCGGCGTCGCCGGCACGGCAGGCGGCGCCGATGTCGGCGGCTTCGAGCCGTCCGGCCTCGGCGAGGCGCTGCGCCAGCGCGGGGCTGCGACCCGTCTCCGCCGCTTCACTGCCCATCGCGACGATCGCCGGCGCGGCCGCCATCGCCTCGACGCAGCCGCGATTGCCGCAACGGCAGAGCGGGCCTTCGGGATCGACGCAGATGTGCCCGACATCGCCGGCCGAACCGCTGGCGCCGCGATAGAGCTCGCCATGGCAGACGATGCCGCAGCCGATGCCGGTGCCGACCTTGATGACGAGGAAGTTCTCGATCTGCTTGCGCTGGCGCCAGAGCACGCCGAGCGCCATCAGGTTCACGTCGTTGTCGACGAAGACCGGCGCCTCGGTGATCTCGCGCAGGTCGTCGCGAATGGCGTAGCTGTCCCAGCCGGGCATCAGCGGCGGATTGACGAGTTGGCCGACGGCGAAATTGACCGGGCCGGGCACGCCGATCCCAACCGCAAGGACGCGGTCGCGGGCGATGCCGTGCTGCGCCAGCATGGCCGGAATCAAGCTGCGCAGACGTGCCATGATCGGCCCGGGGCCTGCCTGCACGTCGACCTCCTGGGAGTGGCGTGCGATGACGCCGAGATCGGGCCGCAGGAGCGCGACATCGAGGCTGGTCGCGCCGATATCGACGCCGATCAGGACGCCGATGCGGCCATGGACCCGTAGCGTCTCGGGACGCCGCCCGCCCGTCGAATGCTGGACGCCGGCCTCGTCGAGCAGGCCCTGGTCGAGCAGACCGGCCGCGAGCGCATTGGTCTTGCTGCGCGAGAACTGTAGCGTATCGGACAAGGCGTGGCGCGCGACGCCGCCGGCCCAGAACGCCGCTTCCAGCAGCGCGAGCTCGTCGGGACTCAAAGCATGCCAGGGCAGCGCGATGGCAGCCTCCTGCGTTCCTCGATCGGCCTGTCCCGGCCGTTGGTCGGAAGGCTAGGAGCGAACCGCTCGCCCGCTCAAGACCAAACTTCGGCCTAGATCAGGCGAATGTCTGGATGAAGCAGGCTTGGCGCGCAGCAGCGTCCCGCTCTGGACCGATCGCACCCTGTCGCGCCATCGTGCGGCGAAACGGGAGGATGAGACGATGCCGGCGACGATGAAGGGCCCTGCGATTTTTCTGGCGCAGTTCGCGGGGGACAAGGCGCCGTTCGATCGCTGGCGGTCGATCACCTCCTGGGCGGCCAGGCTCGGCTATCGCGGCGTGCAATTGCCGTCCTGGGATGGTCGCTTCATCGATCTTGCGCGTGCGGCCGGGTCGCAGGATTACTGCGACGAACTGATCGGGATCGCGGGCGAGAGCGGCGTTGCGATCACCGAGCTTTCGACGCATCTGCAGGGCCAACTGGTCGCGGTCAACCCGGCCTATGACGCTGCCTTCGACGCTTTCGCGCCGGCCGCGTTTCATGGACGTCCGGCCGAGCGTCAGGCCTGGGCGGTGGAACAGGTCAAGCTTGCGGCGAAGGCCTCGCGACGGCTCGGGCTGGGCGGTTCGGTCAGCTTCACCGGGGCGCTGGCCTGGCCCTTCGTCTACCCTTGGCCGCAGCGGCCGGCGGGTCTCGTCACCGAGGCTTTCGGAGAGCTGGCGCGGCGCTGGCGGCCGATCCTCGATGTCTATGAGGAGCACGGCGTCGATATCGGCTTCGAGATCCATCCGGGCGAGGACGTCTTCGACGGTGCGACTTTCGAACTGTTCCTCGATCGTCTCGACGGGCATCCGCGGTGCCGGATCAACTACGATCCGTCGCATTTCCTGTTGCAGCAGCTCGACTATCTCGCCTTCATCGACATCTATCACGAGCGGATCAGCGCCTTTCACGTAAAGGATGCGGAATTCCGCCCAAATGGCCGGCAGGGCGTCTATTCCGGCTTCGCGTCCTGGCTCGAGCGGGCAGGGCGATTCCGTTCGCTGGGCGATGGGCAAGTCGACTTCAAGGCGATCTTCTCGAAGCTCGCGCAGTACGGCTTCGACGGTTGGGCGGTGCTCGAATGGGAGTGTGCGCTCAAGCATCCGGAGGACGGCGCGCGCGAAGGCGCGGCCTTCATCGCCGACCACATCATCCGCGTCACCGACACGGCCTTCGACGATTTCGCCGGCGGCGGCGACCCGGGCCTCGCGCGAAGGATGCTGGGGCTGGACTAGGGCGCGGACCGATAAAGGGGTTGCTTCGCCGGTTCGGCGTGATTCACGGCTTCTGGGAGGAAGTACGGATGAATCGGGATCGTTTCCGGCTCACGGACGCGCAATTCGCACGGATCGAGCCGCATCTACCGACGGATACACGTGGCAAGTCGCGTGTTGACGACCGCCGCGTGATCAGCGGCATCGTTCATGTTCTGCCGCCTCAAGGATTTCCGCCGCGTCGCAACCCGATACGGCCGAAACGCCGTCTGTATCGCAGCGATAGTCAGCTACTGGTTATGACTGTCGGCCCTGCGTCGGTGCACGGGAGCGGGATCTAACCACCCGCGACGTTCCCGCTGAACATTCCGCCGCGGAAGACGGGTGCTGCGGGATTCGTGGTGAAGAGAACAAGATCGCTGTCCAGTTCCGCGCTGACGCCGAAATCGCCGTCGTCGAGGAGGATGCTTTCGCCGTCCGTGAGCGTGGTCCCGCCCACCGCGATCCGCCCGGAAAAGACGTAAAGGAGCCGCAAGAGCTTCTCATCCGGCGCTGGCGGAAGATCCATCCCGAGGCCCGCGCTGAGATGCGCGTCCTGCACCCAGACTTCAGCCCGGACCGTGAGCGGCGCGCCGACGGGACCGGCGACCAGACGCCATGCATTCTCGCTGACGACGGTATCAAACTCATGGAACTGAACCATGGGTTCGAGATCGGCCTCACGGGGGCGCAGGAAGATCTGGAGGCCTTCCAGCACGCCGCCCCCAGGCAGGACCATCTCCTCATGCTGGAAGGTATGGCCGGCGTTCATCAGCATGAGGCGCCTGTTCGAGATTTCTTCCTTCTGCCCCACCGTGTCGCTGTGGAGGACCGTGCCGCGGCGCAGATAGGTGAGAATCTCGTCGTCCTTGTGCGGGTGCATGCGGATGACCGTGCCGGGCGTCACGCGGGCGTGATCGATCCGGCCGATCGCGCCGATACCACTGTCTCCCTCATTGAGGACAGTGCCCGGGTAGAGGATCTCGATGCCGAAGCCGCCGGCACGGTGTGCACGTTTTAGGGTGCGGTCGAGCTTGATCGGTGCGGTCATCGTCATGTCCTTTCTGGAAGGCGGCAAACTCACGCGGTTGCCCGGCTACCCGCAGCCTCGAAGGTCGGATAGTCGATGTAGCCTTTGGCGCCGCCGGCATAGAAGGTGTTGCGATCGCCCTCGTTCAGCGGGGCATCGGCCTTCAGGCGCTCGATGAAATCCGGATTGGCGAGGATCATCTGCCCATAGGCCTCCATGTCGGCCGTGCCGGCGGCGACGTCGCGGCCGATCTGATTGCGGGGCCGGCTTGGCCGGTTGACGATCAGCGCCTGGTCCCACGATGTGCGAATGTCGGCCAGAAGATCTTCATTCCCGAGGTGCAGGAGATGCAGATAGACGAGGCCGAGCTTGTTCAGTTCAGCGACGAGATAGCGATAAAGGTCCGGTCCCTCGCTGCCTTCGTCGATGCCGTTCATCGGCGCGCCGGGCGACAAACGAATGGCGGTTTTTTCCGCGCCGATCTCCTTGACGATCGCCGCCGCGACTTCGATGGCGAAGCGCGCCCGATTCTCGACGCCGCCGCCATACTGGTCGGTTCTCGTGTTCGCGCTCGGGGCCAGGAACTGATGGACCAGGTAGCCGTTCGCACCATGGATCTCGATACCGTCGGCCCCGGCTTCGATCGCGCGGCGCGCGGCGATGCGGAAATCCTCGACCGTCCCACCGATCTCCTGCGTGCTTAACGCCCGAGGCTCGGGAATATCCAGTATCCCCTTTAGCGTGAACATTTGCGCGCCCGGCGCGATCGCGGACGGGGCGACAGGCTGGCGATGATGGGGCGTGTTGTCGGGATGCGAGACGCGGCCGACATGCATGAGCTGGATGAAGAGGCGGCCGCCGCGATCGTGCACGGCGCTGGTCACCTTCCGCCAGCCGCCGACATGCGCGTCTGTGTAGATTCCCGGCGTGGCCAGATAGCCTTGGCCGTCATCGGAGGGCTGCGTGCCTTCGCTGATCAGGAGGCCGGCGCTGGCGCGCTGCCCGTAATATTCCGCGGCGAGATCGCTCGGCGTGCCATCGGGATAGGCGCGGCTGCGGGTCATCGGCGCCATGGCGAAGCGATGCGGAAGCTTGAGAGAGCCCAGGCTGATGGGCTGCCAGATGTCAGTCATGTTCTCGATCTCCGAAGCTCTGGTTTGAGTCAGTCTCGGGACACGTCCCCATGCGCAGGGCCCATGCAGAGCGATGCGGGAGGATCCCGAGACAGGACGCCGTGCAGGATCAGTTTATGCCCAGCGCCTGGACGAGTTGGCCGCCTTCGGGCGTGCTCCAGCTACCGGCGAGTTCGGCGATGAGCTGGTTGGTGGTGGTCAGCATGACCCCGGCCTTTTCCATGCGGCGCAGCGCGATATCGTCGGCCATCTTGGTTGGCGAGCCGCCAGCATCGGCGACGACTTGGACATCGTAGCCCTGGCCCACGAGGGTCAGCGCCGGATAGACGGTGCAGACATCGTTGGTGACGCCGGCAAGGATCAGCTTCCTGCGACCCGTCGCCTTCACGGCAGCGGCGAAGTTCTCGTCGTCCATGGCATTGACGATGCCGAGACGCTTGATGCGCGCCTTGAATTCGGCCGGCAGGATCGTTTCCAGCTCGCTCAGCAGCGGTCCCTGGGCCCGGTCTTCCATGCTGGAGGTCAGCACGGTCGGAAGTTTGAGGATTGTCGCGGCCTTCGCCAGGATGAGCGCGTTCTTCTTCATTTCATCAAAGGTGGTCGATCCGACCCAGCCCATTGTTCCGACCTGATGGTCGATGAGCAGTAGGGCGGCATCTTCTGCCTTGAGTCTGGTATAGGACATTGTTGGTCTCCTTCTGGTCAGCGCGATGCGGCAGCCGGCTATTCGTCGTTCTTGGCGTTGGCATCCGCGCGGCTTTCGTGACCACGCCGATGCTTCATTGACCATTTCGCACCAGGGCTTCGCGGGATAAAGATGGTCAAATCGAATTCATTGCTGCATAATTGGCGCAATGAACATCGAACTCAGCGACATGGCGCTCTTCGTCGAAGTCGCGAAAGCAATGAGCTTTCGCGGCGCGGCAGCGGCGATCGGGGTGCCCAACTCGACCTTGTCCAGGCGGATTTCCGCGTTGGAAAAGGCGATCGGTCTGCGTCTGTTGCACCGCACGACGCGCAGGATCGAGCTGACGGAAGCCGGTCGGATTTATTTCGAACGCTGCAAGCGCATCGTCGATGAAGCTCGGCTGGCGCATGAGCAACTTGGCGACATGCTGGCGCAGCCGAGCGGGGTCTTGCGCGCGTCGTTGCCCGTCGGGTTCGCGAACGCTTTTCTGGCTCCGCTCGTCGCGGAGTTTGCCAGCCGCTATCCAGCCATCACGTTTGAGTTTGATCTTTCGCCCCGGCGCGCCGATCTGGTCACGGAGCCCGTCGACGTCGCCATTCGAATGGGAGAATCACAAGATTCGAACCTGATCAGTCGCCAGATCACGCAGCTGCCACGTCATCTTTATGCCGCCCCGCGCTATATCGAGCGAGCCGGCGAGCTGTCACATCCGCGCGATCTCGCGGCACATGAATGTCTCCGCCTGCGATCAGGGCAGACAGACATTTGGACACTGCTGCATTCGCGCGAGAGCGTGGCCGCCCCCGTCCAAGGCCGCTTTCTTCTGAACGATGTCGGCATGATCCAACGGCTTGCAATCCTCGAACGCGGCATCGCCATGCTGGCGGAAGCCGTCGCGGCCGAAGACGTTGCATATGGCCGCTTGCGTCGTGTGCTGCCGGAATGGCAAGCGCCGCCAATCTCCGTCTACGCCATAACCGAAACAAAGCTGTTGCCGGCGAAGACGCAGCTCTTCATCGACTTTCTGCGCGCACGGTTGAGAAACAATCGCGACGCGCCGCTTGCTTATGGGTCCGAGCCCTAAGCGGCCTGGCGCGGTCTTGTCCGTGTGACGAGCGATGATAGGCTACCCTGCGTCAGCAGGGAGAGCGGCATGCGGGTGGCCTGGGCGATCGCGATGCTGTTGCCGATCGGCTTCGGCGGTGGCGTCGAGGCGCGAGAACTCGCGGGGCGCTTCGGCTATCTCGGCGAATGGGATGTCGCGGCGGTTCTGTCCGAGGAGAAGGCGGGCCGCGCCGCGGCGATGGAATTCGCGGGATCGCTGCTGATGAAGCACAATACGGTCTGCGGCCCCGGCGAGACGCCTGAAAAAACAGGCCATATCCGGATGAGCGTGCGCGGCAATCGCTACGCCGCGACGATGACGCTGGCGGGCTCGTCCTGCTCCTTCTCGGGCACGTTGTCTGAGACGGCGCATACCTTCGTGACCTGCGGCGGTGAAGGGCAGATCCCGCTGCGGCTCTGGTTCAAGTAGTAGGGCTTAACTGCCGCGGCTACGGCTCGCGCACGACCCTGAAGCCGTTGGTGTAGAAGCGGACATCCGCCTCGTATTTGAAACGCGCGGCCGAGCGCAGATAGCGCGGGTCGTTATTGAAGGAGCCGCCGCGCAAGACGCGCTCGCGGCAGCCCGGCGCGGTGAAGGCGCTGCCGTCGCGCGGCGTCGCGCGATAGCTGTCGCCCCAGCAATCGGCGACCCATTCGGCGGCGTTGCCAGCCATGTCGTAGAGCCCGAAGCCGTTGGCGGGGTACTGGCCGGCCTCGACCGCCTGCCGGCGGGTCGGATCGTTGCAGCCGACGCAGTTGGCGCGCTCCTTCACCAAGGTGGCGCCCCAGGGATAGGTCGTCGTCGTGCCGCCGCGCGCGGCATATTCCCATTCGGCTTCTGTCGGCAGGCGGTATTTGCGGCCGGTCCTGGTCGAGAGCCAGGCGAGATAGGCGTTGGCGTCGTTCCAGTGGATATCAGTGACCGGGCGCTTGCCGCGGCCGAGGCCGCGATCGTTCGGACGATGCGAGCAGCCGCCTTGGTCTACGCAGGCGTCCCACTCCTCGAAGGTGACCTCGCGCAGGCCCATATAGAACCCGTTGCGGATCGCGACGGTGTGGACCGGCTTCTCGAATTCGTAGAGCTCGTTGGCTCCCATCTCGAAGCTTCCGGGCTGGATCAGGACCAGTTCGGGGCAGCCGTCGCAGTCGCGCACGACCCGGGCGGAGGAAGGCGGCGGCGATGCCGGCGCAGATGCCGGAGGCCGGGCAGGTTCGCGCACGGAAGCTACAGGAGCGGAGGGAGGCGCCGCCTGCGGGGCTGGTGGAGCAATCGCTGGCGGCCTGGCCGCGTATTGCTGCTCGCGCGTGCGCGCCAGCCCGGCGAAACGGCCATTTGGATAGGCGTTGAGATAGGCGCGATACTCGGCCGGGTTCTCGCTCGAGCGGATCGATTCCCAGAAGGCGAGCTCATAGGCGTCCTGCCGTGCGGCCGGCGATTCCATCGGTGGCAGCGGGATCACCGCCCGGCTGGTCTGGGCGATCTGGGCCGGGCGGGCAACCGGGGTGACGATCAGCCCGGCCGGTGGCTCCGACGAGATCCAGATCTGCTGGCTGCGCCGTGTCAGCCGCGCCACCGCATCGCGGGTCCGGGCGAGCGCAGCGGTCATGTCGAGTCCGGGTGTCCGGATCGCCTTGACCCATTCGTCGATAGCCGGGTTGCCGCGTGCGCCGGCGTCCGCAACCGTGCGGCCGGGCGCAGCGGTGAACATGACGCTGACGGTCTCCATGCGCTCGATCGCAAGCAGACCTTTCGAATTGCCGGCGAGCTCCGCCTGCCAGGGATTGTCGCGGCTGGCATCGATCACGACGAGCGCGCTCGCCGGCCTCGCCACGATCAGCGCGTCGATCAGCATGTCCAGATCGACGGCGGCCTGGGCGATCTCGGAAGCCGAGCGCAGGCGCTGATCGACCGGTACGAGGAAGTTGCGGCCGCGCAACTGCACGGCGTGGCCGGAATAGAAGACGACGGTGTGCGCGCCGCGTCTGAGCTTGCCGGCGAAGGTCGCGATCGCATCCTGCAGGCCCGGGCCGTTCGCATCATCGGCGACGACGACGTCGAATTCGCCCTCGCGCAGCGCCGCCACCACGGCGCGGGCATCGGACGCGGCATCGGCCACCGGAGCCAGCGGGTAGGCGGCGTTTCCGATCACGAGTGCGACGCGGTCCGGCCGGGCGCCGCCGTCCTGTGCCAGGCCCGGGGTGGCCAACAGCAACAGTGCGCAGATGGCGAGCGACAAATGGCGCAACCAGGACATGACGCTCTTCATTCCGCTCGGGACGCTCCTCGCTCGAATCTTCATGGCCTCAGCGAACATATACGGTGATCTTGCGTGACATCACCGGGGGATCGTGCGGGACGTGGTTATGGTCTCCCAGCAGGAGCTGCAGGGTATGCTTGCCCTTGGGCAGGGTCACGACGACCTCGGTCTGGCCATTGCCGAGATGTACATTGTTGTAGTCGGCGGGGATCGGCTGGTCCGGCGGACCCGGATCGGTGTCGATCAGCAGATGGTGATGGCCGGTGTTAGACCAGACCGTGCCGGCGGGCGCGACGCCCATCTCCTTCAGGCCGATCCGGACCGTAAAGCGCTCGGGCACGCGCAGCCCGTCGAGCGGATAGTGGAAATAGACCAGGGCTCCCTTTGGGGCGGGCTGACGGGGAGCGGATTGCGCCCAGGCAGCGCCTGACAGGGGCAGCAGCACTGCCAGCAGCAGACCCGCCACGCCGCGCTGGAATAGTCTTGCGGCAGCATCATGTGCTGCAGCCGGCAGAGAGGGATGCGGGCTCATCGACGCCTCACCGGTCTCTTGCCGCCCGGTGCGACCAGCACCGTGATGCGCTCCGACATGATCGGCGGATCGTGCGGCACATGGTTCTCGTCGGCGAGGATGAGCTGGAGCGTGTGCTCGCCCATAGGCAGCGTGACCTTGCGCTCGGTCTGGCCGCCGCCGAGATGGATGTGATTCAGATCGGCGGGGATCGCCTGGTCGAGCGGCGGCGTCGGCGCGTCGATGATCAGGTGGTGGTGCCCGGTGTTCGGCTTGACGACGCCGGCCGGCGCCACGCCCATGTTGCGCAGGCCGAAGCGGATCGTCGTGGTCGGGAAGATCGCGTCGCCATCGCGCGGATAGACGAAGTAGACGACGGCGTCGTTAGGGGCCGGCGTCAACGCCGGCTTGCCAGGAGCTGGGGCGGCGGGAGGCGCGGGCTGCACGGCGGAGGCGACCTGCTGACCCTCGACGACGCGCACCCGGATTCGCTGTGACATCAGCGGCGGATCATGCGGGACATGGTCGTGATCGCCCATCAGCAATTGCAGCGTGTGCTCGCCCGGCGGCAGCGTCAGTTCCGCCTCCGTCTGGGCACGCCCGAAATGCAGATGGTTGAAGTCGCTGGGGATCTCGCGGTCGAGCGGCGGCAGGTCGGTATCGACGAGGAGGTGATGGTGGCCGCCATTCTCGCTCTTCGTCCCGGCCGGCGACAAGGCCACGCCCTCGACGCCGAAGCGAACGCGCGAGCGGGGCGGGATCGTCGCGCCGTCGGCGAGATCGACGAAGAACACCTTGGCGCCGGGCGCGGCGACGGAGCGCGGCTTCTCCTCGGCCTCAGCCGTCACCTCTATGGTGATCTTCTCCGACATGACCGGCGGATTGTGCGGGACATGGTCATGGTCGGCGAAGAGAAGCTGGAGCGTATGCTTGCCCGGCGTCAGCGCGATCTCGGCCTCGGTCTGGCCGCCGCCGAAATGGATGTGGTTGAAGTCGCTCGGGATCGGCTGGTCGAGCGGCGGCAATTCCGTGTCGATCAGGAGATGGTGATGGCCGGCATTGCGCTGCGGCGGGCCCGCGGGGGCGACGTCCATGCCGGTCAGCGCGAAGCGGATCGTCAGCTTGCCGGGAACGCGGGCATTGTTCGGCAAGTCGACGAAGCCGAGCCGGGCATTGGCGGGCGCTACGCTGCGCGGCCGCGCCCTTTCCTGGGCGAAGGCGGGCGCGGGAAGAGCCGTGGCGAGCGCTGCGAAGCCACATGCCAGAACGGCCGGCACGAAGCAAAGCCGAACCCTTCGCATCGGCTTGTCCCTTTCACGCGTTCCAGCCTTTTCAAAGATTATCAGTGCGGTGCCGCAGGGGCAAGCTGAATAGCCCTGATCCCAACAACTTGAGCGATGCCAGTTCCGTGCGGAACAGCTTGTGCGGACTGGATTTTTGCAAGGTGCTGCGATAGGTTGACGTAGAGGCTGGCAGCAGCCTTCAGGGAAAGATTTCATGAACCTTGTCGCCAGATTCTGGGCACTGGTCGGACTCGCGGTGCTGTTGCTGGCGGGGTCGGCGGCGGCCACGGAGCGCCGCGTCGCGCTCGTGATCGGCAATTCCGGCTACAGCAATGCGCCCGTACTGCCGAACACGGTCAACGACGCCCACGACATGGCCGCATCGCTGCGCAAGGTCGGTTTCGAGGTCGTCGACGGCGTCAATCTCGACAAGCGCGGCATGGACCAGGCGGTGACCCGGTTCGCGCGCCTTGCGCAGGATGCCGACGCGGTGATGTTCTACTATGCCGGCCACGGATTCCAGTTCAACGGCGAGAACTACCTCGTTCCGGTCGAGGCGCGCGTCGAGGACGAGGTCAGCGTCCAGTACGAGACGACGCGGCTGAACGACGTCATGACCGCTCTGAACTTCTCCAAGGGCGTCAAGATCATGGTGCTCGACGCCTGCCGCAACAATCCCTTCGTGAGTCAGCTCGCCAAGCGCCAGGCGACGCGGAGTTTTTCGGTCGGCAGCGGGCTTGCCCCCGTCGCGCGGGCTCAGGGCATGGTGATCGCCTATGCCACGCAGGCGAACGATGTCGCAGCTGACGGCATGGGGCGCAACAGCCCCTTCACGGCCGCCCTGGTGCGCGAGATCGACCAGCCCGGCCTCGAGGTCGCGACGATGTTCCGGCGGGTGCAGAAGAGCGTCTATGACGCGACCAACGGGCGCCAGACGCCGGAATTGTCGCTGTCGCTGCTGGGCGACTTCTATCTCAATCGGGAGGAGACCGACAGCGACGTGTGGCGCCGGATCCGGGCGAGCGACGACCCGGCCGCGCTCAACGCCTTCATTCAGCGCTATCCGACGAGCTTCTTCACCATCGATGCGCGCACGAGACTCGACCTGATCGAGCGCCGCGCGGCCGAGACGAAGGAGCGGGATTTGTTGGCGCGCGAATTCGCCGAGCGCGAGCGGGCGCTGCTGGAGCGTGTCGAGCGCGCCGAGAAGGTGCGGCAACAGGCTGCGACCGATCTGGCCCGCCGCCAGAGCGAGGCGGCGCCCGCCGTCTCGCAGCCCAGCTCGCCGGCGCGGCCGCAGGCTCCGGCTGCCGGAACCGTGAGGCCGGTCGCGATTCCCGCCCAGGAGAGGGCGGAGCGCGAGCGGCTGGCGGACGAGGTCTCGCGGCGCGAGCGCGAACTGGCCGCGCTCGAGACCGAAAAGCGGCGCCTGGCCGATGAGCGGGTCATGCTCGAGCAGGCGATGGCGGCGCGGATGGGCACGCTGACCATGTCCGCCCCGGTCCAGCCCAGCCTTTCGCTGGCTGTGCCGTCACCGCCGACCGAGCGTTCCCTGAACGAACGGGCGCTGGCGGAGCCGATCCTGCCCGCTCCTGCAGCAGCAACCCGCCCTCAGACGGTGCGGACGCAGAACACGCGCGTGCCGAGTGCCGCGACCTGCAGCGAGATCCTGCTGCGCGCGCAACTCGGCGAACTCACGCCTCAGGCGAGGGAGCAGTTGCAACTGTGCCGCTGAGCGCCCGATCGCCGCGTTTTTCCGACGCCGGATCGTGTCGTCCGGCTCCCGGCCCGCTGAGATGACTGGCAGATAATCATGTGGTCGATCTTCCGCCTTCGCAGTGACACCCGCCGACCTCCATTCCTGCAGGCCCTGATCGCAGCGGCCGCGATGCTGGGCTGCGCCGCCGCCCAGGGTCAGCCGGCGCCGCCGACGCCGGTGCCTTATCCGGAAGCGCTGCAGCGGGCCGCGAACGATCTCTTCGGCAAGGCCAATCTCGCGGCCGATCGCGTCGAACTGGTGATCGATCCGCTGATCGACGCATCGTCGGGCGCACAGTCGGCGGCGACGCGCGCGATGCAGAAGACGCTGATCGAGATCGTGCAGAAATCCTATCCGCGCTTCGTCGTGCAGCCCTTCAGTTCGGAGGTTCTGGCGCGCGATCCCGTCGTACTGGTCGGGACGCTGACCGCGGTCAACAACCAGGGTGGCGACGGCCCGCGCGATGCCTTCCGGATCTGCCTGACGCTGGCCGACCTGAAGTCGCGCACCGTCGTGTCCAAGGGTGTGGCGCGCTCGACGCTGGACAATGTCGACGTCACGCCGACGCAGTATTACCGCGACGCGCCCATATGGGCGAAGGATCAGGCGACCGACGCCTATGTGAAGACCTGCCAGGGCACGCCGCTCGGCGGCGGGCTCGATCCGGCCTATGTCGATCGCCTGACCGCCAATGCCCTGATCAATGACGGCATCGCCGAATATGAGGCGCAGCGTTTCCGCGAGGCCCTCGCCTTCTACCGCACGGCGCGGCGGCTGCCCGGCGGCGACCAGCATCGCGTTCGGGTCGGCACATATCTCGCCAGCGCCAAGCTCGGCCGCCGCGACGATTCCGTCGAGGCTTTCGGCGATCTCGTCGATTACGGGCTGAGCACCGACCAGTTGATGGTGAAGCTGCTGTTCCGGCCGGGCACGACGCAGTTCGTCGACAATCCGCAGATGACGGAGCCCTATCCGATGTGGCTGAGCCAGATCGCGACACGCGCCCGGCAGAAGGGCGCCTGCCTCGAGATTGTCGGCCACACCTCGCGCACCGGCATGCCGAATCTCAACGAGCGGCTGTCGGTCTCGCGGGCGCAGTTCATCATGGACCTGTTGGCGACGGGCATGCCGGAGGGGCGCAACCGGATGATCGCCACCGGCCGCGGCTTCAAGGAGAACCTCGTCGGCACCGGCAAGGACGACGCCAGCGACGCGCTTGATCGCCGGGTCGAGTTCAAGGTGATCGGCTGCTGAGCTCCGGCCGGATTCGGGCGCATTTCCGATCGGCCATGCCTGCGATCCTTCAAACGGATGAGGCGCGGCGTCGTCTGGCGCGCTCGGATAGGGCCGGTTCAATGCATCGGCGACGGGGCGGGCGGCAGGAATGAACGATACGGGCATCAACCCTTACGACGCCGTCGCCTATCCCGGGCATTCCTTCGCGCAGACGCATCCCGCAAGGCTGGCGACGATCGCGCATTTCCACGGCATGGAGGCCGCTTCGCCCTCGGCGATGCGTGTGCTCGAACTGGGCTGCGGTCGCGGCGGCAACCTGATCCCCATGGCGGCGCAGTATCCGGAAAGCCGTTTCGTCGGCATCGATCTCAGCGGCAGTGCCATCGAGCACGCCAAGGTTGCCACCACCGAACTCGGTCTTGGCAATCTCGTCTTCCACCACCGCAACATCATGGATGTGGGCGCAGAACTCGGCCAGTTCGACTACATCCTGGTGCACGGCGTCTATTCATGGGTGCCGGATTTCGTGCGCGACAAGATCATCGCGCTCTTCGGCGAGCTGCTGTCGCCCCATGGCATCGCCTATGTCAGCTACAATGCGCTGCCCGGCTGCCGGCTGCGCGATCTCGCGCGAGACGTGATGCTCTATGCGACGCGCGACGTGCATGACCCGCAGGAGCGGGTGCGCGTGGCGCGAGCCTCGCTCAAGGCCTTCGCCGAGGCCAGCGACGGCCAAACCTTCCATGGCGCTGCGCTCAGACAGCGCCTGGAACAACTCAACGATACGCCCGACAACGTGCTCTACCATGACGACCTCAATCCGGGCGCGCGGGCCTTCGCACTCCACGAGGTGCTGGGGGCGGCCGAGCGGCACGGCCTGCAGTTCCTGGCCGAGGCGTCCTTTCCCAACATGTACGGCGCCGCGAAGGGACCGGCCCAGGCCATGCTCGCCGGCATTCCTGTCGAGGAGGCGGTTTTGCGCGAACAGACGCTCGATCTGCTTATCGGCCGCGCCTTCCGCGAGACCTTGCTCTGCCGGCAGGGCATCACGCTGCGGCGCGGCATCAAGCCCGGCGCTCTCAAGCCCTATTACATCGCGGCGCATGCCTGGCTGGTCGAGGAGAAGGACGGCGAGGAGCAGAAGCCGGGCGTCGATCGCTTCGAGTTCGGCGAGGGTGTGCGATTGTCCGTCGATCTGCACCTGTGCAAGGCGGCGCTGCGCCAGCTCAGCAAGATCTGGCCCGCGAGCATCGCCTTCGATGATCTGGTTGCGCGGGCCGTCGCGGACGTAGGCGATGAACTCGGCCCCGATGTCGATGCACAGGTCGCGCGGCTGGACGAGGCGCTGCTGGCGATCTTCAAAGCGGGCCTGCTCGACGTCAAGCTCGCGCCGCCGCCTCTGACGACCGCGATCGGAGAGCGGCCGCTGGCGAGCGAGGTGGCGCGTTGGCAGGCGACGACGGCGCGCGAGGTCACCGATCTGCGCCACCGCATGGTGGCGCTCGACGGCGTCATCGTGCGCAAGTTCGTCTGCCTGCTCGATGGTTCTCGTACGCCCGAGATGCTGCTGAGCGATCTCAACGCCTTCCTCGACGAGGCGCATGGCTCCGGAGCCGATGTCGGCGACTTGCCCAGGCATGCCACCGCGGAGCAGGTCGCGATGCATCTGAAGGATGTCGCTCGCCTCGGCCTGCTGCATGCTTGATGGCTGAGGGGGCAACATTGTCGCAGCCACCCCGCGCGCGTATCCTGACGCTCCGGCATGCTGCTGCGACGGTGCATCGTGCGCGCAGGGTCGGCCGGTTTGGTGATGGCCGATGAGCGAACGCTTCAAGCAGTTCCAGGCCGTGTTTCCGGAGGAAGCCTGCCTCGACGCTCTGATGCGCGCCCGCCATGGCGGCAGCAGCATGACCTGCCCGGCCTGCGGACGCCCTGCGGCGTTCGAGCCGCGGCCGAAGCTGCGGGCCTTCTCCTGCAATCATTGCAGCTACATGATCCAGCCCGGCGCCGGGACGGTGCTCGACAACCGCCGGACACCGCTGCAGCTCTGGTTCTTCGCGCTGAAGGTCATCGCCGAGCAGGGCAGCAAGGCGGCAACGGGGATCATCGAGCGCGAAGCGAGGGTGCCGGCGATCACTGCGCGCCGGCTGGTCGACGACCTCGTGGCGCTCGAAGCCCAGGGTCTAGGCTGGTTCGAGGCCCTTCACCGCCGTGTTGTCGGTGGCCGACGCTCCGTGACGGCGCCGGCCGCCAAGGTTCCCGAGATCGCGAAGGCGAGCGCGGCCAGGCCGGGCAGGGCGGAGGGGGCCGCGTCCAAGCCGACACCTCCGACATTCGGGCAAGCGCCGGCCGCTGCCCGAGGCCTGTCGGGGCGGATGACCATGGTCGGACTCGTGGCCGGTGTCGCCTGCACCGCGATCGCCGTGCTCGGCATCGCGCTGGCCAAGCTGAGACAGGAGGAGACGCCGCCGGATCCCGAGATGGTCGCGATCCTCACTGCTCCGGCCTTGCAGACGGCGGTGCGGCCTTCACTCATCATCTCCTCGGTCGAGAGCGACCTCGAGGCGGCGCGGCAGGCGACCGAATTCGCGATCAACAGCGACCCGACACTTGCGGAGATCAAGGAGCAGGTCGCCGCAGTCCAGGACGTACCGGTCGTGCCGCTGGTGCTGCCGCCATCCAATATTTTGCTTGTGCCGCCGAAGCTGCCCTCCGGGCCGGCAGGGCCGGGACCGAGATCGCAGATTCTGAAGGCGCCGATCACCAGCGGCGGCGATCCCGAGCAACTCCTGACCTTCGGCCCGATCCGGATCCGCCGCCACCTCGTCGAGACGATCGTGCGGGCCGGCAAGGTCGTCGGCGCCGACCCCACCCTCCTGATGGCGGTCGCCGACAAGGAATCCTCGTTCTCTACCTCGGTCCAAGCCAAGACCTCGTCGGCGACGGGGCTTTACCAGTTCATCGAGCAGACCTGGCTCGGCGTCGTCAGCGAGTTCGGCGCCAAGCACGGATTGGCTGCCGAGACGAAGCTGATCGGCAAGAGCGGGAAGCAGTTCTTCGTCCCGGATGCGGCCGAGCGCCAGCGCATCCTGGATCTCCGGCGTGAGCCTTATCTCTCGGCGCTGCTCGCCGGCGAGATGCTGAAGCGCGACACGCTGCGGCTGGAGAAGGCGATGGGGCGCCACCTCACCGGCGGCGAGATCTATCTGATCCATTTCCTCGGGCCGGACGCCGCCCAGACCTTCATCGAGACGATGGAGGAAACGCCCGACGTCAAGGCGGCCGAACTACTGCCGCGCCCGGCGCAGGCCAACCGGCCGATCTTCTATGCGGAAGCCGGTGGCGAGACCAAGACGCTCTCGGTCTCCGAGGTCCACCGGAAGTTCAACGAGATGATCAAGGTTCGCCTCGACCGCTACAGCGCGGTGCGGCCGGGCGCAGCGCAGGCCGCCAACCGCGCATCGGCGAAGAAATGACCGATGACCCCCGCAGGCCTTCCGGCGTCGCCGGCAGCGCAGCACCAGAAAGGACGAGCAGCACCATGGCCGCGAACCGTTTCGAACAGGTCGACGAACCCCAGCCGGATGCGATCACGCTCAGCCTGAGCGCACGCGACGGCGAGACCTTCGGGCGCATCGCCTGCCCGGCGGAACTGGCCGGCGGACATCTCGTCAATGATTTCGTCAGCGACGAGATGAAGCCCGTGGATGCCTTCCGCTCGGCCATCCGGCTCGCCAACGAGATCAAGGCGCCGATCGTGGTCGAGGATTCGCAAGGCCTCTGGCAGGACGAATGGGGCGTGCTCTACCGCGATGAAGACTGAGCCGTGACAGCCTGAGCCCCTGGCAGTTACTCGATCCGGAAATACCGGACTCCCAGGCCCAACTTGCCGCCCTGGCGCGTGACATCCTGCTTCAGACTGGCGAAGAAGTCGGCCGAAGAGGTGGGGTTGGGTCCGGACAGGGCCGGCAGCGGCGCCTCGCTGACGAAGGTCAGGACCGTCTGCGGACGCGGTGCCCCCCCGGCCGCCGATTCGAGCTTGAGGTTGAAATTCGCGCGCCGGCCGTCGCGCCGGAGATAGCTCGCCAGATTGTAGACCAGCCCGTCATCGCCGATCAGCACGACGGCGATGTTGCGGCCGCCGTCATTGTCGATCGTGCCGCTCAGCACGTCGCCGCTCTTCATGTTGAAGGCGTTGATCTGCAGCCGTGGGGTGCGATCGATATTGTCGCCAAGCTGGCGCAGGAAATCCGCCATCGGGCATTGGGCGGCGGTGATCGGGCGCAGATGGATCTGCGCCTCGAAGCCGTTCGCTGCCTTGAAAGCGTTGTCGAAATTGACGAAGGGCTCGGTCGTGTTGCCGAAGCCTTCCAGCACGACGCGCCTGTCCGACAGTTCCGTCGGCCAGAGGAAGAAGCAGGGCCCACCCTCATAGGTCGCGACATAGCGCTGGATGCGCTCGGCCGGGGTGCGTGCGGGCTGCTCGGTCGAGGTTGCGGGCGGCGGGTCGCTGTGGCCGGCGCTGGCCGGCGGAGGTTCGGGTCGAACTGGCGGCTGTTGCGACGGGGTAGTCGGCGTCGCGGGTGGCCTCGGCGGCTCGGCGCTGGTTGGTTGCGGCATCCGCGGATCGGGTGACGCTGAGGCCGGCGGCCTGGACTCCGATGGCGGCGGGGCCGCCGGCACAGCAGGCGGCGTAGTGCTCATGCCGATCTGCGGGTTCGGCTGCGGCGCTGCGGGCGCGCTGGCCGGAGGGTCCGAAAGGTTCGGCGGCGGCGTCACCGAAGCGGGCGGGGCGGCCGGTTCGGTCAACTCCGGCGGCTTGCTTTGCGCCTGCGTGGAAGGCTCCTGCCGCGTTTCCGAGAGAAGCGGCGGCGGGCTGCTCGGCGGGCGCTGGTCGCGGCCAAGAAGCGTCCAGCCGTAGAAGCCGCCTGCAGCGATGAGCGCGACCGCGGCGACGCCGGCCAGCGCCCGCCACAGGGCACCCCCGCCGCTCTTGTTGTCGCCGGAGGACGAGGCGAGCGGTTTGGGCTTGCTGCGGCTGAAGGCTGTTTTCGGCTCCCAGGCGGCGACCTCGGACATGTCGGCGAGGCGGTCGGCGGGGTCGGCGGCGAGCATGCGTGTCAGCAGCGGGCGGATGCGCGCATCGACCAATGACAGATCGGGCACGCGGCGGCGCTTGTCGAGGATCTGGACCTGGGTGCCGCCCATGTCGAGCGCCTTGCCGGTCAGCGCCTCGGCCAGGACGAGGCCGAAACTGTACATGTCGGAGCGGCCGGTGACCTCGCCATCATAGAGGCCGAGCTGTTCGGGCGAGACATAGTTGTATTTGCCGGCGAAGCCGGAGCCGATCACCGTGCCGTCGCCCAGGACGCTGGAGCGGGCGATGCCGAAATCGATGATCTTGGCACGGGCCAGATTGCCGCCGGGCAGGATGATGTTGTCGGGCGAGATATCGCGGTGAACGATGCCGAGCAGGTGCGCGGCATGCAGCGCGGGCGCGATGCGCCGGCGCAGCACGTCGACCTCCTCCAGGCTCAGCGGTCCTTCCTTGATACGGTCGGACAGGGGCTGGCCATCGACGAATTCCATCGCGAGATAGGGCGACTGCGTCACAGGGTCGATGGTGAAGACGTAATAGCGGACGATGGCCTCGTTATAGAGATTATGCAGCGCCGCCGCCTCGCGCCGGAACAGGGCGAGCGCGGCCTCGTCACGCGCCATTTCGGGGCGGATCATCTTGATCGCGACGGCGTCGCCCGTCTGGATGGCGCGGCCCTTGTACACCTCGCCCATGCCGCCGACCGCGATCAGCCGTTCGACCTCGTAAATCCCGTTCAGCGTGGTCCCGACCGAGACGGCGCCGGCGCGCGGCGTAAAGACGGTGCGCTCGGAGTCGCTCATGGCGTGCCATTCCCCTGCATGCGCATATTGGGCATCCACTGCGTGTTCCGGGACTCGTCCTGATGATAACGGACGATGATTACCGTGACATTGTCGCGCGCGCCGCGCTGCAAGGTCAGCGCCAGCAAGGCGTCGCAGGCCTGCTGGGCGCCGGCATCGTCGACCGCCTGGAGGATCTCGTCATCCGCGACATGCTCGGTCAGCCCGTCCGAGCAGAGCACGAAGACGTCCTCGCTCGCGATCTCGCCACTGTCGAGGTCGAGCTCCGGCATGTCGTGGACGCCGATGGCTCGGGTGATGACGTGGCGGCGCGGCGAGCGCCTGGCCTCGTCAGGCGTCAGCAGGCCGCGCTCGACCATGTCCTGGACCTCGGTATGGTCGCGCGAGATCTGCGTGATCTGGCCGGCCCGGACGAGATAGATGCGGCTGTCGCCCGACCAGACGCAGGCGAAATGCCGGTCGTGGACGAGCAGGACGGCGAGCGTCGAACCCATCGGCGCGCCGCCGCTGTCGGCGATGCGCCGGCGCAGCTCGGCATTCGCCTGGAGAACCCCATCCTCCAGCCGCGCCAGCAGATCCGGCGCCGACTGGGTCACGCCGATACGTTCGATCGCGGCTGCGACGGTCGCGCTGGCCAGCGCACCGTTCTCGTGGCCGCCCATGCCGTCCGCCACGGCCCAGACGCCGAACTCCGGACGGACGACCAGATTGTCCTCATTGGCGCTGCGGACGCGGCCGACATGGCTGATCGCGCCGGTCTCGAAGGGGGCGGTGGCGTGGCTGAGGTCGTTCATGGTCCGGCTCGCCCCTGTTGGAGGAACGCATCGAAACGGCCGGTCAGCAGGCCGCTGAACAGATAGGGGTCGGGAAGGCCGTGGCCGACCAGAGCGAGCGGCTCGAAATTCTCGCCGCCGACTGTCCAGAAGCAGGTCGAGTGAGCATAGGCGCGGGCATGGTCCTCGACACGCAGTGCCGCCAGCCGCTCGGGAAAGCCGGAAGCGGTGATCGCCGTGACGATGGTGCCGTCCGGGAGCCGCACCATATCGGCCGGAGGCGGTGCGAGCAGTTCGTCGCTGGGTGTTCGCAATTGACCGAGGCGCAGCGAGACGGCTTCGAAGCTCGCTTCGGCATCCAGCGCCTGCAGCAGGAAATCCTCGATTTCGCCGAACCAGGCGTCCTGCGGATCGAGTTCCGGATGCGGGATCGCGCCGCCGGGTTCCGCCAGGGCGAAGGCGGTCAGCGGGAAATAGCGCCCGACCCCATCGACCGAGGGCATGAAAGCCCCGGCAACCGTCTGGCCGCAGAAGGTCTGCCCGAGCCAGAAGCGCCAGATCGGCGCGTTCAGGAAGGCCTGCTGCCAGCCGCCGGCGAGTTCGAGCCGGCTCGCGGTGAGGCCGCCCTGGAGCCAGGCCTCGTAGACTTTGAGAAAGGCGGCGGGGGCATTCAAGGCGATGAAGTCGCGCTTGCCCGGCAGCTTTCCGAACAATCCGCAGGCCATCGTCTCAGATCCCGGTCGGGCAGCGGATGTCCCGCAAGGCGGGCAGGATCAGCGGATTCTTGAGCGAGCCGACGCCGAAGGAGTAGCCGACCTGGCGACCGCCGGCCGCGAGCGTCAGCCCGACATTGTCGCCCTGCTTGAGCACCGAACCGGCATCGAGCAGGCGGAAGAAGGACCAGACGCCGTCCTTCTCGAAGAGCTTGACCTCGCCAGAGGGCGTACTCGGCCCGCTGGAGAAGAAGCCGCCACCGAACGCCCCGCCGGTGCTGCCGCCGAGCGTCAGGGTGATGGCCGTGCGGCCGATGCCGGCACCCGGCCACATCACCGGCGCCGGCGTGTTGACGCCCTGCTGGCTCTGCACGGTGAAGCCGTTGATCTCGAGCTTGGCGCTGGCCGCGTCGGCCGAGAGCGCGGTCGGGACGACGATCATCTGGAAGGAAGGCAGGTTGCCGCCAGTCGGGAAGAAGGCCTCCTTGATCTCGCTGGCGCGCTGGAATTCGCGGAGCGTCGTCGGTGAGAGCGCGCGGGCGACGCGGCTTTCGACACGCCAGTTCCACTGCGCCTTGGAGCTGTCGACATAGGGCTCGAGCCGCTCCTTGTAGAACTTGTCCATGATGCCGCCGGGAGCGAACAGCCGGGCGAAGTCGGCCAGCGGCACGTCGCGCGTGCTCGCCTTCACGAAGGGGTAGCGGTTGGTCAGGATATCGGTGCAGACGCGGCCGACCTGATCGCCCAGTGCCTGTCGCAGCAGCGCGACCGTCGCCCCTGTGGCATCGCCCTCGAAATCGTTGACCGCCGAGACGACCATGGCGCCGAAGGGCGCGGGATAGCGCGAGGAATTGGCGCGCAAGGCCGCGATCAGCGGCACCAGTGCCGCATTGGCTGCAGCCGACTGGGCCGGGTTGGTCGCGGCGATGGCGAGGTTCTGGTTGATCTCCGAGAAGATCTGAAGGAGCTGGTCGACCGGCCGGCGGCCGAGATCGCCCTCGACCAGGACATGGAAGGGCTTGAACTGGCTCTCGATGTCGGCGCCGAGCGCCTCGTTGCCGCCACCGCCGAGCACGCGCTCGACGCCGGGCGCGCTCAAGGGGAGGTTGGTGCCCAGCCGGCTCAGCGCTTCGCTCGCGCGCTTTTCCAGCACGTCGGTCGCCGCTTGTGCCGCCGCCTTGCGGGCGGAGGGCCGCTCCTTGGTGAGCTGCGTCTCGTCGCGGATGGATTCGAGGATCTGCTTGAAGGGCGAGGTCGGCGCCGCCATGGCGCTGAGCGCGACATATTGCGGCTTGTCGGCGTTAAGCGGGCGCAGCTTCAGGCGCGCCAGCGAGCGCTGCCAGGAGGCGACGTAGTCGCGGCTGTAGAGCTTCAGCAGGTCCTGGAAGAGCGTGGCGTATTGCGAGATGATCGCCTGCTGGTCGACATTCTCGCCCAGCACCCAGCGCTCCTTCTCGATCCGGTCGCCGATATCGCCGAGGCGATCGACGAAGGCGTTCTGGAAGCCGTCATAGGTGTAGAAATAGGGCACGCGAACCTGATCGAGGTCTTCGCCACCGACGCCCTCGAAAGCCAGGCGGACGTCGGAGCCGCCGCGCCTTGCCGCGACCCAGTCCTTCTGGCTCTGCGAGCGGGCCTGGGTGCGCAGCAGTTCATAGGCGCGCTCCGCGATGCTGAGGCGGCGCAGGGTGCGCTGGCTGTTCTCGATCAGCGACTGGTTGAGCTTGACCAGCGGCTCGGCATCGCCGTCGTCGAGGTCGAGCATCGCGACGAGATGCTCCTCCAGCGCCTCGCGGCCCTTGGCGTTGGCGGCGCCCGGGAACAGGTTCTCGGCCCAGTCCAGCCGCATCCAGGCGATGACGAGGTCGCGGTCGAGTTTCGCCTGCCCACCAACCATCATGTAGACCTTGAGCGCCTCGTAGACGAAGCCTGGATTGTTCTGGTTGGCCTCGAGCTGCTCCTCCAGCCGGAAGATGATGCGCGAGCGCAGCATCCGTTCCAGCGCCTGCTGATAGGTGATTTCGGCAGCGTTCTGGAGCCGGTCGCGCTGACTGAGGCCAAAGGTGGCGGCAACCGGCGTCGGCTCCTCACGCGTGGCGTAGCCTGCCGGCATGTGGCGCAGCTTGTGCAACAGCGGCAGCACACGGCTGAAATTACGCTCGGAGATCGTCGTCTCCTGCAGCACCGGCGCGGCGCTGCTGCGGTAGTCCGACAAGCCGTAGTTGGTTGCGGTGATCAGGTCGCTGTTGCGCGAGAAGCTCATCCACCACAGGCCGAGCGCCACCAGCGAGACGATGGCGACCGTGGCGAAGCCTGCAACGCGCAGCATGGTGGCGCGGCGCGCAGCGCCGAGATCGGTCGAAACCCAGCCGGCCTCGCCGATGATCACCTTCTGGATCAGGTCGGTGAGGAAGTAGCTCTTGCCGCGGCCGGAATAGGCGCCGGTATTGGCGTGGTCGCTGCCGAAACTGCGTGAAAGGGCGCCAATCAGTTGGTCGATCGGCGTGCCTTCCTGCGTGCCGGAGGTGAAGTAGAAGCCGCGCAGCGTCGCATTGGCGTGATAGCGGGTCGGTTCGAAGACGCGGCCGAGGAAATCCACGATCGAGCGCTTCAGCGTCGCCATCTGGCTCGGGAAGCCGAAGATCTGGGCGCGGGCGGTCGGATTGGCCTCGTCCTGCAGGCGATCGGGCAGGCGTTCGTTCAGGCGTTCGATCAGCGCGTCGTATTCGGGCGCGACATCGCCGATCATGTTGCGGGTCTTGTCGGTGGTCTGGAAGGAGTGGCCCCAGACCATGCGGCGCTGCGGCTCGGAGAGCGCGCCGAAGAACTCGTTGAAGCCTGCGATCAGGTCGGATTTCGTGAAGACGGCATAGACCGGGAAATCGACCTTCAGCCGCTCGTTGAGTTCGAGCAGGCGGCTGCGGATCGCGTCGGCATGGGCAGCGATCTCCTCCGGCGAGGAGGTCAGCAGGTCCTCGACGCTGATCGCGACCATGACGCCGTTGATCGGCTGGCGCGGGCGGTTGGCCTTGAGCAGGTCGAGGAAGGCAAACCAGCTCGCCTTCTCGGCGTTGGTGTCGGTGTCCTGCGTGGTGTAGCGGCCGGCGGTGTCGATCAGCACCGCTTCCTCGGCGAACCACCAGTCGCAGTAGCGTGTGCCGCCGACGCCGGCCACCGCTGCAGGCGCTGCGCCGCCACGGGCGAGGGGGAATTTCAGCCCGGAATTGACCAGCGCGGTCGTCTTGCCGGCGCCGGGCGGGCCGATGATGACGTACCAGGGCAGGTCATAGAGATAATCGCCCCCCTTCGCGCCACGAGCACGGCGCAGCGTCGCCAGGGCGTCGTGCATGGCGCCGGACAGCGCCGCGGCATCGCCGGTCGATTCCTGCTGCTGTTCCAGAGCCTGCGTCAGCGCCGCAGTCGCGCGGCGGCGGCGGATGACGATCACGGCGATCCAGGCGACGGCGCCGAGCGCCAGCAGCGCGACGATGGGCAGGCGCACCCAGATCGACTCGAACGGCCTGACCTCGCCGACCGCAAGGAACGGCGCGCCGAACCAGACGAGCAGGGCGAGCGCCAAGGTTCCGACGAAGATCGCAGCAACACGCAACCAGGCGGCGAGATTCATCTGCACCTCCCGGACGGTGCTGATTTCACGCGGAAGCGCGCCGTCATCCCGGGCTTGACCCGGGATCCATTCCGGAGCCTGCGGGATTGGGGCTCAGGCATGGATCCCGGCTCTTCGCTTCGCTGCGGCCGGGATGACACTGCGTTCTCGTAAAGGTGCAGCATGGTTCAGCCCTGCCGCTGGATCACGATCTCGACGCGCCGGTTCTTGGCGCGTCCTTCGCGGGTGGCGTTGGGCGCGATCGGGACGTCGGCGCCCTTGCCCTCGAAGCTGATCCGGTCGGGCTTGCTCAGCTTCGTCTTCAGCAGTTCGCCCACCGCCTTGGCCCGAGCCTGCGACAGCTCGACATTGGAGGGGAAGCGGGCCGTGCGGATCGGCACATTGTCGGTATGGCCGAGCACCTTGACGGCGCCGCCCTCGGTTTCCAGCACGGTGGCGATGCGCTCGATCAGCGGCCGGAACTCGTCGCGCACCGCGGCCTGACCGGGCTCGAACAGGGTGATGTCGACGAGCCTGACGAGGATGACGTTGGGCGTGACCTGACAGACGATCGGCGGCTGCACCGCGCCGCAGACCTTGGGCGGCACGGGCGGAGGCGGGAGCGGCGGCGGGGGGGCCGAGAAGACCTTGCGGACGATGCCGAGCTCGCCCTTGGGGTGGACCGAGAGCATGGCCGTGGCCGCGGCTTCCGCATTGCCGGACAGCAGGAAGCGGAAGACGAAATAGAGGCCGAGAACGGCGACGCCGGCCAGCGCCGCGACCGACCAGACCGGAACCTTGAAGCGCGCCACCTGCGAGGCGACGGCCTGGCCGCGCCAGCGCGGCGACAGCTCGGCGTCGGGCTGCTTCACGCGGCGCAAGGTCTCGAACAGGTTGCGCTGGATGATCTGGAGATTGGCTGCGCCGCCTGACGAGGTCCGGTGGATGCCCTGGAAACCAAGCGCCAGGCAGGCATGCATCATCTCGAGCAGGTCGTAATTGACCGACGGGTCCGCCTTGGCGCGGTCGAGTTCCTCGAAGAAGCGCACGCCGCCGGTGCGCTCGCCGAAGAAGCGCGAGAGCATGCTGTATTGCGTCCAGACATGCCGGTCCTCGCCGGGAATGTTCTGGACGATGTCGTCGGCGGCCGCGCACAGGATGTATTTCGCGATGCGGGTCTGTTCGGCGGAGATGCCGGCCGAACGGACCTCGTGCTCGAAGGCCTCGATCGTGTCCGTGACCTGTCCGAGCAACTGCGCCGGCGGAGCACTGCTCAAGGACGAGCGCAGGCGCCCGAGCAGCAGCAACAGCGGCCCGGCGGCGCGCAGCAGCGGGTTGGCGTTCGGTGTCAGGAGTTGTTCGCGTCCCGGCATCGGGCCGCCCGAGATCGGCGGGGGCGGCGGCGCCGGGCGCTGGGGAGCCGGCGGGGCGGCGGAGAGCCATTCATCGCCGGTTCCGGGGACGCCGGGCGAGGCGACGGATGGCGCATAGGGCGTGGGGGCGGCCGGCGCGGGTTGCGCCGGGCGGGAGGGCAGGGGCGCGCGGCGTCCGGCCGGGTTCGGCCTGATGATGGTCCGGTCGGAACGGCCGAACGGATCGGAGGGCGAACCCGGGTCGCTCATCGCCTGCCCTCGAGCACGGCCCAGAGTTCCAGTTCGAGGTCGGGCCAGTCACCGGAGAAGTGCATGCCGATCGAACTCGCCGTCGAGAATTCGGGCCAGAGCGGCGAGGTGCGGTCGAGATAGAAATAGACATGGTCGGTCAGCGCGCGGATCTGCGGCGGCGGCGTTGGCAGATGGACGAGATTGATGCCCGGCAGATGGGCATGTACGATCTCGTTCATCTTGGTGTTCGGGCCGACCTTAAAGAGCTGCGGGAACTGCGCCTGGATCTCGGTCAGCGGGCGCCGCGCCGCCACTTCCAGTACCAGCGTCGCGTTGCGGACGAGGCTGCGGTCGCGGATTGTCGACATGAAGGCGTTGGGCGCGCGCTCGGTGATCTCCAGCCGGATCGCGCGGCGGCCGAGATTAGCCGAGAGGAAGTCCTGGATGTCGCGCACGACCGGCGTGAAGCAGTTTTCCAGATCGTCATGGTCGTAAGGAGGGTAGTCACGGGCGCGGCGCTCGGCCGTGGTGAAGGTCGCAAGCTCGCCGGCCAGTGCGACGAAGGTCACGAACAGCCGTTCGGGATGGACGTAGCGCGACTGGCGCAGATGCTTCAGCACCGGGATCTGCCGGTTCAGCAATTGCAGCATGAAATAGTCGGCGCTCTGCAGGCCGCCGCCTGCGGTCGGGTCTGCGGCATAGCGGGCGAGTTCTTCCAGCTTGTTGTCGATCCAGCCGATGACGCGGTCGAGCCAGCCCTCGATCACCGGATAGGCGGAGCAGACCAGCACCGGCGGGGCGAATTTCTCGTCGAACAGGATCGCCCGGTCGCGGACCTCGAGGATGCGCCCGAGCGCCAGGCCGACATAGCCGGCCTTGGCGGTCTTGCGCAGCTCCAGCGTCAGGCGCGGATGGGCGATGTCGATCTCCTCCTCGATCCGCAGCGAGGCGGTCGAATCGATCAGCATCTCGGTAGCGGGGACGAAGCGGCTGGCGCTGCCGTTGAGCGCGTCCTCGACCTCTCGGGTGTTGGCCGAGGCGAGCGGCAAGGAGAGCCAGACGATCTGGCCGGCGGCGTTCTCCGGCACCTCGATCGCCAGCGGCAGCGGGCTGTTGTCGGGCATGGCGAAGGGCGTTCCGTCCGGCATCACGCCGACGGCGCGGCGCAGGCCTATCCGGCTCTGCTGGGCGAGATCGCGGTCGATCTCCAACACCGAGAATCCCCATGGGTAAGGGGTGACATGCCGGACGCGGTTTTCCAGCAGGTTCTCAAGATACCGATCGTTCTGCTGGAAGTGATGTGGCCTTAGAAACAGCCCTTCCGACCAGACGACCTTGCTGTACCACGACATCCGGGTCTCGCTCACTCAAAGGCATGTCGGCAACCTTATACGGGTCGCCAACAAGCGTCACCAAGCGAATGCTAGCCCGCAAGAAAACGGCCGCCGTCATTGACTTGAATGATGCGCGGTTGTGCGATCGTGGGCAGTCGATCAAGATCGAATCCGCTGCCTATATCGGATTGTCCGCGCGAGACGCGATGATGTCCGGTGGGGGCGCCAAGCAGGAGCTGACGAATGCCGACAGGCCCAGCCGCGCGAATTCTCGACATGGTGCTGCATCCGCTGCCCGGCATCCTCCAGCCCGGGCCCGGCAGCCCGACCGTGCTGATCGGCGGCCTGCCGGCCTGGCGCGGCGTCTCCGCTGCTGCGGCGGCGGCGATCCAGGCGGCGCGACAGGTCTCCGATGCCGCGATCGCGACGGCTGAAGCCGCTACGCTCGCGGCCGCGGGCACGCCCGGCGCGCCCGCGGCCAAGGCGGCCGAGGAGACCGCCAAGGCGACGGCTGCTGCCAGCATGGGCTCGATGATCACGGGGGCGGCCGGTGGTGCGGACATCCATAGCTGCCTGACATTGCTGCCCATGCCGCCGCATGGACCGGGCGTCGTCATCGACGGCTCGCAGACCGTGCTGATCAACAATCTCTCGGCCTGCCGTGTCGGCGACACGATCATCGAGGCGGTCGGCCCGCCGAACAAGATCACGATGGGCCTGACGACGGTCATCATCGGCGGCTGACGGGTCCGGCATCCTCGGGTAGACGGGGCCGGCGCGGGCCGTTCCGCGTCAGCCGACTTCACGAGAGGATACCGACCATGGCCATCGAACGCATCGGAGTGACTCAGCGCTGGTGCGATGCCGCGATCTTCAACGGCATCGTGTTCCTCGCGGGCCATGTCGCCGAGAAGACCGAAGGCCGCCCGCTCGGGGAGCAGACGACGGAGGTTCTGGCGCTGCTGGAAGAGACGCTCGAGGCCGCCGGCAGCGACAAGAGCCGCATCCTGAGCGTCCAGATCTTCCTCACCGACATCTCGAAGATCGCCGAGATGAATGCCGTCTGGGACGCCTGGGTGCCGCCGGGTACCGCGCCGGCCCGCGCCACCGTCGAGGCCAAGCTCGCTTCGCCGGACCAGTACATCGAGATCACGGCGGTGGCGGCGAAGAAGGGCGCCTGAGGCGCTGTTCGGTCAGCCGTCTTTGCGAGCGCCCGGCGTCATGCTCGCGCTTGTGGCGAGCATCCACGTCTTGAACACAGGTCTCGACCAGCGAAGACGTGGATGGTCGGGACAAGCCCGACCATGACGGCGTGGCAGTCTCACTTGCCGCCGCGGTCGTAGCACTCGGCGAAATAGAGCATGAAGGCGTCGACGAGGCCGTCCTCATAGGGGGCGGTCTTGGCCTCCCAGCGCGCGACATAGGCGTCCCACATCTTGGCCTTGCGCGAGCCGAGCAGGGAGTCGAGGCCGCGTTCCTGCGCCATGCTTTCGGCGATGGCCTGCGGGTCGAGATCCTCGACGAGCATGCGCAGAGCGTGCTGCATGGCCGAGTAGGTCTTGATCTGGTGGGCCTTGAGGTCGCGGAAGCTTTCGTCGAAGGCCTTCTGCGCGCTGAGATAGCCGCTCTTCGGTCGGCCGAAGATGAGCTGCAGCGCGTCGTCCACGGTCGGCGAGAACTTCAGCGGATTGTTGTCCTGCGCCTGGATCATCGTCTGGTTGGCGCTGCGGGCGATGCGCTTGCTCTCGGCGCGCGCGGCGAGAAGCTGCTTCAGCTCGATCGCGACGAGACGCATCAGCCCGCCGAGCTGTTCGGCGAAGGCGCCCGGATCCTGCCAGCCCAGGTCGCCGGTGGAGAGGCCTGCGCCCTTGGCGAAACGCTGGACGAATTCGGCTGCGGAGATTGAGGGCATGCCGGCCGGCGGCGGCGCGAAAGGCTGCGAGGGCGGCGGCGTGAAGGGCTGGGCCGGCGGCGAAGCGGCCGGAGGCAGCGATGCGATCGGTGTGGCGGGCTCCGCCGACGATGGATCGCCCCAGGGATCGCCCGGGGGCAGGTCGGCCGTGATCGGACGACGCGGCGTCGGGATCGGCGCCACCGGCTCCGCTGCCGGCGGGGGCGGTTCCCGATAGGGGGCCCAGGCGAAGTCGTCGCTACGCGGCTGGGGTGTCGGCAGGGCTGGCCGCGGGACTGCGGGTTCGGCCGTGGGCGTCGGGATATCGGCGGCCCAGTCGATGAAGCCGTCATGGACGGGGCGATGCCGGCTCGGTGGCAGCAGGTCGCGGCGCGGGATCGGCGGGGCCTCGTCGCCGCTCGATGACCAGAGCGATTCCGGCTGGGCGGCATAGGAGGGAGTTGCCGGCGCCACCGCCTGTTCCGCCTGGGCCGCGTCGTCGATCGTGACGGCGATGATGTAGTGGCCGATCTCGAGCCGGTCGCCATGCTGGAGCCGGTAGGGCGACTGCACGCGCTGACTGCCGCCGTTGACATAGGTGCCGTTGGTCGAGACGTCGCGCAGCCAGTAGCTACCGTCCTGGAAGCGGACCTCGCAATGGCGGCCGGAGATCGCTCGCGTCGGATCGGGCAGAGACCAGTCGAGATGCTGGTCTCTGCCAATGTCGAGGCCGCGCCCACCGCTCAACGTGACGCTGAGGGGACCGCCGTCGGGCAGCGCGGTCTCGTTCTCGATGGTCAGCGTCAGTGGCATCGCACATCTCCCGGGCTCGGCCGCGACCCCGTGCAGGGTGCAAGCCCGGCGCTTCCGGCAGCCGGAAGGACGGTGGTGTGCCGGCCGGCCGGCCAGCGTTCAGGATCTCGTCTTGCCGTCGTCATCGGCCAATCGAATGCATGCTTCGACACAATTGCGCAATGCGGCCTGATGTTCCCGCCCCGAAAGCCGGCCCAGCGCCACCAGAACGGCGATGCGCGCCATTTTCGCAGTCAGGTCGGGGGGGCAGGGCACAGTATGGGTCGCCACCATGCTGCCGCCGGAATAGGCGGCGGCGAAGGCGGCCCAGGTGCCGGGCAGGGCGGTGTCGCCCTCGTCCGCCAAGGCGAGCGCCGCCCTGCGCGTCTCGTCGCGCGGATCGCGGACCCAGGCCTCGGCGGCGGCGAGGCCTGGGTCCGGCGCCGTTCCGGGCGCCTGCATCGCGCGCAGCGACTGCGACGCCCACCAGACCGCTTCACGGCGTGGCAGGACGAAGGCGCAGAAGCCGATCGCCTCGGCTGGCGCCTGGCCTTGCGCCAGCCGCTTCAGGAAGGCCAGCGGATGCTCGGTCGTCGGCTTGGTCGCGATGACCTTGCGGAGCGAGGGGAAGGTGTCGAACACCTCCTGGGCGGTGCTGAAGCGAAGGCGCGACATCACTCTCTCAGTCGATCTTGTTCAGTTTATCTTGACCATGCCGCCATTGATGATGACGACCGCATCGCTGCGCACCTCGGTCTTGGCGACGCTGGTGATCACGATGGTCGGCGAGGAGATCTCGATGCTGGTCGGCAGCATCTTGATCGTGCTCTGGCCGACCGTGAGGTTGATCGCGTCGCGGGCCTCGATGTCGAGCTTGCCCTGCTCGACATGGAGGAGATCGTTGCCCTTCTTGAGCCTGGTTTCGCGCGAGTAGCCGCCGCCGCTGTAGTCGGGGCCGACCTCGCGCGTTTCGCTGTCCTTGATCAGGGCCTTGAAGTCCTTTTCGGCCTGGATGCTGAAGACCTCCTGGCGATAGCGGTCCTCGAACTTGATCTCGTTGTAGCAGTTGGAAATGCCGGCCCCGTCGGTCGATTCGGATTTCAGGCCGGACTGCGTCTTGTTGTCGGGCAAGGCGTAAGCCGGCTTGTGCTGGTCGTTGACGACCGTGCCGGTGACCAGCGGCAGGTCCGGATTACCTTCGAGGAACTCGACCACGACCTCCTGGCCGATGCGCGGGATGACCTGCCCGCCCCAGTTCTTGCCGGACCACATCTGCGCGACGCGCGTGCGGCAGGAGGTCGATTCATCCTCGCGGTCCCAGTGGAAGCGGAGATAGACGCGGCCGAACTCGTCGACGTCGATGTCGCCTTCCTCGCCCTGATTCTTGTCGCCCACGACCTTGGCCGTGTGAGGGCCGTAGACGGTTGGGCGCGGGGTCAGCAGCGGCGCGCGGAAGCGCCGGTCGCTCTTCTGGAACTCATAGGAGCCGCGATAGGTCGATTCGTCCCCGCTGCCAGAGCGGTAGCTCTGTCCGGTGAATGAATGGGTCGCGCCGACGACGAGGTACTCGATGTTTTCAGAGGCGGTCTGGTGCGCGGCGAGCTTCATCAGCGCCCCCGGAAAGAGGCTGGGCGCGTCGCCGGCGGCGTGGCGGCGATCGTCCTTGGCCTGCTGCGCCTGGGCGCGCACGCGGGCGAAGTGTTCGCCCTCGTCCCGCTTGATGTAGCTGCGGGGATAATCATAGGCCTCGTAGGACTTGGCCTTGTCGAAGCCCTCTTCGGCGCGGGCGGTGAGGTCGGAGCCAGACTGCTGGAAGTCGTAGTCCTTCAGCGCGATCTTGCCCGTCCGCAGGCGCCGCATGCTCGACCAATGCGTCATGTGCTCGATATGGCGCGGCAGGCGGCTGGAAACCGGCATCAGCGGATAGGCGGTTCCGGCCCCGGCGAAGGTCGGCTGGGCGGCGGCGTTGACCGGGTCATGCGAGGAGCGTGAATCGGACAGCACCAGCTTGTGGTCGCCATCGACGTGCTTGAAGTAGTAATAGATGCCGTACTGCTCCATCAGCCGCAGCACGAAGTCGAGATCGGTCTCGCGATACTGCACGCAGTAGTCGATCTTCTGCAGCCCATCGCTGGTCCGGTCGTCGAAGCTCGCCGTCTCTTCCTTGGCGAAGATCAGCTTGATGATGTCGATCGCGGTCTTGTTCTTGAAGATGCGGCAATCGGCCCGCTGCGAGAGCAGCCAGAGCCATGGCCGCAGCGTGAAACGGTAGAGATACAGGTCGTTTTCCTTGCCGTGCCATTGGGCATCGACCAGGGTTCCGTTGAAGATCCGCTGGCTGCCATTCTTCAGGGTCATCTTCACGGAGCACTTCTGGCTCATGATGCTCTGAAGATCGGCGTTTTCAGTCTTGCTTGTCGCCTCTATCTGAAATGTAAACAATTCGCTTAAAGCTTCCTGCCCTTCAAACTGTACAAGAGAAAATACGTCTTGACCCAAAGGGGTTTCGAACGAAGCAGTTCTTTGAAACTGTCGAAGATCGGCGGCCATCAACGAAACCTCGCGGTTGTAGATGCTATTTTGATATTGACGTAGCGGATGGCGCGAGTCATAATTTGCGCCTTCTATCCTTAGCCGCCCGCGTTAAGCTAAACGGGAGGGGGACCATGCGCAAGCAACCCGCGAATACAGCCATCGCCATCCTTTCCGTCGGTTTTTACGTGCTGCAGGCGCTGCCGGCGCAGGCGCAGACCTACAAGGCGGACGACATCGTCAAGCATTTCCAGCCGGCGACGCCGCAGGTCAGCGCAACCCGCGGGCTGTGCATCGGCACGGAGGCCGACTGCAGCAAGGCCGGGCATGTCGTGAAGCCGGCTGCCGTGGCAGCCTTCGACCTCGTAGTCCGATTCAAGTACAATTCCGACGTGCTCGAGCCCGATGCGCGGGTCAATCTCGACGAGTTCGCCAAGGCGCTGAAGACGCCGCAACTCGCAGCCAGCAGCTTCGTGGTCGAGGGGCACACAGATGCCTCCGGCACGCCGTCCTACAATCGCGATCTGTCGCAGCGGCGCGCGCAGGCGGTGGTGCGCTATCTGAGCGATCGCGGCGTCGACACGGCCAAGCTCGCGGCGCGCGGCTACGGCCAGGACAAGCCCGTCGTCGCCGATCCCTTCGCCGGCGAGAATCGCCGTGTCGAAACGCGGCTGAAGACCGACTGAGCGAGCCCGACGCGCCCGCTGGGCGGATTTCCCTGCGGTCGAGCCGCTGAATGCGTGACGGGTGAGGGCCATGGCGGCTTTGAATTTTGCTGAATACGCGGGTGCAATTTCCGGCGACGAGCCCTGCGGGCCGGACCTCGAGGACGATGCCGACTTCATGAACGTCACGGCGCGGCTCGAAGTCGCGCTGCCGGCGCAGTATTTCAGGCGCGACGACGACGGGCGGCAGGTCGCATTCGATCGCGGCAGCATCGAGTTCCCGGCTGCCTTTTCCGACCTCTCGAAGCTGCTGGAGCGATCCAGAGATCTCAGGGTCTTCGTGCTGGCGGGCAAACTCGCGATCCTCAATCGCGACGTGCCGGCTTTCGCGGCATGCCTAACGACCATTACCACCCTCCTGTCCGAGCATTGGGAGGAGGTGCATCCGCGCGCCATGGATGGCGATTTCATCATGCGCGAGGTCGCGCTGCAGAGCCTCGACGAACTGCCAACGGTCGTGCTGCCGCTGCAGCATGCCCCGCTGTTCGTCAGCCGGCGCATCGGCCCGTTCGCCTTCCGGAGCCAACTCGTCGCCAGCGGCGAAACGAAGCTCGTCGAGGGGGAGCAGCATCCCGACCAGGGCACGATCCAGGCGGCGCTGAGCGAGGTCGACATCGACGATCTCACGGCCACGCTTGCCCGGGCCCGCGCGATCGCCGACGCGCTCGGGGCGATCCGCGCGATCTGGCTGGAGAAGGTCGGGGCCGATCATACGCTCAGCTTTCCGCGCCTCTCGGCGCTTGTCGGTCAGATCGTCGCCTTCCTCGATGCGGCGGTGGCGCGTCGCTTGCCGGGGCACCAGGCGGTGCCGATGGCGGAGGCGACGCCCGGCACGGTCGCGCCAGCAGGCACGAACAGCTTTGCTCCGGGCTCCTGCGGCAACATCCTTCAAGTGAAGGATACCTTGGCCGCCTGCCTCGGCTACTTTCGCCGCATGGAACCTTCCAGCCCGGCGGTTCTCCTGATCGGCCAGGCGCAGCAACTGATCGGCAAGTCCTTGATCGAAGTCATTCAGATCATGTTCCCGGATCATTTGGCTACGGCGGTGCTGGAGATCGGCGACCGGCCGCGTTTCCGGCTGCCGCTGGAGCGTCTGAGCGCGCCGGAGGAAACGGCCGGGGAGGATGGTTACGAGGATCGCTCCTACGAGGAGGAGACGTCCTACGAGGAAAGTTCCGACGAAGATGCTTCCGATGCATCTGCGGATGAAGGCGAAACCGAATCCGGCGGCGAAGGCGATGCCGACATCGTCGAGGATGCGGCTCCGGAACCTGTCGAGGAGCCGCGGGCGGCCCCGGCCAAGGCTGTCATTCCCAGGATCGAGAGCCGCACGGACGCGATCGCGGGGATGAAGGCGGTCGCGGCGTTCTACCGCCAGATCGAGCCTTCGCATCCGACGCCGCTGCTGATGGACAAAGCCTGCGCGCTCGCGCAGCAGGATTTCATGGCCCTGCTCGGCAATATCCTCCCGGAAGTGGCCATGATGCCGGACGCCGACAGCTAGGACAGTTTTTCGTATTCCGCTTGAACCAAGCGTCACACTGGCGAGACTATATCGGTAGAGAGCAACAACGGTTAGGATGTCACGTTACGTCGGCGTGACGCGATTGCAGAGGGGCAAGCACCATGGCCGGAGATTCAGGGCAGAAGTTCATCCGCCGCAACAGGCCGCCGCGGGTCCACATCACCTACGAAGACCCGTACAATGCCGAGCAGAAGATCGAGCTGCCCTTCGTCATGGGCGTGATGGCCGATCTCTCGGGCAACGCTTCGGGCGTCGACAAGGCCGAGATCTCGCAGCGCAAGTTCCTCGACTTCGACATGGACAATTTCGATCAGCGCATGGCCGCGATCGAGCCCGGTGTCGCCTTCAACGTGCCCAACAAGCTCGGCGATGGCGGCGACAAGCTCTCGGTCGCGCTGAAATTCTCGAAGTTCGACGATTTCAACCCGGCTGCCGTCGCCCGCCAGATCCCGGCGATGGCCAAGCTGCTGGAGGCGCGCGAACAGCTCGCCAACCTCGTACGCTTCATGGACGGCAAGATGGCTGCGAGCGACCAGATCAAGGCGCTTCTGGCCGATCCCCAGCTCATGGCGGCGCTCAAGGACAAGCTCGGCGACAAGCCGTCCGACGGCGCGGCGACCGAAGACAGCAAGTAAGCAAGCGAGGCGGCAATGGCAGCGGAAGCACAAACCCAGCAGCCCGGCGGCGCAGTCGCCGAGACGCGTGATCTCGACGAGTTCGCCTCGGTCCTGAAGCAGAGCTTCAAGCCCAAGACCGAGCGTGCCGCGACGGAGGTCGAGGCCGGCATCGCGACCCTGGTCAACCAGGCGCTCTCGGACTCGACGCTCATCAAGAACGATGTGCTCGATACGATCGAGGAGATGATCGCGAGGCTCGACGCCAAGCTGACCGAGCAGATGAACGAGGTGCTGCACGCACCCGAATTCCAGCAGATCGAGAGCGCTTGGCGCGGCCTGAACTATCTGGTCTTCAATTCGGAGACCGATGCGCAGCTCAAGATCAAGGTGATGAATGTCTCGAAGAACGAGCTTTATCGCAATCTGAAGACCTATCCCGGCGCGCGCTGGGACCAGAGCCCGCTGTTCAAGCAGGTCTATGAGCAGGAGTTCGGTCAGCTCGGCGGCCAGCCTTTCGGCTGTCTGATCGGCGACTACCATTTCAGCCATGTGCCGACCGACGTGCAGTTGCTGCGCGACCTCTCCAAGGTCGCGGCCGCCGCTCACGCCCCCTTCTTCGCCGGCGCCGAGCCGACGCTGATGGGCATGGACTCCTGGACGGAGCTGTCCAACCCGCGCGATCTCAGCAAGGTGTTCGACACGCCGGATTATGCGGCCTGGAAGGGCCTGCGCGATGCGGCCGACTCCCGCTATGTCGGCCTGTGCCTGCCGCGGGTGCTCTCGCGGGTGCCTTACGGCGCGAAATCGGAGCCGGTCGAGGAGTTCGCCTTCGAGGAGGACACTGACGGGCACAAGGGCGAGAAATACGCCTGGATGAACGCGGCCTATGCGATGGCCGTCAACATCAACCGCGCCTACAAGGAATACGGCTGGTGCACGCGCATCCGCGGGGTGCAGTCGGGCGGCGAGGTGCTCAACCTGCCGACCCACACCTTCCCGACGGATGATGGCGGCATCGACCTGAAATGCCCGACCGAGATCGCGATCAGCGACCGGCGCGAGGCGGAGCTGGCCAAGTCCGGCCTGATCCCGCTGATCCACCGCAAGAACACCGACAAGGCAGCCTTCATCGGCGCGCAGTCGCTCTACAAGCCCAAGGCGTTCTCCGGCCCCGACGGGGTCGCGGCGACGGCTTCGGACAACCTGTCGGCGCGGCTGCCCTACATGTTCGCGGTCTCGCGCTTCGCGCACTATCTGAAGTGCATGGTGCGCGACAAGATCGGCTCCTACAAGGAAAAGGAGCCGCTGCGGCGCTGGCTGCAGGAGTGGATCACCGACTATGTCGATGGCGATCCGGTCAATTCCAGCGAAGAGACGAAGGCACGGCGCCCGCTCTCCGATGCGCGCATCGACGTCTTCGAGGACGAGGAGAACCCTGGCTACTACTCGGCCAAGTTCTATCTCAGGCCGCACTTCCAGCTCGAGGGCATGGATATCGGCTTGAGCCTGGTCTCACGCCTGCCAGCTCCCAAGACGTGATCGTCACCTGACCAGCATGTGAAGTCAGCAACGAAGACCTTCAGCGCTCCGGGCGGTCGAGCCCGGGCGCGCAGGAGAACTGCGTCCAGTATTCGGGTTTCACAACCACATTCACCCTCACTCCCAACCATTGGAGATGATCATGGCTACCGACTTCCTTCTCGAGATCGACGGCATCAAGGGCGAAAGCCAGGATTCCAAGCACAAGGACACGATCGAGGTCGATTCCTTTTCCTGGGGCGTCAGCAACGCTGGCTCGCATGCGGCGGGTTCCGGCGGCGGTGCCGGCAAGGCGAGCTTCCAGGACATCCACTTCACCTCGTCCGTCGGCAAGGCCTCGGCCAACCTGGCGCTCTCCTGCGCCACCGGCAAGCACATCTCCAAGGCGGTGCTCTATGTCCGCAAGCAGGGCGAGAACCAGCAGGACTACTATGTCCTGACGCTGGAGGACCTGTTGGTGTCGAGCTACCAGTCCGGCGATGCCGCCGGCGGCTCGAGCGTGCCGACCGACCAGTTCTCGCTCAACTTCGCCAAGATCAAGTACGAGTACAAGTCCCAGAAGAAGGACGGCACGCTGGACGCGCCGGTGACGATGACCTGGGATCTCAAGGCCAACAAGAAGTGACGTGAGACGCAGGCCGGTGTCGCGCGAGCGGCGCCGGCCTGCCGCTTTTCGATGGTCGTTGCGGAGAAGCGCCGCGGCGGCCATCGTGCTTGTGTCCCCGCCCGGCGGCGGGTTCCGTCGATGACCGAGATGCGATCCGGGATGCCATGAACGGCCCGATGCCATGAACGGCCCGATCTCCAGGAAGCGGCTGCGGCCGCCTTTGATGTTCGCTTTTCGCGAGGCGCATCTGGAAAAGGATGCGAAGGTCTCGCTCGACCTGCGCGACGAGGGCGGCGAGCGCGTCATCGCGAACCGCCGCGCCGCGCCGCGCGCCGCCATCACCGAGCCGAAGCTGAGGCGCGAGATCGCGCTCGACCTCGAAGGGCTGGTCAACACGATCAACCTGGCCTCGTCGGTCGACCTGTCGGATCACGAGCATGTCCGGCGCTCGATCCTGAACCACGGCTTTCCCGACCTCGCCAACCGGACCATCGACGAGCATCGCGTCGATCTGATCCGCGAGGACATGATCGCCGTGCTGCTCGAATACGAGCCGCGACTGATCCAGGAAACGATCGCCGTCGAGCGCGACGATTCCCTCGACAGGGCCGAACTCAAGGTGCGCTTCCTCGTGCGGGCGGACCTGAATTGCGAACCGCTCAACATACCCGTCCAGTTCGTCGCCGATCTCGAACTGGATACGGGCAAGATGGCGATCAGGAGCCGGTAGGGACGATGAACCAGGAGTTCCTCGACTTCTACAACCAAGAGCTCCGCCTGTTCATGGAGCACACGAAGGAATTCGCCGAAGAGTATCCCGGCATTGCCGAAAGGCTGGGCGGGCTCGTCGGCGAGCGCATGGACCCGATGGTCGGCGGCCTGCTGGAGGGCGCGGCCTTTCTCGCGGCGCGCGTGCAGCTCAAGCTGAAGCACGAGTTCCCGGAATTCACCAACAACCTGCTCGAACAGCTGATCCCGAACTACCTCGCGCCGACGCCCTCCGCGCTGCTGGCGGGCATCCGGCCGCCCTTCTCGGATCCCGGCCTGCGCGAGGGGATGAGGATCCCGCGCGGCTCCTATATCGACGCGACCTATCTCGAACGCGAGCGCCGCGTCGCCTGCCGCTATCGGCTCGGCGCGGATGTCACGATGTGGCCCTTCGACATCGCCGCGGCCGAATACATCCCGGCGCCGGGGCCGCTCCAGGCTCTCGGCCTGCGCACCGATCACCGGGCCCTGTCCGGCTTGCGGCTGTCGCTGACGCACCGGACCATGGCCGACCCCGAGCAGGAACCGTCGCCGGCGCAGGCGCTGAAGACGCCGACGAGCTGGTTTTCCGGCTGCAGGTGCAAGGATCTGACCTTCCACCTGCTTGGGACGGAAGCCGATGCGGTCGCGCTGTACGAGCAGCTCTTCTCCGATTGCGTCGGCATCTATTTCCGCCATCTCGATGAGTTCGGCGACCCGGTCATCACGCCCGCCGAGGGCTGTTCGCTGGAGCAGCTGGGCTTTTCCGAGAACGAGGCGCTGCTCCCGGCCGATACCCGCATCTTCCGCGGCTTCGACCTGTTGCGCGAGCTGTTCTGGTTTCCGCGCAAATTCCTCGGCTTCAGGCTCGACGGTCTCGCGCGGATCATGCCGAAGCTGACGGCCAAGGCGGTCGACGTGATCTTCGTCTTCGACGAGGTGAACACGCGGCTTGCCGCCGCGGTGCAGAAGCAGATGTTCGCGCTCTATGCCGCGCCCGCGATCAACCTGTTCGAGAAAACGGCTGACCGCATGCCGGTCAAGAGCAACCAGCATGAGTTCCATGTCGTGCCGGATCGCAGCCGCCAGCTCGACTACGAGCCGCACAGCATCCTCTCGGTCCACGCCCACTATGTCGGCGGGCGCGAGAAGCAGCCGGTGCACCCGCTCTATTCCTCGCCCGAGGGCGCCTCGCCGACGCATGGCCTGCTCTATACGCAGCGCCGGCTGCCGCGCCGCCGCTCCGTCGCCGAGCGGCGCACCGGGCGCTCCTCCGACTATACCGGGACGGACATGTTCATCTCGCTGGTGGAGCCTGCCGGCGTTAGCGACAGCGTCTCGGTGGCCGAACTCAGCGTGCGTGCGCTCTGCTCCAACCGGCATTTGCCGGAGCATTTGCCGACGGGCGAGGGCGGCGCCGATTTCCGCCTGATCGACAATGTCGCGCTCGACGTCGCCTGCCTGTCCGGGCCGACGCCGCCGCGCGAGCCGATCGTCTCGCAATTGCGGCTGCGCTCGGAGACGGCGAGCACCGGTGTCGTGACCTGGCGGCTGATCAACCTGCTCAGCCTCAATCATCTCGGCCTCGTCCAGCGCGGCGCGGGGCAGAACGGCGAAGCGCTGCGGGAGCTGCTCTCGCTCTTCGCCGATCTCGCCGACAGCGCCACCGAACGGCGCATCCGCGGCATCAAGAGCGTCGACAGCCGGCCGGTGGTCAGGCGCTTTCCGCAGCGGGCAGGGACGGGCGCGGCGCGTGGGCTGGAGATCACCGTCGTCCTCGACGAAAAGGCCTTCGAGGGCTCGGGCGTCTTCCTGCTGGGCGCGGTGCTAGACCGCTTCTTCGCCGAGTATGCGGCGATGAACCACTTCACCCAGACGGTGATCCGAACCGTCGAGCGCGGGGAGGTGATGCGCTGGCCGCCGCGCGCCGGAGCGAGGCGGATCCTGTGAGCGAAAGCGCGAATCCGAGCCCAAATCTGAGCCAAGCCCTGCAGCGCGAGCCCAGCTTTGCCGAGCAGTTGCAGGACGAGCCCTGGCGCTTCGATTTCTACGCGGTCATGCGCCGGCTCGAACGCAGCTTCCCGGACCGGGCGCGGATCGGCGACGTCGCGGCACGCCGCGACGAATATGTCGCGCTGGGCGAGCAGGCCTATCTCGATTTCCCGGCTTCGACGATCGCGGAGGCGGATCGCGACCTGCAGGGGCGGCTGCGGCTCTTCGTCAAGTTCCTCGGCCTGCTCGGGCCGCAGGGCGCGCTCCCGCTGGCGACGACCGAGGAGAGCTATCACTGGCAGCTCCTGCGCGACGACGCCTTTCCGCGCTTCCTCGACATCTTCAACCACCGCTTCCTGCAGCTCTTCTACCGCGCCTGGGCGGACTCCCGGCCGATCGCGCAGCATGACCGGCCGGAGTTCGACCGCTTCGCCGCCTATGTCGGCAGCCAGATCGGGCTCGGCTCGGGGCCCTATCGCAACCGCGATGCGGTGCCGGATGCCGAGATGCTGTCCCATGCCGGGCTGATCGGAGCGCAGGCGAAGTCGGCCTCGCGGCTGCGGGGCCTGCTCGCCGGGCTGTTCAAGGCGGAGGTCGAGATCGAGCAGTTAGTCGGCATGCGGCTGGTCTTCGACCCCGCCGACCGGACGCGACTGGGCGGCAGCCATTGCACGCTCGGCGGCGACGCGCTCCTGGGAGCCAGCGTCTATAGCGTCGAGGACAAGTTCCGCATCTGCATCGTCGCGCAGAATCTGGAGGAGTTTTCCCGCTTCCTGCCGAACGGCGATCGCTGCGAGCCCTTGGCGGATGCCGTCTTCTTCCATCTCGGCGAGCAGTTCGAATGGGATGTCGAGCTCGCCCTGCCGGTCGGCGAGGTCAAGCCCGCTCGGCTCGGCCAGTTCGGCAGTCTCGGCTGGACGAGCTGGATGTCGCCGAACTGGGACGTCTCCGCCGGGGCCTTACGCCGCGACGCCCGTTTTCATCCTGCCGAGCGCATGCGCCAGAAGCGCAGCCGGGCCACCTGAACCTCGACGCTCAAGGAGACCGTCATGGCCGATATCAGTCTCGAAGCCGTCACAGGCAAGCTCAACCGGGTCGGCTATGAGGCCTTCATCCAGGCGCTGCGCCAGGCCAAGGGAGCGGGCAACCGCAATGTCGAGCTGGCCCATTGGCTCGCCCAGATCCTGCAGCGGCGGTCGACCGATATCGGGCTGACGGCGCAGCATTACAGCCTCGACATGGGCAAGCTCGCGACCGATATCGGCGGCGTCATCGAGGGCTTCCGCAAGAACGAGACGGAGATGCCCGGCGTCGCCAACAACGTCGTCGACGTGCTCGACCGTGGCTGGCACTACGCCACGCTGTTCTTCGGCGAGACGCAGATCAGGACCGGCCATGTCCTTGTCGCGGCGCTGAAGTCGCTGGAGCTGCGCCGGGCGCTGACCGGAATTTCGAAGGAATTCGGCAAGATCCCGGTCGAGGAACTCGCAGCCGGCCATGCCAAGATCTGGGAGGCTTCCGAGGAGGAAAACCTGCGGCCGATGGACGGCTCGGGGTTGCGCGCCGCAGGCACGCCAGGCGCTGAAGCTGCCGAGGGCGCGAAGGGCACCACCGCGCTCGACCGCTTCTCGCAGGACCTGACCGTCAAGGCGCGCGAAGGGGGGATGGACCCGATCCTCGGCCGCGACGACGAGATCCGCCAGGTCATCGACGTACTGATGCGGCGGCGCCAGAACAACCCGATCCTCACCGGCGAGGCCGGCGTCGGCAAGACGGCGATCGCCGAGGGGTTCGCGCAGCGGGTCGCGGCCGGCGACGTGCCGCCGCCGTTGAAGGGCGTGCGGGTCGTGGCCCTCGACATCGGCCTGATGCAGGCCGGCGCCTCGATGAAGGGCGAGTTCGAGCAGCGCCTGCGCTCTGTCATCGACGAGGTGCAGTCCTCGCCGACGCCGGTTATCCTGTTCATCGACGAGGCCCACACGCTGATCGGCGCGGGCGGTGCGGCCGGCACGGGCGACGCCGCCAACCTGCTGAAGCCCGCTCTGGCGCGTGGCACGCTGCGCACCATCGCCGCGACGACCTGGTCCGAGTATCGCCAGTATTTCGAGAAGGACCCGGCGCTGACCCGGCGCTTCCAGCCGGTCAATGTCGACGAGCCCGATGTCGCGCGCTGCTGCACCATGCTGCGCGGCCTGATCGGCCCGATGGAGAAGCACCACAAGGTCCGCATCTCCGATGCCGCGATCGTGGCGGCGGTGACGCTGTCGCATCGCTATATCCCCGCCCGCCAGCTTCCCGACAAGGCGGTCAGCCTGCTCGATACGGCCTGCGCCCGCGTCGCCATCAGCCAGAGCGCGACGCCGGCCGCGATCGAGGACGCCCGCGTCGGCATCTCGGCGTTGGAGCAGGAGAAGGGGGCGCTGACCGCCGACCAGGATCTCGGCAGCGAGACCGAAAAGCGGCTGGGCGAGATCGAGGTCGAGATCGCCGAACGGCAGCAGAAGCTGGCGGCGCTGGAGGCCGCCTGGGCGAGCGAGCTTGCGATCGTCGAGGAGATCAAGGCGCTGCGCGCCAAGCTCGGCGAGAAGCCTCCGGCCGCCGATCCGAAGGCGGATGTCGCCCGCGACGTCGCCGCCGGCGAGGCGGGGGAGCCGGCGCCGGAGCCTGCCACGCCTGTCTCGACGGAAGCGGTGGGGGAGACGCCCGATCCGGACGCGGCGCGCGCGACGCTCGCCGAGAAGTTCGCGGCGCTCGGCGGCATCGATCCGGCACAGCGGATGATCTACGCCCATGTCGACGAGCAGTCGGTCGCCTCGGTCGTCTCCGACTGGACCGGCATTCCGGTCGGCCGGATGGTCGCCGACGAGATCGAGACCGTCCTGAAGCTCGCCGAGACTTTGAGCAAGCGCGTCGTCGGCCAGGACCATGGCCTGTCGATGATCGCAAGGCGCATCGAGACCAACCGCGCCAAGCTCGACAATCCGAACAAGCCGATCGGCGTCTTCATGCTCTGCGGTCCTTCCGGCGTCGGCAAGACCGAAACGGCGCTGGCGCTGGCCGAGCAGCTCTATGGTGGCGAGCAGAACGTCATCACCATCAATATGTCCGAGTTCCAGGAGGCGCACACCGTCTCGACGCTGAAGGGAGCGCCTCCCGGCTATGTCGGCTATGGCGAGGGCGGGCGGCTGACGGAGGCCGTGCGCCGCAAGCCCTATTCCGTAGTGCTGCTCGACGAGATCGAGAAGGCTCATCCGGACGTCCACGAGCTGTTCTTCCAGGTCTTCGACAAGGGGGTGATGGAGGATGGCACCGGCCGGCGCATCGACTTCAAGAACACGCTGATTATCCTGACCTCGAATGTCGGCACCGACGAGATCATGCGGAGGGCGGCGAACCCGGCCGAGCGGGCCGATCCGGAAGCCATGGCGGTGGCGCTGCGGCCAGCGCTGCTCAAGGTCTTCCCGCCGGCGCTGATCGGGCGCCTCGTCACGATCCCGTACTACCCACTCTCGCCGGACATGCTGGGCGGCATCGTCAGGCTCCAGCTCGGCCGCATCGGCAAGCGCATCCGCGACAATCACGGCGCGGCCTTTATCTATGACGATGCGGTGGTCGAGCACATCGTCGCGCAGTGCAACGATCCGGATTCCGGCGGGCGCATGATCGACAACATCGTGACCAATTCGATGCTGCCGGCCTTGTCGCGCGCGATCCTGCGCCTACAGCTCGACAAGAAGCCACTGACGGAAGCGCGGGTCTCGGTCGAGAACGGCACCTTCGCCTACGCCGTGTCGTGAACCGGGCGACGCCTCGCGCCGACAAAGCGCTGCGGAGCCTCACGACAAGGGACTGACGATGGCCTTCTCAGAATATGCCGACTGGTGGGACAAGCAGAAGCGGGAGACCGAGACGATCCTGGGCGAATGGGTCGAGGACAATCCGCAATGGTGGGCCGTGACGATCGCCACCGGCGTGCAGACCTCGATGGATCTGGGTGCCGGCTTCGTCGACGTGCTGCGCTTCGGTGAAGGCATGTCGGAGGGCGGGCTGGGCGGTGTCGGCAAGGACGCGCTGCGGCTGCTCGCGATCCTCGGGCCGCTCGGCCGGATAGGCGGCGTGTTCGCGCGCCTCTCGCATCTGAAGCAGATCCGGCTGGCCGTGCAGGTCAAGGGCGTCAGCGGCCCCTGCGGCTTCCAGGCGGTGAACAACGCCATGTCGATCACCAAGGGCAAAAACTACTTCATCACGGTGAAGGACATGGCCGAGGCGCTCGGCAAGCCGCTCGGCTCCCTCGCCAAGAACGAGCGGGGACGCTACGTCCTCTCCAACTCGATCGAGAAGATGCTGACATTCCTGACCCAGCAGGGTGTCCGGATCAAGCAGTACACGCATCCCAAGACGATCCAGGACGCGATCCAGATCGCTCGCGGCGAGAGCGGCGTGACGATGTTCGCGATCCGCTGCATGACGACGACCGGCAAGCCGATCAAGCACGCCGTCATGGCCGTGCGGGATACGCTCGGGCGCGTGCGCTTCGCGGACTATGGCGGGAAATATTACCATACGCTCGACGATCTCGTGAACGGCCTCGGCTACGGCCCGGTCGACAAGGCGGGCATCTTCCTGAAGCCGAACGCGCCGGTCGGCGTGGTCGACGAGATGCTTCTGACCGGAGCATTGGAACTGGGCGGCGCCCTGACGAAGGGCGTGGTGCTGGTGATCGAAGGACTGACCGCGATCGAGACCAGCGAAGGCGTCGACCTCGCCGCGCCCGTGGTCGTCGCGGCGACCTCCGTTCCGGCCAAGCAGGACCCGGCGCCGCCGGAGGTCGTCAAGGGCAGCTTCGACGCCTTCAAGGAACGCAAGCAGGGCAGGACCGTGATCCGGCTGCCGGAGATCGTCATCAAGGCGGGCGGCAAGACTGCGCCCAGTGCCGAGTGGCTGACGGGCGTGCAGTTTCGCCTGAACGCGCTCGGCTTCGGCGCTGGCCCCGTCGACGGCATCAAGGGGCCGAAGACGACCAAGGCTGTCAGAGCGTTCCAGAAGGCCTATCCGCCCCTGAAAATGGACGGCATTCCCGGGCCGAAGACGCAGGAGAAGCTGGTCGAGATCTGCGGCTTCTAGGGCGGGGCGGGCACGGCGCCTTCCGATAGGGTATCGTGCCGGCGTCCTTCGTTTGACGGACCCCGGCCGAGCCGTCGCGGTGCGTTATCGCTGCAACGGGTCGAACGGGCTCGATCGGGGAGCAGCGGATGTTGCAGCCAGCACGACTGAAAAGCCGGTCCGCCGCGCCGCAGGGACCGTCCGGCCCGCGGGAGCCGACACGCCCGCCCGAACCGCGCCGGAGGCGGCCGTCGCGCGTCGGCAAGGCGGGACGCGCGATGGTGCTGCTGACGGCGGTGGTCGGCGCCGTCTGGAGCGCTGCCGCGACCTGGCTGCTGTTCCAAGAAAAATCGATCGTCGCCATGCTCCAGCGGGAGCAGCGGGTTCTGCAGGCGAGCTATGACGAGAAGATGCGGGCGCTGACGCGCCGGCTGGTCTCTTCGATTGCGACGCAGCGCCTGCCGGGCGCGGCGGCAGGGGGCGGTGGGGACGACCAGCTCGCCGACCTGATTTCGCGCCAGATCGAGCTCGAGGCGCGGCAGAACCTGCTGGGCACCCTGACGGGTCAGGCAGTGGCGCCAGTGTTGCCGCCGAGCGGCGCGCAGGGGCCGGGCGGGACGGGCGGGTTCGCCGCCAGCGATCCGTTCCAGGGCAATATCCTCGAACGCATCAACCCGGCCGTGGTCGCGCCGCAGAAGCGCCAGATCGCGGTGACACTACGTTCGGAGGAGCCGCTGCCGCTGGCCGAGCGTGTCGCGGTGCTGCAGCAATCGCTCGACCGGATCGAGTCCGCGCAGGGCCAGCAGCTCTCGGCGCTGGGCTTGCGGCTCCTCGGCCGCGTTCAGGAGATCAGGTCCTCGCTGGCCGAGCTCGGGCTCGACGTCGCCAAGGTCAGGCTGCCGCCGGCGCGCCAGGCGATGGGCGGCCCGCTGATCCCGCTTTCGGTGACGATGCGGCCGGGCAGTTTCGAGCACAGGGTCGTGCAACTGGGCGAGGGCCAGTCGCTCTTCGGCCGTTGGCGCGAACTCGCCAATATCGTGCCGCTGCGCCGCCCGCTCGACGGCGATGACAGCACCACGAGCAATTACGGCATGCGCACGGACCCGTTCACAGGGGCGCCCGCAATGCATTCTGGCATGGATTTCCGCGGCGAGACCGGCACGCCGATCCGCGCCACCGGAGCCGGCAAGGTGCTCAGGGCCGAGGTCGCGGGCGGCTATGGCAACATGGTCGAACTCGACCATGGCAACGGCCTGACCACGCGTTACGCCCATCTCAGCGCCTTCGACGTCCAAGCCGACCAGATCGTGCCGCACGGCGCAATCATCGGGCGGCTCGGCTCGACCGGGCGCTCGACCGGGCCGCATCTGCATTACGAGACGCGTCTCGCGGGCGAGGCGAGCAACCCGTTGAAATTCATCGAGATCGGCGCAAGGCTGTCGCAGCCGGCGCTGCCGGCGGGGGTACGATGAGCAGGACATCCGAGTTCTGAAACACGGCGTCATCCCGGAGCTGCGCTTCGCTCCATCCGGGATGACGATGAGGTTCGTGTGAAAACGCGATTCAGTTCGCAGCCATCTGCTCGGCCATGAAGCGCTCCAGCGCGGCCTGGTCGTCGGCGGTCAGCCTCAGGCCGAGCTTGCTGCGCCGCCAAAGCACATCGGCGGCTTCCCTGGCCCACTCGGCCCGCATCAGATAGCGCACCTCGCGCTCATAGAGGTCGGCGCCGAAATGGCGCCCGAGATCGGCGACGCTGGCCGCGCCTTCGAGAATGCCGCGCGCCCTGGTGCCATGGGCGCGTACCAGCCGCGTCGCGGTCTTGCGGGCGAGCCAAGGGTGGGTGGCGGCCAGCGCATCGACCTGCGCGTCGAAGCCCTCGACCGGGAAGTCGCCGCCGGGCAGGGTGCCGGTGACGGTCCAGGTCGGCCGTGCGGCCCAGCCCGCGTGGGGGGCGAGCTTCTCCAGCGCCGACTCCGCCAGGCGGCGATAGGTCGTGATCTTGCCGCCGAATACGGAGAGCAGCGGCGCCTGGCCTTCGGGCGCGTCGAGCGTCAGGACGTAGTCGCGGGTCGCTTCCTGAGCCTTGCTGGCGCCGTCGTCATAGAGCGGCCGGACGCCCGAATAGGTCCAGACCACGGTCTCCGGCGTCACCGGCTCGCGGAAATACTCGCTCGCGGCGGCGCAGAGATAGTCGATCTCCTCCGGCGTCGCCTTCGCCCCGGACGGATCGCCCCTGAAGTCGCGGTCGGTGGTGCCGATCAGGGTGAAGTCGCGCTCATAGGGGATCGCGAAGACGATACGGCCATCCGAATTCTGGAAGATGTAGCAGCGGTCGTGCTCGTAGATGCGGGGCACGACGATATGGCTGCCCTGGACCATGCGCACGGCGGCCTTCGTGTTCGAGCGCACGACACCGCCCAGCACCTCGCCGACCCAGGGGCCGGCAGCGTTGACGAGGGCTTTGGCCAGAACGGTTTTCCGGTTTCCGTTGCTTTCGATGGTGATCCGCCAGGAGCCGTTGTCGCGGTCGGCCGCAACGACGCGGCTGCGCGTGTGGATCGCGGCGCCTCTCGCCGCCGCATCCATCGCGTTCAACACGACGAGGCGGGAATCCTCGACCCAGCAATCGGAGTATTCGAAGGCTTTCGCGCCGTGGTCCTTCAAAGGGCGGCCGGCGGCATCATGGGCGAGGTCGAGCGTGCGCGTTGCCGGCAGCTTCTTGCGGCCGCCGATATGGTCGTAGAGGAACAGGCCGAGCCGCAGCAGCCAGGCCGGGCGCAGGCCCTTGTGGTGCGGCAGGACGAAGCGAAGCGGCCAGATGATGTGCGGCGCGATCGCCCAGAGCCGCTCGCGCTCCATCAGCGCTTCGCGCACCAGCCGGAACTCGTAATGCTCGAGATAGCGTAGCCCGCCATGGATCAGCTTGGTCGAGGCGGAGGATGTCGCGCTGGCGAGATCGTCCTTCTCGAACAGGATGACGGAGGCGCCGCGTCCTGCCGCGTCGCGCGCGATGCCGCAGCCATTGATGCCGCCGCCGATGACGGCGAGGTCGTAGACGGGTTCCGAGTCGGTCATGGAGGGCATCAGGCCTTGAAGATGGTTTCGGCGGCAAGGCCGTTTCGGGCGCATGCGTTTCGGGTGTCGACGACGAGCTTGGCATTGCGGACGATGAGGCCGTAATCGACGTCGTCATGGTCTGTCGCGATCAGCACGGCGTCGAATCCGGCGAG